>NZ_CABVPN010000001.1 GCF_902499115.1 Burkholderia diffusa
GTGTGCAGGGTCTTGTGAATCAGTTGGGCCAGCCGTTCGTCGTCGATGGTGCGTGGCTTGCCGGGACGTACTTCGTCATAGAGTCCGTTGATTCGCTGATCCAGAAACCGCAGACGCCACTTGCCCACCGTGGCACGCGTGAGTTGCAGGCGTTGCGCGATCGCGCTATTGGGCTCGCCGTCAGCCGCCGCCAGCACGATGCGCGCCCGCGAGACCAGCGCAGCCGAAATCGAGCGAGAGCGCGCTATCGACATCAGTTGCGAACGCTCGTCTTCGCTCAGCACCAGTTCCGCCTTCGGTCGTCCCATCACCATGCTGACGTCTCCCGTTCCGTTGACGTCAACATGCTACGTGAACATAGACCAGTTAACAACGGAACAGGACACTAGCCGCGCGGGTGGTGCTGCGCGTGCAGCGTCTTCAGCCGCTCGCGCGCGACGTGCGTGTAGATCTGCGTGGTCGAGATGTCGCTGTGGCCGAGCAGCAATTGCACGACGCGCAGGTCGGCGCCGTGGTTCAGCAGATGCGTCGCGAACGCGTGCCGCAGCGTATGCGGCGACAGGTGCGCGCGCACGTCGGCCTGCTGCGCGTGGCGCTTGATGATGTTCCAGAACTGCTGGCGCGTCATCCCGTCGCCGCGTCCGGTCACGAACAGCGCGTCGGCCGCGCGCGCGCCGAGCAGCGCGGGCCGCGCGTCGCGCAGGTAACGCTCGATCCAGCCGTGCGCAACTTCGCCGAACGGCACGAGCCGTTCCTTCGAGCCCTTGCCCATCACGCGCACGACACCCTCGTTGAGCCCGACCTCGACGGTCTTCAGCGTGACGAGTTCGCTCACGCGCAGGCCGCTCGCGTACATCAGCTCCAGCATCGTGCGATCGCGCAGGCCGAGCGGCGTGCCGATATCGGGCGCGCCGAGCAGCGCTTCGACCTGCGCCTCGGACAGCGTCGACGGAAACCGTGCGGCCTGTTTCGCCGACGTGATGCGCAGCGTCGGGTCCGCGCTCGCGCGATGCTCGCGCACGGCCCAGCCGTAATAGCGACGGAACACCGACAACCGCCGGTTCGACGATGTCGCCTTGCCGTCGCTGCGCGCGGCGATGTAGCCGGTCACCATCGCTTCGTCGACCGAGTCGAGCGACGCGTCGTGCGTCGCCGCCAGCCATTGCGAAAACAGCATCAGATCGCGCCGGTACGCATCGAGCGTGTTGCGCGCGAGCCCGTGCTCGAGCCACAGCGCGTCGCAAAACACGTCGATCGACGCGCGGCTCGCGAGCAGCGCGGGCGATGCCGGGGCCTCGTCGCTGTCAGCGCCGGGCGCGGGGTCGGGGGAAAGCAAGGGTTCACTCATCAGTACGGCACGCCTTCGTGCGCCAGCAGCCAGCGCTTCACTTTCTGGTAATAGCCATTGTCGTCGTGGTTCGCGAAGCCGCCGAGGCCGCCTGCCGCCACGACGCGATGACACGGAATCACGAGCGGGAAATAGTTCGCGCCGCACGCCTGACCGACCGCGCGTGGCGCGCTGCCGATCCGCTTCGCGACCTGCCCGTAGGTCAACACCGCGCCCGGCGGAATGTCGCTGATCACGTTCCACACGCGATGCTGGAAGGCACTGCCGACGTCGGCGAGCGGCAGGTCGAAACGCGCCGACGCGCGCTCGAAATAACGTTCGATCTGCTCGACCGCGCGCTTCGCGAGTGGCGAGTCCGGATCGACCGATCTGACCGACTCGGGCAGATAGACGATCTCGCGCACCACCGCGGCATCGGTGCGAATGCCGACCTTGCCGAACGGTGCGTCGATGACTGCGTTGAACATGAGCTTCTCCTCACCGGTGAAACGCGCGGCGCCGCCGCGCGCCGCCGACACTTTACGCCGCCTTCATGCGGCACGCAGCGCCCATTCGACATGCTCGCGCACGACCGGCGACGGATCGCCGGCCCGTGCACGCAACGCGGCGACGATCGCGTCGCGCGCATCGGGCGTGAGCCGGTCGGCCGGCGCGCGCAACGCATTGCCGAGCCCGACCGCGAGATTGCGCAGCCAGCTTTCGTAACCGATGCGCCGGATCGCGCTCCCCTGCATCCGCGTGTCGAACGATTCGGCATCCCAGCCGAACAGCTCGACGAGCGTCGCGCGGTCGAGACCGTGCCGCACGTCGAAATCGGCGACGGGTGCGGCCTGCGCGAACTTGTTCCACGGGCACACGAGCTGGCAGTCGTCGCAGCCGTATACGCGGTTGCCGATCATCGGCCTCAGCGGCTCCGGAATGCTGCCTTTCAGTTCGATCGTCAGGTAAGAAATGCAACGGCGCGCGTCGACGCGATACGGTTCCACGATCGCGCCGGTCGGGCACGCGCCGATGCAGCGCGTGCAACTGCCGCAGTGCGCGCCGGGCGTCTCGGGCGCGACGTCGGGCGCGGTTTGCGCGTCGGTCGGCAGCGGAACGTCGACATAGATCTCGCCGAGGAAGAACAGTGAACCCGCGTCGCGCTGCAGCAGCAGCGTGTGCTTGCCGCGCCAGCCGACGCCGGCCTTCTGCGCGAGCTCGACCTCGAGTACCGGCGCCGAATCGGTGAACACGCGGTAGCCGAACGCGCCGATCTCCTGCTCGATGCGCTCCGCGAGCGTCTGCAGCCGGTTGCGCAGCACCTTGTGATAGTCGCGGCCGCGTGCATAGATGGACACGACGGCCGCCTGCGGATCGTCGAGACGCGCACGCTCGCGAGCGCGCCAGTCGTGCGGCACGAGCGCGCCAGATGACGCATCGGGCGCGTCGGCGGCAAGCGTTTCGGCCGGCAGATAGGCGAGCCGCGCGGAGATCACGCGTCGCGTACCGGCCACAAGTTCGGCCGGCCGCGCGCGTTTCATCCCGTGTTTCGCCATATAATCCATTTCGCCGTGGCACCCGGCTTCCAGCCAGGCGGCGAGGCCTGCTTCGGCATCCGAGAGATCGGTATCGCTGATGCCGATCGCCCCGAAACCCAATTCGCGCCCCCACGCCCTGATGCGAGCGGCGAGCGCTGTCAACGTCGCATCATCGAGCGCGCACGGTGCCGCGCCTTCGGCATGTGTCGAAGGCCTGTCGGATGCGGCGAGTTCCGGTAATCGGTTCATCGCACTATTTTACGAGAATGCCAGCCACGTCCCATACGCCTCATGCCGACACGCTGCCCGCCCCGCTCGCGGAGCGCGTGATCGCACTCGCCGACGAAGCGGCGACCGAGGCCTTCGGCACCCGCTTCGCGCACGCGCTCGACGCGGCACGCAGCGAACTTGCCCATGCACACGCGTTCGACGGGCTGCAAATCCAGCTGATCGGCGACCTCGGCGCGGGCAAAACGACCCTCGTGCGCGCGATCCTGCGCGGCCTCGGCCACCCGGGGCGCGTGCGCAGCCCGACCTACACGCTCGTCGAACCTTACGCATTCGCACGCGACGATGGGGAACTTGAGGTCTATCACTTCGATCTGTATCGATTCAACGATCCGGCCGAATGGTCCGACGCCGGCTTTCGCGAGTATTTCAATTCCAGCGCGATTTGCCTCGTCGAATGGCCGCAACAGGCGGGCACCCTGCTCGGCGTGCCCGATCTGGTTTTCTCGCTCGACGTGGATGGCGACGGCCGCGCCCTCACCGTCCGGGCGTTCAGCGCTTCAGGAAAGGCATGTCTCGAAAGATGTTGATCAAACCGTTCCGCTCGATCGAATCGGCGGCCACCGCGACGCACAACTGGCGGCGCCGCCAGATCCTGCGCGCGGGTGCGTCGACGCTCGTGCTCGGTCTCGTCGCGCCGCGGCTCGCGCACGCATCGTCGGTGCTCGGCGTGCGCGTGTGGCCCGCGCGCGATTACACGCGCGTCACGATCGAATCCGACCAGCCGCTGCAGAATAGCCAACAACTGCTGCAGGGTCCCGACCGGCTGGTCGTCGACCTGAACGGGCTCGATCTCGACCAGGCGCTGCGCGACCTCGTGTCGAAGATCGCGCCGAACGATCCGCAGATCCAGTCGGTGCGCGTCGGCCAGTATCAGCCGCACGTCGTGCGGATGGTGTTCGACCTGAAAGGTTCGGTGAAGCCGCAGGTGTTCACGCTGCCGCCGGTCGGCACCTACAAGTACCGGCTCGTGTTCGACCTGTATCCGGCCGTCGCGCCCGATCCGCTGACCGACCTGATCGCGCAGACGGAGCGCAAGGAGCAGGCGCTCAACGACACGGCGCGCGCGCAGCAGATGCAGCCGCCAAGCGCGCTGAACGGGCCGGCGACGCCGCCCGTCGCGGGCAACGACAACAGCGACGCGTTCTTCCAGCGCTTCGCGCAGAACACGCCGGCCACGCCGCGCACGCCGCCGGCCGCCGCGACGCCTTCCACGCCCGCGAAGCCGGCCACCAAGCCGCCGCCCGTCATCGCACGCCGCGACGACAGCGAAGACGACGGCGACACCTACAAGTTCACCGCGCCGAAATCGGGCAAGGGCGGCACCGTGCGCCTGCTGACGGTCGCGATCGATCCGGGCCACGGCGGCGAGGATCCGGGCGCGATCGGCGGCGGTGGCACGTACGAGAAACACATCGCGCTCGACATCGCGAAGAAGCTGCGCGCGAAGATCGACGGCGCGCCGAACATGCGCGCGATGATGACGCGCGACGCCGACTTCTTCGTGCCGCTGAACGTGCGCGTGCAGAAGGCGCGCCGCGTCGGCGCCGACCTGTTCGTGTCGATCCACGCGGATGCGTTCACGACGCCGTCCGCGCGCGGCTCGTCGGTGTTCGCGCTGTCCGACCACGGCGCGTCGAGCGCCGCGGCACGCTGGCTCGCGAACAAGGAGAACTCGTCCGACCTGATCGGCGGCATCAACATCAAGACACAGGACGCGGCCGTCAGCCGCGCGCTGTTCGACATGTCGACGACCGCGCAGATCCGCGATTCGCTGCGCTACGGCAATTACGTGCTGAAGGAAGTCGGCGGCATCAACAAGCTGCACAAGGGCTCGGTCGAGCAGGCCGGGTTCGCGGTGCTGAAGGCGCCCGACATTCCGTCGATCCTTGTCGAGACCGCGTTCATCAGCAACCCTGACGAAGAACGCAGGCTCAACGACGACAGCTATCGCGACGAGATG
The DNA here is from genome assembly GCF_902499115.1 of Burkholderia diffusa. Taxonomy (GTDB): domain Bacteria; phylum Pseudomonadota; class Gammaproteobacteria; order Burkholderiales; family Burkholderiaceae; genus Burkholderia; species Burkholderia diffusa. The sequence goes on from NZ_CABVPN010000001.1 coordinate 5,117, forward strand.
GCCGACGCGATCTTCCGCGGCATCAAACGCTACTTCGCCGCGAATCCGCCGCTCGCGAAGAACCGGATGGCCTGACCCGGCTGCCTTCCCGCCGCCGGCACGCGCTGCGTGCCGGCGCGTCACGACGCCGCGAAGCGGCGCACCAGCTTTGCCCCGAACACGTTCACCGCGAGCCCGCCCATCACGAGCGCGGCGCCGATCAGTTGCGCGTGCGTCAGATGCTCGTCGAGCAGCAGCGCCGACGACGCCAGCCCGACGATCGGCACCAGCAGCGAGAACTGCGCGACCTGCGCGGCCGGATAGCGCGACATCAGGCGGCTCCACAAGCCGTAGCCGACGAGCGTCGCGACGAACGCGAGATAGACGACCGCGAAGATCGACGCGCCGTCGAGCCCGGCCAGCGCGGCCCCGATCCGCTGCGGCCCCTCGAACCAGAGCGACAGCAGGAAGAACGGCACGGGCGGCACGAGGCTCGCCCACACGACGAGCGACACCAGATTGGCCTTGCCGACTTTCTTCGTGACGATATTGCCGAACGCCCACATCGCGGCCGAGCAGATGGTCAGCAGGAAGCCCGCGAGCGTCATCGCGCGGCCGCCCTGCGCCGCGATCACGACGAGCCCGCCCGCGGCGATCGCGAGCCCGATCAGGTTCTGCACACGCAGCCGCTCGCCGAGGAACAGCATCGCGAACACGAGCGTGAAGAACGCCTGCGACTGCAGCACGAGCGACGCGAGGCCGGCCGGCATACCGACGTACATGCCGGTAAACAGGAACACGAACTGGCCGAGCTGGATCGTCGCGCCATACAGGATCAGCATCCGCCACGGAATCTGCGGCCGGCGCACGAAGAACACCGCGGGCACCGCCGCGAGCGTGAAGCGCAGCGCGCCGAGCAGCATCGGCGGCATGCCGTGCAGGCCGACCTTGATCACGACGAAGTTCACGCCCCATGCCACGATCACGACCAGCGCGAGCAGCAAGTCCTTCGTGGCCATCATCGGCGTCTCCTCAATTGTCGGATGGTTTCCTGAAGCCGATCAGTCTACCGAATTTCGCCGTGCGGCCCGATACCCGCGCGGCGCGCATGGAATCGGCGACGGGCACAACGACATGGCGCTCGCACGACTCGCGCCCGCACGTCCGCAACACCCGGGAATCAGTTTGCACGCGCCCCCGACACGCGCGTCGCCACCGCGCCGCCAGTACAATGACCGGCATTCCAGCCGTTGCCCACGAGGCCGCCATGACCGATTCGATCAAAGCCCTGCTCAAGCCGCACATCCGCGACATCGGCAACCTGCAGGTGCGCCGCACGCTGCCCGCGCTCGCCGCACGCCTCGTCGGTCCGTTCATCTTCTTCGATCACATGGGGCCCGCGACGCTGCCGGCCGGCACCGGGCTCGACGTGCGCCCGCACCCGCACATCGGGCTCGCCACCGTCACCTACCTGTTCGACGGCGCGATCCTGCACCGCGACAGCCTCGGCTCGCTGCAGGAAATCGTGCCGGGCGACGTGAACTGGATGACGGCCGGTCGCGGCATCGTCCATTCGGAGCGCACGCCCGACGCTCAGCGTGCGAGCGGCCACACGGTACACGGGATCCAGACCTGGGTCGCGCTGCCCGTCGCCCACGAGACCACCGAGCCGTCGTTCGAGCACCATGCGGCCGACACGCTGCCCAAGCGCGACGAGAACGGCGTGTCGCTGACGGTGATCGCCGGCGACGCGTTCGGCCTGCGCTCGCCCGTCAAGACGTTCTCGCGCACACTGTACGTGGCCGCCGAATTCGCGGCCGGCGGCCGCCTCGAACTCGACGCGTCGCACGAGGAGCGCGCGGTCTACGTGGTCGACGGCGACCTCTCGATCGACGGCACGCCGGTGCCGGCCGAGCAGATGGCCGTGCTCGCGCCCGGCGCCACCGTCACGCTCGCGAGCGGCAGCGGCGCGCGCGCGATGCTGCTGGGCGGCGAGAAGATCGACGGCGAGCGCTTCATCGAATGGAACTTCGTCGCCAGCAGCCGCGACGCGATCGAGCGCGCGAAACGGGCGTGGACGAACCAGGAAATGGGCAAGGTGCCCGGCGAAACCGAGTGGATTCCGCTGCCCGAATCGAAGCCGCGTTGAAAAAGGGGCACGCTGCCCCCATCCTGACGACATTCGAACGGAAGAGAACGACATGGACACCACGCTTGCCACTTTCGAGAAAGACGTCATCGAGGCGTCGCTGGACACGCCCGTGCTGGTCGACTTCTGGGCGCCGTGGTGCGGCCCCTGCAAGACGCTCGGTCCGTTGCTCGAAAAGCTCGAAGCCGACTATGAAGGCCGCTGGAAGCTCGTGAAGGTAAACGTCGACGAAAACCAGGAACTCGCCGCGCACTTCCAGACGCGCAGCATCCCGCACGTGATCGCGTTCGCCGACGGGCGTCCCGTCGACCAGTTCATCGGCGTGCTGCCGGAAGGCCAGTTGCGCGCGTTCCTCGACCGGCTGCTGCCGGCGCCCGACGAAGCCGAACGCCGCGCCGCGCAATATGCAATCGCCGAATCGCGCTACGACGATGCGCTCACCCACCTCGAAGCGGCGCTCGCGCTGAACCCCGGCTTCGACGACGCACGGCTCGACCTGATCGAACTGCTCCTCGCGAACAACCAGGTGGACACCGCGCGCGCCGAGGCCGAGCGCCTGTCGCCGCAGACGGTACAAAGCGCCGATCCGCGCTATCAGGCGATCAAGACCCGTTTCGATGCGCTTGACGCGACGGCCGACCTGCCGCCGACCGACGCGCTCGAAGCGCGCATCGCGGCGGACCCCGCCGATCTCGAGGCACGCTTCGACCTCGCGCAGAGCCTGATCGCGCGACGCGCATACGAAGGTGCGCTCGAGCAGTTGCTGGAAATCGTGTTGCGCGACCGCGCGTATGGCGACGACCTCGGCCGCCGCACGATGATCTCGGTGTTCGAGCTGGCGGGCGATCGCCCCGAACTCGTCGCCGCATGGCGGCGGAAGCTGAGCATGGCGCTCAACTGACGAACGACCGGCCGGGCCGCGATGGCCTGGCCGAATCGCGTTGCCGCGCGCGGCAGGTCTGCCGCGCCGCGACATTGCCTTGCGCGTCGACCGGTTCCCCGATCAGCCCGCGGCCCGCGCCGCGATCGCGCGCAGCGCATGCGCGGCGGCCGCGAAGCCGAAGCTCGCGGTCACGCATACGCTCGAACCGAACCCCGCGCAGTTGAGCCCCGCGACATGCGCGGCGGCGGACGGCTCCGCGCCGTCCTCGATGTCGCACGCGGCCGCTTCCGGATAGATCAGCGGCTCGTCCGAATACACGGCGCTGACCTTGAAGCGCGCCTTCGGCCCGCGCGGAAAGCCGTGCTGCTTGCGCAGCTGCGCGCGCACCTTCGACAACAGCGGATCCTGGATCGTCAGCGCGAGATCGTCGATGCGGATGCGTGTCGGGTCGAGCTGCCCGCCCGCGCCGCCGACCGTGACGAGCGGCTGCCCTTTTGCGATGCACCACGCGATCAGCGCGACCTTCGTGCGTACGCTGTCGATCGCGTCGACCACGTAGTCGAAGCCGCCGCCGAGCAGTGCGTCGAAGTTGTCGGGTTCCGCGAAATCCTCGATCCGGTTCACACGGCAAGCAGGATCGATCAGCGCGATCCGCTCGGCCATCGCGTCGACCTTCGGCTTGCCGTAATTGCCGTCGAGCGCGTGGATCTGCCTGTTCGTATTGCTTTCCGCGACGTTGTCGAGATCGATCAGCGTCAGCGTGCCGATCGCGCTGCGTGCGAGCGCCTCGGCCGTCCACGACCCGACGCCGCCGATGCCGATCACGGCGACGTGCGCGCGTTCGAACGCCGCGAGCGCGGGGGCGCCGTACAGGCGCGCGATGCCGCCGAAGCGGCGCTCGCGATCCACGTCAAGCTGGATTGTCGGGCTCGGGGTAAGATCAGAAGAACTGTGCGGGGCAGTGTCGGCAGCGGGCATGGCAGCAAGGAAAACGTAAGTCGTGCAGCCCTCTATTTTGCCTGAACTCCCCGCCGGCACGCGCCCCTGTGCACGCACGATTCTCGCGCGTTCGCTATACTGGCCCCAGATTGAAGCGTTTGCATAACATGACGACTCTCGCCGATCTCCGCATCAATTACTCGCGTGCTTCGCTCGACGAAGCCGACGCCGCCCCGAACCCCTTCGCCCAGTTCGATCGCTGGTTCAAGGAGGCGCTCGCCGCCAAGCTCCCCGAGCCCAACACGATGACGCTCGCCACCGTCGGCGACGACGGCCGGCCGTCGGCCCGCATCGTGCTCATCAAGGGTGTCGACGAACGCGGGTTCGTCTTCTTTACCAATTACGAAAGCCGCAAGGGCCGCGATCTCGCCGCCAATCCGCACGCGGCGCTGCTGTTCTACTGGATCGAGCTGGAGCGCCAGGTGCGCATCGAAGGCCGGATCGAGAAAACCAGCGCCGACGAAAGCGACCGCTATTTCGCGTCGCGCCCGCTCGGCTCGCGCATCGGCGCGTGGGCGTCCGATCAGAGCGCCGTGATCGACAGCCGCGCGACGCTCGAAGCGCGTGAAAAGGCCGTGACCGAACGCTACGGCGAGAACCCGCCACGCCCGCCGCACTGGGGCGGTTATCGCGTCGTGCCCGACGCGATCGAGTTCTGGCAGGGCCGCCCGTCGCGGCTGCACGACCGCCTGCTCTATACGCGCGACGACGCGGCAGGGTCGGGCTGGACGATCTCGCGCCTGTCGCCGTAAGCGCGTCTGCCGTGGTGCCGGCGCGCGTCGGCCGTGTCTCGTGTTGCATCCGGGCGCCCGCCTCGCAAGGGGCGTGCGCCGGTCAAGATACTTGGCTGTATTCGATTCAACGAACAAACGGAGAATCCAAATGTTCTGGGAAAAGAAGCTGGCACAGTGGGCGGACGAAGTACGGGCGAAAGCGAACATACCGGCGCGACTCGTGCTGTGGAACGGCGATCAACTCGATTTCGGCACCTTCAGCGCGCCGCAGGTCACGCTCAAGGTCAACAGCGCGTCGGCATTGCCGCTTCTGCTCGAACCGAGCCTCGACAATCTCGGCGAGGCGTACGTGAAGGGCAAGATCGACATCGAGGGCAGGCTGTCGGACATCATCAACATCAGCTACTCGCTCGCGCGCAGCACGGTCACCAGCGCGAGCAAGCTCGCGCGCGTGAAGCGCTACTTCAATCACACGAAAAACACCGACAAGAAGGCGATCCAGTATCACTACGACGTCTCGAACGCGTTCTACCAGCTGTGGCTGGACGAAAACATGGTGTACTCGTGCGCGTACTTCGAGAACGGCGACGAGGATCTCGCGACCGCACAGATCAAGAAGATCGACCATATCCTGACCAAGATCCGGCTCGAGCCCGGCCAGCGCCTGCTCGACATCGGTTGCGGCTGGGGCGCGCTCGTGCTGCGCGCCGCGCAGAAGTTCGGCGCGACGTGCCTGGGCGTGACGCTGTCGCAGAACCAGTTCGATCTCGCGACCGCGCGCGTGAAAGCCGCCGGGCTCGAGGACAAGATCGAGATCCGCCTGCAGGACTACCGCGAGATCGAGGGACAGTTCGACCGAATCACGAGCGTCGGGATGTTCGAGCACGTCGGCCGCAAGAACCTGCCCCTCTATTTCTCGCGCGTGCGCGACCTGCTGACCGACGACGGCATCGCGATGAACCACGGGATCACGTCGACCGACGCGGAAAGCGGCGAAACGGCGCTCGGCGGCGGCGAATTCATCGACCGCTATGTGTTCCCGGACGGCGAGCTGCCGCACATCAGCCTCGCGCTCGAAGCGGCGCAGCGCGGCGGGCTCGAGGCGATTGACGTCGAAAGCCTGCGGCGGCACTATGCGCGCACGCTCGAAATCTGGACCGAGAACTTCGAGGCGAAGGCGGAAGAGGCGCGCACGCTCGTCGACGACGAAAAATTCCGCATCTGGCGCGTGTATCTCGCCGGTTGCGCGTATGCGTTCGAGCACGACGACGTGTCGATCTTTCAGATCGTGTGCCGCAAGGCCGGACGCAGCGCGAAAACACTGCCGTGGTCGAGGCGCTACATGTACGAACACACGCTGCCGCGCTAGGCGGCACTTCACGCTGGGCATGCATGGGTGACGGCAGGACGCGGCGCAGCACGCCGCCGCAACGACAGCAGCGCGACGAAGCGGACGGGTCGCACGCCGAGGGGCAGTTCGACCTGTTCGGCGCGTCGCCCGACGACGCGCGCACGGCCGCGCCTGCAAACGACGACAACCCTGCAGGCGCCGGCGAACGCGCGACGCCGGACGAACACGACGCTGCGCGACCGGCAAAGTCGCCCGCGCGCACCGGCCGCGCATCGCCCGGCGCGTGCGCCGACCAGGAACCGGAACCGTCCCCTGCTTCCGGCCTGCTGTGGGACGAACCGTCGCCGCCGACCGCGCCGCCGAAGAAGGTCCGGCGTCGGCGCGGCGTGCCGCCAGCACCGGTTTCCGCGGAAGTCGCCGACGCGGCGGCCGCGCTGCCGCCGAACGTGCGCCTCGGCACATCGTCGTGGTATTTCCCCGGCTGGGACGGCATCGTCTACGACGGCGATTTTGCGCAAACGAAGCTGTCTCGCGAGGGGCTCGAGGCGTACGGCGCGCATCCGCTGCTGAAGAGCGTGAGCCTCGACCGGTCGTTCTACGGGCCGCTGTCGGTGGCCGACTACCTGCGCTACGCGCAACAGGTGCCGGACGATTTCCGCTTCGTCGTGAAGGCGCCGGCGTCCGTCACCGATGCGGTCGTGCGCGGCCGGCGCGGCGAGCCGTCGGGCCCGAACCCGACCTTTCTCGACGCGCAGCTCGCCACTCGCGAATTCGTGCAGCCGTGCCTCGAAGGGCTCGGCAGGAAGGCCGGCGTGCTGGTGTTCCAGTTTTCTCCGATGCCCGATCAACTGCTCGCCGAACCGGCCGCGCTGATCGACCGGCTGTCGGCATTCTTCGCGGCGCTGCCGACGCTGCCGCCGGACGCCGACGGCACGCGCTACGCGATCGAGATCCGCGACGCGAGCCTGCTCACGCCGCGCTTCATCCGCGCGCTCGCGACGCTCGGCGTGCGCTACTGCGTCGGCCTGCATGCGCGGATGCCCGACCCGCTGCGCCAGGCAGCCGCGCTCGCGCTGCTCGACGGCGATGCACCGGGCCCGCTGATCGTGCGCTGGAGCCTGCATGGCGGCTTCAAGTACGAACAGGCAAAAGCGAAATACGAGCCGTTCGACAAGCTCGTCGACGAAGATCCGGCCACACGCTCGGCGCTCGCCGAACTGGCCGCGCGCTACGCGCTGGCCGGACAGCCCGTGATCATCACGATCAACAACAAGGCGGAAGGCTCCGCGCCGCTGTCGTGCCTCGCGCTCGCGCGCGAGATCGCCGCAGCGTGCGCGCAGTGGCGCAGCGAGGCGGCGTAAGCATCGCGGCGCGGGCGCCGCTTGCGCATCGGCGAACCGGTTACGCGCCGCGCAGCGACTTCAGCCGGTGCGAGAACTTCTGGCGGAATTTCGCGAGCTTCGGCCCGATCACGACCGAGCAGTAGCCCTGCCCCGGATTGCGCGCGTAATAGTTCTGGTGATAGTCCTCCGCCGGCCAGTAGTTGCCGTCGAGCGGCACGACCTGCGTGACGATCGGCTGCCCGAACACCTGCTCGCGCTCCAGTTCGCGGATCACATCGAGCGCGACGTTGCGCTGCGCGTCCGAATGCGTGAACACGACCGAACGGTATTGCGTGCCGACGTCGTTGCCCTGCCGGTTCAGCTGGGTCGGATCGTGCGTTGCGAAGAAGATCTCGAGGATCTCGCGATAACCGATGCGCGCCGGATCGAACGTCACGTTCACGACCTCCGCGTGACCGGTATCGCCGTCGCATACGTCGCGATAGCCGGGATTGCGCGTGTGGCCGCCTGCATAGCCCGACTGGACGGCCGTCACGCCGTCGACGTCGAGAAACACGGCCTCCGTGCACCAGAAGCACCCGCCGCCTACAGTCGCGGTTTCAAGCATCTCGTTCACCATGAAATCATTACCTCGTTGATGACAACGGCCGGCACGCGGGCGCGCGCCGGCGTCGCCGGTCCGTATCGCCGCGGCCCGGTTGCCCGGCGCGCAGCGGCAGCGTCCAAGTATCTCACTCGTGCGCAAATCCGGCAGAACCGCATGCGTGCCGCGCACCACCGGCCGCGCGTTTCTCGTCTACACTTAGGCACGCCTCGCCGCAACGGCACACCGTCCGGCTGCGCGCAGCGTCCGATGCATGCCCGTCCTGATGCCAACATCATCTGCCGGAACATCGATATGCACGCCTCAGCAGACAGCGCCCGCATTGCGGGCCCGACCGCCGTCGCTTTCACCGCACCCTCGCGCCGCCGTGCGCCCGCTGCGCCGCATGCGCGGCGATCCGGCGCACCGCGTTTCCCTGCTTTCCCGACCTGATGCACCGCACCGCGCGTCCTCCATCGCGCGGCCGCCGGAGCATTGCCGTCACGCAACCTGTTCGACCCGCACGTTCGCAGCGAACGTCCGTGCACCCGTGATCCGATACGACCGAGAGAGGCACCACGATGAGCATGCGGCCTGACCCGACATTTCACGCTTCGCCGGAACTTGCGATGCAGGCGCCGGCGGAGGAATTTGCCTATACGTTGTTGCTGAGCCCCGATTTTTCCAGACCCGACGCGCTCGCCGTGATCGACGTGAAACCCGGCTCGGCGACCTACGGCAAGATCGTGCACACGGTGACGATGCCGAACACCGGAGACGAATTCCACCACTTCGGCTGGAATGCGTGTTCGTCGTCGCTGTCGCCGCTGACCGGCCACGCATTCCTCGAACGCCGCTTCCTGATCATCCCGGGCCTGCGTTCGTCGCGGATCTACGTGATCGACACGAAGCCGCACCCGACTCAGGCGCGCATCCACAAGATCATCGAGCCCGACGAGGTGTTCGCCAAGACCGGCTATTCGCGGCCGCATACGGTTCATTGCGGCCCCGAAGGCATCTACGTGAGCACGCTCGGCGGCGCGGGCAAGGACGGCACCGACGGCGCGCCCGGCATCTTCATCATGGACTGCGAGACCTTCGACGTGCTCGGCCGCTGGGAGATCGACCGCGGCTCGCAGGACAAGCATTACGACTTCTGGTGGAACCTGCCGCGCGACTACATGGTGTCGAGCGAATGGGCGCTGCCGCCGCAATTCGAGAACGGCATCGTGCCGGAGGACTTGCTCGCGAACAAGTACGGGCACCGGCTGCATTTCTGGGACCTGCGCGCGCGGCGCAACGTGCAGACGATCGATCTCGGCGCGCAGCACCAGATGGCGCTCGAGGTGCGGCCCGCGCACGATCCGGTGCGCGAATACGGGTTCGTCGGCGTCGTGGTCGACACGACCAATCTCGAAGGCTCGATCTGGACCTGGTGGCGCGAAGGCGGCCAGTTTCATGTGAAGAAGACCGCGACGATTCCGCCCGAGCCGGCCGCGGCCGACGAACTGCCGCCGCTGCTCCAGGGTTTCGGCGCGGTGCCGCCGCTCGTGACCGACATCGACCTGTCGCTCGACGACCGCTTTCTGTACGTGTCGTGCTGGGGCACCGGCGAGATGCGCCAGTACGACGTGTCGGATCCGCATCATCCGGTGCTCGCGGGGTCGGTGCGTATCGGCGGGATCGTGCGCCGCGCGCCGCACACGAACGGCCGCGCGTTCGCCGGCGGCCCGCAGATGGTGGAAATCAGCCGCGACGGCCGGCGCGTGTACTGGACCAACTCGCTTTACTCGACGTGGGACGACCAGTTCTATCCGGACGGCGTGCCGGCCGCGCAGGTGCTCGCGCATGCGGGGCCGGACGGCGGGCTGACGCTCGCCGACGACTACTGGGTCGACTTCCCCGACGGCTATCGCGCGCACCAGATCCGGCTCGATGGCGGCGACTGCTCGACCGACTCGTTCTGCTATCCGTCGGTCAAGCGTTGAGCGCCGGCCTCTCCGCGCCGCTCGCGCTGTGGGCGGCCGTGCTCGCGAGCGGCGTCTATCACGGGCTCAATCCGGCGATGGGCTGGCCGCTCGCGGTGTCGAACGCGCTGATGACGCGCCGCGGCGGCGCGCTCGTCGCGGCGCTCGGCTATCTCGCGCTCGGCCATGCGCTCGCGGTATTCATGGTGATGCTGCCGTTCGGGCTGCTTGCCGCGCTGCTCGCGTGGCAGTCGGCGATCCGGATCGGCGCGAGCGTGCTCGTGATCGGCTTCGGCGTGGTGCTGCTGATCCGGCGGCGGCATCCGCGTGCGCTCGCGCGGATACCGCCCACGCGGCTCGGACTGTGGTCGTTCGCGGTTGCGCTCGCGCACGGCGCGGGGCTGATGCTGGTGCCGATCTACCTCGGGCTCTGCGGGTTCGACCGGGACGCCGGCCATCGCGCGGCGGCCACGCTCGTCGATGCGCATCTCGGGATCGCACTCGTCGTCGCAGCCGTGCACGCAGCCGCGATGTTCGGCACAGGCGGCGTGCTCGCGTGGCTCGTGTACCGCTATCTCGGGCTGAAGTTCGTCGCGCGGAGCTGGTTCAATCTCGATGCGGTGTGGGCGTCCAGCCTGATCCTGACGGGCGCGCTGTCGCTCAGGCTGGCGGCGGCGCGATAGCGCCCGGCTCGCGGAGCGGCCTCGGACGGCGCGCAACGAAAGGCGCGAGAACGACCGTTCCAGCACGACGCTGGCGCCACGCGACAGTGTTCGCTACCTCACGCTAGCCCCGCGATGCGCCGTCCGCACGGGTCCGGCGGTCGCGATTCCGCTAAAATCGGGCCATGCGCACCACTTCCCAATCGACCGCCCTGGCCTTGTCGCCTTTCGTCCGCCGCGCCCGTTGCAGCCGCCGCGCGCCGCGCCCGTCCGTTTCGTTCCGGATGGCCGCCCGATGAACCACGCCACCCCGCCGGATTTCGACTCGGCCGCCTTTCGCCAGGCGCTCGGGCAGTTCGCGACCGGCGTCACGGTCATCACGACGCGTGCGCCGTCCGGGCAGCTGATCGGCATCACCGCGAGCTCGTTCAACTCGGTGTCGCTCGACCCGCCGCTCGTGCTGTGGAGCCTCGCGCACAAATCGGCGTCGACCCCGGTGTTCCGCAACAACAGCCATTACGTGGTGAACGTGCTCGCGGCGTCGCAGCTCGACCTGTGCAAGCGCTTCTCGACCTACAAGGGCGACCGCTTCGAAGGGATCGCGCACGCGGCCGGCAACTCGGGCATGCCGGTGCTCGACGGCGCACTCGCGTGGTTCGAATGCCACAACCGCAGCCGCTACGACGAAGGCGACCATGTGATCTTCGTCGGCGAAGTGGAACGCTGCGGTGTGCGTGCCGCGTCGGATGCCGCAGCGCCGCTCGTGTTCCACGGCGGCGGCTTCCACGGCCTCACACCGCTTTGATCGACCCCATGCGCGCCAGCCCGACCGGCGCGCCCGCTTCGTCCTTCAGCGTCTGCAGCACGATGTTCGAACGGATGTCCATCACGCCCGGCGCCTTGTAGAGCCGGTTCAGCACGAAATCCGAATAGTGCTTGAGGTTGTGCGCCAGCACCCGGAGCAGATAGTGGCTCTCGCCCGTCACGACGAACGCGCCGACCACCTCCGGCCATTCGCGCAGCGCTTCCGCGAAGCGCTCGTGCCATTGATTCTCTTCGTTGCGCATCGACACCTGCACGAACGCCTCGAGCTCGAAGCCAAGCTTCTCGCGACTCAGGCACGCGCGATAGTGCTCGATCACGCCCTGCTCCTCGAGCAGGCGCATCCGGCGCAGACAGGCGGACGGCGAAAGCGAGATCCGTTCCGCCAGGTCGAGATTGCTGATTCTGCCCTCCTCCTGCAGTACCGCCAGAATCCGGCAGTCGGTGGCATCAAGCGTGATCGCGTGCATTTTTGGTCCCCGTTTTCCCTCTGAGTCGAATTATCTGCCAATCCGGCGGATTGTCCATGTTTATTTCGCAAGCACTTTCTGCGAGCGTCCGCCTATCATTCGAAGCATCGATTCACCGATTCGTCATGCCATGGACACACTCTGGGACATCTCGCCGCCCGTCAGCCCCGCCACCCCCGTATGGCCGGGCGACACGGTCGTTTCCGTCGAACGCGTCTGGCGGATGGAGGCCGGCTCGCCGGTCAACGTCGCGCGCCTGACGCTGTCGCCGCACACGGGCGCGCATTGCGACGCGCCGCTCCACTATGACGCCGACGGCGCGCCGATCGGCGCGGTGCCGCTCGACACCTATCTCGGCCCGTGCCGCGTGATCCACTGCATCGGCGCCTCGCCGGTCGTGCGCCCGGCCGACATCGAGGCCGCGCTGGACGGCGTGCCACCGCGCGTGCTGCTGCGCACCTATGCGCGTGCCAGCGTCGAGCAATGGGACAGCGGCTTCTGCGCGGTCGCGCCCGAAACCGTCGACCTGCTCGCCGCGCGCGGCGTGAAGCTGATCGGCATCGACACGCCGTCGCTCGACCCGCAGGAATCGAAGACCATGGATGCGCATCACCGCGTGCGCGCGCACCGGATGGCGATCCTCGAAGGGATCGTGCTCGACGACGTGCCGCCCGGCGACTACGAACTGATCGCGCTGCCGCTGAAGTTCGCGACGCTCGACGCGAGCCCCGTGCGTGCGGTGCTGCGCGCGCTGCCCGGCCGATCCTCCTGATTCACCGAACCACTGACCCGAGAACCACTGACCCGACATCATGATCAAGACCCGTGAAGACGCGCTCGCCCTCGACCGCGACGACCCGCTCGCCCTGCTGCGCGACCAGTTCGCGCTGCCCGACGGCGTGATCTATCTCGACGGCAACTCGCTCGGCGCGCAGCCGCGCGCGTCGGCCGCCCGCGCGCAACAGGTGATCGGCGCCGAATGGGGCGAAGGTCTGATCCGCAGCTGGAACACCGCCGGCTGGTTCGCGCTGCCGCGCCGCCTCGGCGACAAGCTCGCGACGCTGATCGGCGGCGCCCCCGGCGAGACCGTCGTGACCGACACCATCTCGATCAACCTGTTCAAGCTGCTGTCGGCGATGCTGCGCCATCAGGCCGAGCGCGCGCCGGAACGCCGCGTGATCGTGTCGGAGCGCTCGAACTTCCCGACCGACCTGTACATCGCGCAAGGGCTGATCGAACAGCTCGGCGGCGGCTATGAGCTGCGCCTGATCGACGATCCGGCGGACCTGCCCGACGCGCTCGGCGCGGACACGGCCGTCGCGATGATCACGCACGTGAACTACCGCACCGGCTACATGCACGACATGCCGGCCGTCACGCAGCTCGCGCACGACGCGGGCGCGCTGATGCTGTGGGATCTCGCGCATTCGGCCGGCGCGGTGCCGGTCGACCTGAACGGCGCGCATGCGGACGGCGCGGTCGGCTGCACGTACAAGTACCTGAACGGCGGCCCCGGTTCGCCGGCGTTCGTGTGGGTGCCACACCGTCATCACGCGCACTTCTCCCAGCCGCTGTCGGGCTGGTGGGGCCACCGCGCGCCGTTCGCGATGCAGCCGGGCTTCGCGCCCGATCCGGGCATCGCGCGCTTCCTGTGCGGCACGCAGCCGATCGTGTCGATGTCGATGGTCGAATGCGGGCTCGACGTGTTCCTGCAGACCGACATGCACGCGATCCGCCGCAAGTCGCTCGCGCTGACCGATGCGTTCATCGCACTCGTCGAGGCGCGCTGCGCGGGCCTGTCGCTGAAGCTCGTCACGCCGCGCGCGCATCACCAGCGCGGCTCGCAAGCGAGCTTCGAGCACCCGCACGGCTACGAGGTGATGCAGGCGCTGATCGCGCGCGGCGTGATCGGCGACTACCGCGAGCCGTACGTGCTGCGCTTCGGCTTCACGCCGCTCTATACGCGCTTCGTCGACGTGTGGGATGCCGTCGAGACGCTGCGCGACATCCTGGCCACCGATGCGTGGAAGGCACCCGAGTTCGCCGAGCGCGGTGCGGTGACCTGATCGGCTTTTTGCCCGGCGCGCGCCGCGGTTCCGTGCGGATTGCGCGCCGCGCCCCCGTCATTCAATTCTGGAGAGAGTCGTGAATTCTGGTCACATGCAGCCACCCGGCGACGATGCGCCGGCGGGCTGCCCGTTCTCGGGCGCGCGCACGGCCCAATCGGCACACGAAGCACCGCACGTGCCGGGCGATGCCTCGGGCGATGCCGGCTGGCACAACGCGCAGCTCGATTTTTCGAAGTCGATGAGCTACGGCGACTACCTGTCGCTGAATTCGATCCTCGACGCGCAGCATCCGCTGTCGCCCGATCACAACGAGATGCTGTTCATCATCCAGCATCAGACGAGCGAGCTGTGGATGAAGCTCGCGCTGTTCGAATTGCGCGGCGCGCTCGACGCGGTGCGTGGCGACGCGCTGCCGCCCGCATTCAAGATGCTCGCGCGCGTGTCGCGCATTCTCGAGCAACTCGTGCAGGCGTGGAACGTGCTGTCGACGATGACGCCGTCCGAGTATTCGGCGATGCGGCCGTACCTCGGCCAGTCGTCGGGCTTCCAGTCGTATCAGTACCGGCAGCTCGAATTCCTGCTCGGCAACAAGAACGTGCAGATGCTGCAGCCGCATGCGCACCGGCCCGACATCCTCGAACAGGTGCGCGCGACGCTTGAGGCGCCGTCGTTCTATGACGAGGTCGTGCGCCTGCTCGCGCGGCGCGGTTTCCCGATTGCACCCGAGCGGCTCGAGCGCGACTGGACGCAGCCGATGCGGCACGACGAGACCGTCGAGGCTGCGTGGCTCGAAGTCTACCGTCACCCGCAGCAGCACTGGGAGCTCTACGAGATGGCCGAGGAACTCGTCGATCTCGAGGACGCGTTCCGCCAGTGGCGCTTCCGTCACGTGACGACCGTCGAGCGCATCATCGGCTTCAAGCAGGGCACCGGCGGCACGAGCGGCGCGCCGTACCTGCGCAAGATGCTCGACGTCGTGCTGTTCCCCGAGCTCTGGCACGTACGCACCACGCTGTAACGTACGCGTGCGTCATGCGCCCGCGCGTCACGACGACGTGCGGGCCAGTTCCTCCCCTTCGCGCGGCAACGCGCGTTCGCGCGTGAGCCGCGGAATGTGCCGCCGCATCGCGAGCAGCGCGACGCACACCACACTCATCGCGGCGGCCAGCATCGTCAGGTACGCCGTCGCACCGCCTGCGGTGATCACCATCGCGCCCGCGAACGCGCTGAGGATCGCGCCAAGCCGGCCGAATGCGAGCGCGCTCGCGGTGCCGGTCGCGCGAACCGCCGTCGGGTAGATGTACGCGCACAGCGCATACATCGTCGACTGCACCGCGTTGACGAACAGCCCGTGCAGACCGAGCCCGACGATCAGCCAGCCCGTGTGGCGCCCCGCATCGACCCCCATCAGCCACACCGCGCTCGCCGCGCCGCCGATGCTGCAGAGCGCGAGCGGCCAGCGCGAACCCGCATGCGTGATCGCCCATGCGCACAGCAGCGCGCCGATCACGCCGCCAAGGTTGTACGCGGTGAGCCCGGAGCCCGCGACCGACACGCTCAGCCCGCTCGCGGCCAGCATCGTCGGCAGCCAGCTGAACGCCGCATACACGGCGAGCAGGCACATGAAGAACGCGCACCACAGCGCGATCGTGTCGCGCGCCTGGCCGGTGGCGAACAGCGCGCCGAACCCGCCTCGTGCGCCGGGCGCGCGTGCATCGCGCAGATCGGTGAACGTGGCGTCGGGCGCGACCGGCCGCTGCATGCGCGCGAGCAGCGCGCCGAGTTCCGGCCAGCGCGCGGGGCGGCGTGCCAGGAAGCGCGGCGATTCGGGCAACGCACGCACGAGCACGAAGCCGAGCACGAGCGGCAGCGCGCCGCCGGCGAAGAACAGCCCGCGCCAGCCATAGCGCGGCAGCACCTCGTGCGCGAACAGCCCGGCCAGCATGCCGCCGAGCGGCACGCAGACGATCGTCGCCGTCACCATCATCGTGCGGCGCCGCGCAGGCGTGTATTCGGCCGTCATCGTCGTGGCCGTCGGCAGCGCGCCGCCGATCCCGAGCCCCGCGCAGAAGCGCAACATCGCGATCGTCGCGACATCCGGCGCGAAGCCGATCGCGCAGGTCGCGATGCCGAACAGGAACACGCTGCCGATCACGGCCTGGCGGCGCCCGAAACGGTCCGCGACGATGCCCGCGCACGCGCTGCCGATGCCCATCCCGATCAGCCCTGCGGCCACCGCCGGCGCGAACGCGCCGCGCGTGATCCCCCATTCGCGGATCAGCACCGGAATAGCGAAACCGATCAACTGCCCGTCGAAGCCGTCGAGCACGATCGCAAGCGCGGCAAGCAGCACCACGCAACGCTGCATCGTCGTGAACGGTCCGTCGTCAAGCGTCGCGCCGATGTCGACCGGGGGCGGCTGCAATCCGTCGCGCATGCTCATGCGACCTCCCGTGCGCCACGCGTCGGCGGCAAGGTGCGCGCACGGCGCGCGGCAAGGCAACGGCATTCGATGACTTTCATGGCGTCTCCAGTTGCCCGGGCTGGCGCTTGCGCGTGCCCGGATCTCGTACTGCAGGGTCGGTCGGCGTCCGTGCATCGGCGCCGCCCCCGCGTCTTGTCCAATCCAACCCGATCCGGCGACATCGGCTGCATGCGGCGCGGCCGTATCGTCATGCGGCGCAAGCCCGCCGCCGGCGTGATGCTCAGTCGCGCCGCGCGTCGATCAGCCTGACGAGTGCGAGCAGCGTATCGGTATGCGGCACCGCGATACCCATCTCACGCGCGGCCGCGACGACCTTGCCGCTGATCGCGTCGATCTCGGTGCGGCGGCCCGCGAGCACGTCCTGCAGCATCGACGGTCGATGGCCGCGATGCGCGTGGATCGCATGCTCGACGTTGCGCGCGATGCGTTCGCCGTCCACCGCGATGCCTTTCGCGCGCGCGACGGCGGCCGTCTCCGCCGCGATCGCGAGCGCGAGCCGTGGGCCGTCAGGTTCGCGGCCGAGCTGGTCGACCGTGCAGCCCGTCGCCGCACACAGCGTGTTGAGCGCCGCGTTGAACGCGACCTTTTCCCAGATCGCGGCCCACACGTCGGCATCGAGCGAACACGCGAGCCCGGCGCGCGACAGCGTGTCGGCCACGGCCGCCGCGAACGGGCGCGCCGCGCCGTCGGCCGTCATCATGCGGATCGCGCCGGCACCGTGCGAGCGCACGTGTCCGGCGCCGGCGAAGTCGGCCGGCCACGTCGTGACGCCGACCAGAATCCGTTCGAGCGGCACGAACGCGTTCAGCGTCTCGACGTTGCCGAGGCCGTTCTGCAGCGTCAGCACGTACGTACGTGAGGTCAGTAATGCGCGCACGCCTTCGAGCGCCGCACGCGTGTGCAGCGATTTCGTGAAAACGATCAGCAGATCGAACGGTATGTCGGGCGATGCACTTGCCTGCGCATTCGCCGTTTCTGGCCGGACGGCCTGCAGCGCGCGGATGCGGCGTTCGCCGCGATCGTCGTCGATGCGCAGCCCGTCGCGCCGGATCGCATCGAGATGCGCATCGTTCACGTCGATCAGCGTGACGGCCTCGCCGTGCTCCGCCAGCAGCGCCCCGAACAGCGAGCCCATCGCACCGGCACCGAGAATCGCAATCTTCATCGTCGGCGGCCTCTTAGAATGGATACTGGCGCGGCGCGGTCTGCACGGTGATCCAGCGCAGGTCCGTGAACGCGGCAATGCCGGCCTTGCCGCCGAAGTGGCCGAAGCCGCTGTCCTTCACGCCGCCGAACGGCATTTGCGCCTCGTCGTGCACGGTCGGGCCGTTCACGTGGCAGATGCCCGATTCGATGCGCGCCGCGACCCGCATCGCGCGGGCGACGTCGCGGCTGAACACGGCCGAAGCCAGCCCGAACGCGTTGTCGTTCGCGCAGCGGATCGCGGCCGCCTCGCCGTCGACCCGCACGATGCCCTTCACCGGCCCGAACGACTCCTCCGCGTAGATCAGCATCGCGGGCGTCACGTGATCGAGCAGCGTCGCCGGGAACAGCGTGCTGTCCGACTTGCCGCCGCACAGCAGCGTCGCGCCGTGCGCGAGCGCGTCGTCGATGAGCGCGTTGCAGCGCTCGACGGCCTTCATGTCGATCAGCGAACCGAGCACGACCGGCCCTTGGCGCGGATCGCCGAGCGGCAGCGACGCGGCCTTGGCGGCGAGCTTCGCGACGAATGCGTCGGCGATCGACGCATCGACGACGATCCGCTCGGTCGACATGCAGATCTGTCCGGAATTCGCGAATGCGCCGAATGCGGCCGCCGCGACCGCCGCATCGAGATCCGCATCGTCGAGCACGACGAACGGCGCCTTGCCGCCGAGTTCGAGCACCGACGGTTTCAGATGACGCGCGCACGCTTCGGCGACGATTCGCCCGACGCGCGTCGAGCCGGTGAAATTCACGCGGCGCACGGCCGGATGTGCGATCAGCGCATCGACGACGGCACCCGCGTCTTCAGGCGCGTTCGTCACGAAGTTGACGACGCCCGGCGGCAGCCCGGCCTCCTGCAGCGCCTCGACGATCAGCCCGTGCGTGACGGGGCACAGCTCGGAGCCCTTCAGCACGACCGTGTTGCCGCAAGCGAGCGGCAGCGCGAGCGCACGGGCCGCGAGGATCACCGGCGCGTTCCACGGTGCGATGCCGAGCACCACGCCGGCCGGCTGCCGCACGCCCATCGCCAGCGAGCCGGGCACGTCGGACGGGATCAGCTCGCCGCCGGTCTGCGTGGTCAGCGACGCGGCCTCGACGAGCCCGCTCGCGGCAAGGTGCACGTTGAAGCCTGCCCACAGCGCCGACGCGCCGGTTTCCGCCGCCATCGCGGCGACGAACTGCTCGTGCTTCGCCTCGAGCGCGGCGGCAGCCTTCAGCAGCAGCGCGCGGCGCGCGCCGGGGCCGAGCGCGGCCCATTCAGGAAACGCGCGAGCGGCCGCGTCGGCCGCCGCGCGCGCATCGTCGACCGTGCCCGCGGGCGCGACCGACGCGACTTCGCCGTCGAGTGGGTTACGGCGCACGAAGGTCGCGCCGCTGGACGACTGGCGGCGTTCGCCGCCGATCAGCATCGATACGGTTTGCATGGATTCTCCGGAAGGACGCGCAACGCGCGTCAGGCAACTTCGATGTCGACGACGACCGGCGTATCGGCGCGCAGCGCGTCGGTCAGCGTTTCGTGCAGGCGAGCGGCATCGGCGACGCGGATGCCGCGGCACCCCATCCCTTGCGCGAGCGCGACGAAATCCAGGTCGGGCAGATCGGTGCCCTGCACCGGATCGTCAGGACCGAAGCCGAACACCGGCGCGAAATCCTGCAGCGCCGCATAGCGCCGATTATTCAGGATCACGAACGTGATCGGCAGCTTCAGCTGCGCGGCGCTCCACAATGCCTGGATCGAATAGAGGCTCGACCCGTCGCCGATCAGCCCGATCACGCGCCGTCCCGGCCGCGCGAGCGCGACGCCAACCGCGGCCGGCATCCCGTAGCCGAGCCCGCCGCTGTCCATCGTGTAGAACGTGCCGCTGCGCGTGAATGGCAGGTGCGCCTGCATCACCGGTCGCGCGCTCGGCGCTTCCTCGACGACGATGTCGTGTGCGTCGCGCACGTCGTCGAGCGTCTGCAGCGCGAATGCCACCGACATCCGTTCGCCGGCGGCCGGCGCTTCGGCGCGCGGGCGCATCGGCCGCGGCGCGGGCATCGGCCGCTCGCGCGGCGCCGGCCGGGCCAGCAGATCGCGTGCCGCGAGCCGCAGGTTGCCAACGACCGCGTCGCCCGACGGCGTCCATGCGGCGATGCCGGGATCGTCGACGAGCTGCACGAGCTTGGCGCCCGGCGGCACGTGCGGGCCGCAGCCCTCGATGTGATAGGTGAACGCGGGCGCGCCGAACGCGAACACGAGGTCGTGCCCGTCGAGCCGCGCGACGATCTTCTCGCGGATCGCGGGCAGGAAGCCGGCGAACAGCGGATGATCCTCGGGAAAGCTGCAGCGCCCCGACATCGGCGCGACGTACACGCTGACCCGGTGCCGCTCGGCGAGCCGCACGACGTCGTCCCACGCACCGGCCCGATCGACGGCCGCGCCGACCACCAGCGCGGGACGCCGCGCGGCATCGAGCGCGTCGCCGAGCCGCGCGAGCGCATCGGGATCGGGCCGCACGACGCTGCTCACGTCACGGCGCGGCAGCAGCTCGGCCGGTTGGTCCCAGTCGTCGACCGGGATCGACACGAACACCGGCCCGCGCGGCTCCTGCATCGCGATCCGGTACGCCCGCGCGATCGCGGCCGGCACGTCCTGCGCACGCGCGGGCTCGATGCTCCATTTCACGTACGGCTTCGGCAGCTCGGCGGCCTGCGTCGCGCCGAGAAACGGATCGAACGGCAGGATCGCGCGTGCCTGCTGGCCCGCGGTGACGATCAGCGGCGTGCGGTTCCTGAACGCGGTGAACAGGTTGCCCATCGCGTTGCCGACGCCGGCCGCCGAATGCAGGTTGACGACCGCCGCATTGCCGGTGGCCTGCGCATGACCGTCCGCCATCCCGACCACGACGGCCTCCTGCAAGCCGAGCACGTAGCGGAAATCGGCGGGGAAATCGCGGAACATCGGCAGCTCGGTCGAGCCAGGATTGCCGAACACGCAATCGATGCCGAACTGGCGAAACAGGTCGATGACGGCATCGCGGACGGTGATCGGGGCGGCCGGTGTGGCGGAATGGGACGGGGTGCCGGACATGCTCGGGCGTCTCCTCGGTGGCTTGGCGGTTTCCACAGTATCGAAGCGCGAGCCATTCACGGATACTGTATTTTTTGCGAAAAGCCATTACGGTTCGGCATGACTTTCGATCTCCGGCAATTGCGGGCATTCACGACCATCGTCGCGTGCGGCAGCCTCGGCCGCGCGGCCGACGCGCTGCACGTGACCCAGCCGGCGCTGAGCCGGATCCTGAAGCGGCTCGAGGACCAGGTCGGCGCGCCCCTGTTCGAGCGCCATTCGAAAGGCGTGCAGTTGACGGCGTTCGGCGAGGCGCTGCTGCCGCACGCGACGCTGCTCCAGCACGAGGCCGAGCATGCGCGCGAGGAGCTCGACGCGATGCGCGGCTTCGCGAAGGGCACGATCAAGGTCGGCGCGGTGGGCAGCATCGCGAGCCTCGTGCTGCCGGTCGCGGTCGGCCGCGTGCTCGACCGCTGGCCGAACCTGCGTGTCGAGATTCTCGAAGGCGTGTGGGATCGGCTCGCGGAAGGGCTGAACAAGCATGAGATCGATCTCGCGCTGTCCGCGCACGGGCCCGACACCGACGAGATCGTCGCGATTCCCGAGTGCCGCTGGGAAGATCGCAGCCATATCGTTGCGGCGCCGCACCATCCGCTGCGCGCGCTCGGCCGCGCGCCGACGCTCGCCGACACGCTGCACGCGCGCTGGGCGATTCCGCCGCGCGGCACCGCGCCGTTCGACCACATGCGCGCAACCTTCGACGCGCACGGGCTTGCCCTGCCCGACATCGCGGTCGAGACACGCTCGGTCACGACGCTGAAGAGCCTCGTCGCGCATGCGGGCTTCCTGAGCTGGATGGCCGAACCGATGTACGGCGCCGAACAGCGCGCCGGCACAATCGACACGCTGCCGGTGCGCGAGGTCGTCGCGGTGCGCACGCTCACCGCGTTCCGGCGCCGCCACGGGATCCTGCCGGGGCCGGCCGGCAAGCTGCTCGACGAACTCGTCGCGCTCACACGCGAAGGCCGCTGATACCGCTCCCCTTTCGCGCCGCGCGCGCCGCCGCAGCGCACCATCGAAATGCCGTGTCCCGCCTTGACTTTCGTTCGCCCGAATACGATCATTCGCTCACACGAAGAGCAAATGATCGTATTCAACAGGAAAGACTGGCACGAACAGGAGACACCGGATGAGCGAATCGTCCTCCGCCCGCGCGCCCGTGCTGCTGCACATCGGCGCGGGCTCTTTCCACCGCGCGCACCAGGCGTGGTATCTGCATCGCGTGAACGCGGCCGTGCCGGCCGACGAACGCTGGTCGCTGACCGTCGGCAACATCCGCGACGACATGCGCGCGACGATGGACGCGCTCGCCGCGCAGCACGGCGAATACACGCTCGAGACCGTCACGCCGCAGGGCGAGCGCGCATACGAGACGGTCCGCGCGATCTCGCGCGTGCTGCCGTGGTCGATCGACCTCGCCGCGCTGATCGACGCCGGCGCCGACCCGGCATGCCGGATCGTGTCGTTCACCGTGACCGAAGGCGGCTACTACCTCGACGAACACAACCGGCTCGACCTCGCGAACGCCGATCTCGCGGCCGACCTGCAGGGCGCGCGCACGACGCTGTACGGCGCGCTCGCGGCGCTGCTTGCCGAGCGCGTGAAGCGCGGCGCGGGCCCGCTCACGCTGCAGAGCTGCGACAACCTGCGCAACAACGGCGCGCGCTTTCGCGCGGGCATGCGCGAATTCCTCGAACGGCGCGGCGAGGACGGCCTGCTCGCGTGGTTCGATGCGCACGTCGCGACGCCGAGTGCGATGGTCGACCGCATCACGCCGCGCCCGACCGCCGACGTGCGCGAGCGCGTGCGCGCGGCCACCGGCGTCGACGACGCATGCCCGGTGATGGGCGAATCGTTCATCCAGTGGGTGATCGAGGACCGCTTCGCGGCCGGCCGGCCGCGCTGGGAGCTGGCCGGCGCGGAGCTGGTGGACGACGTGCACCCGTACGAGGAAGCGAAGATCCGCATCCTCAACGCGACGCACAGTTGCATCGCGTGGGCCGGCACGCTCGCGGGCTACACATACATCCACGAGGGCACGCACGACGCGGCGATCCGCCGGTTCGCGCACGACTACGTGACGCAGGACGTGATCCCGTGTCTCAGCCCGAGCCCGCTCGATCTCGAACGCTACCGCGACGTCGTGCTCGAACGCTTCGGCAACCCGTACGTGCTCGACACGAACCAGCGCGTCGCGGCCGACGGCTTCTCGAAGATTCCCGGCTTCATCGCGCCGACGTTCGTCGAATCGCTCGCACGCGGCGCGGCGCCGGTCGCCACCGCCGTGTTGCCGGCGCTGTTCCTGCGCTTTCTCGAACGCTGGGCGCGAGGCTTGCTGCCGTATGCGTACCAGGACGGCGTGATGGACGACGGTGCCGCGCGCGCGATCGTCGAAGCCGACGACCCGGTCGTCGCGCTGTGCGCAAGCCGCGCGCTGTGGGGCTCGCTCGCCGGCAACGCGGCGCTGTTCGAAGCACTGCGCGCCGGGCTCGCCCGCGTCGACGCATGGCTCGCGCAGCGCTGAAGCGGGACGGCCCGTGGCCGCGCATCCGGGCGAACCTGCGTTGGCAGGTGCGCATGCGTGCGGCTAAAGTAGCGGCTCCCCACTGACGGAACGGATCGCTCATGTATCTCGGCATCGACCTCGGCACCTCGGAAGTGAAGGTGCTGCTGCTTGCCCCGGACGGTACGGTGGTCGGCACCGCGGGCACGCCGTTCAGCGTGTCGCGGCCGCACCCGCGCTGGGCGGAACAGCATCCGGAGGACTGGTGGCGAGGCACGCTCGCCGCGCTCGCGGCGCTGCGCGAACGGCATCCGCAGGCATTCGCGCAGGTGCGCGGGATCGGCCTGTCGGGCCAGATGCACGGCGCGGTGCTGCTCGGCCGCGACGACCGCGTGCTGCGCCCCGCGATCCTGTGGAACGACATGCGCAGCGCCGACGAATGCGCGCTGCTCACCGAACGCGCCCCCGATCTGCATGCACTGGCCGGCAACCTGGCGATGCCCGGCTTCACCGCGCCGAAACTGCTGTGGGTCGCGAAGCACGAGCCCGACGTGTTCGCGGCGACCGCGTGCGTGCTGATGCCGAAGGACTACCTGCGTTTCCGTCTGACCGGCGCGAAGGTGTCCGACCCGTCCGACGCGGCCGGCACGCTGTGGCTCGACGTCGCGCGCCGCGACTGGTCCGACGCGCTGCTCGCCGCGTGCGACATGACGCGCGGGCAGATGCCGCGCATCGTGGAAGGCAACGCGCCGTCCGGCACGCTGCGCGCGGATCTCGCGCGCGAGCTTGGGCTGTCGGAGGCCGTCGTGGTGGCAGGCGGCGGCGGCGACAACGCGACCAGCGCGCTCGGCATCGGCGCGATCCACGCGGGCGACGGCTTCGTGTCGCTCGGCACGTCGGGCGTGCTGAGCGTGGTCGGCGACCGCTTCATGCCGAACTCCGCATCGGCCGTGCATGCGTTCTGCCACGCGATTCCCGATCGCTGGCAACTGATGAGCGTCGTGCTGTCGGCCGCGAGCTGCCTGCGCTGGGTCTGCAAGCTGACGGGCACGGACGAGCCGGCGCTGCTCGCCGAAATCGAGGCGCTCGACGCGGACGCGCTCGCGACGGCGCCGCTGTTCCTGCCCTACCTGTCCGGCGAACGCACGCCGCACAACGATCCTTATGCGCAGGGCGTGTTCTTCGGGATGACGCATGCGACCGAACGCGCGCACCTCGGCTACGCGGTGCTCGAAGGCGTGACGCTCGGCCTCGCGGACGGCCTCGACGCGCTGCATGCGGCCGGCGTCGAAACCGACCGTCTGTCGCTGATCGGCGGCGGCGCGCGCAGCGCGTTCTGGGCGCAGCTGATCGCCGATGCACTGAACGTACGCACGTGCCAGCATGGTGGCGGTGAAACCGGTGCGGCGCTCGGCGCCGCACGCCTGGGCTGGCTCGCCGTCGGCGGCGATCCGCATGCCGTGCTGACCAAGCCGCCGGTGCGCGCCGAATACGCGCCCGATGCCGGCCGTCATACGCTGCTGCGCGAGCGCCTCGACGCGTTCCGCGCGCTGTATCGCCACGTGCGCCCGCTTTACGAACCGTCGCGCGCGCGGCTCGCGTAAGCGGCGACGCGCAGCGGCCGTCGGCCGCTCACCCGGCATGCGTTACAGTGGATGCCCGTTGGGCCGCCCGACGGCCGGCCCAGATCCGAACCAAACCGCTATCGTGTCCAAGTCCTCAGAAAAACTCGATCTCGCCACGCGTGCCGCGTGGCTCTACTACGTCGCGGGCGACACGCAGAACGAAATCGCCGAGAAGCTGCAGGTGTCGCGCCCGGTCGCGCAGCGCCTCGTCGCGTTCGCGGTCGAGAAAAATCTGATCCGCGTGCGCGTCGATCATCAGCTCGCCGACTGTCTCGACCTCGGCGCGCAGCTGTCGAAGCGCTACGGGCTCGCGATGTGCGAAGTCGTGCCCGTCGATGCCGACGCGCCGGAAGCGATCGACCGCAAGCTCGCAGTCGCCGGCGCGCAGGTGATGGAGCGCTACCTGAACGAGACGCGACCGATGGTGATCGCCGTCAGCAGCGGCCGGACGCTGAAGGCCGTGGTCGCGCAGATCGCGCAGATCGAGCGGCCGCAGCACCGGCTCGTGTCGATGGTCGGCGCGATCGCGGCCGACGGTTCGTCGAACCGCTACGACGTCGCGCAGTACATTTCCGAAAAAACCGGCGGCAAGCACTTCCTGCTGCCCGCGCCGCTGTTCGCCGACAGCGACGCCGAGCGCGCGCAATGGTGCAATCATCGGCTGTACCGGATCGTCGACGCGCTGTCGGCGCAGGCCGACGTCGCGTTCGTCGGGATCGGCAACATCGGCCCGCACTGCCCGCTCTACGAGGACGGCTTCATCACCGAACAGGAACGCGACGAGATGACCGCGCGCGGCGCGGTGGCCGAACTGCTCGGCGTGCCGATCGATGCGCAGGGCAAGCTGGTCGACGTGTCGACCAGCGCGCGCGTCACGAGCGTCGCGCTCGACACGCCGCCGAAGCGCCCGACGATCGCGTTCGCCGGCGGCCCGAAGAAGCGCGACGCCGTGATCGCCGCGTTGCGCGGCGGCTGGCTGTCGGGGCTCGTCACCGACGAGACCTGCGCGCGCGCCGCGCTCGACGCGAAGGCGGACTGACGCCGCAGTCGAACATTCAGGCCGCGCGCGGCGCCGGAAACGCATGCCTGCCCGAATTCTTCGTGCGCAGTTTGACGACGGCGCGCTGCGCGCGGTGCTCGACGAACACGTCGCGAGCCGCACGCCGTTCTACGCGCTGTGGCCGTCAGGCCGCCATCCGACGCCGAAGCTGCGCGCATTCGTCGATTACATGGCCGCGCACCTGCACCTCTGACCGAAGTCGACCGTCACGCCGCCTTCGCGTGCGCGCTCAGCCGGCGCAACGCCTGCCCGTGCTCGTCGAACAGATGGCAGTGCTCGGCCTGCGCGTGCACGTGCAGCGCCTCGCCGGTGCGATACGTGTCGAGCGGCGGAATCCGCGCGATCAGGCCGTCGGGCGCGACCGCCGACTCCGCATACAGATACGCGGCATCGCCGAGCGACTCGACGGCCATCGTCCGCGCGGCAACGCCCGCGGCCGCCGTGTCCACCAGAAGGTGCTCGGGCCGCACGCCGACCGTCACTGCCGCACCGCGCTGCAACCCGGCCGCCTCGACCGCGACGCGCTGCGTCTCGCCGCTGTCGAAACGCACGAGCACGCCAGTCGCATCGACCGACTCGACGGTGCCCTTCAGGAAGTTCATCTTCGGCGAGCCGATGAAGCCTGCGACGAACAGGTTCGCCGGCGCGTGGTACAGCGCGTTCGGCGTGCCGACCTGCTGCACCGCGCCGCCCGACAGCACGACGATCTTGTCGGCGAGCGTCATCGCCTCGACCTGGTCGTGCGTCACGTAGATCATCGTCGTCTTCAGCTCGTCGTGCAGCCGCGCGAATTCCAGCCGCATCTTCACGCGCAGCGCCGCGTCGAGGTTCGACAACGGCTCGTCGAACAGGAACACCTTCGGTTTGCGCGTGATCGCGCGGCCGATCGCGACGCGCTGTCGCTGGCCGCCCGACAGCTGCTTCGGCTTGCGGTCGAGCAGGTGATCGATGTGCAGGATCTTCGCGGCCTGCTTCACCGCCTGGTCGATCTCGGGCTTCTTCGCGCCGGCGAGCTTCAGGCCGAACGCCATGTTGTCGTATAGCGTCATGTGCGGGTACAGCGCATACGACTGGAACACCATCGCGATGCCGCGCTTCGCGCTCGGCACGTCGTTGACCTTCGCGCCGTCGATCAGCAGGTCGCCGCCCGAGATGTCCTCGAGGCCGGCGATCATCCGCATCAGCGTGGATTTGCCGCAGCCGCTCGGCCCGACGAACACGACGAATTCGCCGTCGGCGATGTCGAGGTTCACGTTGCGCAGCACTTCGGTGTCGTCGTAGCGCTTCGCGATGTTGCGCAGGAGCACGCTTGCCATGATCTGTCTCCGTTCGTTCGTGATGCGCCGCGTTCGACGCGGCGCGCAATCTTGCCAGGTTAGTTCGGCAGCACGGCACCCGTCGCCTGCCAGCGCGCGACGTAGCCGGGCAGCTCGTGCATGTCGTCGAATACGTGACGCGCGCCGATCCCGCGCAGCGCGTCGATCTGCGCGGCCGACGCATGCCCGCCGCCGATGAAGCCGAGCACGGTCATGCCGGCCGCGGCGGCCGCGGTGATGCCGGTCACGCTGTCCTCGACGACGAGGCATTGCGCGGGCACCGCGCCGAGCGCGTGTGCGGCCGCGAGATACACGTCGGGCGCGGGCTTCGGCCTGGCGACGGCGTCCGCGCAGAACAGCCGGTCGCCGAAGAAGCGCGCGAGGCCGGTGCGGGTGAGCGCCGCCTCGACGTATGCGCGGTAGCTGTTGCTCGCGCATGCCGTCGTCAGACCGATCGCGGCGAGTGCCGCATCGATGCCGTCGACCATCGGCGCGTTGACGGCCGCCGCCTCGACCGCGCGGCGGATCGCGTCGACGTCGCCCGCCGTCAGCGTGCGGCCGACCGCCTCGCTCGCGCCGGCCAGCACGCGCTCGATGCGCAGCCCGAGCAGCGGCATCACGGCCGGCCGCGCGTCGACGCCCGGCCAGCGCGCGTCCAGCTCGCGCACGATCACGTCGGCGGCGACGGCCTCGCTGTCGATCAGCACGCCGTCGCAATCGCAGATCAGCACGTTCATCCCGTGGCCGACCGCGCCTTTTCCGCCCATGCCTTCGCCGGCCGCGCTCATTTGACCGCCCCGAACGTGAGCCCGCGCACGAGCTGCTTCTGCGACAGCCAGCCGACGATCAGGATCGGCGCGACGGCCAGCAACGAAGCTGCGGACAGCTTCGCCCAGAACAGCCCCTCCGGACTCGAGTACGACGCGATGAACACGGTCAGCGGCGCGGCGTTCGAGCTCGACAGGTTGATGCTCCAGAACGCCTCGTTCCACGACAGGATCACGAGCAGGAGCGAGGTGGACGCGAGACCCGGCAGCGCCATCGGCATCAGCAGGTAGACGATCTCCTGCCACGTCGACGCGCCGTCGATGCGCCCCGCTTCGAGGATGTCCTTGGGGATTTCGTTGAAGTACGTGAAGGTCATCCAGACCGCGATCGGCAGGTTGATCAGCGTGTAGACGATCACCAGGCCCGACACGGTATCGAGCAGCCCCGCGTTCTTCCACAGCAGGTAGATCGGCACGAGCACGCCGACCGACGGCATCATCTTCGTCGACAGCATCCACAGCAGCACCTTCTGCGTGCGGTGGTTCGGGAAGAACGCCATCGCGTAGGCCGCCGGCACCGCGAACAGCAGCGAGATCACCGTGACGCCAGCCGAAATCAGCACCGAATTCCACGCGAACGCGAAGTAGTTGCTGCGCGCGAACACCTCGCGGAAGCTGTCGAGCGTCGGCATGAAGAACAGCGTCGACGCATACGCCTGCTGCTCGGTCTTGAATGCGGTGATCGCCATCCAGAAGATCGGGAAGAACAGCAGCAGCGCGAGCAGCCATGCGAGCGTGCCGGGCAGCGCGCGCCGCACGCGGTCGAACGGGGCCGGCGCGCGCCGGCCTTCGAAGGTCAGGTCGCTCATTTCTCGTACTCTCCCTTCAGGTTGCGCGCGAGCATCCGCACCAGGAAGAACGACACGACGTTCGCAACCACGACGGCGATGATCCCGCCCGCGGATGCGAGGCCGACGTCGAACTGCTGCAGGCCAAGCGCATAGATCAGGTACGACAGGTTGGTCGTCGCGTTGCCGGGGCCGCCGCCCGTCGTCGTGTAGATCTCCGCGAAGATCGACAGCAGGAAGATCGTCTCCATCATCACGACCACGGCGATCGCGCGCTTCAGGTGCGGCAGCGTGATGTAGAAGAACATCGCGATCGGGCCCGCGCCGTCGATGCGCGCGGCTTCCTTCTGCTCCTGGTCGAGCGACTGGATCGCGGTGAACAGGATCAGGAACGCGAACGGCAGCCACTGCCAGGCGACGATGATGATCACGGCGGTGAGCGGGTAGTCGGCGAACCAGTCGATCGGCGTCATCCCGAACGCACGCATCGCGTTCGCGACGAGCCCGTACACCGGATGAAGGATCATGTTCTTCCAGATCAACGCGGCGACCGTTGGCATCACGAAGAACGGCGCGATCACGAGCAGGCGCGCCACGCCCTGCCCGTAGAACTTGCGGTCGAACAGCACGGCCATCAGCACGCCGCCGACCACGGTGATCGCGAGCACAGCGCCGATCAGCACGAGCGTGTGCCAGATCGCGGGCAGGAACGACGGATCGGTCGCGAGGAAGCGGTAGTTGTCGAACCCGGCGAAGCCCTTCACGTCCGGGTTCAGCAGGTTGTAGCGCGAGAACGAATACCAGATCGTCATCGCGAGCGGGATCGACATCCACAGCAGCAGCACCGCGACGGACGGTGACACCAGCCAGCTGGCGCCGCCGCGCGCGCGGCGCGGCGCGCCCGGCGGCGACGACGCATCGCCGACCGACGGCGCGTGGCTCAGGGGAAGACGCAAATGACGCATGATCGGAGTCCCTCCGGTTGAGGCGCGGGCGCGAATGGCCGCCCGCCCTGTCTGCTTCGGCGACGTGCACCGTGCGCGGCAGCGCGCACGGCGGGGGCCGCGTTACTTCTTGTAGCCGGCCTGGCGCACCGCGCGATCGGCGGCGGCCTGCCCGGCGGCGAGCGCCTGGTCGACCGTCATCTGGCCGGCCACCGCACCCGCGATCGCCTGCCCGACCACCGTGCCGAACGACTGGAATTCAGGAATCCCGACGTACTGCACGCCCGTGTACGGCACCTTCTTCAGCGACGGATCGTTCGGGTCGGCCGTCTCGATCGCCTTCAGCACGAAGTCCGAGAACGGCGCGGCGGCCTTGTACTCGGGGCGCTGGTAGGTCGACGCGCGCGTACCCGGCGGCACCGACGCCCAGCCTTCGTCCTTGCCGACCATCTCGATGTACTGCTTCGACGTCGCCCATGCGATGAACTTGCGCGCGGCATCTTGCTGCTTCGACGTCTTCGGCACGGCCAGTGCCCACGCCCACAGCCAGTGCGAGCCCTTCGGCGTGGCGGCGACCGGCGCGGCCGCGAAGCCGACCTTGTCGGCGACCTGCGACTGCTGTTTGTTATAGAGCATCCCGGCCGCGACCGTCGCGTCGATCCACATCGCGCACTTGCCCGATGCGGTCAGGGTCAGGTTCTCGTTGAAGCCGTTCGAGCTCGCTCCCGGCGGGCCGTCCTTCTTCAGCAGGTTCACGTAGAAATTGATCGCCTTCTTCCATTCCGGCGACGTCAGCTGCGCGTTCCAGTTCTCGTCGAACCAGCGCCCGCCGAACGTGTTCACGACCGTCGACACGTACGCCATGTTCTCGCCCCACCCGGCCTTGCCGCGCAGGCAGATGCCGTAGGTGCCCTTCGACTTGTCGGTGAGCTTGTCCGCGAATTCGGCGATCTGGTCGTAGGTCGGCTGGTCGGGCATCTTCAGCCCCTTCGCCGCGAACAAGTCCTTGCGGTAGAACGTCATCGAGCTTTCGACGTAGAACGGCAGCGCATACAGCTGGCCGTTGTACGACAGGCTGTCGCGCGCGGTCTTCACGATGTCGTTCAGGTCGTAGTCGGCGGGCAGTCCGGTCATCGGCGCGAGCCAGCCGCGCTTGCCCCACTGCGGCGTTTCATACGTGCCGATCGCCATCACGTCGAACTGGCCGCTGCCGGTCGTGATGTCGGTGGTCGCGCGCTGGCGCAGCACGTTTTCCTCGAGGATCACCCAGTTCAGCTTGATGTCCGGGTTCGCCTTCTCGAACGCCGGCGACAGCTTCTTCAACTCGATCATGTCCGGGTTGTTCAGCGTCGCGATCGTCAGCGTGCCGGCCGACGCCGCGCACGCAGCCGTCGCGAGCGCGGCTCCGGCGAAGCAGCGTGCGGCGGCATCGAGCATCTTTCGTTGCATGGCATGTCTCCTGTGATTGTTCGAACTGTCGTCGGTGTTGCGTATTGCGTGTTGCTTGTTTCGTGTTGCCGTGTTTCCTTCGCGACCCGTCACGACGGCCGCTGCATCCCGCACGCGCGCGCATAGTGCGCGATCACGTCGCGTATCCGGTGGCGCACCCATGCGCGCGGCTCTCTCGCGAGGCCGCCCGCGCGGCAAGCCGCGTACACGTCCGGCAGCCACTGCGCGACGAGCGTCTCGGGCACGGGCTGCCGCGCAAGGTTGTCGAACAACTGCTCGACCGCCGCCGCGACGGCCGGCTGCAGCCAGTAGTAGCGGATCCGGTCGCTGTAGCTGAACTGGCGCGCGAGCCGCTGCTCGGTTTCGTCGCCGCGGTAATACGGCGCCCAGTGCTCGGGTTGCGCGCGCATCGCGGCGTCGACCACGTCGCGCAACCGCGAGCGCTGCGCGACGTCGACGATCAGCGCGTCCTCGATGAAGGTGAGCGCGAACAGCGCCTCGCGCAACGCGAAGGTCAGCGCGGGCCCAACCTTCAGCACCGCGAAGTGGTCGCGCACGAGCGCGGCGAGTGCGCCTTCGGTCTGGTAGTCGGTCGAATGCGCTTCGAACACGAGGCGCGGCGTGCGCAGGATGCTCGCACCAAGCGACGCGGCCTTCGCGCTGTCGTAGTCGAGCACGTGGCGATCGTCGAAATCGACGCCCGGCTGCGCGACAATCGCGACCACGCGCGTCCATGCGTCGTCGAGCCCCGCAGCCGCGAATGCGGCGCGATGCGCGTCCAGCGTCGCGGCGATGCTGTCGCTGCGCGTGACCGCGATCCGCGCGATCCCATCGCCGCCCGTGTCGCCTGCCACTTCGCCGCCCGGCGTCGGCACCTCGGTGCCGATCACGTAGACGGGCGCAAGGCCGGCGCGCGCCGCCGCGTCTTCGGCCGCGCGGCACAGCTCGGCCGCGCGGGCGGCAATCGTCCGGTCGTCGAGCCGCTCCGGATCGTCCGCGCACGCCATGCTCGCGTCCAGGTGGATCTTCTCGAACCCGGCTTCGACATACGCGGCGACCATCGCGGCCGCTTCGCGCATCGCATCGGCCGCGCGACGGTGCCGCCACGGGTTCGGGCCCAGATGGTCGCCGCCGAGCACGAGCGCCGACGGCGCGAGCCCGCAGCGCTGCGCGATCGCATCGACGTCGCGCCGGAAATCGGCGGGCGTCATGCCCGTGTAGCCGCCGAGATGGTTCACCTGGTTACAGGTCGCCTCGATCAGGAGCGGCGAGCCGTCCGCGCGCGCGGCCTCGCATGCGGCCTCCAGCACGAGCCGGTGCGCGCTGCAGATCGAATAGATGCCGCGCTGCGCATCCGCGCGGTTCGCATCGAAGATCATCCGCAGCACGGCGTCGGCGTGCGCGTTGCGCGGGCGCTCGGCGACGGGGGTCAGGCCGGACATGCGATACCTCGTTCGGTCAGGAAGCGGTCGATTTCAGTCGCGCTGCTGTTGCCCTCCATCGGGCCGCGCCGCGTGACCGCGATCGCGCCGGCCGCGTTCGCGCGGCGCAGCGCGACGTCGATCGGCAGGCCGGCGACGAGGCTCGCGACCAACGTGCCACCGAAGCAGTCGCCGGCACCGGTCGGATCGAGTTCGTCGACCGGCCAGGCCGGCACGTCCACACGGCTCGCACGGTCGAACGCGGCGCTGCCGGCCGCGCCGCGCTTGAGCACGACGCGCTCGAGCAGCGGATGCGTCGCGAGCAGCCCGGCGATCGCGCGCTCGGCCGGCTGCGGCCCGCAGAAGTACGGCAGGTCGGCCTCGCTCGGCAGAAACAGATGGCAAGCGGCGAGCATCGTGTCGAGCGCCGCGCGCATCGGACGGAAGCTCAGCATCTCGGGCCGCACGTTCGGGTCGAACGACACCTTCGCGCCGACGCGCGCCGCTTCGATCACGCCGCGCTGGACGGCCGCGATCGCCGATTCGCTCGTCAGCGACGAGCCCATCACATGGAAGTAGCGGCAACCGTCGAACATCGCGGTGTCGACGTCGGATGCGTCGACGCACGCGGCCGCGCTGGTCGACAGGCTGAACACGAAGCTGCGCGAACCGTCGTCGCGATACGCGACGAACGCGGTGCCGGTCGGACGCGCGACACGACGGATGCGCGCGACGTCGACGCCGTCGCGCTCGAGCCGCGCGACGATCGCGTCGCCGAACGCATCGCGGCCGACGCAGCCCGCATACGCGACGCGCGCGCCGAGCCGCGCGGCCTGGTCGGCGAAGATCGCCGGCGCACCGCTCGGAAACGGGCCCGCGAACAGGCCCGGCGTGTCGAAACCCTGGCCACGCTCGGCGGCGACGAATTCGGCCAGCAGTTCGCCGGCCACGACGATTTCGGCCATCATGCGTGCCCTCGTGCGGCGGCGGCCGCACGCGGCGCGGACGCCCGGGTTGCGCGTGCGAGCGGCGTCATGTCAGCTCATCCAGTTGCCGCCGTCGACGTTCAGCGTCTGGGCGGTGATGTAGTCGGCGTCGGCCGACGCGAGGAACAGCGCGGCGCCCGTCAGGTCGCCCGGCACGCCCATCCGGCCGAGCGGCACGGCTTCGCCAACGAGCCGCTTCTTCTCGCCGAGCGGCCGGTTCTCATAGCGCGCGAACAGCGCATCGACCTGCTCCCACATCGGCGTGTCGACCACGCCAGGCGCGATGCCGTTCACGTTGATCCGGTGCGGCGCGAGCGCGAGCGCGGCCGACTGCGTGTAGCTGATCACCGCGGCCTTGGTCGCGCAGTAGTGCGAAACGAGCGCCTCGCCGCGACGCCCGGCCTGCGACGACATGTTGACGATCTTGCCGCCGCGCCCCTGTTCGACCATCCGCTGCGCGACGGCCTGCATCAGGAAGAACAGCCCTTTCACGTTGACTGCGAACAGCCGGTCGAACACGTCCCAGGATTCGTCGAGTATCGGGCGCATGTCGAACAGCGCCGCGTTGTTGAACAGGATGTCGACGCCGCCGAACCGCTCGACGGCGGTGGCGACGATCCGCGCGATATCGTCGCGTCGCGTGACGTCCGCGGTGACGGCCACCGCGCGGCCGGGGTTCGCCTCGATCAGCCGTGCGAGCGAACCGCCCGCGGGCTTCACGTCGACCAGCACGCAGCGCGCGCCCTCGTCCAGATAGCGTTGCGCGACCGCTTCGCCGATGCCGCTGGCCGCACCCGTCAGGATCGCGACCTTGTCTTCCAGTCTCACTGGTTGTCTCCGGTTCGTTCTGCTGTACGAAGGCCGCGAGGTGAGCGAACGCTCGCCGACCGATCAATTGCTCTCTTGTTGGTCGAATGATCGGATACGCGATTCACGCTGTCAAGGCGACACGGCGGCTTTCGATGATGCGCTGCGGCACGACTGCGCCTTGCCGGGCGCGGAGAACCGCGCCCGGCAAGGCGCGGCGCGCTGGGTGCGGCGCGGCTGAAACGGCGATGAAGGGGACACAGCCGGTGCGCGGGGCAGAATTCGGGCTGCACGATGAGAAGATACGTTATATCATCGCGATACTTCGTCTCATTGCCAGCTCCACGCCATGGCCACCTCATCGCACATCGACGCCCGGCTGTCCCGGGCCGACGCATTCGCCGCCGAGCACGGGCTCGCGTGGACGCCGCTGCGCCGCCAGGTCTACGAACGCGTGCTGGCCGCGCAGCGCCCGATCGGCGCGTACGACCTGCTCGCCGAGCTCGAGCCGCAGCGCGGCCGCGTGCCGCCGACGACCGTCTATCGCGCGCTGGATTTCCTCGTCGAGCACGGCTTCATCCACCGGATCGAATCGAAGAACGCGTTCTTCGCGTGCTGCGAGATCGGCGTGCCGCACGAAGGCCAGTTCCTGATCTGCGACTCGTGCGGCGAGACCGTCGAGATTCCGGGCAGCGACCTCGCGAAACAGCTGTCCGCGAGCGCGCCCGCGCACGGGTTCGAAGTCCACCACCAGGTCGTCGAGCTGAACGGCCTGTGCGGGCACTGCAAGGGCAAGCCCGCGCAACGCTGACACCGCACACGCGCGGCGCACGCGCCGCCCCTTCCAACGAGGAGTTTCATGTCCATTGCCCTGAAGCGCGCGCCGCGGCGTGCCCTGCCGCTTGCTCGTCTGTTCGCCGCCGCGGCCGCCGCGGCCGCTGCGCTGTCGATCGCCTCACCCGCCTTCGCGCAGGCCGCGACCGTCAATGTGGTCGCCGCCGAGAATTTCTATGGCGACGTCGCATCGCAGATCGGCGGCCGCCATGTCGCGGTGACCAGCATCCTCAGCAATCCCGACCAGGATCCGCACCTGTTCGAAGCGAGCCCGAAGACCGCACGCGCGCTGCAGCACGCGCAGGTCGTGATCTACAACGGCGCGGACTACGATCCGTGGATGGGCAAACTGCTCGGCGCATCGAAGCAGGCGAAGCGCGCGACGATCGTCGTGGCGGATCTCGTCGGCAAGAAGGCCGGCGACAACCCGCACCTGTGGTACGACCCGGCGACCATGCCGGCCGCCGCGCGCGCGATCGCGGCCGAGCTCGGCCGTGCCGATCCGGCGAACAAGGCCGACTACGACGCGAACCTGCAGAAGTTCGTCGCGTCGCTGAAGCCCGTCGACGACAAGGTCGCCGCGCTGCGCGCGCAATACAAGGGCGTGCCGGTGACGGCCACCGAGCCGGTGTTCGGCTACATGTCCGACGCGATCGGCCTCGACATGCGCAACCAGCGCTTCCAGCTTGCGACGATGAACGACACCGAAGCGAGCGCGCAGGACGTCGCCGCGTTCGAGAACGACCTGCGCAAGAAACAGGTGCGCGTGCTGATCTACAACAGCCAGGCCGAAGCGCCGATGACCAAGCGCCTGCTGAAGATCGCGCGCGACAGCGGTGTGCCGGGCGTGAGCGTCACCGAGACGCAGCCGGCCGGCAAGACCTTCCAGCAATGGATGGCCGGCCAGCTCGACGCGCTCGCTGCCGCGCTTTCCGCCAGCAAGAAGTGACCCAGTCAACACCATGACCGACACTCCCCACGCACTCGCACTCGATCGCGTCACGCTCGAACTGGGCGGACGCACGATCCTTCGCGACGTGAGTTTCTCGATCGAGCCCGGCGAATTCGTCGGCGTGCTCGGGCCGAACGGCGCGGGCAAGACGACGCTGATGCGCGCGGTGCTCGGTCTCGTGCCCGTCACGGGCGGCACGCTGTCGGTCGGCGGCGTGCCGGTCGCGCGCGGCAACGCGTCGATCGGCTACATGCCGCAGATCAGAAGCGGCCTCGCGAATCGCCGGATGCGCGGCTACGACTTCGTCGCGATGGCCGCCGACGGCCACCGCTGGGGGCTGCCGCACACGAACGCCGCGACGCGGCGCGACGTCGACCGCGTGCTCGACCTCGTCGGCGGCCAGACGCTCGCGCGCCGGCCGCTGTCGGAGCTGTCGGGCGGCGAGCGGCAGCGCCTGCTGCTCGCGCAATGCCTGCTCGGCAATCCGCAGCTGCTGCTGCTCGACGAACCGCTGATCAGCCTCGACCCGAACCACCAGCGCGGCGTCGTCGAACTCGTGCGCAACGTGCAGCGCGAGCTCGGCATCACCGTGCTGTTCTCCGCGCACGAACTGAATCCGCTGCTGAACGCGCTCGACCGCGTGCTGTATCTCGGCAACGGCGTCGCGGCGCTCGGCACCGTCGACGAGGTCATCACCAGGCCTGTGCTGTCGCGGCTCTACGGCTCGCCGATCGACGTGATGCGCGTGAACGGCAAGATCTTCGTGATGTCGGGCGACGTCGAGATCGAGAAGCACGACCACGAACACGAGGACGACGACGGCCACTCGCACGGCGGTGGCGGCGGACACGGCCATCACCACCACGGACACGCTCACCCCGGGCATTCGCACGATGTTTGAATACGACTTCATGATCAACGCGTTCGCCGCGTCGGGAATCGTCGCGGTGCTCGCGGGCATCGTCGGCTACTTCCTGGTGCTGCGCGGACAAACCTTCGCCGGCCATGCGCTGTCGCACGTCGGCTTTACCGGCGCGACGGGTGCGGTGCTGCTCGGCATCTCGCCGATCTGGGGGATGGTCGGCTTCACGCTTGCGGCCGGGATCGGCATGGGCGCGCTCGGCGAAAAACTCGCGGGCCGCGACGTCGCGATCGGCGTGATCCTGTCCGGCGCGCTCGGCTTCGGTTTGTTGTTCCTGCACTTCTATACGTCGTTCGCGACGCAGGTCACCGCATTGCTGTTCGGCAACGTGCTCGCGGTCAGCCGCGACACGCTCGCGGTGCTGGCCGGCATCGGCGCGGTGAGCCTCGTCGCGCTCGCGCTGATCGCGCGGCCGCTGCTGTTCGCGTCGCTGCAGCCTGAGCTGGCCGAAGCCAAAGGCGTGTCGCTGCGCACGGTGTCGGTGCTGTTCCTCGCGGTGTGCGCGCTCGCGGTGGCGGCGGCAACGCAGATCGTCGGCGTGCTGCTCGTGTTCACGCTGCTGGTCGGGCCGGCCGCGGCCGCGCAAAACGTGTCGACGCGGCTGTCGACCGGCGTGCTGCTCGCCGCGCTGTTCGCGCTGTTCGAGGCGTGGGCCGGGATCGCGCTCGCGTATCACACCGACTGGCCGACGAGCTTCTGGATCACCGCGCTGTCCGCGCTCGTGTATGGCGCGAGCCTGTTGCGGCGCCACTGATCGTCGAGCGACGAAAACCAAAACGCCGGCGTAGCCGAAAGGCCGCCGGCGTTTTTGCATGCGCGCGCGACGTGCGGCGCGCACCGCGGGTCACGCGTGCCGCACCCCGCTCACAGTACGAGCACGCGTGCGTGATGCGCGATGTGATCGGCGATGAACGTCGAGATGAAGTAGTAACCGTGGTCGTAGCCTGCATGGCGGCGCAGCGTCAGCGGCTGGCCGGCCTTCGCGCACGCGGCTTCGAATACGTCCGGGCTCAGCTGGTTCGCGAGGAATTGATCGGCGAGGCCCTGGTCGACGAGGATGCCGTCCGCGAACTTCGGCGCATCCGCGCGCGCGACGAGTTCGCTCGCGTCGTGCTGCTTCCACGCGTCGCGATCGTCGCCGAGGTAGCCCGAGAACGCCTTCTCGCCCCACGGGCAACGCGTCGGCGCGGCAATCGGCGCGAACGCCGACACCGATCGGTACAGGTCGGGGTGACGCAGCGCGAGCGTCAGCGCACCGTGCCCGCCCATCGAGTGGCCGAAGATCCCGAGCCGCGTGCCGTCGATCGGCAACTCGGCCGCGACAAGCTCGCGCAACTCGCCCGTCACGTAGGACTCCATCCGGTAATGCGTCGACCACGGAGCTTGCGTCGCGTCGACATAGAAACCCGCGCCGACGCCGAAATCCCATGCATCGGTCTCGCCCGGCACGCCCGCGCCGCGCGGGCTCGTATCGGGCATCACGAGCGCGAGGCCGTGCTGCGCCGCGTACTGCTGCGCGCCGCCCTTGATCGCGAACGTCTCCTCGGTGCACGTGAGCCCCGCGAGATAGAACAGCGTCGGCACGCGACCGTGCGCGGCCTGCGGCGGCAGGTACACCGAGAACTTCATCGGCAGGCC
Source organism: Burkholderia diffusa (assembly GCF_902499115.1). Classification (GTDB taxonomy): domain Bacteria; phylum Pseudomonadota; class Gammaproteobacteria; order Burkholderiales; family Burkholderiaceae; genus Burkholderia; species Burkholderia diffusa. The sequence goes on from NZ_CABVPN010000001.1 coordinate 44,000, forward strand.
GATCGCCTTCGAATCGTGGCGATAGAAGCGTTGCTCGCCACCGTGGCAAGCATGCGAAGTAACGAGTTCGAGCATGGAGTTCCCTTCCGTTCAATACAGCACGATCGGGCGAATCGATTCGCCCGTCTTCATCGTGTCGGCGCCGCCGGGGAGCGTCTCGAGCGGCAGCGCGTGCGTGATCAGGTCGGGCCGTGCCGCGCGACACGGCGATACCGGAGCGTGCCCGTCATGATCCCCGATCCCGCCGCCCGTCGCGTGCGGGAAACAGCCGCCGGCTTGCCGCGACGCGTCACCGCTGGCGCGACAGGACAAGTGCCCGAGTTTAAACGCCGGTCGTGAACCACGCATCCGTTCGCGCATACAGATCGACGAAACGCGCATGGCGTGCGGCCAGCGCGCGATCGTCGTGCGGTGCGGCGACCGGCGACGCGGTCGGCGCCAGCGTGCGCAGCGCGTCTTCGCGCCAGTGTCCGATCGCGACGCCCGCGAGCAGCGCGGCGCCGCGCGTCGCGGCGTTCGGGCAATCGACCGCGTCGAGCGACGCGCCGAGCGCATCCGCGAGCAACTGACGCCAGCGCGGATCGACCGAGCCACCACCGGCGAGGCGCAGCGTCGTCACCGGATCGACCCGGTTCGCATCGCGAATCGCATCGAGCCCCGCGCGCAACGCGAATGCGACGCCCTCGAACGCGGCGCGCATCATCGCGCCGCGCGTGTCGCCGAGCCCGAGACCGAGCCAGCCGCCGCGCGCGTCGGGATTCATCCACGGCGAACGCTCGCCCGTCAGGTACGGCAGGAAGCAGAGCCGCTCCGACGCCGGCCGGGCGAACGCGTCGTCGTACGCATCCGGCCAGCCCGGATAGCCGAGCCAGCCGCGCACGGCTTCGAGCGCGAGCCCGACGTTCTGCATCGCGGCCATCGTGTAATAGCCGCCGCCCGCCGCCGTGCGATAACGATGCAGCCCGCGCCGTGCGGGCGGCAACCTGTCCGCGAGGACGACGATCTGGCCACCGCTGCCGGTGGTCAGCAGCGCGTCGCCGGCCGCGACGAGTCCGCTGCCGAGCGCCGCGCACGCCGTATCGGCCGCCCCCGTCGCGAGCGGCACGCCGGCCGGCAGCCCGAGTGCCGCCGCCGCCGTCGCATCGAGCACACCGCAGCGCGCACCCGACGCCCGCTCAGGTGCGAACCGGTCGACGGGCAAGCCCAGCGCGTCGATCAGCGCCGAATCCCACGCGCCGTCCGGCGTCGCGAGCGCCGTCGCGCATGCATCGCTCGGATCGGCCGCGATCTCGCCGCCCAGCGCGACGCGCAGCCAGTCCTTCGGCTGCACGGCCCAGCGTGCGTCCCGCAACGCGTGCGGTTCGTGTGCGGCCAGCCAGCGCAACAGGGGGCCCGCCATGCCGGGCGCGACGGGATTCGGCGCGTCCGGCCAGTCGGCCGCGTCCGCTTCGCGCACCGCGCGCGTATCGGGCCACAACAGCGCGGGCCGCACCGGCTGCCCGGCCGCGTCGATCAGCACGACGCCATGCATCTGGCCGGAGAAGCCGATCGCCGCGACCTGCGCGCGCTCACCGGCCGGCAGCCGCGCAGCGGCGCGCACGAGCGCCTGCCACCACACGTCGGGGGCAATTTCCGCCCAGCCCGGCTGCGGCGACGACAACGCATAGGGTTGGCTCGCAACCGCGCGCTCGACGCCATCGGCATCAAGCGTGACGAGTTTGACGGAGCCGGTACCGAGGTCGATTCCGAGCAGGCGCATGACGGGTTGGCGTATTCGAGTGAACGGATATCGATGATAGCGGGATCGCGACATGCGGCCCGACTTGCTCGGCGTTTTTGACACCCTGGCGACGTGAAAAACGCAGCCGCGCACCATCGGTTTCACCCGGCCACGCGTTACGCGCCAGAACGGCCGCCAGCGGGTTAACCCGGCGCGATTTTCCACCGGTCGTTTTTTCCACTATGCCACGGTCGCGATACACACCATAAAGCCGCCGATATTTGACATGGCGGCATGCACTATTTTGAAGGGCTATAAAACCGGGGAACCTCACTCCCGCGGCAGTTTCCCGATGATCGACACCCTGTTTCATGCCGAAATGGCATATCGAACCAGCAAAGAACGGAATAGAACCCAGTGCTCTTGTTGCAATGTTCCATTCCGCATAACTTCGTATCACCCCGAAAACAAGATCATGGAGTGAGACAGATGCAATCGAACACGGTCCATCCGTGCGATGAGGTGCTGCCGACCGGCAAGCTTGTAACGCTTGGTCTGCAGCACGTCCTCGTCATGTACGCCGGCGCCGTAGCCGTGCCGCTTATCGTCGGCGGCGCGCTGAAGCTGCCGAAAGACCAGATCGCGTTCCTGATCAGCGCCGATCTGTTTTCGTGCGGCATCGCCACGCTGATCCAGACGCTCGGCCTGTGGATCTTCGGGATCCGCCTGCCCGTCATCATGGGCTGCACGTTCGCGGCCGTCGGCCCGATGATCGCGATCGGCACCAACCCCGGCCTCGGCATTCTCGACATCTTCGGCTCGACCATTGCCGCCGGCATCATCGGCATCGTGCTCGCGCCGATGATCGGCAAGCTGTTGCGATTCTTTCCGCCGGTCGTCGTCGGCACCGTGATCGCGGTGATCGGGCTGTCGCTGATGGAAGTCGGGATCAACTGGGCAGCGGGCGGCGTCGGCAACCCCGAATACGGCAGCCCCGTCTACCTCGGCCTGTCGCTGCTCGTGCTCACGCTGATCCTGCTGATCAACAAGTTCGGCCGCGGCTTCATCGCGAACATCTCGGTGCTGCTCGGCATCGTCGCCGGCTTCGTGATCGCGTTCGCGATCGGTCGCGTGAATACCGACGGCGTCGCGCACGCACCGTGGGTCGGTTTCGTGATGCCGTTCCACTTCGGCCTGCCGCATTTCGACCCGCTGTCGATCGCGACGATGGTCACGGTGATGTTCGTCACGTTCATCGAATCGACCGGCATGTTCCTCGCGGTCGGCGACATGGTCGATCGCCCGGTCAACCAGGAGCGCCTCGTGCGCGGCCTGCGCGTCGACGGCCTCGGCACGCTGATCGGCGGCATCTTCAACTCGTTTCCGCATACGTCGTTCTCGCAGAACGTCGGCCTGATCGGCGTGACGGGCGTGAAGAGCCGGTTCGTCTGCGCGACGGGCGGCGTGATCCTGGTGCTGCTCGGCCTGTTCCCGAAGATGGCGCAGGTCGTCGCATCGGTGCCGCCGTTCGTGCTCGGTGGCGCGGGTATCGTGATGTTCGGGATGGTGGCCGCGAACGGCATCAAGGTGCTGTCGAAGGTCGACTTCGTCGACAACTCGCACAACCTGTTCATCGTCGCCGTCAGCGTCGGGATGGGCCTCGTGCCGGTCGTGTCGCCGCACTTCTTCTCGAAGCTGCCGCCCGCGCTCGCGCCGATCCTGCACAGCGGTATCCTGCTCGCGTCCGCCACCGCCGTGATCCTGAACGTCGTGTTCAACGGCGTGAAGGCAGAGAAGGACGCACGTTGCGAGATTCGCCGCGCAGGGCACGACTTCGACGGACGCCCGGCCGACGTGCACCACTGATCGATCCGCCCCGGATGCGCCGGAGCATGGCGCGATACGGTAGAGGAAAAACGCCACGGCTTGCCGTGGCGTTTTGCTTTGTGGCGAGTGGTTGGGCGGCGATAGCAGTGGTGCCGGTGATGACGATCCGCGGTCGCTGCAAACCAAACTGGCCGCAAAAAAACGCCACGGACTTTCGTCCGTGGCGTTGTCGTATCCCGGGAACCGCGACCTCGGCGAACCGGAGCGGTCGCCCGCCCCTGCCCGCCTTCGTGCTTACCCGTTCGTCGCCGCTGCCGACGCAGGCGCCGGTGCGGCCGCCTTGTCGTAGTCGACCGTTTCGTCCGGTGCGCGCGGCGTCTCGCCGGCGCGCTGGATCCAGCCGCCGCCCAATGCGCGGTAAAGCGTGACCAGGTTCGTCCAGCGTGCCAGACGCGCGCTGATCAGCGACTGCTGCGCCGAGTACAGGTCGGTCTGCGCAGTCAGCACCGACAGGTAGCTGTCGACACCATTCTTGTAGCGCAGGTCCGACAGGTCGAAGCGACGCTGCTGCGCGTGCTCGTTTCGCTCGAGCGCGGCGATCTGCTGATCGTACGTGCCGCGTGCAGCCAGCCCGTCCGACACTTCGCGGAACGCCGACTGGATCGCCTTCTCGTAGTTGGCGATCTCGATACGCTTCTGCACGTTCGCGAGGTTCAGGTTCGCGATGTTCTGCCCGCCTTCGAAGATCGGCATCGTGATCTGCGGCGCGAACGACCACGCCGCCGTGCCGGCCTTGAACAGGCCGCCGAGCGTCGGGCTGCCGGTGCCGAACGCGCCCGTCAGCGAGATACGCGGGAAGAACGCCGCGCGTGCCGCGCCGATGTTCGCGTTCGCGGCCAGGAGCGTCTGCTCGGCCTGCATCACGTCAGGACGACGCGTCAGCAGGTCGGACGGCAGACCGGCCGGCACGTCCGTCAGCAGGTTCTGCGCATCGAGCGGCATGCCCGCCGGCAGATCGTCCGGCAGCGGCTCGCCGATCAGCAGCACCAGCGCGTTCAGCGCCTGCGCACGCGCACGCGCCTGCGCCTGCTGGTTCGCGAGCGCCGTCTCGACGACCGTCTGCGCCTGACGCAGCTCGAGCTCGGAGCCCGTGCCGTTGTCGAACTGCAGCTTCGTCAGGTCGTACGACGCCTGTGCCGTCTTCAGCGTGTTCTCCGTGACCTGCAACAGGTCATCGGTGGACAGCAGCGTCAGGTACTGGTCCGCGACCTGCGACACGAGCGAGATCTCGGCAGCCTGCCGCGCATACGACGTCGACAGGTACTGCGCGAGCGCCTGGTCCTTCAGGCTCTGCACGCGGCCGAACAGGTCGAGTTCCCACGACGCCGAAACGCCGACGTTGTAGGCGCGCGAGATATACGGCGCACCCGTCTGCGACAGGCCCTGCGGCACGCGCTGGATGCTGCCCGTGCCCGTGCCGTCGAGCGTCGGGAACAGGCCCGCGCGCGTGATCTGGTACTGCGCGCGCGCGGCCTCGATGTTCAGCACCGACACGCGCAGGTCGCGGTTGTTCTTCAGCGCGATCTCGATCAGCCGCTGCAGGCGCGGATCGACGAAGAATTCGCGCCAGCCGATGGCGGTCGCCGCCTGGCCGTTCGCGCTGCGCGCGCCGGCAGCGCCCGGCTGCGTCGCATAGACGCCGCCGGCCGGGTACGCCTGCGCAACGGGCGCGTCGGGCCGCTTGTAATGCGGCGCCATCGTGCAGCCCGTGGCAAAGAGCGCGACCGCGATTGCAGTCAAAGCGTGTTTTTGCATCATCACTGTCCCTTGTTGCCTTCGTCGCCGTTGCCCGGCTTCTCTTCGTGGTGCGAGTGCTCCTGAGCGAGGCGCAGCGCCTGGTCGACGTCTTCCTTCTCGCCGCTGAAGATCGCGCGGATCTTCACGAAGAACATCGGGATCATGAAGATCGCGAGGAACGTCGCCGTGATCATCCCGCCGATCACGCCCGTGCCGATCGCGTGCTGGCTCGCCGAACCCGCGCCGTTGCTGATCGCGAGCGGCATCACGCCGAGAATGAACGCGAGCGACGTCATCAGGATCGGACGCAGCCGCAGGCGCGCTGCTTCCAGCGCGGCCTCGATCGGCCCCATCTTCTCCGTCATCTGCAGTTCGCGCGCGAATTCCACGATCAGGATCGCGTTCTTCGCGGACAAGCCCACGGTGGTCAGCAGGCCAACCTGGAAGAACACGTCGTTCTCAAGGCCGCGCATCGTCGCCGCGAGCAGTGCACCGATCACGCCGAGCGGCACCACCATGATCACCGAGAACGGGATCGACCAGCTTTCATACAGCGCCGCGAGACACAGGAACACGACGAGGATCGAGATTGCGTACAGAATCGGCGCCTGCGAACCCGACTGGATTTCCTGGAACGACAGACCGGTCCACGAATAGCCGATACCGACCGGCAGCTTCTTCGCGAGCCCTTCCATCGCGGCCATCGCCTGGCCGGTCGACTTGCCCGGCGCGGCCTGACCCTGGATTTCCATCGCCGACACGCCGTTGTAGCGCTCGAGCTTCGGCGAACCGTACGTCCAGTGACCGGTCGCGAACGCGCTGAACGGCACCATCCCGCCCGACCCGTTGCGCACGTACCAGATGTTCATGTCCTCCGGCGTCATCCGGAACGGCGCGTCGGCCTGCACGTAGACCTTCTTGATCCGGCCGTCGGTGTCGAGGAAGTTGTTCACGTACTTCGACGCCCACGCGATCGAGAACGTCTGGTCGATCGCATCCGCCGTCACGCCGAGCGCATTCGCCTTCTCGCGGTCAATGTCGACCTTGTACTGCGGCGTGTCGTTCAGGCCGTTCGGGCGCACGCCCTGCAGCGTCGGATCCTTCGAGGCCATCCCGAGAAGCTGGTTACGCGCGGCCATCAGCGCGTCGTGGCCAAGACCGGCGTTGTCCGTCAGCTCGAAGTCGAAGCCCGCGGCCGTACCGAGTTCGGGAATCGACGGCGGGTTGAACGGGATCACGATCGCGTCCTTGTAGCCCGCGTAGCGCCCGAACATCCGGCCGATCAGCGCCTGCACCTTCTGGTTCGCATGCTGACGCTGCGAGTAGTCCTTCAGTCGCACGAACACGAGACCCGAGTTCTGGCCGCGACCCGCGAAGCTGAAGCCGTTGACCGTGAACGCCGATTCGACGATTTCCTTCTCGTCCTTCAGCAGGTAGTCGGAAATGTTCGCGAGCGTCTTCGCGGTCGTTTCCTGCGTCGAGCCCGACGGCGTCTGCACGATCACGAACATCAGGCCCTGGTCTTCATCCGGCAGGAACGACTTCGGCAGGCGCACGAACAGCAGGCCGACCGCGACGATCACGACCAGGTAGATGATGAGCCAGCGGCCCGAACGCTTGATCACGTGGTGCACGCCGACGTGGTACTTGTCGCGGCTGTTGTTGAACGTGCGGTTGAACCAGCCGAAGAAGCCCTTCTTCTCTTCGTGATGCCCTTGCGGGATCGGCTTCAGGATCGTCGCGCACAGTGCGGGCGTCAGAATCAACGCGACCAGCACCGACAGCACCATCGCCGACACGATCGTCAGCGAGAACTGACGATAGATCGCGCCGACCGAACCGCCGGAGAACGCGACCGGCACGAACACCGCCGACAGCACCAGCGCCACGCCGACGAGTGCGCCGGTGATCTGGCCCATCGCCTTGCGGGTCGCCTCCTTCGGTGACAGGCCCTCTTCCGCCATCACGCGCTCGACGTTCTCGACCACCACGATCGCATCGTCCACCAGCAGGCCGATCGCGAGCACGAGGCCGAACATCGACAGCGTGTTGATCGAGAAGCCCACGAGCGACATGATCGCGAACGTGCCGAGCAGCACCACCGGCACCGCAATCGTCGGGATGATCGTCGCCCGCAGGTTCTGCAGGAACAGATACATCACGAGGAACACGAGCACGATACCTTCGAGCAGCGTCTTGACCACTTCCTCGATCGACAGCTTCACGAACGGCGTCGTGTCGTACGGATACTTCACGACGAGGCCGTGCGGGAAGAACGGTGCGAGCTCGTCGATCTTCGCGCGCACGGCCTTCGCGGTCGCGAGCGCGTTCGCGTTGGTCGCGAGCTGGATACCGAGTGCCGCGGTCGGCTGACCGTTGTACTTCGTGTCGAAGTTGTAGTTTTCGCCGCCGAGCTCGATCTTCGAGACGTCCTTCAGGCGAACCTGCGAGCCGTCCTGGTTGACCTTCAGCAGGATGTTGCCGAACTGCTCGGGCGTCTGCAGCAGCGTCGATTCGGTGATCGTCGCCTGCAGCATGGTGCCCGGCTTGGCCGGCGTGCCGCCGATCTGACCGCCCGCGATCTGCACGTTCTGCGCGGTGATCGCCGAGCTCACGTCGACCGGCGTGAGGCCGTAGTTCGTCAGGCGGGTCGGGTCGAGCCAGATCCGCATCGCGTACTGCGAGCCGAACAGCGTGACGGTGCCGACGCCGTTCAGCCGGCTGATCGGATCCTTCACGTGCGACGCCACGAAGTTCGCGAGGTCGTACTTGTTCATGCTGCCGTCTTCGGAGTTGAAGGCGAGCACCAGCAGGAAGCTGCTGCTCGACTTCGTCACCGACAGGCCGAGCTGCTGCACGACCTGGGGCAGAACCGGCGTCGCGAGCGACAGCTTGTTCTGCACCTGGACCTGCGCGATGTCGGCGTTGGTGCCCGGCGCGAACGTCAGCGTGATCGTCGCGTTGCCCGAGTCGTCACTGGTCGACGACATGTACAGGAAGTTGTCGAGACCGCTCATCTGCTGCTCGATCACCTGCGTCACCGTGTCTTCCACCGTCTTCGCGGAAGCGCCCGGGTAGTTCGCGGTGATCTGGATCGATGGCGGCGCGATCGTCGGATACTGCGAGATCGGCAGCGTGAAGATCGCCGCGACCCCGGCCAGCATCAGGATGATGGCGATCACCCACGCGAAGATCGGGCGATCGATAAAAAACTTTGCCATGAAACAGGCTCCCTGTTATTGCGCGCTCGAAGCAGCGGCGGCACTCGCCGGCGCGGCGCCCGATGCGGCGGCACCGGACGCGGCGGCGGCGCCGGAACCGGCGGCAGCCGGCGCGGCGGTGGCAGCGGCGACACCCGATGCGGCACCGGCCGCCGGGGCGAGTTGTGCCGCCACCGACTTCACGGTCGCGCCCGGACGCACCTTCTCGCCGCCCTGCACGATCACGTGGTCGCCCGCCTGCAGACCGCCTTCGACGATCCAGTCCTGGCCGCGCATGCCCGACGTCTTCAGCGTACGCGGCTCGACCTTGTTGCTCGCGTTCACCACCATCGCGATCGCCTGGCCCTTCTGGTCATGCGTGACGCCGATCTGCGGCACCAGGAACGCATTCTCGTTCACGCCTTCCTCGATACGCGCACGCACGAACATCCCCGGCAGCAGCACGCGGCCCGGGTTCGGGAAGACCGCGCGGATCGTCACCGAGCCGGTTGCCTGGTCGACCGTCACGTCGGAAAACTGCAGCTTGCCGACTTCCGAATACGTCTTGCCGTCCTCGAGGATCAGCGACACCTTCGCCGCGCCCGGGCCGCTCGTCTTCAGGCGGCCGCTCTGCACGTCCTGGCGCAGCTTCAGGCCCTCGAGGCTCGATTGCGTGAGGTCCACGTACACGGGGTCGAGCTGCTGCACCGTCGACATCAGCGTCGCCTGGCTCGCCTGCACGTAGGCGCCCGGCGTCACTTGCGAAATGCCGACGCGGCCCGTGATCGGCGAGACCACGTCCGTGTAGCCGAGGTTGATCTGTGCGGTATCGACCGCCGCCTTGCCGGCCGCGACGTCCGCCGCGGCCTGCCCCTGGGTGGCCACCGCGTTGTCGTAGTCCTGCTTGCTGACCGCGTTCGCGGCCACGAGCACCTTGTAGCGCGCGACCAGCGCGTTCTGCGTGACGAGGTTCGCCTGCGCCTTCGCGAGCGTCGCCTTCGCGCTGTTCAATGCCGCGATGTACGGCGCCGGATCGATCTTGTACAGACGCTGGCCAGCCTTGACGTCGGTGCCTTCGGTGAACTCACGACGCAGCACGATGCCGTCGACCCGCGCGCGGACCTGCGCGACGAGGAATGCGCTGGTGCGGCCCGGCAGTTCGCTGAAGACCGGCACGGCTTGCGGCTGGACGGTGACGACGCCGACTTCCGGCGTTTGCGGCGGCGGTGCCGATTCTTTTTTTCCGCATGCAGCCAGAAAAACCGCGGCTGCCGCGACAGTGATCAAGCGGTATGGAACCCGTTCGACGCGCATGGAGCGACCTCTGTGTATAACCAATGGAATAAGTGCAGCACCCGACGGGAGCGCAACACGGATGCGCCTCGCGGCGCAGATCGAACACCTGAATTACTGGACTACTGGATACAGCAAGTCGGCACGAGACCTCCATGCCGACGAGATGCCGCGAACTGCGGACTGGTACTTTGGCGGGAATCAGCAGAGTGGGATATTAACTGATTGCCACTTTGGTCATTCGATCGTAGGGTGGTATTGTATATACATTCACGAATGTATGTAAAAAGCCCGCTCGCCCGTCGCCAACCGCTAGGTCTTACGAATTATTACCAGTCGCAAGCATAGCCCGTCCGCACAGCGACGACGAGGGTTGCCGACCCTATATTCACCTACGATCGATCCATTCAGGCCTGCACATGGTCAGACGCACCAAGGAGGAGGCGCTCGAGACGCGCAACCGCATTCTCGACGCCGCCGAACACGTGTTCTTCGAGAAGGGCGTGTCGCACACGTCGCTCGCCGACATCGCCCAGCACGCCGGCGTGACGCGCGGCGCGATCTACTGGCATTTCGCGAACAAGAGTGAGCTGTTCGACGCGATGTTCGACCGCGTGTTCCTGCCGATCGACGAGCTCAAGCGGATGCCGCTCGACGCACCCGGCGGCAATCCGCTGGAGAAAATCCGCAAGATCCTGATCTGGTGCCTGCTCGGTGTACAGCGCGACTCGCAGTTGCGGCGCGTGTTCAGCATCCTGTTCATGAAGTGCGAGTACGTCGCGGACATGGAGCCGCTGCTGCAGCGCAACCGTGCGGGGATGAGCGAGGCGCTGCACGCGATCGATGCCGATCTCGCGGGCGCCGTGCGGCTCAAGCTGCTGCCCGAGCGGCTCGACACATGGCGCGCGACGCTGATGCTGCACACGCTCGTCAGCGGTTTCGTGCGTGACATGCTGATGCTGCCCGACGAGATCGATGCCGAGCAGCATGCGGAACAGCTCGTCGACGGCTGCTTCGACATGATGCGTTACAGCCCGGCGATGCTGAAGACGAGCGACTGACCGACGGCCCCTCCGCCGGCGCGCCGCAGGCCGTGTCATCGCGACCGGCCGGTCGAACCGGCCACGCGCAGACGGCGGCACCGCTCCGCCCGGTCGCCCCTGCCCTCCCCGATTCGCTCAGGCGGCCTTCGCGCGTTGCGCGCGGGCCCGCCGGTTCGACGCGGCCACCGAATCGCGCGCCGGCATCGCCGCGCCGCCGAGCCCCGCGATCCATTCATCGGTCGACATCACGGCCGCGAAATTAGACTGAAACACGACCGTGTACGCGCGGTGAATCTCTTCAGCACTCGCCGCACCCGCGCCATTCACGTACGGCAACGCGCCGGTCGCGTCCGCCAGATACTCGACGGCGAGCCCCGCGTGCGCCGCGTGATAGACCGTCGATGCATTGCAGTTGTGCGTCATGTAGCCGGCGACCGCGAGCGTGTCGATGCCGTGCGCGTCGAGCCATGCGGCAAGATCGGTGCCGGCGAACGAACTGGCCTGCGCCTTCACGATCAGGTGCGCATACGGCCGGTCGGCGACGACCGGATGCAGCGCGACGCCGTCCGTCCCCGGCGCGAAGATCGGCGCACCCGCCGGCGCGACGTGCTGGACGACGATCACGGGCACGCCCGCCGCGTGCGCGGCGTCGATCGCACGGCCGATGTTCGCCAGCGATGCGTCGGCGGGCGGATACTCTATCGGCAGGTTGCCCGTTACGTATTCGTTCTGGACATCGATCACGATCAGCGCGCGGCGGGAAGCGGAAGGCAATATGGCATTCGACATGGCAGGCTCCGGTTTCGGCAGCGCCGCCCCGCTCCGGAACGGGGCGGCCAGCAGCGCGATGCGATGCATTGTCGGATCGCATCGCGCAGACGGACAGTGGCCCGATAGCCATTCTTCGATAGAATCGGGCCATCGCCATTCCGGAGCCCGTCATGCGCGCCGCCGCGTCGTCCGTTGCCCCTGCCCCGACCGTCGTCGCCGTGATCGCGTACGACGGCATCAGCCCGTTCCACCTGTCGGTGCCATCCGTCGTGTTCGGCAAGGAACGCGATGCGGCCGCGATGCCCACGTTCGAGTTTCGCGTGTGCTCGGCCGAGCGCGGCCCGCTGTCGACGACGGGCGGCTTCACGATCACCGCGCCGTACGGGCTCGATGCGCTCGACGACGCGGACATCGTCATCGTGCCGGCATGGCGCGATCCCGACGAACCGCCGCCTGACGTGCTGGTCGATGCAGTGCGCGCGGCCGCCGCGCGCGGCGCGCAGGTCGTCGGCCTGTGCCTCGGCGCGTACGTGCTCGCCGCGGCCGGGCTGCTCGACGGACGCCCGGCCACGACGCACTGGGCATGGGCCGACGACTTCGCCCAGCGCTTTCCGCGCGTGAAGCTCGACCCCGATGTGCTGTACGTCGACGACGGCAACCTGATGACGTCGGCCGGCACGGCCGCGGGGCTCGACTGCTGCCTGCACGTCGTGCGGCGGCGCTTCGGCTCGGACGCCGCGAACCGGATCGCGCGCCGCCTCGTGATCCCGCCGCACCGCCAGGGCGGGCAGGCGCAATACGTGCCGCAGCCGGTTGCCGCGCACCCGCGCGATGCGCGGCTCGCGGGCCTGCTCGACTGGGTGCGCGCGCATCTGGACATCGCGCACAGTGTGGATTCGCTCGCCGAACGCGTGCTGATGAGCCGGCGCACGTTCACGCGCCACTTCCGCCAGGCGACGGGCACGACCGTCACCGCGTGGCTGCAGGCCGAGCGGCTCACGCGCGCGCAGCATCTACTGGAAACTACGGGACAATCGATCGACGCGATCGCGCAGGCGGCCGGCTACGGCTCGAGCGTATCGCTGCGCCAGCATTTCGCGGGCTCGCTCGGCACGTCGCCATCGGCCTATCGGAGGGAATTTCGCGGCGCCGGGCCCGATGCGCGGCGCTAATGGCCGCCGCGCCGCCGGCGTCCGGCCGGGTAACGCGGTGGCACGCCGGCCGCTCAGACGCCGTTGATCCAGCGCGCCGCATACAGCAGCAGCGCGACGAACACGACGATCGCCGCCCACGCCCAGACGGGCAGCGGGCCGGATTCGCGATGATGCACGGCGCTCGCGACGCGGCCGCTCAGCGCGCCGCCAAGGTGCGGCGGCAGCGGACGCTTCGCCGCGGCCATCAGCGACGCGGGCCGCAGGAACACATGCTGGCGACGTTGCGGGCGCGAACGCGCGCGGTTCGGCACGAGACCGTGCTTCGCCTGCACGACCGCGCAGAATTCGCGGAAGAAATCGTCGGTCCACGCGAACAGCGCATTCTCGATCTGCCGCGCCGGCAGTTCGGCAAGCGGGCCGCTCGCCGTCGCCCACACCACATATTCGATACGTGTCGCGGCCGCGTCGTCATCGTCCGGCCGCAGCACCAGCTCGACCTGCCCGCGCACCGCGCCGAGGCCGTCGGCCCGCGCCTTGAAGTTGAGCACGCGGCGCGGCTGGCCTTCCGCGTCGCCCTGCTCGCTCGCCAGATGCGCACGCACGTCGTAGCGGGCACGCAGCGGGCCGAGCGGCACCGTGATGGTCAGCGCGAACTCGCCGTGCGCGTGCTTCACGAACGATTCGCAATGGTCGAAGCTCGCCCGCAGCAACGCGAGATCCTCGAGTGCCTCCCGCACGACGGCCGGCGCGAGCGGTACGCGTAACGTGTCGTTCAGTTCCATGATGCCTCCCCGATGAACACGCGCCGCATCAGGACGTCTCGATGAGACTGTCGACCCGCGCGACATCGAAGGCGACGTAGTGCGCAAGCGCGGACGCGGTCTCCCCCGGTTCCTCGTAACTCCATGCGGCGTTCTCGATCACGCCGTCTTCCGTCTGCAGGTTGAAATACACGGCACGGCCCCTCAGCGGACAATCCGTCGTGACGCTCGACATCACGAGCCTGTGCATGTTGACGTCGCCGCGCGGCAGGTAATGGATGTCCGGCAGGCCCGTTTCGCGCACGGTCAGCGCGCCGTGTGAATCGGCATACGTGATGCCGCGATGGATCACGCGCACGCGATGGCGGTTCGGTACGATTTCCAGGCGAGGGTCGGCAGCATCGGACATCGTTTCTCCTCCGGACGGCGGCCCCGGCGGGCAAGCCGGGCGCAGGAAACGAAAAAGCCACGGCACAGGTGCCGTGGCTCTCATTATGGGCGAAACCGCCTCCGATTGCGCGGCCTGACCGCGCCCGCGCGCGATGCGCTACTGCGCACTCCACTGGAACGCGGCCTTCGCCCCGCCCTTCGCACCGACCGTGACCGCGCGCGATTCGTCGCTGCCCTGGTACGCCGCATGCACCGTGTAGCGCCCAGGCGGCAGCTTGACGAGCATGTACGGCCCGCGCGCGTCCGTCGTCAGCAGCTCGGTGCCCTTGCTGTCGACGATCCGCACATGGACGTCGGCCAGGTATTCGCCGCCCTTGCCGGTGAAGCGCAGTGCGAGCGGCCACGCCGCCTCGTTCTGCTCGAATGCCGTCGATTGATCCTTGCCGATGCCGCCTGACACGTAGCTGACATCGCCCTGCTGGCTCGCCGCGGGCAAGCCGTCCGATTGTGCGTACGCGCCGGACGCGGCGACGGCGCAGCCGGCAGCCAGCGCCGCGGCGGCGGCAAATCGGGACACGTTGCGTAGATATTGCATGGCTCCCTCCTTTCGGGTCGGAACACGGCACCACGGGTCGAACGCCGGCGGCGCCCGCCAAGGCCGGCGAGGCCGGCCCGCAGCGGCCGCCGGTCAGCTCAGGTCGACCGGCACGAAGATCTGTGCATTATCGCGCTGGATCAGGAGAGCAAGACTGTTGCCCGCTCCCTTGACCGCGTCGCGCAACTGCTCGGGGCTCGTGACCGGGCGGCCGTTCACCGCGAGGATGACGTCGCCGGGCTGGATGCCCGCGCTGGCCGCCGGGCCGCCGGCCTGCTGCACGATCAGCCCGTGCGACAAGCTGGTTGCGCTGCGCTCCTGCGGCGTGAGCGGACGCACCGCGACGCCGAGGCGCCCCTGCTCGACGGGGCCGCCGTCGTTCGAGGCCAGCTTCGCATCGGTCATCGCGCCGAGCGTCACGCTGATCGACTTCCTCGACTTGTCGCGCCACACCTGCAGATCGACCATCGAGCCCGGCTTCAGGTTCGCGATCTGCGCGGGCAGCGACGTGGAGTCGGCGACCGGCGAGCCGTTGACCGCGAGGATCACGTCGCCCGGCTGCAAGCCCGCCTTCGCGGCCGGGCCGTTCGGGTCGACCGAACTGACGAGCGCGCCGTCCGGCTTCTGCAGTCCGAACGAGCTCGCGAGCGTCTGGTTCAGCCCCTGCACGGCGACGCCGAGGCGGCCGCGGCTCACGTGCCCCGTCTTCACGAGCTCGTCCTTGACCTTGATCGCCTCGTTGATCGGAATCGCGAACGACAGGCCCTGGAAGCCACCCGTCTGCGAGTAGATCATCGAGTTGATGCCGATCACCTCGCCCTGCAGGTTGAACAGCGGGCCGCCCGAGTTGCCGGGGTTCACCGGCACGTCGGTCTGGATGAACGGCGTGTAGTTCTCGTCGGGCAGCGAACGCGATTTCGCGCTGATGATGCCGGACGTGACCGTGTTGTCGAAGCCGTACGGCGAACCGATCGCGACGACCCACTGGCCGACCTTGCTCTGCGCCGGGTCGCCGATCTTCACGGTCGGCAGGCCGCTCGCGTCGATCTTCAGCACCGCGACGTCGGATTGCTTGTCGGCGCCGACGACCTTCGCCTTGTACTCGCGCTTGTCGGTCAGCTTGACCGTGACGACGTTCGCGCCGTCGATCACGTGCGCGTTGGTGAGGATGTACCCGTCCGCGCTGACGATGAATCCCGAACCGAGGCTCGCGCTCGGCTGGTCGTCCGGCTGCGTGTCGCCGCCCATGCCCGGCACCTGGCCGTAGAAGTGCTTGAAGAACTGGTAGAACGGATCGCTCGGATCGATCGGCAGCTGCGGCTGTGGCACACGCCGCGACACCTGCTTCACGACGTGCTTCGCGCTGATGTTCACGACGGCCGGGCCGTAAGTTTCGACCAGCCCGGAGAAATCGGGAATGCCGGTCTTCGCCGCGGCCTCGGCCGGCATGAGCGCGGCGGCCTGCGCGGGCGTGATGATCTGCGGATCGGCGCGGCGGGTGCCTGCGACATAGCCGGCTGACAGGGCAGCCGCCACGGCGACCGCGACGGCGCCGCGCGCAAGGAATCGGGTGTTCATCGTAGGACCTCCTCGTTGTTAGGACGCAGCGTAACGACCCTGACTTAAAGGAGGCTTAATCGACCTTAAACGGGGCTTAGGCCGCCACCCGCGTGGT
Source organism: Burkholderia diffusa (assembly GCF_902499115.1). GTDB lineage: Bacteria > Pseudomonadota > Gammaproteobacteria > Burkholderiales > Burkholderiaceae > Burkholderia > Burkholderia diffusa. Next base: position 60,226 of record NZ_CABVPN010000001.1, read on the forward strand.
TCGTCATACGGATTCGGACACCTGCGGCGCCTGCGCCGGCATCTCGGCGTCTCGGAACACGACGCTCACGAGCAGGCCGCCCGCGGCCGCGTCGCCGAGCGTCACCGTCGCGCCCTGCTGCGCCGCGACGCGCTTGACGATCGCCAGCCCGAGCCCGCTGCCCGACACGTCGGCGCGCGCCCGCGCGGAGCTGTCCCGGTAGAAGCGGTCGAACACGCGCTCGCGCTCGTCCGCCGGGATGCCGGGGCCGCTGTCGCCGATCTGCACACATACGCGGCCGGCCGCGTCGCGGGTCAGCGACACGTCGATGCGGCCGCCGTCCGGCGTGTACTTCACCGCGTTGTCGAGCAGGTTGCCGAACATCACGCGCAGCGCGCCGACATCCGCGACGACGGTCGCCGCGCAGCTCTCCTCGAAGCCGAGATCGATGCTGTGCCGTTGCGCGAGCGGTGCATGCGCGGCCACGCATTCGACGAGCAGCGCCTGCAGGTCGACCGGCTCGCGCATCGTGGCGCCGTCCGGTTCGGCTCGCGCCAGCGCGAGCAACTGCTCGGCGAGGCGCGTCGCGCGCGTGACGCCGTCCTGCAGATCGGCGACCGCCTCGCGGCGCGACGTATCGTCCTTCGCGCGCGCGACGAGCTGCGCCTGGATCTGCACGGCCGCGAGCGGCGTGCGCAGTTCGTGCGCGGCATCGGCGACGAAGGCCTTCTGCGTGTCGAGCGCCGCCGACAGCCGCGCAAGCAGCCCGTTCAGCGCACGCACGAGCGGCTGCACCTCGAGCGGCAGACGCGAATCGGGTAGCGGATCGAGCGCTTCGGGCCGGCGCGTCTCGACCGCGCGCGTCACGCGGCCGAGCGGCGCGAGCCCGCGCCCGACGATCACCCAGACCGCCGCGCCGAGGAACGGCAGCAGCACGATCAGCGGCCACAGCGTGCGCAGCGCCACGTTCGCCGCGAGCCGGTTGCGCACCGACAGCGGCTGCGCGAGCTGCACGACGTTGTCGCCGACGATCGCGCCGTACACGCGCCATTCGCCGCGATCGGTGCGCTCGGTCGAGAAGCCGAGCTCCGCGCGCGGCGCGATCGGCGCACGTGGATGCGAGAAGTACATCAGCACGCCGTTGCGGTTCCAGATCTGGATCACGATGCCTTCGTCGCCGTTGGTGCGCGAACCGAACACCTGCGAGAACGGCTCGGACGGCAGCGCCGCGGCGATTTCCTGCAGCTGGTAGTCGAACAATTCGTTCGCCTCGGCGAGCGCCTGCCGGTAGATGAGCCAGCCCGCGGCGCCCACGCCCGCGACGACGATCGCGAGCAGCCAGATCAGCAATTGATGACGAATCGACCTCACGCGTCAGCTTTCCTTGACGACCATGTAGCCGAGCCCGCGCACGTTGCGGATCAGGTCCGAGCCGAGCTTCTTGCGCAGCGCGTGGATGTAGACCTCGACCGTGTTGCTGCCGATCTCCTCGCCCCAGCCGTACATCTTTTCCTCGAGCTGACTCTTCGACAGCACCGCACCGGGCCGCGCGAGCAGCGCCTCGAGCAGCGCGAACTCGCGCGCGGACAGCGCGACGGGCGCGCCGTCGAGCGTCACCTGGTGCGCCGCGGGATCGAGCGTCAGCGCGCCGTGACGGATCAGCGACTCGCTGCGCCCTGCCTGGCGGCGGATCAGCGCGCGCATCCGCGCGCCCAGTTCGTCGAGGTCGAACGGCTTGACGAGGTAGTCGTCGGCGCCCGCGTCGAGCCCCTTCACGCGATCGGCCACCGCATCGCGCGCGGTGACGATCAGCACCGGCAGCGACAGCCCGCGCGCGCGCAGCGTGCGCAGCACGTCGATGCCGTCGCGCTTCGGCAGGCCGAGGTCGAGCAGCAGCAGGTCGTACGTCTCGCCGCCGAGCGCCGTGAGCGCGGCGTCGCCGTCCTGCACCCAGTCGACTGCGAAGCCGTCGGCGCGCAACGCTTTGCGTACGCCCTCGGCAATCATTCGATCGTCTTCAACAAGCAGAATCCGCATCGGAGCTGGAACCCATCGGGCGAGTGAAACATGGCGACCATTGTAGCGCCGCGAATCGCGTGCGCCCCGTGCAATGCAACAGAAAGGCGGATCGCCGGGAGCGTGTCCGCACTTGTCTCTACAATGTGCGCTCCGGCGCCGCGCGCGCTCTGCCCGAATCCCGTGCTTTTCCCGTATTCGCCCATGCCGATTTCCGAACTTTCCGCCCGGTTCGCCCCCCGCGCCCGCCCCTTCCTGCGCGCGGCCGCCGTCGTCGCCACCTGCACGGCCCTTGCGTTCGCACCGCCCGCGCAGGCCCGCAAGAAGTCCCACAAGGAGGCGCGCAAGACCGCCGTCGTGTCGCCCGCCGCGCGGGCGGCCGGCCTGCCGGCGTCCGTGCTCGTCGCGCTGCAGCGCGCGAAGGTGCCGGCCTCGGCGATGAGCGTTGTGGTCGAGCGCGTCGGCGATCCCGAGCCGCTGATCGCATGGAATGCGAACCGGCCGATGATGCCGGCGTCGACTATGAAGCTCGTCACGACCTTCTCGGGCCTGTCGATCCTCGGCCCCGACTACCGCTGGCGCACCACCGCGTACGCGGACGGCCCGGTCGATCCGGACGGTACGCTGCAGGGCAACCTGTACATCAAGGGCACCGGCGATCCGAAGCTCGTACCGGAGGAACTGATCGACCTCGTCGACAAGATCCGCAAGGCCGGCATCAAGCGCGTGGCCGGCGGCCTCGTGCTCGACAAGAGCTATTTCGCCGCGTCGACGCGCGACCTGCCGTCGTTCGACGACGACGCCAGCGCACCGTACAACGTCGGCCCCGATCCGCTGCTGTACGCGTTCAAGGCCGTGTCGTTCACGGTCACGCCGGGCGACGACGGCAAGGTCGCCGTCGACGTGCTGCCGCCGCTCGCGAACCTGTCGATCGACAACCAGCTGGTCGAAGGCAACGGGTCGTGCGGTGCGGCGGCGGCCGCCGCGCGTCCGACGCTGTCGGCCGGCGGCGGGATCATGACCGCGTCGTTCGCCGGCGACTATCCGCTGCGCTGCGGCGCGCACACGACCAACCTCGCGATCCTCGATCACACGACGTTCTTCGCGCGCGGCTTCCTCGCGCTGTGGCAGCAGGACGGCGGCACGATCGCGGGCCCCGTCAGCGAAGGCAAGGTGCCGACCACCGCGCGCCCGCTCGCCGTCCATCACAGCCCCGTGCTCGGCAGCATCGTCTACGACATCAACAAGTTCAGCAACAACGTGATGGCGCGCAACCTGTTCCTGACGATCGGCGCGGCCGCCGGCAAGCCGCCCGCGAGCCCCGAGCAGTCGAGCCACGCGATTCACGCGTTCCTGCAGAAGAGCGGAATCGCGATGCCCGACCTCGACCTCGAGAACGGCTCGGGCCTGTCGCGCGAGGAGCACGTCAGCGCGCAGTCGCTCGCTGCGCTGTTGCAGGCCGCGAACTCGAGCCCCGTCGCGCAGGCGTTCATCGATTCGCTGCCGATCGCCGGCATCGACGGCACGATGAAGAACCGCCTGACCAACGCCGGCGTGCTCGGCAACGCGCACATCAAGACCGGCACGCTGCGCGACGTGCGCGCGATCGCGGGCTACGTCGCGGGCGCAGACGGCCAGAGCTACGTCGTCGTCAGTTTCATCAACGACGATCACGCGGAAGCCGCGCGCGCCGCGCATGACACGCTGCTCGAATGGATCTACGCGGGCGCGCACTGACGACGCACTCGCCGCGGCGCGGCGCACGCAGGCCCCGCTGTCGGCTTGCGTAGATCGCGGGGAGACACCGTGCATCGGGCGCCCCGTCCTCGGGGATTTCGCCCTGTGCAGTTTGAAACGCCCTCGGCCGCCGGCGCGCCGCGCACGGCCCGCCAGATGTGCCCGCAAAACGGGGCCGCACCGCGAGGCCCCGTTCCGCATGACTTCCGTAGAAACCCTGTCCTCAGAGGGAACCCTCTACGCTGCCCCCTCGCCTAGCGCGTGGCGATTGCGTAGGCTGTTGGCCTGACCGATATCTACAACGGGCCGTACGCCCGGCCTCACGGCTTGCAGGGGAAAGGAGGAGACACGTCCATGCGATTCGACGTCGAATTGCTTCTGCTCGCGCTGGCGCCCGTCTTCCTGCTCTGCATCGCGTGGGAAGCCTGGCACCTCGCCCGCACGCGTGCGCAGGACCATGTCTATGCGTGGCGCGACACGCTGTGCAACGCGGCGCTCGCACTGATGCACCAGGGCGCCGACAAGCTCGCGTGGCTGTTCGTGATCCCCGTTTATGCGTACTGCTACGCACATTTCCGGCTGTTCACGTGGCACGACGGCTGGCTGTCGTTTGCCGTGCTGTTCGTCGGCCAGGACTTCCTCTACTACGTGTTCCATCGCGCGAGCCATCGCGTACGCTGGCTGTGGGCCGCGCACGTCGTGCATCACTCGTCCGAGCGGATGAATTTCTCGACCGCGTTCCGGCAGAGCCTGATGTATCCCGTCGCAGGCATGTGGGCGTTCTGGCTGCCGCTCGCGTTCGTCGGCTTTCCGCCGCAGCAGATCGTCGGCATCGTGCTGATCAACCTCGCGTTCCAGTTCTTCGTGCACACGCAGGCGATCGGCAAGCTCGGCTGGCTCGAATACGTGCTCAACACGCCGTCGATCCATCGCGCGCACCATGCGCGCAACCCCCGCTACATCGACCGCAATTACGCAGGTGTGCTCGTGATCTGGGACCGCCTGTTCGGCAGCTACGTCGAGGAGTCGTCCGACGATCCGCCGCAATACGGGATCGTCGAGCCGCTCGGCTCGAACAACCCGCTCGTCGCGACGTTTCACGAGTGGGTGTCGATGGTGGCCGACGCGTTGCGCGTCCACGGATGGCGCAACAAGCTGCGCGCGATTTTCGGCCCGCCCGAATGGGCGAGCGCTTATCATGCGCAGATTGCCGAGGCCGCAAACCACGATCCGCGCACCGTGCCGCTTGCGGCCGTGCGCGACCAATAACCGCTTCAGCCAACGGCCGCCGCGCAGCCCGGATCCGAGCAGGCGCGCGGCAGATGAGAAACACATCGGGCCATATCTACGAGGAGATCGAACGATGCAGTCACAACAACAATTCCCGTCGCGCAACCGTCAACGCCTGCTGCGCACCGTGCAGGTCGCGATCGCGGGCGCCGCGCTCGCCCTGCTCGCCGCGTGCGGCGGCGGTGACAACAACAACAGCAGCGCGTCGAACACGCCGCCGTCCGGCGTGAAGATGCAGGTCGTGTCGTTCGGCGACAGCCTGTCGGACGCCGGCACCTACTCGCAGATCAAGCTTGGCTTCGGCGGCGGCCGCTTCACGACCAACCCCGGCCAGGTGTGGACGCAGGACGTCGCGCAGTATTACGGCGACACGCTGCAGCCCGCGAACCAGGGCGGCTTCGGCATTCCGCTGCAGGCCACGGGCGGCCTCGGCTACGCACAGGGCGGCTCGCGCGTGACGCTGCAACCGGGTCTCGGCCACGCGGACTCGAGCGTGCCGAACGCCGACTACGCACAGGCCACGACGACGCCGATCGCCGACCAGGTCAAGCAGTACCTGACGCAGCGCGGCAGCTTCAACGCGGGCCAGATCGTGCTGGTCAACGGCGGCGCCAACGACATCTTCTATCAGGCACAGGTCGCGCAGGCGCAGGGCAACACGCCGGCCGCGCAGCTCGCGGCCGCGCAGGCGATCGGCCTCGCCGCGCAGCAGCTCGGTGGCATCGTCCAGCAGATCGTCGCGGCGGGCGCATCGCACGTGTTCGTCGCGACGGTGCCGGACATCGGCGGCACGCCGCTCGCGCTGCAGGGCGGCGCGCAGACGCAGGCCGCATTCACGCAACTGTCGGGGCTGTTCAACCAGACGCTGGTCGGCACGCTCGCCGCGCTGAAGGTCGACACGACGAAGTACGCCGTGGTCGACGCGTTCAAGTGGCAGGACGGCATCGCGGCCAACTACCAGGCGAACGGCTTCAGCGTGTCGAATACCGACACCGCATGCAACCTGAAGGCGATGGTCGCGGCGGCGACCCAGTACGGCGTCGCGGATGCAACCGCCTTCGGCTCGTCGCTGTTCTGCTCGCCGCAGACCTACACGACCGCCAACGCGGACCAGACTTACATGTTCGCCGACTTGGTCCACCCGACAACGCGCCTGCACGCGCTGTTCGCGCAGTACGTCGAGCAGCAGATCGCGGCCTCGGGCGTCGGCAAGTAAGCCGAGCGCCACGCGCACAAACGAAAACGCCCGACCGGTTCGCCGGTCGGGCGTTTTTCATTTCACGAGCGGATACGAACGGCTGCGTCAGTCGCGCGCTTCGAACGCGGCGGCCGCACGACCGAGGCGATCGTTGACCGCGATCCATTCGACGGTCTCGGGCAGTTTCTCGACGAGGATACGTGCGACCTGCGCGCGGTCGAGCGCCCGCAGCATGCCGTACAGGTCGCGCGCATACGCCTGCGGATCTTCCGGCGCCGCGACGAAATGCACGCCGTCGGCGTGCGCCCAGCGTCCCGCGCGCGACGCGCGTGCGACGAGCGCGACACGTTCGCCGTCGGTCTGCGCGGCCGCGAGCAGCAGCTCGAGTGCATCGAACGGCAGCAGCGCGAGCGGCGTGCGCGGCGCGTAATGGGCCTTCAGCGTGCCCGACGCGCGCGGCGCGGTCGCGTCGCTGCCGTCGGGCAGGCGCGGCGCGCGGCCGAGCACGTCGGCAATCTGCTGCGGCGTCACGTGGCCCGGGCGCAGCAGCGCCGGGAAGCCGCGCGACAGGTCGAGGATCGTCGATTCGATGCCGACTTCCGACGGGCCGCCATCGAGTACGTGCACGGTGTCGCCGAATTCGTCGCGCACGTGTTGAGCGGTGGTCGGGCTCACGTGGCCGAAGCGGTTCGCGGACGGGGCGGCGACGCCGCCGTGGCCGCCGCGCCGCGCGCTGAACGCGGCCAGCAGCGCCTGCGCGACCGGATGCGACGGACAGCGCAGGCCGACCGAATCCTGGCCGCCGCTCACGGCGTCCGGAATGCGCGCATGGCGCTTCAGGATCAGCGTCAGCGGGCCCGGCCAGAATGCATCGATCAGCGCCTGCGCATCGGCCGGCAGGTCTTCGGCCCAGTAACCGGGATCGCCGCCGGGCGGCAGGTGCACGATCACCGGATGGTTCGCCGGGCGCCCCTTCGCCGCATAGATGCGCGCGACGGCCTCGGGATTCGCCGCGTCGCCGCCGAGCCCGTACACGGTTTCGGTCGGGAATGCGACGAGTTGCCCCGCGTCGAGCAGCGCGGCAGCCGCGTCGATCTGCGCGGGCGTCACGGAGGTCGGGAGATCGATGGACATCGGCTGGCGCCTCAGTCGAGCGGCACGCGCAGCAGCTGCGCGCACGCGGTGGCGGCAGCGACGGCTTCGTCGCGCGTCTCGGCCGTGAAGTTCACGTGGCCCATCTTGCGCCCGACGCGCGCTTCTTCCTTGCCGTACAGGTGCAGGTGCGCGGCCGGCATGGCGGCGACCGTGTCCCACGGCGGCGTGACGGCCTCGGCTGCGCCACCGTTCGGGAACCACACGTCGCCGAGGATGTTCAGCATCGCGGCCGGCGAATGCTGGCGCGGGTTGCCGAGCGGCATGCGCGTCATCGCGCGCACCTGCTGCTCGAACTGGCTCGTTGCGCACGCATCGACCGTGTAGTGGCCGGAGTTGTGCGGGCGTGGCGCCATTTCGTTCGCGACGAACGAGCCGTCTTCCAGCACAAAGAATTCGACGCAGAGCACGCCGACGTAGCCGAGCGTATCGGCGATCCGGACGGCTGCCTGCTGCGCCTCCTCGACGCGTGCGGCATCGGCGGCCGGGGCCGGCACGACGGTCAGCGCGAGGATGCCGTTGTGATGCACGTTCTGCGCGAGCGGGAATGCGGCCGAGCGGCCGTCCGCGCCGCGCGCGATCAGCGCGGACACTTCGTATTTCAGCGGCAGGCGCTTTTCGAGCACGCACGGCACGCCGCCGAGCGACGCATGCGCGTCGCGCGCTTCCCGCGCGGTGCTCACGCGCACCTGGCCCTTGCCGTCGTAACCGAGGCGCGCCGTCTTCAGGATGCCCGGCAGCACCGCGTCGAGCGCGGCATCGTCGAGCGCGGCGAGCGCCGCCGCCGATTCGATCGCGACGTGCGGTGCGACCGGCACGCCCGACGCCTCGATGAAACGCTTCTCCGCGATCCGGTCCTGCGCGACCGCGACGCAGCGGCCGGCCGGCGCAACGAACGTCGTGCGCGCGAGGAAATCGAGGCTCGCGGCCGGCACGTTCTCGAATTCCGTCGACACGGCCGCGCACAGCGCGGCCAGTTCGGCGAGCGCCGCTTCGTCGTCGTAGGCCGCGCACAGGTGACGGTCGGCGACCGCGCCGGCGGGGCTCGTCGGATCGGGATCGAGCACGGCGACGCGATAGCCCATCGACTGGGCGGCAAAGCAGAACATGCGGCCGAGCTGGCCACCGCCGACCATGCCCAGCCACGCGCCGGGCAGGATCGGGGAAACGGAATCAGGAGTTGCGGTCATGTCAGTGTTCGGTCACGGCGGGCGCCGCCCGCCGCAGTGATGAGGATCAAGCGGCCGCGGGAATGGCAGTGCGGCCGCCGGTGCGCCGTCATGCGAGCGGCGGCAGCACCATCGCGTGCGCGGCTTCGTTCTGTCGCACGCGGAACGCGGCGAGCCGGTTCGCGTAGTCGACCGACGTGCCGGACAGGATCGACACCGCGAACAGAGCGGCATTCGCAGCGCCGGCCTCGCCGATCGCGAACGTCGCGACCGGCACGCCCTTCGGCATCTGCACGATCGAGTGCAGCGAATCGACGCCCTTCAGGTACTTGCTCGCGACCGGTACGCCGAGCACCGGCACCGTGGTTTTCGCGGCCAGCATGCCGGGCAGGTGCGCGGCACCGCCGGCGCCCGCGATGATCGCGCGCAGTCCGCGCTCGCGCGCCTTCTCCGCATAGTCGAACATCTCGTCGGGCATCCGGTGCGCGGACACGACCTTCGCTTCGTACGGTACGCCGAATTCCTGCAGGATCGCGACCGCGTTCTTCATCACGTCCCAGTCGGAACTCGAACCCATCAGCACGCCGACGAGCGGCGCGCTGTGCGTGTGGGCAGTCTGGACTTCACTCATTTCGTGCGTTCCTTCCTTCAGGCGAGCGGCTGGCCGGTGATGCGCTCGAGCGCTTCCTGGTACTTCGCGGCCGTCTTCTCGACGACGTCGGCCGGCAGTGCCGGTGCCGGCGCGGTCTTGCCCCACGGCTGCGCCTCGAGCCAGTCGCGCACGAACTGCTTGTCGAACGACGGCGGGTTGGTGCCGACCTGGTACTGGTCGGCCGGCCAGAAGCGCGACGAATCGGCCGTCAGCACCTCGTCCATCAGGTAGAGCTTGCCGTGATTGTCGAGGCCGAATTCGAACTTCGTGTCGGCGATGATGATGCCGCGCGTCGCCGCGTAATCGGCCGCTTCCTTGTACAGGCGGATCGAGATGTCGCGGATCGTCGCGGCCAGCTCGGTGCCGATGCGGCGCTCGGTTTCCTCGAACGTGATGTTCTCGTCGTGCTCGCCCATCTCGGCCTTCGCGGCCGGCGTGAAGATCGGCTCGGGCAGCTTCTGCGCGTTCTGCAGGCCTTCCGGCAGCTTCACGCCGCACACGGCGCCCGACGCCTGGTATTCCTTCCAGCCGCTGCCCGCCAGGTAGCCTCGCACGACCGCCTCGATCATGATCGGCTCGAGACGCTTGACGACCACGCCACGCCCCTTGACCTGCTCGACCTCGTCCGCCGAGACGACCGCTTCCGGCGCGTCGCCCGTCAGGTGGTTCGGCACGATGTGCGCGAGCTTGTCGAACCAGAAGTTCGCCATCTGGTTCAACACGCGACCCTTGTTCGGAATCGGCTCCCCCATGATCACGTCGAATGCCGACAGGCGATCCGTCGTGACGATCAGGAGCTTGTCGTTGCCGACCGCGTAGTTGTCGCGGACCTTGCCGCGACCGAGGAGCGGCAGCGAGCGGAGCGTGGATTCGTAAAGGGTAGACATCGTCTTTTCGCAGATAAGGAGCCAAACAAAAAGGGAAACGCCGTTCCCCGCGGCAGGCGGGAACGGCGGTCTTGCAATGCGTCGGCGAACCGGCGGGCGACAGCGCCCGGGCGGTTGCCGGCCGGCCCTCGTTCGGCCGGACGGAGCGGCTGCGGGGCCGGATCAAATCCGGCCGGACAGCCTTGCCTCAGCCTTTCGGCGCGGCAATCGTACTACATCTCAGCGCACGACCTGCGCGAGTGCGCCGGACTTGTACTGCTCGGCGATCTTGTCGAGCGACACCGGCTTGATCTTCGCGGCCTGGCCTTCGCAGCCGAACGCGAGGTAGCGGTCGACACACACCTGCTTCGCCGCTTCACGCGCGGGCTTCAGGTAGTCGCGCGGATCGAACTTGCCCGGGTTCTCGAACAGGTAGCGGCGGATCGCGCCGGTGATCGCGAGACGCAGGTCGGTGTCGATGTTGATCTTGCGCACGCCGTGCTTGATGCCTTCCTGGATTTCCTCGACCGGCACGCCGTAGGTTTCCTTCATGTCGCCGCCGAATTCGCGGATCTCGGCCAGCAGTTCCTGCGGCACCGACGACGAACCGTGCATCACCAGGTGCGTGTTCGGGATGCGTGCGTGAATTTCCTTGATGCGCTGGATCGACAGGATGTCGCCCGTCGGCTTCTTCGAGAACTTGTACGCGCCGTGCGACGTGCCGATCGCGATCGCGAGCGCGTCGCACTGCGTGAGCTTCACGAAGTCGGCGGCCTGCTCCGGATCGGTCAGCAGTTGCTCGCGGGTCATCGTGCCTTCCGCGCCATGGCCGTCTTCCTTGTCGCCCTTCATCGTCTCGAGCGAGCCGAGCACGCCGAGTTCGGCTTCGACCGTCACGCCGATCGAGTGCGCCATCTCGACGACCTTGCGCGACACGTCGACGTTGTATTCGTACGAGGCGACCGTCTTGCCGTCGGCTTCGAGCGAACCGTCCATCATCACGCTGGTGAAGCCGCTGCGGATCGCGCCCATGCACACGGCCGGCGACTGGCCGTGGTCCTGGTGCATCACGACCGGGATGTGCGGATACGACTCGACCGCCGCTTCGATCAGGTGGCGCAGGAACGGCTCGCCCGCGTACTTACGCGCGCCGGCCGATGCCTGCATGATCACGGGCGCGCCGACCTGATCCGCCGCCGCCATGATCGCCTGGACCTGCTCCAGGTTGTTCACGTTGAAGGCCGGCAGGCCGTAACCGTGCTCTGCCGCGTGGTCCAGCAATTGACGCATTGATACGAGAGGCATTGTGGAACTCCTTGGAATGAAAACCGGTGCGCCCTGACGCCGGCGCGGCGCTCGCTCCCCGTCGAAACCGGGGCGGCACGGCGCGGCTGAGCGTCGAATAGCCGCATTTTATCGCGAAGCGCCTCCGATTCCGACCGGCCGGTGGCGCGTACTCGCAATTTGTTACCTTCGCACGGCACAATCCAGGCAAAAAACAGAAAAAAAGCCGCGCGGGGCATCGGACCCCGCGCGGCTTTCGTCAAAAAAATGGTGCCCGATCGGCTCGGGCGGCCGGTGGACCGGCCAACGGACCGAACGGACCGGCCCGATGCATGCCGGTGCTCAATAGTGCTCGCCGACCCGCACGATCTTCAGCGTGTTGGTGCCGCCCGCTTGCCCCATCGGCTCGCCGACGGTCAGCACGACCATGTCGCCGTGCTGCACGTAGCCCTGCTTGACGACGAGCTCCAGCGCCGCCTGCAGCGCCGAATCGCGATCGCTGTTGAAGTCGACGTGCAGCGGCGTCACGTTGCGGTACAGCGCCATCGTGCGCTCGCTGCCGACGCGCGGCGTCAGCGCGAAGATCGGCACGTGCGTGTAGTGGCGCGACATCCACAGCGCGGTCGCGCCCGATTCGGTCAGCGCGATGATCGCCTTCGCGCCCAGGTGGTACGCAGTGAACAGCGCGCCCATCGCGATCGACTGGTCGATCCGCGTGAACGTGCGGTCGAGGAAATCCTTGTCCAGCTCGACGTGTTCCGACTTTTCCGCCTCGACACACACGGCCGCCATCGTCTCGATCGTGACGACCGGGTACTTGCCGGCGGCCGTCTCGGCCGACAGCATCACCGCGTCGGTGCCGTCGAGCACCGCGTTCGCGACGTCCGACACTTCCGCGCGGGTCGGCACCGGCGCGTGGATCATCGACTCCATCATTTGCGTCGCGGTGATCACGAGCTTGTTCGACTCGCGCGCCATCCGGATCATCCGCTTCTGCAGCGCCGGCACGGCCGCGTTGCCGACTTCCACCGCGAGGTCGCCGCGCGCGACCATGATGCCGTCGGACGCGTCGAGAATGCTCTGCAGCGCCGGAATCGCCTCGGCGCGCTCGATCTTAGCGATCATCTTCGGCTTGATGCCGTAAGGCGCGCCCGCGATGTTCGCGAGCTGGCGCGCCATTTCCATGTCGGTGGCGTTCTTCGGGAACGACACCGCGACCAGATCCGCGCCGAGCGACATCGCCGTGCGGATGTCCTCCATGTCCTTCGCGGTCAGCGCGGGCGCCGACAGGCCGCCGCCCTGGCGGTTGATCCCCTTGTTGTTCGACAGCTCGCCGCCCACCTTGACGATCGTGTGGATCTCTTCGCCGAGCACGCGCTCGACGGTCAGCACGATCAGGCCGTCGTTCAGCAGCAGCAGATCGCCCGGCTTCAGGTCGCGCGGCAGTTCCTTGTAGTCGAGGCCGACGCGCTCGTCGTTGCCGAGCTCACAGCCCGCGTCGAGGATGAAGGCCTGGCCCGGCACGAGGGTCGTCTTGCCGTTCTCGAACTTGCCGACGCGGATCTTCGGGCCCTGGAGGTCGGCCATGATCGCGATCTCGCGGCCGACCTTGCGGGCGGCCTCGCGCACCATCTCGGCGCGCTGGCGGTGATCGTCGGCCGTGCCGTGCGAAAAGTTGAGCCGCACGACGTCGAGGCCCGCCTGCATCATCTGCAGCAGAATCTCCGGCGAACTGGAAGCCGGGCCGATCGTGGCGACTATCTTGGTGGCGCGCTGCATGAAACTCCTCATCTGGATCAAGGTGGATGCGCTGGGTGAAACGCTGCGAGAGCCGGAATCGGCGGGCCCAGCGGCGGCCGTTCCGGGGGGCGTGCCGGTGCTTGCGCCCGGCATCGCTTTGTTCTGAATTTCGTGGTGCTGCACGGCCGCGTCGCCGGCGGCCGCCGGTGCGCGCGGGGTCGAGTTCGCCCGCGCGGGCGCGCGTTTGCGCTTGCCCGCGCCGGCCGGCTGCTCCGCTTTCGCGGAGCGCGCGGCCCTCGTCACCCCTGCGCGCGCCGCCACGCTCAGGCCGCCCGCGTTTCCAGCACTTCCACCGCCGGCAGCTTCTTCCCCTCGAGGAACTCGAGGAAGGCGCCGCCGCCCGTCGAGATGTAGCTGACCTGGTCATGGATGCCGTACTTCGCGATGGCCGCGAGCGTGTCGCCGCCGCCCGCGATCGAGAACGCGGACGATTTGGCGATCGCTTCCGCGAGCGTCTTGGTGCCGTTGCCGAACTGGTCGAACTCGAACACGCCGACCGGGCCGTTCCACACGATCGTGCCGGCCTTCTCGAGCTGGCTCGCGAGCGCCTTGGCCGTATCCGGGCCGATGTCGAGGATCATGTCGTCCGCTTCGATGTCGGCGACCTGCTTCACCGTGGCTGCGGCCGTCGGCGAGAATTCCTTGGCCGTCACGACGTCGGTCGGGATCGGCACCGACGCGCCGCGCTCGCGCGCTTCGTCGATGATCGCCTTCGCCTCGGCGACGAGATCGGCTTCCGCGAGCGACTTGCCGATCGACAGGCCGGCCGCGAGCATGAACGTGTTCGCGATGCCGCCGCCGACGATCAGCTGGTCGACCTTGCCGGCCAGCGACTTGAGAATCGTCAGCTTGGTCGACACCTTCGAACCGGCGACGATCGCCACCAGCGGGCGAGCCGGGTTGCCGAGCGCCTTGCCCAGTGCGTCGAGTTCGGCGGCCAGCAGCGGGCCCGCGCACGCGACCGGCGCGTACTTCGCGATGCCGTGGGTGGTCGCTTCCGCGCGGTGCGCGGTGCCGAACGCGTCGTTCACGTAGACGTCGCAGAGCTTCGCCATCTTTTGCGCGAGCTCGTCCGAATTCTTCTTCTCGCCCTTGTTCACGCGGCAGTTCTCGAGCAGCACGACCTGGCCCGGCGCGACGTTCACGCCGTTCTCGACCCAGTTCGAGACGAGCGGCACGTCGCGGCCGAGCAACTCGGCGAGGCGCTTCGCGACCGGCGCGAGCGAATCTTCCGGCTTGAATTCGCCTTCGGTCGGACGACCGAGGTGCGACGTGACCATCACGGCCGCGCCGGCGTCGAGCGCGGCCTGGATGGCCGGCACGGACGCGCGCACGCGCGTGTCTTCGGTGATGTTGCCGTGATCGTCCTGCGGGACGTTCAGGTCGGCGCGGATGAACACCCGCTTGCCGGCGAGCTGGCCTGCGGCGATCAGGTCGGTAAGACGCTTGACTTGGCTCATGTTGAACAGATTGAAGTAGTGGATGGGGAAAGGGGGTTCATGCTGGACGTGCGCGGGCTGCCGCGAAAGGGCGCCGGATGCGGCCGTGGCTGGCGGTTCGCATGACGCGCACGGGTAAAAAATCTCGAACGGGCATTCTAGCCGATCCACCCGGCAGACTGACCCGTGCGGCGGCGAATTCCGCCTATTTGGGATCGCGCACGGCCGTCAACACGTTTCCGCAACGCAACAATAGGTGCTCGCCAGCGGCCGGCACCCGGTGGGCGGGCACGGAGATTCGTCAGAAGATCAGCCGCAGCACGGTGAAGACGAGCATCCCGACGATGATCGTGCCGAGCATGCTGCGCCGCCACAAAAACCAGCCGAGACCCGCGAGCGCGGCGTAGAACGGATGGTTGGACAGCGCGAACGACAGCCCGGCGGGCGTTTCGAGCACGTCGGGCAGCACGACCGCGACGAGCGCGGCGGCCGGCGCGTAGCGCAGCGCGCGCTGCGCGCGCTCGGGCAGCACGGTGCGTTCGCCGCCGATCAGGAACAGCGCGCGCGTGACGGCCGTGACGATCGTCATCCCGACGATCACGATCCAGATTTCCGTCGCGCTCATTCGATTTCCTTTTCGTGCACGGTTTCGGTGCGGATGCGGCGCCAGTCGGCGCGTTCGACGAAGAAATCGGCCGTGCACCCGGCCGCAAGCGCGGCCAGCACCGCGATCGGCAGCGCGAGCCGGTACGGCAGGTCGAACGCGATCAGCGACACGATGCCCGCCACCGCGACGGCCGCGAGCGTCGAGCGGTTCGCGACCGCCGACACCATGATCGGGAGCAGCGCGAGCGTGCCGGCCAGCTCCAGCCCCCAGCTCGCGGGAAAGAAGCTCGCGAGCAGGATGCCGGCGAGCGATGACACCTGCCACGACGCCCAGCTGGCGAGCGCCATCCCCCAGAAATAGGCTTCCTTGCCCGGCACGTGGCCGTATGCGAAGCCCTGTTTCTGGAACAGCAGGTAGATCACGTCGCCGTTGAAATAGCCGATCGCGAGGCGCCGCCACAGCGGCAGGTAGGAAAAATGGGGCGCAAGCCCGGCGCTGAAGATCACGAAGCGCATGTTGACCATCGTGGCCGTGAGCAGGATCGTCCAGATCGGCAGCTTCGCGACGAGAAGCGGCAGCACCGCGAGCTGCGACGAGCCCGCATAGACGAAGATCGACATCGCGCTCGCCTGCCCGAGCGTCATCACCGACTTGCTCATCGCGACCCCGGTGACGAGCCCCCAGGACAGGATCGCCATCAGTGTCGGGGAATAGTCGCGCGCGCCCTGGATCAGCGCGAAGCGGTCGGTGGCGGAGAATCGAGCGAGCATGGGAAACGGGCCGCGGCGGGCGGTTCGTCGGGCCGCCGGCGCCTCCTGCCGGTACGACCCGTCGTTATTGGAATCGGTACCGGGCGATTATAGCGCCGGCCCTGTGCCGACCGACCGGATCGCCTTCAAATGACGCTAAAATAAGCGTCTTTCCGGCTCAATGCTGCACACAACCCGCTGTACAACCGCTTCCCAGGAGAATCCTATGTCAATGGCCGACCGCGACGGCAAGATCTGGATGGACGGCAAGCTGATCGACTGGCGCGATGCCAAGATCCACGTCCTGACCCATACGCTGCACTACGGCATGGGCGTCTTCGAGGGCGTGCGTGCGTACAAGACGGCCGACGGCAGCACCGCGATCTTCCGTCTGCGCGAGCACACCAAACGTCTGCTGAATTCGGCGAAGATCTTCCAGATGGACGTGCCGTTCGACCGCGAAACGCTCGAAGCCGCGCAGCTCGAAGTCGTGCGCGAGAACAAGCTCGAGTCGTGCTACCTGCGCCCGATCATCTGGGTCGGCTCGGAAAAACTTGGCGTGTCGGCGAAGGGCAACACGATCCACGTCGCGATCGCCGCATGGCCGTGGGGCGCATATCTCGGCGAGGACGGCCTCGCGAAGGGTATCCGCGTGAAGACGTCGTCGTTCACGCGCCACCACGTGAACGTGTCCATGGTGCGCGCGAAGGCGTCGGGCTGGTACGTGAACTCGATCCTCGCGAACCAGGAAGCGACCGCCGACGGCTACGACGAAGCGCTGCTGCTCGACGTCGACGGCTACGTGTCGGAAGGCTCCGGCGAGAATTTCTTCCTGGTGAACAACGGCAAGCTGTACACGCCCGACCTGTCGTCGTGCCTCGACGGCATCACGCGCGACACGATCATCACGCTCGCGAAGGACGCCGGCATCGAGGTGATCGAGAAGCGCATCACGCGCGACGAGGTCTACACGGCCGACGAAGCGTTCTTCACGGGCACGGCCGCCGAAGTCACGCCGATCCGCGAGCTCGACAACCGCACGATCGGCAGCGGCGCCCGCGGCCCGGTCACGGAAAAGCTCCAGTCGGCATTTTTCGATATCGTGTCGGGCAAGAACGCGAAGTACGCGCACTGGCTGACGAAAGTCTGAGCGCGCCGCGCCACCGACCGCCCCACAAAAGAGTGATAAGAGAAAGTCTCATGAGTGAAATCAAGGAAATGCCGCTGGTCGAGCTGACGGCCAAGGATCTCCCCGCCTACTGCCCGAACCCGGCCATGGCGCGCTGGAGTGCGCACCCGCGCGTCTTCATCGACGTGTCGCACGGCGAGGCACGCTGCCCGTACTGCGGCACGCGCTACAAGCTGCGCGACGGCGAGGTGGTCAAGGGCCACTGAGCCCCGGCCGGCCGGGCCCGCGGGCCCGCCGCACACGAGGCGGCGCAGCCGGAACCCGGTGCGCCGCCCTTTTCCTGTTCTGACAACCCGAACGCGGCGCATGCGCGCCGTGCTTCATTACGACATCGGAAGTCGACCTGATGCGTCGAGCGCTGGTTATCGCACCGAATTGGATCGGTGACGCATTGATGGCGCAGCCGCTTTTTGCGCTGCTGAAAAAGCTCCATCCCCGCATCGCGATCGATGCCGTCGCGCCCACCTGGGTCGCGCCCGTGCTCGAGCGGATGCCCGAGATCCACGATGTCTACGCGACCGACCTCGCGCACGGCAAGCTGCAGCTGCTGCGCCGCTGGCAGCTCGCGACCGACCTGCGTGACGTCGGCTACGACGCGGCGTACGTGCTGCCGAATTCGCTGAAGTCCGCGGTGATCCCGTGGCTCGCGAACATCCCGCTGCGGATCGGCTACACGGGCGAGCATCGCTACGGCCTGCTGAACGTGCGGCACGGGAACCCCGACAAGTCGGCCGAGCGTCCGCCGATGACGACCCACTACGCGGCGCTCGCATATGCGCCGGGCGCGAAGCTGCCCGAGTCGATGAAGACGCTGCCCGCCCCGCGCCTCGACGCCGACCTGAACGAGACGGCGCGCGTGTCCGCACGTTTCAATCTCGATACACGCAAGCCGCTCGTCGTGTTCTGCCCCGGCGCGGAATACGGCCCGGCCAAGCGCTGGCCGCCCGAGCACTTCGCGACGCTCGCGACGATCGTCCACCAGTCGTTCCCGTACACGCAGATCGTCGCGCTCGGCTCGCAGAAGGACGCCGCCGCCGCGCAGGCGATCGCCGACCACGCGCCGAACGTGCGTAACCTGTGCGGGCAGACGTCGCTGTCCGAGGCGTGCGCGCTGATCGCGCGCGCGAACGCGGTCGTGACCAACGATTCGGGGCTGATGCACGTCGCGGCCGCCTTGCGCCGGCCGCTCGTCGCGCTGTACGGCTCGACGGATCCGCGCCACACCCCTCCGCTGTCGGAGCTGGCGAAGGTACAATGGTTGCATCTCGAATGCAGTCCCTGCTTCGAACGCGAGTGCCCGCTCGGCCATCTGAACTGCCTGCGCGAACTCGGTCCCGAACAGGTATTCGGCGATTTGCGCGGCATGCTCGTCGGGCAGCGCTGACCCTGACCGGCAGCGTCGCACGACGCGCCGGGCAATCCGATTCACCGGTGTACGGCGGCTCCATCCGGGCCGCCGTGCTGAATACGGCGCGCGACGCGCGCGAGAGATAACCCCGATGCCACGTTTTGCCCGCCTTTTCGAAGCCGCTGCCGATACGCTGAACGCTTACTACCAGGCCGTCGCCGATGCCAATCTCGACGCGCTGCTGGGGTTGTGGATCGACGAGGACTTCGCCAGCTGCGTCTGGGCCGACGGTGAGCATCTGCACGGCCTCGACCAGATCCGCAGCGGGCTGGCGAACCGCCTCGCGACGCGTCCCGTGACGATCGAACCGCTCGACATTCGCGTATACGACAGTCTCGGCACCGTCGTCTACACGATCGCCGAAGCGCATCAGCAGGCCGACCTGACGGCCGAACCGGACATGGTTTTCGCCACGTACGTGATGATTCACGAACGCGGCGAGTGGCGCATCGCGCATATTCACGCGAGCCCGATTCCCGAACAAGCGGCCGGACAATTCGCCGCGAAGATCCGTCACGGGCAGGGTCCGCTGCACTGACGAAGAACGAAGCAACGCATTAGCGGGGCGATCATGAGTACGGCTTCTCCGCCCACCTCGCCGCTGACCGGGGCCCCGGCCCCCGACGACGATTCATTGCGCTATCGCGCACCGCGCTGGCTGCCGAACAGCCATGCCCAAACCATCGTGCCCGCGCTGTTCGCACGGCGTCCGGCGGTCGCGTACCGACGAGAGCGATGGGAAACCCCCGACCACGACTTCATCGATCTCGACTGGGTCGCGCATCTCGACAGTGCCGCACCGCCGCCCGACGCACCGCTTTTCGTGCTGTTCCACGGCCTCGAAGGCAGTTCCGGCTCGCATTACGCGCTGGCGATGATGGCCGCCGCGCGCGCGAAGGGCTGGCACGCGGTCGTCCCGCACTTTCGCAGTTGCAGCGGCGAGCTCAACCGGCAGCCGCGCTTCTACCATCTCGCCGACAGCGCCGAGGTCGACTGGATCCTGCGCCGGCTCGCCGCGCAGCATCGCGGGCCGGTCGTCGCGGCCGGCGTGTCGCTCGGCGGCAACGTGCTGCTGCGCTGGCTCGGCGAGCACCGCAGCGACACGTCGATCGTGCACGCGGCCGCCGCGATCTCGACGCCGATCGACGTGCATGCGGGCGGCCGCGCGCTGTCGCAGGGCTTCGCGATGGTCTACACGCGCAGCTTCCTGAAGACGCTGAAGCGCAAGGCGCTCGCGAAGCTCGACCAATATCCGGGGCTGTTCGACCGCGACGCAATGCTCCGTGCCGTGACGATGCGCGACTTCGACGAAGTCGTGACCGCGCCGCTGCACGGCTTCGCCGACGCCGACGACTACTGGACCCAGGCCACGACGCGCCCGCTGCTGCCCGCGATCGACGTGCCGACGCTGATCCTCAACGCCCGCAACGATCCGTTCCTGCCCGAATCCGCGCTGCCCAGCGCCGCCGACGTGTCGCCGGCCGTCGAGCTCGACCAGCCCGCGGACGGCGGCCACGCGGGATTCATGACCGGGCCGTTCCCCGGCCGCCTCGACTGGCTGTCGGCGCGGGTGTTCGGCTATTGCTCGAAATTCGTCGACCATGGATGACATCGTCAGGCAGGCCCTCGCCAAATGGCCGAACGTGCCGCACTGCACCGGCTGGCTGCTGCTCGACCGGCGCGGCGAGTGGCGGCTGCGCGACGAGGCCGCGCAGGCCGCGGGCGAACTCGGCTCGCCGGTCCGGCATGCGGCACTGAACGCGTTCATCGGGCGCAACTACGACTGCGACCCGCACGGCCAGTGGTTCTTCCAGAACGGGCCGCAGCGCGTGTACGTCGAGCTCGCATACACGCCGTGGGTCGTGCGCCTGGCCGAACGCGACGGGCAACTCGCGCTGGCCGACCAAACCGGCGCGCCGTTCGAGCCCGACGCCGCATGGCTCGACGATGCGGGCGGCGTGCTGTTCCGCTCGGCGGGCACGCCGCCGCGCATCGCGGCGCTGCACGACCACGACCTCGGCCTGTTCGCCGATCATGCGGACTTCGACGCGACGCCGCCCGTGCTGCGCTGGCGTGACGGGCGCACGCTGGCGCTCGGCAACCTGGCGTGTGCCGATGTGCCGGCAACGTTCGGCTTCGTCGCGAGTCCCGCGCAGCGTGCGCGGCACGACACGTCGGATGGTGGCAACGGCAACGGCAACGGCAACGACAGCGCCGCAAGCTGAAGCGCCGCCGCCCTGCCCGCCTCGCGGCCGTTATCCGCGGCCGTTCTTCTCGTCCTCGCGCTCTTCCTTGTAGCGCGCCTCGAATTCCAGCAGCCGCGCGCCGATGATCGACTGGTCGTAGAACGACACGTCCTTCGCGTCGCGCGCCTCCTTCAGCTGGCGAATCGCAGACGGCCACGCGCCGTCGAGCGCCAGCTTCTCCGCGAGCGCACGGCGCCGCGCGAGCACGTCGCCCTTGCCGTCGCTCGCCTTCGCGAGGTAGTCCCACCAGTCCGGCTGCTCCGGGTCCGCTTTCGCCTGCGTGCGTGCGAGCGTCTGCGCTTCGTCGAAGCGGCGCGCGGCGATCAGCGCCTGCAGGTGCGCGACGATCGCCGCGTGCGACGCCGGCCAGCGCCGCTGCGCGAGCGCCGCGAGCCGCACCGCGTCGTCGGTCCGGCCCGCGCGGCGGGCGAGGTCGGCGGCGAGCACGTCGAGGCTCGGCGAACTCGTCTGCGGATCGTCCGCGCGCCGCTCGCGCGCGTCGAAGGCGGCGCGGGCCGACGCGAGCGCCTTGTCGGCCGCGTCGTACTGGCCGAGCAGCGTGTTCGCGAGCGCGATCCCGTACTCGTTCGCCGCGACGTTCGGCGCCGTGCGATCGTCGATCTCGAGCTGCATCCGGCGCGCCTCGGCCGCGATGTCGTTCGGCGCACGGTTCTGCAGAATGCGCAGCCGCGCGCGCACGAAGCCGTATTCGGCCGACTGGCGCGGCTGCCGGTACGGCGCGCGGCGCGCGCGATCCTCCATGTCGGCGATCCGTTCACCCGTCAGCGGGTGCGTGCGCGCATAGGCCGGCACGCCCGCGTCGCCCATCGACGCGCGCTCGAGCCGCTCGAAGAAGCCCGGCATCCCGTACGGATCGTAGCCGGCGCCCGCGAGCAGCTGGAAACCGACGCGATCGGCCTCGCGCTCGGCCGAGCGCGAGAAGCGCAGCTGGTTGTCGACCGCAAACGCCTGCCCGCCCATCGCGATCGCGCTGCCGAGATCGCCGCTGCGCGCGAGCACGCCCGCCAGCACCCCGAGCAGCATCGTCGCGAGCGCGGTGTAGCCCGTCTTCTCGTTCGCGCCGATCATCCGCGCGATGTGCCGCTGCAGCACGTGGCCCATCTCGTGGCCGACCACCGAGGCGAGTTCGGATTCCGTTTGCGTCGTGACGACCAGGCCGCTGTTGATCCCGATGAAACCGCCCGGCATCGAGAATGCGTTGATCTGCGGATCGCGCACGGGGAACAACTCGAAGTCCGGCGTGTAGCCGCCGATGTAGCGCGCCGCGGCCGCGGCCGCGAGCCGCTTCGCGATCGCGTTCAGGTAGTCGCGCGCGAGCCAGTCGTCGAGGTAGTCCGGGTCGCGCCGCACCTCGCGCATCACGCGCTCGCCGAGACGGCGCTCGGCCTGCGGCGTAAGCGAACCGCCGGAGCCGTCGCCGAGGTCGGGCAGTTCCAGCGCGCGCAGGGGTGCACGCAGGCTCGCGACCGGCGCGGACGCGCCGTCGCCGCCGGAGAACCGGCTTTCCGCGCCGCCGTAGGTGCCGAATACGCCGGTCGCGATGCCGGAAGGCACCGTGGAAATCGACGGCGAAGCGCCGGCCGCCGGCTCGAGCGGCAGCGCGGACAGGCGCTGTGCATGGCCGCTCGGCGGCAGCACGAGCGCCGTCGACAGCAACACGGCAAGCAACTGTTTGACACGCATGGCAGGATGAAGACGACGCGTCCCGCGCGCCGGGCGCGCATCGCGGCGTTTGGTCTGAAGATCCTGGTCATTGTACCGGCGGGATCGCGACTGTTCGCTGCGGCGGATGCGCCGTCTGCACGCCCGGCGTCGTGCAGGCCGCTGCTATGATAGGCGCCCGTTGAAACGTTGCAGATGGTTGCGGCACGGTGCCCGACGCGGTGGATCGACCGGCCGCGACACAAGAGATCGGAGCAGGACATGTCAGGACTTACCCATTTCGACGCCGCCGGCCACGCGCACATGGTCGACGTCGGCGGCAAGCAGGAAACGCAACGTATCGCGATCGCGCGCGGCACGATCCGGATGCTGCCGGCGACGTTCGCGCTGATCCGCGACGGCAAGGCGAAGAAAGGCGACGTGCTCGGCGTCGCGCGCATCGCCGCGATCCAGGGTGCCAAGCGCACCGCCGACCTCATTCCGCTGTGTCATCCGCTCGCGCTGACGCGCGTGGCCGTCGACTTCGAACTCGACGACGCGCTGCCGGGCGTGCACTGCGTCGCGCAGGTCGAGACGTTCGGGCGCACCGGTGTCGAGATGGAAGCGCTGACCGCCGTGCAGGTCGGGCTGCTGACCGTGTACGACATGTGCAAGGCGGTCGACCGGGGGATGGTGATCACCGAGGTGAGCGTGAGAGAAAAGCGTGGCGGGAAGTCGGGGGACTGGAAGGCCGAGGACACCGCCGGCTGACCGGTCGGCACCCTGTCGGCCGGTAAATTCGGGATACCGCCCGTTTATCTCATACAATTACCGGATTCCGCACGGGAGAGCGTGCGACCCAGCACAAAAAAAGCGAGCACGGGTGATGAATTCGCAAGCGTTAAGAAGCGCATTGCTGGCCGGACCGGTTCAGCACGAGCGCCTTGTCAAACTGGATACGCCGGTGGGCCCCGACGTGCTGCTGCCGCATCGCGTCATCGGCCGATCGCGGCTCGGGCGTCACTTCGAGTTCACGGTCGATACCGTGTCGGTGTCCGATAACCTCGAGCTCAAGAAGCTGATCGCGCAGCCGGTGACGCTGTGGATCCTGCAGGCCGACCAGTCTTATGCGCCTCACCACGGCTACGTGCATTGCGCCCGCCGGCTCGGCTCGGACAGCGGCGTCACGCACTACCAGATCGTCTTCGCTTCGTTCCTGCACTTCCTGAAGTTTCGCCGCGACCAGCGAATCTGGCAGGACCAGTCCGCGGACGACATCATTGCCGACGTGCTGAACCAGCATCCGCAGGCCAAGGGTCGCTTCACCTTCAAGCTCCACCAGCCGCTGCCGCTCCGCTCGTTCTGCATGCAGTACGAGGATGACTGGAATTTCGTGCATCGCCTGATGGAATCGGAAGGCCTGTATGGCTTCTGGGAACAGGACCAGGACGGCAAGTCGCACCGGCTCGTCGTCGTCGACCGCGTCGACGCGTTGCCCGCGCTGTCGCCGCGAACGGTGCGCTTTCATCATGCGGGCACGGGTGACGAGGCCGACACGTTCGTCCAGTTCTCCGGCACGCGCACGCTGCGAAGTGTCGCCCGCGCCACACCCACGTTCGACTACAAGCAGCCGCCGAGCGCGGCGAATCCGAAGGCGACCCATACGCCGACGATCGCCAATCAGGGTGACCTGCCGCCGCAGCTCGAGGTCTACGAATACACCGGTGCGTACACGTACCTCGAACAGTCCCGCGGTGACCATCTGTCGAAGATATGGATGGAGGAACAGGAGTCGCGCGCGAAACGCTTTCATGGCGTCGGCGGCGTGCGGCGCATGGATGCCGGGCGGACCTTCGAGCTGGCGGATCACCCCGAACACGACAAGGACGATGCCGGGCAGCGCGAATTCGCCGTGATCGAGACGGCGTGGGTCATCGTCAACAATCTGCCCGTTGCCGACGAACAGGCGGTTTTCCCGCACAGCCTGCGCGCCGAGGTCGGCAGCATCGTGCAGGCAACCGATACGGCCCAGTCGCGCGTGCGTCATCCCGACGGCAGCGAAGGCTTCTTTCAGATCCGCGTCGAAGCCCAGCGCACGACCGTACCGTTCCGCAGCCCGTTCGAACACGCGAAGCCGCCGATGCACCTGCAATCGGCGATCGTCGTCGCACCGAAAGGCGAGGAAATCCACACCGACGCGCTCAACCGGGTCAAGGTTCGCTTCCATTGGGACCGCCTGAACGACGGCGACGAAAAGGCGTCGTGCTGGCTGCGTGCCACCGCGTCGGATTCGGGCAAGGGTTATGGGGCCGTTCACCCGCACCGCAGCGGCGAGGAGGTGCTGGTCGATTTCCTCGGCGGCGACTGCGATCGCCCGATCATCGTCGGCAAGCTGTACAACGGCGCGACGAGCCCGCAGTGGCACAGCAACGGGATCCTGTCCGGATACCGGTCCAAGGAATATGCGGGCGCCGGCTACAACCAGCTCGTGCTCGACGACGCGACCTCGCAGAACCGCGTGCACCTCTACAGCAGCGAGACCAACGCGCACTTGCATCTCGGTTACCTGATCGACCATGCGGGCAACAACCGCGGCAGCTATCTCGGCAGCGGCTTCGACCTGCGCTCGGACGCGTACGGCGCCGTACGCGCGAGCCGCGGGCTGTACGTCACGACGCACCCGAAGCAGCCGGCGAGCCAGCCGCTCGACGTTCAGGAAACGCAACAGCAGCTCGTCCGTGCAGAAGGCCTGATGGAGGCCATGTCGGAGGTCGGCGCGCAGCATCAGGCCGAACCGCTCGACCACGGCCACTCGGCGCTGAAGCAGTTCACCGACGCGACGCAGAACAGCGTGAGCGGCGGCACGTCGGGCGGCAGGACCGCGGGCGGCGGAACCGGCACGGCCAACGCGTTCAAGGAGCCGGTGATGCTGTTCGGCAGCCCGGCCGGTATCGGGATGTCCACGCAACAGTCCGTGCAGCTTGCCGCGGACCAGCACGTCAACCTCGTCAGCGGGCAAAGCACGCACGTGGCCGCCGGAAAGTCGCTGATCGCGAGCGTCCTCGACCGGATCAGCCTGTTCGCGCAGAACTCCGGGATCAAGCTATTCGCCGGCAAGGGCAAGGTCGAAGTGCAGGCGCACGCGGACAACATCGAGCTGACGGCCCAGAAGGCGCTGAAGCTGATGGCGGTAACCGAGTCGATCGAAGGCGCCGCGGCGAAGGAAATCCTGCTGACCTCCGGCGGCGCGTACATCCGCATCGCGAACGGCAACATCGAAGTGCACGCACCCGGCAAGATCGACATCAAGGGGGCGCAGCACGCGTTCAGCGGCCCCACGCACCTGTCGCAGACGATGCCGACCCTGCCGAACTCGACCGGCAACTACGATCAGGCGTTCATCGCGCACTGGGCCGGCACCGACATTCCGGTAGCGAACACGCGATACCAGATGTTCTCGAACGGCAAGCTGCTCTCGGAAGGCGTCACCAATGCGGCAGGCGAGACGGGGCTCACGCAGAGCCACGTGCCGCACGACGTCGTCGTCAAGTTTCTAGGGAAATCGAATGGCTGACGGACAACAGGACAACAACGTACTGGGCAGCGGCTCGGGGATGCTGACGCCGACGGGGTACAAGGATCGGCCGAAGGTGGCGATCAATATCTGCGACAAGCATGTGACGCCGGCACCGAAATGGATCGTCGGCACCTGTCCGTTCTACTATCGGCCGCTTCACGGGGCGTATATGGAGACGGTCGAGAAGGTCAGCATGTCGAGCATCTGGTCGACCATCAAGGGTTTCGCCCTATCGTGGGATCCGTGGACCGACTCGGACGTCGCGCACCGACTCCTGCACCGCCGTGAAGAATTGATCAAGATAGACAGCACGAATTCCGACTGGTCTCGTCATGGCAACTTCATGATGCGTCACATCGGGTGCGGACATAAGCCGCCCGATTACTACATCAGCTACGGCTACTACTACTGCTCCGACTATGGAGCGAATCTCTATCCGAGCCTCAGCCCCCAAGGGAAAGCGTGGCTGAACAAAGCGCGCAAGCTGCTCCAGGTCAACATGGAAGACGGGTTGAATCAGAACATGATGGGCAACACGATCCAGATGGCCAGCCCGACGCCGGGAAACGGTAGCGTCGATATGACGTGGCCACAGTTCGAGCTGGAAATAAACACCGAAAAGTTCAAGGAATTTGCATTCAAGACACACCCGATGGCCTACCTCGACGGAGGATTGGCCGACCTGCCGATCATGGATCTCGTCAGGATCGGGATGCGGCCGAACATTCAGGAATGGGGCGACGGAAGAACGTGGGGGCAGGCTTTCGATTCCGCCATCCCTGTTCTCCGGAAAAAAGCCGAGGAATCGGACGCCGACGATCCGGTCGGCAAGGCGCTCGGAAGGCTGCTGGCGAAGTGACATGCGAAAAGGCAAACGATGGCTTTGGGTCGCGGGATGCGTGCTTGTTCTCCCGATCGCTATTTACGGATATACGGAAATGACATCAGGGTGGGACACGGTATCGACCGAATTCATGCGCAACGACAAGCCGTACGGTGCGGGCGCATTTCGCGTGCAACGCAACGATTTCATGTCACTGAAGGTTGCGCGACCGGAACTCAAGTTCAAGCCGGAGAGCGAGCAGAAGAACCCTGACCTCGCGGAATTCACCGAACCTTGGATGGACGATTCGAACCAGCGGCTGAACCGGTCGACCGTCAGTTTCCTGCGCGGCACGCTGGACGGGAGCGCCGTGCGCCACTTCCAGCAACCGGGCCAGACCGCGTCATGGTGGTACTCGCCTGACTGGCAGATCCTGTACGTCAGTACGGGCTGGATGGATTACGCGGCGCCGCGCACCGTCGACGGTGCGTCCCCTCAGACAACCCGACTCTGGAAGTCGAGCGACGGTGGCCAGCACTGGGCCCAGCTCGAATGGCCGACGGAGCGCAACATCAACCGCTTGCTGTTCATTGATGCGCAACGGGGCTACGCCATCGGAAGGGGACCCCGCGTGTGGCGAACGGCGGACGGCGGGCAATCGTGGCAGGAAATCAAGGAACCGCCGGGTGCCGCCCTTCAGGACAAGCCACGCCGGACTTTCGACGGGACCAACCTCGGTCCCGACGGTGTATTGCGCATTGCCTATCAGGTTGAAGACGCCGAGCATCCGCAACCGGCAACGGTGGTCTGGCGGCTCGATTGGAATCAGCAGGATTTCATCCGGGAAGCGGTGCTCCCCGGACAAGTCATCGTCAGCCTCGAATCGTCGCCGGCCCCCGTCCGGAATTACGCACTGTATGCGTTGTCGCGTACAAGCGGCGAATCCGGCAGCGGTCATGGTGCGGGCGTCATTTCGACCTGGACTAGCGAGCACCCCGAACACATCCAGGAACTGCATGCGTTTGACAGCCCGCTGACGCTCAACGGACTGAGCGCGGGTCGCAACGGCGTCCTGCTGGTCCACGCGACCGACCCGAACACCGCAAACGGCGGCGGCGCACCGATCGACCTGACGATCAGCAGCACCGACGGTGGAAAGACATGGCAGCAGACCGCCGACAAGGCTTCACAGGGCGGCTACTTCGATCCACAAACGAACACGCTCTATTCGGTGTTCGCCTATACGCTGCGGAAACGGCAATTCTGATCGGCGCCCGATGCGTTTGTCGCAGGCCGTGTCCGCGGAAACGAACGACGTCCGCGGCACGGCCAGCCACGAGATTCCTCTATCGACTTCAGCCAATCCCATGCGCCATCGATCTCGACTGAAGGGGCTGGCCGTCATCGCGATCGGCGGCATCGTATTGAATCTGTTTTACGAGAGCACCGGTCCTCACTGGAAGACCGTTTCGTCGCAGATCACATGGTCCGACCCGCCAGCAGGTGTGGGTGATTTCTACATCGCCGGCAACGAAATCATGTCGCTCACGTTTGCCGATCCTGTCGTGACGCTGAAGCCGGCCGGCGAGTGGAAGGTTCCGACGGTCGCCGAACCCACCGAAGCATGGATGAACAGTGCGGGAGAAACCCTCAATCGACGAACCGTGAATTTCTTCCGCGGCACGCTCGATCACGGACTGCAGCGCTTCTTGCAAGCGCCCGGCCAACACACCGCGTGGTGGCATTCGCGAGACGGTCAGGTCCACTTGATCAGCATCGGCTGGCTGGACTATACGTCGCAGCATTCCGCGGACGACCTCGTCTCGCGGCAAACCCGTGTCTGGAAATCGCTCGACGGCGGCCGCCACTGGTCGCAGATGGCATGGCCGGAGCACGAAGATATCGACGACCTGCTCTTCATCGACGCGCAGCACGGCTATGCGATTGGCCGCGGCCCCACCGTCCGGCGAACATCCGACGGCGGCGAGTCCTGGCAACTGATCGCACTACCGCCGGATGCAGTCGTCCCCAGTGGCCGTCGGCGCAACCTCAGAGCGGTGAATCTTGGTCCCGACGGCACCCTGCGAGTGGCTTACCATGTCGATCCGTCGGCAACGGGGCCCGCTCGCAGCGTCGTATACGGGCTTCCGCCAAATCAGCAGACGTTCGTTCCCGATATCGTTCTGCCGAACCAGACCGTCATCCGACTCGCTTCGACGCCGGCCACGACCAGCGGTTACGCGCTTTACGCACTGTCTCTCCTCGACGACGAGGGCGGCAAAGATACGGCACCGGATCGCGCACGCCGGGCCGGCGTGCTTTCGACGTGGACGGACACGCAACCCGCGCGCGTCCGGCAAGTGATGACGTTTGACATGAAGCTCATCGTGAACGGCCTCGACGTGGGCCGCGACGGCCTGTTACTCGTATATGCCACCGATCCCGGGCAAGCAATCGACGATCCACCAATCCCCCTGATGATCAGCAGCACTGACGCAGGCAGGACCTGGAAACAGAATGCCGACGGGATCGTCTATCACAACCGGTACTTCGACCAGGATACGAACACGCTCTACTCGCTGCTCGATGAAAGACTGAAGAAGCTGTCATTCCCCATCCGACATTCCCCCGCCTCACAAGACTGAATCCCCTCGCTACATCCGGAGACCCTATTCGATGAAAAAAGCGCTGCATCGCGCCGCATTCGTACTGTGCGCTGCCGCGGCGGCCACCGCCTCCGCCGCCAGCCCCTGCCCCGCCGCCGACACCGCCGCACGCGCGGCGCTCGACGCGCAGCACCGCGTACAGCAAGTCCGGAATCCGCAAGGCGACGGCGGCGGCACGGTCGACGTCTCGCCGCCTTTGCGCGACGCGCTTCGCGCGTACAAGCAGGCGCTCGTCGGCGCGATCGACGCGCGGCTTGCGTGCAGCGACGAACACGTCGAGCCGGCTGCGCTGAAACGCACGCTTGCGGCCGCACTCGGCGTACCCGCCCAATCCACCCAATCCGCCCAGCCGAAAAACGCCGAATCGGCATTCGGTCGCAACCCGGACGTCGACGTCCAACGCGACGGCACGTCCCGCCCGCTCCTCTTCGTGCGCGCCGGCTTCGACATCCCATGCGGCGACGACAACCTGCTCACTGCCTACGCATGGGAAAACGGCGGCTGGCGGCGGGTGCTGCGCTGGCAGGCCGACGACTACAAGGACATCGGCGGCGCCTACGGCGGCGGCTTCTGGTTCGGCGCATTGCCCCGCGGCCAGGTGGCGGTCGTCCACGGCACGCCGTGGTGCTCGTCGCGCTGGAGCCGGTTCGGCGCGGACGTGGTCGCGCCGGCAAGCGGCGCGGCCGCGCAACACACGCTGTTCCATACGGCTCACGGCTACGTGCTCGACGACGACGCGATCCGCTTCAAGGTGCGCCCCGACGGCTTCGAACTGCGCATGACGGTCGGCTCGCGCGACAGCGACGTGATGACACGGCCGGGCATCTTCCGCTATCGCGTCGACGGCGACACCGTGCAACGCGTGCAGCCGGTCGCGGTCAACGGTCGCGATTTCGTCGATGAATGGCTGGGCGTGGACGATACGCTCGCGCGCGCCTGGAGCGAACCCGCGGCCGCTGCGGCGGCGCTGCAAGCGCGACAGGCGTTCATTGCGGAAAGCAAGGCGCCCGATACCGGGTTCGCCTACGGACCGGTACGCGGCTGCGCGGACAGCAAGGATCTCTTCCAGGTCGAACTGGATCTGACGGGCAAGGACGGAAACACGGTTGCGCGACGCTACGCGCTGATCCGCCAGGAGCGCAACGGGTTCACGATGCTCGGGCTACGCAAGGCGGCCGAGCCGGCATGCCACGGCGCGAACCTGATGCCGCGGCACTGAACGTCGGCGGCACGGCGACGCCTCACAGGAATCGACGGCAAGCGGCACGCGCGCCTCGGCGTGCCCGGCCGCCCATCATTGGGCGCGTCGCGGCTCGAACACGAACGGTTGCGTGAGCAGGAACGGATTCGCGGTGGCGCCCGTCTGCGCGCAGGTCGCGTGCGTCATCGCATCGACGGCCGCGCGGTCCGCCGCCGCATTGCGGCTGCTCGTCGTCACGGTGACGTTCTGCGCTTCGCCCGCGGTCGTCATCAGCGCGCGCACGAGCACGGTGACCGGACGCGTGAGCGGCTTCGCGCTATCCGGATAGACGGCGCGCGGAATGTGGCAGGTCAGCTTGCTTTCCTGCGACGACGACAGCATCGCGCAGCCGGAAACCAGCACGGCGACGGCAGGCAGGATCAGGAGGGTCGAGCGAAGGGCCATGGTCGAATATCGTTCTTCAGTACTGTTGCGGACGAACGCCGCGCCGGCGGACATCGCCCCGCGCCGCGGCCATCGGACCGGCGCGCCGTTACGGCCGCACGACCGGCGGCTGCCCGGTCGCGATCCTGCTTGTCGGGTTCCCGGAGATCCGGGGCGGCGTTCGCGGTAGCGGCCCGCAGCGGGCGGCCGCGCACGCGAACGCTTTGCCGCATTGTGCACGCGCCGCCTTGCGCGTGGCCGCGATTTGACAATGGTTGACGCGAATCACACCGGATTCGGCAGGCATCCATTCCGCGGGGGAAGCAATCGCCGCCCCCTTCGCCCCGCCATCGCCCACCCGCCTCACCGCAATGCGGCCAGCGCCGGGATTCCCCGCCCGGCGCCGCGCGGTGTCGGCACGGTGTTCAGCGTGGCGTCACTCGGAATCGTCGTCGGAGTCGTCCTCGTCCGCATCGGCCGGCACTTCCCCGTACTTCGCGACGACGGCCGCCTTGAACGCCTTCAGTGCCGGTTGCTGGTCGCACAGCTTGTACAGCAACGCCAACTGCTGCGGCCAGTCCTTCAATTCCTTCGCGAACACATGCAGGCGCGCGACTGTATCGAGGGCGTCGGCTTCGCGACCGGCCAGCGCCTGCAGCACCGCATAGCGGCGCAGCACCGTCTCGCCGGGCAGCAGCGCGATCGCGCGCTCATGCGCGAGGAGCTTGAGCGGCAGGTTGTCCGGCGAAATTGCCAGCAGCGTGGCCGCCCCGTAATCGCCCCACGCGCCGAACAACAGCGACGGCGCATCGCGGTACTGTGCGGCCGGATCGCTGCCGTAATACAGCACTTCCGCGCGCTGGTAGTCGCGCAGCACGGGCACCGCCGCCAGCACGCCGCCGAACGACAGCACCGCGAACAGCCCGAACGCCGCGCGCCCCGGCAGGATGCGCAACGGCTTCACCTCGAGCAGGCCGATCACGAACATCGCCGGCAGCAGGAAGAACATGTACTGCTGCGGATATTCGACGAGCGCATGCATCAACAGGATGCCGATCAGCGCGAGGCCGAACACGCGCGAGCTCGACTGCGGCGCGCGCACCGCGCGCACGAACCACGTCACGAGCGCGACGACGAGCACGCCGAGGCCGACGAGGCCGGACTTCGCGAGCAGGTCGATGAAGATGTCGTGCGAGTTGTTCGCGATCTCGACACCGCCGAGCGTGCGCACGAGCGCGAACTGGTGCGACGGGAACTCGCCCCAGCCGACGCCGAGCACCGGATGCTCGCGGAACATCGCGAGCCCGTACTTCCAGAGCGCGAGGCGCGGCGCGATCTGCCCCGCGTCGCGCATCCGGTCGGCCGCCGACTCGGCGAGCCCCAGATGGAAATGCACGTTGGCCCAGCGCACCGCAACGTTCACCGCGACGAAGGCCACCGCGAGCGCGACCGGCATCACCCATGCGCGGCGGTTGCCCGGCGCGCGGCGCGACTCGAGCCACGCCATCCAGAAGCCCGCGACGACCAGCACCGCAACCTGCAGCCACGGGCCGCGCGACACCGTCAGCGCGAGCCCGGCCGACAGCACGATCGACAGCGCGAGCCACGCCCATACCGCGAGCCGGCGCGTCTGCACCAGATACAGCGCGCCCGCGAGCGCGAACGCGATGTAGGTCGCCAGGTGGTTCGCCTGTGCCATGTTGCCGTACGGACGGCGATCGACCGCGATGTTGTACACCACGACGAACGGCGACACCGCGGATTCGAGATGGAACAACTGCACGACCTGGCTCGCGACCGCGAGCATCCCGCCGAGCAGCAGCGCGCCGGACATCATTTGCGCGGCGGCTTCGGCGAGCCCCTCGCGCGCCAGCGTGTAGCCGGCCTGCATCGCGACCAGCGCGGCGGCCAGGTAGCCGACCGCCAGCCAATTCATCGACGGCACCTTGAGCGGCATGAGCGCGACCTGCGCGATCAGCACCGCCGCGAACCCGAGCGGCGCGACGAACGCGGCCGGCGCGGCGAACGGCTCGGCCGGGCGGCCCGTGCGTGCGAGCAGCACGACGGAGAGCCCCACCAGCAGATACAGCACCAGCGCGGCAAACTCGGAATAGAAGGTCGGGATCGGATACGTGTGATTCGTGATCGAGTACGGCACGATCAGGGCGACAGCCAGCGCAACGAGCGGCAACGAACGGGAAAAAGTAGAAGGCATGAGCGAACCGGATGTCAGCAACCGGCGCACTATACAAAACTTTCCCCCCTCTGTGCGGGCCCGTCGTGCCATTGCCCACGCGCCGGGGCGGGCGCAGCCGGCCGGCGGGCGCCGCGCCGCGCACGCGGCCACGGACTTGGCGGCATGCCCCCGACACTACGCGCGGCACTCCGCGGGCGCATATTGCGCGGGCAAAGTCGCGGCCTCCGCCGGTAACGGGCCCGCGCCCGGCGCCGGAAGCGACGACGCAGACTTGCCGGCGGCAAAGCACTCCCACGCGATCGCACCCGCCTGCATCGCGCCCTTTTTCAGCGGCACGCGCGCGGTTGGCGTGTCGGCCTTGTCCGGGGCGGACGGCACCAGGACGAGCGTATTCGCGCCGGCCGCGGCGACGCGGGCGGTGAACGCCACCGTGATCTGGCCGGTGTCGCCGTCGATGGCGACGGATTCGACGTTGCGGGTAGCGGCCGGCGGGCTGTAGCCGCCGTCGAGGCCCGCGCCGCTCGCGGCGTTGTCGGCAACTGCGAGCCGTGCGGACGAAGCAAGCGCGAGCCCCTCGCCGACACGCGACCGCGCGAGGTAATCCTGGTACGCGGGAATCGCATAGGCCGCGATCACGCCGACGATCGCGAGCACGATCATCAGCTCGATCAGCGTGAAGCCGGCCGGCCGGCAGCGCGGCAACGGCCGGCTCGCGCGCCGCAGATCGGCGGCGATGCGACGGAACAGGGAAACGGAAAAGGCTTCGAACATGACTGGCTCCGGAAACGAAAAACGCCTGCCGAATCAGGCAGGCGTTTCGATCGTAGCCAGCGGGCCGCGGCCCCGGCAGTCGGCCGGACGGCCAACGTCACGCGTGCGTGGCGCTGCGGCGTCGCCGGAGCGCGTAACCGGTGGCGACGACGAACAGCGCGCCGGCGATGCTCGCGCCGTAGATCGCCGCCGGCGTATCGAGCACCGGCCAGCGGTCGCCGACCGGGTCGTGCACCATCAGCCCGCCGGCGATCCAGCCCAGCAACCCGGCGCCGAGCGCCACGACGATCGGGAACCGATCGAGCAGCTTCAGCACCAGCGTGCTGCCCCACACGATGATCGGCACGCTGACGACGAGCCCGAAGATCACCAGCGCCAGCCGGTGCGACGGATCGGCCTGCTCGGCCGCGCCGGCGATCGCGATCACGTTGTCGAGGCTCATCACGGCGTCGGCGATCACGATCGTCTTCACCGCGTCCCACAGCCGGTCGGCCGGCTTCACGTTGTCGTGCGCGTCGGCGTCGGGCGCCATCAGCTTGACGCCGATCCACAACAGCAGCAGGCCGCCGCCGAACTTCAGGAACGGGACGTCGAGCAGCACGACCGCGAACGCGATCAGCGCGACCCGCAGCAGGATCGCGCCGGCCGTGCCCCACACGACGCCGCGCAGCCGCTGGTTGGCCGGCAGGTTGCGGCACGCGAGCGCGATCACGACCGCGTTGTCGCCGCCGAGGAGGATGTCGATGATGACGATCTGAAACACCGCGCCCCAGTGGAGCGAGGTCAGGAATTCAAGCATGAGCGGTATCGGGTGCGGGGTAACGGCCGTCGGACAGACGTGCCGGGTGAACGCCGGGACATGCATCGCGCATGCCGGGTGCTTACAAATTCATTGCGAGAGCATAACAAAAAACGCCGGCAAGGCCGGCGTTTTTTGCAGGACGAACCACGCGGAAATTACAGCGCCTTCTTCAGCAGGCGACCCATTTCCGACGGGTTGCGCGTGACGGTGATGCCGCACGCTTCCATGATTTCCAGCTTCGCTTCGGCCGTATCCGCACCGCCCGAGATCAGCGCGCCGGCGTGGCCCATGCGCTTGCCCGGAGGCGCCGTGACGCCAGCGATGAAGCCGACGACCGGCTTCTTCATGTTGTCCTTGATCCACTGAGCGGCGTTGGCTTCGTCCGGACCGCCGATCTCGCCGATCATCACGACCGCGTCCGTATCCGGATCGTCGTTGAACATCTTCATCACGTCGATGTGCTTCAGACCGTTGATCGGGTCGCCGCCGATGCCGACTGCCGACGACTGGCCGAGGCCCAGCGCCGTCAGCTGTGCAACGGCTTCATACGTCAGCGTGCCCGAACGCGACACGACGCCGATGCGGCCCTTGCGGTGGATGTGACCCGGCATGATGCCGATCTTCAGCTCGTCCGGCGTGATCGTGCCCGGGCAGTTCGGTCCGAGCAGCAGCGTCTTGCGGCCTTCGCGGCGCATGCGGTCCTTCACTTCGATCATGTCACGGACGGGAATGCCTTCCGTGATGCAGATCGCGAGATCGAGGTCGGCTTCGACCGCTTCCCAGATCGCAGCGGCTGCGCCTGCCGGCGGAACGTAGATGACCGACACGGTCGCGCCGGTTTCTGCCTTCGCTTCCTTGACGCTCGCGTAGATCGGAATGCCTTCGAAGTCTTCGCCGGCCTTCTTCGGGTTCACGCCCGCGACGAATGCTTCGCGGCCGTTTGCATATTCACGGCAGGCGCGCGTATGGAACTGACCGGTTTTGCCGGTAATGCCCTGCGTGATGACCTTCGTGTCCTTGTTGATCAGAATCGACATGTATTTTGACCTCTGTTCGATTGGCGTCGCGTATCTGCCGCGCCGCCATGCGTATTCGATAGCGTTACTTGCCTTCGGCAGCCGCGACGACCTTCTGCGCAGCCTCTTCCATGCTGTCCGCCGAGATGATCGGCAGGCCCGAATCGGCCAGCATCTTCTTGCCGAGGTCCTCGTTCGTGCCCTTCATGCGCACGACGAGCGGCACGTTCAGGTTCACGGCCTTCGAACCGGCGATCACGCCTTCCGCGATCACGTCGCAGCGCATGATGCCGCCGAAGATGTTCACGAGGATCGCCTTCAGGTCCGGGTTCTTCAGCATCAGCTTGAACGCTTCGGTGACCTTCTCGGTCGTCGCGCCACCGCCGACGTCCAGGAAGTTCGCCGGCTCGCCGCCGAACAGCTTGATCGTGTCCATCGTCGCCATCGCGAGGCCTGCGCCGTTCACGAGACAGCCGATGTTGCCGTCGAGCGAGATGTATGCGAGGTCGAACTTCGACGCTTCGATTTCAGCCGGGTCTTCTTCGTCCAGGTCGCGGTACGCGACGATTTCCGGGTGGCGGAACAGCGCGTTCGAGTCGAAGTTGAACTTCGCGTCGAGTGCGATGACCTTGCCGTCGCCGGAGACGTTCAGCGGGTTGATTTCAGCCAGCGACGCGTCGGTTTCCCAGAATGCCTTGTACAGGCCTTGCAGGATGGCGCGCGCTTGCGGAATCGAAGCAGCCGGCACGCCGATCTTCGCGGCGAGGTCGTCGGCCTGCGCGTCGAGCAGGCCCGTCGACGGCTCGACGATGACCTTGTGGATCAGTTCCGGGTGCTTTTCGGCAACTTCTTCGATGTCCATGCCGCCTTCGCTCGAACCCATCAGAACGATCTTTTGCGACACGCGATCAACGACGAGGCTGACGTACAGTTCCTGCTTGATGTCGGCGCCTTCTTCGATCATCAGACGGTTGACCTTTTGGCCTTCCGGACCGGTCTGGTGCGTGACGAGCTGCATGCCGAGGATCTGGTTCGCGTATTCGCGAACCTGCTCGATCGACTTCGCCACCTTCACGCCGCCGCCCTTGCCACGGCCACCCGCGTGAATCTGAGCCTTCACGACCCACACCGGGCCGCCCAGCTCTTCTGCCACCTTGACGGCCTCTTCAACCGAGAACGCCGGCTTGCCGCGCGGTACCGCGACTCCGAATTTCCGCAGGATTTCCTTACCCTGGTACTCGTGAATCTTCATGCGTGATTCCCTTCAGTCTGAGAGTTGGATGAAATGTCGCTTAAGACGCTTCTTCGAATGATTTCCGTTCATTCCTTCGTGCTGCCCTCACCGGGCAAGTCCGGCCGGTTCGTGCCATACCAGCGCGGGTAGTACTGCCGCACGACCTCGCCGTCGAACCGCAATGCCCGGCAGCGACCGAGCTGGAAAGGCGGTTCGGCGTGCTCGCCGTCATGGTCCGGTC
Source organism: Burkholderia diffusa (assembly GCF_902499115.1). Classification (GTDB taxonomy): domain Bacteria; phylum Pseudomonadota; class Gammaproteobacteria; order Burkholderiales; family Burkholderiaceae; genus Burkholderia; species Burkholderia diffusa. Next base: position 97,620 of record NZ_CABVPN010000001.1, read on the forward strand.
CTTCGCCTCCCTCCTCGCGCACGTTCCACACGTCACCGGCGAACGCCTGGATCGCTGCCGTCGGCAGCACGGCACACAGTTCGGTGAGATGGGAACAGCCAGCGACGCCGGCGAGCAGCCGGTTCGCGTTGCGGCGGAAATTGCGGAAGAGATTGAGCCCGATGAGGGCCCGATAGGCGGGAGGGGCGGATTGACAGTGACCGGGATAGGGAACCCACTCCGAAGACGCTTCGGCGTCGACGACGTTGAGGTCACGATCGATAGTCACGCGCAGCCAGAGTTCGTGGATCGGCAGGCCTTGGGGCCGGATGCCCGACGCAAGCGCGACATCGCGCGGCTTGTGGTCGGTCAGGCAGGCTTCGATGTCCCACAAGCCGTCGCCGCGCTCGTAGGCTTCCGCTCGGATTGCGCGTCGATGTCGCAACTGACGGGGCACGGGCTCGGATAGCGGCATGCTGGAGGTTGAGGCCGAAGAGGAAAACCCGTGGATTTTAGCATATTGGGTATTTGAGGCATCCGGCCGCGACGGCGGGTATTCCCGCCTGTCCGGAAACGGTTGCATTGCAGCAAAATCGCGCGCAGCGCGCGCGACCGGACCGGTCAGTCGTCGATCGAGAAATCGTCGCCGACCTTCAGCAACTTCACGATGGTCGAGCTCGAGAAGCCGCGCGCGGCAAGGAAGCGCGCCTGCTTCGCGCGCTCGGCGGGCGTTTGCGGCAGTGCACCGAATTTCTTGCGCCAGACGGCCTGCGCGCGTGCCCACTCGGTCTCGCGCAATTGCGCGTTCACTTCCTCGACGAGACTGTCGCCAACCGCATGACGCTTCAGTTCGCTGACGATGCGCGCGACGCCGACGCGCGATGCGCGGCGATGCACGAGGCTCTCGGCAAAGCGTGCGTCGGACAGCCAGCCTTCCTTTTCCAGTGCATCGAGCACCGGCTCGACGGATTCGTCCTCACCGACGTACGGCGCGAGCTTGCGCGCGAGTTCGGCCCGGCTGTACTCGCGCCGGGACAAATAGCCGAGCGCGCGGCCCTTCAGCGAACGCGGCGGTTTCGACGACTTGCGCTCGGTGGCACCGGATTCGTCGCCGGAAGCAGCGTCGGCTGAACCGCCGGACGCACGGCGCGTGCGACGCGGATGCTGGCTGCTGCGCGTATACACATCTTCCTTGACCGACGCAGACACATCAGCCGCGCGCTCGCCCGGAAAGTTGACACCGGACACGCGACGGCGCGACCGGTCGTGCGCGTCGAACGATTCGTCGTCGTCGAATGGATCGACCGGTACGGTCATCTCAAACGAAACGAGGGCATCCTCGGATGCCCTCGTCGCGGTACGGCTCGCGGCATGACTGCCCGCTCTCCGCCGGTTGGCCCCCGAGGATTCGGCTTGCCGGCCGGAGCGACCCGCCGTGTCGGACGCGTCGCTCGGTTCCGGTTCGCCAGCCTGACCTCGGCGCCCGACCATCACTCTTCTTCGTCCATCGCCTCGGCTTCGTCGACCCTTGCACCATCGGGCATGGCGGCAACGCCGAGCGATTCGCGAATGCGGTTTTCGATCTCGCGCGCGATTTCCGGATTCTCGCGCAGGAATTCACGCGCGTTGTCCTTGCCCTGGCCGATCTTCTCGCCGTTGTAGCTGTACCAGGCACCCGCCTTGTCGACGATCTTCGCCTGCACGCCGAGATCGATGATCTCGCCCTGACGCGAAATGCCTTCGCCGTACAGGATGTCGAAGATCGCTTCGCGGAACGGCGGCGACACCTTGTTCTTGACGACCTTCACGCGGGTTTCGTTGCCGATCACCTCGTCGTTCTTCTTGATCGAACCGATGCGGCGGATATCCAGACGCACCGACGAATAGAACTTGAGCGCGTTGCCGCCCGTCGTGGTTTCCGGGTTGCCGAACATCACGCCGATCTTCATCCGGATCTGGTTGATGAAGATCACGAGGCAGTTCGTGCGCTTGATCGTGCCCGTCAGCTTGCGCAGTGCCTGCGACATCAGGCGAGCCTGCAGGCCCGGCAGCGAATCGCCCATCTCGCCTTCGATTTCGGCCTTCGGCACGAGCGCCGCGACCGAGTCGATGACGATCATGTCGATCGAGCCCGAGCGCACCAGCGCGTCGGTGATTTCAAGCGCCTGCTCGCCGGTGTCCGGCTGCGAGATCAGCAGCTCCGGCACGTTCACGCCGAGCTTCGCTGCATATTGAACGTCGAGCGCGTGCTCGGCGTCGATGAAGGCTGCCGTGCCGCCCAGCTTCTGCAGTTCGGCGATGACCTGCAGCGTGAGCGTGGTTTTACCGGACGATTCCGGACCGTAGATCTCGACCACCCGACCGCGCGGCAGACCGCCGACGCCGAGTGCGATATCGAGACCCAGCGAGCCCGTGGAGACGACCTGGATGTCTTCGGCCGCTTCGCCGTCGCCCATCCGCATGATCGACCCCTTGCCGAACTGCTTCTCGATCTGCGCGAGCGCGGCCGCCAGCGCCTTGCTCTTCTCGGCGGTCATCCCGGAGCCCTTCTTGCTATCTTCCATGAATCGTCCTTTGCTATGATGAGCAGCGTCTGTCAGAGGCGCGCCCGCTTTCAAGCGCTGCCCACGAATGCAGACACTGTATAAAAAAACAGTGTTTTATGCAAGCCCGCAATGCAGGCTGCGTTGTACACGGATAACTTCGGAGACAGCCGCGCCGGCGCGAACGCCCCGCCGGCCATCGGTCAGCAACATGCGAATTCTCATCGCCGAAGACGACAGCATACTCGCGGACGGCCTCACCCGGTCACTCCGCCAATCGGGCTATGCCGTCGACCACGTGAAGAGCGGCGTCGAGGCCGATACCGCGCTGTCGATGCAGTCCTTCGACCTGCTGATCCTCGATCTCGGGCTGCCCAAGATGTCCGGGCTCGACGTGCTCAAGCGCCTGCGCGCGCGCAATTCCAATCTCCCCGTGCTGATCCTGACCGCCGCCGACAGCGTCGACGAGCGCGTGAAGGGGCTCGACCTCGGCGCGGACGACTACATGGCCAAGCCGTTCGCGCTCAACGAGCTCGAGGCGCGCGTGCGCGCGCTGACCCGGCGCGGCGCGGGCGGCGGCCCGACCGTCGTGCGCCACGGCTCGCTCGCGTTCGACCAGGTCGGCCGCATCGCCTATGCGAACGACCGCGTGCTCGATCTGTCCGCGCGCGAGCTCGGGCTGCTCGAAGTGCTGCTGCAGCGCATCGGCCGGCTCGTGTCGAAGGAGCAGCTCGTCGACCATCTGTGCGAATGGGGCGAGGAAGTCAGCAACAACGCGATCGAAGTGTACGTGCACCGGCTGCGCAAGAAGATCGAGCCGAGCGGTGTGCGGATTTCCACCGTGCGCGGCCTCGGCTACTGCCTCGAGAAAGTCGCGCCCGCGGCGCCGGCCGACTCGGCCGCGCCCCAGTCCGCGGCGGCCGGCACGCCGCTGCGCTGACCCCGGCCGTCGCCGCGATGGCCACGCCGGCCCATTCCCGCCATCCGACCGGCGATCAGCCGTCCGCCGCCGACGTCGCGCGCGACGCGCGCTACGAGAACCCGTTCGCGCCGCCCGACGAAACCGACACGTCCGAGGCCGCGCGTCCGCGCTCGCTGTTCGGCGAAATCCTCGACTGGATGCTCGCGCCGCTCCTGCTGCTGTGGCCGATGAGCATCGCCGTCACCTATCTCGTCGCGAAGACGATCGCGAACGGCCCGTTCGACCGCGCGCTCGAGACCAACGCGTACGTGCTCGCGCGGCAGATCCATCCGGTCAATGGCGTCGCCGAGCTGACGCTGCCGCAGCAGACGCGCGACTTCCTGCGCGCGGACAACGTCGACAGCGTTTACTTCCAGGTGCTGGGCACGCGCGGCGAGCTGGTCGCGGGCGAGGCCGACATGCCGCTGCCGCGCGACGAGGACCGCCCGCCGCCGGGCGTCGTCGTATTTCGCGACGACCTGCTGCGCGGCAACGACGTGCGCGTCGCGTATACGACCGTCGCGCTGCCCGAGTCGAACAGCGCGCAGCCCGTGCTCGTGCAGGTCGGCGAGACGCTCGACAAGCGCAACGCGCTCGCGAACGACATCATCAAGGGCGTGATCCTGCCGCAGTTCGTGATCCTGCCGCTCGCGATCCTGCTCGTCTGGTTCGGGCTGTCGCGAGGGCTCGCGCCGCTCAACGCGCTGCAGGCGCAGATCCGTGCACGGCGGCCCGACGACCTGTCGCCCGTCGAGGCGCAGCGCGCGCCGCCCGAGATCGAGCCGCTCGTCACGTCGTTCAACGACCTGCTCGCGCGTCTCGAACAGAGCATGGCGCTGCAGAAGCGCTTCATCGCCGACGCCGCGCACCAGATGAAGACGCCGCTCGCGGGGCTGCGCACCCAAGCCGAGTTCGCGTTGCGCCACCCCGTGCCGCCCGACGTGCAGCGTTCGCTCGAACAGATCGCGACGAGCTCCGAGCAGGCCGGGCGACTCGTCACGCAACTGCTCGCGCTCGCGCGCGCCGAGAACCGCGCGAGCGGGCTGACGTTCGAGCCGGTCGAGATCGCCGCGCTGGCACGCCGCACGGTGCGCGACTGGGTGCAGGCCGCGCTCGCGAAGCGCATGGACCTCGGCTACGAAGGTCCGGAGGACGACGCGCCGCTCGAGGTCGACGGCAATCCCGTGATGCTGCGCGAGATGCTCGGCAACCTGGTCGACAACGCAATCCGCTACACGCCCGAAGGCGGCCGCATCACCGTGCGCGTGCGGGCCGAGCGTGCGGCGCGACGTGTGCATCTCGAAGTCGAGGACACCGGGCCCGGCATCCCGGCCACGGAACGCGACCGCGTGGTCGAACGCTTCTACCGGATCCTCGGCCGCGAAGGCGACGGCAGCGGGCTCGGACTTGCGATCGTGCGCGAGATCGCCGCCCAGCACGGCGGCACGCTGACGCTCGACGATCACGTATACCAAAACGCACCTCGCCTCGCGGGCACGCTCGTGCGCATCAGCCTGCCGCTGTCGGACACCGCGCCGGACCAATCCTGATACGCGCGAGTCCGTACCGCGCCGCGATCGCGTCGAAACCCGCGCTTTACCACCCGATTGCGACACGATCGGAACGCGAAACGACCGATTCGGCGCGGGTTAACGCGCAGTCGATTTGTGCACGCGAGTCAGTGCGCCGTAAGTTTCCGTGCCAATAATCGTCGACAGGCCCGCCCACCCAAGGCGGCCGCATATCTATATCAAGAGACTTGGAGACGATTCATGGCAACGTTAGGCGAGCAAATTTCGCACTCGCCGATGACGGGCGAAGAGAAGAAGGTGATCTTCGCGTCGTCGCTCGGCACCGTGTTCGAGTGGTACGACTTTTACCTGGCCGGATCACTCGCGGCCTACATCAGCAAGAGCTTCTTCTCCGGGGTCAATCCGACCGCCGCATTCATCTTCACGCTGCTCGGCTTCGCGGCGGGCTTCGCCGTGCGTCCGTTCGGCGCGATCGTGTTCGGCCGACTCGGCGACCTCGTCGGCCGCAAGCACACGTTCCTCGTGACGATCGTGATCATGGGCATCTCGACCTTCGTGGTCGGCTTCCTGCCCGGCTACACATCGATCGGCATCGCGGCGCCCGTGATCTTCATCGCGATGCGGCTGCTGCAGGGCCTCGCGCTCGGCGGCGAGTACGGCGGCGCGGCGACCTACGTCGCCGAGCATGCGCCGGCGAACCGTCGCGGCTTCTATACCGCGTGGATCCAGACGACCGCGACCCTCGGCCTGTTCCTGTCGCTGCTCGTGATCCTCGGCGTGCGCACGTTCATCGGCGAGGAAGCGTTCGGCAGCTGGGGCTGGCGCGTGCCGTTCGTCGCGTCGATCCTGCTGCTCGCGGTATCGGTGTGGATCCGGATGCAGCTGAACGAATCGCCGGTGTTCCTGCGCATCAAGGCGGAAGGCAAGACGTCGAAGGCGCCGCTGACCGAAGCGTTCGGCCAGTGGAAGAACCTGAAGATCGTGATCCTCGCGCTCATCGGCCTGACGGCCGGCCAGGCCGTCGTGTGGTACACCGGCCAGTTCTACGCACTGTTCTTCCTCACGCAGACGCTGAAGGTCGACGGTGCCAGCGCGAACATCCTGATCGCGATCGCACTCCTGATCGGCACACCGTTCTTCCTGTTCTTCGGTTCGCTGTCGGACAAGATCGGCCGCAAGCCGATCATCCTCGCGGGCTGCCTGATCGCGGCGCTCACCTACTTCCCGCTGTTCAAGGCGCTCACGCACTACGCGAACCCGCAGCTCGAACTCGCGACGCAGAAGGCGCCGATCACGGTCGTCGCCGATCCGGCCACCTGCTCGTTCCAGTTCAACCCGGTGGGCACGTCGAAGTTCACGAGCTCGTGCGACATCGCGAAGAGCGCGCTCGCCAAGGCCGGCCTGAACTACGAGAACGTCGCGGCTCCGGCCGGTACGCTGGCCGAAATCAAGGTCGGCGATACGGTGATCCAGACCTACGACGGCAAGGCGGCCGACACGAAGGCGCAGGGCGCGGCGTTCGACAAGACGCTCGCGTCAACGCTGAAGGCGGCCGGCTACCCGGCGAAGGCCGACCCGGCGCAGCTCAACTGGCCGATGACGATCGTGATCCTGACGATCCTCGTGATCTACGTGACGATGGTCTACGGCCCGATCGCCGCGATGCTGGTCGAGATGTTCCCGACGCGGATCCGCTACACGTCGATGTCGCTGCCCTATCACATCGGCAACGGCTGGTTCGGCGGCTTCCTGCCGGCGACCGCGTTCGCGATCGTCGCGGCGAAGGGCGACATCTACTCGGGGCTCTGGTATCCGATCGTGATCGCGCTGGCCACGTTCGTGATCGGCCTGCTGTTCGTCAAGGAGACGAAGGACTCGAATATCTACGCGCAGGATTGAGGTAGGTCGGTTGCGGGCGGCATCCCCGCCCGCAATCGGTGCCGGCGCCGGCACCGGCACTTTTTTTCAGGAAAGTGAAAAAAGGTGTTGACAGCCCGGCGGCACATCTGCATAATTCAATTCTTCGGCGAATTAGCTCAGTCGGTTAGAGCGACGGAATCATAATCCGCAGGTCCGGGGTTCGAGTCCCTGATTCGCCACCAAATGTGGAAGCCCGGTAGATCCTTGATCTACCGGGCTTTTTCAGTTCCGGTCCCGCTGGTTCGCTACGAGCCGATTTCTTTTACGATCCTCTCGCAGTGCAATTTCGGTGCAATACGCGGTGCAGACCTCAAGGAAGGAGCACCATGGCAGCACTGACAAAGACCCCCTCTGGTACCTGGAAAGCGACCATCCGGCGCGTTGGCTGGCCGACGACCGCCAAGACGTTTCGCACGAAGCGCGATGCCGAGGATTGGGCTCGACGCACCGAGGACGAGATGGTACGAGGCGTGTTCATCCAGCGCGCACCGTCCGAGAAGACCACGGTTGCCGACGCGCTCGACCGATACGAGCGCGAAATCGTCCCTACCAAGAAAGCCAGCACGCAGCGCAGGGAAGGTGCGCGCATCCGTGAGCTGAAGGCCCACTTCGGGAAATATTCGCTTGCCGCTGTCACCCCCGACCTCGTGGCCCGCTATCGCGACGATCGACTGGCCCAAGGTAAGGCAAACAACACGGTCCGCCTTGAGCTCGCCCTGCTCGGCCACCTATTCAACGTGGCGATCAAGGAATGGCATATCGGGCTAATCTTTAACCCTGTTGCCAACATCCGTAAGCCCAGCCCCGGCGAGGGCCGAAATCGGCGCCTGTCCGGACGCGAGCAAGCGACGCTACTCACAGTCGTCGACGGGCACTCAAATCCGATGCTGGGCTGGATCGTGCGCCTGGCGATAGAAACCGGCATGCGTCAGTCCGAGATACTTGGACTGCGCCGCGGCCAGGTCGATCTGGACCGGCGTGTCGTACGCCTAACGGACACCAAGAACAACGCAGCCCGCACGGTGCCATTGACCAGGCTCGCCGCAGCGGTCCTGCAAAACGCCCTCGCCAATCCCGTCAGACCGATCGACACTGATCTCGTGTTTTTCGGCGAGCCGGGCCGCGACGGAAAGCGGCGCGCATATCAGTTCACCAAGATCTGGAACGGACTTAAAAAACGCACCGGGCTGGTGGATTTCCGCTTCCATGATCTACGGCACGAGGCCGTCAGCCGCCTAGTCGAGGCTGGGCTCACTGATCAGGAAGTGGCTTCGATCAGCGGGCACAAATCGATGCAGATGCTGCGACGGTACACCCACCTCCGTGCGGAAGACCTCGTCAGTAAGCTAGATGCCCTTGCGTCTCCCGAACGGTAAATCCCATAGACTCGCCAGCATGGCCGAGTGATCATCTTCGCTCGGCCTGTATAGAAACGGATTGCTCGCATAGACCACGGCGAAGAACTCGGGGTCGTCCCCGTGCATCGCCTCAAGGAATTTTCGATACTCGGGATACACGACCAGGTTCGCCCGCTCCCGGTTCATAAAATGCTCTCGCAGATCACCCCAAATCTGGACGATTTGTAGCCACGGCGACCATTCCACTAATGCGAGCCAGAGGAGCAAATGAATTGAAACGGCGGTCTGGAAATCTCCGCGCATAGCATCCCACTGAAGCCTATAAAGGACGATCGCTCGACCAAGATCCTCGGCTTCGATCCGCACGCCCGCTCGTGAATTCGACCACAGCTTCATCTCAAGATCGCCAACTACGTCGCCGAATTCCTCCCCCTCCCCCCAAGCGACGCCATCATCACACCCAGCATAGATATCCCACAGTGCGGAGTGGTCGTCGTTGCACCCCCAAAGGGCTCGCCACAAATGACCAGGTCCGAACTCGAACAGATCATAAGCACTCTGGTGCCGCCCCGACGCTGAGGGATAAAACAACTCGACGTCTCGCCTTCTTCGGTCCGGTTCCGGCGGATCATAGAAACGGGAGTCAGGAAAAAGCTCGTGCAGATGATCGATCGATGCTTTCGTCAAGGTCGCATCACCCGCAAAGTTCTTCGCCCACTTTCCCGACCGAGCAGTCCACCAGGAAACTAGCCGATGCCGCTTCCCCATCGTTCGGTCGAACCATAGTGCGAATTGATTGGCGTTCCCAACACTCTCTGCCCGCCACGCCAGAGCATGCATCGTGGCAATCGTGCGAATGCGATCACGAAAACGCTCATCGTCAGTTTTGGTCGGGCGACCGCGCCGCGGCCGCGCCGGATGAAGGCAAACATCCAGCTGATTCTCAATGGTCTTGGCAGCCGTCGGCATCGTTTGAAGCTGTGCATTTATTTTACGAACAAATATACCTCAACCTAGCGAAAACTACAGATACCAACCGTAATTTGTAGATGCCATCGAGCCCCCTATGACAGCCACCCTCGCGACCCTGAAGGAACGTTATTCCGTCTTGATGACGCTGGACCAACTCGCAGAGATTCTTAACCGTAGTCCGGAAGGGCTCCGCATCAGCCTGAGCACATCACGATCCAATTGGGCAGAGCACATCAACGCTACTAAGGTTCACATCGGCCGAAGGATCTACTTCCGTACGGAAGCAATTGCCCGATTGATAGACGAGCAGTTCTCCGTGCAAAAGCCGTGAGACCCGCCATGAACGAACGACAGGGGAAGTTTTTCCGCGCGGAAACGACATGGTTCCATGTGTTTCACTCCATGATCGCGACCGGGGATATCGCGCGCATCGGGCCGTACGCGGTCACGGTCTATCTGGTGATCAAGGCTCACGCAAACTTCGAAACAGGCAAGTCCTTTCCCGGCATCGAAACCTTGGTAATGGAATCCGGCATCAGCCGCAGCCAAGTCCTTCGCTCGTTGGAAGCTCTCGAGGTAAACGGATACATCACGAGAACCCGCAAGGGGCGACGCAACGAATACCGGCTCCGCGAGAAGGTTTGCATCCAAGATGGGGCTGGCCGCCCTGCGGCCGTGGCAACCTGGGACTATCTTCCCTCTTCGATCAAAGCAGCCACTGCCGACTTGAAAAACGTCCTGGTCTCCGGAGATTTCGCTGGGTCAAGAATCGTCCAGATCGAGCGGTTGCAGGTCAACGTCACGCATGCCAGTGGCAACGCTGTCGTTTTCAATGCGCAGGATATCGCGTGCCTGCCGGAGGAGATGCGCGACATGCTGCTCTCGTTGCGAACAAAGATCGAGGCTCGGCGGCAGGCGGACGTTATACACAGCTCTGACTGACACGTGTCAGGCAGACACCCGACATCTTCACATTGGTGTCCAGCGGGCATCATTTCGCAGGGAAACGGTGTCTGGGTGGCACCCTAACAAGATAGATATTTATTGTTAACAAGAGCCGCTTCACTTGCCCGACGGCTGGGGATAACTGCTCTCATCGCACCAAAAATGAACCTGCAGCAGCAGCGCTTGCTGAAGCGCACGGATGACCACCGAGTCGACTCCGACGATCCACGTGGATAGAAGGAATCCCATGAACAATTGCCGTCGCCCGCGACATATTCCGCCTACCGACCTTGCAGCACTGCATCGAGAGGTGCTTGCCCGCGGCCGGGAAGCTGCATTGCCACAAAACCTCCCCGACAGGTGGTTGCGCGCTATCGTCCGGGACATGATGGAGTGCATGTTTGACGAGACAGGCGCGTCCAGCTCCGCTGCAGGTGCGGTCTTACTGGTCCTCGCCCTTGCTCTGCCCCGTGACGCAGGAGCATCTATTGGCATACCCGATGAATGTTTGCTGCCTGACGACAAGCTGACCATCTACTTCGCGAAATATCGAGATGCTTTGATGGAGGAACTTGTGGCTCGGCAGACGGGTATCTTTCGGCTTTCGTATTCGCTCTCGGACATCTTCGATTGATTGGTCAGAGGCGACCATGTCAAGTCACAAGTCGGCACTCGTGGAATCAGCGGCGCGCCCCTGTGTTAGTGATCTTTCTGGAGCAAAGCATTTGAATTGCGCAAAGGGCCTCAGCGCGCCGGCCAGTTTACTTGCACACGCAACGCACACGGACTGCACACGGTGGTTCGGCATGCACCCGTTCTGCCCTCGAAATGCATACGGTTTGCACCTCGCACCACACCGCTTTGATGGCAATAGCCTGCTCGGGCCAACTTTTCGCAAAGTTGTCCCCTTTTCGTTCCCGGCATGTACCCGTTTTGTGCTCGGCACCCAGTCGCCGCGCCCGATTTGTACCCGCTGTGTGCCCGGGATCGGGATTTAAACCCCGAAAGTAAGGGCTAGTGGAACATAAAGGGCGTAATACGCTTGCAGTCGCATTTTTGCCCAACTCCTTGATTGACGGTCGGTTCAGCGTATTACAGCAGGCACCGTTTCAGCAGTTTTGTATGCCCATTCGGAATACACCGAGTTTGCGATCGAAAAGTGTGCAAACCGTGGGCATACGGTGGGCGCATTGTGAGCAAAAAGGTACGTGGCTGGCACAGAATCCGCGGTAACGTAAGGCACAAGCATTCCCCGAGAGATTCATGACCATCCGTGCGCTAGTGTTCGACGCCTTTGGCACGCTCGCCGAGATCCAGGACCAGCGGCGCCCGTTTGCGCGTCTTGCGCGCGTCAGCCGGGACCGCCGGCAGCGTGAGCTATTGATGACGCGTGCCATCAGTCTTAAGGAAGCGGGCCGCGCGTTAGGCGGCGATCGCATCGACATGGCCGCCCTCGATGCAGATCTGACCGCAGAACTCGCAAGCATCCGGCTATTTCCGGACGTAGTTGGAACGCTCGAAGAAGCGCGGGCGCGCGGATTGAAAGTGGGAATTGCGTCCAATCTGGCCGCACCGTACGCCGAACCGCTGTTACGCCTGCTGCCGTTCAAACCGGATGTCTGTGCCTGGTCGTTTGAAGTCGGCTACCTGAAGCCGGATCCGCGCATCTTTGCATGGCTTTGTGAGCGGCTCGACGTCGCAGCGTGTGAGGCGCTGATGGTGGGCGACACGTTTCGCGATGACTACGCCGGCGCACTGGCAAGCGGCCTCCATGCGCTGCAACTGGATCGGCGCGGGCATGTGGGCTGTCAAAAGCCTGCAGTGACCATCCGAACGCTGCACGACGTTCTCCCTGCACTTCGCCATCTGTCGGAATCCGTATCGGGCGGCCAGACCGGATCTGTTGGCTTGTCGTAACACGAGACTGTGTCATGGAGCCGCGCCAGCGGCGTCCGCGTCTCCTGGAGCGCCAAACTGTTGGGCCGTGGCGACCGGGAAACGGAGCAGGAGGTCCTTTATCCAACATAGAAGGAAGGCTGATTACGGAGCGCCATCGCAGCCAGATCCGCAAGGTCATCAACCGCAACGCCGTGGTTCGCACGGATCGATCAGCGATCTCGGGTGAACGGCCGCGAGATGGGCGTCGATGGTGCTCAGTCGCCGGGCCCGCGATGTTTACCAGTGCAGGCGAGCGGTCTACGAAAGCTGTAAAATTCGAGGGATATCCGAATGACTACTTGCTCGAACGCACCCCAACCATGTACGGTCGTGGCAAACGCCCACTTGGACGGGCCGAATGGTTACCAGCCAGAATTAGGGAAGAATCACGGCTTGTATCGATTGAAAAGATGACGTCCGAGCAACGCTGACGCTAGACCTCGCTCTTCGATCAATCCGATTTGACGCATATGCTAGACGACAAGGCAATAAGACAGGCGTTGATTTCAATGCTGAGTGCAAGGAGCCCGAGACCGCGGTTACTCGTCCAAGAATTGGGCGTTCACAACACCAACGCTATTGTGGACGTCGCGGCCATTTACTCTGAATTGCACGGCTTCGAGATAAAAGGTGAAACCGATAGCGTATCCCGCGTGTCAAAACAGTCAAAATATTATAATCTTTCGTTTCCGCGACTCACCTTGGTTACCACATCAAATCACCTAGGATGGGCCTTAAAAAATCTCCCGGATTTTTGGGGCATTATTTTAGCCAAAAACAGCCCAACCGGCGCAGTAATGAACTACATTCGACCAACCAAGAGTAACCCCGATTTTTGCAAAGAAACATCACTCTTAATGCTCTGGAAAGATGAGCTATTAAATCTAGAAGACCAAGGCTACGAAATAAGGGCGAGAAAAAGTGATACTCGAGCAGAGTTGGCATCTAAAATTGCTTCGAAGTTAACAAAGCACCAGATAATCACTCTGCTCGCGGAGTCGATCGAAAACCGTCACCGAGCTAAAGACTATCAACCACAAATGTTATGTGAGTAACGAGCGCTGCCTTTAGCCAAGAGCTAGGACTGCCGCCCCGTTTGGCGCGCACGGGAGCGAGAACGCTTCGCTCAAAAATATATTCCTCGCCAAATGAATACGTAAAACTCCTAAAGAAAGGCTTTGCGACCAACGCATCCGCTATGTCGAAATACTGACCATAACCACTCGGATGCGTCTTAAACGCCCCACCCCGCACAACAAAATGTTTCGTGTCGTATGTGTAAAAAACTTTTGGGGCAGCGACGCCCTGCACCAACCACACCTCCAATTCCAAGTCGGAATAATCCGGGCTAACAAGTCCGTAATCACCAAATCCACATTTGGGCGCAACCGACTCGGGCAACAAACCCTCTATTCGTTTCCAAAGATGCCATTCTTGGCGCTCAATAGAGACACTACTGTTTGTCGATAGTATGGAAGTTATTACCGGAGGAATCGACGATCCAGCAAAAACAATTTTGTTTACGAAAAAATCACCTGAGAATGCCGTAATGAAATTAAGCGCGACACCCTTCAGCTTTTCCAGATCCGAAGAAATAACCCTAAAATCCACTATAAGGTGAATTTCTTGAGGCTCGATATTTTCGATTTGCAACCAAAGAGCATCAATTGATGGCTTTGTAAGCTTATAGCTTTCAATGTCTTCCTGCGTTAGTCGGATTGCCAATTCGCGCCCGGAATTCTTCGCGAAGCTTAAGGCAGCGCCATTGTGACTTGCATCCCGATTTAACGCAACAACCGGTATGGCATTTAGATGCTTAACGGCATCGAGAATGTACTGATACTGCGGAGCACCATTTAACTGAATAGAATCATCGAGATCAAAATTGTCGATATAAAAACTCGACTTTGACCACTGCTTTTCGATTTGCTTAACACCAATACGAAGCCTGTCTAAGATATCCACGGCAGACATATCTTTAGGCCGCGGAACATCAAAGAATGGAATCACATCATCATCTCTCGCATTGGCAAACTCCGCCATCGCTGAAATTTCGTTTTGTTTAAATTTTAGAAACGGCGTGTACCCCGGCATCACTCAATCCCTAAAATATTTCGCACATCGAGACTATTCACCAGATCTGAAAACAACCTGTAGTTACTATTCCTCTTCCTTAGTAGTCCTGCCGCGACAGTAGGGTGAACCGCCGCCTCCTTCGCCATTACGAGAAGGTCATCAATGTCCATAGACCGGTGCACGGCCGCCTTGATCCAGATGCGACGGGGAATCAGCGAGTCGGCAGCCAGTCGATTCGCCTCCGCCTCGACATCGGAAATATCATTTTCGCCATCGAAGTCATCAAGAATCGGGTGACTCAAGTCATCATAGTGCAATAACACATGTGCCAATTCGTGCAGCAATGTGAACCAGAAATAATCGTAGCGCGCATAACGCAAGCTCAATGCAATTACGGGAATACCATTCGGCAACTTCGCCGTAGCCCCATCAAGTTTCATCGATGAAAACGACTTTTCGTATACCAATACGATTCCGTAGGTTTCAAAAATGAAATCTTGAAGACCATCAATTTCATCAACATTCAAACTTTTCTGGGCAATGCGACGAAGATCTTCTTGGGTAATTCCTCTGTACGTTACATCAGGCTGCGACAGCGACACAGCTCGCGCCTTTTTCAGTACCTCACCAAGCCAAAGGGATGTAAGCGCCTCGCTTGCGTCGTCACGCTTTCTAAACAGAACAGTCGAGTCCACTGCAGTCAACTCAGCCGCAGCATTCATTAAAAGCAAGAGATCTGGTTCGCCAGAGCCACGACTCCTTAGCTCCTTCCACGGCAAGTTTTTCCGATGTTCAAAGAGAGCACAAAGCATCTCATCGGCTCGTCGCTCTTTTTTTGGAGAAAAAGGCACCGCCATGAAATCTGAAATTTCATCCATTTGCGCCCCCCATCAGTGCTATAGCTGCGTCCTCTTTTGCCTCAAAAAACCGCAAGTTCTCCTTTTCAGGATCCAACCCAAAATCGGTCATTCCGATTTTTACATAGTAAGCTTCTGCATTCGGGAGAGAGTGAAGGCAAAAACCAGGGCGGTAGCCACGAACGTTGACAGCAAAATCTATGCAATGCGCAAGAAGCAATGACCCGACCTGCGAAAACTGCTTTTGGTAACCGGGGCGTGGGCGATTCCACCGAGCCGTAGCAAGATAATCGATATAAAATATATCATCCCCATTCACCCTACTTGGTTCTGGATGATAAATAATCGCAATACCTTGCACCCTCCCCTCTGCGATCATATAAAACCACTCATACTGCGGCCCTTTACAATCAAACGCCTTCCGAGACCACTCCCAATGCCAATCTTCCAAATTATATATTCTAAGTAGCTCTCGGAGTTTATCCAAATCGCCTTGAGCCCCCGGATTATCATCCAAAAGCTGCTGAATAATCTTTGCCTTCTCTTGCCCCCACTCGCTATCCGCTTGGAATACGTAAGCAATATTAAACCCACAGGATATTTCGCATTCGATCTCCTGTTGAGTGTGATTGCACAGAAGCTTGTTTTTGAACATCCGATAAATCCCCGCCGATGACAGGTCAATGGTCTCTACTTCCGAGCCAACCTCAACGCTTTGAATCCGGTTTTCGGGCTCGCCGATATTCACCTTGTCTCGTGACGATTTATTAGTAGGCGCCATGTTCGCAAACATACGGAAAGCAGCCCCCCCGTAAAACGATTGCCACTCGGTGATTTATAGTCGATCGATGCCCTGCTTAGGGAATGATGCCAGCTGTTCGGGTTGACTTCAAGGCGATGCTACTCGCATTGATCCGATAGCAAGGAATCGCCCCAGACTCTGGCTCAGATGGAGGAAGTATTGTGATTTCACGTGGTTTGGAGCAGGTGACCCCGTTATCGGTCGCAGTATGTGTTGTTAGAGCACGAAGCGGAGAATCAGAAGGAACCCCTGCCCGGACACCCCATGCCTCGCTTCGGTGCAGCAGAGGTGCGTGGCCAGATTCCGGGAACAGCAGCAAAATTACGCTAAGCTACTGACGCGAAACAACTTTTAGTTTCGCTTGGCTACGGTTAAATTTGCTTATTTTTCAATAGCTTATCGCGTTACGCGCCGAATCATAATCCGCAGGTCCGGGGTTCGAGTCCCTGATTCGCCACCAAATGCGAAAAGCCGCTGTTCCGAAAGGATCAGCGGCTTTTTTCATTGCATCGTCCGGGCGTGCGCGGATTCACGCGTCGCCTGTCCGTCAGGTGCGCGCGCGTTCCACTCGTTACGCCACCACCGGCCCGCGCTCCTCCATCACCTCCGCCCGCACCTTCCCTCGCCAGTTCTCCCCGCCCTCCAGCGCCGGCGTCGACTCGAACAGCTCCGCGATCCAGTCCGCGAACACGCGCACCTTCTGCGACAGATGCCGGTTGTGCGGATACACGATCGAGATCGGCTTGGGCTTCGGATTGCAGTCGGGCAGCACCTCGACCAGCGAGCCGTCGCGCAGGTGCGGCAGCACCATGAACAGCGTCGGCTGGATCATCCCGAACCCTTCGAGCCCGCACGTCACGTACGCATCCGAATCGTTGACGGTGACACTGCCGTTCATCCGCACCTCGACCGGCTTGCCCTCGATCATGAACACCCACGGAATCGCCCGTGCACCGTGGCTCGCGCGGAAATTCACCGCATGATGGTCGGCCAGGTCGGCGATCTCCTGAGGCTCGCCGTGACGCGCCAGATAGTCGGGCGACGCGCAGGTCACGCGCTTGAGCATCCCGATCCGCCGCGCGACCATCGACGAATCCTCGAGCGGTCCGACCCGGATCATGCAGTCGATGCCCTCCTCGACCGGATCCACGTAGCGGTCCGACAAGCCGAGGTCGAGCGTGATGTCCGGATAACGCTGCCGGAAGACCGACAGCGCCGGCAACACGACGCGCCGCCCGAGCGAACTCGGCATGTGGACGCGCAGCACGCCGCTCGGCTTGCGGTTGCCGGTCTGGAAACTCGCGTCGGCTTCCGCGATCTCCGAGATGATCTTCATGCAATGCTCGTAATACGCGGCGCCCTCCGGCGTCAGCGACAGCCGGCGCGTCGTCCGGTGCATCAGACGCACTCCGAGCAGCGCCTCGAGATTCTGGATGATGGTCGTCACCGACGCGCGCGGCATCGCGAGCGTGTCGGCCGCGCGCGTGAAGCTGTTCGCGTCGACCACGCGAGTGAAAACTTCCATTGCCTGAATGCGGTCCATGCTGCGCCCCCTTCGAATCGCCAACGGAACAGAATAGAGCGCGCAACCCAAGCGGCACAAGCCCCCGTCTATTGTTTGCCTTGTCTGAATAGTTTCAGCGATTCGGACTGGAAAGTGATACGGATTCGTGCAGTTCCAGACGTTGCGGCTCCGTCCCCGGTCGCCATGCGCGGCGCGTTCGCCGTTCGCCGTTCGCCGTTCGCCGTTCGCCGTTCGCCGTTCGCCGTTCGCCGTTCGCCGTTCGCCGTTCGCCGGCACGTTACCGCACGAACCGCTCGCGATAGCCCTGCGGCGACACGCCGAGCACGCGCACGAAACTGCGCCGCAGCGTCTCTTCCGAGCCGAATCCGCACCGAGTGGCGATCCGCTTGACGGGCCACGCGGTTTCGCCGAGCAGACGCTGCGCGGCCTCGACGCGAATCTGCTCGACCGCGCGCGCGGGCGTGCGGCCGGTTTCCGCACGATAGTGACGCACGAAGCTGCGCTCGCTCATGCTGACGCGCTCGGCGAGCGCCGGCACCGACAGGTCGGCCGTCAAGTGCTCGGCGATCCATGCATGGAGTTCACCGAAGCGGTCGTCGGTACGCTGCATCGATAACATCGTGCTGAACTGCGCCTGCCCGCCCGGCCGCTTCAGGAACACGACGAGCTCGCGCGCGGCGTCGAGCGCGACCGCCCGCCCGAGATCCTCCTCGACCAGCGCGAGCGCGAGATCGATGCCGGCCGTCACGCCGGCCGACGTCCACAGCGCGCCTTCGCGGATGAAGATCGGATCGGGCTCGACGCGCACGTTCGGATAGCGCGCCGAGAATTCGTCGCAGCGCGCCCAGTGCGTGACCGCGCGCCGCCCGTCGAGCAGGCCGGCCTCGGCGAGCAGGAACGCGCCGGTGCAGACCGATGCCACACGTCGCGCGCGCTGCGCCTGCTGCCGGACCCACCGCACCATCCGCGCATCCTGCGAAGCGGCGTGCACGCCCTTGCCGCCGGCCACGATCAGCGTATCGGGCCGCCCGGCCGAGCGCAGCGAGTCGGCCATCACCACGAGGCCGGAGGACGTCTCGACCGGCCCCGCCTCCGCGGCGACGACACGTGGCGCGTACGGTGCGGGCCGCCCGCGCTCCTGCGCGAGATCGTTGACGGATGCGAACACCTGCAGCGGCCCGGACACGTCGAGCAACTGCGCACGGGGAAACGCGAGGACGAGGATCGAGCGCGGAGCGGCAGGCATGGCGATTGGCTGAAAACGTGGGCGATATGGCAATTTCGCCAAACACTACGCGCCTAGAATCGATCTGTCCATCGTGCGCCGACCGTGGCGCATCCCCTTCCCTTCGGAGCGTTCGCATGACCCTGCATATCGGCCTTCTCGTGTTTCCGGGCGTCCAGCAACTCGATCTCACCGGCCCGCACGACGTGTTCGCGTCGTTGCCCGACGTGACCGTCCATCTGGTCTGGAAATCGCGCGACACCGTCGCGTCGAGCAGCGGCCTCGCGCTCGCGCCGACCTGCACGTTCGACGATTGCCCGCCGCTCGACGTGATCTGCGTGCCCGGCGGGATCGGCATCAACGACCTGCTGCTCGATGCCGAAACGATCGCGTTCGTGCAGCAGCGCGCAGCCGCCGCGCGCTACGTGACGTCGGTCTGCACGGGTGCGCTGCTGCTCGGCGTGGCCGGCCTGCTGCGCGGCCGCCGCGCGACGACGCACTGGGCATTTCATTCGCTGCTCGCGCCGCTCGGGGCGGTGCCCGTGCGCGAGCGCGTGGTACGCGACGGCAACCTGATCACCGGCGGCGGCGTGACGGCCGGCATCGACTTCGCGTTGACGATCGCCGCCGAACTCGTCGGCGACGAAGAGGCGCAGTCGATCCAGCTGGCGCTCGAATACGCGCCCGCGCCGCCGTTCGATGCGGGCTCGCCGGATACCGCGCCGGCGTCGGTGCTGAAGCGCGTGACCGAGCGCTCGGCGGCAGGGCTGGAGAAGCGCAGGCAGACGATCGACGCGGCGTTGCGCGCGATGTCGCGCTGAAAACGGGCACACGAAAACCGAAGGGTGGGCGAGCCGCACGGCCACGCAGCCTGCCCGACCTCCGTAGCGCATTGACGGACCGGACCTACCGATGAACATCATCCGCAGCACCGCATTCACCGCGCAATGCCCGTGGGGCGCGCTGGACATCGCGAACCTGAACGGCATCACGGTCCGCCTGCACTGGACCGATCGGCCATACCATTGGCATGTGAACGACGGCGAGGAAGTTTTCGCGGTGCTCGACGGCCGCGTCGAGATGCGTTACCGCGCAGCAGGCATCGAGCACGCGACGGTGCTCGAAACGGGAGACGTATTTCACGCGACGATCGGCACCGAACACGTCGCACACCCGCTCGGCGAAGCGCGCATCCTCGTGATCGAGACCGAGGGCAGCGACTGACGACGGGCCTCAGCCCGAGATGGTGCCCGTCCCCTGCGACGGGATCAGCTTCGGCTGCGGCGTGCACAGGCACTGGCACAGGTCGTGTTCGAGCGCGACGACCTTGCCCATCACGGTCATCGTCCGCTCACCGCCGTCGGACACGATCACACCCTGGGTCTTGCACGCGGCGCAGAACACCGGCGCGCCGAGATAGGCGAGTTCGCGGCCGTCGAACGACGAATTGGCGATTCCGTCGAGCACGACACCGCCATGGTCGGTCGTGTCGCCCTTCAGGATGAATTTGCGGCTCATGCTTCGGCTCTCCCTCGGAAACGCCGCGCAGCGTGGCGTCGGGCCGCGCGCGGGCAGTCGGTATCCGCCCGTCGGTCGCGGGCGTTTCGCGAGGATATCACCGCGCAGTCGATCGTCGAATGCACGTCGTTCAGCGCGGCGTTCGCACTGTCTCTATGCACCGACATCGTGTCGTGCGGACCGAAGCACTTCATGGAGATCGACTGGATGCGCAAGCGGATGGTCACGATCGACGTGAAGGAGTCGATCCCGGCGTTGTCGGCCGGCGTGCGCACGCGGCGCAATGCGCTGAACACGATCGCGTGCGACTACCGGATTCACTGCTTCATCGAAGCCGTGCGCCGGCACGATCGCGCGAAGCGGCCATGGCGACAGCGACGCGCTCAAACGAACAACGCGACGCAAAGCGCGGCGCCGCACAGATACGTGCCGAGCGCGCCGATGAAACGCAGGGGGTTCGGCCTGCCCATCGTCGGCCACGCAAGCAGTCCGATCACGAGCAGACAGCGGCACGCGGTTGCCGCGACGATCAACGAGACGATCGCGCGCGACGGGTCGTGTGCGCCGAAATAGAGAAACAGCACCGCGAGAAACGGCGCGTATTCGGCCGTGTTGCCGTGCGCGCGCACGATCTTGTGCAACCCGTCGGTCGGATCGGACGCACACCCGGAACCGGTGGTGTGCCGGAAGCGCGTAACGGACACGGTCAGGCCGAGCCCGAACAGTAGCAATCCCAGGATCGTCGTGCAAACGAGCGCGACGGGATGGATCGACATGGCACCCCCGGTGAGAGCGGTCACGCGCCGCACATCCGCCGATCGTACCTGCAGCCGGTGCACCCGGCTATCGCGGAAACCCGTACCGTCTTCACGCACCGGCCACGGCGAGGATCGGACCCGAATTGCGATCGATACGGCGGCAATGCACAAACCCGGTGCGTGAACGGCCGGCGCGGCCTGCCGCCATCGCGCGTGGCGTGCCAGCGGTGCGCGCAAACGTTAATCCACGGCGACACATGCCACCGCAACGCAACGCCGATGCCGCATGTCACGGGCATGTGCGTTGCGTCGACGCATCTCGGTATTGAACCGCCCTTGGCAGCCCGCTGCGGAGGACTACACTAATCCTTAATAAGGTGCGGCCGGAGCCTGCGCCTTCAGGGAGACGCCGCCATGAATCGGCCGCTGAATCATCGCATCCTGCCGCGTGTGACCGGGAGTGCCTCGGTCTGGACGTGGATCAAGTGGTCCTTGCTGGCCGCGCTGGTGATCGCGATCGCGATCATCGCGCGACTCGTGATGACCGAGATCGAGACGTCGCGCCTGCAGGCGCACTACCTGTCCGAGCTCACCCGAGACGTCGGCTACACCGTCGAGGCCGGCGCAAGCGACCACATCCGCTTCCCCGCCAACGGGCCGTACGACCAGCGCCTCGGCTACTCGATGATTCCCGCGTTCCAGCAGCATCTGCTCGCGCGCGGCTTCGTCGTCGGCAAGCAGGCGCGCGATTCGCAACGCATGCTGTCGCTCGCCGATCACGGCCTGTTCCTGCCTTACGAAGAGAAAGACCAGGCCGGGCTGACGCTGTTCGATTCGACCGGCGCGCCGCTGTTCGCGACCGTGTTCCCGCAGCGCGTCTATACCGACTTCGACACGGTGCCGCGCGTGATCGCGGATTCGCTGCTGTTCATCGAGGATCGCTACCTGCTCGACGCGAACCAGCCGAACCGCAACCCGGCGATCGACTGGGGACGCTTCAGCCGCGCGCTCGCCGACCAGGCGATGCACGTCGTCAACCATCACCAGGCGCGTCCGGGCGGCAGCACGCTCGCGACGCAGATCGAGAAGTTCCGCCATTCGCCCGACGGCCGCACCGCGACGCCGCCGGAGAAGCTGCGACAGATCGCGTCCGCGTCGGTCCTCGCGTACCTGAACGGTCCGCAGACGATGCTCGCGCGGCGCGCGATCCTGGTGCGCTACCTGAACTCGGTGCCGCTCGCCGCGCGGCCGCACGTGGGCGAAATCACCGGCATCGGCGACGGTCTCGCCGCGTGGTACGGCCGCGACTTCAACGACGTGAACCGGATTCTGTCCGCGCCGACGAGCGGCGACAACGTCGACGAACAGGGCAAGACGTTCCGCGAGGTGCTGTCGCTGATCATCGCGCAGCGCGCGCCATCGTACTTCCTGAATCGCGGCTATCCGGCGCTGCAGAAGCTGACCGACAGCTATCTGCGGCTCCTGTCGAACGGCGGCGTGATCTCGCCCGCGCTGCGCGATGCGGCGCTCGCCGCGCAGATCGAGCGCAGCGCGCCGCCGGCCGCCGCGCACGTGCAGTCGTTCGTGTCGCGCAAGGCCATATCGTCCGCGCGCGCGTCGCTGCTGTCGGCACTGGGGATCAGCGACCTGTACCAGCTCGACCAGCTCGACCTCGAAGCAACCAGCACGCTCGACAACGGCGTGCAGCAGGCGGTCGCCGAACGGCTCGCGCAGGCGTCGACCCGCGACGGCGCGCAGGCCGCCGGCCTGTACGGCTTCGAGATGCTCGCCCCGAAGGACGACCCGTCGCACCTCACGTACAGCTTCACGCTGTACGAGCACCGCAACGGCGCGAACATGCTGCGCGTGCAGACCGATAGCGTGAACCAGCCGTTCGACGTGAACCGCGGCGGCCGCATCAACCTCGGCTCGACCGCGAAGCTGCGCACGCTGATCACCTACCTGCAGATCGTCTCCGACCTGCATGCGCGCTACGGCGACCTGTCGAACGCGCAACTCGCGAAGGTGAAGCCCGACCCGATCGACGGGCTGTCGCGCTGGGCGCTCGATTACCTGTCGCATACGCGCGATCGCTCGCTGCAGGCGATGCTCGACGCGGCGGTCGAGCGCAAGTACTCGGCGAGCCCCGACGTGTTCTACACGGGAGGCGGCGCGCAGGTGTTCTCGAACTTCGAGAAGTCGGACAACGGCCGCATCCTGACGCTGCATGCTGCGTTCGAACACTCGGTCAACCTCGTGTTCGTGCGGCTGATGCGCGACATCGTCCATTACGAGATGCTGCAGGCAGCCGGCCCGTCGTCGTCGTGGCTCGGCGATCCGGAGCAGCGCAAGCATTACCTCGAGCAGTTCGTCGACGCCGAAAGCAAGGTCTACGTGAAGCGCTACTACACGCGCTATGCGGGCAAGGCGCCCGACGACGCGCTCGCGCTGATGCTGCAGGACGTGCGCAAGTCGCCGCCGAAGATCGCGACGGTGCTGCGCAGCGTCGCGCCGAACGAATCGCTCGCGTGGTTCAGCGCGCAGATGCGCGCGCATCTGAAGGGCACGCCGGCCGCGACGCTTTCGGACGACGATCTCGCCGCGCTCTACGCGAAGTACGCGATCGAGCGGTTCAACCTCAACGATCGCGGCTATATCGCGAGCGTCCACCCGCTCGCGCTGTGGACGCTCAACTATCTGCGCGCGCACCCGAACGCGCCGCTCGGCGAAGTTCAGCGCGAAAGCCGCGATGCGCGCTTCTACACGTACTCGTGGCTGTACAAGACGCGCTACCACGCGACCCAGGACCGGCGCATTCGCCACATGGTCGAGCTGCGCGCGTACGGGGAGATCACGAAAGCGTGGCGTGCGCTCGGCTACCCGTTCGCGGAGGTCACGCCGTCATACGCGGCCGCGATCGGCGCATCGGGCGACCAGCCCGACGCGCTCGCGAAACTGATCGGCCTGATCGCGAACGGCGGCCAGAAAGCGCCGACCGAGACGATCACGCGCCTCGACTTCGCGAAGGGCACGCCGTACGAAACGCGCTTCGTGCGCGCGGTCGCGCAGCCGCAGCCGATGCTGTCACCGGAGATCGTAAACGTGGCGCGCACGCTGCTGCGCGACGTCGTGCTCAACGGCACCGCGCGGCGTCTGGCGGGCGGCTTCACGCTGCCCGACGGCAAGACGCTCCAGGTGTACGGCAAGACCGGGACGGGCGATCAGCGCTTCAACGTCTACGCGCGCGGCGCGCGGCTGATCGAGTCGCGCAAGGTCAATCGCAGCGGCACGTTCGTGTTCATGCTCGGCGACCGCTTCTTCGGTGTGCTGACGGCGACCGCGCACGAGCCGTACGCTGCACGCTACGACTTCACGAGCGCAATGGCCGTGCAGTTGCTGAAGTCGATGGCGCCGGCGCTCGCGCCGCTGATCGAGCGTCCTGTCACGGCCGGCACGCGCACGACGGGCCCGGCGCCGCAGGCCGCGCCGGTCGAGCCGTCCTGACGGCGGCGCGCGCGTCGGCAACGTCCTGACCGGAGACCATTGGCGGGGCCGATTCAAGCGCGTACAGTAGCGCGCACCGCGTCGCGCGCATTGTGCGACAGCGCCCGCCCCACCCACGCCGACCACGAGGAAAACCGCCATGCTCGAACTGCGCCCCGGCTGCGAATGCTGCGACAAGGACCTGCCGCCCGATTCGCCGGACGCACGCATTTGCACCTTCGAATGCACGTTCTGCGCGACCTGCGCGGACGACGTGCTGAAGGGCTGCTGCCCGAACTGCGGCGGCGATCTGGTGGTGCGGCCGCGCCGCCCGGCGAGCCTGCTCGCGAAATATCCGGCGTCGACGCAACGCGTGCTGAAACCTGGCGGCTGCGCGAACCACTGAAGGCCCGCACCGCCCTCCCCGTCAAGACATCTCGATCCGCGCGCGCGTCACCGCGAGCAGCGACGCCATCGCGCGGCGCGCGCCGTCCTCGTCGCGCACGCGAATCGCGTCGCTGACGGCCACGTGCTCCGCGAGCGACGCGTTGAACACATGCGCCCGGCGCGCGTTCAGATGCAGCTGTGCCTCGAGCGTCCGATCGATCAGCGCACCGAGCGGCACCAGCAGCTCGTTGCCGCCGGCCTCCAGCACGCTCAGGTGAAAGCGCAGGTCCGCGCGCACCCATTCGTCTATGTTGCGGGCGGCGGCCATCGCGCGCACCGCGTCCTCGATCGCGTCAAAGGCGCCCGGCCCGTGTGCACGCGCGGCCAGCGCGGCCGCATGCGGCTCGATCATCTCGCGCATCTCCTGCAGCTTCAGCGCGAACGCGAGCGGCGGCGCGACGCGCGCGTACCAGTCGAGCAAGTCGGCGTCGAGCAGGTTCCATGCGCGGCGCGGCCGCACGCGCGTGCCGACCTTCGGCCGCGATTCGACCAGCCCCTTCGACGTCAGCGTGCGCAGCGCCTCGCGCATCACCGTACGGCTTACACCGAACATCTCCATCAGGTCCGGCTCCCGCGGCAGCAGCGACTCGGGCGGATAGTCGCCGCGCAGGATCGCCGTCGCCAGCCGGAAGGCCGTCTGTCCATGCAGGTCGCGTTGAATGATCGTTCTCCGGTGGCCAGGTGCGCGGGCGGCTGCCCACTATCTGCACAATAGTGCTATTAATACTATTTTTTATCGGGCTACGCTAGGATAACCGTCACGCATTCGACCGGCGCCGCATCCGCATGTCCGCGCCGGTCAACCCTGGAGACTCGCGACATGAAAATCACCCGCCTCGAAACCTTCGTCGTCCCGCCGCGCTGGCTGTTCCTCAAGATCGAAACCGACGAAGGGATTGTCGGCTGGGGCGAACCGGTCGTCGAGGGCCGCGCGCACACGGTCGAAGCCGCCGTGCACGAACTCGCCGACTATCTGGTCGGCAAGGATCCGCTGCTGATCGAGGATCACTGGCAGGTGATGTACCGCGCCGGCTTCTACCGCGGCGGCCCGATCACGATGAGCGCGATCGCGGGTGTCGACCAGGCGTTGTGGGACATCAAGGGCAAGCATCACGGCGTGCCCGTGCACGCGCTGCTCGGCGGCCAGGTGCGCGACCGCATCAAGGTGTATTCGTGGATCGGCGGCGACCGACCGAGCGACGTCGCGAACAACGCGCGCGCGGTGGTCGAGCGCGGCTTCAAGGCCGTGAAGATGAACGGCTCCGAGGAGTTGCAGATTGTCGACACGTACGACAAGGTCGAGCAGGTGATCGCGAACGTCGCGGCGGTGCGCGACGCGGTCGGCCCGCACGTCGGGATCGGCGTCGACTTCCACGGCCGCGTGCACAAGCCGATGGCGAAGGTGCTCGCGAAGGAGCTCGATCCGTACAAGCTGATGTTCATCGAGGAGCCGGTGCTGTCGGAAAACGCCGAGGCGCTGCGCGACATCGTCAACCAGACCAACACGCCGATCGCGCTCGGCGAGCGGCTGTACTCGCGCTGGGATTTCAAGCACATCCTCGCGGGCGGCTACGTCGACATCATCCAGCCCGATGCGTCGCACGCGGGTGGCATCACCGAGTGCCGCAAGATCGCGACGCTCGCGGAAAGCTACGACGTCGCGCTCGCGCTGCACTGCCCGCTCGGCCCGATCGCGCTGGCCGCGTGCCTGCAGCTCGATGCAGTCAGCTACAACGCGTTCATCCAGGAACAGAGCCTCGGCATCCACTACAACCAGGGCAACGACCTGCTCGACTACCTGCGCAACCCCGAGGTATTCCGCTACGAAGACGGCTTCGTCGCGATCCCGCAGGGCCCGGGGCTCGGCATCGACGTCAATGAGGAGAAAGTGCGCGAGATGGCGAAGACGGGACATCGCTGGCGCAACCCGGTGTGGCGTCACGCGGACGGCAGCGTCGCCGAGTGGTGATGAGGGCGTGAGATGAGGTGCGTTGCGCGGCGCGCATGCCGCGCACGGCTTCGAGACGGCCGCCCGACAGGCGGCCGTTTGTGCATCTGACGCACGCGACGCGCGGGCATCCGGCCCGGCACCGCGCCGCCCCGGCCGTCAGCCGAGCGCCGCGAACCCCGGCACGCTGAACGACAGCACGGCGGCCGCGACGAATACGCCGACCATCGTCAGCGCCTCGAGATGCAGGATGTTGCGGAACGTGTGCGCGTCTTCGGTCGACGCGGTACGGCGCAGGCGCGGCAGCGCGGAGAAGCGGTTCAACCCGCCGAGCACGAGCGCGAGCGCGACGAGCAGCAGCTTGAGCAACAGCACGCGCCCCCACGTGCTGCCGTCGAGCGGCGCGAGCGAGCCGCCGAGCCCGCGCAGCGCGTTGAGCACGCCCGTGCCGAGCACGAACACGACCGCGATCGCCGACGTGCGCGACAGTTGCTGGCCGATCCGGATCAGCGCGCCGCGCGCGACCGACGAGCCGAGCACCGGCAGCACCGCGAGCCCGCCCGCGAGCACGAGGCCGCCCCACACCGCGGTGGCGAGCAGGTGCAGCGTCTGCACCCCGACCGCCGCGGACAGCGGGCCGGTATCGGCCGCATGGCCGAGCGACGCCTTGCCGGCCGCGACCACGATCACCGCGAACCACAGCACCGCGTGCGCGACCGGGCCCTCGGGCTTCGCCAGCGCGACGATCGCGAGCACGACGGCGCCGGCGAACGCGACGCTCCACGCGAAGCCCGTGTGCGTCTGCGCGAGCATGACGGGAATCGCGGCGAACGCGCCGCCGAGCCCCGCGCCGCTCATCGACGCGGCTTCGTACACCAGCCAGCCGAGATCGGCGAGCACGAGCGCCAGCGCCGCCGCGACCAGCGAATGTTGCGCGCGCAGCCACGCGGGATGCGACGGCGCGACGACCGGCCGCGCGCCGTCCTTGCCGAGCCACGCCTTGAGCAGCGCCGAGCCGACGGCCATCGCGAAGGTCGCGTCCATCAATGCCGCCAACGCGACCTGCCCGATCCACAAGCTGTCGATCCTCATCGCGCGCGCCCTCCCGGGAACGGCCGGCCTGCGGTGCGGCGGCAAATGGAATGACAGCGGGAAGACGGCAACGGCATGGTAGGGAACGTCATCGATGAATCCGGAAACGGGAGAAATGACTGGGTCTGCGGCGAAGGCGGCGCCGCGCGACCCGCGAGTGTAGGTCTTCGATGGTCAAAGCGCACGCCGGTTCACACAACCCGCGCACAAAGCGCGTCAAATTGTCGCAAGTCGCAATCAGGCAGGAACCGATGTCCTTTTGCCAAATAGCCGTCATTACCCATCGATGATAGAATGCCGCGTCGCAGCAGCCCGGCTGTCCTGCCGTCCATGCGCCGAGCCGATCGTAGCCCGGACAGGTCCCCGACGAATAAACATGGAGTCTCGTGTGTCTTCAAGACGCCTCTTCCGTCCGTTGCTTGCCGTTCTCCTGATCGGTGGCGCGGGCCTTACGAGCGCTGCCCAAGCGCAGACCAAGCCCACGGAGCAAGCGCACGCCCAGCAGGCGCCGCTCAAGGCACCCGATACCATGGCCGAGCGTGTGCGCGGCTGTACCGCATGCCATGGCGTTCACGGCCAGGGTACGGACAACGACTATTTCCCGCGGCTTGCCGGCAAGCCGGCGGAGTACCTGTACAACCAGCTCGTCAACTTCCGTGATGGCCGGCGCAAGTACCCGCCGATGAACTATCTGCTGACGTACCTGAACGACGATTACCTGAAAGAGATCGCCGAGCACTTCTCGGCCGAGCGCCCGCCGTACCCGACGCCGGCCAAGCCGACGCTGCCGGCTGCCACGCTCGCGCGCGGCAAACAGCTCGTCACGCAAGGCGATCCGTCGCGCAAGCTGCCGGCCTGCGTGGCCTGCCACGGCGCGGGCCTGACCGGCATGCAGCCGGCGATCCCGGGCCTCGTCGGCCTGCACGCCGATTACCTGAGCGCACAGCTCGGCGCATGGCGCTCGGGCAACCGCCACGCGAAGGCACCGGATTGCATGCACGAAATCGCGTCGAAGCTGTCGGACGAAGACGTGACGGCCGTGACCGCATGGCTCGCCGCGCAACCGGCGCCCGCCAACCCCGTGCCGGCCCCGGCGCGTTCGATGAAGACTCCGCTCGCCTGCGGCAGCGAACCGCAATAAGGCAAGGGAGACAGACACAATGAAACGCAAGTCCCTGTTTGCACTCTCGGCCGTCGCGATCGTCGCGGCTGCCGCCCTCGTGCCGGTCCTGTGGCCGGGCAACGACACGCTGCACGGCAACGCTGCCGTCGCGGCCACGCCGGCCGACCAGGCCGCGCTGATCAAGAAGGGCGAATACCTCGCGCGCGTCGGCGACTGTATCGCGTGCCACACCGTGCGCGGCGGCAAGTCGTTCGCGGGCGGCCTGCCGATGGCGACGCCGTTCGGCACGATGTACACGCCGAACATCACGCCGGACGACAAGGACGGTATCGGCAAGTGGACGTCGGACGACTTCTACCGCGCGATGCACACCGGCCGTTCGAAGGACGGCAGCCTGCTCTACCCGGGCTTCCCGTTCGCGAGCTACACGAAGGTCACGCGCGCCGACTCGGACGCGATCTACGCGTACCTGCGCTCGGTCCCGCCGGTCTCGGTGCCGAGCCGTCCGCATGAACTGAAGTTCCCGTTCAACAACCGCAACCTGCTGATCGGCTGGCGCACGCTGTTCTTCAAGGAAGGCGAATACAAGCCGGATCCGACCAAGTCGGTCGAATGGAACCGCGGCGCGTACCTCGTCGAAGGCCTCGGCCACTGCTCGATGTGCCACACGTCGATCAACATGATGGGCGGCCCGGTGAGCTCGGCGGCCTTCGCGGGCGGCCTGATCCCGCTGCAGAACTGGTATGCGCCCTCGCTGACGAACGACAAGGAACTCGGCCTCGGCGACTGGCACGTGCAGGAGCTGTCGGACCTGCTGCAGGCCGGCGTGTCGAACAAGGGTGCGGTGTTCGGCCCGATGGCCGACGTCGTTCACAACAGCCTGCAGTACATGAGCGACGAAGATACGCGCGCGATGTCGACGTACCTGAAGTCGATCCCGCAGAAGGCTGAAGCGCCGAAGAACATGCAGTACGAGCCGTCGAAGCAATTCGGCAACGCGCTGTTCGACCAGGGCAAGAAGATCTACGCGGACAACTGCGCGACCTGCCACGCCGAAACCGGCGCGGGCAAGCCGCCGGCGTATCCGCCGCTCGCGGGCAACCATTCGATCGTGATGGAATCGGCAGTCAACCCGATCCGCATGGTGCTGAATGGCGGCTATCCGCCGAGCACGTTCAAGAATCCGCGCCCCTACGGCATGCCGCCGTTCGCGCAGTCGCTGTCGAACCAGGAAGTCGCAGCCGTTGTAACGTATATCCGGATGTCCTGGGGCAACAACGGTACGCCGATCTCGCCGCAACAGGTGAGTGACCTGCGTTCCGCGCCGCTTGACTAAATAACGCGTGACGCAAACGGGGCGCGGCTGCGGGAAACCGCAGCCGCGCCCCTTTGCTTTTTGCGACGCCAGTCCCCGCGCGGGCCGCGCGAGGCGTCGCCGATCATAAAACTCAAGAGTGGTATCTATGTCTTTCGAATCTCTCGGCCTGGCCGAACCGCTCGTCAGGGCAGTCAACGAGCTCGGCTACACGTCGCCGACTCCCATCCAGCAGCAGGCGATCCCGGCCGTCCTCGGCGGCGGCGACCTGCTCGCCGGCGCACAGACCGGCACAGGCAAGACCGCCGGTTTCACGCTGCCGATCCTGCAGCGCCTGCACACCTTCTACGCCGAGCATCGCGGCGCGAAGCGCGCGGTGCGTGCGCTGATCCTCACGCCGACGCGCGAACTCGCCGCCCAGGTCGAGGAAAGCGTGCGCGCGTACAGCAAGTACCTGAAGCTGCGCTCGACCGTGATGTTCGGCGGCGTCAGCATCAATCCTCAGATCGATGCGCTCAAGCGCGGCGTCGACATCGTCGTCGCGACGCCGGGCCGTCTGCTCGACCACATGCAGCAGAAGACGATCGACCTGTCGGATCTCGACATCCTCGTGCTCGACGAAGCCGACCGGATGCTCGACATGGGCTTCATCCACGACATCAAGCGCGTGCTCGCGAAGCTGCCGCCGCAACGCCAGAACCTGCTGTTCTCGGCCACCTTCTCCGACGAGATCAAGTCGCTCGCCGACAGCCTGCTCGATTCGCCGGCACTGATCGAGGTCGCGCGCCGCAATACCACCGCCGAAAGCATCGCGCAGAAGATCCACCCGGTCGACCGCGATCGCAAGCGCGAGTTGCTCACGCACCTGATCCGCGAACACAACTGGTTCCAGGTGCTCGTGTTCACGCGCACCAAGCATGGTGCGAACCGGCTCGCGGAACAGCTGACGAAGGACGGCATCAGCGCGATGGCGATCCACGGCAACAAGAGCCAGTCGGCCCGCACGCGCGCGCTTGCGGAATTCAAGAACAGCACGCTGCAGGTGCTGGTCGCGACCGACATCGCCGCACGCGGGATCGACATCGACCAGCTGCCGCACGTCGTCAACTTCGACCTGCCGAACGTGCCGGAAGATTACGTGCACCGGATCGGCCGCACGGGCCGCGCGGGCGCGACGGGCGAAGCCGTGTCGCTCGTATGCGTCGACGAGAAGCAGCTGCTGCGCGACATCGAGCGGCTGATCAAGCGCGAGATTCCGCAGGAGGTGATCGCGGGCTTCGAACCCGATCCGAACGTGAAGCCGGAGCCGATCCAGCAACGCCGCGGACAGCAGCAGCCGCGCGGCGGTGGTGGTGGCGGCAATCGCCAGCCGCGTGCAGGCGGCTCCGGCCAGCCGGCCGCGAAGCGCGAAGGCAATGCGCAGCCGAAGGCTGCGAAGGCGGCCAAGCCGCGCACGGCCGGCAGCGCGAGCGGCAACGCCGGCGCCGGCGGTCGCCCGTCAGGCGGCAACGGCGCGCGTCCAGCGACCGGCAATGCCGCGCACGCGAACCGCAACCGTTCGTCGCGCAGCGGCCAGCGCGGTCACTGAAGCCGCGCGGCCGCGCGCCGCAGGTGCTCGACCTGGCGCTGCCAGCGCGCGAACACCTCGGCGCGCGCCTCCCCTTCCAGCGCGAACGTGATACCCGTCGCGAGACGGGCATAGCCAACCCGCTGCGCATCGCCATGCGCGATCGTCGCGGCGAACCCGGCCAGTCCGCCGAAGTCTCCTTCGAGCGGCTCGATCCTCAGTTGTGCCTGAAAGAATGCGCCGTCCGCGACGAGCGTCAACGCGGCCGCGCGCCGTTGCGCCAGCGCGCGCGCCGCGCGCGATTGCGGCCATAGCGCAAGCAGCAGCGTGCGTGCGTCGCGTGCATGAATCTCGCCGACGCTGAGCAGCGTCGTGCGCAACTGGCCATCGTCGGTCGCGACGATCAGCGATGCGGCGAAGTCGGCATGGCGTTCGAGCGCGGTGCCGTCGAACAGCGCAACGACGGCCGGCGGCCACGCGTCGAACGTCCATTGTTCGAGCGCGTGGCGATGGGTATCGGTCATGATGGCGGCCCCGGTGAGAAGCAGACGATGATGCCGAAGCATACGCGCGCCGCCGGACCGCGCGGCGACATTCAGCGCATGAACACGTGCCGCGTGATCTTCGTCAGCGGATAGTGGACACTCGGCTGGATCTTCGCGGGCAGGTCGAGCGGCTTGAGCAGCATCTTCACGCACATGTCGGCCGACAGGTTGCGACGCACGAGCGAGCTGATGCGCGCAGCGCGCTCGCGGTTGTATTGATTGTCGCCGACACGATCCGGGTAGCGGATCGCGAATACGTGGCGCAGCGCGATCTCGGAATCCTCGTTCTTGATTTCCATCACACGGCGCATCAGTGCGCCGAGCACCGCGAGCCGACCGTTGCCTTCGAGCTTGTTGTACTTCTTGAAGAACTTGAAGAAGTGCTTGTAGTGACGCACTTCGTCCGTGCGGATGTTGTCGGTGATTTCCTTCAGCACCGGCTCGTCCGAGCATTCGTTGATCGCGCGATAGAGCGTGGCCGTGCCCGTCTCGACAACGCAGCGCGCGACCATCTCGAGCGCACGGGTCTTCTCGAACGCGTCGACCGAGCAGGTCTTCGAATACTCGGCGAAGAAATTCGCGAAAGCGGTATCCCAGTCGAACTCGGGCCACACGTGCGCAATGTACGCCTTCAGCGCGCGCCCGTGCTGCAGTTCCTCGTGCTCCCACGCATTGTTGAGCCACGCGGACACTTCCGGATCGTCGTTGAAGAACTCGCTCAGGTTGCTCGTGTAGAGATCCGAGCCGCTTTCGATGAACGACGACGCGCACAGCAACAGCAGCAGATCCTCATTCGCGGCGGCGCGCTGACGATCGATCCGGTTCAGGTCGATGTCCTCGATACGCCACGGCATGACATGCGTCGTTTCAGTAGGCATGGTGGTGCGCTCCCAGTCGTCGCGCGGCCGGCCGGCCCGATCTTCGGCACAGGCCCGGCGCGCCCGCAGGCGACGTTTTGCTTGCATTTTTAGTGAGTTGGTCCGGCCGAACCATCCTGGCATCTTAGCCGGACTTTTATGTTCGTGCTTCAAAGCACTGACCATAGCCGACGGGCGCAGTTCCGCCGCGCATGCTGCGGTTCGTTAGATGAGTTGTTCGAACCGGGTGCGCGCGTTCGATGAGATGCGCTGCGTCAAGCAAAACGGGCGGCCATCCGGCCGCCCGTCGAGCGCAAGACCGGAAGCGTTCCGTCAGAAACCGGCCGCGAGACCGTCGCGGCGGCTGTCGCTCGCGGCCACGTAGCCGCGCTCGGGATCGTCGCGATCGAGCCGCCACACGAACTGCCCCGAGCCGAAATCCATGTAAGGATCGTCGATCGATTTGATTGTATGACCGCGCGCGGCGAGCGCATCGACCGTCTCACGATTCATCGTCGACTCGACGTCGAGCGTGAAGTCGCGATTGACCTTCCAGCGCGGCGCGTCGCAGGCGGCCTGCGGCTGCTGCCCGTAGCCGAGCATCCGCACGACGGTCTGCAGGTGGCCCTGCGGCTGCATGTCGCCGCCCATTACGCCGAAACTCATCGCCGCCTCGGTGCGGCCATCGACTTCCTCGGTGACGAACGCCGGGATGATCGTATGAAACGGCCGCTTGCCGCCCGCGACCACGTTCGGCGACGCCGGGTCCATCGAGAAGCCGTGCCCGCGGTTCTGCAACGCAATGCCGGTACCCGGCACGACGAGCCCCGAACCGAAACCCATGTAGTTCGACTGAATGAAGCTCACCATCATCCCGCGCTCGTCCGCCGCGGACAGATAGATCGTGCCGCCCGAATGCGGCCGGCCGGCAGCGAAGTGCGTCGCGCGCGCGCGATCGATCAGCTTCGCGCGTTCCGCGAGATAGGCGTCGTCGAGCATCTGCGCGGGCGTCACGTCCATCGCGCGCGGATCGGCGACGTAGCGATAGACGTCCGCGAACGCGAGCTTCATCGCCTCGATCTGCAGGTGCTGCGAGTCGGCCGAATCGACCGGCCATTCGGCCACGCCCGCATGTTCGGCGATCCCGAGCGCGATCAGCGCCGCGATGCCCTGCCCGTTCGGCGGAATCTCGTGAATCGTGTGGCGGCCGAAGCGCTTGCCGATCGGTTCGACCCATTCCGGCCGGTACGCACGCAGGTCGGCTTCGGTCAGCGCGCCGCCGCCTTCGCGCGCGAATGCCGCGATCTGCCCGGCGAGCGCGCCCTCGTAGAACGCGCGCGGACCGTCCTTCGCGAGGGTGCGCAGCGTCCGCGCGTGGCCCGGCAGGCACATGCGCTCGCCGACGAGCGGCGCGCGCCCACGCGGCATGAAGGTATCGGCGAAGCCCGGCAGCGCGTGCAGCTCGGGCACCGCGGCCGCCCACTTGTGCGCGACGATCGGCGACACCGAATAGCCGCGCTCGGCGATCTCGATCGCCGGCTCGAGCAGGTCCGCGAACGGCAGCGAACCGAACTTCGCGTGCAGCGCTTCCCAGCCCGCGATCACGCCCGGCACGGTGACGGTGTCCCAGCCGCGCGTCGGCTTGTTCGCGATGCCGCGTGCGTCCTCGCCGTGGCGCTGGCGGAAGTATTCGGGGTTCCACGCGGCCGGCGCGACGCCCGACGCATTCAACCCCGACAGCCGCGCGCCGTCCCACACGAGCGCGAACGCATCGCCTCCGAGCCCGCACGACACGGGCTCGACCACCGTGATCGCGGCCGCCGCGGCCAGCGCCGCATCCACGGCATTGCCGCCCTTCCACAGCATCCGCAGACCGGCCTGCGCCGCGAGCGGGTGCGACGTCGACACGACGTTGCGCGCGAACACCGGAATGCGGGTCGTCGGATACGGGTTGTGCCAGTTGAAGCCAGTCATCGGTTGCACCTCGTCGAAAGCTGAATGAACGCGCCGGACGCACGACCGGTGCGCGCGGACAGTCCGCCATTGCAGCGCGATCCGCGCGATCGCACAAATTCATTTGTCACATGAATACATGTGCTTTACGCATGAATTCCGCACAGTGATATGCCGGAGGCCGGTCGAACGCGCTTCCCGCCCTTACAATACCCGCTCCGCCTCACGATGACCGCCGAGCCATGACCCGAGATCCCCGCCTCACCCTCAACGCGCGCCAGCAGGAACTGCTCGAATGGGTGCAGCGTGACGGCTTCGTGACCGTCGACGATCTCGCCGCGCACTTCGCGGTCACGCCGCAGACGATCCGCCGCGACGTGAACTGGCTCGCCGACCTGAACCTGCTGCGCCGCTACCACGGCGGCGCGAGCCTGCCGACCAGCTCGGAGAACGTGTCGTACACCGCGCGCCAGCGGATGTTCCACGACGAGAAGCGGCGCATCGCGGCGCTCGCCGCGTCGCACATACCCGACCAGGCATCGCTGTTCATCAACCTCGGCACCACGACCGAGGAAGTTGCGCGCGCGCTGAACCGCCACCATGGGCTGCACGTGATCACGAACAACCTGAACGTTGCGTCGATGATGAGCGGCTACCCCGACTGCGAGGTGCTGATCACGGGCGGCATCGTGCGGCCGTGGGACAAGGGGATCGTCGGCGAACTCGCGATCGACTTCATCCGCCAGTTCAAGGTCGACTACGCGATCATCGGCACGTCGGCGATCGAGGCCGACGGCACGCTGCGCGACTTCGACACGCGCGAGGTGCGCGTGGCCGAGGCGATCATGCAGCATGCGCGCACGGTCTACCTCGTGGCCGACCATTCGAAGGTCGGCCGGCCCGCGCTGGTGCGCCAGGGCCATCTGAGCCAGGTGCACGCGCTCTTCACCGACAAGCCGCTGCCCCCCGAGATGGCCGATACGGTGGCGGCCGCCGGCACCCAGGTCTACGTCGCGGAATGACCGCACCGATGCTGCACCGCACCCGAAACTTCAAGTGAAATCAAGAAGTTGGCGTCGCAAGCAAACCGCTTGCGCGCGGCCCGGCTGTCAAAGGGAAAATTAACGGGGCACGATTTGTCGTTGCCCGCGCGCTCGACTAGACTCCAGTTCCCCGGCCCGTTCGACCGTTCCGCCTGTGCCAGGGCGCGGACGAATGGCATGGCCGGCGAATACAGCTTTCCCCCCAAGCCATATCCCGATGGGTATCGCGCGTCGGTTTTTACGCCGGCCGCGCGGGCTGACTGGTCGCCATGGAGAGAACGATGCTGAGTCCGCATGAATTCGCCACGCTATTGCTTGTGAAAGACGCCCCCGATCAAACCAACATGGATCGGGACGAGATCGACGCACTGCTCGAACAGCAGCTCGTTCGCCTGGAAGCACTCGGATCGGGGCGCAAATACTGCGTGACCGAAACCGGCGACGCCGCGCTGCGATCCATCAAATACCGATATTCGTAAAACCACACCGTTCCTGACCTGACCGCGCGGCCCGGATTCCGGGCCGCGCGGCCGTTCCCGCACCCGCCGCCAGCCCGCCGCGGCCTGCTTCAGCCGCCGCGCAACGTCGGATCGACCGCCGCCCGCCAGCTGATGGCCTGCGCACGCGCGCCGTTGAAATACGCGATCCAGCCGGCACGCGCCGCCGCATCAGGCGCCGCATAGCGCGTCGAAAGTTCGTTTACGAACGCACAATAGTTCGCTTCGGTCAGCCCGCGATACCGTTTCGCCACATACGCGTCGTACAGCGTCGCGTAGACCGGCTGCGCGTCCGCGCCCCAGTCGCGCGCCGTGCCGCCGCACGACGTCTGCAGGTCGACGAACGACGGCGTGCGCCAGTTGCCGACGAGCGGCGGCATGCCGGCGCCGCACCCCGCCAGAAGCACGGCGCACACGCCGGCCCACATCCCAATACGCATGATTCACCTCGCGAAACGGTCGATTCCGCCAGTATCGTCCGGGATCGTGTCGCGCGCTACTGGCCCCGCTTTTTCGAACTTTACTTTTTCGATTTCGTTCGTTAAATTTCGAATTCGAACATTTTCTGTTCATCCATTTCCCTCAGACGATAAGGACAGCAGGTGACCCAACCGAATCGCTACGATCTGCTCGTCGTCGGCGGCGGCATCAACGGCGCTGGCATCGCGCGCGATGCGGCCGGCCGCGGCCTGTCGGTCATGCTCTGCGAGCAGGACGATCTCGCGTCGCACACGTCGTCGTCCAGCACGAAGCTGATTCACGGCGGCCTGCGCTACCTCGAATACAACGAGTTCGGGCTCGTGCGCAAGGCGCTGCAGGAGCGCGAGACGCTGCTGCGCGCGGCGCCGCACATCATGTGGCCGCTGCGCTTCGTGATGCCGCACATGCCGAACCTGCGTCCGGCCTGGCTGATCCGCATCGGCCTGTTCCTTTACGATCACCTCGCGAAACGCGAACTGCTGCCCGGCTCGCGCGGCATCGACATGCGCCGCCATGCGGCCGGCGCACCGCTGATCGATTCGATCAAGCGCGGCTTCGTCTATTCGGACGGCTGGGTCGACGACGCGCGCCTCGTCGTGCTGAACGCGATGGATGCGAAGGAGCGCGGCGCCGAGATCCTGACGCGCACGAAGCTGGTGTCCGCCGAACGCCGCGGCGACGAATGGGAAGCGCGGCTGCAGCACGCCGACGGGTCGATCCGCGTCGTGCATGCGCGCGCGATCGCGAACGCGGCCGGCCCGTGGGTCGGCGAAGTGCTGCACGGCGCGCTCGGCCGCGGCGCGCAGCACAGCGTGCGGCTTGTGAAGGGCAGCCACATCATCACGCGCCGCCTGTTCGATCACGACCACGCGTACATCTTCCAGAACCCGGACAAGCGGATCATCTTCGCGATTCCGTACGAACACGATTTCACGCTGATCGGCACGACCGACGTCGAATACACGAACGATCCTGCGAAGGTCGCGATCGATCGCGACGAAACGCAGTACCTGTGCGATTCGATCAACCGCTACTTCAAGCGCAAGATCTCGCCGGCCGACGTGCACTGGACCTACTCGGGCGTGCGCCCGCTGCTGGAAGACGAGAACGCCGCGAACGCATCGGCCGTCACGCGCGACTACCGTCTCGAGCTGGACGACGGCGCGGGCGCCCCGCTGCTGTCCGTGTTCGGCGGCAAGATCACGACGTTCCGCAAGCTCGCGGAAGAAGCCGGCGACATGCTGTGCCGCGCGCTCGGCCGCGACGCGAAGACCTGGACGGCCGGCGTCGCGCTGCCGGGCGGCGACATCGCCGATGCGAAGTTCGACGCGTTCGCCGCGCAGTTCGCGAAGCGCCATCCGTGGCTGCCCGCCGCACTCGCACGCCGCTACGCGCGCGCGTACGGCACGCGCGCGGAACGCGTGGTCGACGGCGCGACGTCGCTCGCCGACCTCGGCGCCGAGATCGCGCCGGGCATCCACGATGCCGAACTGCGCTACCTGCGCGACGCCGAATGGGCGACCTGCGCGCAGGACGTGCTGTGGCGCCGCTCCAAGCTCGGCCTGCACGTCGCGCCGGGCACGCTCGACGCAGTGACGGCCGCGGTCGACGCGTGGTTCGCCGCCGTACATGCGCCGCACGCATGATTCGTTTGCAGTTGCATTTGCCTGACCGATGTTGATTCACCGACGCGCCGCGTAACATGCGGCGCGCATCACAACTACGCCAATCCACGGATGGAGATGAGAGACATGCAGGATCAGTACATCCTCGCGCTTGACCAGGGCACGACGAGCTCCCGCGCGATGCTGTTCGATCGCCAGGGCAACATCGTATCGATCGCCCAGAAGGAATTCGAACAGATCTACCCGCAACCCGGCTGGGTCGAGCACGACCCGCAGGAAATCTGGTCGACGCAAGCGGGCGTCGCCGCCGAAGCGGTCACGCGCACGGGCCTGAACGGCACGTCGATCGCCGCGATCGGGATCACCAACCAGCGCGAGACGACGATCGTCTGGGATCGCGAGACGGGCCAGCCCGTCTACAACGCGATCGTGTGGCAGGACCGCCGCACCGCCGACTTCTGCGATTCGCTGAAGAAGCAGGGCCTCGAAGCCAAGGTACGCGCGAAGACCGGCCTGCCCATCGACTCGTACTTCTCCGCGACCAAGATCCGCTGGATCCTCGACAACGTGCCGGGTGCGCGCGACAAGGCGCGCCAGGGCAAGCTCGCGTTCGGCACCGTCGACAGCTGGCTCGTGTGGAACTTCACGAAGCACGAACTGCACGTGACCGACGTGACCAACGCATCGCGCACGATGCTGTTCAACATCCACACGCGCGAGTGGGACAGCGAGCTGCTGGAACTGCTCGACATCCCGCGCAGCATGCTGCCGGAAGTGAAGGCGTCGTCGGAAATCTACGGCCATACGAAAACCACGGTGTTCGCGTCTAAGATCCCGCTCGCGGGCATCGCCGGCGACCAGCACGCGGCGCTGTTCGGCCAGATGTGCACGACGTCGGGCATGGTGAAGAACACCTACGGCACCGGCTGCTTCCTGATGATGAACACCGGCGACAAGCCGATCGAGTCGAAGAACAACCTCGTCACGACGATCGCCTGGCAGATCGGCGACGACGTGCAGTACGCGCTCGAAGGCAGCATCTTCATCGCGGGCGCGGTCGTGCAGTGGCTGCGCGACGGCGTCGGCATCATCAAGTCGGCCGCCGAGATCGAAGCGCTCGCCGCGAGCGTGCCGCATACCGACGGCGTCTATCTCGTGCCGGCGTTCGCGGGCCTCGGCGCGCCGCACTGGAACGCACGGGCACGCGGTTCGGTATTCGGCGTCACGCGCGGCACGACGTCCGCGCACCTCGCGCGCGCGGCGCTCGACGCGATCGCTTACCAGTCGCTCGACGTGCTGGCCGCGATGGAAGCCGACTCCGGCATCAGCATCGGCGAGCTGCGCGTCGACGGCGGCGCGAGCGCGAACAATCTGCTGATGCAGTTCCAGGCCGACCTGCTCGGCGTCGACGCGGTGCGACCGCAGATCACCGAGACGACCGCGCTCGGCGCGGCCTATCTCGCGGGCCTCGCGATCGGCTACTGGAAGAACCTCGACGAAGTGCGCAGCCAGTGGCAGCTCGATCGCCGCTTCTCCCCGTCGATGCCGAAGGATCAGGTCGAGCGCTGCATGGCCGGCTGGCAACGCGCGGTGCGCGCCGCCAAGGCGTGGGCCGACGACACGCAGTAACCCGCGGCAACCAGAAGCAATCCGAACGAATTAAAACAACACCGGCGGACCGTGCCACGCGCGAGTCCGCCGTCATCTACGAGAGACAACATGTCACCTTATATTGCGGAATTCATCGGCACGGCGATCCTCGTGCTGCTCGGCAACGGCGCGGTCGCAAACGTGCTGCTTGCGAAGACCAAGGGCAAAGGCGCGGACCTCATCGTGATCGTCATGGGCTGGGCGATGGCGGTGTTCGTCGCCGTCTACGTGACCGCGTCATTCAGCGGCGCGCACCTGAACCCGATCGTCACGATCAGCCTCGCGCTCGCGGGCAAGTTCGCATGGTCGAAGGTCGGCGGCTACATCCTCGCGCAGATGCTCGGCGGGATGGCCGGCGCGCTGCTCGTGTGGCTCGCGTATCGCCAGCACTTCGCGAAGGAGGTCGATGCGGACCTGAAGCTCGCGGTGTTCTGCACGGCGCCCGCCATCCGCAGCACCACGCACAACGTGCTGACCGAAGCCATCTGCACGTTCGTGCTGATCCTCGGCGTGCTGTACCTCGCGTCGCCGCAGATCGGTCTCGGCGCGCTCGACGCACTGCCCGTCGGCCTGCTCGTGCTTGGCATCGGCATCTCGCTCGGCGGCCCGACCGGCTATGCGATGAGCCCGGCGCGCGACCTGTCGCCGCGCATCATGCACGCGCTGCTGCCGATTCCCGGCAAGCGCGACAGCGACTGGCGCTATGCGTGGGTGCCGGTGATCGGCCCGCTGCTCGGCGGCGCCGCGGCGGCCGGCCTGTATCTGCACCTGCACGCGATGGCCTGATCGCGGGTTCGATCGAGCTCGATCCCGAGCACGCGGCAGCAACTGCCGCGTGCTTCCGCCTCCCCCTTCCGCCCTGCTTTCGTCACACGATCGACGACGCGCCCGCCTCGCTCTCGCCGGGCAACGCCGCGGTGACGCCTCGGCCTGACGGAGTGCATAGTCGGGACGGGACGCAGGCGCCGAACGGCTCGCGGTGCAACTTCGAAAGCACGTATCATGGCGGGATGCTCGGCGTCGCCGACACCCCGCTTCTTCACCATCATGCTCGATCACCTTATCTGCGACTGCGACGGCGTCCTCGTCGACAGCGAAGTCATCGCCGACCGCGTGCTGTTCGAAACGCTGTCCGCCACCTTCCCTCACCTCGATTTCGAAGACGCCGCGAAGTCCGCCTTCGGCCAGCAGACATCGCGCTTTCTCGCCGGGCTCGAAGCGCGTTTCGGCATCCGGATGCCCGACGACTTCATCGAGACCGTCGAGCGCAACATCGAGACCGGTCTCGCACAATCGCTCGCGCCGATCAGCGGCGTGCGCGACGCGCTGCTGAAGGTCAGCCTGCCGGCCGCGGTGGTATCGAACAGCCGGCTCGTGCGCGTGCGCAGTTCGCTGAAGCGCGCATCGCTCACCGAAATCTTCGGCGATCGCGTGTTCAGCTCCGAGCAGGTCGCACGGCCGAAACCCTATCCCGACGTCTACCTGCACGCGGCGCAGACGCTCGGCGTCGCGCCGACGCGCTGCATCGTCGTGGAGGACAGCGTGTCGGGCCTGAACGCCGCGCGTGCGGCGGGGATGAAGACGATCGCGTTCGTCGGCGCGAGCCACATCCCGGACAACTACGCGGACGCGCTGCGCGCGATGGGCATCACGCGGATCATGCGCAGGATGAATGAACTGCCGGCGCTCGTCGAAGCCGGCCTGCGCGGCGAATTCGGCGACGTGCAGTCCTGACGGACGGTCGCGCCGGAGCCACATGACCGGCGTGCGGCTCGATGCGCACGCCGTCCCGCGGGCGCATCGGCGCGCCCGCTACACCGATCGTCAGGCCGGCTCGCAGCAGCGCTCGCGCGCGGCCGCCAGCGCCTCGCGGAATTCGACGAGTTCCGCGATCGTCAGCATCGGCAACCCGTGCTGCTGCGCGAAACGCTCGACGTCGTCGCCGCGCGTCATCGTGCCGTCCGGATTCATCAGCTCGCACAGCACGCCCGCCGGCTTCAGGCCAGCGAGGATCGACAGGTCGACCGTTCCTTCGGTGTGACCGCGGCGCGCAAGCACGCCGCCCGGTTGCGCACGCAGCGGAAACACGTGGCCGGGGCGCACGATGTCGTACGGCTTCGCATCGTCGGCGATCGCCGCGCGGATCGTCGTCACGCGATCGGCCGCGGACACGCCGGTATGCACGCCTTCGCGCGCCTCGATCGACACGGTGAACGCGGTGCCGTTGCGGCTCTCGTTGGTCTGCACCATCGGCGGCAGCTCGAGCGCGCGGACCTTGTCGTCGGTCAGGCACAGGCACACGATGCCGCTGCACTCGCGGATCAGGAGCGCCATCGTCTCGGGCGTGATGCGCTCGGCGGCGACGATCAGGTCGGCCTCGTTTTCACGGTCGTGATCGTCCTGCAACACGACCGCGCGGCCCGCGCGCAACGCGTCGAGCGCGGCGGCGATGCGCGGCGGCACCGGTTCGGAATCGAGCAACGGGAGATCGGCAAAGGCGTCGGCGGGTGCCGACGAAACGGACATGAAGGACATGTGAAACGCTCCTCGCAATTACGATTTGGGCGAAAAACGTTTCAGGGCATTGCAAACAGACAGAACGACAACCCGCTTCGCACGCATGGCAAAGCGGCCCTGACGGACATGACTATCTGCACATCTTCTCTCATCCGGACTGTGACCGTCGGCTCTGGTATTCGACCAGATCTGCTGACCCCGCGCGGATGCGCGAGCGCTCGCGGGCTCGCCGGCTAACGCCAGCCTACCGCCGGTGGGGAATTTCGCCCCGCCCTGAAGACGCACTGATTACCGGCCGGGGTCTACCCCGGAACCGGCGGGCCAAGCATACATCAGCTGCGCACGCGGCGCAGCGAACCACACTTAAAACCTTACTGACGACTCCGTCTAACGGCACCGTCCGAACGGCCGACACCGGGCCTGCACGCCGTCCTGAACGGAACCGGCGCCGGCCCTGCGAGCCGCGCGTTCAGCCGGCCGCGTGCGCGGCGTCGGGCACGAGCCAGCGCGGCGGCACCTCGGGGCTCACCGTCACGCGGAACGCTCGCGCCTCGCTATCGCCCGGATTGCGCAGGCTGTACGGCTGGTCGGCGTCGAACACGATCGCGTCGCCGGTCGCGAGCAGCTGGCGCCGATCGTGCACGCCGACTTCGAGCGTGCCTTCGCTGACGACCAGGTTGACCGTCGTGCCGGGCGCGCGGCGCGTGCCGGGTTCCGTGTGCAGCGGCGCGATCCGCAGCTCGTGGAATTCGGCCGCGGCAGGCTCGCCTTCCGGATACAGCGCGCGCGCCGAGAAGCGGCCGTTCGAGCTGACGACGCGCGCCGCGCGCTCGGCCGCCAGATGCTCGAAGCCGTTCACCGCATGACGGCGCAGGAACGCGGCGACCGATACCTTCAGCGCCGCGGCGATCTTGCAGAGCACCTTGATCGACGGCACGCTGCGCGCGGATTCGATCTGCGCGAGCATCGCGCGCGACACGCCGGACAGCCGCGCGAGCGCATCGAGCGACAGCTGCCGCTCGGCGCGCAAGCGCGCGAGATTCACGCCGACAACCTGCTCGAGGACGTCGAGCGACGCGGACGTCCGCGCGTCGGCGGCATTGCCGGACTCGAAGGAAGACACGTCGCGCACCAGCGCCAGGGGTGAAGACATAACATGGCCTCCGGGCCGCCGCGCGGCCCTGCGAATGGGGTTAGCCGGAATCGGGTTGCGCCACGAACGGCGCGTATCGAGACGCTATCACCCGGTCCCGACCCGGCAAACGAAGTTATCTTCACACCGTTATCAGCATCGCGGAGGAAAGCGTTTCTCGCGAACCTTTTCCTGTCGCCATAGCGCCGGCACACCGCCGCCCGGTGCACCGCTCAATGCGCGGCCGGTGCCGCGCAGCGCGCCGGTGCGCGGGCATCGAGCCGCATCGCGAGCCACGTGACGACGAGCGCCGCGAACGTCACCGCGACGGCGACCCACGGCAACGCATCGAGCGCAAAGC
Source organism: Burkholderia diffusa (assembly GCF_902499115.1). Lineage (GTDB taxonomy): Bacteria > Pseudomonadota > Gammaproteobacteria > Burkholderiales > Burkholderiaceae > Burkholderia > Burkholderia diffusa. Next base: position 142,164 of record NZ_CABVPN010000001.1, read on the forward strand.
CGTGCCCCAGCGCGAGACCGCCGAGCCACGCGCCGCCCGCGTTGCCGACGTTGAACGCGCCGATGTTCAGTGTCGACGCGAGATGCGGCGCGCTCGCGGCCTTTTCGACTACGCGGGCCTGCAGCGGCGGCACCGTCGCGAACGCGGCGATCCCCCAGACGAATACGGTCACCGCGGCCGCGACTGGCAGGTGGCTCGTCTTCGCGAATACGGCCATCACGGCCATCAGCGCGACCAGGATCGCGATCAGCGACGGCATCAGCGCGCGGTCGGCGAGCCTGCCGCCGAGCATGTTGCCGACCGTCAGCCCCGCGCCGAACAGCACGAGGATCAACGCGACCGCACGCGGCGAATAACCGGTGACGGTTTCGAGGATCGGCGCGATGTACGTGAACACGACGAACACGCCGCCGAAACCGAGCACGGTCATCAGGAGCGCGAGCCAGACCTGCGGCTCCTTCAGCACCCGCACTTCGTGGCCGAGGCCGACGGGCCCGCTGTCGTGGCGGTTCGGCACCAGCAGGGCGACGCCGCCGAGCGACAGCACGCCGAGCGCGGCGACGATCCAGAACGATGCGCGCCAGCCGAGCAGCTGGCCGACGAACGTGCCGAACGGCACGCCGAGCACGTTCGACAGCGTGAGGCCCGTGAACATCAGCGCGATCGCGCTCGCGCGCTTGTCGGCCGGCACGAGCGACGCGGCCACCACCGCGCCGATCCCGAAGAACGAGCCGTGCGCGAACGACGTGACGACGCGCGCGACCATCAGCATCGCGTAGCCGGACGCGGTCGCGCACAACACGTTGCCGACGATGAAGATCGCCATCAGCAGCTGCAGCGCGGCCTTGCGCGGCATGCGGCTCGTCAGCACCGCGAGCAGCGGCGCGCCGACCGCGACGCCGAGCGCGTAGCCCGTGACCAGCAGGCCGGCCGACGGCAGCGACACGGCGAGGTCGTGCGCGACTTCGGGCAGGAGTCCCATGATGATGAATTCGGTGGTGCCGATGGCGAAGGCGCTGATCGCGAGCGCCAGTAACGGTATGGGCATGACGTTCTCCGAAAAGGCGGCGGACGCGGCAGCCGGTCCGTACCGCACCGCACAAAAAGCGGGATGTGCGCGCATTGTCCCGAATACGCCTATCTTTGATAATTGGCGCGGCATTTGAACCATTTTCAAAAGATTGTGGAAAATCCGATGGATCGACTGGGCGACATCCGGCTGTTTGTCGAGGCGGCGGAACTGGGCAGCCTGTCCGCGGCAGGGCGCAAGCTGAACCTCACGCCGGCCGCCGCGAGCGCGCGCCTCGCGAAGCTCGAGGCGAAAGTCGCGACGCGGCTGTTCGAGCGCTCGACGCGGCAGCTGCGCCTCACCGACGAAGGCCGGCTCTACCTGAACTGCTGCCGGCAGGCGCTGCAGGCGCTCGACGACGCACACGCGCTACTGCAGGAAGGCCGCAACGTGGTGGCCGGCAAGGTGCGGCTGTCGTCGACGTCCGATTTCGGCCGCAATCAGCTGCTCGACTGGCTCGACGAATTCACCACGCTGCATCCGGGCGTCACGTTCTCGCTGACGGCGTCCGATTCGTCGTCGAACCTGTGGCAGGACGAGATCGACCTCGCGATCCGCTTCGCCGCCCCGCCCGACGGCGCGCTGATCGCACGCCGGCTCGCCGCGAACCGGCGCGTGCTGTGCGCGGCGCCGTCGTTCGTCGAGCGCCACGGCGTGCCGGCCGATCCGCACGATCTGGCCCGCTTTCCGTGCAACGTGATCACGATCGCGTCGGGCCCGATGAACACGTGGCGCTTCACGCGCGGCGACGAGGTACAGACCCACACGGTGCCGGTGTCGACGGCTTTCGAGACCAACGACGGCGGCCTCACCCGCGAATGGACGCTGCGCGGCCACGGCATCGCGCTGAAGTCGCTCTGGGACATCGCCGACGACGTGCGCGCCGGCCGGCTGCGCGTGCTACTGCCCGACTGGCGACACCAGGACGCGCCGCTGCACGCGCTCTATCACGGCAAGCGCTACATGGCGCCGCGCGTGCGCGTGCTGCTCGACTTCCTCGCCGAACGCTTCGCGCGCGAGGAAGCGGCGCTCGACGACCTGCTGAACGCGTGCCGCTGAAGGTTGCCGCGCCGCCATATCGGGGTCGGAGTTCAATGAAAGGCGTCGCGCGGCAGCAACCTGCCGCCCGCCCGGAGCAGCGCGTAAAGCTATAATGGAAAGCTTTCCCGACGGCTTTTCATGCATGCGCGAGTATTCGCGACATGTTCGCTCGACGCGCACCGCGCGCCCCGGTCCGCCACGCTGCACCGGCAGCAGCCGTCCCGATTCACCCTTGACGACGCCCCCAGGTCAACCACTGCGAACGGCGAATCCCCATGACCAAGAAAGTTTACGTAAAGACCTTCGGCTGCCAGATGAACGAGTACGACTCGGACAAGATGGTGGACGTGCTCAATGCCGCCGAAGGCCTCGAAAAGACCGATACCCCGGAAGACGCGGACATCATCCTGTTCAACACGTGCTCGGTGCGCGAGAAGGCGCAGGAAAAGGTGTTCTCCGACCTCGGCCGCGTGCGCGAGCTGAAGGAAGCGAAGCCGGGCCTGCTGATCGGCGTCGGCGGCTGCGTCGCCAGCCAGGAAGGCGCGTCGATCGTGTCGCGCGCGCCGTACGTCGACCTCGTGTTCGGCCCGCAGACGTTGCACCGCCTGCCGCAGATGATCGATGCGCGCCGCGAAAGCGGCCGCGCGCAGGTCGACATCACGTTCCCCGAGATCGAGAAGTTCGACCACCTGCCGCCCGCGCGCGTCGAGGGGCCGAGCGCGTTCGTGTCGATCATGGAAGGCTGCTCGAAGTACTGCAGCTACTGCGTCGTGCCGTACACGCGCGGCGACGAAGTGTCGCGTCCGCTCGACGACGTGCTGACCGAAGTGGCCGGCCTCGCCGATCAGGGCGTGCGCGAAGTCACGCTGCTCGGCCAGAACGTGAACGCGTATCGCGGCGCGCTGACGGCCGGTTCGACCGAGATCGCCGATTTCGCGACGCTGATCGAATACGTCGCCGACATCCCCGGCATCGAGCGAATCCGCTACACGACGTCGCATCCGAAGGAATTCACGCAGCGCCTGATCGACACCTATGCGAAGGTGCCGAAGCTCGTGAGCCACCTGCACCTGCCGGTCCAGCACGGCTCCGACCGCATCCTGATGGCGATGAAGCGCGGCTACACCGTGCTCGAATACAAGTCGGTGATCCGCAAGCTGCGCGCGATCCGCCCGGACCTGTCGCTGTCGACCGACATGATCGTCGGCTTCCCCGGCGAGACCGAGGAAGATTTCGACAAGATGATGGCGCTCGTGCACGAGATGAGCTACGACACCAGCTTCTCGTTCATCTACAGCCCGCGCCCCGGCACGCCGGCCGCGAACCTGCACGACGACACGCCGCGCGAGGTCAAGCTCAAACGCCTGCAACATCTGCAGGCGACCATCGAGGAAAACGTCGCGCGCATCAGCCAGTCGATGGTCGGGAAGGTCGAGCGGATCCTCGTCGAGGGCCCGTCGCGCAAGGACCCGAACGAACTGTCGGGCCGCACCGAGAACAACCGGGTCGTGAACTTCCCGGCGCCGCTCGCGTCGCACCCGCGCCTGATCGGCCAGATGATCGACGTGAAGATCAATCATGCGTACCCGCACTCGCTGCGCGGCGAGCTCCTGCTCGTGAGCGACGACGCGAGCGCGGCCACCCACTGACCTGACCGACTGACGTTCAACAGGAGCCCGACGCTACTTTGAAGACCGTCCAAGCACTGGAATTCACCGCGCCGCGCGACGACAACGCGCGCCTCGCCAACCTCTGCGGCCCGCTCGACGAGAACCTGCGGCAGATCGAACAGGCGCTCGACGTCACGCTCGCGCGGCGCGGCCACCGGATCACGATCCGCGGGCGCGGCGCGAAGCTCGCGCTCGCGGCGCTCGAGAACTTCTACAACCGCGCGCGCGATCCGCTGTCGGTCGACGATATCCAGCTCGCGCTGGTCGAAGTGCGCCACACGTCCGGCAACGGCCGCCAGGACACGATCGACGTGCGCTTTCGCGGCGACCCCGACCATCCGTTCGACGAGCCCGTCGTGCAGCTCGACGCGGACACGCCGGACGAAGAGCCCGCGCCGAAGCTCTATACGCGGCGCGCCGACCTGCGCGGTCGCACGCCCGCGCAGCGCGAATACCTGAAGCAGATCCTGTCGCACGACGTGACGTTCGGCATCGGGCCGGCCGGCACCGGCAAGACCTACCTCGCGGTCGCATGCGCGGTCGACGCACTGGAGCGCGACCAGGTCAAGCGGATCGTGCTGACGCGTCCGGCCGTCGAGGCCGGCGAGCGGCTTGGCTTCCTGCCGGGCGATCTCGCGCAGAAGGTCGACCCGTACCTCCGGCCGCTGTACGACGCGCTGTACGACCTGCTCGGCTTCGACAAGACCGCGAAGATGTTCGAGCGCCAGATGATCGAGATCGCGCCGCTCGCCTATATGCGCGGCCGCACGCTGAACCACGCGTTCATCATCCTCGACGAGGCGCAGAACACGACGCCCGAGCAGATGAAGATGTTCCTCACGCGGATCGGCTTCGGCTCGAAGGCCGTCGTCACCGGCGACACGAGCCAGGTCGACCTGCCGCGCGGGCACAAGAGCGGCCTCGTCGAGGCGCAGCAGGTGCTCGGCGGCGTGCGCGGCATCGCGCTCACGCGCTTCACGAGCGCGGACGTCGTGCGCCATCCGCTCGTCGCGCGCATCGTCGAGGCGTACGACGAGTTCCACGCGCAGCATCAGGACGGCTGACTGGCGGCGCCCGCGCGCTGCCCCGGCCTGCCGGCCCGGCCCGCCCGACGGCGCGCCGGGCTTTTTTTCACCCGCGCGCGGCCGTTTCGAATTCGGGAGCGATCGGCCGTTTGGTGTATCCTCAACGCGTTCCAATCGCCGCACCCGTCATGAAATCTTCCCGTTCCCGCAAGTCCGGGCGCGACCAGTCCGCCGCGCCCGATTTCCCCCGTCTCTCGCTGTTCGATGCGAAGGGCAAGGCCCGGACCGTCAGCGCGCAAGGGCTTCGAATCGACTTCCCCGACGGCCGCAGCCTGATGTTCGACCTGTCGGGCAGTTCGGGCGAGGCGGCCGTTGCGATCGTTGCGCAGCACCACGATCCTGCGATGCGCGCGAAGCTTGCGCTGCAGCCCGAGCACTACGACAGCGTCACGCTGCACGTGGGTGCCGAACCCGCGCCGCGCGACGAGGAAATCGCGGAAATGGCGAACGAGGTGCGCGAGCTGGAGCTCGACCTGTCCGTGCAGTACGGTGACGAAATCACCGGCGACATCCGCAAGACGCTTCCCAAGCGCAAGCTGATCGCCGAATGGATCGAGCCGGCGCTGTTCGCGAGCGCGCAGCTCACCGTGCGCTTCGTCGGCGAGGAGGAAGGTCGCACGCTGAACGCCGGCTACCGCCACAAGGACTACCCGACCAACGTGCTGACCTTCGCGTACGACCCGGCGCCCGACGGCACCGTGATCGGCGACCTCGTGCTGTGCTGCCCGGTCGTCGAGAAGGAAGCGCACGACCAGGGCAAGCCGCTCGCCGCCCACTACGCGCACCTGCTGGTGCATGGCGCGCTGCACGCGCAGGGCTACGATCACGAGACGAGCGACGAGGACGCCGCCGAAATGGAAGCGCTCGAAGTCGACATCCTCGCGAAACTGGGCTTTCCGAACCCGTACCAGTAAAGCCGTCCGCACCATGCACCACGCCGCGCTGCTGCCGCCCGCCTACCCGCCGTCGATCGGCGAGGGACGGCTGCTGACGGACGATGAGCTCGCCGCGTCGCTCGCGCACACGATGCGCGACTGGGATGGCCGGCAGGATCTCTGGCTGTTCGGCTATGGCTCGCTGATCTGGAACCCCGGGCTGCCGACCGTCTCCGCCGTGCGCGGCAAGGTGCATGGCTATCATCGTGGGCTCTACCTGTGGTCCCGCGTGAACCGCGGCACGCCCGAACGTCCGGGCCTCGTGCTCGCGCTCGATCGCGGCGGCTCGTGCTCGGGCATCGCATTCCGGCTCGCGGGCCCGACGGCGCAGCCGCATCTCGAGACGTTGTGGAAACGCGAAATGCCGATGGGGTCGTACCGGCCCGCGTGGCTGCCGTGCTCGCTCGAAACCGGCGAACGCGTGCGCGCACTCGCATTCGTGATGCGCCGCGACGTGCCCACTTACACCGGCAAGCTTACCGACCCCGTCGTCAAGGAAGTGTTCAGCTGCGCGGCCGGCCGCTACGGCACGACGCTCGACTACGTGAGCCGCACCGTGGACGCGCTGCGTGCGAGCGGCATCCCCGATCGCGCGCTGGAAGGGCTGCTCGCGCGATGCCGGTGACGCTCGACAGGGCCGGCCGCACCGCCCGTGCACGCGAAGGCGGCACGACGCCCATGAAACCGGCACGCAAATCGCGCATGACGCTGGCCGCGCTGCTCGTCGCCGCGAGCGTCGCGCTGTCCGGCTGCGGCATCCTCGGCTGCGGCGGCGCGGCGACCAACGGCGCGGCTGCCGGCGGCTGCTCTGCCGGCATGCGCTTCTGAGGGCCCGAACGTGGGCTCGGCTTGTCGCGCTCGCGACGAAATGCCGCTGACACCGACTGACCGGCCGGTCGCCCCCGCTTTTTTGCCGCCGCTGCCCCGCCGCCCCTTTCTGAGATAGGATGGAGACGAAGGACGGCGCCGCGCCCGGCGCGGCTGTTCCCGAGCGGGGCTCGCGCGCCGCATGCCCTTGGCCGGACGGCCGGGGCGACACGGCCGCGCCATGTCCTTGGTGTATCCTTGCCTACTCCGTGACCGCGCGCTCCGGCATGACCCGGGCGCACCACCATGAACGATTCGTATCCCAGTCGTAAGCTCACCGACAAACCGCAAGAAAAGCGCTCGCTGCTCGAGCGCCTGACCGACTTCATCTCGCCCGAGCCGGAATCCCGGACCGAGTTGCTGGAAATTCTCCAGGACGCCCACGAACGCAACCTGATCGACGCCGATTCGCTGTCGATGATCGAAGGCGTGTTCCAGGTGTCCGACCTGTGCGCCCGCGACATCATGGTGCCGCGCGCGCAGATGGACGCGATCAACATCGCCGACAAGCCCGAAGACTTCATCCCGTTCGTCCTCGAGAAGGCGCACTCGCGCTACCCCGTGTTCGAGGAGAACCGCGACAACGTGATCGGCGTGCTGCTCGCGAAGGACCTGCTGCGCTTCTATGCCGAAGATGAATTCGACGTGCGCGGGATGCTGCGCCCCGCCGTGTTCATTCCCGAATCGAAGCGCCTGAACGTGCTGCTACACGACTTCCGCGTGAACCGCAACCACCTCGCGATCGTCGTCGACGAATACGGCGGCGTCGCTGGCCTCATCACGATCGAGGACGTGCTCGAACAGATCGTCGGCGACATCGAGGACGAATACGACTTCGATGAGGAAGCCGGCAACATCATCTCCGGGCCGGACGGCCGCTACCGCGTGCGCGCGCTCACCGAGATCCAGCAGTTCAACGAGACGTTCGGCACCGACTTCCCCGACGACGAGGTCGACACGATCGGCGGGCTGATCACCCATCACTTCGGCCGCGTGCCGCACCGCGGCGAGAAGCTGCAGCTCGGCAACCTCGTGTTCGAGATCCAGCGCGGCGATGCGCGCCAGGTCCACGTGCTGCTGGTGCGCCGCAACCCGCTCGCGAGCCGCCGCGCCGAAACCTCGCACGAGGACTGACCGTCTCGCGCCGGCCGCGTCTCCTTCAACCGCTCGCCCTCTTTCGCTTCACATGGACGATCCGATCCCGTCTCGCCCGGCTGGCGGCCTTTGCACGCCGGCCCCCGGCCGCACGCTGCCGCGCTGGCACTATCCGGCCGCATTGCTCGCCGGCGCGGCCAATACGCTCAGCTTCGCACCGACCCCGCACGGCGGCTGGCTGCAGCTCGCCGTATTCGTCTGGTTTTTCGCGCAGCTGACGCGCACGTCGAGCTGGCGCGGCGCCGCGCTCACCGGCGGCGCGTTCGGCTTCGGCAACTTCATCAGCGGCATCTGGTGGCTGTACATCAGCATGCACGTCTACGGCGAGATGGCCGCGCCGCTCGCGGGCGGCGCGCTGGTGCTGTTCTCGCTCTACCTGTCGCTGTACCCGGCGTTCTCGGCGGGGCTCTGGTCGTTCTGCGCGGGCCATGCGTGGCATCGCCGCGCACCCGATCCGCGGCCGTTCTCGCCGAGCTGGCACGGCGCGTTCGCCTTCGCGAGCGCATGGGCGCTCGGCGAATGGCTGCGCGGCACCGTGTTCACAGGCTTTCCGTGGCTCGCGAGCGGCTATCCGCAGGTCGACGGCCCGTTCGCGGGCTTCGCGCCGGTCGTCGGCGTGTACGGGGTCGCCTGGGTGCTCGCGCTGTTCGCCGCGCTGGTCGTGCAGGCGCTCGTCGCCGGCCGCCGGTCGCCCGAATTCGAATCGGAATCCGGCGGCGCCGGCAACGCGCGCGTGCGCGTCGTCGCGCCGGCCGGCATCGCCGTCGCGCTCGTCGCGGCCGGCCTCGGGCTGTCGCAGGCCACGTGGACCGTGCCCGCGAACGCGCCGCTCACGGTGCGGCTGCTGCAGGGCAACGTGAAGCAGGACATCAAGTTCGAGCAGGAAGGCATCGACGCGGCGATCAAGATGTACACGCAGATGATCGTCGAGAAGCCCGCCGACCTGATCGTCACGCCGGAGACCGCGATCGCGGTGATGATCCAGGAGCTGCCCGAGCCGTTCGCCGTCGCGATCCGCAAGTTCAGCGACACGACGGGCTCGGCCGTGCTGTTCGGCGCGGTCGGCGCGTCGGTGACGCCGGACGGTCATTACGTCGATTACACGAACAGCCTGTACGGCGTGACGCCGCATTCGCGCGACATCTATCACTACGACAAGCACCATCTCGTGCCCTTCGGCGAATTCATCCCGTGGGGCTTCCGGTGGTTCGTCGACCTGATGAAGATGCCGCTCGGCGACTTCGCGCGCGGCGCGCCGGTGCAGAAGCCGTTCCTCGTGCACAACCAGCCGGTGATGGCCGACATCTGCTACGAGGACTTGTTCGGCGAGGAAATCGCCGCGACGATCCGCGACAACCCGCAGCCGCCCGGTGTGCTCGTCAACGTGACGAACCTCGCGTGGTTCGGCGACACGATCGCGCTCGACCAGCATCTGCAGATCGCGCGGATGCGCGCGCTCGAAACGGGCCGGCCGATGCTGCGCTCGACCAACACGGGGATGACGGCCGCGATCGACGCGCACGGCCGCGTGCTCGGCCAGCTCAAGCCGTTCACGATCGGCTCGCTCGACGTGCGCATCGAAGGCACGAGCGGCTTCACGCCTTACGTGACGAGCGGCAACAACATCGTGCTCGCTGTGTCGCTGGTGCTGCTCGCGTTCGGCTTCACGTTCGGGCCGGGCCTGCGCCGCCGCAACGGCGCGAAGGCCGGCGACGACCGGAACGCCTGACGCATCGGGCGGCCGTCGCACGCGGTGCGGCGGCCGCTCAGCCCCTGCGCTTCGCGTCCGCGGCCAGGGCGCGGAGATCCCGCCCGAGTGTCTCCATCACCGGCGCCCATGCGCCGAACGTCGGCTGCCGGTACAGCGTCGCGGTCGGATACCACGGGCTGTCGGTGCGCTCGAGCAGCCACGGCCAGTGCGGATTCACGTCGAGCAACACCCAGGTGCGCGCGCCGAGCGCGCCCGACAGGTGCGCGACTGACGTGCACACCGTGATCACCAGATCCAGCGCGCCGATGAAGGCGGCCGTATCATCGAAACTCTTCAGTTCGGCGGTAAAGTCCTCGATCGCGAAACCGGCTGCGCGCGCCGCGGCGACATCCGCTTCCGCACCCGGCTGCAGCGAGTGGAACGCAACGCCGTCGATACCGCGAAACGCATCGGCATAGCGCTCGAGCCCGACGCGCCGGAACGGATTGCGCTGGTGCCCCGCGCTGCCCGTCCACACGAGCCCGACTTTCAGCCGGCCGTCGCCCGCGAGCCGCGCCCGCCATGCGTCGCGCGCGTGCGGATCGGCATGCAGGTACGGCACCGATGCGCCGAGCGTCGACGTCTCCATCCCGAGCATCAGCGGCAGGCCGATGAGCGGCACTTCATAGTCGAAGGCAGGCAGCGCGTCGACGCCGCCGCCCGCGCTGAACGCGTCCGCATGTGCGCCGAGACTGCGCCGCATCAGCGTGCCCACCTGCGGAAACGTGTTCCACGCGAGCCGGCCGCCCTCGCGGTGCACGCGCTCGGCGAGCGGCGCGACGAAGCGCGCGAACTGCAGCACGTCGCCGAGCCCCTGCTCGCCCCAGACGAGCAGCGTCTTGCCCGCGAGCGGCTCGCCCTGCCAGCGCGGGCCGGGCAGCACCGGCCGCTGGCCGCGCAGCTCGCCGGCGCCGTCCCAGCGTGCTTCGTGGCCGCGCCAGCCCGCCGCGTAATTACCGCGCACGAGCTGGATGATCGCGAGGTTGAAACGGAACGACGCGTCGTCGGGCGCCAGCTCGCACGCGCGCGCCGCGTAGCGCTCGGCGTCGTCCCAGCGCTGCGCCTCCTTCATCGCCATCGCGATGTTGTTCGACGCGAGCGCGTTGTCCGGCGCGATCTCTGCAAGCCGTGCCGCACAGGCGAGCGCGCCGTCGAGGTCGAGCGTCGCGAGCCGCGCGACGATCAGGTTGATCCACGCCTGCACGTCGTGCGGGTCGGCTTCCACGGCCGCGTCGAGCAGCGCGATTTCCTCGCGGCGGTCGCCGCCCGACAGCCGCAGCGCGATCGCCAGGTTGTTGCGCAGCGACGGCCAGCGTGGATCGAGCGCGTAGGCGGCGCGGTAAGGCGCGACGGCATCCGCGTGACGACCGAGCATCTGCAGGGCGTAGCCATGATTGAAATGGCCACCGGCGTCCGGATGAATGCGCGCCGCGCACTCGGCCAGCGCGAGCGCGTCGGCCGTGCGCTGTCGCGCCACGAGCGTCACGGTGAGCTGCGAGAGCGCTGCCATGTCGACTGCGTGCAGATGGCCGGCGGCGGCGAGCCAGCGTGCGTATGCGTCGTGCTCGCCGCGCGCTTGCGCGTCGGCGGCCTGCCCGAGCAGCGCGAGCAGCGGCGGCATCAGTGGAATGAGGAGATCGTTCGAATCGTCCATGCGGTCCGGAGTGGAAAATCGGTCGCGCGACAGGCGTCGCACGCACCGCGATACGCGCATCTTAACGCCCGCGCAAAGCGGCGCGGCACGCGGTGCAACAAGCGCATCGCGACGCCGCACGCGCGCGCGCACCGCGCATACGGGCGAGCCGCGCACAGGCTGCGCACGGCTCGCCGGAACACCGCCGGCGGCACCTTCGTCCGCGTTCCAGCCGCATCCGCCCGCCGATCCGGTAAAATTGCACGTTTCAGCACACTAACAAGCCGCGCCGCCGCGCGAGCCGACCCTCCGGGCCCCGCCCGGAGCGCCGCCCGCAACGGAGCGCCAGCGCCACGAAGGCTCTTCATGCTTACGTTTCAGCAAATCATCCTGACGCTGCAGTCCTACTGGGACAAGCAGGGTTGCGCCCTGCTCCAGCCCATCGACATGGAAGTCGGCGCGGGCACGTCGCACGTTCACACGTTCCTGCGCGCGGTCGGCCCCGAGCCGTGGCGCGCCGCTTACGTGCAGCCGTCGCGCCGCCCGAAGGACGGCCGCTATGGCGAGAACCCGAACCGCCTGCAGCATTACTACCAGTACCAGGTCGTGCTCAAGCCGGCGCCGGAAAACATCCTCGACCTGTACCTCGGCTCGCTGGAAGCGCTCGGCTTCGACCTGCAGCAGAACGACGTGCGCTTCGTCGAGGACGACTGGGAGAACCCGACGCTCGGCGCGTGGGGCCTCGGCTGGGAAGTGTGGCTGAACGGGATGGAAGTCACGCAGTTCACGTATTTCCAGCAGGTCGGCGGCCTCGACTGCAAGCCGGTGCTCGGCGAAATCACGTACGGCCTCGAGCGCCTCGCGATGTACCTGCAGAAGGTCGAGAACGTGTACGACCTCGTGTGGACCGAGTGGGAAGAGCACGGCCCGAACGGCCCCGAGCTGCGCCGCCTGTCGTACGGCGACGTCTACCACCAGAACGAGGTCGAGCAGTCGACCTACAACTTCGAGCACGCGAACGTCGACCTGCTGTTCACGTTCTTCAACAGCTACGAAGCGGAAGCGAAGAAGATGATCGACGCGCAGCTCGCGCTGCCCGCGTACGAACTCGTGCTGAAGGCCGGCCACACGTTCAACCTGCTCGATGCGCGCGGCGCGATCTCGGTCACCGAGCGCGCGGCGTACATCGGCCGCATCCGCGCGCTGTCGCGTCTCGTCGCGCAGGCTTACTACGACTCGCGCGAGAAGCTCGGCTTCCCGATGCTCGGCAACCCGCCGGGCGTGCCGGGCCTCACCACCGACGCCCAGGACGCCGCCCAGCCGGCATGGGCGCCGCCGCTCAAGGTCGAACGCAAGATCGATCAGGACTGACGAGACGAGATTTATTCCAGACATGACGCACAATCATCCCGCCCCCCTGCTCGTCGAACTGCTGACCGAAGAGCTGCCGCCGAAGGCCCTCGCGCGCCTCGGCGACGCATTCGCCGAAGGCCTCGCGCAACGCCTCGCGGCGCGCGACCTCGTCGAAGGCGAACTCGTATTCGAACGCTACGCCACGCCGCGCCGCCTCGCGGTCGTCGTGCAGAACGTGCGCGCCGTCGCGCCTGAAAAGCAGGTCCGCGAAAAGGTCCTGCCCGTGTCGGTCGCGCTCGACGCCGAAGGCAAGCCGACCGCCCCGCTCGCGAAGAAGCTCGCGGCGCTCGGCCATCCGAACCTGTCGATCGCCGATCTCGAGCGCGCGCAGGACGGCAAGGCCGAAGCGTTCTTCGTCAACTACTCGGCCGCCGGCGCGACGCTCGCCGACGGGCTGCAGGCCGCGCTCGACGAAACGCTCGAGAAGCTGCCGATCCCGAAGGTCATGACCTACCAGCGCCCGGACGGCTCCGACGTGAAGTTCGTGCGCCCGGTGCATCGCCTGACGGTGCTGCACGACGATCGCATCGTGCCCGTCACCGCGTTCGGCGTCGACGCCGGCGACACCACGCTCGGCCACCGCTTCCTGTCCGACGGCCTCGTCGCGATCCAGCATGCGCGCGCCTACGCCGACACGCTGCGCGACAAGGGCCGCGTGATCGCGCACTTCGCCGATCGCCGCGAAACGATCCGCACGCAGCTGAACGAGCACGCGAACGGCGACACCGTCGTGATGCCCGAATCGCTGCTCGACGAAGTGACGTCGCTGGTCGAATGGCCGGTCGTCTACCCGTGCCGCTTCGAGGACGAATTCCTGCAGGTTCCGCAGGAATGCCTGATCCTCACGATGCAGACGAACCAGAAGTATTTCGCGCTGACCGACATCGCCGGCAAGCTGCGCTCGCGCTTCCTGATCGTGTCGAACATCGAGACGAACACGCCGGGCGAGATCGTCGAAGGCAACGAGCGCGTCGTGCGCCCGCGCCTCGCCGACGCGAAATTCTTCTTCGAGCAGGACAAGAAGAAGCCGCTCGCCGAGCGCGTGCCGCTGCTCGCGAACGTCGTCTATCACAACAAGCTCGGTTCGGCGCTCGCGCGCGTCGAGCGCCTCGAAGTGCTGGCCGGCGAGATCGCGCCCGCGATCGGTGCCGACGCCACGCACGCGAAGCGCGCCGCGCGCCTCGCGAAGGCCGACCTGCTGACCGACATGGTCGGCGAGTTCCCGGAACTGCAGGGCACGATGGGCACGTACTACGCGCGCCACGACGGCGAAGCCGACGACGTCGCGCTCGCCTGCGCCGAGCACTACCAGCCGCGCTTCTCCGGCGACGCGCTGCCGACCACGCCGGTGTCCACCGCCGTCGCGCTGGCCGACAAGCTCGAGACGATCGTCGGCATCTGGGGCATCGGCCTCGCGCCGACCGGCGAGAAGGATCCGTTCGCGCTGCGCCGTCACGCGCTCGGCGTGCTGCGCCTGCTGGTCGAGAAGCAACTGCCGCTCGATCTCGTCTCGCTGCTGCGCACGGCGCACGCACGCTTCGAAGGCGTGCCGGGCGTCGCCGAATCGACCGATGCGATCTTCGCGTTCTTCATGGACCGGCTGCGCGGCCTGCTGCGCGAACGCGGCTACTCGGCAGGCGAAGTCGACGCGGTGCTGAGCCTGAACCCGACGCGCGTCGACGATCTCGTCGCGCGCCTCGACGCGGTGCGCGAATTCACGCGCCTCGCGGAAGCCGAAGCGCTCGCGGCCGCGAACAAGCGGATCTCGAACATCCTGAAGAAGTCGGAAGGCGGCGCGAACGGTGCGGTGCAGCCGACGCTGCTCGTCGAGGCCGCCGAAAAGGCGCTGCACGAACAGCTCGCGGCCGTGACGCCGCGCGTGCAGTCGCAGCTCGAGGCGCGTGAGTACACGGGCGCGCTGTCGGCGCTCGCGGCGCTGCGCGCGCCGGTCGACACGTTCTTCAACGACGTGATGGTCAACGCCGAGGATCCCGCGCTGCGCGCGAACCGTCTCGCGCTGCTGTCCGCGCTGCATCAGCAGATGAACTGCGTCGCCGACATCTCGAAGCTCGCCGCATAAGGGCCGCACGATGCCGACCAGCCCCAACCGCAAGCTCGTCGTCCTCGACCGGGACGGCGTGATCAACGTCGATTCGGACGCGTTCATCAAGACGCCCGACGAGTGGATCGCGCTGCCCGGCAGCCTCGAGGCAATCGCACGACTCAACCACGCAGGCTATCGCGTGGTCGTCGCGACCAACCAGTCCGGCATCGGCCGCGGGCTGTTCGACATGGCCGCGCTCAACGCGATGCACCTGAAGATGCATCGCGCGGCGGCCGCCGTCGGCGCGCGCATCGACGCGGTGTTCTTCTGCCCGCACGTGTCGGAAGACCATTGCGACTGCCGCAAGCCAAAGCCCGGCATGATGCAGATGATCGCGGAGCGCTTCGAGGTCGACCCCGGTCACACGCCGGCCGTCGGCGATTCCCTGCGCGACCTGCAGGCCGGCG
Organism: Burkholderia diffusa; assembly: GCF_902499115.1. Classification (GTDB taxonomy): domain Bacteria; phylum Pseudomonadota; class Gammaproteobacteria; order Burkholderiales; family Burkholderiaceae; genus Burkholderia; species Burkholderia diffusa. Next base: position 157,293 of record NZ_CABVPN010000001.1, read on the forward strand.
TCGCGGTCGGCTTCAAGCCGCACCTCGTGCTGACCGGCAAGGGCAAGAAGACGCTCGCCGCGGGGAATCTGCCGGACGGCACGAAGGTCCACGACGACCTGCGCGCATTCGCGCTCGACTTCCTTTCACACGAACACGAGTGATGCGGCTGCCGCGCGCATCCTCCCTACTGTCAAACCCACGCCGATGCGCTTCGTCCGCTCCCTGCTGCTGCTGATCTACTTCATCGTATACACGGTGCCTTACGCCACCGCGTGCTTCATCGCGTTCCCGTTCATGCGTCCCGACGCGCGCTACTGGATGGCGGCCGGCTGGTGCAAATCGACGCTGTGGGTCGTGCGCTGGCTGAACGGCATCCGCTACCGGATCGAAGGGATGGAAAACCTGCCCGACGGCCCGGCCGTGCTGCTGTCGAAGCACCAGTCCGCGTGGGAGACGCTCGCGTTTCCGGCGCTGATGCCGAAGCCGCTCTGCTATGTGTTCAAGCGCGAACTGCTGTACGTGCCGTTCTTCGGCTGGGCGCTCGGGCTGCTGCATATGGTCAACATCAACCGCAAGGAAGGCAAGAACGCGTTCACGTCGGTGATCCGCCAGGGCAAGAAGCGCCTGTCGGAAGGCGCCTGGATGATCATGTTCCCGGAAGGCACGCGCACGCCGGTCGGCAAGCAGGGCAAGTACAAGACGGGCGGCGCGCGCTTCGCGATCGAAACCGGCACGCCGGTCGTGCCGATCGCGCACAATGCAGGTCGCGTGTGGCCGCGCAATTCGTTCACGAAATTCCCGGGCGTCGTCACCGTGTCGATCGGCAAGCCGATTCCCGTCGACGGCAAGACGCCCGACGTATTGAACTCGCAGGTGGAAGCATGGATCGAAGCGGAAATGCGCCGCATCGATCCCGAAGCCTATCGCCAGTCGGGCAGTGCCGGCGCGCGCGATGCCGCGCGCGTCTGAATCACCCGGATTGCAGCCGTTGCGAACGACGAAACGAAGCGAACTGATGAAAAAGCGTCCGCGGCCACGGCCTGCCGTCGTGGCCCTCGATCATCGCCAGATGGACCTGCCGCTCTTCGACGGGCCGGCGGCATCGCCGGCACCGTCGGCGCCCGCCGCACCACCCTCGTCGCCTGAAGCGGCTGCGGCTCCCGCGGTGCCCACGGCGCCGCTCGATCCGGGCCCCGCGCCCGATCGCTCCCGCGTCCGCACGTTCGCACTCGACAGCCGTGTGCTCGAATATCGGCTGAAACGCTCCGCGCGCCGCACGATCGGCTTCACGATCGACGGCAGCGGGCTGTCGATCACCGCGCCGCGCTGGGTCACGCTCGCCGACATCGAAGCCGCCATCGCCGAGAAGCAGCGCTGGATCTTCGCGAAGCTCGCGGAGTGGAAAACCCGCACCGAGCAGCGCGCGCTGCCGCAGATCGACTGGCGCGACGGCGCGCAACTCCCGTATCTCGGCAAGACGATCACGATCGCGCTCGGCGCCGGTGCGGCCGCATTCGATCCCGATGCGCAGCGGCTGTCGCTGCCGCTGCCCGCACAAGCCGACATGCAGCAGATCAAGGATCGCGTGCAGGGCTGGCTGCAGGGCGAAGCGAAGCGAATCTTCGGCGAGCGCCTCGTCGTCTATGCGGAAAAGCTCGGCGTCACGTATTCGATGTACGCGCTGTCGTCGGCCGCGACGCGCTGGGGCAGTTGCTCGAGCGACGGCAAGATCCGGCTGAACTGGCGGCTGATCCACTTCCCGATGTCGATCATCGACTACGTCGTCGCGCACGAGCTGTCGCACCTGCGCGAAATGAACCACAGCCCGGCCTTCTGGCACACCGTCGAATCGATCTTCCCGGAATTCCGCGAAGCGCGGCACACGCTCAAGCATCACCCGCCCGAGCTGCTGCCGTCGCTGTAACGCGATCGGCCGCACCGAAAATACGAACGGGCGATGCGGATCCCTCCGCATCGCCCGTTTTCCTTGCCCGCCACGCCCATCGTGCGTCGCGCGCCGCTCATCCCGCGCTCAGTGCGCCTTCTTCTGGATGAACTCGATCTTGTAGCCGTCCGGATCCTCGACGAATGCGATCACGGTCGTGCCGTGCTTCATCGGGCCCGCTTCGCGAGTCACCTTGCCGCCTTGCGCCTTGATCTTGTCGCAGGCCGCGTACGCGTCGTCGACTTCCACCGCCAGGTGGCCGAAGCCGTTGCCGAGATCGTAGGACGGCGTATCCCAGTTATGGGTCAGCTCGATCACGGTGCCCGTGCTTTCGGCTTCATAGCCGACGAACGCGAGCGTGAACTTGCCTTCCGGATAATCCTCGCGACGCAGCAGCTTCATGCCGAGCAATTCGGTGTAGAACTTGATCGAGCGGTCGAGATCGCCGACTCGCAGCATCGTATGCAGCAAACGCATGTGTTGTACTCCTGTGGGGACTTTCCAGAAGCGGAAATTCTACCGGAGTCGGGTGAATCCCGCCGCCGCCGGCCCCGTCCGCCCTCGGCCGATACCGGGCTTCCGGACGGCGAGCCCGATGCCCGTGCGGCGGCAGTGATCACCGGATCCCACGGCCCCCGGCAAGTCCACCGATCGGGTAACATCCTCTCACTTCGCACCAAAAGCGGGCATGCCGTCCGCCGCTTGAACGCGACCACCCCCTCATTCAGCCATACAGCCTGCCGTGCGAAACCGCCGAATCGAGCGCGCCGGACGCGACATCCGTCCGCCGCTGCCCATGCCCGTGCCCCCTTCCCGCCGCATCGGCGAGGTCCGCCGATGACCGCGCTCGCCGGCACGCACGCGCGCCGCGCGCTCGATACGCGCGCCATCGGTGTGATGCTGCTGCTGTGCGCGATCTGGGGCTTCCAGCAGGTCGCGATCAAGAGCACGAACGCTGCGATCCCGCCGATGTTCCAGGCCGGGCTGCGCTCGGTGATCGCCGCGCTCCTGCTGTGGGGCTGGGCCCGCTCGCGCGGCACGCCGCTGTTCCGCGCGGACGGCACGCTCGGCGCGGGCATCGCGGCCGGTGCGCTGTTCGCCGGCGAGTTCGTCTGCGTTTTCCTGGGGCTGACGCTGACGAGCGCGTCGCACATGGCGATCTTCCTTTACACGGCACCGTGCTTCACGGCGCTCGGCCTGCACCTGTTCGCGCCGGGCGAGCGGCTGCAGCGCGTCCAGTGGGCCGGTGTCGGCCTCGCGTTCGCCGGCATCGCGCTCGCGTTCGCGGACGGCTTCCTCAAGCCGCGCGCGCCCGGCGCATCGGTGCTGGCGGGGCTGGCCGGTGACGCGCTCGGCATCCTCGGCGGCGCGATGTGGGCTGCCACGACGGTCGTCGTGCGCTCGACGTCGCTCGCGCGGACCAGCGCGAGCAAGACGCTGTTCTACCAGCTCACAGTGTCGGCCGTCGTGCTGATCGCGCTCGCCGCGCTGCTCGGCCAGACGTCGTTCGCTCAGGTCACGCCGATCGCGCTCGCAAGCCTCGCGTATCAGTCGGTGATCGTCGCGTTCGTCAGCTATCTGTCGTGGTTCTGGCTGCTGACGCGCTACAGCGCGTCGCGGCTATCCGTGTTCACGTTCCTGTCGCCGCTGTTCGGCGTCGCGTTCGGCGTGCTGCTGCTCGGCGAGTCGGTCGGCTGGCGCTTCATGTCCGCGGCCGCGCTGGTGCTGACCGGGATCGCGCTCGTCAACGCGCCGCCGCGCAGGCGCGCGTAACGCCGCCCGGGCGCGGTCCGGCCTCGACGAGAGCGGCGCGGAAAAACAAAAAGGCTGCCCGTCAGGGCAGCCTCATGAATCTCGAGCCGGCGGGCACCACGCGCGTTGCCCGCGTGATCCTGCTACTCCGCGGCCTTGCGCACCTTCGCAAGCGCCTGCGCGACGCCGACATATTCGGCCACGCTCACATCCTCCGCGCGTCGCGCGAGGTCGAAGCCGAGTCCGTCGAAATCGATCGTCTCGCGGTAGTCGCCGAGCGTGTTGCGCAGCATCTTCCGACGCTGCGAGAACGCAGCCGTGACCACTTCGCCGAGCAGCACGGGATCGACGTCCGGCAGTTCGTGCGGCTCGTACGGAATCATCCGGACGATCGCCGAATCAACCTTCGGCGGCGGCTGGAACGACTCCGGCGGCACGTCGAGCATCTTCTCCATCACGTAGCGGTACTGCAGCATCACCGACAGCCGCGAGAACGCCTTCGTGCCCGGCTCCGCGACCATCCGTTCGACGACCTCGTTCTGCAGCATGAAATGCTGGTCGATGACCACACCGGCAAACGTCATCAGGTGAAACAGCAGCGGGCTGGAAATGTTGTACGGCAGGTTGCCGACGATCCGCAGCGACGGCTTGTCGCCGGGTGCCGCGAGCGAGCCGAAGTCGAACGCGAGCGCATCGCCCGCGTGCAGCTCCAGCAGCGCACCGAAGCGCTGCTGCAGACGACCGATCAGGTCGCGGTCGAGCTCGACCGCATGCAGCGGCGACTCGGGCGTCGCGAGACGCGCGATCAGGGGCTCGGTCAGCGCACCGAGGCCGGGGCCGATCTCGACCATTCGCTGGCCGCGCGCGGGACCGATCGTCGCGACGATCGAGTCGATCACGCCGTGATCGACGAGGAAGTTCTGCCCGAAGCGCTTGCGCGCGAAGTGGCCTTGGTGCTGTCTGCTGTTCGACATCGACTGAGAAAAACGAAAAATACGACGAATGAAGTGAGGCCTGGGGCCGTGCGCGTCAGGCCGCGCGGCGATGGCGCGCCATCGTGACGGCCGTATCGAGCGCGGCGACCATGCTGCCCGGATCCGCGCGGCCCGTGCCGGCCAGATCCAGCGCGGTGCCGTGATCGACCGACGTGCGGATGATCGGCAGCCCGAGCGTGACGTTGATGCCCTCGCCGAAGGTCGCATACTTCAGCACGGGCAAGCCCTGATCGTGGAACATCGCGAGCACGCAATCGGCATCCTCGAGATGGCGCGGCTGGAACAGCGTGTCGGCCGGATACGGGCCGCGCGCGTCGATGCCCCGCGCTTGCGCGCGCGCGAGCGCCGGCGAGATCACGTCGATCTCCTCGCGCCCGAGATAGCCGTTCTCGCCCGCGTGCGGGTTCAGCCCCGTCACAAGGATGCGCGGCGCCGCGAGGCCGAAGTCGCGCCGCAGGTCGCGATCGACGATCGCCAGCGTCTCGACGAGCCCGTCGATCGTCAGCGCGGCCGACACGTCCTTCAGCGGCAGGTGCGTGGTCGCGAGCGCGACGCGCAGCGGCCGCTCGCCCGTGCCCGCCAGCATCATCACGACGCGTGGCGTGTGCGTGCGTTCCGCAAGGTATTCGGTATGGCCGGTGAACGGCACGCCGGCATCGTTGATCGTGCTCTTCTGCAGCGGCGCGGTGACGATCGCGTCGAACCGGCCCGCCATCGCGCCGTCGATCGCGGCATCGAGCAGCGCGAGCACGTAGCGGCCGTTGGCTGCATCGAGCTTGCCGGCCCGCGCTGGCACGGCGAGCGGATGATGCTCGACCGACACCGCACCGCCGCCGGCGAGCAGCGCACGGTCGGCATTGACCGCCGCCGCGCGCGCGTCGAGCAGCGCGGCATCGCCGAGCACGGTGAAATGCGCGCCCGGCCAGCGCCGCGCGGCATCCTGCAACGCCTGCACGGTCAGCTCCGGGCCGACACCCGCGGGTTCGCCGGTCGTGATCGCGATCTGCAGCGCGGATGCCGTCATGTGAAGCTCGCTCAGTTCGCCGGTCCGACGCCGCCGATCTTATACTGCACGTACGACGAATCGCGCAATTCGCGCAGCCAGTCGGCGTACGCCTGCTCGGCCTTGCGCTGGCCGATCGCCTGGCGCGCGATATCCATCTGCTGCTGCACCGAGCCTTCCGCCTCGCGGCGCCCGATCACCTGGATCAGGTGGTAGCCGTATTCGGTACGAATCGGCTGGCTGATCTGGCCGTCCTGCAGATTGTTCATCGCGCGCTCGAATTCCGGCACGGTCTCGCCCGGGCTGATCCAGCCGAGATCGCCGCCTTGCGACGCCGAACCGTCCTGCGAGTAAGTGCGTGCGAACTTCGCGAAATCGCCGCCCGCCTCGACCTGGCGGCGGATGTCCTGCAGCTGCTGGCGCGCCTGGCCTTCCGACTTGCCTTCGCCGACGCGCAACAGGATGTGGCGCACGTGCGTCTGGACGATCTTCGGTGCCGCGGCGGTCGCGCCCTGGCTCTGGCGGCGGTCGACGAGGCGCACGATCTCGAAGCCGTCCGGCACGCGGATCAGCGTCGGGTTGACCTGGCCCGGGCGCAGCTTCGATGCGGCTTCGACGACGTCGGCCGGCAGCGCGCCCGGCGCCTTGAAGCCGAGATCGCCGCCCTTCTTCGCGTCATTCGCTTCCGAATTGTTCTTCGCGAGCTTCTCGAAATCGGCGCCCGACGTGGCCTGCTGCAGCAGCGCCTCAGCCTTCTTCTGTGCGACTTCGATGTCGGCCTGCGGCGCGTTGGTCGGTGCCTTGATGAAGATGTGCTGGAAGCGCAGGTCCTGCTGCTGCGATGCGTTCGGCCCGCGCTGGCTCGCGATGTAGTTCGCGACCTCGGCGTCCGACACGGTGATCTTGCCGTCGACCTCGCGCTCGCGCAGCTTCGACAGCATCAGCTCGGTGCGGGCGTCGCTCGTGAACACGCTCCAGGGCACGCCTTGCGCCACGATCCGCGCGCGGTACTGCTCGAGCGTCATCCCGTTCGCCTGCGCAAGGCGCTGCAACGTGGACTGCACGGTCGCGTCGTCGATGCGGATCCCGTCGTCCTTGGCCTTCTGCACCTGGATGCGTTCGAGCACCATCTGGTTCAGCACCTGCGCGCGCAGCTGGTCGGCCGGCGGCACGGGCGCGTTCTGCTGCTGCAGCCGGCGCGAGATCAGGCCGACGCGCTGGTCGAGTTCGCGGCCCGTGATCACGTCGTTGTTGACGACCGCGACGACTTCGTCGGCGAGCTGCGCACCTTGCGAACCGAGCGCCTGCGCCGCGGCCGGCGAGGCGGCGAGCAGCGCGGCGGACGCGGCGAGGCTGGACACGACTGCCGCGAAACGAAGGGTTTTCTTCATTGCCACTGATACTCCATTGAAATCGTGCTGACCGGTGCAGACAAGCCGGCGTTACTCGTAGTTGCTGAAGCGGGACATCGGCGGCGGCGTGGACGGCAGCGGCGTGTAGCCCGGCACCCCGGCGCGGAATGCGGCCACGAGACCATTGTCGACGCTCGAGAGCCCCTTCAACGTCAGTTGCATCATGACTCGCGTCGACGAATTCTGCTGCCCCGATGTGTTCACGCCGTTTGCGTACCGCTGGACACCGACCCCGAGCGCCCAGCAATCCGCGTCGTATTGTAAGCCGAGCAGACCGTCGACGATCCGGTCGGCGGCCAGGTCGTAGTTGAAGCGGCCGATCGCATACAGACGTCGCGTGAGCGGCCATTGCGCGGACACCAGGAACTGGTTGATCGGCTGGTTGTCGAGCGTCGTGTTCGCGCGCGTATAGCGGTAGCCGACGTTGATCACGCGGCGCTCGCCCGGGCTGAAACCGAAACCGACGCTCGACTTCACGAGCTGGTTGTTGTTCTGGTTGTACTGGAACGCCGTCTCCGACATGAAGCCGGAGCCGAGTTTCAGCGCGGCGCCGACGATCAAGTCCGAGTGGCGCGCCAGCACGGCGCTCTGGCCGGAGTTTAGCGTGACGCGCTGGTCGGCGAAATAGTACTGCTGCGCGACCACGAAGCGCGCGCGTTCGTCACCGGTGCGCGGATCGATGAAGCGCGACGTCAGGCCGGCCGTGATCCGGTTCGCGTCCGCGATCCGGTCGTTGCCGACGAACGTGTTCGGCTGGTAGATCTCCGCGAGGCCGAAGTCCGATTCCGCCGTGTCGAACAGCGGCGCGTTCGACTGGTCGCGATACGGCGTGTACACGTAGTACAGGCGCGGCTCGAGGGTCTGGATGAAGTCCTGGCCGAACAGGCGCACCGAGCGGTCGAAGATCAGGCCCGTGTCGAAGCTCACGGTCGGGATCGACTCGGTGAAGCGCTTCGGGTTGTTCGGCGTGCTCGACGACAGGTAGTTCAGGTCGTACGACGCGAAGTGATATTGGACCTTCGGCACGACGAAGTAGCCGGGGCCGTACACGCCGTACGCGATGTACGGGTTGAAGACGATCCGGTCGCCTTCGGTCGCATCGGCGGTCGTGATGCGGAACCGCGAATAGTCGGCTTCCGCGCCGAAGTCGAAGCCGCCGACGTTGTACTTCGTGTACTTCACGTTCAACTGCGGTTCGCGGCTGTACGGCGCGATCGACGGCGGCAGCGTCTGCCAGTGCTGGTAGCGCGCGAGCACCGACCACGGGCCGTTGTTGTACGTGAGCCCGGCTTCCTGCTGGTACAGCGTCTGCGTCCCGTTGATGAACTGGTTCATCGACCCAAGGTCTTCGGGATACGTGTTGTCCGAGACCTTGTTGAAGTAGACGTAGCCGCCGAAACCGCCGCCGAAGTTCTGCTGGTGCTGCCAGTAGATCGCGTAGCGGTCGCGGTGAGCGAGCCGGTCATCCGGCAGGTAATTGGCCGTAAACGTGCCCGAATACGTCGGCGACAGATAGCGGAACGTCGCTTCGGTCTGCACGCCGCGCCGCGAAATGATGCGCGGCGTGAGCGTCAGGTCGCGGTTCGGCGCGATGTTGAAGTAGTACGGCAGCGTCAGCTCGAACCCGTTGTTCGAGTTCATCGAGAACGTCGGCGGCAAGAGGCCGCTGCGCCGCTCGCCCGACAGCGGGAACGTCATCCACGGGCTCGCGAAGATCGGCACGCCCTGGAAGAACAGCACGCCGTTGCGCGCGGTGCCTTCGTCGGCACCCGTGTCGAAGTCGAAACGGCTGCCCTTGATGTACCACGCAGGGTTCGTCGAGCACTGGCACGCGGTGTAGGTGCCGTTGACGAACACCGAGCGCTCGCTGTCGAGCAGGTCGACGCGCTCCGCGCTGCCGGACCCACCCGTCACGTTGAAGTGGTACTTCGGCGCCGTCATGAAGCCCTGGTTCGCCTCGACCTTCAGATGCGCCTCGGGGCCCGCGAACGACGTGCCGCCGTTGATCACCTTGACCTGGCCGTACGCATCGGCCATGTCGGTATCCTGATCGTAGTGGATCGCGTCGGCCTTCACGACCGCGTCGCCGCGGCGCAGCTCGGCCGAACCCTTCGCGGCGAGGTCCTGATCGGCCGTGCCGCTCGTATGGTCGGCAATCACGAAGGTGGCCGGCTTCGCGCCGTCCTTCAGCGGATGATCCTCGAGCTGCGGGGCGAGACGCAGGTCCCACGGCGAGTCGAGCGGCTGCGGCTGCGCGGCCGCACCCGACAGCTGCGCGTACGACACGGCCGGCACGAGGCCGGGCACGGCCAGGAGCGCGAGCGCGAGCCGCCTTTTGCGCGGCGCCCCGTCACCGGGGAAGACATTCGGGAATAGCGGTTTGGGCGGCATCTATCGTTTGGCGAATCGCCCCTTGTCAACCGCACCTGCACGGCACATTCGCGCACGGCGGGCCGCGCCGTCGCACCGCGACTGCGGCTGAGCGCAAACCGGGGAGGCGATCGGGCGGACGGCGCGACAGGCGGCGGGCCTGCACGGCGGAAGCTGACGCGGGGCGCGTCAAAAAAGTCGTGGGGTATTATATGGCAAGACGTTCCCCCCTCCGCCGAGTTTCATGACACCCCCATCCGCCGCATCCCAGCCCGACGCCCGTCTCGACGCCCTGACCGCGTGGCTGCGCCCGCTCGCCGAGCGCTTCGCCCTCGACCTGTCGACCCTCGCACCCGCGTCGTCGGACGCCAGTTTCCGCCGCTATTTCCGGCTCGCATCGGCCACGAGCCCCGGCGGCTCGCTGGTCGCGGTCGACGCGCCGCCGCCCGAGAAGTGTCGCGAATTCGTTCAGGTCGCGCAGTTGCTCGCCGCGGCCGGCGACCACGTGCCGGACGTGCTGGCCCACGATTTCGACGCGGGCTTCATGCTCGTGACCGACCTCGGCCGCACGGCGTACATCTCGGTGCTCGATCCGGCCGACCCGGTCGCGGCGCGCCCGCTGATGCGCGACGCGCTCGACGCACTGATCCGCTTCCAGCTGAGCTCGAAGCCCGACGTGCTGCCGCCGTTCGACGAGGCATTCCTGCGCCGCGAGATGGAGCTGCTGCCCGAATGGTTCGTCGGCCGGCACCTCGGCAAGCCCGTCACCGACGCGATGCGCGGCACGCTCGACCGCACCTTCGCGCTGCTGGTCGCGAGCGCCCATGCGCAGCCGCAGGGCTTCATGCTGCGCGATTTCATGCCGCGCAACCTGATGGTCTGCGAGCCGAACCCCGGCGTGCTCGACTTCCAGGACGCCGTGTACGGGCCGCTGACGTACGACGTCGTGTCGCTGCTGCGCGACGCGTTCATCAGCTGGGACGAGGAGTTCGAGCTCGACTGCTTCGCGTATTACTGGGAAAAGGCGAAGAAGGCCGGCCTGCCGGTCGATCCGGACTTCGGCGAGTTCTACCGCCAGCTCGAGTGGATGGGGCTGCAGCGCCACATCAAGATCCTCGGCCTGTTCGCACGGATCAACTACCGCGACGGCAAGCCGCATTACCTGAACGACCTGCCGCGCTTCCTCGCGTATGCGCGCAAGGTCGCGCTGCGCTACCGCCCGCTCGTGCCGTTCGCGAAGCTGCTCGACGAGCTCGAGGGCAAGGGCGCGGCCGACGTCGGCTATACGTTCTGACCGCCCTCACATTCAGCCGAACATGAGCACTACCCTGACCACGGCGATGATCTTCGCCGCCGGACGCGGCGAACGGATGCGCCCGCTGACCGACACCCGCCCGAAGCCGCTGCTCGAAGTCGGCGGCAAGCCGCTGATCGTCTGGCAGATCGAGGCGCTCGCGCGCGCGGGCATCGAGACGATCGTGATCAACCACGCGTGGCTCGGCGAACAGCTCGAGGCAACGCTCGGCGACGGCTCGCGCTGGGGCGTGCGGCTCGCGTATTCGGCCGAAGGCGACGCGCTGGAAACCGCCGGCGGCATCGCGCAGGCGCTGCCGCTGCTCGAGCGCGACGGCCGGCCGACGGTGTTCGCGGCGGTCGCGGGCGATGTTTACTGCGCATTCGACTACCGGACGCTCGCCGCCCACGCTGCGAGGATGGCCGAGCTCGACGCGCCCGCGATGCATCTCGTGATGGTGCCGAACCCGCCGTTCCATCCGGACGGCGATTTCGTGCTCCGCGACGACGGCCGGCTGGCGCTCGCCGGCGCGCCGCGTGTCACGTTCGGCAGCATCGGCGTGTACGACACGCGGATGTTCCGCGACATCGTGCCCGGCACGCACCGGCCGCTGACGCCGTACTTCAAGGCGACCATCGAGGCCGGCCGCGCGAGCGGCGAATTGTATGAAGGTATCTGGGAGAACGTCGGCACGCCCGCGCAGCTCGGCGAACTGGATGCGCGGCTGCGCGCCGCCGCAGGCTGAGCTGATTCGCGGCTGACCGTCGGGCCACCCGGCGCGGCGGCCAAGGGCCCGAAAGGCCGATGACGGCCCGGTCGATCGCCGGGAGGCCGCGCCTGGATCAAACGCCGCGAACGCTGCGCCGCAGCGCCGCAGCGCCGGGCCGTGACGGCGCAACGCCGCCCGATGCCGAGCGGCCGGCGAACGGACCGTTCCAGCACCGCCCGGCGCAACATCCACGCTCACGCGGCCTCGGCCGCTTCCCCGCCCGCCGCCGCGCGCTGCTGCTGCAGCGCCCACATCTGCGCATACAGCCCGTCCGCGCGCACGAGTTCGTCGTGCGTGCCGCGCTCGACGATCCGCCCGTGGTCCATCACGAGAATCTGCTGCGCATGCACGACCGTCGACAGCCGGTGCGCGATCACGAGCGTCGTGCGGTGCCGCGCGATCTGGTCGAGTTCGTGCTGGATCGCACGCTCCGAGCGCGAATCGAGCGCCGACGTCGCCTCGTCGAACAGCAGCACAGGCGGATTCTTCAGCAGCGTGCGCGCGATCGCGACGCGCTGCTTCTCGCCGCCCGACAGCTTGAGCCCACGCTCGCCGACCGGCGTGTCATAGCCCTTCGGCAAGCTCTCGATGAAGTCGTGGATGTGCGCGGCGCGCGCGGCCGCGATCACTTCGTCTCGGCTCGCGGTCGGCCGGCCATAGGCGATGTTGTAGTAGATCGAGTCGTTGAACAGCACGGTGTCCTGCGGCACGATCCCGATCGATGCACGCAGCGAGTCCTGCGTGACGTCGCGAATGTCCTGGCCGTCGATCCGGATCGCACCGCCCGTCTGCCGGTCGAGATCGTAGAAGCGGAACAGCAGCCGCGACAGCGTCGACTTCCCGGAGCCGCTGTGGCCGACCACCGCGGTCGTCGTGCCCGCGTCGATCGTAAACGTCACGTCGTGCAGGATCTGCCGCGCCGGCTCGTACGCGAAATTCACGTGCTCGAAACGCACCTGCGCGCCGGCCACCGCGAGCGGCCGCGCATCGGGCAGGTCGGCCACTTCCTTCGCCGCCGACAGCAGCCCGAACATGCGGTCCATGTCGGTGAGGCTCTGCTTCAGTTCGCGATAGACGACGCCGAGAAAGTTCAGCGGAATGTACAGCTGCAGCATGAACGTGTTGATCAGTACGAGATCGCCGAGCGTCAGCTTGCCGGCGAGCACGCCCTGCGTCGCTCGCCACAGGATGAACACGAGCCCCGTGCCGATGATCGCCTGCTGGCCGAAGTTCAGCACCGACAGCGAATTCTGCGAACGAATCGCGGCCTTGCGGTAGCGCTTCAGGTTCTCGTCGTAGCGCTGCGCTTCCCACTCCTCGTTGCCGAAATACTTCACCGTCTCGTAGTTGATCAGCGAATCGATCGCCCGCGAGTTGGCGCGCGAATCGAGTTCGTTCATCGTGCGGCGGAAATGCGTGCGCCAGTTGGTGACCTTCACCGTGAACACGATGTAGGTGACCAGCGCCGCGAACGTCACGTAGGCGTAATACGCCTCGTACTTGACCACGAAGAAGCCGAGCACGAGCCCGACCTCGACGAGCGTCGGCAGGATGCTGTACAGCGAATACGAAATCAGCTGCTGGATGCCGCGCGTGCCGCGCTCGATGTCGCGCGACATGCCGCCCGTCTGGCGCTCGAGATGGAAGCGCAGCGACAGCCCGTGCAGATGCCGGAACACCTGCAGCGCGAGCTGGCGCACCGCGCTCTCGGTGACCTTCGAGAACAGGATCTCGCGCAGTTCGGTGAACAGCGACGTCGACAGCCGCACGAGCGCATACGCGACGACCAGCAGCCCCACGCCGCCCGCGAGCACGATGCCGGCCGACTGTTCGGCGCGGCCGAGCGCGGTGATCTGCTGGACGTAGGACAGGTGGTCGACGATGCGCTTCATCACGACCGGCACGCCGAGGTTGGCGACCTTCGCGCCGATCAGGCAGCCGAGCGCGAGCGCGACGCGCCATTTGTAGGTGGTCAGGTACGGCAGCAACGACCGGATGGTCTGCCAGTCGTTGCGAGGCCCGGTCGAAGCCGGCGCGGGCTCGCCGGAAGCAGGAAATCGGCGCATGGGGGGAAGGATCGGCGGCGGCGCCAGGCGCGTGCATCGGCGGCCGGCTTGGTCACTTTCTCGTACAATTTGCGAACGTTGTATTGTCGCAGAAGCCGCTTCGCGCCGCTGCCGGCGCCCTCGCCGGCCGGCCTGCGCGCGGCGGCATGTTTATTACAGGATGAAAGCCCCCGCCATGACCGATTCGACCCTCGAACTCCCGCAAAAGCAACCCGCGCTGCGTGTCGTCCCGCAACCGCACGACGCGAACGTCCACGGCGACGTGTTCGGCGGCTGGATCATGTCGCAGGTCGACATCGCCGGCTCGATCCCCGCGAGCCAGCGCGCGAACGGTCGCGTCGCGACGGTCGCGGTCAACTCGTTCGTGTTCAAGCAGCCTGTGTTCGTCGGCGATCTGCTCAGCTTCTACGCGACCATCATGCGCACCGGCAACACGTCGATCACGGTCGACGTCGAGGTGTACGCGCAGCGCATGCGCCTGATGGGTGAAATCGTGAAGGTCACCGAAGCAACCCTCACCTACGTCGCGACCGGCACTGACCGCAAGCCGCGCCAACTGCCGCCGCTCTGACGGGCGAGCGCCGCGCGACGGCGCCCTCCACCGGCCCGCGGCCGCCTCAGTGCGTGGCCGTCAGCCCGAACTCCCGCATCGCGGGCAGGAAATCGTGGTTCAGCTTCGGCTTGCGCGACAGCTTCATCAGCACGTAGCGCTGGAACGGCGCGAGCCGCTGCCACTGCGCGAGCGCGGGCGCCGGCAGCCCGGCCAGCGCGCTCTGCTGCACAAGCGCGTCCGGCACCGAATCGGTCGCGCGCCAGCTCGGCTGCTCGTCCGGCTGGAACCACGACGGTTCGAGGTCGGCGTGCGTGCGCAGCATTTCGAACAGCGCGTGATCGAAATTGGGCTCGATCGCGGTGTCGTCGTCGGCCGGAAAGCGCGCGAGCAGCTTGCGGTCCTCGAGCGGCAGCAGTTGCCACTGCTCCAGCGAAATCCGCAGACCGAAACGGTCGAGATTGAAACGCACGATCATCGGGATGTACGTCAGGTTTTCCGACGAATCGTGTTCGAAATTGAATAGCAGCGGTGCGTCGCTGAGTCCCATGGTCGTTACCTGAGTGGCGGATGCCGGCGCGGCCGGCCTGCCTGAGGTATTTTAGAACCTCTGCGCGCGAGCGGCGGACACGATCGTCGCCGCCCTGCCTCGAATCAACGGGAGTGCTCGTGAATCCGACTGAAACAGAAGAACCGCGCGGCGCGATCGAGCTGTCCGTGCGCCGCACGCGCGGCGGCGCCGTCGAAACCGCGCACGACTACGTCGGCCAGGAATGGCCGGTCGCACTGGTCTTCAACGGCATCTCGCACGCGGTGATGATGTGCACGCCGCGCGACCTCGAGGCGTTCGCGGTCGGCTTCGCGATCTCGGAAGGGATCGTCGAACGCGGCAGCGACATCAAGGACATCGAGGTGATCCTCCACGCCGACGCGTCGCTGCCGCACGCGGAGGTGCATCTGGAGGTCGTCCAGCAGGCGTTCGCCGCGCTGAAGGACCGCCGCCGCGCGCTCGCGGGGCGCACCGGCTGCGGCGTGTGCGGGATCGAGAGCATCGACCTGCTCGACCTCGCGCCCGAACGGGTGCCCGATACCGGCTTTCTCGCGCGCCTCGCGCCCGACGCGCTCGCGCGCGCGGCCCACGCGCTGCCGGCGCACCAGGCGCTCACGAGACTCACCGGTGGCCTGCATGCGGCCGCGTGGTGCGACGCAACAGGCGCGATCCGGATGGCGTTCGAGGATGTCGGACGCCACAACGCGCTCGACAAGCTGATCGGCTCGCTCGTGCTGTCGCGCGCCGACGCGACCGACGGCTTCGTGTTCCTGTCGAGCCGCGCGAGCTACGAGCTCGTGCGCAAGTCGGCGCGGGTCGGAATCCCGATGGTCGCGACGATCTCCGCGCCGTCGTCGCTCGCGATCGAGATCGCGAAGGCGGCCGGCCTCCGGCTGGTCTGCTTCTGCCGTGAAACCGGCCACGTCGATTACGGCACGGCCTGATGCCGTCGGGCCGCGCCGTCAGTCGAACTGACGGAAATCCGGCTTGCGCTTCTCGAAGAACGCCGTCATCGCCTCGCGTGCTTCCGGCGCGCGCAGCATCGCGGAGAAGTGGCCGGCTTCCTCGCTCATCCGCGCGGCAACGGCCACGCCTCCCGTCTCCTTCAACAGCGCCTTCGTCACGCGCAGCGACGACGCCGGCAGCGCCGAGAGTTTCGCGGCCTGCTTCGCCGCGAATGCGTCGAGCTCGGCGGCCGGCAGCACGCGATTGACGATGCCGATGCGGTGCGCTTCCAGCGCGTCGAAGGCTTCGCCGAGCAGCAGCTTTTCAGCGGCGACCTGATGGCCGGCCAGGCGCGGCAGCAGCACGCTCGACGCGGCTTCCGGGCACAGCCCGAGCTGCGCGAACGGCAGCGAGAACGCCGCGGTGTCGGCCGCGTAGACGAGATCGCAGTGCAGCAGCATCGTCACGCCGACGCCAACGGCGATGCCCGGCACCGCCGCGACGATCGGCTTGGTCGCGCTGCTGATCCGCGCGAGAAACTGGAATACCGACGCGTTTTCGTCCTTCGGCGGCGCCTTCAGGAAATCCTCGAGATCGTTCCCCGCGCTGAAGTTGCCATCGCTGCCGCGCAGCAGGATCACGCGGACCGCCTTGTCCTCCTGCGCGTCGGCGAGCGCATCGGCCATCGTCTGGTACATCGCCGCCGTCAGCGCGTTCTTTTTCGCCGGGCGCGCGATCGTGATCGTCATCACGCCATCGGCGCGTTCCACTTGAATTTCGGCCACAACCGTCTCCTTTGACTTTCCTCTATCGGAATGAAAAAACGGTGCGCGAGCTCGTGGCCCGCGCACCGTCGTCGCTCTTGTCCCGCCCCGCTTACAGGCGTTCGATGATGCCCGCGGCGCCCATGCCGGTGCCGACGCACATCGTGACCATCCCGTACTTCAGGTTACGGCGGCGCAGGCCATGCACGACGGTCGCCGCGCGGATCGCGCCGGTCGCGCCGAGCGGGTGGCCGAGTGCGATCGCACCGCCCATCGGGTTGACCTTCGACGGGTCGAGGCCGAGATCACGCATCACCGCCAGCGATTGCGCGGCGAACGCTTCGTTCAGCTCGATCCAGTCGAGATCGTCCTGCTTCAGGCCTGCGGCCTTCAGCGCGGCCGGAATCGCCTCCTTCGGACCGATGCCCATGATTTCCGGCGGCACGCCACGCACCGCGAAGCTCACGAAGCGCGCGAGCGGCGTCAGGTTGAACTCCTTGAGCACCTTCTCCGACACGACGAGCAGCGCACCCGCGCCATCCGACGTCTGCGAGCTGTTGCCGGCCGTGACCGAGCCCTTGTTCGCGAACACCGTGCGCAGCTTCGCGAGGCCTTCGATCGACGTATCCGCACGCGGGCCTTCGTCGAGCTTGATCTCGCGCGTCTTCACGTCGACTTCACCCGTCGCCAGGTTCGGGAAACGCTCGGTGATCGTGTACGCGGCGATTTCGTCGCCGAACTCGCCGGCCTGCTGGGCGGCGAGCGCCTTGCGGTGCGATTCGACCGAGAACGCGTCCTGGTCTTCGCGGCTCACCTTCCACTGCTCGGCGACGCGCTCGGCGGTCAGGCCCATCCCGTATGCAATGCCGAAATCCTCGCTGCGATCGAAGATGTGCGGCGACATCGACGGCTTGTTGCCCATCATCGGCACCATGCTCATCGATTCGCAGCCGCCCGCGAGCAGCGCGTCCGATTCGCCGACGCGGATGCGGTCCGCCGCCATCGCCAGCGCCGTGATGCCCGACGCGCAGAAGCGGTTGACCGTCACGCCGCCGACCGTCTGCGGCAGCCCCGCGAGCAGCGCGCCCATGCGGGCCACGTTCAGGCCCTGCTCGGCTTCCGGAATCGCGCAGCCGATGATCGCGTCCTCGATCACCTTCGTGTCGAGGCCGGGCACCTGCGCGACCGCCGACTTGATCGCGTGAACCAGCAGCTCGTCGGGGCGCGTGTTCTTGAAGACACCGCGCGGAGCCTTGCCGATCGGGGTGCGGCTAGCGGCGACGATGTATGCGTCTTGCAGTTGTTTGCTCATTTCAGACTCCTTGCCTTGTCGCTCGCTCAGTTACGCACCGGCTTGCCGGTCTGCAACATGCCCATGATCCGTTCCTGCGTCTTCTGCGTGCCGAGCAGCTCGACGAACGCGCGGCGCTCGAGTGCGAGCAGCCACTGCTCGTCGACGAGGCTGCCGGCTTCGACGTCGCCGCCGCACACGGCTTCGGCGATACGGCTCGCGATCAGGTAGTCGTGGTCGCTGATGAAGCGGCCGTCACGCATGTTGACGAGCGATGCCTTGATCGTCGCGATCGCCGAGCGGCCTGCGACCGGCACGTCCTTCGCGCGCAGCGGCGCACGGTAGCCGACGGCCGCCAGCGCGCGTGCTTCCTTCTTCGCTGTGTCGAGCAGCTCGAACACGTTGAAGATGATCGTGTCGGACGGCTTCAGGTAGCCCATCGCGCGTGCATCGTGCGCCGACGACGAAACCTTGGCCATCGCCGCGTTCTCGAACGACTTCGTGACGAACTTCAGGATGTCGGTGGTCGCGTTCGCGGCCGTTGCCGCATCCGCCGCGCGCAGCGCCGCTTCCTTCAGGCCGCCGCCCGCCGGCACGAGGCCGACGCCCACTTCGACGAGACCGATGTAGCTCTCGACGTGCACGACGCGCTTCGCGCTGTGCAGCATCAGTTCGCACCCGCCGCCGAGCGCGATGCCCGACACGGCCGCAACGACCGGCACGTTCGCGTACTTCACGCGCAGCATGCCTTCCTGGAACTTCTTCACGAACGGCTCGATGCCCTTCGCGCCGCCCATCATGAACGCGGGCATCGCCTCCTCGAGGTTCGCACCGGCCGAGAACGGGCCACCCGGCGTGCCGAGCTTCAGCGACGTCGGCTGCCAGATCACCACGCCCTTGTAGTCCTTCTCCGCGAGCTCGATCGCCTGCACGAGGCCGTCGATCACGCTCGGCCCGATCGTGTTCATCTTCGACTTGAACGACACGATCACGACGTCGTCCTCGCCCGCACGGTCGTCGACCCATGCACGCACCGCGTCGGTTTCGAACAGCGTCTTGCCGTACGTCTTCGGATCGGCGCCGGCTTCGCCGACGAGCGGCGCGCGGAACACCTGCTTGCCGTAGACGGCGAGGTCGGAACGCGGCACGAAGCGCTTCGAAGCAGGCGCCCACGAGCCTTCGGCCGTGTGCACGCCGCCCTTCTCGGCAACCGCGCCTTCGAGCACCCACGACGGCAGCGGCACGTTCGCGAGTGCCTTGCCGGCCGCGATGTCTTCCTGCACCCACTCGGCAACCTGCTTCCAGCCGGCAGCCTGCCAGCCTTCGAACGGGCCTTCGTTCCAGCCGAAGCCCCAGCGGATCGCGAGGTCGACGTCACGCGCATTGTCGGCGATCGACTCCAGATGCACGCCGATGTAGTGGAACACGTCGCGGAAGATCGACCACAGGAACTGCGCGTGCGGATGGTCCGTCTCGCGCAGCAGCTTCAGGCGTTCCGCCGGCGGGCGCTTCAGGATGCGGCCGACGGTTTCGTCCGCCTTCGCACCCGAATCGACGTAAGTGCCCGTCTTCGCGTCGAGCACCTTGATCGCCTTGCCTTCCTTCTTGTAGAAGCCGCCGCCCGTCTTCTGGCCGAGCGCGCCCTGCTTCACCAGTTCGGCGAGCACGGCAGGCGTCTGGTAGACCGGGAAGAACGGATCGTCGGCGAGGTTGTCCTGCATCGTCTTGATCACGTGCGCCATCGTGTCGAGGCCGACCACGTCCGCCGTGCGGAACGTCGCCGACTTCGCGCGGCCGAGGCGGCTGCCCGTCAGGTCGTCGACTTCATCGAAGCGCAGGCCGAACTTCGCAGCCTCGGTGATCACCGCGAGGATCGAGAAGATGCCGACGCGGTTCGCGATGAAGTTCGGCGTGTCCTTCGCGCGCACGACGCCCTTGCCGACGATGCTCGTCAGGAAGGTTTCGAGCTGGTCGAGGATCTCCGGGCGCGTATGCGCGGTCGGGATCAGCTCGACGAGGTGCATGTAGCGCGGCGGGTTGAAGAAGTGCACGCCGCAAAAGCGCGATTTGAGCTCGTCCGAGAAACCTTCGGACAGCTTCGTGATCGACAGGCCCGACGTGTTGGTCGCGAAAATCGCATTCGGTGCGATGTGCGGCGCGACCTTCTTGTACAGGTCGTGCTTCCAGTCCATCCGCTCGGCGATCGCCTCGATCACGACGTCGCATTCGGCGAGCTTCGCGATGTCGTCTTCATAGTTCGCGGCTTCGAGATATTTCGCATCGTCCTTCACGCCGAACGGCGCGGGCGACAGCTTCTTCAGGTTCTCGATCGCCTTCAGCGCGATCGCGTTTTTCGGGCCTTCCTTGGCCGGCAGGTCGAACAGCAGCACCGGCACGCGCGCGTTGACGAGATGCGCGGCGATCTGCGCGCCCATCACGCCGGCGCCCAGCACGGCGACCTTGCGAATCAGGAAATTGCTCACGGGATGTCTCCGGATAGTGTCGTGCAGCGCGGGTTGTGAGGGCTGCACGGCGAATTGAGTACCAGGAACCGTTGCGTTCGGGCGGCGCTCGGCGCGCACCGCCCGGACTCGCGTCAGAACAGCGATTCGTCGACTTCCATCAGCGTCTTCGAACCGGCGCGCGCGGCGCGGATCGTCGCCGCCGTTTCGGGCAGCAGGCGCGCGAAGTAGAAGCGTGCGGTCGCGAGCTTCGACTTGTAGAACGGGTCGCCCGACGCTTCCTTGTCGAGGGCGAGGCGCGCCATGCGCGCCCAGAAGTACGAGAACACCAGGTGGCCCACGGTGCGCAGGTACGGCACGGCGGCAGCGCCGACTTCGTCCGGGTTCTGCATCGCCTTCATGCCGATTTCCATCGTCAGCTTCTGCACCTTGTCGCCGATGTCGGCGAGCGGGTTGATGAACTCGGCCATTTCCGGCTTCACGCCTTCGGCTTCCGCGAATTCCGTGACGAGCTTGCCGAATTTCTTCAGCTTCGCGCCCATGTCGCCGAGTACCTTGCGACCCAGCAGGTCGAGCGACTGGATCGAGTTCGTGCCTTCGTAGATCATGTTGATCCGCGCGTCGCGCACGTACTGCTCCATGCCCCACTCGGAGATGAAGCCGTGGCCGCCGTAGATCTGCATCGCGTGGTTGGTCGACTCGAACGCGTTGTCGGTCAGGAACGCCTTGATGATCGGCGTGAGCAGCGCGACGAGATCGGCCGCTTCCTTGCGCACCGCTTCGTCAGCGTGCGACAGTTCCTTGTCGATCTGCAGCGCGGACCAGTACGTGAACGCGCGCGCGCCTTCGGCGTAGGCCTTCTGCGTGAGCAGCATGCGGCGCACGTCCGGGTGCACGATGATCGGGTCGGCCGGCTTGTCCGGTGCCTTCGGGCCCGTCAGCGAGCGCATCTGCAGGCGCTCCTTCGCGTACGTCAGCGAGTTCTGGTATGCGACTTCCGTGAGACCCAGACCCTGCATGCCGACGCCCAGACGCGCGGCGTTCATCATCACGAACATCGCGTTGAGGCCCTTGTTCGGCTCGCCGACCATCCAGCCCTTCGCGTTGTCGAGGTTCATCACGCACGTCGAGTTGCCGTGGATGCCCATCTTGTGTTCGATCGAGCCACACTTGATGCCGTTGCGCTCGCCCGGCTCGCCCGCGGCGTCCGGAATGAACTTCGGCACGATGAACAGCGAGATCCCCTTGGTACCCTGCGGTGCGTCCGGCAGGCGTGCGAGCACGAGGTGGACGATGTTCTTCGACATGTCGTGCTCGCCGCTCGAGATGAAGATCTTCGTGCCGCTGATCGAGTACGAGCCGTCGCCGTTCGGTTCGGCCTTGGTGCGCAGGATGCCGAGGTCGGTGCCGCAGTGCGGCTCGGTCAGGCACATCGTGCCCGTCCATTCGCCCGACACGAGCTTCGGCAGATACTGCTTCTGGAGTTCCGGCGCGCCGTGCGCATGCAGGCATTCGTAGGCGCCGTGCGACAGGCCCGGATACATCGTCCACGCCTGGTTCGCCGAGTTCAGCATTTCGTAGAGCGCGTTGTTCACGAACGCGGGCAG
This sequence comes from Burkholderia diffusa, assembly GCF_902499115.1. Lineage (GTDB taxonomy): Bacteria > Pseudomonadota > Gammaproteobacteria > Burkholderiales > Burkholderiaceae > Burkholderia > Burkholderia diffusa. The sequence continues at coordinate 179,050 of NZ_CABVPN010000001.1, forward strand.
GCCCTGGCCGCCGTAGTCCGGATCGCAGCCGAGCGCCGGCCAGCCGGCCTCGACGTACTGCTGGTACGCTTCCTTGAAGCCGGTCGGGGTCTTCACGACGCCGTCGCCTTCATACGTGCAGCCTTCACGGTCGCCGACCTGGTTCAGCGGGAACAGTACCTCGGAGCAGAACTTGCCCGCCTCCTCGAGGACCTGGTTGATCGTGTCGGCGTCGAGGTCCGCATGCCGCGGCATTTGCTTGACCTCGGCTTCGACGTTCAGAAGCTCGTGCAACACGAATTGCATGTCGCGCAGCGGCGCGGCGTACTGTCCCATGACTCTCTCCAAAGGTGGGCAAAACGGCTCGAGCTCCTGGCGGGCGGATCACGCGCCGCTAACGGCTCTCGCTCTGATACGAAACGATCGTCTTTTCCAGCGCGGCCCACGTGAGGCGCACGGCATCCGGCGAATGCAGGAATCGTGCGTCGTGATGCAGGCCGAGCGTGAAGCTGTACAACTCGAAGAGCATCAGGTCCGGATCCGTATCCGCACGCAGATGGCCTTCTTCCTTCGCCTGCGAAATGGCACGCAGCATCGCGGCACGCCAGGCCGTCACGCTCGCGATCAACTGCTCGCGCACGGGGCTGTCGGGCCGGTCGTCGTACTCGACGGCGCCGCTGATGTAGATGCATCCGGTCGTCACTTCCTGGATGCGCTTCTCCGTCCAGCGGGCCAGCATCGCCCGGAGGCGCGGCAAGCCTCGCGGCTCACGCAGGCTCGGAAAGAACACCTCGTTTTCGAAACGATGGTGATACTCGCGGACGACCTCGACCTGCAGGTCCTCGCGCGATCCGAAGTGCGCGAACACACCACTCTTGCTCATCTGCATGCGCTCGGCCAGCAGGCCGATCGTCAGCCCCTCCAGCCCGTCACGGCTGGCGAGGTCCAAAGCAGCTTCGAGTATCGCGGCACGCGTCTGTTCGCCTTTTCGCATAGCTATTTCTGTAACCGTTCGGGGGTTCGAATAAAATCGAACGGCCGTACTATTATTGAGTGCGGCCGCTCGCGAAACAAGGAAATTATTAGAAACCGGTGTCTAACCGAGCCGCTATTTTGCGCGATTCCGGCGGGACCGGAGCGGCTTTTCCGCACGAACGTGCGGACAGATTTTTGAAGCGAACGCTTAGTCTTCGTCAGTCGTAACCACCGACCGTCAGCGCCTTCATCACGATGCGGTACGTGTTGTATGCGAGCCAGTTCAGCATACGCTCGATGCGCGGCCGTGCGGCATACCGGGCGGCATCAATTTCACGGCCTTCGGTGAAGGCGGCCGCGATTGCGTCGCGCAATTCGTTGGTGATCTCATCGTAGCGCACCAGCACGACGTTCGCCTCATTGTTCAGCATCAGGCTCAGCGCGTCGAGGTTCGACGAGCCGACGGTCGCCCAGTTGTCGTCGATCACCGCCACTTTGCCGTGCAGGATCGTCTTGTCGTATTCCGCCACGCGCACGCCCGCGCGCAGCAGCGCGTGATACAGGAACGGTACGGCCGTATCGAGCGCCGTGAACTCGTTACGGCCGATCAGGATCCGCACGTCGACGCCGCGGCGTGCCGCGCCCGTCAGTGCGCGGCGCAGCTTGCGGCCCGGCATGAAATACGGATTCGCGAGCAGGATCCGCTGGCGCGCCTGGCCGATCGCGGCGAGATACGCCTTCTCGATCGCGCGGCGGTTCACGACATTGTCGCGCGCGACGAACGCGACGCTCGGCTCCGTCACGACGCGCAGCGCACCGGCCTTGATCCACCGGTGGCTGCGCATCCAGCGCCGGAACATGTCCGGGAACGCCTCGCCGCCGTGCAGCCCCGCCGCGTACTGCGCATAAGGCTTGTGGCCGAACTGGATGCGGTGCCACTGCAGCTCGAACGCGGCGCGCACGTCCGACACCGCCGGCCCGGCCATCTCGACCGCGAAATCCCAGCGCGGGAACGGCAGCGTCGCGCTGCCCTGCGTGTAGTCGTCGACGATGTTGATGCCGCCGCAGAACGCGACCGCATGATCGATCACCGCGAGCTTGCGGTGCGTGCGCGAGAAGCCGAAGCGGCCGAACAGGAAGCGGTTGTAGATGCAGTGCTCGACACCGGCCTCGGCCCACGTATCGAACAGCGGCAGGCGCGCGGTGCCGACGCCGTCGGTGATCACGCGCACGCGCACGCCGCGCTGCGCCGCGCGAATCAGCGCATCCGACACCGGGCGGCCGGCCGCGTCGTCGCAGAAGATGTAGGTTTCGAGCATCACCTGCTCGCGCGCCGCATCGATCCGTTCGATCAGCGCGTGGAAGAATTCGTTGCCGGTCTCGCAAAGGCGCACCGTGTTGCCGGCCGTGAACGCGAGCCGCGACGCGGAGCCGCGCTCCTGCAGGAACATCTGCCGCAATTGCGCGAAGCGCTTGCGGGTTTCCGCATTCATGCGGAAGAGCCGTGCGGCGATTGCGCGAGCGACACGCGCACGGGCAGTTGCAGGATCGCTTCGGCATTCGATGGCGAAAAGCAGCGCGCGGCCGCTTCGCGGAACGGCAGCCATGCGTAGTCGACATGCTCGCGCGGCGACAGCGTCACGTCGACGCGGCGCGGCACGCACAGGCCGAACCAGTGCTCGATATTGCGCGTGACGCCCGGCGCATAGCGATGCAGGTATTGCGGATAGATGCTGTATTCGATCCGGTGGTGCCAGTCGATCAGCGCGGTGGCCGGCACGTCGGGCGACCCGACCGAGATGCCGGTTTCCTCGGCGACTTCGCGCGCGGCCGTGAGCGCGAGCGGCTCGTCGAGCGCGTCCTTCGATCCGGTCACCGATTGCCAGAAATCGGGCTGGTCGGCACGCTTGATCACCAGTACGTCGAGTTCGGGCGTGTAGATCACGACGAGAACGGATTCGGGGATTTTCGGCGGCTTCGTCATCTTTGTTTCATGCGGCACAGGGCCGTGCGCCGGGCCTGGGCCCGAACGTGCGGCAAGTGCTGCGACTGTACCGCAAAAAGCGAAAAAGGCGCACAACGGCGCCTTTTTCGTTGGGCGTCGTGCGCGCGTCACCGCGCACACGACCTGTGACAAGCGTTACGCCTTCGGCTGTTCCGGCTGACGCAGACGGATGTGCAGCTCGCGCAGCTGACGCTCGTCGACCGGGCTCGGCGCCTGCGTGAGCAGATCCTGCGCACGCTGCGTCTTCGGGAACGCGATCACGTCGCGGATCGAGTCGGCGCCGGCCATCATCGTGACGATGCGGTCGAGACCGAACGCGATACCGCCGTGCGGCGGCGCGCCGTACTGCAGCGCGTCCAGCAGGAAGCCGAACTTCGCCTGCGCTTCTTCCGCACCGATCTTCAGCGCGCGGAACACCTTGCTCTGCACTTCCTCGCGGTGGATACGCACCGAGCCGCCGCCGATTTCCCAGCCGTTCAGCACCATGTCGTACGCCTTCGCGAGGCAACGGCCCGGATCCGTCTCGAGGTACTCGAGGTGCTCGTCCTTCGGGCTGGTGAACGGGTGGTGCGCGGCAACGTAGCGCGCGTCTTCGTCGTCGTATTCGAACATCGGGAAGTCGACGACCCACAGCGGCTTCCAGCCGGCCTGGACGAGGCCGTTCGCCTTGCCGAATTCCGAATGGCCGATCTTCAGGCGCAGTGCGCCGAGGCTGTCGTTGACGACCTTCGCGCGGTCGGCCGCGAAGAAGATGATGTCGCCGTCTTCAGCGCCGGTGCGCTCGAGGATCGCCGCGATCGATGCGTCGTGCAGGTTCTTGACGATCGGGCTTTGCAGGCCGTCGCGGCCCTTCGCCTTCTCGTTGACCTTGATCCAGGCGAGGCCCTTCGCGCCGTAGATGCGCACGAATTCCGTGTAACCGTCGATGTCGCCGCGCGACAGCTCGCCGCCCTTCGGCACGCGCAGCGCCGCGACACGGCCGTCCTTCGCGTTGGCCGGCGTGCTGAACACCTTGAAGTCGACGTCCTTCATCGCGTCGGTCAGCTCGGTGAATTCGAGTTGCACACGCAGGTCCGGCTTGTCCGAACCGAAACGCGCCATCGCTTCCGAGTACGGCATCACCGGGAATTTCGCGTCGAGTTCGACGTCGATCGTCGTCTTGAAGATGTGACGGATCATGTCTTCGAACAGGTCGCGGATTTCCTGCTCGCCGAGGAACGACGTCTCGCAGTCGATCTGCGTGAATTCCGGCTGACGGTCGGCACGGAGGTCCTCGTCGCGGAAGCACTTGGTGATCTGGTAGTAACGGTCGAAGTTCGCGACCATCAGCAGCTGCTTGAACAGCTGCGGCGACTGCGGCAGCGCGAAGAACTGCCCCGCGTTCACGCGCGACGGCACGAGGTAGTCGCGCGCGCCTTCCGGCGTGCTCTTCGTCAGCATCGGCGTTTCGATGTCGATGAAGCCCTGCTCGTCGAGGTACTTGCGCGCTTCGATCGCGACGCGGTAGCGCAGGCGCAGGTTGTGCTGCATCTGCGGACGGCGCAGGTCGAGCACGCGGTGCGTGAGACGCGTCGTTTCCGACAGGTTGTCGTCGTCGAGCTGGAACGGCGGCGTGACCGACGCGTTCAGCACGATCAGCTCGTGGCACAGCACTTCGATCTTGCCGCTCTTCAGGCCGGCGTTGACCGTGCCTTCCGGACGGTTGCGCACGAGACCCTTGATCTGCACGCAGAACTCGTTGCGCACGCCTTCGGCGGTCGCGAACATCTCCGCGCGATCCGGATCGCACACCACCTGCACGAGGCCTTCACGATCGCGCAGGTCGATGAAGATCACACCGCCGTGATCGCGGCGGCGCTGCACCCAGCCGCACAGCGACACGGTTTGGCCCAGCAGGTGTTCGGTCACGAGACCGCAGTATTCAGTACGCATCGACATGATGTTTGCTTTCGTTCGGTTTGATCAACGGGTGCCGCAACGCGCGGCCCGGGCGATGATTCTTTACTTACAGCGGCGGCTCGACGGGACGACGGGCGGGCGCCGGAGCGGGCGCCGAAGGCGCCACGACGCCCATCGAGACGATGTACTTGAGCGCGGCATCGACCGACATGTCGAGTTCGATGACTTCGCTCTTCGGCAGCATCAGGAAGAAGCCCGACGTCGGGTTCGGCGTCGTGGGCACGTACACGCTCACGTACTCTTCCGTCAGATGGTTGACCACGTCGCCGCCGGGCGTGCCGGTCAGAAACGCAATCGTATACGAGCCGCGACGCGGGTATTCGATCAGCAGCGCCTTGCGGAACGCGTTGCCGCTGCTCGACAGCAGCGTGTCCGACACCTGCTTGACGCTCGTGTAGATCGGCCCGACGACCGGGATGTGACGCACGACCGCGTTCCACCACGTGACGAGCTTCTGGCCGATGAAGTTCTGCGTGGCCAGCCCGACGACGAAGATGAACGCGAGCGTCAGCACCGCGCCGATCCCCGGCAGGTGGAAGCCGAGCATCCGCTCCGGCTGCCACGATTCGGGCAACAGCAGCAGCGTCTGGTCCATCGTGCCGATGATGAGGCCGAGCACCCACAGCGTGATCGCGAGCGGGACGAGAACCAGCAGGCCGGTCAGGAACACCGTTTTCAGGGTCGTCTTTTTCATCATCTGCCGTCAATGAACCGCGCCGGAAGCGCGGGTTGGTCGCGGCCCGGCCGGGCCGCGACAGTCAACTGCTGGCGGCGGGCGCTGCAGCCGGGGCGGGCGCGGCGCTCGTCGTCGTACTTTCGGAGCTCGCGGCAGCGGGCGCGGCTGCCGCAGGCGCCGCGGCGGCCGGTGCTGCCGCCGTGTCGCCGGACGCCGTCGCCGGCGCGCTGGCGCCGCTCGAGCCACCGCGGAAATCGGTGACATACCAGCCGGAGCCCTTCAGCTGGAAGCCGGCGGCGGTGACCTGCTTGCGAAAAGCATCCTTCCCGCATTCGGGGCATTGCGACAGCGGCGCGTCGCTCATCTTCTGGAGCACGTCCTTCGCGAAACCGCACGCTTCGCATCGATAGGCGTAGATCGGCATGATATTTTTCCCGCAGAAACTGGAAACGGCTTGCAAAACCTTGAATTATAGCTGAAACCCCGGCGCGCTCCGGCAACGGCCGCGACGCCCGAGCTTCAGCGACGGCGCCACGTGAGCCAGCGCTCGTGCCCTTCGAACACGGCCAGCGAATCGGTCACCGGCAGATCCTCGATCAGTTCGAAGTGCGGCGCGAGCAGCGCATCGAGTTCCGCGCGCTCGATGCCGAACGGCGGCCCCTTTGGTTTCGCCGTCACGAAGAAATAACCGGCCAGCAGCGCACCGGCGGGCAGCAGTTCGGCCATCCGCGCCGCATAGCCGGCGCGCAGGCTCGGCGGCAACGCGCACAGGAACGCGCGCTCGTACACCCACTGCACATCGAACGGCGGTCGGTACGCGAAGAAATCGGCCTGCTCCACGACGTCCGCATGCGCGCCGAGCTGCGCCTTCGCCGCCGCCACCGCCTGCGCCGAGAAATCGATCGCGCGCACGGGCCAGCCGGCCTGCGCGAGCCAGCCGGCCTCCTGCGCACTGCCGCAGCCCGGAATCAGCACCGCACAAGGCTCGAGGCGCTGGGCAAACGCGCGAAACCCGTTCGGCACGCCGCCGAACTCCCACGGCGTCACGCCGCGCGCGAAACGCTCGTCCCAGAACGCGGCGTTGCCGGGGTCGCGCGTCTCGAAATCGGCGGTGCTCGGTGCGGGCGGTCGTTTCGGTTCGGACATCGCGCGGCTCCCTTCGGTCATGCGCCGTACGCGAGCGCGAGCAGCACGCGCGCGACGAGCGCCCCGACGCCGACGGCAAGGCCGAAGATCAGCAATGCCTGCAGCAGCCGGTTGGTACGTTTCTGCTCGACGAGGATCTGACGCATCAGGTCCTCGCTCGCCGCGCGCGGTGCGTCGTGGTGCGCCGCCATCGCGTGGTGGATCAGGCGCGGCAGTTGCGGCAGCGTCTTGCTCCACTGCGGCGCTTCGACCTTGAAGCGCTCGTACCAGCCGCGCAGGCCGATCTGCTCGGTCATCCAGCGCTCGAGATACGGCTTCGCCGTCTTCCACAGGTCGAGTTCAGGATCGAGGGAACGGCCGAGCCCCTCGACGTTCAGCATCGTCTTCTGCAGCAGCACGAGCTGCGGCTGGATCTCGACGTTGAAGCGGCGCGACGTCGAGAACAGACGCATCAGCACCTGACCGAGCGAGATGTCCTTCAGTGCGCGGTCGAAATACGGCTCGCACACTGCGCGGATCGCGCTTTCGAGCTCCTCGACGCGTGTCTCGGGCGGCACCCAGCCCGATTCGAGGTGCAGCGTCGCGACGCGGTGGTAGTCGCGCTTGAAGAAGGCGAGGAAGTTCTGCGCGAGGTAGTTCTTGTCGAAATCCGACAACGCGCCGACGATCCCGAAATCGAGCGCGATATAGCGGCCGAACGTGTTCGGATCGAGGCTCACCTGGATGTTGCCCGGGTGCATGTCCGCATGAAAGAAACCGTCGCGGAACACCTGCGTGAAGAAGATCTCGACGCCTTCGCGCGCGAGCTTCTTGATGTCGACGCCGGCCGAGCGCAGCGTCTCGACCTGGCTGATCGGCACGCCGGTCATGCGCTCCATCACGAGCACCTGCGACGTGGAGAAATCCCAAAACATCTCGGGCACGAGCAACAGGTCGAGGCCCGCGAAGTTGCGGCGCAGCTGGCTGCCGTTCGCGGCCTCGCGCATCAGGTCCAGTTCGTCGTGCAGATACTTGTCGAATTCGGCGACGACTTCGCGCGGCTTCAGGCGCCGGCCGTCTGCCCACATGCGCTCCGTCCACGTCGCGATGTCGCGCATCAGCGCGAGGTCCGAATCGATCACCGGCAGCATGTTCGGGCGCAGCACCTTGACCGCGACGGCCTTGCCCGCGTGCACGCCCTGCTTCAGCTTCGCGAAGTGCACCTGCGCGATCGACGCGCTCGCGACCGGCTCGCGCTCGAATTCGTCGAACAGCTCGTCGACCGGCGCGCCGAGCGACTTCTCGATGATCGCGATCGCGACCGCCGAATCGAACGGCGGCACCTGGTCCTGCAGCTTCGCGAGTTCGTTCGCGAAATCGACCGACAGCAGGTCGCGGCGTGTAGACAGCACCTGGCCGAACTTCACGAAGATCGGGCCGAGGCTTTCGAGCGCGTGACGCAGCCGCACGGCGGGCGGATCGGAATAGCGGCGGCCGATCGTCGTGATCCGCAACAGCAGCTTCACACGCCGGTCGTCGATCCGGGACAGCATCACTTCGTCGAGGCCAAAGCGGATGACGGTATAGACAATCTTGATGAAACGGAAAATGCGCATGCCCTGCGGCCCTCAGTGCGCGCCGCGCGGGCCGGAGCCCGTGCGCGCGCCGATTTTTTGTTCGAGTCGCTCGACCCGCTTTTCGACCCGCGCGAGCGCATCGCGCGCACGCGCCAGTTCGGCGTCGAAACCGCCGAGCACCGTGCGCCGGACGACTTGCGGGTTTTCATCGAGCCAGTATTCGGCGACGGAATCGAGCACGTTGCGGCCGGTGCGGCGCGCGCGCGCGCCGGCGTCGCGCACGACCGTCGCGATCCGGTGCGCCGCCGCGTCGCCGACCAGCTTCGCGAGATCTTCCTCAGGTTCCCAGCGCAGGTGCTCGGCCAGTTTCGCGATCTGCGTCGCGAACTCCGCGTCCCCCTCGATCTTCACGTGCTTCATCACGGCCGCCTGGCCGCCCTGCAGGAATGCGGCGACAGTGTCGCCCGCGAGTGCGATCGACACGTCGACGTGTTTCGCATCGTGCGCTTCCACAGCGGACAGATAGCCGTCGGGCTGCACGAGCAGCGTCAGCGTGACGGGCGGCACGTCGAGCCGGGCGGTCTTGCCCGCGTAGGGGATCAGGCGGTCGCTCGCCCACGATTCGCGCGCGAGCAGGTGATTGACAGCAGCAGCAAAAGGCTTGGCGGCAAAGGTCATCGGGCTGGGAAAGAAAAAACCCGCGCGGGCCGGGCGCCCACGCGGGTTTCTATTGTAACGTCGGATCGTCGGTAGACCGCGGCCAACCGCACACCCGGGCGGCAAGCGGTCGCAGTGCGGCAGCCGTCGCCCAGGCATCCGGCGGCGCGGGCCGCCGGTCACGCTCAATGCGTGTTGAGTTGCTGGATGCCCGCGAGCAGCCAGCCCTGACTGCCCGACTTCGACAGGTTCCACACCTCGTCGAACGGTGCGGCCGACGCATTCGCCGATTCGCGGATCAGCCCGTGGAAGCGCACGCTCGCCGACTGCTCGATGCCGCGATCCTCGATCGCGACCAGCTCCGCGTCGAGCTGCACGACGTCGGTCTGGTTCGACTCGTTGCCGCGCGAATCGAGGTCGATCTTGATCTCGGCGAACATTTCGGGCGTCGTGAACTCGCGGATGTCGGCCAGGTTGCCCTGGTCCCACGCGGCCTGCAGGCGCACGAAATAGACCTTCGCGCTGCGCAGGAACGCTTCGGTGTCGAAGCCCGCCGGCACCTGCAGCGGCGCAGCCGCCATCGCGCCCGCCGCGCCGGCGGCGGCTGCGCCGCCGCCGAACACGCCTTGCGCTTCGTTCGCATAGCTGCTGTTGTTACCGGTGCTGCCCTGCTGGAACGACGGGCTCTGCGAGTAGCCGCCCGACGACGATGCCGAACCGCCCACCGAGTACGCCGGTTCGTGCGGGCGGCGACGGTTCATGAACTTGCGGATCAGCCAGATGCCGACCATCGCGAGCAATGCGATCACGATGACGTTCGCCATCATGCTCGCGAACGCGCCGCCCAGGCCGAAGTGCGACAGCAGCGCCGCGATGCCGAGGCCGGCCGCGAGACCGGCGATCGGCCCGAGCCAGCGCGAGCGGTTCGGCTGCGCGGCCGGAGCCGGTGCGGCCGGGTTCGCGCGCTGCGCCTGCGCCGGCGCGGCCTGCTGCATCGGCTGCTGCGCAGGCGGCGTGGCCTGGCGCTGCGTGACGGTGGAGTTTTGACGGCCGATGCTGCGCCCGCCGCCCATGCGCTTGGCTTCGGCATCGAGCGATGCGAACGTGCCGGCCGTGAGCAGGCCGACCATCAGCAGCGTGCCGACCCGTCGAGCCCACGGCTTCGACGGCTTGCTACGGTTGAACAACGAACGCGATTCGGACATCACTTTCTCCAGATGTAAGGCGAATGTATGGAAAGAACCCCTTAGTACTTGGTTCCCATGTGTAAAGCTACCACGCCACCTGACAAATTGTAATATTTGACGGCGTCGAGGCCCGCTTGTTCCATCATCGTCTTCAGCGTGTCCTGATCGGGATGCATCCGGATAGATTCAGCAAGATACCTGTAACTTTCAGCATCTTTCGCGAACTTGTCGCCAAGCCACGGTAATACTTTGAAAGAATACAAATCGTACGCTTTTTTCAGCGGATCCCAGACTTTCGAGAATTCCAGCACCATCACGCGGCCGCCGGGCTTCGTCACGCGGCGCATCTCGGCGAGCGCGGCGTCCTTGTGCGTCATGTTGCGCAGCCCGAACGCGACCGTGACCACATCGAAGTAGTTGTCCGGAAAGGGGGTTTTCTCGGCGTCGCACAGCAGCGACGGCGTCACGATGCCCTTGTCGAGCAGCCGGTCGCGGCCGACGCGCAGCATCGATTCGTTGATGTCGGTGTGCCAGACCTCGCCCGTCGGGCCCGCCGCCTTCGCGAACGCCTTGGTCAGGTCGCCCGTGCCAGCCGCGATGTCGAGCACCTTGAAGCCGGGGCGCACGTTCGCCTGCGCGATCGTGAACGCCTTCCACGCGCGGTGCATGCCCGCCGACATCAGGTCGTTCATCAGATCGTAGTTGCTCGCGACCGAATGGAACACACCCGCCACTTTCTTCGCTTTTTCGGTTTCCTCGACGCTTTCGAAGCCGAAGTGGGTTTTGCTCATCGCGTTGATCCTCAGTTAATGGCAAGACGGCGCCGATCGGGCGCCGTCGATTTCAGTGGCAGTGGCCGTGCGGCGCGGGGGCCGCCTGCATCGGCGCGTCGCGCTCGACGCCCGCCGCCTTCAGTTTGTCGAAATAGTCGCGCCACAGCGCGTCCTGCTGCGTCGCCAGTTCGTACAGCAGATCCCACGAGTAGATGCCGGTCGAATGGCCGTCCGAGAACGTCGGCTGCAGCGCGTAGTTGCCCACACCCTCGAGCGCGGTGATCGTCACTTCGCGCTTGCCCGTCTGCAGCGTCTCCTGGCCTGGCCCGTGGCCGCGCACCTCGGCCGACGGCGAATAAACGCGCATCAGCTCGAACGGAATCCGGTAGCTCTCGCCGTTCGGGTACTGCAATTCAAGCACGCGCGACACCGCGTGCACGACGACGCCGGACGGAATCGGCGTCGTGGAAGTCAAACCGCTCATGGCTGCCTCGAATCTGTCATGCGTTGAATTTCCTCGCGCACCGCATTGTGCAGCAGCGAGGCCTGCGCCGCGCGCGCGCGCAGCAGCGCCTCTGACACGCTGCGCTGGCGCGGCGCCCAGACGGGCTGCGGGAAATGGGCGTCGTTGGAGAAGCGCGGGATCACGTGCCAGTGCACGTGCGGCACCATGTTGCCGAGGCTCGCGAGATTCACCTTGTTCGGCTGCATCACGCGGCGCACTGCCCGTTCGACCGCGTAGACCACGCGCATCAGGTGTGCCCGCTCGGGTTCGCCGAGATCGGAGAACTCGGCCACGTGCGCGCCCCAGATCACCCGGCAGAAACCCGGGTAGTCGTGCTCGCCCGTCGCCAGCACGACGCGCAGCGCATCGTCCTGCCAGAGCACCTCGCCGCCGTCTTCACGGCAAAACACGCATTCCATCGTCGCTCCCATGTGGACGGGCGCCGGCGCTTCAGCGCAGGCGCCCGCTCTCATCCTTGGCCCGGCCGGGCGGTCGTCATGCCCGCATTAGACCAGCACGCGCTCGATCCCGCCATTGTTCGCGTGTGCGACATAGTCGGCCATCCAGTTCTCGCCGAGCACCTGGCGCGCGATCTCGACCACGATGTAGTCGGCCTCGATGTTCGCATCCTCGTTGTAGCGCGACAGCCCCTGCAGGCACGACGGGCAGCTCGTCAGGATCTTCACGTCCGGGCCGCCGTTCGCGGCCGGCGCCGGTGCGCTCGCGCCGTCGGCGACGACCGGGATGCTGCGCAGCTTCGCGGCACCCTTGCGGATCTCTTCTTCCTTGCGGAAGCGGACCTGCGTCGACACGTCCGGGCGCGTGACCGCGAGCGTGCCCGATTCGCCGCAGCAACGGTCGTTCTTCTCGATCTTGTAGCCGTCCTTCTCCGTGCCCATCAGCTCGTTGACGAGCTTGACCGGGTCCATCGTCTTGATCGGCGTGTGGCACGGGTCGTGATACATGTAGCGCGTGCCCGTCACGCCGTCGAGCTTCATCCCCTTCTCGAGCAGGAACTCGTGGATGTCGATGATCCGGCAGCCCGGGAAGATCTTGTCGAATTCGTAGCCCGCGAGCTGGTCGTAGCAGGTGCCGCACGACACGACCACCGTCTTGATGTCGAGGTAGTTCAGCGTGTTCGCGACCCGGTGGAACAGCACGCGGTTGTCGGTGACGATCTTCTCGGCCTTGTCGTACTGGCCCGAGCCGCGCTGCGGATAGCCGCAGCACAGGTAGCCCGGCGGCAGCACGGTCTGCACGCCCGCCTCCCACAGCATCGCCTGCGTAGCCAGCCCGACCTGCGAGAACAGGCGCTCGGAGCCGCAGCCCGGGAAGTAGAACACCGCTTCCGAATCGACGGTCGTCGACTTCGGGTTGCGGATGATCGGCACGATCTTGTTGTCCTCGATGTCGAGCAGCGCGCGCGCCGTCTTCTTCGGCAGGTTGCCCGGCATCTTCTTGTTGACGAAGTGGATCACCTGCTCGACCACGGGCGGCTTGCCGACCGTCGCCGGCGGGTGCTGCGTCTGCTTCGTCACGACCTTCTTCAGCATGTCGTTCGCGAAGCGCTGCACCTTGTAGCCGACGCCCATCATCACGCTGCGCGCGGCGTTGATCGTCTGCGGATTGGTCGCGTTCAGGAAGAACATGCCCGCCGCATTGCCGGCGTTGAATTTCTTCTTGCCCATCTTGCGCAACAGGTTGCGCATGTTCATCGTGACGTCGCCGAAGTCGATCTTCACCGGGCACGGCGTCGCGCACTTGTGGCACACCGTGCAGTGGTCGGCCACGTCGTTGAACTCGTCCCAGTGCTTGATCGACACGCCGCGGCGCGTCTGTTCTTCATACAGGAACGCCTCGACCAGCAGCGAGGTCGCGAGAATCTTGTTGCGCGGGCTGTACAGCAGGTTCGCGCGCGGCACGTGCGTCGCGCACACCGGCTTGCACTTGCCGCAGCGCAGGCAGTCCTTCACCGAATCGGCGATCGCGCCGATGTCGGACTGCTGCATGATCAGCGACTCGTAGCCCATCAGCCCGAAGCTCGGCGTATAAGCGTTGCGCAGGTCGGCGCCTTCGAGCAGCTTGCCCTTGTTGAAGCGGCCGTTCGGGTCGACGCGCTGCTTGTACGCGCGGAACTCGGCGATCTCGTCGTCGGTCAGGAACTCGAGCTTCGTGATGCCGATGCCGTGTTCGCCGGAGATCACGCCGTCGAGCGAACGCGCGAGCGTCATGATGCGCGCGACCGCCGCGTGGGCGTCCTGCAGCATCTCGTAGTTGTCGGAGTTGACCGGCAGGTTCGTGTGAACGTTGCCGTCGCCTGCGTGCATGTGCAGCGCGACGAACACGCGCCCGCGCAGCACCTGCTTGTGGATCGCCTGCGCCTCGTCGAGGATCTGCTTGAACGCGCCGCCGTTGAAGATCGCGCGCAGCTCCGCGCGGATCTCCTGCTTCCACGAGATGCGCACCGTGCGGTCCTGCGTGACGTGGAACACGGTCGCGCCCGGCTGATCGTCCGCCCGATCGGCGAACTTCTCGGCGAGCGCCTCGTAGCCGAGCTGCACGAGATAGTGCTGCGCCTCGCGCAGCGGCTGGTCGAGCCGGTCGCGCACGAATTCCCAGCGCGCACGCACGCGCTTGAGCAGCTCCAGCGCCTGTTGCACGCGATCCTCGAGCAGTTCGGCGCTCGGGATTTCATTCGCGTCGTCGGTCTTGCCGAGCGGCAGGTTGCCGGCGCGGAAGAATGCTTCGAGCGCGTCGACCAGCTGCAGCTTGTTCTTCAGCGACAGCTCGATGTTGATCCGCTCGATGCCGTCGGTGTACTCGCCCATCCGGTTCAGCGGGATGACGACGTCTTCGTTGATCTTGAACGCGTTCGTGTGCTTCGCGATCGCGGCCGTGCGGCTGCGGTCGAGCCAGAAGCGCTTGCGCGCCTCCGCGCTGATCGCGACGAAGCCTTCGCCGCTCTTGCCGTTCGCCATCCGGATCACTTCGGACGTCGCGTGCGCGACCGCATCGGCGTCATCGCCGACAATGTCGCCGATCAGCACCATCTTGGGGAATGCGTTGCGCTTGCTCTTGGTCGCGTAGCCGACCGCGCGCAGATAGCGCTCGTCGAGGTGCTCGAGGCCCGCGAGAATCGCGCCGCCCTGCTTCGACGTCTCGAACAGGTAATCCTTGATCTCGACGATGCTCGGGATCGCCTCGCGCGCCTGGCCGAAGAATTCGAGACAGACGGTGCGCGTGTGCGCGGGCATCTTGTGCAGCACCCAGCGCGCGGACGTGATCAGCCCGTCGCAGCCTTCCTTCTGCACGCCCGGCAGGCCGGCCAGGAACTTGTCGGTGACGTCCTTGCCGAGGCCTTCCTTGCGGAACCGGCGGCCTTCGATCTCGAGCATCTCGCTCTTCAGCAGCTTCTCGCCCGGCGCGTACGCGCCGTCGAACCACTTCAGCTCGAAACGCGCGACCGCGATGTCGTGGATCTTGCCCTGGTTGTGCTCGTGGCGCGTGACTTCGAGCCAGTTGCCGTCCGGGTCGACCATCCGCCACCAGGCCAGGTTGTCGAGCGCGGTGCCCCACAGCACGGCCTTCTTGCCGCCGGCGTTCATCGCGACGTTGCCGCCGATGCACGATGCGTCCAGCGAGGTCGGATCGACCGCGAACACGTAGCCGGCCGCCTCGGCCGCCTCGGTCACGCGGCGCGTGACGACGCCCGCGCCGGAGAAGATCGTCGGCACCTTGTGCGCGACGCCCGGCAGCTCGGTCAGCTCGACCGCGCCGAGCTGTTCGAGCTTCTCGGTATTGATCACCGCGGAGAACGGCGTGAGCGGCACCGCGCCGCCCGTGTAGCCGGTGCCGCCGCCGCGCGGGATCACGGTGAGGCCGAGCTCGAAGCAGGCCTTGATGAGGCCGGCGATCTCGGCTTCGGTATCGGGGGTCAGCACGACGAACGGGTATTCGACGCGCCAGTCGGTCGCGTCGGTGACGTGCGACACGCGCGACAGCCCGTCGAAGCGGATGTTGTCCTTCTGCGTGCAGCGGCCGAGCGCCTTGGTCGCACGGCGGCGCAGGTCGGCCATTTTCTCGAATTCGTCGGCGAACTCGTTGACCGCGCGCTGCGCGGCGGCTTCGAGCATCTCGACGCGTCCCGCACGTTCGCGGCCCGCGTCGTCGCGGTGCTCGGTCAGGTCGGCGCGACGGCGCTTGCCGATCTCGGTCAGGCGGTGATTCAGCGCCTCGATCAGCAGCGCGCGACGCTTCGGGTTGTCGAGCAGGTCATCCTGCAAGTACGGGTTGCGGCGCACGACCCAGATATCGCCGAGCACTTCGTACAGCATCCGTGCCGAGCGGCCCGTGCGGCGTTCGGCACGCAGCTCGTCGAGCACCGACCACGCCTCCTCGCCGAGCAGACGGATCACGATCTCGCGGTCGGAGAAGGACGTGTAGTTGTAGGGAATCTCGCGCAGACGGGGCGCGGGGTCGGCGGCGACGGCGGCGGCCGCGCCATTCGGATCGAAAACTTGTGGTGCGTTCATGTTCGGACGACTCGGAGGGCCGATACCCCGTGCACGGGCGTCGGCAAGCGCGTGGGCGCAATCTTGGGGAAATCTGTTCTGGTGCCAGGCGCGCGACTATCTCGCATGGGGCCGGAGCGGGTCTGAACTCACCGTTCCGGGCCGGCGGGGCCTGGCGGCACTCGGAGCCATCAGCACGATCGCGCGCGGCGCGCATGCCGCTCCGCCGCGGGGCTGGCTGCGCGCGGCGTCGGCTTCAACGGGGCGATCCGAGGGTGCCTCTGCATCTTCCGATCCTTGATTCAAAACGGAATTCTAACCCATGATCGGCCCGCCCGTGAGACGCCGGACAGCGCGTGGGGCTTTCGCCGCAACCCGCGCCGGGCATGCTTCGGCGCGATTTCGCGCCCGCATTCGCCGCCCGTCCGGTCGGTAACCATGCGGTTAAACCGGTAAAAAAGAACATTCCGAGCGGCAAACATGCCCGCCGGCGCGGTTCCGCGACCGTACGCCCGGCATGCCGCTTGCGTGCGGACGGACCCTTGGCGCTATCATTGATCCTTTACCGTCTGCTTCCGCACTGCACGCGAGCGCCCATGGCATCCCACGATTACCTGAAGAAAATCCTTACCGCGCGCGTCTACGACGTCGCGCTCGAGACGGAACTCGAATCCGCCCGCAACCTGTCGGCCCGACTGCGCAACCCCGTCTACCTGAAGCGCGAGGACAACCAGCCGGTGTTCTCGTTCAAGCTGCGCGGCGCGTACAACAAGATGGCGCACATTCCGGCCGACGCGCTCGCGCGCGGCGTGATTACCGCGTCGGCCGGCAACCACGCACAGGGCGTCGCGTTCTCGGCGGCACGGATGGGCGTCAAGGCGGTGATCGTCGTGCCCATCACGACACCGCAGGTGAAAGTGGACGCGGTGCGCGCGCACGGCGGCCCGAGCGTCGAGGTGATCCAGGCGGGCGAGTCGTACAGCGATGCTTACGCGCACGCGGTCAAGGTGCAGGCGGAGCGCGACCTCACGTTCGTCCACCCGTTCGACGATCCGTACGTGATCGCCGGCCAGGGCACGATCGCGATGGAAATCCTGCGTCAGCACCAGGGGCCGATTCACGCGATCTTCGTGCCGATCGGCGGCGGCGGGCTCGCGGCCGGCGTGGCGGCCTACGTCAAGGCGGTGCGGCCGGAAATCAAGGTGTTCGGCGTGCAGGCCGAGGATTCGTGCGCAATGGCGCAGTCGCTGCAGAAGGGCGAGCGCGTCGAGCTGAGCGAGGTCGGCCTGTTCGCGGACGGCACCGCGGTGAAGCTCGTCGGCGAGGAAACCTTCCGGCTCTGCCGCGAATTCCTCGACGGCGTGCTGACGGTCGACACCGACGCGCTGTGCGCGGCGATCAAGGACGTGTTCCAGGATACGCGCAGCGTGCTCGAACCGTCCGGCGCGCTCGCGGTCGCGGGCGCGAAACGCTACGCGGAGCGCGAAGGCATCGAGAACCAGACGCTCGTCGCGGTCACGTCCGGCGCGAACATGAACTTCGACCGGATGCGCTTCGTTGCCGAACGCGCGGAAGTCGGCGAGGCGCGCGAAGCCGTGTTCGCGGTCACGATCCCCGAGGAGCGCGGCAGCTTCAAGCGCTTCTGCTCGCTCGTGGGCGACCGCAACGTGACCGAGTTCAACTACCGGATCGCCGATGCGCAATCCGCGCACATCTTCGTCGGCGTGCAGATCAAGCGGCGTGACGAATCGGCCGAGATCGCCGCGAACTTCGAGTCGCACGGCTTCAAGACCGTCGACCTGACGCACGACGAGTTGTCGAAGGAACACATCCGCTACATGGTGGGCGGCCGCTCGCCGCTCGCGCTCGACGAACGCCTGTTCCGCTTCGAATTCCCGGAGCGGCCGGGCGCGCTGATGAAGTTCCTGTCGTCGATGGCGCCGGACTGGAACATCAGCCTGTTCCACTACCGCAACCAGGGCGCGGACTACAGCTCGATCCTCGTCGGGCTGCAGGTGCCGCAGGCCGATCGCGCCGAATTCGAACGCTTCCTCGCGGCGCTCGGCTATCCATATGTCGAAGAGAGCGCCAATCCGGCTTACCGCCTCTTCCTGTCGTAAAGGCTTCGCGCAATGAATCCCGAACACTCCCCGCTCGGCAAGGCCACCGTCTACGCAGCCCAGTACGACGCGTCGCTGCTGTTCCCGATCCCGCGCGCGGGCGCGCGCGAGCAGCTCGGCATCACGGCCGCGCTGCCGTTCTTCGGCACCGACATCTGGAACGCCTACGAGCTGTCGTGGCTGAATGCGCGCGGCAAGCCGCAAGTCGCGGTCGCGACCTTCTACGTGCCGGCCGAATCGCCGAACATCGTCGAATCGAAGTCGTTCAAGCTGTATCTCGGCTCGTTCGCGCAGTCGAAGTTCGACTCGATCGACGCGGTGCGCGACACGCTCAAGCGCGACGTCTCGGCCGCATGCGGCGCGAGCGTCTCGGTGCAGCTCGTGTCGGCGCACGATTTCGGCAAGCTCGAGATGGAAGAGCTCGACGGGCTGTCGCTCGACCGGCTCGACCTCGACACCGACGTGTACGAACCCGATCCGTCGCTGCTGTCGGCGGCCGAGGACGAAGCGCCGGTCGAGGAAACGCTCGTGTCCGATCTGCTGCGCTCGAACTGCCCGGTCACCGGCCAGCCCGACTGGGGCAGCGTGCAAATTCACTACGTCGGGCCGCAGATCGATCACGCGGGGCTGCTGCGCTACATCATCTCGTTCCGCAACCACACGGGCTTTCACGAGCAGTGCGTCGAGCGCATCTTCCTCGACATCCTGCATGCGTGCAAACCGGTGAAGCTCGCCGTCTATGCGCGCTATACGCGCCGCGGCGGGCTCGACATCAATCCGTTCCGCACCAACTACAACCAGCCGATGCCGGACAACGCGCGGACCGCGCGGCAGTAACACCGACCCGCCGGAAACGAAACAGCCCCGCCGGCTCGCGTCGACGGGGCTGTTTCACTGTGCGCAGGGGATTGCGCGGGTGCGTTACTTCGCCGGCGCCTTGTAAGCGATGCAGTCGACTTCGACCTTGCAGTCGATGACCATGCTCGACTGCACGCATGCGCGTGCCGGCGGATGTTCGCCGAAGTACGACACGAACACCTTGTTGAACGATGCGAAATCGCGCGCGTCGTCGAGCCACACGCCGCAGCGCACGACGTGCTCGAGGCCGTAGCCGGCTTCCTTCAGGATCGCGATCACGTTCTCGATCGTCTGCTTCGACTGCGTGACGATGCCGCCTTCGACGACCTCGCCGTTCACCATCGGCGTCTGGCCCGACACGTACAGCCAGCCATCGGCCTCGACCGCACGTGCAAACGGCATCACCTGGCCGCCCGTGCCCTTCGCTTCGCCCACGCCATATCGCTTCATCGTTTCACTCCTTGTATGTCGACCGCAGCCCGCGCGTCAGCGCTGGCTCCGGCCCATGCAACGCACGGTTGCGGATGCGCGCACCGACGACGGCACGCGCGGCAGATCGGAACGACGACCGCGCTCAGAACGCGGCGTCGGCACTCGCCGGCACGCGCTCGCCGCGCGCGACGAAGCCGCCGGCGCGCTCGCCGGTCGGCTGGCCGTTTTCATACGTGAGCACGCCGTTCACCCACACCGCGTCGATCCCGTGCGCGGGCTGCTGCGGCTTCTCGAACGTCGCGGCATCGATCACACGCGCCGGATCGAACAGCACGAGATCCGCGTGGTAGCCGACATGCACTTCGCCGCGCCGCGCGATCCCGTAGCGGCGCGCGGACAGCGACGTCATCTTGCGGATCGCCTCCTCGAGCGGCAGCAGGTTCGTGTCGCGCACGTAGTGGCCGAGCACGCGCGGGAACGCGCCCCACAGCCGCGGGTGCGGCAGCGGATCGTTCGGCAGGCCGTCGGAGCCGACCATCGTCGCCGGATGCGACAGGATCCGCCGCACGTCGTCCTCGGACATGTTGTGGTACACGGCGCCCGCCGGGCGGATGCGTTGCGCGGCTTCCTGCTCGGTCACGCCCCAGTCGGCCGCGATCGCCTTCAGCAGCTTGCCCGCCACCTCCGGGTGCGGCTCCGACCACGTGATCGTGATGTCGATGTCGCCCGTCACCTGCTTCAGGTCGAGCGTCGACGAGCTGCGGCTGTACGGATAGCAGTCGCAGCCGACCGGCTGGTAGCGGCGCGCGCCTTCGAGCGACGCGAGCACTTCCGTGCTGCGCCCCCAGTTCGACGGGCCCGCGCACTTCAGGTGCGAGATCACGACCGGCACGCGCGCATGGCGGCCAACCTGGTACGCCTCTTCCATCGCGTCGAGGATCGCGTCGAACTCGGTGCGCATGTGCGTCGTGTAAAGCGCGCCCGCGTTCGCGAGCGGCTCGGCGAGCGCCATCACCTCTTCGGTCGGCGCCGCGAACGCGGAGCCGTACGCGAGGCCCGACGACAGCCCGAGCGCGCCGTTCGCGAGCGCCTCCTCGAGCTGCGCGCGCATGCCGGCGATTTCGCCGTCGGTCGCCGCGCGATCGAGGCGGTCCATCTGGTTGTTGCGCAGCGCGGTGTGCCCGACGAGCGCCGCGACGTTCACGGCCGGACGCGCGTCGTTCACGGCCGCGACATAGGCGGCGAAGGTCGGGTACTGGAACGCGCCACGCTCGCCGAGCAGGTTCATCGGGTCGGGCGGATCGCCCGCGAGCGTCACTGGCGACGCGCTGATCCCGCAGTTGCCGACGATCACCGTCGTCACACCCTGCGAGATCTTCGGCAGCATCTCCGGCGCGCGGATCACGTGCGTGTCGTCGTGCGTGTGCACGTCGACGAAGCCCGGCGCGAGCGCGCGGCCGTTCGCATCGACGACGGTCTCGGCAAGCCAGTTCGACAGGTTGCCGATCGCCGCGATCACGCCGTTGCGGATCGCGACGTCGCGCGTGACGGGCGGCGCGCCGGTGCCGTCGTACAGCTGCGCGCCGACGATCAGCGTATCGGCGGCTTCGGGATGCGAATGCATGGTCAGTCTCCTACCGGTTGACGGTCTCCGCCGCCGCGGTGCGCATCGAGCGCATGCTTGATGCGGCGCAGCGATTCTCGGCCCGCATCGCCGAGCCGCAATGCGACGCCGGTGACGAGCACGTCGATCGCCATCATCATCGCGTAGCGCGATGTCGAAGGCTTGTAAATGAAATCGGTTTCGAACGCGACGACCGGGATCAGGTGGTCGGCGAGCTTCGCGAGCGGCGAAGCCGGCGCGGTGATCGCGATCAGCTTCGCGCCGTAGCGCTTCGCGAGACGGCAGCTCTCGAGCAGCTCGGGCACGCGCCCGCTCACCGACAGCGCGACGACCACGGCGTCGCGCGACAGCGTTGCCGACACCATCCGCTGCAGCAGGCTGTCCTGGTAGGTCGCGACCGGCCGGCCGAAGCGCACGAGCCGAAAGCGCAATTCGTCAGCGAGCGCGGTCGAGCCGCCGCCCTGCCCGTACACGTAGATCATCTTCGCGCCGGCGAGCAGGTCGGCCGCCGCGTCGAACGACGTGTTGCGCAGCAACTGGTGGTTGTGCGCGAGTGCCACGCGGATTTCGTCGTAGACGACCGATGCGGGGCTCGCGTCTTCTTCCGGATGCTCATCAGCCGGCACGAGAAAGCGCTGGCCGACGGCCGCCGCCTGCGCAACGAGCACCTTCAGTTCGCGCACGTCGCGGCAGCCCACCGCCTTCGCGAAACGCGTGACCGTCGCGACACTGACTTCCGCGTCGCGCGCGAGCGCGCCGATGCTCGCATGCGCGGCGCGCGCGAGATCGGCGAGGATGAATGCGGCGACCTTGCGTTCGGCCTCGCGCAACTCGGGCGCACATTCGGCAATCCGCGCGACGATGTCGAGGACCGGCTGGGCGACCGAAGCCGGTTGCTCGGCTGCGAACGGAGCGGACGGGGTAGCGTGCGAATTCATCTGCTGAAAAGTGTGTGGCGCCTCATGTTACTAAATAACATCACCGCGCCGATGCTACTTTCTGTACCATCTGCGTGTCAACTTCAGTGCAATGCATAGTGATGATGGAGCGGGATGACATGAAAGTTACAAACTATCAGGAACCGACAATCAATCCGTTGGGCAAGGGCCTCGGCAACCTGCCGAGCGCGAGCGTGCCGCTCGACGACGCGGGCCGCCTCGAGTGGAACCTGCTTGCGGAAGACGTCAGCCTGCCGGCCGCCGTGCTGTACGCGGATCGCATCGAACACAATCTGAACTGGATGCAGGCGTTCGTCCAGCAGTACGGCGTGAAGTTCGCGCCACACGGCAAGACGACGATGGCGCCGCAACTGTTCCGCCGCCAGCTCGACGCCGGCGCATGGGGCATCACGCTCGCGACCGCGCACCAGACGCAGGCCGCGTATCACGGCGGCGTACGGCGCGTGCTGCTCGCGAACCAGCTGGTCGGCCGCCAGAACATGACGATCATCGCTCAGCTGCTGTCCGATCCCGAGTTCGAATTCTTCTGCCTCGTCGATTCGGCCGACGGCGTCGACCAGCTCGGCCGTTTCTTCGGCGACGCGAAGAAGACGCTGAACGTCCTGCTCGAGCTCGGCGTGCCAGGCGGCCGCGCGGGTGTGCGCGACGCCGCGCAACGCCAGGCCGTGCTCGACGCAATCGCGCGCTACCCGGACACGCTGAAGCTGGCCGGCATCGAACTCTACGAAGGCGTGCTGAAGGAGGAAGGCGAGATCCGCACGTTCCTGCAGGACGCGGTCGCGCTCACGCGAGAGCTGGCCGAAGCCGGCCGCTTCGCGCGCACGCCGGCGATCCTGTCGGGCGCCGGGTCGGCGTGGTACGACGTGGTCGCGGAGGAATTCGCGAAGGCATCCGACGCCGGTTTTGCGGAAGTCGTGCTGCGTCCGGGCTGCTACCTGACGCACGACGTCGGCATCTACAAGAAGGCGCAGACTGACGTGTTCGCGCGCAACCCGATCGCCCGCAGGATGGGCGAAGGGCTGCTGCCGGCGCTGCAGCTGTGGGCGTACGTGCAGTCGGTGCCCGAGCAGGATCGCGCGATCATCGCGCTCGGCAAGCGCGACGCGGCGTTCGACGCGGGCCTGCCCGAGCCGGCGCGCCACTTCCGCCCGGGCCGCGACAGCGCGCCGCGCGATGTCGCCGCGAGCGAAGGCTGGGCCGTCACCGGGATGATGGACCAGCACGCGTACCTGCAGATCCCGCCGGGCGCGGACGTGAAGGTCGGCGACATGGTCGCGTTCGACATCTCGCACCCGTGCCTGACGTTCGACAAGTGGCGCCAGCTGCTCGTCCTCGATCCGCAGTTCCGCGTGACGGAAGTCGTCGAAACCTTCTTCTGAAGCTCCGCGCACACCGCCCTGCCGCCGCGCGGGGCGGCCGTCACGCGCGCTTCAAGCGGCCGGAGTACACTGCGCTTTCGTCCTCGGGGCCGCTTCGCCGCCGCAGCGCCGTATGCGGCGCGAACGGGCCCTCAACGCTGTTGAATGGAGAAAGCCATGGCCGCGAAGAAGATCCTGTTCCTGACCGGCGATTTCGCCGAAGACTACGAAACGATGGTGCCGTTCCAGGCGCTGCAGGCCGTCGGCCATCACGTCGATGCGGTCTGCCCGGGCAAGCGCGCCGGCGACAAGGTCAAGACCGCGATCCACGATTTCGAGGGCGACCAGACCTACACCGAAAAGCCCGGCCACAACTTCACGCTGAACGCGACGTTCGACGATGTCGATGCGTCGGCCTACGACGCGCTCGCGATCGCGGGCGGCCGCGCGCCCGAGTACCTGCGTCTCGATGCGAAGGTGATCGCGCTGGTGCGCGCGTTCGCCGAAGCCGGCAAGCCGATCGCCGCGATCTGCCATGCGGCGCAGTTGCTCGCGGCCGCCGACGTGATCCGCGGCAAGCGCATCTCGGCCTACCCGGCGTGCGCGCCGGAAGTGAAGCTCGCGGGCGGCGAGTACGCGGACATCCCGGTCGATGCGGCCGTGACCGACGCGCCGTTCGTCACCGCACCCGCGTGGCCCGCGCATCCGGCATGGCTCGCGCAGTTCCTCACGTTGCTGGGCACGCGCATCGAGCTGTAGACGAAGCTGAATGAAATGAAGTGAAACGCCGGCCAGCGGCGGGTTCGCGCGACCCGCATGCCGTGCCGGTCAGGATCGGTCGACGGGGCGCGCCCCGTCGTGCCGCTTCCGCCCGGCCGTTCAGTGCTGCGCCGGCGTCGAGCCGACTTCCGCAATCCGCGACTCCAGCATCGCCAGCGCACCCGACAGCGCGGTCAGCACGTCATCCGGCAGTTGCGCCATCGTCTGGTCGAGAAACGCCTTGCGGCGCGGCAGGCACGCGTCGAACGCGGCGCGGCCGTCTTCGGTCAGCGTGACGTTGGTCACGCGGTTGTCGCGGGCGTCGGACGCGCGCTCGATCCAGCCGAGCGCATCGAGCGATTTCAGCTGGCGCGTGAGCGCGCCCGGATCGATGCGCAACACCTCGACGAGCTTCTTCTGCGACGAATGCCCGCCCATCGTGTGCAGCGCGACCATGATGCGCCAGCGCGGCATCGGCTGCCCGACGTGCGTTTCGAACGCGCTCATGAATGCGCGATACGTGCGTCCGAATTGCTGCAAGATCGCGACGCGGTCCTGTTCTTCCATGCGCTGATGTCTACTCGTTCAATCGGTGAATCGTTCAATCGGCCGCGACATGCGGTTCGATCTTGCGCCGCAGCGCGATCGGCGGCACGCGGCGACACTGCCACACCGACACCACGGCGACGACGGCCGCCATCGCGACCCCCAGGTGAATCGCGCCGACCAGCGATTCGCGGGCCGCTTCCAGCAGCAGCGCGCCATTATGCCCGGCGCGGGTCAGTTCCGCGACGAGACCACCCTGCGCGGCGCGGTCGATCAGGATCTGCGGATCGGCGAGTTGCGCGTGCCACTGCAGCGCGTGGTCGCCCGACAACGCATCGCGCACGCCGCTCGAATACATCTGATTGACCAGCGTGCCCGTCAGCGCGGTGCCGATCATCCCGCCGACCATCCGCAGCGACTGCAGCAGCGCCGTCGCGATGCCGAGGTGCTCGCGGCCGGCCGTCTGCTGCGCGAACACGGTGAGGTTCGGCAGCACGAAGCCGAGGCCGATGCCGCCGGCGACCATCAGCGCCATCAGCACCCAGGTCGGCGTCGTGTGCGTCGACACGACGATGCCCGCGCACGCGATCGCGAACAGCACGAAACCGACGTGCAGCATCGTATTCGGATTGCGGATGCGCGTGACGACGCGGCCGTTCATGATGCTGCCGATCGTGATGAACACGACGAGCGGCGTGATCACGAGCCCCGCCTCCTTCGGCGACATCCCGAAGCCGCCCTGGAACAGCAGCGGCGCGTAGAACAGCAGCGAGAACATCGAGAAGCCGGCAAGGATCGCGAGCACGAACAGCGCCGACAGCGCGCGGTTGCCGAACATGTCGAACGGCAGAATCGGCTGCGTGCAGCGCTTTTCCCAATGCCACAGGCCGACGCCGGCGCCGACCGCGACGACCAGCAGCAGCGACGCCCAGCTCATGACGCCATACTTCGGCAGCCATTCGACGAACAGCTGGAGCGCGCCGAGCGACAGCGCGATCAGCAGCGCGCCGGGCCAGTCGAGCTGCATCTTGCGGTCGTGCTCGACATGGCGCAGATGCGGCAGGTAGCGCCACACGAAGAACAGCGACAGCAGGCCGACGGGCAGGTTGACGTAGAACACCGAGCGCCAGCCGAACGACTGGGTCAGGATCCCGCCGAGCGACGGCCCGACCGCGTTCGCGATGCCGAACGCGGAGCTCATCAATACCTGCCAGCGCAGCCGCACGACGGAATCGGGAAACAGGTCCGGAATGCACGCGAACGCGGTGCCGACCAGCATCCCGCCGCCGATCCCCTGCAGGCCACGCGCCAGCACCAGGAACAGCATGTCGTTGGCCATCCCGCATAGCACCGACGCGCCGGTGAACACGACGATCGACACGATCACGAACGGCTTGCGGCCGTAATAGTCGCCGAGCCGGCCGAAGATCGGCACGGTGATCACGGAACTGAGCAGATACGAGGTCGCAACCCACGCATACAGGTCGAACCCCTTGAGCTCGGCGACGATGGTCGGCAACGCGGTGCCGACGACCGTCTGGTCGAGCGCGACGAGCATGGTGACGAACGAAATCCCGATCATCGCCAGCAGCGATTCACGGAACGGCAGGACTTGTCCGCTCGAATGGTGGGCGGCAGTATGGACGGCCATTTTTTGTTGATGCAACTTTTGACGAGTCAAACAATCTCAAAATTCTAGCACGCCGGAGTAATCTAGGCTGGCGACGGATTTGGGGCCTATGGCCGCCAGGGAGAAAGATGGAACCGATTTCAATCACGCCTGCCGCGACGCTGTCGCCGGACGACCAGGACGCCTTGCGGCGCGCGAAACAGGTGCTGGAAAGCCCGTCGCTGACGATGAAGCTGACGGGCGTGCTGGGCGCGCCAGTCGAGAAGATGATCGCACGGCTGCCCGACTTCGCGACCGGCAAGATCAACGACGCGACGCAGCTTGCGCTGCGCAAGTGCCTGAACATCGCGCTGCGCACGCTCGGCAAGCCGCAGACGCCCGATGCCGAGCCGGACAAGCCGAGCAACCTGCTGCACAAGCTCGCGGTCGCGACGACCGGCGCGGCGGGCGGCGCGTTCGGTTTCCTCGCGCTGCCGGTCGAGCTGCCGGTGACGACCACGCTGATCTTCCGCTCGGTGTGCGACATCGCGCGCAGCGAGGGCGAGGACCTGGGCTCGGTGGATACGCAGTTGCAGTGCCTGGCCGTGCTCGGCATGGGCGGCAATGCGGACAAGCGGGAAGAGGACGTCGATCTCGGCTATTTCGTGCTGCGCGGCGCGCTCGCGCAGGCGATTTCGAAGGCGTCGTCCGACATCACGACGAAAGGGATCGCCGCGCACAGCTCGGCGGCGGTGTTCAAGCTCGTGCAGACAGTGGCATCACGCTTTTCGGTACAGGTCACCGAGCAGATGGCCGCGAAGTCGATCCCGGCGATCGGCGCGGTGCTCGGCGCGACCGTCAACACGCTGTTCATCGACCACTTCCAGCAGATGGCGCACGGCCACTTCACCGTGCGCCGGCTCGAGCGCAAGTACGGCCCGGTCGCCGTGCAGGCCGCGTATCAGGCGATCGACGGCTCGCCAACGCGCTGAACCGCCCGCTCGACCGCGACGCGGCGCAGGAACGCGGCCGCACGGTCGAGCGCGTCGCGCGACTCCGGCACCATCGGCGTGTACAGCTGCCACACGTGCGGCATGTCGGGCCACACCTCGATCTCCACCGGCACGTCGGCCGCCTTCGCGTTGTCGGCGACACGGCGTGAATCGTCGAGGAGCACCTCGGTGCTGCCGGCCTGGATGAAGAGCGGCGGCAGCCCCGTGAAGTCCGCATAGAGCGGCGACGCGTACGGATGCGTCGCCGATTCGTCTCCCAGATACAGCTTCGCTGCCTTCGGCAGCGCTGCGGCCGCGAACATCGGGTCGAGGCCGTCGTTGCTGCGCATCGTGTCGCCGGTGCCGGCCAGGTCGGTCCACGGCGAGAACAGGATCGCGCCGGCCGGCAACGGCTCGCCGCGATCGCGCAGCGCGACGAGCGTCGCGAGCGCGAGGCCGCCGCCCGCCGAATCGCCGCCGAACACGATCGACTCGGGCGGCGTGCCGAGCGCGAGCAATTGCCGGTACGCGGCCAGCGCGTCGTCGAGCGCGGCCGGAAAGCGGTTCTCGGGCGCGAGCCGGTAGTCGAGCGAGAACGAGCGCACGCCCGCGCGCTTCGTGAGGCCGAACACGAGCGGCCGATGGGTCTTCGTCGAACAGAAGTAGTAGCCGCCGCCGTGGAAGTACAGCAGCGTACGGCCGGGCCCGCGAGCGGCGACCGCATCGGTGCGTTCGAGCCATTCGCCGCGCAGCGGCGCGTCGCCGGGACCGTAGCATTCGCGCAGCCGGTAGCCCGACGGCGCGCGACGCGGCACGATCATTCTCAGGTCGGTAAAGCGCCGCGCGCGGGCAGGATCGAGCACCGGGCGCGTGGTCTCGGGACGAAACTGCCAGCGCAGCAGCCAGCACGCGAACTTGCTTTGCCAACTCATCGAACACCCACTCCGTCGTCGCAGTGTGACGATGGTACGTGCGATCGTCGCCGCGCTGCTCGACGGGAGCCTCTATATCAAACGCCGGCCTCAGTTCGCCGGCATCATCTGGCCGCGGATCTCGCCGGACGGATGCTCCTTCGTGTGCACGTTGAAGTACCACTTGCCGCCCATCAGGTCGGTCACTTGCGAGTCGGTGAGCTCCTTCGAGCCCTTGATCGGGCTCGCGAGCGCGTCCTTCGGGATCGGCACCTGCACGCCGGCGTTCTGGCCGACCGGCGCGGGCCCGTGGAAATGCGCGGCGGTTGCCGGCCCCGTGAGGTGTTCGTAAGTCACCGTCCACTGCAGCATGTGGGTGGCCGTGTCGTAGGTCGCATCGACGGCGCCGGCGCCCTTGGTCGCGGTGGGCGGCACTTCGCTCGACGGCTGCAGGCTGGCGGACAAGCGCACCGTTTCGGCGGCGGCACTGCCGGCGGCCAGGACGCCCGCGAGCAACGCCACCTGGAGCAAACGCAGCTTCGGCATGAATCCTCCTTGTACGACGGGGTACGCCGCCCGGACGGGGACGTTCCATGATGGTAGTCGATCGCCGCCGATCCGGCACCGCTGCGTCGCTCGCCAGCCTGACGGAACCTGGAAGAGACCTTTGCAGCGGGAGCCCTGAATCCGCGCGCGGCCTTTCGCTACACTTCGTCTCACAGTTGCTTGTTTCCTTCGTCCGAAGGAGTCTGCGAGTATTCACGCGGCCATCCGGCCGCGTTTTTTTTGCCCGTGCCCGGGTGGCGTGCACGCATCGTCGGGCACGTTCCGCTTCGCGGGCCGTCAAGCATCACGAATCAATTGTCGCCGCGGCGATCGAGTCCGACGTCGCAGACACCGCGCCCTCACGCGCGATAGCCCGGATCGATCCGATCGACGATGCGCTGCAACGCGTCGAATGCGTCCTGCCCCGCGCCGTGCTTCGGATCGAAGTTCAGCGAATCGCGCACGCAGCCCTCGAGCACCGGCGGCGCGATCGGCAGTGCGTCGCCGATCGCGTGGGTCGCGACCTGCACCTCGCACGCGCGATTGAGCAGCCACATCAACGAGAAGGTCTGCGCAAGCGTCGCGCCGATCGTCACGGGCCCATGGTTGCGCAGCAGCAGCACGGGCCGCCCACCGGCGCTCTCGACGATGCGCCGCCCCTCCTCCAGATGCACGGTGATGCCCTCGAAGTCGTGATACGCGATCTTCCCGTACAACTGCGCCGAATAGAAGTTCGAGAACGACAGCCCGTCGCGCGAGCAGCACACGGCCATCGTCGGCGTCGTGTGCACGTGCATCACGCAGTGCGCGTCGGGCAGCGCCGCATGGATCGCGCTGTGGAACGTGAAGCCGGCCGGATTGATCGGCCAGTCGGAATGGCCGGTCACGTTGCCGTCGATGTCGATCTTCACGAGGTTCGACGCGCATACCTCGCGGTAATGGAGCCCGAACGGATTGATCAGGAAATGGCCGTCCTCACCCGGCACGCGCAGCGAGATATGGTTGTAGATCAGCTCGGTCCAGCCGAGATGGTCGAAGATCCGGTAGGCGGCCGCGAGCTGCACGCGCGCCTGCCATTCGGCTTCGGAAAAGCGGGCGGGACGCGTGAACGGCTGGTTCGGTACACGTTGCATGGGGCACTCCGGTTGCGGGCGCGGCGGCCGCGCGGGCGGCTCGCGCAACGTCCCTCGTCTCCTGGCGGCGCACGCGGCGCGCCGGTGCGTCAAGCGCAGGCGCGTGCGCTGCGTCGTTCGGCACCGCCGCGGCCCGCATTGCACGAGCCGTCCGGCGGCACCCGTCACGATACGCATATCGTTGCGCGCACAACCATATCACCTTTCCTCGCGCACCGGTATCGCGGGTTTGGCCCGAGCCGTTCCGGCCCTTACAACTGGTCGTCGAACGGCAGCAGCATGAAGAGGCCGGTCATCAGGTTGCGCATCAGCCCGGCATGCGGATCGACGTGATAGGTGGCCGGCTCGTCGTTGTCGGTGCCGGTCCACACGAGTTCGGGCGTGCCTCCGCCCGCCGGCGTCGCGAGGCTCACGCGGTAGCTTTCGTCGGGCTGCGTCACGCGCGCGAAGATCGTCGCGGCCTGCTGCGCGATCGTCGGGCTGTGGATCACGAGCGCGAGTTCCGTATTCAGGTGCGCGGAACGCGGATCGAGGTTCAACGAGCCGATCACGAGGATCTTGCGGTCGATCACGTACGCCTTCGCATGCAGGCTCGCGCGCGAGCGTGAGCCGAACAGGCCCGCACGCGGCGAGTTCGGCCGCGCCTTGAATTCGTACAGTTCGACACCGTGAAGCAGCAGCGGCACGCGGTACGGCGCGTAGCCGGCCTGTACGGCGACCGCGTCGGTCGCGGCGAGCGAATTGGTCAGGATTGCGACGCGCACGCCACGCGCGGTCGTGTCGCCGAGGATCTTCACGCCCGCGTCGTGCGGCACGAAATACGGCGAAAACGCGAGAAATTCCTGCTGCGCGCCGCGCGTCAGTTCGACGAGGCGCTGCATCGGCGGGCTCACGTACGCGTCGGTCGGCCGCATGACCTTGTCCGGTGCGTCGACCTTGAATTCGGCGGGCGCCCACACGAGCTCGAGCTCGTCGCGCGCGATCTGCTGCGCGAGCGGCGTCGCGTTCAGCGGCTTCGCGTTGTACGGATCTGCGTTCTTGCGCCAGTGGTCGCGCAGCTCGTCGCGCATCGCGTCGAGATCCTTCGGATCGAACGTCTGATGATTCAGCACCCGCAGCGGATAGCTGCTCGCGCTTGCCCAGTAGTCGTCGAAGCTCGTCGAGATGTCGTTCGTCACGGGGCCGGCCGCGAGCACGTCGAGATCGCGGAACTGCAGCGTCGGGCTCGCGCTGAAGTATTCGTCGCCGAGATTGCGGCCGCCGACGATCGCGATCTGGTTGTCCGCGATCATCGCCTTGTTGTGCATCCGCCGCGTAAACCTGTCGATTCGCGTCAGGGAGTTGGCCGTGCGCTCGATCACTCCGTACCGCGACGCGCCGAACGGGTTGAACACGCGAATCTCGATCTTCGGGTGCGTATTCAGCGCGGCCATGACGCGGTCGATGTCGCGGAAATTCAGGTCGTCGACCAGCATGCGCACACGCACGCCGCGATCGGCCGCATAAAGCGCCGCGCCGAGCAGCAGTTTGCCGGTCGTGTCCTCGGTCGCGATGTAGTACTGCATGTCGAGCGTCTTCGTCGCCGCGCGCGCGAGCGCGATGCGCATCTGCAGCGCGGTCGCGCCGTCGGGCAACAGCCGGAAGCCCGATTGCCCCGGATGCGCCGCTTCCGGCGCGGCCAGCGCGTTGCGCAGCGGCGTCGCGGTATCGGTCGGCAACGCGTGCGAGACGGGGCGATCGAGCGTGGTGGCGGGCGGATGCGTCGCGCAGGCGGCGACCAGCGACAGCAGCGCGCAGACGGCGAGCGCACGGGCCGGGCGGCAGGCGGCGCGCCACGACAGCGCGGCCGGCGCGCGCCGGATCAAAGACGTAAGCACGGAAACTTCCTCGACAGGCGGATCAACGGGTCCGCAAACGCCGCAGCGTGCGGCTGACGGGTGGCTCCGGTCGATTCTAGTGGGCGCCCGATGAACCGGTCAATCGCGCGGCTCGCGCATGCGGCGCCGTGCAACCGCTACGCGCGCCGCCGGCGAGGGCATCCAGGAACGGCAGCCCGCGGCTCGGCCGCCGGACAGGCCTGCGGCACCCATGGTCCAACCAATCTCAAGGTGTGTCGCCGCTTCGCTCGAAGTGGCTGCGCACGTAGTCGATATGGGTCTGCATCGCGGTGCGCGCCTCCTCGGGCCGGTGCGCGCAGATCGCCTCGCACACTACCCGGTGCTGCAGCAACAGCAGCTCGGACGCCTGCTCGTCGTGCGTCGTCATCCCCGCGACGTTGATCGAAATGTGCTCGCGCAGCATCCCGATCACGCTCGTGTGCAGGTGCAGGAACATCGTGTTGTGCGACGCCAGCGCGATCGCCTCGTGCAGCTTCGCGTCGGTCGATGCCTCGACGGCCGCGTCGTCGTTCGCGTGCGCGGTCTCGAGCTCGCGCAGCAGCGTACGGATCCGGCGCCGGTCGTTCGCATCCGCGCGCAGCGCGGCGAAATACGCGGTCGCGCCTTCGAGCACGCGACGGAATTCGAGTATGTCGTCGCGCAGCGCCGGGTGGTCGGCGACCAGTTGGCCCCACGGCGACGCGATGCCCGCGCGCAACTGGTCCGTCACGTACACGCCCGCGCCACGCCGGCTCTGCAGCAGCCCGCGCGCGACGAGCCGCTGGGTCGCCTCGCGCACCGTATTGCGCGCCACGCCGTACTGCTGCGCGAGCACGCGCTCGGCCGGCAGCCGCGCACCGGCCGGCCAGGTGCCGTCGAGCAGCGCCGTCTCGATCTTGCGCATCACCACTTCGGTCCGGCCCCGTGCCGTCATCGCCGCCATCGCCGTCTCTCCATCGGAATACCCGCCGTGCCGATTGGCCCAACCAATTTGAGCTACGGCGCCGTCGCGGGAATTATGCAGCGAAATCGTCGTCCCGCATTCACCTGCCGGGCCGGCCCCCTGGAGCGAGACATGAACGAAAGGCACTACCCCGCCGCCGCCCCCGCGCACGTCTATCTGTTCGCGACCTGCCTGGTCGACCTGTTCGTCCCCGAAGCCGGGCTCGACGCGGTCCGCCTGCTGGAACGCGAAGGCCTGACCGTCCACTATCCGCGCGGCCAGAGCTGCTGCGGGCAGCCGGCCTATAGCAGCGGCAATCCCGACGAGGCGCACGGCGTCGCCGCCGCGCAGCTCGATCTGTTCGCCGAGCCGTGGCCCGTGATCGTGCCGTCCGGCTCGTGCGCGGGCATGATCCGGCACCATTGGCCGGCCCTGTTCGCCGACGACCCCGTGCACGGCCCCAAGGCGCGCGCGATCGCGGAGCGCACCTACGAACTCGCCGAATTCCTCGTCCACGTGCTCGACGTGCGGCTTGACGGCATCGACACGAACGCCGGCCCGGACGAGCGCGTGGTGCTGCATACGTCGTGCGCGGCCCGCCGTGAAATGGGCACGCGCGTGCACGGCGTTGCGCTCGTCGACGCGCTGCCGGGCGTCACGCGCATCGAACACGAACGCGAATCGGAATGCTGCGGCTTTGGCGGCACGTTCTCATTGAAGCACCCCGACATCTCCGGCGCGATGGTGCACGACAAGGTCGCATCGGCCTGCGCGACGGGCTGCGACCGACTCGTGTCGGCGGACTGCGGCTGCCTGCTGAACATCGGCCACGCAGCGGCCAAGGCCGGCGCGACGCTGCCCGTCGAGCATCTCGCGAGCTTCCTGTGGCGCCGCACGGCAGGCGCCGGCTCGCTGCGCGGAGACGCGCAATGAGCGCGCGCGACACGATCCTCGCACGCCTGCGCGCCGCCGCGCCCGGCGTCGCAGCGAACGCCGCCCCCGCCCTCGATGCGCGCATCGACACGCATTACGCGGCGCGCCGCGCACCGGTCGCCCCCGATTCCCATGCGCTCGCGCAGACGATGCAGGCCGCACTCGCCGCGTCGCACGCCGACGTCTGGTGCGCCACCGCCGATGCGTGGCCCGCGCAGCTTGCCGCGCGGCTCGCCGACGCCGGCGTGCGTCGCCTGCTGCTCGACCCGGCCCGGGCCGAATCCGCTGCCCTCGCGCGCGTGCTGCCCGACGCGGTCGCGCCGGTGCCGTTCGACCGGCCGATCGACGTGTGGAAAGCCGAACTGTTCGACACGATCGACGCCGGCTTCACCGTCGCGCGCTCGGGCATCGCGGCAACCGGCACCATCGTGCTCGCGCCCGATGCCGCCACGCCGCGCACGGTGTCGCTGGTGCCGCCGCTGCACGTCGCGCTCGTCCATGCGAACACGCTGCACGCGGACCTCCACGCGGCCGTGCAGGCGGAGCGCTGGCACGCCGGCATGCCGACCAACGTCGTGCTGGTGTCGGGCCCGTCGAAGACCTCCGACATCCAGCAGACCCTCGCGTATGGCGCACACGGGCCGCGCAACCTCTGGGTCGTGATCGTCACCGAACCGACCGCAACCGCCTGCCAGGACCTGCCGCGATGAGCGACCAACCGCTGCAATTCGTCGCCCCCGGCGACTTCAAGGCCCGCGCGCGCGCCGCGCTCGACGATCCCGCACTGCGCCGCAGCTTTCGCGGCGCGATGGACTTCCTGCAGGGCAAGCGCGCGACCCAGTTCCCCGACGACACCGAGCTGCAGCAGCTGCGCGATCTCGGCGAAGCCGTGCGGCAGCACGCGCTCGCGCAACTGCCCGCGCTGCTCGAGCGGCTGGAGGCGAAGCTCACGGCAGCCGGCGTGCACGTGCACTGGGCCGAGACGGCCGCCGACGCGAACGCGATCGTGCTCGGCATCGCGCAGGCGAAGAAGGCGCGCCGCGTGATCAAGGGCAAGTCGATGGCGAGCGAGGAAATCGAGCTGAACCATTACCTCGCGGATCACGGCGTCGACTGCATCGAGTCCGACATGGGCGAGTTCATCGTGCAACTCGCGGGCGAGAAGCCGTCGCATATCGTGATGCCGGCGATCCACAAGACGCGCGGCGACATCGCCGGATTGTTCGAGAAACACATCCCCGGCACGCGCTACACGGAGGACGTCGACGAGCTGATCCAGACCGGCCGGCGCGCGCTGCGCCGCGCATTCGCGGAAGCCGACATCGGCCTGTCGGGCGTGAACTTCGCGGCGGCCGACACGGGCACGCTGTGGCTCGTCGAGAACGAAGGCAACGGCCGCCTGTCGACGACGGTGCCCGACACGCACGTCGCGATCATGGGCATCGAGAAGGTCGTCGAGAAACTCGAGCACATCGTGCCGCTGTCGAGCCTGCTCACGCGCTCGGCCACCGGCCAGGCGATCACGACCTACTTCAACCTGATCTCGGGCCCGCGCCGCGACGGCGAACGCGACGGCCCGCGCGAACTGCATCTCGTGCTGCTCGACAACGGGCGCACGCAGGCCTACGCGGACGAACAACTGCGCGCGACGCTGCAGTGCATCCGCTGCGGCGCGTGCATGAACCACTGCCCGGTCTACACGCGCATCGGCGGCCACGCGTACGGGACGACCTACCCGGGGCCGATCGGCAAGATCATCTCGCCGCACCTGCTCGGCCTCGACGCGACGGCCGACCTGCCGACCGCGTCGACGCTGTGCGGCGCATGCGGCGAGGTGTGCCCGGTCCGGATCCCGATCCCGCAACTGCTCGTGCGGCTGCGCACCGAGGCGAACCGCAAGCCCGACGAACCCGTCGCGCATCCGCTGCGCGGCCAGGGCGCGAACTACAACCGCGCGGAAGACCTCGTGTGGCGTTTCTGGTCCGGCGCATTCGCGCATCCGCGCGCGTACCGCGCGTTCCGCTGGACGGCGACACGCCTGCGCGCGCTGACGCCCGCGAAACAGATGGGCTGGACGCAGCACCGCACGCCGCTCGAACCGGCGCCGCGCAGCCTGTCCGACCTGCTGCGCGCACGCGGCCAGCCCGAATAGACCACCTCGCTTTCAAACCCGTTCCGATAGAAATCCATGGAGGAGACAACCATGCAGGTTTGGCATCAGATCTACACCCCGCTCGGCAGCCTCGGGCTGTCGGCGTTCGTCGCCGCGATCCCGATCATCTTCTTTTTCGTCGCGCTCGCCGCGTTGCGGATGAAGGGCCACGTCGCGGCCGCGATCACGCTGCTGCTGGCGCTCGGCGTCGCGATCCTCGCTTACGGCATGCCCGTGCCGCAGGCACTCGCGGCCGCCGGCTTCGGCTTCGCGTACGGCCTGTGGCCGATCGCGTGGATCATCGTCGCGGCCGTGTTCCTGTACAAGATCGTCGTGAAGACCGGCCAGTTCGACATCATCCGCGCGTCCGTGCTGTCGATCACCGACGACCAGCGCCTGCAGATGCTGCTGATCGGCTTCTCGTTCGGCGCGTTCCTCGAAGGCGCGGCAGGCTTCGGCGCGCCCGTCGCGATCACGGCCGCGCTGCTCGTCGGCCTCGGCTTCAAGCCGCTGCATGCGGCCGGACTGTGTCTGATTGCAAACACCGCACCGGTCGCGTTCGGCGCGATGGGCATCCCGATCATCGTCGCCGGGCAGGTGACGGGCATCGACCCGTTCCACATCGGCGCGATGGCCGGCCGCCAGCTGCCGCTGCTGTCGCTCGCGGTGCCGTTCTGGCTCGTGTTCATGATGGACGGGCTGCGCGGCGTGCGGCAGACCTGGCCGGCCGCGCTCGTCGCGGGCGGCAGCTTCGCGCTCACGCAGTACTTCACGTCGAACCACATCGGACCCGAGCTGCCGGACATCACGTCGTCGCTCGTCAGCCTCGTCGCGCTCGCGACGTTCCTGAAGGTGTGGCAGCCGCGCACCGCGCAGCAGCCGGCCGGCGGCGTCGTCTCGTCCGGCGGCGGCGCGGCGCTGGCCGGGTTCGGCGCGGGCAGGTTCGGCGCTAGCGGCACCGGCACGAGCCGGCAGGCGTCGCCGTACACGCTCGTACAGACCGTCCGCGCGTGGTCGCCGTTCCTGATCCTGACGGCCGTCGTCACGGTGTGGAGCATCGCGCCGTTCAAGGCGCTGTTCGCCGCGCACGGCGCGCTCGCGTCGACCGTGCTGAAGTTCCATGTGGCAGGGCTCGACCAGCTCGTCGTGAAGACCGCGCCGATCGCCGCGACGCCGAAGGCGCTCGACGCCGTGCTGAAGATCGATCTGGTGTCGGCGGTGGGCAGCGCGATCCTCGTGACCGCGCTGATCTCGATGGCGCTGTTGCGGATGAAGCCGCGCGACGCGCTCGTCACGTTCGGCGAGACGCTGAAGGAACTCACGCGCCCGATCCTGTCGATCGGCCTCGTGCTCGCGTTCGCATTCGTCGCGAATTACTCGGGGATGTCGTCGACGCTCGCGCTGATGCTGGCCGCGACCGGCGCCGCGTTCCCGTTCTTCTCGCCGTTCCTCGGCTGGCTCGGCGTGTTCCTGACCGGCTCGGACACGTCGTCGAACGCCCTCTTCTGCTCGCTGCAGCAAGCCACGGCCCATCAGCTCGGCGTGCCCGAGACGCTCGCGGTCGCCGCGAACACCACGGGCGGCGTGACCGCGAAGATGATCTCGCCGCAGTCGATCGCGGTGGCATGCGCGGCGACCGGCCTCGTCGGCAAGGAATCGGAGCTGTTCCGCTTCACGGTGCGCCACAGCCTGTTGTTCGCGGTGATCGTCGGCCTGATCACGCTCGTGCAGGCCTACGTGCTGCCGGGGATGGTGCCGTAAGCAAGAGGCACGGCTCTGTTCCGGTTCCCCGAAAAACAAAAACCCCACGCCCGCAAGAGCGTGGGGTTTCGTTCATCCCGGGCGCCGAACGCGGCCGGCGCCCCGGGCGGCGATCAGCTGCCCTTCGCGATGCGATCCTGGATGTGCTGCGCACGGCTAGCCGACGACGGGTGCGAGCTCATCATCGAGCTCTTGCCGCCATCGAGCTGCGCAAGCTTCTGGAACGCGGTGACGAGGCCCTTCTGGTTCATGTTCTTCTGCTTCATCAGGTCGAACGAGTAGTCGTCGGCCGCGCTTTCCTGCGTCTGCGAGAATTGCGCGTTGATGAACTTCTCGGTGATGTCGCCGAGCTGCGAGCTCGTCAGGGCCGCGACGCCCGGCGATGCCGCACCGGCCGCGGTGCGGGCCGCGCTGACCGCGTAGGCGGTCTGCATCGCCTTCTTCGAGTGACCCAGCGCGACGTGGCCCATTTCATGACCGATCACACCGCGCAGTTCGTCGTCGTTCATCATGTCCATCAGGCCGCTGTACACGCGCACGCAGCCGTTGCCCATCGCCCACGCGTTGACGTCCTTGGTCACGTAGACCTTGTAGTTGATTTTCTGGCCGTTCAGCGTCATGTCGCCGAAGCCCTTCATCACCTTCGTCAGGCGCTTCGAGTACGCGCTGTTCGGCGCGGCGATCTTCGATTCGGCATCGCTCGCCTTGCACGAGTCGTTCGACAGCGCCGCGATGTCGGTGTCCGACAGCGTCGCCGCCTTGAACAGGCTGGTCCCCGCCGACGTCAGGCTGTTCGCGTCGAGATTCTGCACGCCGCCGCATGCGCTCAACAGGAACGCCATGCCACACGCTGCCGCCGCTTTCTTGATATGCATCCCGGATCCCTCGGTAGTTGTATTTGGAAGCGGGGATTTTGCATAATCCGGCAGAAAATTACCAGACGTTTACATCAAATGACAGCTTGATTACTCACCAATTCGAAACGAGCGGCGCGATTGCCAAGCCATTTGATAGCAATCACGTCATCAATCGCCGTGACCGGATGACCGGCTGAACGTCGAACGCGACCGGCGCGTGAGCCGCCGCGCGACCAGCATCGGCAGCCGCACCACAAAACCGGCGAAGAGCCGCAGGTGCATCCACGCGAGCAGCGCGTTGTCGCGGCCATAGTGGAAATGCGACACGCCGCCCTCGTGCGCGCCGAAGTAGCGCACCGGCGCTTCGATGCGGATCGGTCGAACCCCCGCCCAGCACAGCCGCACGGCGGCTTCCGGATCGAAGTCGAAACCGCGCATCCACGGCTGGCGATGCATGATCGCGGCGAGCGGAGCGACGGGGTACACGCGGAAGCCGTACAGCGAATCGCCGATCCCGGCCCATAGCGTCTCGAGGTCGGCCCATCCGTTCGACAGCCGCCGGCCCTGCACGCGCAGCTGCGGCGCGCTCGCGTCGAACTTCGGCAGGCCCAGCACCATCGCATCCGGCGCCGCCTGCGACGCGGCCATGAATTCGGGAATCAGGTCGGCCGGATGCTGGCCGTCGGAGTCCATCGTCAGCACGTGCGTGAAGCCGCTTGCGGCCGCCGCGTCGAGCCCGGCCAGCACCGCGGCGCCCTTGCCGCGGTTCTCCGGCAGCACGATCACTCGCAGCCCGGGGTCGCGCTCGGCCATCGCCTGCAGCCGCTCGGCGCTGCCGTCGGTGCTGCCGTCGACGACGACCCACACCGGGTTCCACTGCGCGCGGGCGTTGCGCACGGTCGTGTCGACCTTGACGCCCGGGTTGTAGCTCGGAATCAGTACGAGATGGGTGGACGAGGCGTGCAGCTTGAACATGGGAACGGCCGATTGCGAAGACGAGGATCCTGACAAAAGTTTATGACCTGCAGGCGACTGCCGACAGGCTTCGTCGACGCCGCCTTCGCGCAGCGACAGGCCCGCGCGCTTCACGACAGGTGCTCCAGCGGATGGCCGGCGCTCGCTTCGATCTCGACCAGCAGATCGTCGCGGCACACGTCCGCGTGGACGAACAACGGCCGCACGCCGGAGCCCGCCGCATCGCGCAGCGCGCGTTCGATCGCGGCGAGCGCCACGGCATCGCCGGCGTCGCGCACGTAGACGCGGTAGTTCAGGTCGGCGAGCGCGAACGGGCCGTGCCCCTGTCGCGCGGCCTGCTCGAGCACGGCGGCCAGGTTCGCGATCGTCTCGCGTGTTTGCGCGACGATGTCGCCACGATGCACGGTGCGATGCCCGACGATGCTGGCGGTGCCCGACACGAACAGCAACGGCGCGGCATCGTCGCCCGGCCACGCGGCCGCGCGCGCGAACGTCGGCGCACGCGGGCCGTACTCCGCCGGGTAGTGATACGCGCTGACCTGGCGCGGGTTCTCGACCGGATCGGCCGGCGTGCGGGTCGCGATGAAATGGATCGCGAGCGGCGCGGCCGGCGGCGTGTCGCCCGTGACGGGCACGACCGAGCCAAGCGCGCAGGCCGCCGGCACGCTGCCCGTCAGCGCGCGACGGCACGCGTCGAACGCGCGCTGCCTGCCGATATTGAACTGACGATAGCGCTCGATCCCGAACTGCAGCGCGTTGATCGCGGGCACGGTATTCCAGATTCGCAGCGGATGCGCAATGCCGAGCGCATCGAGCACGTCGAACAGCGCGCGGTATGCATCGTATGTCGCGCGCTCGAGCGGCGTGCCGCCGTCGCGATCCGCATCGGCCGCTTCCTGCTCTTCCTGCACGACGATGCTGCCGAACACGAGCCCCGCCGTTTCGCTGTAGCGATACTGCAGTGCGCCGCGTCGCTCGCTGCGCAGATCGGGCGCGTCGCACTGCCAGATTTCGCAGACCGCACCGGGGCGTGCGTGGCCGCCGGTGTCGAGCAGCGCCATCTGCACCGGTGCGCTCGGCAGGTCGGGCGCGGCGGCGGCAAGCATGCTGGCCATCGCGTCGGTCGGCGCTCCGGCCGCACCGATGCAGACCGCACCGAGCGCACCGGGAAACACGTGGTCGAATGCGTCGCCCCGCTGCCGCGCAGCGTGCAGCAGCGCAGCCAGCCGCGCATGATCGATCTGGACGAGTCGCAGCGCGCGGTTGCCGCCGTTCGCGGCGGGCGAGATGCCCGCCCGCGATGCGACGGCTCCGCCTGTCGTGTATTCGCTGGCGACCGCGGTCGTGGCGGACGACGGGGAACACGCTCGCCGTTCGGCGTCGACTGGATACACTGACACTTCGATTTCCTCACTATGCGGTGCGGGCTCGCGGCGTCGTGGCCACGCGCCGCGTTGCGCGCCGTTGCTTCGCGTCAGGCCGACGCCGCGCGCGTCGTCATGCGAGCCCGCCGTTGACGGACAACACTTGTCCCGTCACATAAGCGGCCGCATCGGATACCAGATACGCGACCATCGCCGCGACTTCGTCGGGCCGGCCCGCGCGTTGCACCGGCACGAGCTGCTTGATCCGTTCGGCGGGAAATGCAGGGTCGGCCATCGGCGATTCGATAATGCCGGGCGCGACCGCATTCACCGTGATGCCGCGCGACGCGAGCTCCAGCGACAGCGACTTCGTCGCGCCGATCAGCCCCGCCTTCGCGGCCGCGTAGTTGACCTGCCCGCGGTTGCCGGTCACGCCGGCGACCGACGCGATGTTGACGATCCTGCCGCGCCGCGTGCGGATCATCGGCAGCAGCAACGGCTGCGTCACGTTGAAAAAACCGTTGAGCGTCACGTCGATCACGCTATGCCACTGCCGGCGCGACATGCCGGCCATCGGGGCGTCGTCGTGAATGCCCGCGTTGTTGACGAGGATCTGCACCGGTGCGTCGTCGATGAACGGCGCGAGCGCGGCGAGCGTCGCATCGGCGTCGGTCACGTCGAATGCAATCGCATGCGCGGTGCCGCCGGCCGCGACGATCTGCTGCGCGACCGCCTCCGCCTGCGCGAGATTCCGGTTCGCGTGCACCCAGACTTCGTGGCCGGCCTGCGCGAGCGCCGCGCAGATCGCCTGCCCGAGTGCGCCGCTGCCACCCGTTACGAGCGCCCGCATCGCATTGCTCCGTTCATGGCGTTTCCTCTCGATCGACGCGGCCGTGGTTCGTCCAGCGACCGCCTCCGCGTGCCGTCGTCGTCTGCGTGCCGCGTCGCGTTCGCGCGCGCCGCCGTCACTTGGTGCGATGCGCGGCGACGTACTCGGCGAGCGCGCCGAGCGTCGCGAAGATCTTCTGGTTGTCCGGATTGTCCGAGCGCAGCTCGAAGCCGTATTTCTTCGAGATCAGCAGCGCGATTTCCAGGATGTCGATGGAGTCGAGCCCGAAGCCCTCGCCATACAGCGGGGTCCCGGCCGTCACCGTTTCGAGCGGGACGTCTTCGAGATTCAGTTCGCCGATGATCAGCGTGGCGAGCTCTTGTTCCAGTGCGTTCATCATGCTTGCGGGCAGGCGGCCCATGGCAGCGGGAGGCACCCGGAAACGGCAATCGTCGTGCACGCCCGGCGCGTGCGAAGCGCGCGCGAATCTCCGTCCCTCCGGCGTCTGCCGGCTTCCCCGCCTGCGTTATTGGGGGTCGTTTGTAAAAGTTACGCGGATTCTAGACGATGGGTATCGGCACGTATACGGGGATTGGTTACAGACTGAAGGCCCCCGCCGCGGCCGGTTTCGGGCCCCGATCGCAGCAGACGCTTGAGCCGCTTCGGGCGGAAATGAATCGCCGCCGCGAAAGGTTCAGTGCGCTGCCATACATTCGGTTACAAAACCCGGCTGCGTCGACCTCGAACCGCCGCGCCGCGGCCCTAAAATGTGCATGCACGACAGCCGGCCCGGACACGCGTCCCGGCCGCCATTCATATGATGTTTGACGGCCCGACGAATGCGTCCGGCCGCGATCCGTCCGATGTTTCCAGCAGCCATGCCGCGCCCGTCCATTCGTCTCGCCCCGGTTTGCCCGCCCGTCCGCCGCCGCGCCGCGACGGACGACAGCAATGCGCGCACGCGCCGCGCGCCCGGAGCGCCGCGATGACCTCGCCGCTCGGCATCGCACGCGGCGTCGGCGCGGTCGCCGCGGTGGCGGCGTACCAGATCGGCGCGCACTACGCGGCCACGACTCCCGGCGCGCACGGCTTCGGCCTCGCGATGGCGCTCGTGCCGCCGCTGCTGCTCGCGCTCGGCGCGGCATTGCGCTCGCCGAGGCGTGGATGGCTGGTGCCCGCATGGCTGCTCGCCGCGGCCGCGCTGTGGGCCGCGCGCATTCCGCTCGCGCGCCATTTCGAATGGGGCCTGTATCTGGAGCACGCGAGCTTCAACCTCGCGCTGGCGCTGCTGTTCGGCCGCACGCTCGCGGCCGGCCAGGTGCCGCTGTGCACGCGCTTCGCGACCATGATCCACGGCACGATCACGCCGGCCGTCGCGATCTACACGCGGCGCATCACGTTCGCATGGACGCTGTTCTTCGTCGCGATCGCCGCCGTGTCGACGCTGCTGTTCGCGACCGCGCCGATCGTCGCATGGTCGACGTTCGCGAACTACCTGTCGCTGCCGCTCGTCGCGGTGATGTTCGCCGCCGAGCATGCGTGCCGGCGCTTCGCACTGCCGCACGACGCACGGCCGAGGATGATCGACGCGGTGCGCGCGTACCGCGCGTCGACGCAGCCGTCACGATGAATTCATGACCGGCGCGGCGCCGCATCGCGGCCGCGCCGGTGACCGTCTCCCGCTTTCGCCGATTTATGCCGACTTACCCGCTGGTGTTCCATTCCTCGCCGGACCAGGTGATTGCCTGGCGCGACGGCACGCCCGTCAGCGTGCGCGCGTTCGTCGCCGACGTCGCGCGCGTGGCCGCCGCGCTGCCCGCCGGCGGCCACGTGTTCAACGTGTGCCGCGATCGCTACCGCTTCGCCGTCAGCCTGTGCGCGGCGCTCGTCACCGGCAGGATCAGCCTGCTGCCGTCGACACACACG
Organism: Burkholderia diffusa; assembly: GCF_902499115.1. GTDB lineage: Bacteria > Pseudomonadota > Gammaproteobacteria > Burkholderiales > Burkholderiaceae > Burkholderia > Burkholderia diffusa. Next base: position 222,443 of record NZ_CABVPN010000001.1, read on the forward strand.
CCGGAGATGGTGCGCCAGCTCGCGTCGTTCGCACCGGACGCGTTCTGCCTGCACGACGCGCCGGACTGCACGATCGACCTGCCGCGCTTCGCCTATCCGGACGCCGCACCCGTCGACCTCCCCGACGACGCGCCGTGCGTGGTGCCGCAGATCGACGCGTCGCGAATCATGGCGTACGTGTTCACGTCGGGCTCGACCGGCGCGCCGGTACCGCATCGCAAGACCTGGGGCTTCCTGGTCGGCTGCGTGCGCGCGGCGGCCGACCGCCTCGGCCTGCTCGACGGCCGCGCGGCCACGCTGATCGGCACCGTGCCCGCGCAACACATGTACGGCTTCGAGTCGACGGTGCTGCTCGCACTGATCGGCGGCCTCGCGTTCAGCAACCGCCAGCCGTTCTACCCCGTCGACATTCGCGACGAACTCGCCGCGATCCCGCAGCCGCGCGTGCTCGTCACGTCGCCGATTCACCTGCGCGCACTGCTGTCGGCCGGCCATGCGCTGCCGCCGGCCGCGCTCGTGCTGTCCGCCACCGCGCCGCTGTCGGAAAAGCTCGCGTGCGAAGCCGAGGCCGCGCTCGATGCGCCGCTCGTCGAGATCTACGGCAGCACCGAGACCGGCCAGATCGCGACGCGCCGCACGTCGCAAGGCGCGACGTGGCAGCTGTTCCCCGGCATCCGCCTCGACGCACGCCCGGCACATGATGCGCCGGGCCGCGACACCGCAGGCGACGACAGCGGTCCGACCGTGTGGGCGTCGGGCGGACACGTCGAAACCCCCGTGCCGATGGGCGATGCGCTCGAACTGCTCGGCGACGGCCGGTTCCTGCTGCACGGCCGCAAGGCAGACCTCGTCAACATCGCGGGCAAACGCACGTCGCTCGCGTATCTGAATCACCAATTGAACGCGATCGCCGACGTCGTCGACGGCGTGTTCTTCATGCCGGACGACGCCACGCCGGCCGATGCCGATGCGACCCGCGAACCGGTCACGCGGCTCGTCGCGCTCGTGGTCGCGCCGACACTCGCCGCGGCCGACCTGCAGCGCGCGCTACGCGAACGGATCGATCCCGCGTTCATGCCGCGTCCGCTCGTGTTCGTCGACGCTTTGCCGCGCAACGAAACGGGCAAGCTGCCGCGCGACGTGCTCGCCGCGCTCGTCGCACGGCACACGCGGGCCGCAGCGGCCGAAGCGGACGAGCGCGCCGTGACGGCTGCGCCGCTCGCGTTCACGATTCCCGCCGATCACCCGGCGCTGCCCGGTCATTTCCCCGGTCATCCGATCGTGCCGGGCGTCGTGCTGCTCGATCACGCGATCGCCGCGCTCGGTGCGTCGCTGAACCGCCCGCTGCACACGTGGCGGCTGGCTTCCGCGAAATTCCTGAGCCCGGTCGCGCCCGGCGAGCCGCTCGATCTCGCGTTCGATGCAGCGGCCGGCGGCGCGATCCGCTTCACGCTGTGCGCCGGCGCACGCGACGTCGCCACCGGCGTGCTGTCCGCACCGGCCGCCGCGCCGGAGGGTGCACGGCCATGAAGCGCACCGCATGGGCCGAGCGCCAGGAACGCAGCAACGCGGCGTTGCTGCGCGCGATGACCTGGATCTCGCTGCGGTTCGGCCGGCGGCCGTCGCGTGTCGTGCTGCATGCCATCGCGACCTATTTCGTGCTGTTCTCGCCGGCCGCCTGCTCGGCGTCACGCGACTATCTGCGCCGCGTGCTCGGCCGTCCAGCGCGCTGGCGCGACGTGTACCGGCACGTGTTCACGTTCGCGGCGACGATCCACGACCGCGTCTACCTGATGAACGGCCGCTTCGACCTGTTCGACATCCGGCTGCATGGCGAAACGCGGGTCGACGATGCGCTCGCCGGCGGGCGCGGCGCATTCCTGATGGGCGCGCACCTCGGCAGCTTCGAAGTCGTGCGCGCGATCGGCCGCACGCGTCCGGACCTGCGCGTCGTCGTCACGATGTTCGAAGAGAACGCGCGCAAGATCAACGCGACGCTCGCCGCCGTGAACCCGGCCGCGAAACCGGACGTGATTCCGCTCGGGCAGGTCGACTCGATGCTGAAGGTGCGCGAGCGTCTCGACGCGAACTGCATGGTCGGCATGCTCGCCGACCGCACGCTGCTCGACGATGCAGCAACCTCGATGCGGCGGCTGCCGCTGCTCGGCGCACCGGCCTCGTTCCCGCTCGGGCCGCTGTACATGGCCGCGATGCTGCGGCGCCCGGTGCTGTTCATGACGGGCCTCTATCGCGACGGCAACCGCTATGACGTGCACTTCGAGACGCTCGCCGATTTCTCCGACGTGCGCCGCGACGCGCGCGCGGCGGCCGTCGACGCGGCGCTCGCGCGCTACGTCGCGCTGCTCGACAGGTATTGCCGCACGGCCCCGTACAACTGGTTCAACTATTTCGATTTCTGGCAGACCGGCACGGCCGCCGCGCGCCGCGACGATGCGCGCGCGTGCGCCAACCTGTCCGCCACGAGGGATTCCGACGCATGACCGCCGTTCTCCGCTTCCTGTCGCTGTTCCCGCTACCGTCCGCGCCCGCGCTGCGCCGCTCGGCGCGCACGTTCGCCATCACGGCCGCCGTCGCGCTCGCGCTGCCCGCGCACGCGGCCGACACCGGTTCGGCGTGGACCCTCGACCGGCTGATGTCGACGCTCGCGCAGCACAAGTCCGGACGCGCAACGTTCATCGAGACGAAGACGCTATCGATCGCCGCGCAACCGCTCGAATCGTCGGGCGAGCTCGTGTTCGTCGCGCCCGACCACCTCGAGAAGCACACGCTGAGCCCGAAGCCCGAACATCTCGTCGTCGACGGCGACATGCTCACCGTCGAGCGCAACAACCGCAAGTACACGCTCGCGCTCGCGCGCTATCCGGAACTCGGCGCGTTCATCGACAGCATCCGCGCGACGCTCGCCGGCAATCGTTACGCGCTCGAGCAGGTCTACAAGGTCGCACTCGCCGGTCGCGGCGACGACTGGACGCTGATGCTCACGCCGCTCGATTCGCGGATGCTGAAGGTCGTCAGCACGATCACGCTCGAGGGCTCGCGCGACGAGTTGCGCAGCGTCGCGATCCGGCAGGCCGACGGCGACCATTCGACGATGCGCCTGCAACCCGTCCCGGCGAAGTGATGGACGAGCGCACCCGGCCGACCGCCCCCGTCGCGCATCGCCCGTCCGCGTGGCGGCAGCGCGCCGTGCTCGTGTGGCTGGTTGCGCTCGTCGCATGCGGGATCGCGATCGCCCGTGCGAATTTCACGGCTGACCTGTCCGCATTCCTGCCGAGCGCGCCGAGCGCCGGGCAGCGCGTGCTCGTCGATCAACTGCGTGACGGCATCGTGTCGCGGCTGATCCTCGTCGCGATCGACGGCGGCGATGCGGCCACGCGCGCCGCGCTGTCGCGGCGCGTCGCCGGCACGCTGCGCGCCGACCGGCAATTCTCGGCGATCAACAACGGCGAAGCGGTCAACGACGTGCAAGACCGGCAGTTCGTGTTCGACCATCGTTATCTGCTGAGCCCGGCCGTCTCGCCGCAACGCTTCAGCGCGGGCGGCCTGCACCAGGCGCTCGGCGACAGCCTCGACCTGCTGAGCTCGTCGGCGGGCCTCGTCGCGAAGGCGATGTTGCCGCGCGACCCGACCGGCGAAGTGACCGCGCTCGTCGACCAGCTCGACAGCGGCGCGCAGCCCGCGATGCGCGATGGCGTGTGGACGTCGCGCGACGGCACGCGCGCGGTGCTGGTCGTGCAGACGGCCGCCGCCGGCTCCGACACCGACGCGCAGGCGCGCGCGATCGACGCGGTGCGCCACGCGTTCTCCGCCGCGACGCGGACGCTGTCGAACCGCGCCGCGTACACGCTCGCGATGACCGGCCCCGGCGTGTTCTCGGTCGACACGCGCGACACGATCCGGCACGACGTCGAGCGGCTGTCGACGGCGAGCGTCGTGCTGATCGTCGCGCTGCTGATGACGCTGTACCGCTCGCCGCGCACGCTCGCGCTGGGGCTGCTGCCGGTGCTGACAGGCATCGCGGCCGGCATCGCGGCGGTCAGCATCGTGTTCGGCACGGTCCACGGGCTGACGCTCGGCTTCGGCACGACACTGATCGGCGAAGCCGTCGACTATTCGATCTACCTGTTCGTGCAATCGGCGCAGGTCGGCGCGCGCGGCACCGCGCGGCCTGCCGACGCGACGCGCGCATGGGTCGCCGCGTACTGGCCGACGATCAGGCTCGGCGTGCTGACGTCCGTGTGCGGCTTTGCGTCGATGCTGTTCTCCGGTTTTCCGGGCCTCGTGCAGCTCGGGATGTACTCGATCGCCGGGTTGACGGCCGCCGCGCTCGTCACGCGCTTCGTGCTGCCTCACCTGCGCGGCGAGCACGTCGCGATTCGCGACGTGTCGCGCGTCGGCGCGGTGCTCGCGCGTGCGGCCGCCGCGGCGCCGCGGCTGCGCTGGCCGCTCGCCGTGCTCGTGCTCGCCGCGTGCGCGACGCTCGTGTTGCATCGCGACGGCCTGTGGAGCCGCGAGCTTGCAGCGCTGAGCCCCGTTCCCGCCCGCGCGCAGGCACTCGACGCACGCCTGCGCGCCGATGTCGGCGCGCCGGACGTGCGCTACCTCGTCATGATTTCCGCGCCGACCGAACAGGCCGCGCTCGAACGCGCGGAACAGGTCGCCGCGCAATTGCAGCCGCTCGTCGATCGCGGCACGCTCGCGGGCTTCGAAAGTCCCGCGCGCTATCTGCCGAGCGAAGCCGCGCAGCGCGCGCGCCAGGCGAGCCTGCCGGACGCGGACGTGCTTGCCACGCGCATGCGTGCGGCCGTCGCGAACCAGCCGATCTCGGTCCGGCCCGAGCTGTTCGCACCGTTCATCGCCGATGTCGAGACCGCACGCCGCGCGCCGCCGATCACGCGCGCGGACCTGCGCGGCACGTCGATGGCGCTCGCCGTCGACGCGCTGCTGACCGAGCGCGCGGGCCGCTGGAGCGCGATGTTGCCGCTGCGCGCGCCTGATGCCGCACGTACCGCGTCGCCGGCCACGCCGGCGCTCGACGCCGCGTCGATCCGCGGGGCGGTCGCGCGCGCCGGCGTGCCGGATGCGCTGTTCGTCGACATGAAGGCCGAGGCCGACCGCCTGTACGTGAACTACGTGCACGAGGACATCCGGCTGTCGCTCGCGGGTTTCGCGGCGATCGCCGTGCTGCTGCTGATCGCGCTGCGCTCGCCACGTCGCGTCGTGCGCGCGCTCGCGCCGCTGGTCGCGGCCGTGCTGGTGGTGACGGCCGGCTTCGCGCTCGCCGGCGTGCCGCTGACCATCCTGCATCTCGTCGGTATGCTGCTGATCGTCGCGGTCGGCTCGAACTATGCGCTGTTCTTCAACAAGCGCGACGACGCACAACCGGTCACGCCGCATACGCTCGTGTCGCTGCTGATCGCGAACCTCGCGACGGTGGCCGGCTTCGGCCTGCTCGCGATGTCGCGCGTGCCGCTGCTCGAAACCTTCGGGCTGACCGTCGGCCCTGGCGCGATGCTCGCGCTCGCGTTCGCCGCGATTCTCGCGCCACGCGCCGCAGCGACGAGCAGCGCTCGTCCCAACCTGACAGGAGCCCGCGCATGAATGCGCCGTCGTCCGTTCCACCGCGGCAGCCCGGCGATGTGCGCCGCTGGAAACCGACGCCGCTGATCGCGGGCACGGCGGCGCTGCACGCGGGCGCGCTCGCGGCCGTCGTCGCGCAACCGGCTGCATGGCCGTGGGCAGCCGGCGGCGTGGTCGCGTCGCATCTCGCGCTGACTGCCGCCGGCCTGTGGCCGCGCAGCGCGCTGCTCGGACCGAACTGGACGCGCCTGCCGGCGGGCGCCGGCCGCCGGATTGCGCTGACGATCGACGACGGCCCGGACCCCGACGTCACGCCGCGTGTGCTCGACCTGCTAGATCGTCACGATGCGCGCGCGACGTTCTTCTGCATCGGCGATCTCGCGCGCCGCCATCCGCGGTGGATCGAAGCGATCGTCGCGCGCGGCCATGCGGTCGAGAACCACAGCCAGCGGCACCGGCATACGTTCTCGCTGTCGGGGCCCGCCGCGCTGCGGCGCGAGATCGCGGCCGCGCAGCAGACGCTGACCGAGATCGCCGGCACGCGCCCGCGCTTCTTCCGCGCGCCGGCCGGCCTGCGCAATCCATTTCTCGAGCCGGTGCTGTGCGAGCTCGGCCTGCAGCTCGCCAGCTGGACGCGCCGCGGCTTCGACACGCGCGCGAGCGACGCGGACATCGTCACGCGGCGCCTGCTCGACGGTCTGGCGCCGCGCGACATCCTGCTCGTGCACGACGGCCACGCGGCACGCGACGCGCGCGGCGAACCGGTCGTGGTCGACGTGCTGCCGGCGCTGCTGCGCGCCGCCGCCGATGCGCAGTTGCAGTGGACCACGCTGCGCGCCGCGCTCGCGCCCGAATCGCCCGCCCAGCCCGGCACGCCGGCCCCCCCGTTTGATAAAATCTGACCCTGCCCGGCGCGCCCGCCAGCCCTGCTGCGGCGCCCGTTCCGGCCACCGGATACGACCCTCGTGAAACCTCTCCTGCTCTCGCACTTCACCGCCACCAGTTGCATCGGCAGCGGCCTCGATGCGACCCTCGACGCGCTGCGCAATGCACGCGGCGGGCTCACGCCGTGCGACTTCGAACGCGCCGATCTCGACACCTGGATCGGCGCGGTGGACGGCGTCGATGCGCATCCCGTGCGCACGGATCTGGCCGACTTCGACTGCCGCAACAACCGCCTCGCACAACTCGGCCTCGTCCAGGACGGCTTCGACGCACGCGTCGCGGCGGCCGTATCGCGCCATGGCGCCGCGCGCGTCGGCGTGTTCATCGGCACGAGCACGTCCGGCATCCTCGAGACCGAACGCGCGTACGCGCAACGCGATCCGGCGAGCGGCGCGCTGCCCGCAGGGTTCCGCTATGCGCACACGCACAACCCGTATTCGCCGGCCGCGTTCGTGCGCGCGTATTTCGCGCTGCGCGGGCCGGCGATGGCGATCTCGTCAGCGTGTTCGTCCGGCGCGAAGGTATTCGGCTCCGCGCGCCGGATGATCGAAGCGGGGCTGATCGATGCGGCCGTCGTCGGCGGCGTCGATTCGCTGTGCCTGACGACGCTGTACGGCTTCAATTCGCTCGAACTGCTGTCGCGCAGGCCGTGCCGGCCGTTCGACGTCGCGCGCGACGGCATCTCGATCGGCGAAGCGGCTGCGTTCGCGCTGCTCGAACGCGTGCCGGATACACGCGCCGCGCTCGACGACGACGCGATCCTGCTGCTCGGCATCGGCGAATCGAGCGATGCGCATCACATGTCGTCGCCGCATCCGGAAGGGCTCGGCGCGCGCATCGCGATCGAACAGGCACTCGCGTCGGCCGGCCTCGCGGCAGGCGACATCGACTACGTGAACCTGCACGGCACCGCGACGCCCAGCAACGATGCCGCCGAAAGCCGCGCCGTCGGCGCGCTGCTCGCGCGCACGCCGTGCAGCTCGACGAAGGGGGCGACCGGGCACACGCTCGGTGCGGCCGGCGCGCTCGAAGCGGTCGTCGCCGCGATCGCGCTGCGCGAGCAGTTCGTGCCGGCCGGCGTCAACACGACGCAGCCCGACCGGGCGCTGGCCACCGACTACGTGCTCGCGAGCCGCGCGGCGCGCGTGCGTGCGGTCCTGTCGAATTCGTTCGGATTCGGCGGCACGAACTGCAGCCTGATCCTCGGCCGCGCCGAGCATGCCCGCCGCCGGGAGCCGACATGACCCTCACCGCCTTCATCGAAAGTGTCGGCCTCGTCGGGCCGGGATTGAACGACTGGCCGCACGCGGCCGACGTGCTCGCGGGCCGCGCGGCCTATGCGAGCGCGCGCACCGTGCTGCCGCCTCCCGCCAGCCTGCCGCCGGCGGAACGCCGCCGCACCGGCCCCGTCGTGCGCGTCGCGCTTGCGGTCGGCCTCGAGGCGGCAGCCGCGAGCGGGCGCGATGCCGCCACGCTCGCGACCGTGTTCAGCGCGTCCGGCGGCGACGGTCAGAACTGCCACGCGATCTGCGAGACCCTCGCCGGCGACGATCGCCACCTGTCGCCCACCCGCTTTCACAACTCCGTGCACAACGCGCCGGCCGGCTACTGGAGCATCGCGACCCGCGCGATGGCGACGTCGAACGTGCTGTGCGCTCACGACGGCAGCTTTGCCGCGGGCTTGCTGGAGAGCCTGTGCCAGGTCGCGGTCGATCATGTGCCGAGCCTGCTGATCGCCTACGACACCGACTATCCGGAGCCGCTGCGTGCGGTGCGACCGATCGTGGACGCATTCGGCGTCGCGCTCGTGCTCGTGCCCGACGCGAGCGAACGCACGCTCGCGCGCATCGACGTGCGGCTCACCGACGCGCCGGCGACGACGCTCGCGAACCCCGAACTCGACGCGCTGCGCACCGGCAATCCGGCCGCGCGCGCACTGCCGCTGCTCGACGCGCTCGCGGCTTGGCACACGGCGAGCGTCGTGCTCGACTATCTGGACGATACACGCGTGCAGGTCGATATCGCGCTGGCGAATCCCGCGGCGGAGCACGCGCAATGACGACGCCGACGCCCGCGCTGACGACGGCAACGCTCGATCGCGCATGGATCGCCGCGCACATTCCGCACGAAGGCGCGATGTGCTTGCTCGATCGCGTCGAAGCATGGGATGCCGTGCGGATCCGCTGCAGCGCGACGAGCCATCGCGATCCGCACAACCCGCTTCGCTCGCACGGCCGGCTCGCATCGGTCTGCGGAATCGAATACGCGGCACAGGCGATGGCCGTGCATGGCGCGCTGGTCGGTACGCAACACGCGCAAACGGAACCTGCGCGGCCGCGCGCCGGCTATCTGGCGAGCGTGCGCAACGTCGACGCGTTCGTCGATCGGCTCGACACGTTCGAGCTGCCGCTGATCGTCGACGCCGAGCGCATCGGCGGCGACGACCGCTCCGTGCTGTACGGCTTCACGCTGCGCTGCGGCGAGCGCGTGCTGCTCGGCGGCCGCGCCGCGGTGATGCTCGATGCATCGGCGGCCGGCGTATTCGTTCCGCCGCCTGCCGGCGGCGCGGACCCTCGATGACTAGCCCCAAGGAAACCAGGTCGTGAAAGCACGTCAGTTCATTTGCACCGCGTTCGTTCTCGCGTTGATCAGCCCGATCGCGCACGCGGACATGTCGGAAGTGAAGCAGGACATCAAGCGCGATTCGAAAGAAGCTGCGCACAAGACCGGCGAGGCCGCGCGAAGCTTCGGCCACGCAACCGCGAGCGCCGCGAAGACGGTCGGCCACGGCATCGCGCACGCGTCGCGCGAGGGCTGGGATGCCACCAAGCGCACGACGAAGCGGATCTTCCACAAGAACGATTCGGGCGAAGGTTCGGCGAAAAGCAGCGATTGACCGCGGGCGTTCCGCGTACCGCACACGAACGCGCGCGATGCGGCACGACGCGTGAACGCGCCGTTGCCGCACCGCCGCCGTCAGCGCGCGCCGCTACGCGTGCGACGCGCCGGCCCGCGCGCGAGTCGCTTGCCATACGCGACGAGCCAGCAATCGAGAGGATCGAAGTTGCGCAGCCGCCGCGCACGGCGCCGCTCGAGCCAGTGAAGCGCGATCGCCATCGTCAGCGCGACGGCCAGTGCCGAGCCGCCGATCGCGAGTCCCATCCAGGTGTCACCCATGCCTCCTCCAGAATGCGAGGCCGGGGCGGCGCGCGTGCCGCGCCGCGGTAGTCGGAACGCGGGCGCACACGGCCCGCCGCATGCGCGGCGAACCTGCGTCCGTGATCCGTCACCGCGCGCATGCCGCGCCATCCCGGCGCTGGATACAGCGGAAGCACGGCCCGGGCGCGCGCGAACGCCGCCCGGGCCGCCGCACGTCAGTGCATGTGCTGGCCGCCGTTGATCGCGATGTTGGAGCCCGTCACGAAGCCGGCCTCCTCCGAGCACAGATACGCGATCAGCGCCGCGACTTCCTCGGGTTGACCGAGCCGTCCCGCCGGAATCTGCGGAAGGATCTTCGTATCGAGGATGTCCTGCGGGATCGCCGTCACCATCTTCGTCGCGAGGTAGCCCGGCGATACCGTATTCACCGTCACGCCCTTGCGCGCGATCTCGAGCGCGAGCGATTTCGTGAAGCCGTGCATGCCGGCCTTCGCGGCCGCGTAGTTGGTCTGGCCGACCGAGCCCTTCGAGCCGTTGACCGACGAGATGTTGACAATGCGTCCCCAGCCGCGCTCGACCATGCCGTCGCAGACCGGCTTCGTCATGTTGAACACGGAATCGAGGTTGGTGCGGATCACCGCATCCCAGTTGACCTTGTCGAGCTTGCGCAGCGTCATGTCGCGCGTGATGCCCGCGTTGTTCACCAGGATGTCGACCGGGCCGACGTCCCGCACGATCGTGTCGATGCACTGCTGGCACGAATCGTGGTCGGCCACGTCCACCGGATACGCATGGAATTCGCGGCCGGCCGCATGCATTTCCGTCAGCCAGCGATCGGCGCCCGCGTTGTTCGGCGAATACGTGACGACGACCCGGTGGCCCGCATCGTTCAACCGGATGCTGATCGCTTCGCCGAGGCCGCCCATTCCACCAGTCACAACTGCAATTCGCTTAGTCATCCTATAAGTTACCGACAAAAAGGTAGTCAATGATGCGGAGCGACGGCATGGCACATGCTGCCGCCCCACCGCTGCGATGCGCTGGCACCCGCAAGGCGGGCGCGGCGCACCGGTACATCACGCTTGTTGTTGGTTGCTTGTTCCGCGCGAAGGTTGCTGCGCACGCGGGCGGCACCGGCCGGCGCCGTCCGCGTGCAATATCGTCAGACCCTGCTCAACCGCGTTCGACCGCGAGCGCGACGCCCATCCCGCCACCGATGCACAGCGACGCCAGCCCGCGCTTCGCATCGCGCTTGACCATCTCGTGCAGCAGCGTCACCAGGATCCGGCAGCCCGACGCGCCGATCGGGTGACCGATCGCGATCGCCCCGCCGTTCACGTTCACCTTCGACGTGTCCCAGCCCATCTGCTTGTGCACCGCCAGCGCCTGCGCCGCGAATGCCTCGTTGATTTCCATCAGGTCCAGGTCGCCCGGCGTCCAGCCCGCACGCTCCAGGCAACGGCGCGAGGCCGGCACCGGACCCATGCCCATCACGCTCGGATCCACGCCCGCGTTCGCGTATGCCTTGATCCGCGCAAGCGGCGTCAGGCCCAGCGCTGCCGCCTTCTGCGCCGACATCACCAGCACCGCCGCCGCGCCATCATTCAGCCCCGACGCGTTCGCCGCCGTCACCGAGCCGTCCTTCGAGAACGCCGGCTTCAGCCCCGCCAGCGATTCCGCCGTCACGCCGTGACGCACGAACTCGTCAGTCGCGAACTGCAGCGGCTCGCCCTTGCGCTGCGGAATCGACACCGGCACGATCTCCGCATCGAAGCGCCCGGCCTTCTGCGCGGCTTCCGCCTTGTTCTGCGACAGCGCCGCGAACGCGTCCTGCTCCTCGCGCGTGATCCCGTATTCCTTCGCGACGTTCTCCGCCGTGATGCCCATGTGGTACTGGTTGTACACGTCCCACAGGCCGTCCACGATCATCGTGTCGACCAGCTTCGCGTCGCCCATCCGGAACCCGTCGCGCGAGCCCGGCAGCACGTGCGGCGCCGCGCTCATGTTTTCCTGGCCGCCCGCGATCACGATGTCCGCGTCGCCCGCCACGATCGCGTTCGCCGCCAGCATCACGGCCTTCAGGCCCGAGCCGCACACCTTGTTGATCGTCATGCCCGGCACCGCGGTCGGCAGGCCGGCCTTGATCAGCGATTGGCGCGCCGGGTTCTGCCCCGAACCCGCCGCCAGCACCTGGCCCATGATCACTTCGCTCACCTGCTCGGGCTTCACGCCCGAACGCTCCAGCACCGCGCGAATCACCGTCGCCCCCAGCTCCGGTGCCGCGATCTTCGCGAGCGAACCGCCGAATTTGCCGACCGCGGTCCGCGCGGCCGATACGATCACTACGTCCGTCATGTTCTCTTCCTGCATTGAAATCAGTGGGTCGATCCGTATTGCGTGCCGGTACCGCGCGGCGGCGGCGCGTGAGCGCCGTGCGGCCGGCGATGCGGCTGCACGTTCGCACGCTCACGCGTGCCGCTCATCCGCCCGCCCCGACCGTGTCCGGGCACGCTGCGGCGGCCGGACATACGCCGAACGCCACGCGGCACACGCGGCGGCCGGCGCCCGCCGGCGCCGCTCAATCAGTGTCGCGCCAGCGCGCGACATGCGCTTATGCGGCCGATTCGCGCGAAGCGGTTTCCTTGCGAGCGGCGGCGGCGGTCTGCTTGGCACCGCGGGCCGTCGTTTCGCTGACTGCGTCGAAACCGCTTTGCGCGGCTTCGATCGCCTGCCCCGTCGCTGCACGCACGGAGTCGGCCGCGGCCGTCGCCGCGGACAGCGCCGAATTCAGCGCGGCGACCACGGCGCCCGAACCCGCCGGCGCATGCTTCGTCAACTCGCCGACCACTTCCTTCACGCGCTGGTCGTTCTGTTCGTACTGAGCCTGGGCAACCTTCGCCCACTCGGCCTGAGTCGACACGGCAATATCGAACAGATGGCGACCGTATGCGACGGCCTTGCCGGCGGCTTCCTGCGGTGCGGCGACTTGCTGCGCGAAGCCTGCAGCCGGGTTGCTCGCGTTGAACGCGTTCTTCAGCTTGTCCTCGTATTCCTGGAGCGCCGTCTTGGCCGCTTGCAGGTTGAGTTCGACGACTGCCTCGAAACCATTGATTGCCGGACGGGCAATCGCGAACCATGCGGCGATTCCGGACTGATAATCGGCGGCGAATTTTTCGGGGGCAAATACGGACATCGGGCACGCTCCTGTTGGCAATGCGAGAGACGACGTAAAGAAAATGGAAGTCAGATCGAGGGCCTGCTTCCTTATTCACAACCCTCAGGCACGATTGATTGTGAAGAGTTGAGGATGGCCATTTTAGATGGATTAATTGTCAATTAAGTGGCATTAATACTAGGTGAAAACCCTTAAATGTCGAAGTGACCGCTTCATGACGGCGCTTGTTAATAATGGGGTCGCCTCGCAACACCTTGCCTGACAATGACTTTTACTTTTTTACAGCATAACCCACCGTAGCCAGCCGCAACATTTACCCCGTCATTATTCCCGTTATTAGAAAAAGGGCGCGCATTGAAAACGGGACAGATGATTATGTAATCGTTTTTCCAGATTTATTTTGAAATCGTTTCCGGGATTATTAATGGCGAATTCAATGATCGTATATGAATTGCCGGGAGGGGGCTGCGGCGACCCCCTCACCCGACCAGTTCGCGATGCAGTGCCCGAAACTCCTGCGCGAGCTTGTGCGCCGGCTCGAGATGAATCACCGGCGTCGACTGCTGATGCGACTCGCGGATCTTCACCGACGCCGACAGCCGCGACGCCAGCACCGGCAGGCCTTCCTCGACGAGTTCGTCGACCAGCCGCTGCGGCAGGCTCGCGCGCGGCTGGAACTGGTTGATGACGATCCCTTCGACCTCGAGCGCCGCGTTGTGGTCCTGCTGGATTTCCTTCACGTTCTCGAGCAGCGTGTACAGGGCCCGACGCGAGAAGTCGTCGCAGTCGAATGGAATCAGGCAACGCTCGACCGCGATCAGCGCCGAGCGCGTGTAAAAATTCAGCGCGGGCGGCGTGTCGATGTAGACGGCATCGTAGGTGTCGAGCTCGTTGAGCGCATCGCGCAGCTTGTAAATCTTGTAGCGCGATTCGAGCTTGCCGTGCAGCGCGTCGAGGTCCGGATGCGCAGGCATCACGTCGAGCCCGTCGAACGGCGTCGGATGGATGAACGAGGCAACGTCGACCGGCCGGAAGTTGAACGTCAGCGCGGTCTCGAAGAATTCGGCGACGCCGGGATGCGCGTCGGCCGCGCGGTCGCCGAGCAGGTAGCGCGTGGAATTCGCCTGCGCGTCGAGGTCGATGACGAGCGTGCGCAGCCCTTCGCTCGCGCTGATCGCCGCCAGGTTGCAGACGATCGTCGACTTGCCCACACCGCCCTTCTGGTTGAATACGACCCGCCGCATGGTGTCTCCTTCGATCGAAACGTCGAAAGGACGAGCTTAGCCGGTCAATCGTGGCGACCGCGTGACATACGTCAGATGCGCGGCAGCGGTCCCGACACATGACGGTTGCCGGGCACGCTCCATCGCCAGGGCAGCTCCTGGCCGACGCGAATGCCGACGCGCGGCCCGCCCGCCAGGTTCGCGGGCGGCGCCATGCCGTCATCCACGAGCGCGAAACCTTCAAGCGCGGCGACCAGATCGACCCCGTCCTGCGCGCCGGCGATGCCGAGTGCCTGGGTCAGCCGCGCGGGCCCCCGGCACAGATCGCGGTCGCGCGTCAGCGGCGGCCGGGCCGCACGCATCCGTTCGAGCCCGTGCAGCGGCTCCAGCGCACGGATCAGCACGCCCGTCCCGGCGCCTTGCGGACCGCACACGCAGTTGCAGCACCAGTGCATGCCATAGGTGAAATAGACGTACATATGCCCGGGCGGCCCGAACATCGTCGCATTGCGCGGCGTTTTGCCGCGGTAGGTGTGCGCGGCCGGGTCGATCGCACCCGCATAGGCCTCCACTTCGACGATCCGGCCGGCACGGCCGTCCGCTGCCGCCAGGATCTTGTTCAGCAGTTGCGGTGCGACTTCGGTGGCCGCGCGATCGAAGAACGCGCGCGGCAACAGCGCGCCCGGCCAGCACGACGCGGGCTTATTGCTCGGCATCCGACGTCCCCTTCTGCCGGCGGCCCGAAACGGCTTGCGCCGCTTCTCGTAGCTCGCGATACGCGTCGACCAGGTCGTCGATGCCGAATGCGCGGTTCCTGCCGCTCGGATTCGGCAGGATCCAGACGGTCGCGCGCTGCATGTGCTCGGCTTGCCGGCCCCACGTGATCTCGCGTCGTCCGGAGAGCGCGGCGTACGCGGCCTTGCCCAGGAACGCGACGAAGCGCGGCGCGTAATGCACGATCTTCTGCTCGAGGACGGCCACCTCGGCGACGAATTCCGCGTGCGACAACTGATCGGCGCTCGCGGTCGGTCGCGGTACGACCGCGGTCAGCCCGCATCCGTACGCGAGGATCGTCCGGTCGTCCCTCGGCGCGATTTCGTCCGGCGTGAAGCCCGCGAGATGCAGCACGCGCCAGAAGCGGTTGTTCCTGCCCGCGAAGTGATGCCCTGTCGCGGCGGCGGTCATGCCGGGGTTGATCCCGCAGAACAGCACATCGAGCCGCGGGGCGATGAGGTCGGGGAGCGCGTCAGCCACTGGCGGTCTCCGGGGCGCGGGGCGTAAACGGAAAAAGACCCGAAGGTCCGTGCCAAGCGATTGGCTTGACTCGGACATTCGGGCCCATTCCGGTGCGGGATGCCGACGTTCCGTCAGAACGGAATATCGTCGTCCATCTCGTCGAAACCGCCGCCTGCCGGCGCGCTCGGACGGCTCTGACCGCCGCCTGCACCGCCGCGCGGCGCACCGCCGGCACGGCCGCCGCCACCGCCGCGTTCCATCTGTTCGCCGCCGCGACCGCCGCCACCACCACCGTAGCCGCCGCCGTAACCGCCTTCGTCACCGCCGCCACCGCCGCCGCCCGAACCGCCGCGGCCGCCGAGCATTTGCATCTGGTCGGCGACGATTTCGGTCGAATAGCGATCCTGGCCGTCCTGGCCCTGCCACTTGCGCGTGCGGATACGGCCTTCGATATAGACCGACGAACCCTTCTTCAGGTATTCGCTGACGATTTCAGCGAGACGGCCGAAAAACGCGACGCGGTGCCACTCGGTCATTTCCTTGAAATCGCCGCTTGCCTTGTCCTTGTAGCGATCGGTCGTCGCGAGACGGATGTTCGCAACCGCGTCGCCGCTCGGCAGGTAACGGACTTCAGGATCGGCGCCGAGATTGCCGACGAGGATGACCTTGTTGACGGATGCCATGTGTTTCTCCAGTAAATTCGATGCCGGGCCGCCCGCGAATATCGTCGGAGCGGCCCGCCGGGCAAGCCGGCGAGCGTCGCCGGTGCCTGCCCGAAAAGAGGGTTCAGGCCTTGCGCGGCGGCGCTTTCATGCTGGCCGCGATTATAAGCCACGCCGCCACGAGCCCCGAGCAGGCATAGAAGACGGTGTTCGCGCCGCCGTGCTTCAGCAGCCAGCCGCCCACGATGCCGCCGAGCGCGAGCCCGATCGATTGCGTGGTGTTGTAGACGCCCGTGGCCGCGCCCTTGCGCGAACCGGGCGCGAGCTTCGACACGAGCGACGGCTGCGACGCTTCCAGGATGTTGAAGCCCAGGAAGTACACGAACAGGATCGCCGCCACAATCAGGATGGTATGCGGTGCGCTGCCGAGCAACAATTGGCCGATCAGGATAGCCAGAATGCCGCCGAGCAGCACCGGTTTCATCTTGCCCCGTTTTTCTGCGACGATGATCGCCGGGACCATCATCACGAACGCGAGCCCCATCACCGGCAAGTAGACCTTCCAGTGCGCGGCGACCGGCAGCCCGCCATCGACCAGCAGGCGCGGCACGACGAGGAACAGCGCCGTCTGCGTCGCGTGCAGCACCAGCACGCCGAAGTTCAGGCGCAGCAACTCGACGTTGTGCAGCACCTCGCCGAACGGCGCCGGCACGTGCACGGGCTTGGCTGCATCGGGCACGATCCACACCACGACGCCGATCGCGAGGATCGACAGCACGCCGACGATCGCGAACAGCCCGCTCATCCCGACCCAGTGGAACACGATCGGCGCGCCGACGATCGCGACCGCGAACGACACGCCGATCGAGCCGCCGACCATCGCCATCGCCTTCGTGCGGTTTTGCTCGGAGGTCAGGTCGGCGATGAACGCGAGCACTGCGGACGACACGGCACCCATGCCCTGGATCACGCGGCCGACGATGATCCACGTGATGTCGTGCGCGAACGCGGCGACGAAGCTGCCGAGCGCGAAGATCAGGAGGCCGGTGGCGATCACGGGCTTGCGGCCGAACTTGTCGGACGCCCAGCCGTAGAAGATGTAGAACAGCGACTGCGTGACGCCGTAGGCACCGAGCGCGATACCGACGAGCAGCACGTTATCGCCGCCCGGGATGGTTTTCGCATAGACCGAGAACACCGGCATGATCATGAACAGGCCGAGCATGCGCAGCGCGAAGATCGCCGCGAGCGACGTGGTCGCGCGCAATTCGGGCGCGGTCATGCGGGAAGACGTGGCGGACGGATTGGACATCGGGAATGAATTTCGAATGATCGGAATGTCCGCCCGGCGGCGGGCGGCGGAAGATCAGGGCCACCGGCCCGGCAGGCGCTTTCCGGGACCGCTTTCCGGGAGGTCACGCAGGCTGCCTGCGGGCCGCCTCGAGCCGTGCGGCGCGGCCGCTTCCCCGGCGTGGACACCGCCTTGCTGCCAGCTGCTGCAAAGGCTGGGGACCCCCAACGACGGCCTCGAAAAGCCGTTATAGTAGCAGGTTTGGTTCCCTCCATTTTCGCCAGGTTCATGGAACAGATCCGTATCCGTGGGGCACGCACCCACAACCTGAAAAACGTCAATCTCGACCTGCCGCGCCACAAGCTGGTCGTGATTACCGGGTTGTCCGGGTCGGGCAAGTCGTCGCTCGCGTTCGACACCCTTTATGCCGAGGGCCAGCGCCGCTACGTCGAAAGCCTGTCCGCGTACGCCCGCCAGTTCCTGCAACTGATGGAGAAACCCGACGTCGACCTGATCGAGGGCCTGTCGCCCGCGATCTCGATCGAGCAGAAGGCGACGTCCCACAACCCGCGTTCGACCGTCGGCACGGTCACCGAGATCCACGACTACCTGCGACTTTTGTTCGCACGTGTCGGCACGCCGTATTGCCCCGACCACGACATCCCGCTCGAGGCGCAGAGCGTGTCGCAGATGGTCGACGCGGCACTCGCGCTGCCCGAGGAAACCAAGCTGATGATCCTCGCGCCCGTGGTCGCGAACCGCAAGGGCGAGCACGTCGAGCTGTTCGAGGAGATGCAGGCGCAGGGCTTCGTGCGCTTTCGCGTGCGCTCGGGCGGCGGCACCGCGAACGAAGGCGTCGCGAAGATCTACGAGGTCGAGTCGCTGCCGAAGCTCAAGAAGAACGACAAGCACACGATCGACGTCGTCGTCGACCGCCTGAAGGTGCGCCCGGACATGAAGCAGCGCCTCGCGGAATCGTTCGAGACCGCGCTGCGCCTCGCCGACGGCCGTGCAATCGCGCTGGAAATGGACACCGACCGCGAACACCTGTTCAGCTCGAAGTTCGCCTGCCCGATCTGCTCGTACTCGCTGCAGGAGCTCGAGCCGCGCCTGTTCTCGTTCAACAACCCGATGGGCGCGTGCCCGGAATGCGACGGCCTCGGCCAGATCACGTTCTTCGATCCGAAGCGGGTCGTCGCGCACCCGTCGCTGTCGCTCGCCGCGGGCGCCGTGAAGGGCTGGGACCGCCGCAACCAGTTCTACTTCCAGATGCTGCAGAGCCTGGCGGCATTCTACGAATTCGACATCGACGCCGCGTTCGAGGACCTGCCGGAGAAGATCCGCAAGGTGCTGCTGTTCGGCTCGGGCAAGCAGACGATCCCGTTCTCGTACATCAATGAACGCGGTCGCACGACGATCCGCGAGCACGTGTTCGAAGGGATCATCCCGAACCTCGAGCGCCGCTACCGCGAAACCGATTCGGTCGCGGTGCGCGAAGAACTCGCGAAATACCAGAACAACCAGCCGTGCCCGTCGTGCGACGGCACGCGGCTGCGCCGCGAGGCGCGCCACGTGCGGGTCGGCACCGGCGACTACGCGCGTGGCATCTATGAAATCAGCGGCTGGCCGCTGCGCGACGCGCTCGGCTATTTCGACGGCCTGTCGCTCGACGGCGCGAAGCGCGAGATCGCCGACAAGGTGATCAAGGAAATCGTCGCGCGCCTGACCTTCCTGAACAACGTCGGCCTCGACTACCTGTCGCTCGAGCGCAGCGCCGAGACGCTGTCCGGCGGCGAGGCGCAGCGCATCCGCCTCGCGTCGCAGATCGGCTCGGGCCTGACGGGCGTGATGTACGTGCTCGACGAGCCGTCGATCGGCCTGCACCAGCGCGACAACGACCGCCTGATCTCGACGCTCAAGCACCTGCGCGATCTCGGCAACTCGGTGATCGTCGTCGAGCACGACGAGGACATGATCCGCACGGCCGACTACGTCGTCGACATGGGCCCCGGCGCGGGCGAGCATGGCGGCGTGGTGGTCGCCGAAGGCACGCCGAAGCAGGTGCAGTCGAACCCGCAGTCGCTGACGGGCCAGTATCTCGTCGGCAAGCGCACGATCGAATATCCGGACGAGCGGATCGCGCCCGATCCGGAGCGGATGCTGCGCATCGTCGACGCGCACGGCAACAACCTGAAGCACGTCGATCTCGAGCTGCCGGTCGGCCTGTTGACCTGCATCACCGGCGTGTCGGGTTCCGGCAAGTCGACGCTGATCAACGACACGCTGTACCACGCGGTCGCGCGCCACCTGTACGGCTCGTCGGCCGAGCCGGCGCCGCACGAGGCGATCGAAGGCCTCGAGCACTTCGACAAGGTGATCAACGTCGACCAGTCGCCGATCGGCCGCACGCCGCGTTCGAACCCGGCCACCTACACGGGCCTGTTCACGCCGATCCGCGAGCTGTTCTCGGGCGTGCCGACCGCGAAGGAGCGCGGCTACGATCCGGGCCGCTTCTCGTTCAACGTGAAGGGTGGCCGCTGCGAGTCGTGCCAGGGCGACGGCGTGCTGAAGGTCGAGATGCACTTCCTGCCGGACGTCTACGTGCCGTGCGACGTGTGCCACGGCAAGCGCTACAACCGCGAAACGCTCGAAGTGCAGTACAAGGGCAAGAACATCAGCGAAGTACTCGACATGACGGTCGAGCACGCGTACGAATTCTTCAGCGCGGTGCCGGTCATCGCCCGCAAGCTGAAGACGCTGCTCGACGTCGGCCTGGGCTACATCCGCCTCGGCCAGTCGGCCACGACGCTGTCGGGCGGCGAGGCGCAGCGCGTGAAGCTGTCGCTGGAGCTGTCGAAGCGCGACACGGGCCGCACGCTGTACATCCTCGACGAGCCGACCACCGGCCTGCATTTCCACGACATCGCGCTGCTGCTCGAGGTGATCCACCGGCTGCGCGACCAGGGCAACACGGTCGTGATCATCGAGCACAACCTCGACGTGATCAAGACGGCCGACTGGGTGATCGACCTCGGCCCCGAAGGCGGCGCCGGCGGCGGCCAGATCATCGCGCAGGGCACGCCCGAGCAGGTCGCGAAGACGAAGGCGAGCTTCACCGGCAAGTACCTCGCGCCGCTGCTCAAGCGTCCGACCCGCAAGGCGGCGGCCGGCTGACAATTGCCGTTCCCGCGCGCGGCTGCCGGCCGCGCGCGCCCGGCGCCCGCGGCGGCGCCGGCGTCATCGTTTTCCCTTCCGCGGTTTTCCCCTCTGCGTTTACACCACGAGCCAAACAGCCCCGTGGCGGACCATAATGGCAGCTATACTTTACGGTCGTAAGGTTCGCCATCCGCACCAATCCGGTGCGGCGCCGGGCGACCGCCGTCCTGCCGCCCACCGCGCGGCATGACACACGAACGACAGGAATCCACGATGGAGAAGCAACAAGAGTCGCGCGACGCCCAGAGCCGCGAGCCGCACCTGCGCAGTGTGCGGCTGACGAGCGACTTCAGCCTGCCGAAGCTGTCGGCGATCGAGATCGGCAGCTATCTGTTCGCCCTCGTCGCGATGGTGCTCGTCATCGAGCTCAAGCTGCTGGGCGGGCTGCTGGCCGGCCTGCTGGTCTATCAGCTGATCCACACGATCGCGCCGGTCATCGAACGCCACACCACAAGCATGCGCGCCCGCTGGGTCGCCGTCGTGCTGCTGTCGATCGCGATCGTCGGCGGGCTCACCGGCCTGACGATCGGCATCATCGAGCACTTCGAGCACACGGTGCCGAACCTGCAGAGCCTGCTCGACCAGCTGATGCAGATCGTCGAGCAGACCCGCGCCCGCACGCCAGCCTGGATCGCGAACCTGCTGCCCGTCGACGTCGAACAGATGAAGACCAAGGCGGCGCTGCTGATGCACTCGCACATGGATCAGCTCCAGCAAGGCGGCAAGAGCGTCGCGCGCGGCTTCGGCCACGTGCTGTTCGGGATGATCATCGGCGCGATGATCGCGATCGGCGTCGAGCACGGCAAGGTGCGCCGGCCGCTGTCGACCGCGCTCGTCACGCGCGTGTCGCGCTTCGCCGAGTCGTTCCGCCGGATCGTGTTCGCGCAGATCAAGATCTCGGCGATCAACGCGGCATTCACCGCGGTCTACCTGCTCGTCGCGCTGCCGATCTTCCACCAGCGGCTGCCGCTGTCGAAGACGCTCGTGCTCGTCACGTTCATCGTCGGGCTGCTGCCGGTGATCGGCAACCTGATCTCCAACACGCTGATCGTCGCGGTGTCGCTGTCGGTCAGCATGGGCACCGCGATCGCGTCGCTCGCGTTCCTCGTCGTGATCCACAAGTTTGAATACTTCCTGAACGCGAAGATCATCGGCGGCCAGATCGAGTCGCGCGCGTGGGAACTGCTGCTCGCGATGCTGATCATGGAAGCCGCGTTCGGGCTGCCGGGCGTGATCGCCGCACCGATCTTCTATGCGTACCTGAAGCGCGAGCTGTACATGCTGCGGCTGATCTGACGCAACGCTGCCCGGCGCGTCACGCGCGTCACGCGATAAAAAAACGCCGCGCCCCGTCAAGGGCGCGGCGTTTTTGCATCCGGGCCAGCGGCCGGCCAATGGCCGCCCCGCACCGCCGATCAGCGGAACACGACCGTCTTCGTGCCGTTCAGCACGACCCGGTGCTCGACGTGCCACTTCACTGCGCGCGCGAGCGTCACGCACTCGACGTCGCGGCCGATCGCGGTGAGCTGGTCGGGCGTCATGCTGTGGTCGACGCGCTCGACTTCCTGCTCGATGATCGGGCCTTCGTCGAGATCGGTCGTCACGTAGTGCGCGGTCGCGCCGATCAGCTTCACGCCGCGGTCGAACGCCTGGTAGTACGGTTTCGCACCCTTGAAGCTCGGCAGGAACGAATGGTGGATGTTGATCGCCCGGCCGGCGAGCTGCTGGCACATATTCGGCGACAGGATCTGCATGTAGCGCGCGAGCACGACGAGATCGGCCTGGTGTTCGTCGATCACTTCGAGCACACGCGCTTCCTGCGCGGCTTTCGCCGCATCGGACGAACCGCCGACGAGCGGGAAGTGATGGAACGGAATGTTGTAGCTCGCGGCGAGCTGGTAGAACTCCTTGTGGTTCGACACGATCGCCGGGATCTCGATCGGCAGCTGGCCGGTGCGGTAGCGGAACAGCAGGTCGTTCAGGCAGTGGCCGATCTTCGACACCATGATCACGACGCGCGGTTTCACGGCCGCGTCGTGCATCTCCCAGCGCATCGCGAACTGCTCGGCGAGCGGCGCGAATTCGTTGCGAAGCGTGTCGAGCGCCGACGCGGCATCCGCGCCCCCGCCGTCCTGCACGAAGTGCACGCGCATGAAGAACTCGCCGGTGCGGCTGTCGCCGAACTGCGCCGAATCGAGGATGTTGTTGGCGCGTTCGAACAGGAAGCCCGAGACTGCGTGGACGATGCCGTGCCGGTCGGGGCACGACAGTTTCAAGATAAAGCTGTGATCGGTCGACATGACCGCTACTCCCTTCGTTTCGGTGTTCGTCAAATAGGCCATTCGTTCGGCCGCGCCCGGGCCGGCGTGCTGCGCATTACGCGGCCGGCGCGAACAGCGCGTCGATGCCCGCTGCGTCGGCCGCCGCGAGCCAGCGATGGCGCAGCAGCGTGTCGAGCATCGCGAGGCTCGCATCCATCGTCGCGCGGCCTTCGCGCAGCCAGCCGACCACTTCGGATACACCGGCCAGCAGGTGCTCGGCCACTTCGCCATCCTGGTTGTGCGGCGCGAAGTCGCGCGGCAGCGGCAGGTCGTACACGAAGATCAGTTCGGACTGCGTGCCTTCCGGCAGCGAGCACAGCACCTGCACCGCCCGGCCCGCGATCGCGCGCGCCGCCAGTTCGGCCGGCATGCCGGCCTCTTCCCAGCATTCCTTCGTGAGCGTCTCGTGAACGCCCAGGCCCCAGCCGATGCCGCCCGCGACGACGTTGTCGAGCATGCCGGGATCGGTTGCCTTGGTCGCGCTGCGGCGGCCGAGCCACATCCGCGGCACGGCCGGCTCACCCGGCGCAACCGCATATTCTACGATGCCGTTCAGGTGCACTGCATAGGTCTGCGTGCCGAAGAAGCGCGACGCGGCGCGTTCGATATACGCGAGCGGTGGATCGTCGAAGCGGTTGCGGATCGCGTAGATCTCGTCGCGCCAGCCCGGAATCGCGCCCTCGGCCGCCAGCGCACCGATCGCGCTCGCGAGCGCCATGCTGCGCGCGTCGACCGTGTCATAACGTGCCGACAGCACGACGCGCGTGTCGGTCAGCTCGAACACGTCGGGCCAGCGGGCGAGCTTGGCGATGTCCTGGCGACGCACCCAGCCGACCTGCTCGCCGGCGATCTCGAAACGCAGGTGCGCGGCCGGATCGAAGCGGCGCGCGGCCGCGATGCAAGGAAACGTCATCGGGCTCAGTCCTTCAGCGCGACGCGAATGCCGATCGCGATGAACGTCGCGCCGGCGATCCGGTCGAGCCATACGCCGGCCTTCGGGCGGCGCTTCAGCCATGTGCCGATCGCGCCCGCGCCGACGCCGAACAGCGAGAACACCACGGCCGTCTGCAGCATGAACAGCGCCCCGAGCTCGAACATCTGCAGCGTCACGCCCTGCACGCCATGCGGATCGACGAACTGCGGCAGGAACACGACGAAGAACAGCGTGACCTTCGGGTTCATCAGGTTACCGATCACGCTCTGCCGGAAGATCGCGCCAAGCGGCTGCGGCGGACGCGCGTGCGCGTTCGCGAGCCCCTGGCTGCGCAACGCCTTGATGCCGATCCACACGAGGTACGCGGCGCCCGCGAGCTTCAGTGTCTGGAACGCGACCGGCGACGAGCGCAGCACGGCCGCGACGCCGAGCGCCGCGAGCGTCGTATGGAACAGGATCCCGGCCGTGAAGCCGAGCGCGGCGACGAAGCCGGCCGCGCGGCCCTGCGAGATGCCGCGCGCGAGCACTTGCAGGTTGTCGGGACCCGGCGCGAACGTGATCGCGATCGACGTGGCGAGAAACAGCATGAAGTTGGGCATCGTGACCTCGCGGCGTGGGCCGGCGTCCAGTGGTTCAGTGGCCGGCGAATTCGGTGACGGTATAGACGGGCAGCCCCGCGTTGCGCAGCAGCGTCGAGCCGCCAAGATCGGGCAGATCGATGATCGCCGCACCTTCGACGACGACCGCGCCGAGCCGCTGCAGCAGGTTGCGCCCCGCCATCATCGTGCCGCCGGTCGCGATCAGGTCATCCATGATGATCACGCGGTCGCCGGCGCGGCACGCGTCTTCGTGGATCTCGACGGTCGCGCTGCCGTATTCGAGGTCATACGACTCCGAGCACGTCTTGTACGGCAGCTTGCCGACCTTGCGGATCGGCACGAAGCCGACGCTCAACTCGTACGCGACGATCGGCGCGATGATGAAGCCGCGCGCGTCGAGGCCCGCGACATAGTCGAGCTTCGCATCGACATAGCGTTCGACGAACAGGTCGACGAGGATGCGCAGCGCCTTCGGGCTCTGCAGCAGCGTCGTGATGTCGCGGAACATCACGCCCGGTTGCGGCCAGTCGGGCACGGTGCGGATCTGGCTGTGGATGAAGGCGACCGGATCGAGCGGTGCGCCCGACGACGAATGCGGCATGAAATTCTCCGAAAAAAACGGTGCGCGAAGATCGGGCACCGTTTCGAGTAAATACGGGTCAGGTTATCGAATCGCGACTCACGCGACTGCGGCCGGCGGTTCGCGCCGATGCCGCGACAGCCGCTCCTCGGCAAGCGCGAGCGCCTCGGGCAGCCCGCGCAGCACGACGATGTCGCTCGCGCGCAGCTTGGTCTGCGGATCGGGTTCGACGCCGCGGATGCCGTGCCGGCGGATCGCCGTGACTTCCAGCCCGAGCGCATACAGCCCGAGTTCCTCCAGCGAGCGTCCGACCGCATCCGCGCGCGCGTCGACCGGCACCGATTGTAGCCGCACCTGCTCGTGATCGTCGTCGTCCGCATCGTCCGCGCCGCGGAAATAGCCGCGCAGCAGGCTGTAGCGCTCGTCGCGCATCTCCTCGACGCGCCGCACGACCTTGCGCATCGGCACGCCGACCAGCACCAGCGTGTGCGACGCAAGCATCAGGCTGCCCTCGACGATCTCCGGAATCACCTCGGTCGCGCCGGCCGCGAGCAGCTTCTCGAGATCGGCGTCGTCGACCGTGCGCACGATCGCCGGCAGCGTCGGCTCGAGTTCGTGCACGTGATGCAGCACGCGCAGCGCGGACGGCGTGTTCGCATACGTGATCGCGACGGCCGCCGCGCGATGGATACCGGCCGCGAGCAGCGACTCGCGACGCGCCGCGTCGCCGAACACGACCGATTCGCCGGCCGTCGCAGCCGCGCTCACGCGATCGGGGTCGAGGTCGAGCGCGACGTATGGAATGCCTTCCTGCTCGAGCATGCGCGCCAGGTTCTGCCCCGCGCGGCCGTAGCCGCAGATGATCACGTGGCCGCGCTGCTTGAGGCTTTGCGTCGCGATCCGCGTCATCTGCAGCGACTGCTGCATCCATTCCGTCGACGACAGCCGCATCACGATCCGATCGGCGTTCTGGATCAGGAACGGCGCGGCGAGCATCGACAGCAGCATCGACGCGAGGATCGCCTGCAGCAGCGTCGAATCGACGAGATGGCGGTCGAGGATCAGGTTCAGCAGCACGAAGCCGAATTCGCCGGCCTGCGCCAGGCCGATGCCGGTGCGCATCGCGACGCCCGGCGTCGCGCCGAACAACCGCGCAAGTCCGGCGATCGTCGTCGCCTTGAACAGGATCTGCCCGACGAAGAAGCCGAACACGAGCACCGGATGCTCCCAGATCACGCGCGGATCGAGCAGCATCCCCGTCGTCACGAAGAACAGGCCGAGCAGCACGTCGCGGAACGGCTTGATGTCCTCCTCCACCTGATGGCGGAACGGAGTCTCGGAGATCAGCATCCCCGCGATGAACGCGCCGAGCGCGAGCGACAGGCCAAAGCGGTCGGTGATGAACGCGGCGCCGAGCGTGACGAGCAGCAGGTTCAGCACGAACAGCTCCTGCGAGCGGCGCCGAGCGACGACGTTCAGCCAGCGCGTCATGAAACGCTGCCCGATGACCAGCAGCAGCGTCAGCGCGATCACGATCTTGACCGCCGCGAAGCCGAGCGTGAGCGCGAGATCCTTCGACGACTCGGCGCCGAACGCGGCGATCACGATCAGCAGCGGCACCACGGCCAGATCCTGGAACAGCAGCACGCCGAAGATGTTGCGGCCGTGCGCGGTCTCGATCTCGAGCCGCTCGGCGAGCATCTTCGACACGATCGCCGTCGACGACATCGCGAGCGCGCCGCCGAGCGCGATGCAGCCCTGCCACGTGATGTGCACCCAGCGCTCGAACAGCAGGCCGAGCGCCAGCGCGAGCACGAGCGTCGCGACCACCTGCAGGAGACCCAGCCCGAACACGAGCCGCTGCATCGCCCGCAGCTTCGCGAGCGAGAATTCGAGGCCGATCGAGAACATCAGGAACACCACGCCGAATTCCGCGAGATGCTCGGCCCGCTCCAGATCCGCGGCGACGCCGAACGCGTGCGGCCCGACCAGGATGCCGACGGTCAGGTAGCCGAGCATCGGCGGCAGGTTCAGCGAGCGAAATACGACGACGCCCACCACCGAGGCCAGCAGCAGCAGCAGGGTCATTTCGAGCGGGGAAATCACGGGCGAAGCGTCCTCGTTCGTCGGGGCCACGGCAATGCGGGCGCGGGTGGTGGCGGTGGGCAAGCGGCATCGGACGAGTCCGAAGGCGCGGCGCGGCGAACAAACGCCTTTGCTATACTCCGCGCATGATAGCGAAAATCAATGATGATCGGGCGCTCGCGCTCGCCCGCGACGTGCTCGACATCGAGGCGGACGCCGTGCGCGCGCTGCGCGACCAGCTCGACGGCGACTTCGTCCAGGCCGTCGCGCTGCTGCTCGGCTGCCGCGGTCGCGTCGTCGTATCCGGCATCGGCAAATCCGGGCATATCGCCCGCAAGATCGCGGCCACGCTGGCGAGCACCGGCACGCCGGCCTTCTTCGTCCACCCGGCCGAGGCCAGCCACGGCGACCTCGGCATGGTCACGTCGGACGACGTCTTCATCGGCATCTCCTATTCCGGCGAGTCGGAAGAACTCGTCGCGATCCTGCCGCTCGTGAAGCGGATCGGCGCGAAGCTGATCGCGATCACGGGCCGTGCGGAATCGAGCCTCGGCACACTCGCCGACGTGAACCTGAACGCCGCGGTCTCGAAGGAAGCCTGCCCGCTGAACCTCGCCCCCACCGCGAGCACGACCGCCGCGCTCGCGCTCGGCGACGCGCTCGCCGTCGCGGTGCTCGACGCGCGCGGCTTCGGCTCCGAGGATTTCGCGCGCTCGCATCCGGGTGGCGCGCTCGGCCGGCGCCTGCTCACCCACGTGCGCGACGTGATGCGCTCGGGCGACGACATTCCGCGCGTCGGGCTCGACGCGACGCTGTCGGACGCACTGTTCCAGATCACCGCGAAGCGCCTGGGCATGACCGCCGTGGTCGACACCGACGGCCGCGTGGCCGGCATCTTCACCGACGGCGACCTGCGCCGCGTGCTGGCGCGCGACGGTGATTTCCGCACGCTGCCGATCGTCGACGTGATGACGCGCGAACCGCGCACGATCGGCCCCGACAATCTCGCGGTCGAGGCCGTGGAACTGATGGAGCGCCACCGGATCAACCAGATGCTGGTGGTCGATGCCGACGGTGCGCTGATCGGCGCGCTGAACATGCACGACCTGTTTTCGAAGAAGGTGATCTGATGAGTGCAGCGCTGACTGCGGCCGAACGCGCGAGCCGCGTGAAGCTGATGGTTTTCGACGTCGACGGCGTGCTGACCGACGGTGGCCTGCTGTTTACCGCGGCAGGCGACGCGATGAAGTCGTTCAATTCGCTCGACGGCCACGGCGTGAAGCTGCTCGGCGAGGCCGGCATCGCAACCGCGATCATCACCGGCCGCCGCTCGGACATCGTCGCGGCCCGCGCGAAGGAAATGAAGATTGCGCATCTGTTCCAGGGCGTCGAGAACAAGCTCGCCGTGTTCGGCGACCTGATCGCGTCGCTCGGCATCACCGCCGACGCTTGCGGCTATATGGGCGACGACTGGCCCGACCTGCCGGTGATGCTGCGCTGCGGCTTCGCGACGGCACCGGCCAACGCGCACCCCGAGGTGATCGCCCGCGCGCACTGGGTGGCCGAGGCCCGTGGCGGCCACGGCGCGGTGCGCGAAGTCTGCGACGCGATCCTGCGCGCGCAGCGCCGCTACGACGCGCTGCTCGCCGCTGCCTGCGGAGCCTGACGGATGAACACGCATTTCCGCTGGACCCAGCTGCTGCCGCTCGTCGCGGTCGCCGCGCTCGCGGGCATCACGTGGTGGCTGCTGCAGGCGACGCTGCCGCCGCCCGGCGAAGGCACCGTGCAGCCGAAGCGCCACACGCCCGACTATTTCGCGGACAACTTCTCGGTCACCGAGCTCGACCAGACGGGCACGACGCAGTACCGTCTGACGGCCGCGAAGCTGATTCATTACGAAGACACCGAAAACAGCGACCTGACCGATCCGGCCATGCGCGCATTCCAGCCCGGCAAGCCGGTCGTGACGACCACCGCGAAGCGCGGCACCGTCAACGGCGACGTGTCGATCGTCGACTTGTACGACGACGCGCGCATCCTGCGCGTGGCCGGCGGCGGCGACCCGCAGATGCAGGCCGATTCCCAGCATTTCCGGATCTTCGTCAATGACGATGTGATCCAGACCGAAAAGCCGGTTAAACTTCAGCGCGGCCTGTCGCTCGTCAACGCGACCGACGGCATGAAGTACAACAACGTCACCCGGGTCATCGAGCTTTACGGCAACGTGCGCGGCACGATCGCCGCGGCGGACACGTCCGGCGGCTCGAAAGGTCAATCCAGGTGACGCATCCCTCACGTGACTGCATGAACGAACCGTTCCCTCGACAGAATTCCGGCGGCGCTGCGCGCGCCGTCCGCGCCGCGCTCGCCGCGACGCTCGTGGCGCTCCCGCTCGTCGGGCTGGCGCCGCTCGCCCATGCCGAGAAGGCCGACCAGAACAAGCCGATCAACGTCGAGGCGGACAACCTGACCTATGACGACCTGAAGCAGGTGACGGTCGCGACCGGCAACGTCGTGATCACGAAAGGCACGATCATCATCAAGGGCGACCGCGTCGAAGTGCGCCAGGATCCCGAAGGCTATCAGTACGCGACATCGTTCGGCAGCGGCAAGAAGCACGCGACGTTCCGTCAGAAACGCGAAGGTCTCGACGAATACATCGACGGCGACGCCGAGCGTATCGACTACGATGGCAAGCAGGACCTGACGACGCTGACCACCGCCGCGACCGTGCGCCGCCTGCAGGGCACGTCGACGATCGCCGACACCGTGCACGGCAGCGTGATCACGTACGACGGCCAGCGCGACTTCTACACCGCGAAGGGCGGCAAGGACGTGGCGGCACCGGGCAACCCGAACGGCCGCGTGCGCGCGATGCTGTCGCCGAAGAACGGTGGCCCCGGGCAGCTGAACGGCGCGCCGGCGAAGTTGTCGCCGTCGACCACGATCCAGGGAGCGCCGGGCCAATGAACGCGCTTTCGAACCGCCAGCCGGCCGGCACGACGAGCTCGCTCGTCGTCCGCAACCTGAAGAAACGCTACGGCTCGCGCACGGTCGTCAAGGACGTGTCGCTCGACGTGAAGAGCGGCGAAGTCGTCGGCCTGCTCGGCCCGAACGGCGCCGGCAAGACGACGTCGTTCTACATGATCGTCGGCCTCGTGCCGCTCGACGCGGGCGAGATTTCGCTGAACGGCAGCTCGATCAGCCTGCTGCCGATCCACAAGCGTGCGTCGCTCGGCCTGTCGTACCTGCCGCAGGAAGCGTCGGTGTTCCGCAAGCTGACCGTCGAGGAAAACATCCGCGCGGTGCTCGAACTGCAGCACGGCGACGACGGCAAGCGGCTGTCGAAGGACGCGATCGCGGCGCGCACCGAGGCGCTGCTCGACGAGCTGCAGATCGGCCACCTGCGCGAGAACCCGGCGCTGTCGCTGTCGGGCGGCGAACGCCGTCGCGTCGAAATCGCGCGCGCGCTGGCGACCAACCCGAACTTCATCCTGCTAGACGAACCGTTCGCCGGCGTCGACCCGATCGCAGTGCTCGAGATCCAGAAGATCGTCAAGTTCCTGAAACAGCGTAACATCGGCGTGTTGATTACCGATCACAACGTCCGCGAAACGCTCGGCATCTGCGACCACGCATACATCATCAGCGACGGTTCGGTGCTCGCCGCCGGCGCGCCGAGCGAAATCATCGAAAACGAAAGCGTGCGCCGCGTGTACCTCGGCGAACACTTCCGCATGTAACCTTCCCCGCGGCTGGCCGCCCCCTCCGGCGTCCGGCGGCTCCCGCCTGCGGCCGTGCGCCGCGCCGCGCGTAATCGCGGATGGCTCAAGGCACCTGGGTCGTGGCAAACTGCCGGTATGACTCCCTCTCTGCCATGAAAGCCAGCCTTCAACTCCGCCTGTCGCAACACCTGGCACTGACACCGCAACTGCAGCAGTCGATCCGGCTGCTGCAGTTGTCGACGCTCGAACTGCAGCAGGAAGTCGCGATGGCCGTCGCGCAGAATCCGCTGCTCGAGAACGATGACGAATGGATCGCGAGCCCGCTGCGCGTCGCGGCGGACGGATCGCTGATCGCGCAGACGCCTCCCAGCCAGAATACCGAGTCGGGCGCCGCGAACGGCAGCAGCCAGTCGAGCGATCGCGCCGAGCGCGACGAACCGGCCGCCGCCGACGAATACGACAGCTACGCATCGGGCGACGCGGGCGACGGCCCGCAGTGGAATCTCGACGAGTTCGGCCGTTCGAGCGGCGCATCGGACGACGACGACCTCCCGCCGCTGCAGGTGCAGGAAGCCGCGACGTCGTTGCGCGACCACCTGTCCGCGCAATTGCGCGTCACGCAGGCCAGCCCGCGCGATCGCGCGCTCGTGATGTTCCTGATCGAATCGCTCGACGACGACGGTTACCTGACCGCCTCCCTCGACGAAGTGCTCGCCGACCTGCCGCCGGAACTGGAAATCGACTGCGACGAACTGAATGCGGCGCTCGCGCTGCTGCACAGTTTCGACCCGGCCGGGGTCGGGGCCCGCTCGGCGTCCGAATGCCTGAAGCTGCAGTTGCTGCGCCTCGATCCGTCCCCGACACGCACGCTCGCGCTCGAGATCGTGTCGCAGCATCTCGAACTGCTCGCCGCCCGCGACTTCACGCGGCTGCGCAAGCACCTGAAGGCGAGCGACGACGCGCTGCGCGACGCGCACGCGCTGATCCGTTCGCTGGAGCCGTTCCCCGGCGCCGCGTACGGCAAGGCCGAGGCAGACTACGTCGTGCCCGACATCATCGTGAAGAAGGCCGGCCAGGGCTGGCTCGCGGAACTCAATCCGGAAGTGATGCCGCGCCTGCGAATCAACAACCTGTACGCGAACATCCTGCGCAACAGCCGTGGCGACCCGTCGGCCGGATCGTTGAAACAGCAGCTCCAGGAAGCACGCTGGCTGATCAAGAACATCCAGCAGCGATTCGACACGATCCTGCGTGTCGCGCAGGCTATTGTCGAACGTCAGAAGAATTTCTTTGCGCACGGTGAAATTGCCATGCGCCCCTTGGTTTTGCGGGAAATAGCTGATACGCTGGGCCTACACGAGTCGACTGTCAGCCGTGTGACAACTGGCAAGTACATGCTGACCCCGTTCGGGACGCTTGAATTTAAGTACTTCTTCGGATCACACGTTTCGACCGACACCGGAGGCGCCGCATCGTCGACCGCCATCCGAGCCCTGATCAAGCAACTGATAGGAGCTGAAGACCCAAAATCGCCACTTTCGGACAGCCGCATTGCCGAGCTGCTGGCAGAACAGGGATTCGTGGTCGCGCGCCGCACGGTTGCCAAGTATCGCGAAGCCCTCAAAATCCCGGCAGTGAATCTGCGCAAGTCTCTTTAAGCCTGCTGCCTGCCCGGCGGCAGGCGTGTTCCGGCCACCGCGCACACGGGGAACAGGCCGGGCGACTTGTCCGCGAATGTGCCGCTACCTGCGGCAGGGGCAAGTCGACCGGAGCGCCGCCTCGATGCGGCCGGGTGGTCACTCGCTTGGAGAAGCACTATGAACCTGAAGATCAGTGGACATCATCTCGAAGTCACGCCTGCAATTCGCGAATACGTGATCACCAAGCTGGACCGGGTGCTACGGCATAGCGATCAGGTAATCGATGGCACTGTGATCCTCTCGGTCGACAATCACAAGGAAAAGGACAAGCAGCAGCGCGCGGAAATCAATCTGCATCTGAAGGGCAAGGACATCTTCGTCGAAAGCGCGAACGGCAACCTGTACGCTGCGATCGATCTGCTGATCGACAAGCTGGATCGCCAGGTCGTCAAGCACATGGAGCGTCTGCAGACCCATGCGCACGACCCGATCAAGCTGCAGCCGTCGATCGACCAGATCGAACTGCCGCCGCAATAACGTTCACCGCAATACACATGCCGCCCGGTTCGCCGGGCGTTTTTTTTGTGTCCGAGCGGCAGTGGTGCGACCGGTCCGTCCATGCCGCGCCACGCACGCGGCTGTGCTCTATAATGTTCCGGTTATCGCCGGGGGGCGTTGGGTGCGGTAGCTGCCTTGCAGGTTTCCGATGCCGAACGCCTTGATATCGCCGAACATGGAAAATCAGTCTGCCGCCGCAAGGAGACCCCAGGCCGCCCAATCGCCTGCCAACATGAATCGCCTAGCCAAAATCCTGCCCATAGAGAACGTCGTCATCGACCTCTCCGTCACCAGCAAGAAACGCGTCTTCGAACAAGCCGGGTTGATCTTCGAGAATCAGAACGGCATCGCCCGCAGCACCGTCACGGATAACCTGTTCGCGCGCGAGCGCCTCGGTTCGACCGGGCTCGGCGAAGGCGTCGCGATTCCGCACGGGCGCATCAAGGGGCTCAAGCACCCGCTCGCCGCGTTCGTGCGGCTGGCCGACGCGATCCCGTTCGAAGCGCCCGACGGCCAGCCCGTCGGTCTCCTGATTTTCCTGCTCGTCCCCGAGCAAGCCACCCAGCAGCACCTCGAGATCCTGTCGGAAATCGCGCAACTGCTGTCCGATCGCGACGCGCGCGAGCGTCTGCACAACGAAACGGATATCGCCGAGTTGCATCGCCTGCTCACTCAGTGGCAACCTTGAGTTGATCCGGGCGGAATTTTTCCGGTACGCGGCGGCACACGCCGTCGTCCAGGGCCGCCCGGCATGGCGACGTCCGTCGCCGCGCGCCTGCACACCGGCCCATTGGAGTGACGAGAGTCATGGATACGTCCAGCATCAACGCCCAGAGCATCTTCGACGACAACGCGGCCACGCTGAAGCTGAGCTGGCTGACGGGGCATGAAGGCTGGGAGCGCGGTTTTTCGGCCGACACCGTCGCCAACGCAACGTCGAGCGCCGACCTCGTCGGCCACCTGAACCTGATCCACCCGAACCGGATCCAGGTGCTCGGCGAAGCCGAAATCGACTACTACCAGCGGCAGACCGACGAAGACCGTTCGCGCCACATGGCCGAGCTGATCGCCCTCGAGCCACCGTTCCTCGTCGTCGCCGGCGGCGCTGCGGCGCCGCCCGAACTCGTGCTGCGCTGCACGCGCTCGTCCACGCCGCTGTTCACGACGCCGATGTCGGCCGCCGCGGTGATCGACAGCCTGCGGCTCTACATGTCGCGCATCCTCGCGCCGCGCGCGACGCTGCACGGCGTGTTCCTCGACATCCTCGGGATGGGCGTGCTGCTCACCGGCGACTCCGGGCTCGGCAAGAGCGAACTGGGCCTCGAACTCATCAGTCGCGGCCACGGCCTCGTCGCGGACGATGCCGTCGATTTCGTCCGACTTGGCCCCGATTTCGTCGAAGGCCGCTGCCCGCCGCTGCTGCAGAACCTGCTCGAAGTGCGCGGTCTCGGCCTGCTCGACATCAAGACGATCTTCGGTGAAACGGCGGTCCGCCGGAAAATGAAGCTGAAGCTGATCGTCCAGCTCGTGCGCCGCCCGGACGGCGAATTCCAGCGGCTGCCGCTGGAAAGCCAGACGGTCGACGTGCTTGGCCTGCCGATCAGCAAGGTCACGATCCAGGTTGCGGCCGGCCGCAACCTCGCGGTGCTCGTCGAGGCGGCCGTGCGGAATACGATCCTGCAGTTGCGCGGAATCGACACGTTGCGCGATTTCATGGATCGGCAACGACTCGCAATGCAAGATCCCGACAGTCAGTTCCCCGGCAAGCTCGTGTAACGCTCCCCGCGCCGGCCTCGCAGCGCCGACGCGTCGAGCCGGTGCTATGATGAAACGTCAGGATTCTCTGCTTCCCATGCGCATCGTCCTTATCACCGGCATCTCCGGCTCAGGCAAGTCCGTCGCGCTGAACGCGCTCGAAGACGCAGGCTACTACTGCGTCGACAACCTGCCGCCGCACGTGCTTCCCGAACTCGCCCGCTACCTGGCCGACGGCGGCCAGCACCGGCTCGCAGTCGCGATCGACGCGCGTTCGAGCGCGTCGCTGGACGAAATGCCCGGTCTGATCCGCGCGCTGTCGCTCGAGCACGATGTCCGCGTGCTGTTCCTCAACGCGAGCACGCAGGCGCTGATCCAGCGCTTCTCCGAAACGCGCCGGCGCCACCCGCTGTCCGGCTCGCCGTCGCACGACGCGAACGTCGGGCTGCTGTCGTCGCTCGAGGAAGCGATCGAGCGCGAACGCGAGCTGGTCGCACCGCTCGCCGAATTCGGCCACCAGATCGATACCAGCACGCTGCGCGCGAACGTGCTGCGCACGTGGGTCAAGCGCTTCATCGAGCAGAAGAACAACGACCTGATGGTGATGTTCGAGTCGTTCGGCTTCAAGCGCGGCGTGCCGCTCGATGCCGACCTGATGTTCGACGTGCGCGCGCTGCCGAACCCGTACTACGACCATGAGCTGCGCCCGCTCACCGGGCTGGACCAGCCGGTCATCGCCTTTCTCGACGCACTGCCGATCGTCCACCAGATGATCGACGACATCCATGCGTTCCTGACGAAATGGCTCCCGCACTTTCGCGAAGACAACCGCAGCTACCTGACCGTCGCCATCGGCTGCACGGGCGGTCAGCATCGCTCGGTGTTCATCGCGGAAACGCTCGCCGCGCGCCTCGCGCACGATGCGAACGTGATCGTGCGGCATCGTGACGCGCCCGTGGATGTCGACGCGTCGTCGCGGCTCGTCGCCGAGGTCGAACGACCTTAGCGACACCGCCCTCTTGCCGGTGCGCCATGTCCACGCTATCGACCACCCTGATCGACCTGCCGCTGTTTCCGCTGCACACGGTGCTGTTCCCCGGTGGCTGGCTGCCGCTCAAGGTGTTCGAGGCGCGCTATCTCGACATGTCCCGCGCATGCCTGCGCGACGACGCGCCGTTCGGCGTGTGCCTGCTGAAGAGCGGGCCAGAAGTCGCGCAGGACGGCGCCGTGTCGGTGCCCGAGACGATCGGCTGCATGGCGCGCATCACCGAGTGCGATACCGGCGAATTCGGGATGCTGTACCTGCAGGCGATCGGCACGCAGCGATTCGAGCTGCTGTCGTATCGCGTCGAAGGCAACGGGCTGCTGGTCGGGATCGCGGAGCCGCTGCCCGACGACATCCCGCTCGAAGGTGAACAGGCGCTCGCGCAATTCGGCTCGTGTGCCGAGGTGCTGGAGCGCATCATCGAAGCGCTGAAGAAATCCGAACCGGACAAGATGCCGTTCGCCGAACCGTTTCGTCTCGACGACCCGAGCTGGGTATCGAACCGCCTCGCTGAACTGCTGCCGCTCGACCTGCGTGCGCGGCAGAAATTGATGGAATTTC
The DNA here is from genome assembly GCF_902499115.1 of Burkholderia diffusa. Taxonomy (GTDB): domain Bacteria; phylum Pseudomonadota; class Gammaproteobacteria; order Burkholderiales; family Burkholderiaceae; genus Burkholderia; species Burkholderia diffusa. The sequence continues at coordinate 258,754 of NZ_CABVPN010000001.1, forward strand.
CGGACGTCGGCGCGCGGATCGATGCCGTGCACCACGTGCTCGATCGGCACGGTTGGCTGTAAGCCTCGGCTGACCAAGCGCGTCGCAGCGGCGTCGCCGAGCGAATCATCCTGGCGGGCAAAACACCCGCGGCGGCCCGGCGCTTCCGTGAGCGCGCCGCGCCCTTCCCTTTTCTTTACAGCAGCGACCCGCTCAACGCATCGAGTAGCTTGCGCACGGGCGCCGGCACGCCGTACGCATCGAGCCCCGCCAACGGCACCCACGCCGTCTCGGCATCCTGCACGTGCGTGAGCGGCCGCCCGCCGTTCGCCACATCGCTCAGCCGCGGCTCGATCTCGAGCCGGAAATGCGTGAACGTGTGCGTGAACGGCGCGAGCGGCACCGGGCCGCCACCGCCGAAGCCGCGTGCGAGTTCCGCGAGTGCCACATCGCCGTCTGCCTGCGGCAGGCACCACAGGCCGCCCCAGATGCCGGCCGGCGGACGCCGCTCGAGCAGCACGGCGTCGCCGTCGCGCAACACGAGCATCCAGGTCTTGCGCGTCGGCACCGCCTTCTTCGGCCGCGCGGCCGGAAGTTCGCGCTGCCGGCCCGTCGATTGCGCGACACAGTCGCCCGCGAACGGGCAGCGCGCGCAATCCGGCTTGCCGCGCACGCACAGCGTCGCGCCGAGATCCATCAGCCCCTGCGTATAGGCACTCACGTCGGCCGCGTTCGCGGCATCCGGCAGCAGCGATTCCGCAAGCGCCCACATGTCGTTCTCGACGCGCTTCTCGCCCGGAAAGCCTTCGACGCCGAACACCCGCGCCAGCACGCGCTTCACGTTGCCGTCGAGGATCGTCGCGCGCGCACCGTACGCGAACGACGCAATCGCCGCGGCCGTCGAACGGCCGATGCCCGGCAGTTCGGCGAGCGCTTCCGGCGTCGACGGGAATACGCCGCCATGCTCGGCGACGACGACCTGCGCGCAGCGATGCAGGTTGCGTGCGCGCGAGTAGTAGCCGAGCCCGGCCCACAGCGCCATCACGTCGTCGGACGGCGCGGCCGCGAGCGCGGCGACGTCAGGAAAGCGCTCGAGAAAGCGCGTGTAATACGGGACGACGGTCGAGACCTGCGTCTGCTGCAGCATGATTTCCGACAGCCAGATCCAGTAGGGATCGCGGGTGTTCTGCCACGGCAGGTCGTGGCGACCGTGCACGCGCTGCCAGGCGATCAGGCGCGTGGCGAACGTGCGATGCAGCGGTGTGACGGGGAACGGAGCGGGAGCAATGCGGGGCGGCTTCAAGTGTTCGAATCTTTGGAAAGAGGTTGCAACGCGCGACTCAACGCTGGCAGGTCGGGCAGAAATAGGTCGAGCGCTGCCCCTGCACGATCTGGCGGATCGGCGTGCCGCATGTGCGGCAAGGTAGCCCCGCCCGGTCGTAGACGAAGCAGTCGAGCTGGAAATAGCCGCTTTCGCCGTCGCTGCCGACGAAATCGCGCAGCGTGCTGCCGCCGCGCTCGATCGCGTCGGCGAGGGTCGCGCGCACCGCGTCGGCCAGCCGCTCGTAGCGCGGCAGCGACACCTTGCCGGCGGCGGTCGTCGGCCGGATGCCCGCGCGAAACAGGCTCTCCGACGCATAGATGTTGCCGACGCCGACGACCATGTTGCCCGCGAGCAGCGCCTGCTTGACCGACACCGTGCGGCCGCGCGTGCGCGCGTGCAGCAGCGCGCCGGTGAACGCCGGCGAGAACGGCTCGACGCCGAGGCTGGCGAGCAGCGGATGCGCATGCACGTCGCCCGCTTCGCGCGGGTGCCACAGCACCGCGCCGAAACGGCGCGGATCGCGGAACCGGAGCACGAATTCGTCGAAGATCCAGTCGATGTGGTCGTGTTTCGCGGCGACCGGCACGCCGGCCGCGGGCAGCACGCGCAGCGTGCCCGTCATCCCGAGATGAACGATGAACCAGCCCGCGTCGACCTCGAACAGCAGATACTTGCCGCGACGCTCGACGGCGAGCACCTCGCGCGCGCGCAATTGCTCGGAGAGCTCCGCCGGCACGGGCCAGCGCAGCATCGCGGTACGGACGTCGACACGCTCGACGCGGCGGCCCGCGACAAAGGGCTCGATGCCCCGGCGCGTGACTTCGACTTCTGGCAACTCTGGCATGTTTTGCGGGTCTGAGACTGGATTCACGATCGTGCGTGTATTGTAGCGAGCGCGTTACAATCGGTTGAAACATCGAACGGATTTCCATGACCCTGCCCTCGAAGCTGCTTCTGAAGCGCCCCGCCGCCGTGCGCGGCGCGCGCGCCTTCCCGGTCCGCCGTGCGCTCGGCGCCGCGCTGTTCGCCGCGTGGACCCTCACCGCCTTCCCGGCTCACGCGCAGAATCCGGCATCGGACGACGCGGCGCCGCAGGGCGCGTTCGAGCACGTAATGCCGGACGAGAAAAAGGATCTCCCGGGCGTCCCGCTGACGAGCCAGATCGTCTATCAGGTGCTGGCCGCCGAGGTCGCGCTCCAGCGCAACCAGCCCGCGCCGGCCTACCAGACCTACCTCGCGCTCGCCCGCGACACGCGCGACCCCCGCATGGCGCAGCGTGCGACCGAGATCGCGCTCGGCGCGCAAAGCCCGGCCGACGCGCTGTCCGCAGCCAATCTGTGGCGCCAGTACGCACCCGATTCGAACCGCGCATCGCAAGTCGACGCCGCGCTGCTCGTGCTCGCCGGCAAGCCGGCCGACGCGCAGCCGATGCTCGCGCGCGAACTGGCCCGCGCGACCGGTGAAACGCGCGGCCCCGCGATCCTCGCGCTGCAGGCACTGCTGGTGCGCGGCGCCGACCGCGTCGGCGGCCTCGCGGTGCTGAAGGACATGCTGAAGAACGACATGAACCGCCCCGAGGCGCAGCTCGCGATCGCGCGGCAGCAAATCGCGGTCGACGACAAGGAAGGCGCGGCGCAGTCGCTGAAGCAGGCGCTGCAGATCCGCCCCGACTATCTGCCGGCGGCGCTGATGCTGTCGCAGATGGGGCCCGCCGAGCGCGCGGCCGGCATCGCGTCGTTCGAGAAATATGTTCAGCAGAATCCGAAGTCGCGCGATGCGCGCCTCGCTCTGTCGCAGCTCTATCTCTCCGACGACCGCCTCGACGACGCGCAGAAGCAGTTCGAGACGATGCGCAAGCTCGACTCGAAGGACCCGACGCCGCTGATGGCGCTCGCGCTGATCAAGATCCAGCAGAAGAAGCTCGACGACGCGAGCGCGTACCTGAAACAGTACGTGCAGCTCGGCGACAAGCAGCCGAACCTCGACGTCGGCCAGGGCTACATCTACCTCGCGCAGATTTCGATCGAACAGGGCAACGATGCGCAGGCGTCGCAATGGCTCGACAAGGTCGACCAGACGAGCCAGCACTACCTGCCCGCGCAGATCACGCGCGCGCAGCTGCTGCAGAAACAGGGCAAGACCGACGAGGCACGCAAGGTGCTCGACGACCTGCCGATCAGCGATCCGCGCGATGCGGCCGTGGTCGCACGCACCGATGCGTCGATCCTGTTCACCGCGAAGCGCTATCCGGAAGCCGAGGCGCGACTCGCGCAGGCAGTCCAGGATTTCCCGGACGATCCCGACCTGCGCTACGACTACGCGATGGCGGCCGAGAAGACCGGCCACTACGCGGCGATGGAAAAGCAGCTGCGCGAGCTGATCCGCACGCAGCCCGACAACCCGCAGGCGTACAACGCGCTCGGCTATTCGCTGGCCGATCGCAACCAGCGCCTGCCCGAGGCCAGCAAGCTGATCGACAAGGCACTGTCGCTCGCGCCGAACGACGCGTACATCATGGACAGCCTCGGCTGGGTGAAGTACCGGATGGGCGACACGGCGGGCGCGACGAAGGTGCTGCGGCGCGCGTACGAGCTGCAGCCGAACGCCGAGATCGGCGCGCACCTCGGCGAAGTGCTGTGGAAGAGCGGCGCGCAGGACGACGCGCGCGTCGCGTGGCGTGCCGCGCAGAAGCTCGAACCCGACAACGACACGCTCGTGCAGACGCTCAAGCGCCTGCAGGTCAACGGCCTGTGATGCGGATGTTCCCGATGCTTTCCCCGTCTTCCCGCGCGCTGCGCGCGCTTGCCGCGGCTGGCGCCGCGCTCGCGCTCGTCGGCTGCGCGAGCACGCCGCCGTCGGCAAATGCGCCGTCGGGCGCCGTGCTGCAGACGGCCGCGACACACGCGTACCACGGCCGCTTCGCGGTGCAGTACAGCGACCGCCTCGGCCGACCACAGAACGTGTACGGCAACTTCGACTGGCAGGAGCACGGCGACGACGTGTCGCTCGAACTGCGCAGCCCGCTCGGCCAGACGCTCGCGGTCGTGAAATCGACGCCGCAGGCCGCATCGCTCGAACTGCCGAACCGCCAGCCGCAATACGCGACGGACGTCGGCGAACTGATGCAGAACGCGCTCGGCTTCTCGCTGCCGCTGGCCGGTCTGCGCTATTGGCTGCTGCCGACGCCCGCGCCCGCGACGCCCGCGCAGACGGTGCGCGACCCGGCGGACACGACGCACGTCAAGCAGATCCGCCAGGACGGCTGGACGATCGACTATCTCGCCTACGCGGACGCACCGGCGACGGGCGTCAAACGCGTCAACCTCGTGCGCGCGACGCCGCCGCTCGACATCAAGCTCGTGCTCGACCAGTAAGCACGTGAACCTAGCCCCGACATACGCATGACCGATTCGACCCGCTCGCTGCGCAACTGCCTTGCGCCCGCGAAACTCAACCTGTTCCTGCACATCACCGGCCGTCGACCGAACGGCTATCACGATCTGCAGAGCGTGTTCCAGCTGCTGAACTGGGGCGATACGCTGCACTTCACACTGCGCGACGACGGTCGCGTCGCACGCGTCACCGACGTGCCGGGCGTGCCCGAGGAAAGCGATCTCGTCGTGCGCGCGGCTAACCTGCTGAAAACGCACACGGGCACCACGGCCGGCGTCGACATCGAGATCGACAAGCGCCTGCCGATGGGCGCGGGCCTCGGCGGCGGCAGCTCAGACGCGGCGACGACGCTGCTCGCGCTGAACCGCCTGTGGCAACTCGATCTGCCGCGCACGGAACTGCAGTCGCTCGCGGTGAAACTCGGCGCGGACGTCCCGTTTTTTGTTTTTGGAAAAAATGCGTTCGCAGAGGGTATCGGAGAAGAATTAGCTGAGGTAGAATTGCCGACTCGCTGGTTCTTGGTTGTGACGCCACGAGTTCATGTCCCCACCGCTGAAATTTTTTCAGATGAGTTGTTGACAAGAGATACGAAGCGCGTCACAATTACGGACTTTCTTGCACAGCAAAGCCGCGATGCGGGATGGCCAGACAGCTTCGGCCGGAACGACATGCAGCAAGTTGTGACAAGTAAGTACGCGGAAGTTGCGCAGGTGGTCAAATGGTTGTATGATGTGACCCCCGCGAGGATGACCGGCTCCGGAGCAAGCGTGTTTGCAGCGTTTCATAGCAGGCACGAGGCAGAAGCGGCGAAAGCCAAGCTGCCCACCAGTTGGAACGGTGCAGTTGCCGAGAGTCTGAACGAGCATCCGCTCTTCGCTTTCGCGTCATGAAGTTTTGCTTTATCGGATAGCCTACAAGTCCGGTGAAGTTATCAGTTGAGTGTAGGGGAGTCGCCAAGTTGGTCAAGGCACCGGATTTTGATTCCGGCATGCGAGGGTTCGAGTCCTTCCTCCCCTGCCAAAAATTTTCCCGCATTTCCCGCCTAAGCCTGAAGCAGGTGCACGATGAGCAGCCACAGCCATGATGGCTTGATGGTCTTTACTGGCAACGCGAATCCCGCGCTCGCCCAGGAAGTCGTCAATATCCTTGGAATCCCCCTCGGCAAAGCAATGGTCAGCCGTTTCTCCGACGGCGAGATCCAGGTCGAGATCCAGGAAAACGTGCGCGGCAAGGACGTCTTCGTCCTGCAATCCACGTGCGCGCCCACGAACGACAACCTGATGGAACTGATGATCATGGTCGACGCGCTCAAGCGTGCGTCCGCCGGCCGGATCACTGCCGCCATCCCCTACTTCGGCTATGCCCGCCAGGACCGTCGCCCGCGCTCGGCGCGCGTCGCGATCTCGGCGAAGGTCATCGCGAACATGCTGGAAATCGCCGGCGTCGAGCGGATCATCACGATGGATCTGCACGCCGATCAGATTCAAGGCTTCTTCGACATCCCGGTCGACAACATCTACGCAACGCCGATCCTGCTGGGCGACCTGCGCAAGCAGAACTACTCGGATCTGCTCGTCGTGTCGCCGGACGTCGGCGGCGTGGTCCGTGCCCGGGCACTCGCGAAGCAGCTCAACTGCGATCTCGCGATCATCGACAAGCGTCGTCCGAAGGCGAACGTCGCCGAAGTGATGAACATCATCGGTGAAGTCGAAGGCCGCACCTGCGTGATCATGGACGACATGGTCGATACGGCAGGCACGCTCTGCAAGGCAGCGCAAGTGCTGAAGGATCGCGGTGCGAAGCAGGTGTTCGCGTACGCGACGCACCCGGTTCTGTCGGGCGGCGCCGCCGACCGCATCGCCGCATCGGCACTCGACGAGCTGGTCGTCACCGATACGATCCCGCTGTCGGCCGAATCGCTGGCGTGCTCGAAGATCCGCTCACTGACGAGCGCGAGCCTGCTGGCCGAAACGTTCTCGCGGATTCGCCGCGGCGACTCGGTGATGTCGCTGTTCGCGGAATCCTGATCGCGGAACGACACGACATAGCATGCGCGGAAAGCGAAGCGGCAACGCTTCGCTTTTTGCACAATCGGACGGGATAGACGAAGCCACGTCCGTTTCATCGGGGGCCGCCATTTCGCCGGCCCCGTTTTACTGCCTGGTCGCGGGCAGCTAATGGAGAATCACATGAAAGTCGTCGCTTTCGAGCGCCAACAGCAAGGTACGGGTGCGAGCCGCCGCCTGCGCAACGCCGGTAAGACCACGGGTATCGTCTACGGTGGCGAAGCAGCCCCGCAAAAGATCGAACTCGATCACAACGCGCTGTGGCACGCACTGAAGAAGGAAGCCTTCCACTCGTCGATCCTCGACCTCGAAGTGGCTGGCCAGTCGCAACAGGTTCTGCTGCGCGACGTGCAATACCACCCGTTCAAGCAACTCGTGCTGCACGTGGACTTCCAGCGCGTCGACGCGAAGAAGAAGCTGCACACGAAGGTGCCGCTGCACTTCCTGAACGCTGAAGTCAGCCCGGCAGTGAAGCTGTCGAGCGCAATCGTCTCGCACGTCACGACGGAAATCGAAGTCGAGTGCCTGCCGTCGGCTCTGCCGGAATTCCTGGAAGTCGATCTGTCGAAGATCGAAGCAGGTCAGTCGCTGCACGCGAAGGACATCGCACTGCCGAAGGGCGTGACGCTGGTCGCGCACGTCGACGCGGAAAACCCGGTTGTCGCATCGGCGACGGTCCCGGCTGGTGCCGTGTCGGACGCAGCAGGCGAAGGCGAAACGCCGGCTGCCTAAACGGCCGCCTACGCGCCCGTTCGATCCGTTTCAAGAAACGGTCGACACAACCCGCCGCGGCTTGCCCGGCGGGTTTTTCTTTTTCTGCGCCCAGGCGGGCGCTGCCGCCTACGAAACGTCATGATCAAACTGATCGTCGGCCTCGGCAATCCCGGGGCAGAATATACTGCGACGCGCCACAACGCCGGCTTCTGGCTGATCGACCAGCTCGCCCGCGAAGCAGGCGCGACGCTGCGCGACGAGCGCCGCTTCCATGGCTTCTATGCGAAGGCGCGCCTGCACGGCGAGGAAGTCCACCTGCTCGAGCCGCAAACCTACATGAACCGCTCCGGCCAGTCGGTCGTCGCGCTCGCGAGCTTCTTCAAGATCCTGCCCGACCAGATCCTCGTCGCACACGACGAACTCGATCTGCCGCCCGGCACGGTGAAGCTGAAGCTCGGCGGCGGCAGCGGCGGTCACAACGGCCTGAAGGACATCACCGCGCATCTGTCGTCGCAGCAGTACTGGCGCCTGCGCATCGGCATCGGCCATCCGCGCGACCTGATCCCGGAAGGCGCGCGCGCCGGCGCGAAGCCCGACGTCGCGAACTTCGTGCTGAAGCCGCCGCGCCGCGAAGAGCAGGACGTGATCGACGCATCGATCGAGCGTGCGCTCGCCGTCATGCCGATGGTCGTCAAGGGCGAACTCGACCGCGCGACGATGCAGTTGCATCGCAACTGACTGCGCACCGCACCGGCATGGTGCAACGTGCCGTCCGGCGCCGCCGGGCGGCGTCTCGGTCGTGCGCAATCGCGCACCGCCGCATCCACATGCGGTAATCTGGTTGTTTTTGCCCGTCAGGAGCCAAGCGGTGAGCCGTTACTGGAGCGACATCGTTCAGCAACTCGTGCCTTACGTGCCGGGCGAACAGCCCGCGCTCGCACACCCCGTCAAGCTGAACACCAACGAGAATCCCTATCCGCCTTCGCCGCGCGTCGTCGCGGCGATCGCACGCGAACTCGGCGACACCGGCGACACGCTGCGCCGCTATCCCGACCCGCTCGCGCGCGCACTGCGCGAGACGGTCGCGGCCCATCATCGCATCAAGCCCGAGCAGGTCTTCGTCGGCAACGGCTCCGACGAGGTGCTCGCGCACGCGTTCCAGGCACTGCTCAAGCATGACCGGCCGCTGCGCTTTCCCGATATTTCGTACAGCTTCTACCCGACCTACGCGCGCCTGTACGGTGTCGAGACCGCAATCGTGCCGCTCGCGGACGACTTCTCGATCCGTGTCGAAGACTATCTCGACGATGTGGGCGGCGTGCTGTTTCCGAACCCGAACGCGCCGACCGGGCGCGCGCTGCCGCTCGCGGACATTGAGCGGATTGCGGCCGCGAACCCGTCGTCGGTCGTGTTGATCGACGAGGCGTACGTCGATTTCGGCGCGCAATCCGCGATCACGCTGATCGACCGCCATCCGAACCTGCTCGTCGTGCACACGACGTCAAAGGCGCGCTCGCTCGCAGGCATGCGCGTCGGCTTCGCGTTCGGCGATGCGGCGTTGATCGACGCACTGAATCGTGTGAAGGACAGCTTCAATTCCTATCCGCTCGACCGGCTCGCGCAGGTCGCCGCGCAGGCGGCATACGAGGACACCGACTACTTCGGTGCGACCTGCCGACGCGTGATCGACAGCCGCGCGCGGCTCACGCACGCGCTGGAGGCACTCGGTTTCGACGTCGTGCCGTCGAGCGCGAATTTCGTGTTCGCGCGCCATCCCGCGCACGATGCGGGCACGATCGCGGCAAAGCTGAAGGATCGGGAAATTTTTGTACGGCACTTCCGGGCGCCACGCATCGACCAGCATTTGCGCATCACCGTCGGCACCGACGCCGAATGCGACGCGCTCGTCGCGGCATTGCGCGACCTGATCGGCTGAAGCGAAGGGAGAAGTGGAACCGGCGCCGAACGGCGCCGGTCAGGGAATTCATGACGTTGCGACGCGCGCGTCACCACACGGTCACTGCGCGTCGTCGCCCTTCGCGGCGGTCAACGCGTGATACTTCGCCATCAACTGCGCGTGCGATTCCTCATGCTGCGGATCGCGCGGAATGCATTCGACCGGACACACCTGCTGGCATTGCGGTTCGTCGAAATGGCCGACGCACTCGGTGCACTTGTTGGGGTCGATCACGTAGATATCCGGGCCCATCGAAATCGCGCCGTTCGGGCACTCTGGCTCGCACACGTCGCAATTGATGCACTCGTCGGTAATCATCAGGGCCATGCTTGAACCAACTTTCCTAGAAAAAACAATACATTATAGCTTTTCAGCCTTCCGCACGGTCGTGCTAAATTCCCCGAAATCCATGTTTTTGAGTTGCGGCTGAGTTGCACAGGTGTTGCAGATTTTGCAGCGCGCAAAGTCGAGATAGCACGCCACGCCATGAGCAACAAGACGTTTTCAGCACAATTGCGACGTATGCGAGCCCGAGTGCCCGAACGGCGCGATTTCGATGGGCCCGGAAATCGACGTGGTCGATCCGACACGGCTCAGCAGTAACCAGCAATTGTCGGTCAACCGACATAGCAGATCTCAGAAATCGCCGCCAAGCCACTGCTACCAGTGCTCTTCTGCTGATGAGCACGTCGTTGCAGTTACGTCTGAACCCCCGTAGTATTTCCCCATATCAAAAAAAGCTACGGGGCTATATGGCTGGTTTTCGCTATTACAACGTGCAGTTGCTTCCCATCAACGTGCACGAGCGGGGCGACGTCGGGAAAAAAGGGTATCAAACGTTTTTCGCCGGTCTGAAACAACGCGTCGTCAAGGCGGTACAGGATCGCCGAGTTGAGGCAATCGCATACGGCCTTCGGAGCGGCCTACTCTTTTCGGCCTTCACCGTTGAGCCCGCCGACGATTACGCTCGCGGCAAATTTCTGAAATTCGACGTTGCCGAATCGGTCATAGACATCTACACCAGCCAGACCGTGTTCACGGCTTCCCCTGGCGCGAGCGCTCACCCGACGTACTTCCGGTTCGCCTTCGACTATGATCGGCACATCTTGGCAATCGAAGACACGCAGGGTCGGCTACCGTCGACTGGACAACTGATCAAGGCTTTATCGCATCTGCTTGAGCCGGTCCGATCTGACCTCTACCCAGAATACATTCTGACGATTGATCAGCTTACCGCAAGCGACGCCGTACAAAAAGTCTTTAAGGAAGCAAAGGGCTTCAGACGTGTTCACGTGACGGTCACGTTCGCAAATTCGGACAAATTCGTCCAGAGCTTGCAGAAAGAGCTTCGTGACAAGAATATCCATCAGGTTGAGCATATCGAAAAGGCGAGCAAGGGCAGCCTTATGGATTCACCAACCGAGTTCGGGAAATTCCTCTTGCAAATCGCTCAACGTTATGGGAACGCATCAATAAATTACGTCGCGGGCCAAGGGAAAACCCTGAAACGAAAAATCTTTCGCATGAAGGATCACCCTGTTAGGCAAATCCTCAAGGAAGGAAAGAAGGAAACCGAACCTCAGTTCATCGATCGCGTATTCCAATCAATTCCCGGTGCCGAAAAGAAAGCCAGCGCGCCCGTAAACGACGCTCACGATTGAACGCAAAAATGTGGGACTCCATCCATCGATTTCTGTATGCGCTCTTGATCCGGGTTCCGATCTTGGGAGATGTCGTTCTCATCGTGAACGGTTACGCTTATGAGGGTGAGCACGACGCACTGGTGAGATTCGCACCGCCAATGCACTGGTTTCGTCGAATTGTTCCGAAGCTCGTGCTATCTGGGCTTTTTGCAATTTGGATCACATGCAAGCTAACGTCGCACTTCAGCAAGCTCCCAGATCCGGCGACCAAGTTTACCGACATGCTAACTGGCATATTTCCCAATCTGCTTGGCTTCGGAATTGGGGTTTATGCGTTAATTTTCGCCCTACCCGAGTCTTTCTTTAAGTCTTTGCGAGGGGAGCGAAAAACAACGACGCAGACCGCTGGGCAGCCGAGTTCACCGCAAGCAAATTCCGAAACGCCTCCAAACATGATTAATGCGGATATGGCGTATCCGCTGGTCATGATAGCACTATCGATCGCTTTCGGTGCTTTCGTACAGTTCTTCATGACCATTTTGAGCTTCTATGTCTCAGTGTGGCTGCTTTCATACTGCTTCGTCCTGATGCTTGAGCTGATCAGCCTAATTTACGTTTCCGCCTATAAGTCGATCAGTGACAAGCAGTGAAAAATGCGGCGAAACCGCGTCGTATGTGAATCCGCCACAAGTCCACGGAAGGTCTGTCAAACCAGCGCCTCGCTGCCTGCGACTGTCCATGTAATCGACATTTCCCCTACGGTTGGCCCAACGAGCCGCCAAGCGTTTCTCTAGCCGAATCGACACCAGCGCAGCCTCACGCTAAAGCAAAGCGCCAGAACGCCGTTAAATCGATGCGGCAGCACGGCACGCGTCCTCCTCCGAAATTTCCTCAACATCTCATGATTGACACCGTACTTACACGCAAATTCGGCGAACCTTTCCCAATCTTTGACTCGATCGAAGCGGCATCCGACGCAATCATAAAAGCGGCGTTTCGTCTCTACGTTGTGATGAACCCCAATCATTCGGCAGACGATTTTCTAACGGAAATCCTCATACCTATAGCGCAGTCATCGCCTGAAAATCCCGCGCAGATCGAGGTTCGCGCATTCCAGAACCACTCGAAGCACTCATTCATGATCTACATGCGGGCAATCTGCCATGCCTGCGCATACGTGCAGGCGGCGCGCAACGCTCACGAGGAAGGCCGCGACCGCGAAGGATGGTCCCATATCGCCAACGCACACTATCTTCTGGGGTTCGCAGAGGGCGTTTTCGCGCTGGAACCTGCGCTGGTTGGTGTCATCTCGCGCCAAGGCAAGGCGGGCTCGACGGCGCGTAACGAAAAATATGACGCGTTGCGCCAATTCGCACGTGAGCTTGCTAAAAAGGGGGGCTACCCAAGCAAGCGTAATGCCGCGTTGTCCATCAAGCCGATGGTTCTAGCCAAAGCGAAAGCCGATGGAAAAGTAAATCTATCAGAAGCGCAGGCGGAACGCACCATTACCAAGTGGCTTGACGGTATGACGTTTGCCCGCAAACAGTGAACCACTTACAGGCGAACGGTGTACGTGATGTAGAACACGGGATATTTTTTAAAGCCGCTCCGAAATAAAGTTTTCCTTGTCGATTAACTGATCGACAATTATCTTAACTTTACAGGAGAATTTCATGAACGCCTCCGCACAAATTTCGCGCATTACAAGTCGACGTAGACATAACCTCAAGGGCAATCCCATGATTGCCCGCATCAAGATCGGCAGTCGCGATACACTGAACGTCAAGTGCAAAACGGAAAGTCGATCGCAAACGTCCGAGCCTCCCGAGCAACCAACTACCAACAGCAAAAATTACGTCCGCCCCGCCTTTGATAAAGGCACTGTTCTACCGCAGTTTCGCGCCGCCCTTTCTGAAATTTCTGATCTCGGGAAGGAGATTACTGAAGTCGAGGAGGAATTTCGAACAAACATTCAGGATCGCGCTATTGCAGGGTTAGCGAAGATTCTTGAAGTACGCCGCGCATATTTCGATTCCGCCACCCCTGAGATCAGCAAAGTACTTCTCGACGATCTATATCAGCAGTGTAAAAACCATGGCCTCAAAGGTCGCACGATTAGAACGACCGAATTTCATCTTCTCTCGCGCTTGCTACGTAAATCGGATCGGAAACAGGCATCTGCCGACGCGAAAATCTTGATTCGAGCACACAACGAAGGACAATCGTCGGAGACTTTTCCTGAGTGGGTGAAGAAGCTTAATGGGCTAAACGCGATCAGAAAAGATATCGAATCTCACGAGAAGGGAAATCGCTCTAGTAAAGCTCGGAACGAGCTAGCTCATATCAAAAGGCAACTTTATGCGAGCGTGAAGAAAGGAACGGGATTTTGGTCTAGCCGCTTAGTCTTTCCATTTGATGGCCCACACGATACTTGGACTGAATTGCTTCCGGAAGACAACTCATGGACAACGGTACTCGTCAAGAGAGAAGGGAATCAAGTGAAACTCTATGCTCTGCCGGCAGATGATAGTGATTCGCCGGCATCAACATAGCCCACGTCGTGAAATTTTTAGGCTCCCCAGCTGATAATCGTCGGCGCCTTAAACTGAACTCATGCGGTGGAATGTCGGCCGGACCGACATTCCGAGCAACGACGAACATCGTCCACAACCGTGCCGGTGCTCGTTAAACAGAGAGGCGAACCGGGACGCCCGACTGCCCTGCTTTTCTTACGGAACCGTTAGATTAGACCTTGGGGAGTAGCAAGCCAAAATCTCGTGCCTGCAAGCGACGCTCGCCGCTCTTGCGCTTGGCTCTGAATACGCTATACTTTTTATATCGTTATAAATTTCATACCAGAACAGCCCTAATCCGGCCCACGCCATGCGCGACTACCCACGGCAAGATATGTACGCGATCACCCACTTTCACAATTTCATGTCCTTGTACCAAGGACGCTTCGCAACCGCCCTTGCGAAAACCCTCAATACATCGGTGTTCGCAGCAAGTGCCCTCGACATCGCGCTGGCGACAGGTGCTATCTCACTCGACAAGCTGCATCTGCTGCTAGGATGCAGCCGAGGTCAGGCGATCGGCGGCGCTTTCGATCTGCAGGAACAGGGACTCGCCAAGGACATCGAATCCACGAAAAGCCAGAGTGGGGAATACTTCCTCGTTCCCATCGATGAGCGATGCGAGGCCGCCCGGCTCTACCGGACAAAGCTGGAAAAATTGAGCCGACAGCAGGGCTTGTCTGATGCCTTCGACAAAACGCTGCCCGCTTTACAGGCAATCTTCCTGGAAGCGCTGTCCGCAATGGAAAGCAAACATATCAATCAAAGCTCATCCTGATACGATCCGTTTGTCCCCGTCGGCACCGTCTTTCCGCGTCATGTTGCGACGCTCGGCCGGGCTTGGAAGTACCGACAGCAGTATCTTGATGGTGTACAGGATGATTAGAGTGCCTGACAGGTCACCGACGAACATGGCAAAGAATCGTTCGCCAATGTTCGTCGTTTGCCCGCGCAACGCCAACCAGATGTTAGTCAACAGCGGATTCGCAACGGAAAAGGCAAGGGCTAGGACAAGCAATCGCTTCGGCGTGAGATTGGTCAGCGAGGCATGCAGGCCGTAATGCTCTCTTGCAAGCCGGTATGTCGCATAGGGAGCAACCGTCGCAATGATGCCACCAGCTATCGAGCGGATCGGATCGTTAGGAAAGAAGTACAGGAAGTCCACCAGCCAGCTTGCTACAAGCAGGCCGATAGCGCCATCGCTACCGAGCAGCAATGTCGCAAGAAGCCTGACGCCCGACGGCAAGTAGATCCAGTTCACGCCACGCACGAACTCCGAATGCGTGAACACCTCTTGATTCACCCAGAGCGAAACAACGAAAACCAAGGCTGTGCCGATGACCGATGCGAACCGTAAGCGCCAGTTGCTCATTGAAGTACAATTCCCCGTTCCGATGTACACCGCCGACGCATCGATCTTCGTTTTCCGTACGGCGGTGTTAGCGTTCTGGTCAACGGAGCGTCGGACTCGATATGACACGCCCTGCTGATATCTACCTACGCTTTCTGCAACTTACTGAAGCCCTGCGCGGACTACCGTCGCTACCGGCGCTTGACCCACTCGAAGAAAAGATCCTTGAGTTCGTTGCTCGCATGACGCAAAAAAACGAGCGTCTCTCCGTACGCGACATGATGGCACAGAGTGATCTCGGTTCGCCGGCAACACTGCACGCCCGACTCAAGTCGATGCGTGAAAAAGGCTGGCTCACACTTGGCGACACCGACGACTCGCGGCGCAAACAGATCGAACTCACTCCTGCCGCCCTAAAGCATTTCGATAAACTCGCCGAAGCGTTCGCCAGAGCCGCCAAGGGTACCTGACTTCCCTCTGGATTGTCGGTTAAACCGACAATTCGATCCGCCGCTCCGGAAATTTACCGAACGGGCTTCATAGTGCCGTGACCTCCGCAACGCAAGCAACCGTCGTTGCTGCTCCAATTGTGGTTCGTACAGCGATGATCGCGGCATCCGACAGCGCCGCATTTCATGCAACGGTAGAGCGTCGCAGAGTGTTGACCTGCCTGATTGGGAATGCGACCTGCGCAACTTGCCATGAGATTTTTCTCCGTAGGTTTTCTATACGTTCGTGACCCTGAATAGGCCTGCTTTGTCCGACGGCGCAAACCGGGCAATGCCGTTGCGCCGATTGAATAGTTGGACTGCTTTCTCAAAATACTGCTGATCGGTCAGCCGGTGCATGTCCTGTCCGAGCGACCAGCCGTTACCGAGTACGTGCGCCAGTTCCGGCCTGTTGTCATGCCTGAACGCAAGAGCAAACCGGCGACGTGCTTCTATCTGAGCAAAATTCGGGCGGCTCATCACACAAGATCCACGGCCTTGCGCTGCATGTCGTCGTTGACGTCGATGTATCGCTGCGTTGTCGAGATATCTCGATGTCCAGCAAGCGACATCAACACTCGCACGCCGACGCCCTTGCTTGCCAGATTCGTGATGAACGAGCGTCGGCCAGAATGGCTGCTTGCGCCTTGAATGCCCGCTTCCTTGTAGAGCCAGTGGAAGTACTGGCAGAGCGTGTTGGCCGTGAATCCGGCCCGCTTCTGCGTATAGAACAGCGGTTGTTCCGGTCGCGGATTCTTCAGGCTCGCAACATACGCGGCCAGCTCACGCCGCAATTTCTGCCCGAGGAAAACCGTGCGCGCATGTCGGCCCTTGGTCTGTTCTGGGGCAAGCCGGATTTCTGACTTGATCGAGCCATCCGTATCGAGCACGTCGCCCACGAACAGCGCGGCGACTTCTCCAACACGCATGCCCGCCCAATGCGTCAGCAGCACCATCACTCGATTACGCAGCGCGTGACGTCGCAACGAGATATAGGTCAGTACCTGCTTGAGTTCCTTTTCCGTAAATGTCTTGGCCTGCTTCATTTCGCCCCTGAACAAATAAAAACCACGCCCAGAGGATGTATTCTTTAGTTATACGTATCAACAAATGAATGACACCGCGCAGATACCAGAGGAAACAAGCACTTGCGCAACAACCAAAGGTTTTAGCAAAAACCTTTAATTTCGACCTGATGCCGAAATGGAATGTCGGTTAAACCGACAAGTGCGAGTGCGCTGCTGCGGAAATTTCTTGCTAACAACGCCGTTGAAGTGGAAACGGAAGTAAGGGGGAAGTGAAAAAGTAACAAATGTGATGTCGTCTGGCTATTTCTTATCGTATGTCCTACTCGACATTTGCTCTTCGCATTGCATCACATGTAGATATCTGTAATTTCTTCGAGCAGTTCTTCATCGGAATCTATAACCGTAGTAAATCATTAAAGAGCCTCGCATGCTGAAGCTCTTCGTGTTGAAAGCTGCGAGGACATTTAGTCATCACGCAGCTAGGCGTTTCTGTCGGAACTTTATTCTTCGGGTATGTGGACGTTATCGTAGTCCACGTTGTCGGCGTCGCCTATGCCGACTTCTTTGGTGATGTAGTCGATCCAGCCTTCCGAGGTCAGAGATTGAATGTCGATCTGAACATTGCCGAAGTCTGTTTTAAGCCATGCGGTACGGATTGCACTGTCGATCAGTGCTTCGTCGGCACCTACGCGGAAATTTCCGATCATACAGTGATAGTGCAGTTGCTTATTCGTTGCAAGACCTTCCAGAACAGGGATCACATGAACACTTGCACCGAATCGCTTGGCGGCGTTGCCGTACACGATGGAGTTCAGGCATTGAATAAATTGTCGGAAATTCTCTTTCGCCTCGATTTCCGTCAGATACCTTTGCATGAGCCCCTTGGGACCCATATATTCGCAACGAGACTTCATCGTAAGCGTGACCGCATGAGTGAAATTAGATGCATGCTTACACATCCAATCCTGCGTCTCTTGCCTTAGTTTTTCGTTTTTGTTTGTCATAGCCGTATTTATTTCAGCCAGGACAAAACAGCCTATATAACGTCGAAATTATGTTGATTTCACCAGTGGCCGAATACATCCTCCTCTGTATCGAAACGACATATGAGGCATACATGAGCGTAATTGCAAATCTGAAGATCGTCGCCGCTAAGCGTCCCGGCGCACTGCCGCAGATCGTACAGCGTCGTAACCGGCTGATCGCTCAAATCTGGGAACAGACGGAACTGGCGAAGGCTCAACAGGCCGGAACGTCGTTTACACCGACGAAGTTTCGCTCAGTTAAGGATGCCGAAACCGGCGAACGGCGTAACGTGGAAGTGCAGAAGCGCATTCGTGCTTGGTGGTGGACCGCAGAGAACGGCCGCGTCCACATGTTCGTCAAGTACGGTGCTAAGACGCTGGAACTTGCCAAGGGCAAGACGGCCATCGAGATCGGTGTTCTGGAAGACCTGATTCCGACGCTCGACACACTCAAGGCGGCAGTTACCGCCGGCGAACTCGATGCTCAGATCGAGGCTGCCAGTGGCCAGATGCGCTCAGGGTTTGTTAGCAAGAAGTGAAGTGCCTGGCAGGTCCGAACTTCGGACCTGCCATTAATCACTTATCGGTCTGTCGCAGGCTCTTGATACATTTTAAATCCCTCGACATGCTTGAGATCGAGCCGCCTGAATCGCATCAATCCCCCTTGAGATGTTGGCCAAACACCTTTTATATCTGGCGAAACATGCACGGCATTTACACCGCCGCTGAGTTTTGTCGCATCCCACACACATGAACCGATGGCTTTAGGTTGATAGTTGCCGGGCACGCCTACTAAGGTGATCATCGCTTTACTCATCGCCAGTCCAACCCCAAGGGAAATTTCTGGCAGATTGTAGCGTTCCGCGATTGCGTCATTAATCAGCGTCCTCATACCACCGATACAGTCTTTCGCGGCACGGTATGCGAGCCGAACAGAACTTTCCCTATCGTCCTTGTCTACACTGAACAATACCAATCCGCCATCACCTAAATATTCTGTAACCATGCCATCTTTGAAGCCGCAGGTAACGGCGACAGCTGGGAGAAGTGCTGACGTTTCGTAGTAAACCCGTTGTAGCCCATTGACTTTCGCATTTTTTATATGCGTCTTGAGTCGTTGGGTGGATCCACGCATGTCAATTACCAGCGCGATAAACTCATCGACTTGCGGATGATCTGCCGACACAACCCGATAACCCGGGATGTTTGAGTCGGCGCTGTCGGCAGCGTATGACTCCATTGACTTTTGTAGCCGTGCCTCTACCAACAAATGCCCGACTTTTCTCCAATTGGACTCGGCACGATCGAGGCCTTGCTCGATCGCGGCACGCACCTTCGCAGTCTCATTATTGTTCATCGATTTACTTTCGCGATGTGCGCGCGAACCTTCTTCCATGCTGCTGCCATATCGCGGTTCGGGGCATCATCGGATAGCTTTGCTGGATAGTCGATGGTTGTTACGCCAGCAAGATCGCTCGGCAGCTTTATAGCTACGCCCTTCGGCTTCATCAAAATGGTTCGGCGGCGGCCAAGCCGTCCCATGAATAACCCAAGCTCGAATATGACGTTGTCTCGTGGGCTCGGGCTCCTCCCCTTGCGAGATGTTGTCAGATCATCATCTTGTGCGATTGCAATAGCAAAATCGGCCGTTTCAAGATGCTGTTCGAGGTCTTCGAGTGGATAACTGCTCACTCCAAAAACGTTGTCAGGCCAGTTCCAGAATCTGATATTTTCCTCATGCTCAAATGCAAGGACACCTGTTTCGGCGACCGGCAGAGCTTCAACTGAGGAAATCGCAAATACGTTTACCTTTTGATCTGCGCGGGCAAGTGCCTTGTTGCGTCGTTCCAAGCGACGCGCTAGCTCAGTAGCAATATGCTTGTATATCCGAGGAAATTGATCAGCCAACTCTATAAACTGAGACTCTGAGAGTTTGGCCGCCACAACAGTGCCATCGGCGACTACAGTTGCGGATCGCGGTAACGCTTCGATTGCGGCCATTTCACCCACGTGTCTACCCGCATCAACGCGATCAACCTCTTTCTTACCTACGACGATCTTCGTGCCACCGGTCAATAACAAGTAAACGTCGCTTGACTGATCACCCTGCACGATCAGCCTCTCGCCATCACGAAACTCGACAAGCTCACAGGTATCGGCCAGCCGCTCCGGCAAGCCGGGAATGTCCCGGCAAACTCCCTGCATTCCAAGCGCCTCAATGAGATTTTGACGACGCGCCTCTCCCTCGAACCTTTCTTTCATTATCACCCCGTTGCGTATAGCGAAATTTTCGTTCTTCGGCTAGCCAATGTACAACTGCAACTACGCTTCGTTAATTTGCAAGTATCGCGCATGGTGGATCACTCACGATCGCCTCCCATATAAATACTCGCGCCAATGACGGAGACAATGTCCATGCGATACCACGAAATCCTAGCTCGATCCGGTCTGTATGAAGTTGCAGACCTTGAACAACAGCGCATCAAAGCGCAGCAGCAGGCTGCCAAGCGACAGACCGCCACCGCCAAGCGTGCGGACCTGACACACCGAATAGATAAGCTGAGGAAACAGCTTTCCGACCTCAACGCCAAGCCGATTTGATCAGCCCTTGGTAAATGTCGGTCGACCCGACATTTGCAGTGAGCAAGAGCCGAGACTAAAGCCGAGGCACTCGCTCACACTCCATTTCTCGCCGACTTGATGTCGAGGAGGTTGATTTGATCGATCTTGTCCTTGTGAATGACGATGGTCAATTTTGCCGGATACTTAAATCGCATCTCGCTGATTCTGAATGTCCACAGCATTATTTTCAGCAAATCTTCATCGCCAATGTTCTTGTGACCTTTGATTCGCGTAATTCCCGACCCAAAGACAGTGGTCGAAACGCTCTTTTGAGCGTACACATTGTTCACTTTATCCCAAAAATTTATCAAAAACTCCAGGTACTCCGGCATCGTCAGCAATGCCCTGTTGTTTTCATCGAACTTAGAGAATGCAGTAAGAAGATAATCCTTATAAAGACAAACTGTCCCGATTTGATATCGCCTCTTTTTACCCAGCTTTCTGGCCTCGTTACTTCCCACCACCTCACTGAGATCGAAAGCATAATTATCTATATAGTGATCCAATTCTGAGACAGGCGTACCGAGATGCTTCTGAATGAAGATACCGTTGAGGGACTTTTCGCCAATTATTTTATTGTCTACTAAAGTATCGAAGTACTCATTGAAAGCAATTGCTTTCAATCCCGATTCCTGAAATATATCGCCAACCTTGACAGTGACATTACTTCCCTCTACGTCTATGTCGATGCTATTCAGATTGTTCGACCAAACCCACAGCGCCACGTAAATTACGGCTAACAACGCGAGGAAGATCCAACCACCGCGCAATTTCCAGTTAGCAGGAATATCAACAAATAGCACGACCACTGATAATGCACTGCCGATTACGGACGTGCTTCCAAGGAATTTTTTGACAATTCGCTTATCAAAGAAACTTACCTTTGCCATAGAGTTCGAAACTCGCTCGGGTGTTATTTTTTATGGCGTGTATCGATAGACATCGGGGTTCGCCTTACTCCCGACGACGAAGCCACTATTCAAAAGCGCACTTTTAATAACGCTTTTTTGCATAGGAACATGAAGTGTAGGCACGTTCTTCATTGAGTCGCGAAAAATAGGAAGATTGTTCCAGAGATTTTTCACCGTTTGCTTCAACGCCCCGTTCACCAGAAGGCTCTCCTTCGAGTCGTACTCGGGATATATAACGATGACCGGCAGCCCTTGATCATTGATGCCATAGTCGATCTCTTCCCTGAGTGCCAAGGAATTTTTTGTGGCCGAGCTCAAAATTAGGACGATATTCTTCGAACTCCGAAGACGCTCCCTGAGTCGCGGCTTCAAGGTCAACTCCCAATTGCTACCGTCTCGGACGCTGTAGGTCTTGTCGTGCGCGTCATTAAAGGGAAACGACGCGTCGGCCCCTTTCCACGTCCGAAGAAGGTTGTAGAAGCAGAAATCTTTCGTCGCATGAGCACCTAATGAACTAGGATTGAATGGCTCAGAGACATAGAAGGCAGTGTAGTTTCCGTTTCGATACGCCATAACAACTCCCCTATGTGTAGGGAAAACGAGTGCATTCGAACTTCGATATGCATCACTTCTTGCAGTGATGCGAATTTATGACAGCTGCCCCGAGACAGCTGCAAATAACAACTGCGTCGGCGACCGAATACGCTCGGACTTGCTTGCAAATGAGCTGTCGGCATCGCAACGTTGAGGCCGCTTCGGAGCCTTTCGGCGATGTCTTGCTACTCTCGATCCGAGTGCTAACCGAAAACGGTCACTTGACTTGCAAGATTGTTTGCGGCCGAATGCGCTACCACATCGTACTTTTTGCCACCCCACACCGTCGCCGGTAAACACTACCGTAAACCTTTCATCAGATAAAGATCTGAACACAAAATACGCCGGAAAAACGCTTCCGTCACGCAAGATGTCGTACTCCGCAAGCCATGCACAACTCGGTGTCCGTTCCCGAATCGCAAGCCGATCTGACCAGCTTTCGGTAAATTGTCGGTCGAACCGACGTTTTGGAAGAACGAAGCCCTGTTCGCACGTAATCGAACAGGGCTTCGTCGTCAGAGAATTGCATTTTTCGAGGTTTCTCTTGTGTACGGTATACACAAGTTATCAGGACTTATCCGAGCTTCTTCGCCAGTTCGCTCGCCGACGTGTGGTAGTACCGACTCAGCATCTGAACGTTCGAATGTCCGGTCACGGATGCAAGCTCGATCACGTTCGGCAGCTTTTTAGCAAGACTCGTCGTTGCCATATGCCGTAGATCGTGAAAGTGAAAGTTTTCGATTCCGGCACGCTTGCACGCTCGCGGCCACGCACACAAGACAACGTTCTGGCTGATCGGAATAACGCGCTCGTCGATGCGCTCCAACCCCTCCAGAATCGCAATCGCGGCACTGCTCAATGGAACATACCGATCCCTACCGTTTTTCGTCATCGGCAGATAGGCCGTGCGCTGATCGAAATCGACGTGCCTCCATTCCAGAGACAGCAATTCGCCCTGCCGCATCGCTGTCTCCAGCGCAAGCTTCGCGAGCGGGAGCAGCCACCTGCTCCGTAATTCATGGCGCTCCGCATGCAGTTCATGCAGGAGGCGATCAAGCTCGGCAGGCTTCAATATGCGATTCCGCCCAGGCGGCAATCGGGGCTTTTTCACAAGCTTCGTCGGATTGCTTACTGAGAGTCCCCATTCACGTTGCGCATGCGTGATCACGGCGCTGATCGTCGCGAGTTCGCGACAGACGCACGAGTTGGTAGCCACCTTGAGACGTTGATCGCGGTAATCGGCCAACAGACTGGCCGTCAGATTGCGCATGCTGTACTCGGCGATCTTGTGGCGCAGCATTTTGCCGATCCGATATTCTTCGCTGCGCCTGCTACGCTTGGTCGGCGTGATCGATTCCTTGTAACGCTCCAGCAGTTTGCCGAAGGTTATGTCGGTCGTACCTGCCGGATCGACCCACGTTCCGTCGTCCATCGCGGCTTCGACGGAACGTGCCCAGGCTTGCCCTTCTGCCTTCGTTGCAAATGATTTGTACTGCGTAGGAAATCCCTTGCGATTAATTTTGACTTGCCAGCGTCCGTTGCGCTGACTGAATGTAGCCATGTTTTTGCCTCTGAGTTGCAGTTGAGTTGCAAAAACATGATTTCGGACAATTGGAAAAGCTGGAAAGCCTCAGCCCACGGTCAAGTCAATGATATGACCCCAATTTTCAATTGATGCACTCGTCGGTAATCATCAAAGACATACTGATCTCACTTCTTCAGGCCGGCGGCCGGCTTCGCAACGAAACCGGCCGGCGCCGCGTCACGCGGCCGGGCCTCCCATCGCGGCGACTTTCTCGGTCAGCCACTTCTCGACGGACGGGAACACGAACTTGCTGACATCGCCGCCCAACTGCGCGATTTCGCGCACGATCGTCCCCGAGATGAACTGATACTGATCGGATGGCGTCATGAACATCGTCTCGACGTCAGGCAACAGATAGCGGTTCATCCCCGCCATCTGGAACTCATATTCGAAATCGGACACGGCACGCAGGCCGCGCACGATCACGCGCGCGTTGTTGGTGCGGACAAAGTCCTTCAACAGGCCCTTGAAACCCATCACCTTCACGTTCGGATAATGGCCGAGCACCTCGTTCGCAATCTTCAGACGTTCTTCCAGCGAGAAAAACGGCTTCTTTGCGCGGCTGTCGGCAACACCGACCACCAGCGTATCAAAAATGCTCGATGCACGCCGCACGAGGTCTTCGTGCCCGCGTGTCAGCGGATCGAACGTACCGGGATACACGGCGACTACCATGTCGCTCCTCCTGTCATCACGCAAACGGGGTGGCAGCCGTGCGACGCGCACGCCGCTGCCGAGATGGGCATGCGTCGCCTTTGCGGCGCGCCGCCTCGTATGGAACGCGCATTATTCATCATTTTCGCGCCGCAGCAAATGAAAGTGAACCGCACCCGCCTTGCCGTGCTTCACCACCTGCCAACCGGCCAGCGCTTCGTGGGCGGCCGGGTCGAGCTCCGCGCCCGTCTCGACGTACAGGGCGCCCTCCGGCGCGACGAGCGGCGCCGCCAGCGCGATCGCGCGATCGAGTACGGCCGGCTCACCGAACGGCGGATCGAGGAACACGACGTCGAACGCACCCGGGGTCAGCCCGGCCGCGAGCCGCAGCGCGTCGGCTTCCGCGACCTCGACCGAGCGTGCGCCGAGCTTGTCCTTGATCGCGCGCAGTTGCTGCGCCGCGCGCGGGTGGCGCTCGACCATCACGACGCTCGTCGCGCCGCGCGACGCGGCCTCGAACCCGAGCGCACCGGTGCCCGCGAACAGGTCGAGGCAGCGCCGGCCTTCGAGATCCTGGCCGAGCCAGTTGAACAGCGTCTCGCGCACGCGATCGGGCGTCGGCCGCAGGCCGTCGAGATCGAGCACGGCGAGCGGCGTGCGTTTCCAGTCACCGCCGATGATGCGGATCGTGTGCGGCTTGCCACGGCCAGGGGGGGCCGTCGGGCGGCCGGAAGAGGAACGGGACATACGGAATATCGACAACGGGGGGACCGGGTGCGCAGGAGGGCGCACCGCCAAACAGGCGCACGTTACCACAGCGGCGGCACCGGCTGACGCGAGTGCGCCGCCGCACTGATAAAATGCCCGGTTTCGGCCGCCATGCGCACGCACGACGGCCCGTCCGGCGCTGCGCCCTAGCGGCGCCCCGCCCTCTTCCCGACGTCAGACCATGTTCAGCTTCTTCAAACGATTCAAGAAAACGCAGGAGCCCGACTCCGCGGAATCGCAATCGATCGATGCGCCGCAACCGGACGAACCGTCCGACACGCGCCAGGCGATCGAAGCGCCGCAAGCACCCGCGCAACCTCAGCAGGCCGCGCCTGCCGTCGTGATGACGGTCACGCCGACCAACGACGGCAGCGACGAAGTCGTCGAAGCGGTCGAGATCGTGCCGCCGCCGACGCAGGACGCCTCCGCGAAGAAATCGTGGCTCGCGCGCCTGAAGTCGGGCCTCGCAAAGACGGGCTCGAGCATCACCGGCGTATTCGTCAATACGAAGATCGACGAGGACCTGTACGAAGAGCTCGAGGCCGCGCTGCTGATGTCCGACGCCGGCGTCGATGCGACCGAGTACCTGCTCGGCGCGCTGCGCGAGAAGGTGCGCGCTGGCCGGCTGACCGATCCGCAGCAGGTGAAGGGCGCGCTGCACGACCTGCTCGTCGAACTGCTGAAGCCGCTCGAGAAATCGCTGATGCTCGGCCGCGCGCAGCCGCTCGTGATGATGATCACGGGCGTGAACGGCGCAGGCAAGACCACCAGCATCGGCAAGCTCGCGAAGCACCTGCAGAGCTTCGACCAGTCGGTGCTGCTGGCTGCGGGCGACACGTTCCGCGCGGCCGCGCGCGAACAACTGGCGGTCTGGGGCGAGCGCAACAACGTGACGGTCGTCCAGCAGGAAAGCGGCGACCCGGCCGCCGTGATCTTCGACGCGGTCAGCGCGGCGCGCGCGCGCAGGATCGACGTGATGATGGCCGACACGGCCGGCCGCCTGCCGACGCAGCTGCACCTGATGGAAGAGCTGAAGAAGGTGAAGCGCGTGATCTCGAAGGCGCACGATGGCGCGCCGCACGAGGTGCTGCTCGTGATCGACGCGAACACGGGCCAGAACGCGCTCACGCAGGTGAAGGCATTCGACGATGCACTCGGCCTCACGGGCCTGATCGTCACGAAGCTCGACGGCACCGCGAAGGGCGGCATTCTCGCCGCGATCGCGCGGCAGCGCCCGGTGCCCGTCTACTTCATCGGCGTCGGCGAGAAAGTCGAGGACCTGCAGCCGTTCAGCGCAGTCGAATTCGCGGACGCGCTGCTCGACTGAACGCCGCCGGCCCGCACCGCACGGGGCGCCTTCTGGCGCCCTTTTTTCATGCACGTCCGGAAGCCGTCAGCGGGCGGCCGGCTGACCCACGGCGTCATTCGGCGTCATTCGGCGTCGGGCTGCGCGCCGGGCTCGGCGGCCTTGAACGCGTCCAGCGTCGACGCATGATCGGCGATCCGCTGGATCGTCGGAAAGCGCGTCGTGTCGATCGAGAAACGGTTCGCGTTGAACACCTGCGGCACGATGCAGATATCGGCGAGCGTCGGCGTGTCACCGAAGCACAGCTTGCCGGTGCGCGGATCGTTCGCGAGGCGCGTCTCGAGCGATGCGAAACCCGCCTCGATCCAGTGCCGGTACCAGTCGTTCTTCGCTTCCTCGGACACCTTCAGCGAGTGCTTCAGGTACTTGAGCACGCGCAGGTTGTTCAGCGGATGGATCTCGCACGCGACCTGCAGCGCAATCGCCCGCACATATGCGCGGTCGACCGGCTGCTTTGGCAACAGCGCCGGTTCGGGATGCGTTTCCTCGAGATATTCGATGATCGCGAGCGATTGCTGCAGCGTGGCATTGCCGTCGATCAGCGTCGGCACGACCGCATCCGGATTCACCGCGCGGTAGGCGTCCTTCAATTGCTCACCGCCGTCGCGCAGCATGTGCACGGGAACCGTGTCGTACGGCAGCTGCTTCAGGTTCAGGGCGATCCGCACGCGGTACGACGCGGAACTGCGGAAATAGCTGTAGAGCTTCATGGGATGTCTCTCTGGTTCGTATTCGGCCGGCGACTGCGTCCGCGGCGCACGCGGCACCGCCGGGAACCCGAGTTTAGCGCGCCGCGCCGCGTCGGCGCGCGCGGCCGTGCCCGTGCGATACTCGGGGCATTCCTCACCGCTCACCGCGCGGCCCGATGCCGGCCGCCCGCCCCACGCCCCGATGACCGCTCCCCTCGACCCAGCAGCCTCGCCGTTTCCTTGCGCCCGCTTCATCAAGGAAATCGGCCGCGGCCCGCACGGCGCACGCGCGCTGTCCGCCGAAGACACGTTCGAGCTCTATCGCGCGATGCTCGATGCGCGCGTGTCGGACGTCGAACTCGGCGCGATCCTGATCGCCTATCGCCTGAAGGGCGAAAGCGCCGACGAACTGGCCGCGATGCTCGCCGCCGCGCAGGCGTCGTTCGAACCCGTGCACGTGCAGGACGCCGCGTTCCGCCCGGTGTCGATCCCGAGCTACAACGGCGCGCGCAAGCAGCCGAACCTGGTGCCGCTGCTCGCGCTGCTGCTCGCGCGCGAAGGCGTACCGGTGCTCGTACACGGTGTCGAGCGCGATCCGGGCCGCGTGACGAGCGCGGAGATCTTCTCTGCGCTGTCGATCCCGCCGTCGACATCGCACGACGCGATCGAGGACACGCTCGCGGAGCGCCGCGTCGCGTTCGCGCCCATTGACGCGCTGGCGCCGCGCATCGCGCGTCTGCTGTCGCTGCGCGGCGTGCTCGGCGTGCGCAACTCGACGCACACGCTCGTGAAGATCCTGCAGCCGTTCGCGCCGGCCGGGCTGCGGCTCGTCAACTACACGCATCCGCCGTACCGCGACAGCCTCGCGCAACTGTTCCGCGATCATCCGGACGCCGCACTGGGCGGCGCGCTGCTCGCGCGCGGCACCGAAGGCGAAGCGGTGGCCGACACGCGGCGCCAGGTGCAGGTCGACTGGCTGCACGACGGCGTGTGCGACACGCTGATCGAGCCAGAGCGCTCGTCGAGCGACGCGCCGCCTGTGGCGCTGCCCGAATCGCGCGACGCGGCCACCACGGCCGCGTGGACGGACGCCGTGCTGCGCGGCGAAATTCCGGTACCCGACACGCTTGCGCGGCAGGTCGAGACGATCGTGCGGATCGTACGAATCGAGCGGACAGCCCGGCTCGCACCGTGACCGGCGTCCCGGGCCGGTACGCCGTCGCGCCGGCCTTTCAACCGACCATTTGACACGCGCATGCATCCTGACATAGAGTTGTCGCCATGCGTTCCTTTCCGAACACCCTCCGAATTACCTTCGGCCGCCTAGCGCGGTCGCTATCGCTACGACTAGCCTAAGGCTGTCGTAGCGCCGTGTGCTGTCCGCACGGTCCCTCCCTGCAGTTCCTCGCAGCACCCTTCTCGCAGTTTTTACAACCCGAAGTCGTCAGCATTCGTCCGTCTATCCGTCGGCCGATTCGCGAAGATCATCCGCATCCGCAGCGCGTTTCCGGCGCCACGGTGCGAGGCAGCGCCACCCGTCGCCCATGCCGCCCGTCTTCGCTCGCGACTTGAGACCCGAGGTCCAGAAGATGAAGCGCAACCCGCAAGACAAGTACCGTCCGTTCGAACCCGTCCGCATCAATGGCCGCCGCTGGCCGACCCGCACCATCGAGCGTGCGCCGGTCTGGATGAGCACCGACCTGCGCGACGGCAACCAGTCGCTGATCGAGCCGATGAGCATCGAACAGAAGCTGGAATTCTTCGACATGCTGGTCGCGATCGGTTTCAAGGAGATCGAAGTCGGTTTTCCGTCGGCGTCGCAAACCGATTTCGATTTCGTCCGCAAGCTGATCGACGATAAGCGCATTCCCGACGACGTGACGATCGAAGTGCTCGTGCAGTCGCGTGAAGACCTGATCGCGCGCACCTTCGACGCGCTCGAAGGCGTGCCGCGCGCGATCGTGCACCTGTACAACGCGATCTGCCCGTCGTTCCGGCGCATCGTGTTCGGGATGTCGAAGGACGACGTGAAGGCGCTCGCGGTCGAGGGCACGCGACTCATCAAGGAACACGCGGCGGCCCGCCCGGACACGCACTGGACCTACCAGTACTCACCGGAAACCTTCAGCATGACCGAGCTGACGTTCGCGCGCGAGGTGTGCGACGCGGTCGCGCAGGCGTGGCGTCCGACCCGCGATCACAAGATGATCGTCAACCTGCCGGCGACCGTCGAAGCCGCGAGCCCGAACGTGTTCGCCGACCAGATCGAGTGGATGGACCGCAACCTCGCGTATCGCGACAGCATCGTGCTGTCCGTGCATCCGCACAACGATCGCGGCACCGCGGTTGCGGCCGCGGAACTCGCGCTGCTCGCGGGCGCCGACCGCATCGAGGGCTGCCTGTTCGGCAATGGGGAGCGCACCGGCAACGTCGATCTCGTCACGCTCGCGCTGAACCTCTATACGCAGGGCATCGATCCGGGCCTCGATTTCTCCGACATCGACGCGGTGCGCCGTGTGGTCGAGCGCTGCAACCAGATTCCGGTGCATCCGCGCCATCCGTACGCAGGCGACCTCGTATTCACCGCGTTCTCGGGCTCGCACCAGGATGCGATCCGCAAGGGCTTCGCGCAGCAGCGCCCCGACGCGGTGTGGGAGGTGCCTTACCTGCCGATCGACCCGGCCGATCTGGGCCGCAGCTATGACGCGGTCATTCGCGTGAACAGCCAGTCCGGCAAGGGCGGCGCGACGTTCCTGCTCGAACGCGGGATGGGCTTCACGCCGACGCGGCGCGTGCAGATCGAATTCAGCCACGCGGTGCAGACACTCGCCGATGTCTCCGGCGAGGAAGTGACCGGCGACGCGATCTGCGCGCTGTTCGCCCGCGAATTCTTCGAGACCGACGGCCCGGCCGCGCGCCACGGCGACGCCGCACGCTGGCAGAACCGCGACATCGCGGGCGCACCGCCGGCCGACGCGACACCGGAAGAGGTCGTGCAACGAATGGCCGCGGCCTTCGCGACGGCGGCCGGCGCGACGGTCGACGTCGCCTCGTGCGAACACGCGCGCACGACGGACGGACGAATCGCGGTATCGGTCGGCTGCCGGGTCGGCGATGCGCCGCTGCGGCACGGCGTCGGAGTGCATGCCGATGCGACGAGCGCCGCGCTCGATGCGGTCGTCAGCGCGATCAACCGCTCGGCCTGGCAGTGCGCCG
The DNA here is from genome assembly GCF_902499115.1 of Burkholderia diffusa. Taxonomy (GTDB): domain Bacteria; phylum Pseudomonadota; class Gammaproteobacteria; order Burkholderiales; family Burkholderiaceae; genus Burkholderia; species Burkholderia diffusa. Next base: position 288,700 of record NZ_CABVPN010000001.1, read on the forward strand.
ACCGCCGTGCGGCGGCCTGACCGGCAGGTTTTCGCTTCAGGGTTCAAACGTCAAGCGAGCGGTGCGTGACCGCCCGTGCTGCGCGCAATCCGCGCCGCACAGGCAATAAAAAGCGGCCCAGAAGGCCGCTTCGGTCGGGACACGAAAAAGGAGCGCCACGCGCGCTCATGTCTCGGTCGCGCACCGCGTCGCCTGCCACGCCAGCAGGCGCCACTGCCCCTGCTCATGGGTATGGACGGCGGTATAGGCGATCGGAAACACCAGCCCGCCGTTGTTCGTTTCCATCTCGATCAGAGCGCGCCCGGTGACGACGCAGGTTGCGTCACCGACGGGAAGCAGATCCTGCGACTGGATTTCGATCTGGCGATAGCGGCGGCGGCCGGCGACGATGGCGTCGATGAACTGCTGCTTGGTTTCGCGTTTGCCGTTGGTGTGCACGAAGAACACCTTGTCCGACAATTGCGCATCGAGCGCCTCGCCGTCCCCGTCGACCATCGCCCGGAACCGATCGCGCTCGAGTGCGCGAATCGCATCGACCACCTTCGCCATCGCCTGACTCCTCGGCAACGCGCCCGCCGTGCGCGGGCGTGCGGATCAGAAGTTGTACTGCACGTAGAACTGGTGGAAATTTATACCAGGATTCGGCTCTTTGATACCCGCGTTAGACACATGTTGAAAACGGTAGCCGAGCTGGTACTGTTGCCGTTCTCCGAACTGCGCGCCGACACCGGCGACGTCCACGAACTGGAACGACGTCGCCAGCGACAGTTTGTTGGAGATCGTCGGGGAAGTCAGGAAGCGGATGCCGGCGCCGGCCTCGATGAACGGACGTACCTGGCCCGCGCTCTTGATGAAGCGGAACATCGGCGTCGCGCCGAATTCACCGATGCTGCCATGAACATTGCCGCCCGTGTGCCAGTAGCCGGCGTGGCCTTCCATCACGAACGCGAAGTGCCAGCCGCCGATTTCCCACCAGTTCCAGCCCGGATCCCACACGACGCCGAGATCGGCCTTGTCGATCCCGTGGCGATCGGAAAACCCGCCGCCCGCCTGGATTCCCCATCGATCCGCGAACGCCGCACCCGATCCGCCCAGCAGCGACGCCGCCAGCAGCGCATGCAGCGCAAGCCGGCTACGGGGCCGGCAATTCTTCTTATTGTTCATCAGACACTCCAACATTGTGGATTGAATGGAGCCTTGCCGCAGCGGCCGGGCCCGAGCGAACTGAATGGTATGGTAAAGGACTTTTCGGATCGGCATCACGAAGCGAAATTGTTTGCTTCCAAAACTACAAAAATCGAAACCGTCTACTGATTACTATCAGAAACAACAACTTACGGAACTTCCTCCGGTCAGCCTTGTCGCAAATTAGACTATCGATTCGACAAGTTCGATAGAGAATCGGGAACTCGGATGCCCCCGTCCCCTCTAAGGAATTAGCACTCAGATTACGGGAGTGCTAAGATGAGCCTCGGAATCTCATCCGAGACCAGGGGTTTGTCCCTGATTCCAAAGGAGTTTTTTAGTGAGCTACGCCCTGACCCTTCCGAACACCCTGAGCCCGACGCCGGCCAAGGCCGAATCGGCAGGCTCGCTGGCGCTCGCAACTCAATCGATGTTGCCGGGCCAGCTTGGCAACATCGACGCGTACATCCAGGCCGTCAACCGGATCCCGCTCCTGACCGCCGAAGAGGAACGCCAGTACGCGACCGAATTCCGCGAAGACAACAACCTCGACTCGGCACGCCGCCTCGTGCTGTCGCACCTGCGGCTTGTCGTGTCGATCGCGCGCAACTACCTCGGCTACGGCCTGCCGCACGGCGACCTGATCCAGGAAGGCAATATCGGCCTGATGAAGGCTGTGAAACGTTTCGACCCGGCGCAAAACGTGCGCCTGGTGTCGTATGCGATCCACTGGATCAAGGCCGAGATCCACGAGTACATCCTGCGCAACTGGCGGATGGTGAAGGTCGCGACGACGAAGGCGCAGCGCAAGCTGTTCTTCAACCTGCGCAGCCACAAGAAGAGCATGCAGGCGATGACGCCCGAGGAAATCGACGGCCTCGCGCAAGAGCTCAACGTCAAGCGCGAAGACGTGACCGAGATGGAAACCCGTCTGTCGGGCGGCGACATCGCGCTCGAGGGCCAAGTGGAAGATGGCGAGGAGTCGTACGCACCGATCGCCTACCTGGCCGATTCGCACAACGAGCCGACCGCCGTGCTCGCCGCGCGTCAGCGCGACATGCTGCAGACGGACGGCATCGCGCAGGCGCTCGAGGCGCTCGACGCGCGCAGCCGCCGGATCATCGAGGCGCGCTGGCTGAACGTCGACGACGACGGCTCGGGCGGCTCGACACTGCACGATCTCGCGGCCGAGTTCGGTGTGTCGGCGGAACGCATCCGCCAGATCGAAGCGAGCGCCATGAAAAAGATGCGCACGGCACTCGCCGAATACGCCTGACTCCCGATTTAGAGCGCTTCACCCAAAACCGCTGCCCGCCCGGCAGCGGTTTTTTTTCGTCTGTTATTTCGCCTCGATCACGCCGCGTTAATCGACCGTATTGATCGGGTATCGGGCAAATTCCGGCCCCTTCCGCATAACCTTGATCTACCTCAAGTTTTGACATGCGCTTCGCGACGGTCTGCCGCAGCGCAGCACTCGGCATCGGAAAGCCGGCATTTTAAAATTGGCATGTCGGCTTAAAAGGATTAAAACAGCTTAACCGCCGTCATAAATCCGACGTAGAGTCGCCCCCAAACCCACGTAAATCGATTCAGGATAATCACCTTGATCTCGATCAATAAAGAGCCTGCGCCGCCTCCCCCGCAGGCCACCGGCACGCTCGGCTGGCGCGCGCGCATCGCCGCGTGGGCTCGCGGGCCAACCCTCGCCCGCGACATCACCCTGGTGTTGATCGTCAAGCTGATCCTTTTGACGTCGCTCAAATACGCATTCTTCAATCATCCGCAGGCTGAGCACATGTCGCTTCCGCCTGCCGCCGTCGCCGAGAAGTTGCTCTCGGTACCGGCGCCCGCATCTACCGAGGGAGACCACCATGATAAGCAGTGAAGTCGTCGATCTGTCACGTCTGCAGTTCGGCATCACGGCGCTCTACCACTTCCTGTTCGTGCCGCTGACGCTCGGCCTGTCCTGGCTGCTCGTCATCATGGAAGCCGTCTACGTGATGACCGGCAAACAGGTCTACAAGGACATGACCCAGTTCTGGGGCAAGTTGTTCGGGATCAACTTCGCGATGGGCGTGACGACCGGCATCACGCTCGAATTCCAGTTCGGCACGAACTGGTCGTACTACTCGCACTACGTCGGCGACATCTTCGGCGTGCCGCTCGCGGTCGAAGGGCTGATGGCGTTCTTCCTCGAATCGACGTTCGTCGGCCTGTTCTTCTTCGGCTGGAACCGCCTGTCGAAGGTCAAGCACCTGATGGTCACGTTCCTCGTCGCGCTGGGCTCGAACCTGTCCGCACTGTGGATCCTCGTCGCGAACGGCTGGATGAACAACCCGGTCGGCGCCGAGTTCAACTATCAGACGATGCGCATGGAGCTGACGAACCTGTTCGACGTGCTGTTCAACCCGGTCGCGCAGGTGAAATTCGTGCACACGGTGTCGGCCGGCTACGTGACGGCTGCGATGTTCGTGCTCGGCATCTCGTCGTGGTACCTGCTGAAAAAGCGCGACACCGATTTCGCGCTGCGCTCGTTCGCGGTCGCGGCCGGCTTCGGCCTCGCGTCGACGCTTTGCGTGATCGTGCTCGGCGACGAGTCGGGCTACACGACCGGCGAAGTGCAGAAGATGAAGCTCGCCGCGATCGAGTCCGAATGGGAAACGCAGCCGGCACCCGCATCGTTCACGCTGATCGGCCTTCCGAACCAGGAAGAACAGCGTACCGACTACGCAATCAAGATTCCGTACGCGCTCGGCCTGATCGCGACGCGCTCGGTCGACGAACCCGTGGTCGGCCTGCGCGAACTCGCGAAGCACAGCGAGGAGCACATCCAGAGCGGGATGGTCGCGTACGGCGCGCTGCAGAAGATGAAGGAAGGCGACACGAGCGCGGCCACGCGCGAACTGTTCGACCAGCACAAGCAGTATCTCGGCTACGGGCTGATGCTCAAGCAGTTCACGCCGAACGTGGTCGATGCGACGCCCGAGCAGATCAAAGCCGCCGCGAAGAAGACGATCCCGCCGGTCGCGCCCGTGTTCTTCTCGTTCCGGATCATGGTGTTCCTCGGTTTCCTGTTCCTCGCGACCTTCGTCGCCGCGTTCTGGTTCTGCGCGCGCCGCCAGCTGCTGCAGGACAACCGCCGCTGGTTCCTGCGCTATGCGGTGTGGGCGATTCCGCTGCCGTGGCTCGCCGCGGAATTCGGCTGGGTCGTCGCCGAGCTCGGCCGCCAGCCCTGGACGATCGCGGGCATCCTGCCGACGCATCTGTCCGCGTCGAGCCTCACGCCCTCGGACCTGTACCTGAGCCTCGCCGGTTTCATCGCGTTCTACACGGCGCTGTTCATCATCGAGATCAAACTGATGTTCAAGTACGCACGCCTCGGCCCGTCGTCGCTGCATACCGGCCGCTATCACCACGAACTCGCCGCGGCCAGCGAGCGCGCTCCGGCCTGAGCACGCACCTGAAACGGAACAAGGAATCGCTATGGACTATGCAACTCTCAAGCTGATCTGGTGGCTGCTCGTCGGCGTGCTGCTGATCGGCTTCGCCGTCACCGACGGCTTCGACATGGGCGCGACCGCGCTGCTGCCGTTCCTCGGCAAGACCGACGAGGAGCGCCGCATCATCGTCAACACGGTCGGCGCGACGTGGGAAGGCAACCAGGTGTGGCTGATCACGGCCGGCGGCGCGATGTTCGCCGCCTGGCCGCTCGTCTATGCCGCGTCGTTCTCCGGCTTCTACTTCGCAATGCTGCTCGTGCTGTTCGCGCTGTTCTTCCGGCCGGTCGGCTTCGACTATCGCAGCAAGCGGCCCGACCCGCGCTGGCGCGCGGGCTGGGACTGGGGCCTGTTCGTCGGCGGCTTCGTGCCGGCGCTGGTGTTCGGCGTCGCGTTCGGCAACCTCCTGCAGGGCGTGCCGTTCAAGTTCGACAGCGACCTGCGCGTAACCTACTACGGCGGCTTCTGGGCGTTGCTGAACCCGTTCGCTCTGCTCTGCGGGCTCGTCAGCCTCACGATGCTGGTCGCGCACGGCGCCGCGTTCATCAAGATGAAGACCGACGGCGTGATTGCACGCCGCGCATCGGTCGCGCTGCGCGTGTCGGCGCTCCTCGCGGTCGTGCTGTTCGTGCTGGCCGGCGTGCTGATCGCGTCGACCATCGGCGGCTTCCACATCACGCACGCCGCGCCGACCGACACGGTCGCGAACCCGCTGCTCAAGGACGTCGCCGCCGGCTCGGGCCTGTGGCTCGCGAATTACGGCGAGTATCCGTGGATGATCGCGGCACCCGTGGTCGGGATCGCGGGCGGCCTGCTCGCGCTGCTGCTCGCCGGCTCGAAGCAGGAAAAGACGGCGTTCTTCTGCACCGGCCTGATGATCGCCGGCGTGATCCTGACCGCAGGCTTCTCGATGTTCCCGTTCATCATGCCGTCGTCGCTCGACCCGCGCAGCAGCCTGACCGTGTGGGATTCGACGTCGAGCCACAAGACGCTGCAGGTGATGCTGTTCGCGGTGATCGTGTTCCTGCCGATCATCCTGCTTTACACGAGCTGGGTGTACCGCGTGATGCGCGGCAAGGTCACGCATCAGTCGCTCGAAGAGAACAAGCACTCGATGTATTGAACCCGGCCGGGGCGCCTGCGCGCCCTCGCCCACCGTTTCGCAAGGAGTCGGATCATGTGGTATTTCAGCTGGATTCTCGGTATCGGCGTCGCGCTGTCGTTCGGCATCGTCAACGCGATGTGGCTCGAAGTGCGGCAGAAGCCGCAGGAAGCGCCGGTGCGCGCGCGTCGCGACTGATCGCGCGCGGGAGGCGCACCGCCCCTCCCGTCCGGAACGAACCTCGCGTCACGCGAGGTTTTTTTTCGTCCGTACCATCGGCGCACCCGCGATTCTTCGATGCCAATTTAGCGCCAGATTGATACCACTTGAATACCAATCAAAGGTTTCATAAGATCTTTGAACACGGCCGCCGACAGGCCGAATCCATCGGGTGGGGGAGACATGCGAATCCCGTGTCTGGCGCGCGCCTGCGTGCCGAGTTGCCATGCGTATGCGGCAGCGTCTGCCGTTGCGATCATGCGCGGCCGGTCGAACGCGGCCTGCTGCGGCCGCATCGTTGCCGCGGCGTTTACCGTGCGCCGCCGATGAGCACCCTTATGCCGCCCCGCCGATCCGATCGGCACGCGTGCCCGCCTCCCGTTCCGTAACGCACGCCCCTGCGTGCCGAATGCGCGCGGTGCAGCCGCATCGCCCCGTGCGCGGGTATCTCCCGCAGCTCCATTGAAAGACCCCGATCGCAGCGACGTCGTCCCACGACGCCGCTACGCCTACTTTTTTCTCAGGAGTTCGAATGAAGCACACCTTGCCATCCTTCGTTGCCGGCCTGTTCATCGCAGCGCTGCCGCCTGCCGCGATCGGCGCGCAGCCGACACCGACCGCCGCCGTCGCCGTCGCGACTGCCGGCATCGCACAACCGGCCGCGCAAGCGGCCAGTCTCGCGACGCTTCTGTCGAACGACCTCGCGCTGCGCGTCGCCGTCGACAACAACCACGCGGCCGCGGCCGGCGTGCCGTGCGCCGATCTCGGCGCCGACGGCGCGGCCTGCGCGACCGGCCGCCTGATCCTGCAGAACCGCGGCCACCAGACGATCGCCGACGGCGGCTGGAAGCTGTACCTGCACAGCATCCGACGCCTGCTGCGAATCGATCGTCCGGGCTTCGCGTTGCGGCGGCTCACCGGCGACCTGTACGAGCTGACGCCGCAGCCGGGCTCGGTGCGGCTTGCGCCCGGCGAACGCATCGAACTGCCGTTCGTCGCCGAATACTGGCTGCTGCGCTACAGCGACGTGATTCCGCGCCCGTACGTCGTCGTCGACGGCGCACCGCCCGCCGTGCTCCGCTACAACGACACCGACGACGAGCTCCGCTATGTCGAATCGCTGCCGGCCGACGCGCAAAATAATTCGACCGGCAACGCGCCGCCCGTGGCGGCACGCCCCGACGCGAGCCGCGCGCTGCCGAGCGTGAAGCGCGAACAGCGGCTGCCCGGCACGCTCGACCTGCGCGGCATCGAGCTCGCGCTGCCGGACCTGCCGGACGTGCAGGTCGCGGCGCTGCGCGAACGTGCGACGACACTCGGGCTCGACGGCGCGCGCGTGCCGGTCCGCGGTGCCGTCGCACCGCGCCGGCTGCCGGCCGACATTGCGGTGCCGGGCGGGTACCGGCTCGCGATCGGGCCGCGCGGCGTGCTGATCGAAGGCTACGATCGCGCGGGCCTCTACTACGGCGTGCAGACGCTCTACTCGCTCGCGCCCGCCGGCGGCGGCCCGATCCCGGCGATGCTCGTCGAGGATGCGCCGCGCTTCACGCATCGCGGGATGCACGTCGACCTGGCGCGCAACTTCAAGCACCCGGCGACGCTGCGCCGCCTGATCGACCAGATGAGCGCGTACAAGCTCAACCGCCTGCACCTGCATCTGTCCGACGACGAGGGTTGGCGTATCGAGATTCCCGGCCTGCCGGAGCTGACCGAAATCGGCTCACGCCGCTGTCACGACCCGAGCGAGACACGCTGCCTGCTGCCGCAACTCGGCTCGGGCCCCGACAACCGCTCGGGCGGCGGCTACCTGACGCGCGACGACTACGTGGCGCTCGTGCGCTACGCAGCTGCCCGCTTCGTCACGATCATCCCCGAGATCGACATGCCCGCGCATGCGCGTGCGGCCGTCGTGACGATGGAGGCGCGCTACCGCCGGCTGCATGCGGCCGGCCGCGAGCAGGAAGCGAATGCGTACCGGCTGCTCGATCCGCAGGACACGACGAACCTGACGACGGTGCAGTTCTACGACCGGCGCAGCGACCTGAACCCGTGCGTGCCGGGCGCGCTCAATTTCGCATCGAAGGTGATCCGCGAGATCGCGGCGATGCATGCGGACGCGCAGGCGCCGCTGCACACCTGGCACTACGGCGGCGACGAGGCGAAGAACATTTTCCTCGGCGCGGGCTTCCAGCCGCTGAACGGCACCGACCCGAACAAGGGGCGCATCGATGTCGCCGCGCAGGACAAACCGTGGGCGCGTTCGCCCGCGTGCACGGCGCTGCTCCAGCGCGGCGAGATCAAGTCGATCGACGAGTTGCCGACGCGTTTCGCGAAACAGGTGAGCGCGGCGGTCGACGCGAACGGAATCGACACGATGGCCGCGTGGCAGGACGGCATCAAGCATGCGAACGGGCCGCAGGACTTCAGCACGCGATACGTGATGGTGTCGCTGTGGGACACGATCTTCTGGGGCGCATCGGACAGCGCGCGCGATCTGAGCGGCAAGGGCTACCTGACGGTGCTCGCGCTGCCCGACTACCTGTACTTCGACTTCCCGTACACGCTCAACCCGCGCGAGCGCGGCTACTACTGGGGCTCGCACGCGACGGACGAGTACAAGGTGTTCTCGTTCGCGCCCGAGAACCTGCCGCAGAACGCCGAAGTGATGGGCGATCGTGACGGCAACGCGTTCGAGGTGACGGGCTCGGGCCCCGCGCCGCGCATCGAAGGCATGCAGGGGCAGGCGTGGGGCGAGGTGATGCGCAACGACACCTTCCTCGAATACATGGCCTATCCGCGGCTGCTCGCGCTCGCCGAGCGCGCGTGGCACCGGGCCGACTGGGAGCTGCCGTATGCGGCCGGCGTGCGCTTCAAGCGCGGCGACACGCATCACGTCGACCTGGCCGCGCTGCAGCGCGACTGGGCCGGCTTCGCGACGCTGCTCACGCAGCGCGAATTGCCGAAGCTCGACCGGGCCGGCATCGGCTACCGGAAGCCGACCTTCACGCTGACGAATCCGTGAACGGTGAAGCGGTTGAGCAACTGAGCGGTTGCTGATCCACGCAAACGGTGCGCGGTGCGGACGAATGCATCGCGCACACGCCCCGCCAAGAAAAAACGGCTTGCGACGTATCGCAAGCCGTTCTCGTTTTACCGACCGGCGGCCCGAACCCGCCACGCGGACCGGGCCTGCCTCATCGCATCATGCCGGATCAGGCCGGTTGCGGGGCCGCCCCGCCGCCCGTCGACGTCAGGCGCGCGCCGAGCTGTTCCGCGTAGCGTGCCGCCGCGTTGCCGCAGACGATGTGGAACGTGTCCGGCGACACCCATGCGACATCGAGCGCGCCGAGTCGAGCGCGATCGACCGCCGATGCGTCACGCACGACGACGCGCAGGCGCGTGGTCGCGATCGCGTCGAGCGAAGCGACGTTGGTCGCACCGCCGAACACCGCGAGCCAGCGCAGCGGATCGGGATCGAGCGGACCGGCCGCCGCACCCGTGACCGGCTGAGCTGCAGGGGCCGTAGCCGTCGCCGCCGCGATGGTCGCGCCGCTGCTGATCGCCGAGCGCATCTCGTCGGCAATGATGTCGGCCTCGGGCCCGATGATCACCTGCACGCTGTTGCCGCCGCGCTTGAGCACGCCGCGCGCGCCGATCGACTTCAGTTCCGGCTCCGACACCTTCTCCGGATCGACGACGGTCAGGCGCAGGCGCGTCGTGCATGCGTCGACGACCGTCAGGTTGCCGGCGCCGCCGAGCGCGGCGATGTAGCGCTGCGCACGCGGTGCCGCCGCCGCGCCAGCTGCCGGCGCGACGAAGCCGCCCGATGCGTACGACTCGGCCGCAGCGTCGGTCGAGGCCGGCTCGCGGCCCGGCGTCGCCATGTTGAACTTGCGGATGAAGAAGCGGAACAGTCCGTAATACGCGACGCCGTATGCGATACCGAGCGGCACCGCGATCCAGCCCTTCGTCGACAGCCCATAGTTCAGCACGTAGTCGATCGCGCCGGCCGAGAACGTGAAGCCGAGCTTCACGCCGAGGATCTGGCAGATCGCGAGCGACAGCCCCGTGAGCACCGCGTGGATCACGTACAGCACCGGCGCGAGGAACATGAAGCTGAATTCGATCGGCTCGGTCACACCGGTCAGGAACGACGTGAGCGCCATCGAGAACAGCAGGCCGCCGACCATCGCACGGCGCTCCTTCGGTGCTTCGTGCAGCATCGCGAGACACGCGGCCGGCAGGCCGAACATCATGATCGGGAAGAAGCCGGCCATGAAGGTGCCCGCGGTCGGATCGCCCGCGAAGAAGCGGTGCAGGTCGCCGTGCACGAGCTCGCCGCCGGCCGGCGGCGTGAAGTTGCCGAACACGAACCACGCGAGCGAATTGATGATGTGGTGCAGGCCCGTGACGAGCAGCAGGCGGTTCAGGAAGCCGAACACGAACGCACCGATCGCGCCCGCCGTCGTCAGCCACTGGCCGGCCGCGTCGATCGCATGCTGGACCGGCTGCCACACATACCCGAACACGATGCCGAGTACCACGCAGACCAGCCCCGTGATGATCGGCACGAACCGTTTCCCGCCGAAGAACGCGAGGTAGTCGGGCAGCTTGATGTCCTTGTAGCGGTTGTACAGCAAGCCCGCGACCACGCCCGCGATGATCCCGGACAGCACGCCCATGTTCAGCTTGGGATCGATATCCTTCATGATCGCGGTTTCGATCAGGTAACCGATCGCACCCGCGAGTGCCGCCACGCCGTTGTTGTCCTTCGCGAAACCGACCGCCACGCCGATTGCGAACAGCAGCGGCAGGTTGTCGAAGATCGCGCCGCCGGCGTCGGCGATCATCTTGATGTTGAACACGTCCGGCTGTCCGAGCCGCAGCAGGATGCCGGCGACCGGCAACACCGCGATCGGCAGCATCAGCGCCCGGCCCAGGCCCTGTATCTTCAGAAACGGATTCCCGTCCATTCAGTCCTCCAATCCTTGTCTCGTCATTAATCGTCGTTGACCTAATTGCTTGCGTCGTGAAACGCTCGCGCGCCCGCCGTCGACGTTCAGTCGAGCGGCCAGACCTCGCGGCTTGCTGCCCTTACCGCCTGTGCCGAGTCGAGTGCGAGCAGATCCTGCGCACGCTGGCGACACAACTGGTAATCGAGACGGCGCACACGCGCCTTGATGCCCGGCACCGACACCGGGTCGACCGACAGTTCGGTCACGCCGAGGCCGACGAGGATCGGTACCGCGAGCGGATCGCCGCCGAGCGCGCCGCACACGCCGACCCACTTGCCGTGCTTCGCCGCGCCGCGCACCGCGATGTCGATCAGGCGCAGCACGGCCGGATGCAGGCCGTCGGACTGCGCGGCCAGATCGGCCTGGCAGCGGTCCATCGCGAGCGTGTACTGCGTCAGGTCGTTGGTGCCGATCGACAGGAAATCCGCATGCTGCGCGAGCTGGTCGGCGAGCAGCGCCGCCGACGGCACCTCGATCATCACGCCGACTTCGATCGGCTCGGTACGGCCCTGCGCACGCGCGAATTCGTCGATACGCTTGCGCAGCCGCACGAGCTCGCCCGCATCCGTCACCATCGGCAGCAGGATCCGCACCGCGCCGAACGGCTTCACCGCGAGCAGGCCCTGCAGCTGATCGTCGAGCAGATCGGGGCGCACCTGCGCGAGGCGAATGCCGCGCAGGCCGAGCGCCGGGTTCGGTTCGGGCGGCAGCGTCAGGTAGTCGACTTCCTTGTCGGCGCCGACGTCGAGCGTGCGGATGATCGCGGTGCGGCCCTGCAGCGCGTCGACGATCGATTGGTAGCTGTGCTGGTGCTCGACGACGCTCGGCGCGGCCTGGCGATGGATGAACATCAGTTCGGTGCGCAACAGGCCGACCGCATCCGCGCCGTTGTCCACCGCGGTGTTCGCGTCGTCGAGCGTCGCGATGTTCGCGGCGATCTCGATGGCGCGGCCGTCGACGGTCGCGGCGGCGGCGCCGGCCAGTTGCCGGTTCGCTTCGCGCACGCCGTCCAGGCGCTGGCGTTCGTGGCGCGCGCGTTCGACGTCGAGCGCGGTCGGCGCGTGTTCGAGACGGCCCGCGCTCGCATCGACGACGACCTGCGTGCCGTCCGGAATCGCGTACAGCGCGTCGCCGACCGCGACGAGCGCCGGAATGCCGAGCTGGCGCGCGATGATCGCCGCATGCGACGTCGCGCCGCCGCGTGCCATCACGAGCGCGGTCACACGCTGGCGATCGAGCGACGACAGGTCCGACGGCGTGAATTCCTCGGCCGCGAGCACGGCCTCGTCGGGCAGCGTGCGCGTCGCGCCGCTCGTGTGGCCGAGCGCGCGCAGCACGCGCTTCTCGATATCGCGCAGGTCCGCCGCACGCTCGGCGAGCAGTGCGTCGTCGAGCTTCGACAGCGTGTCGATCTGCGTGCGGATCGTCGCGCGCCACGCGAAGCCCGCGCTCTTGCCGAGGCTGATCAGGTCGCGCGCCGCGTCGACCAGCGTCGGGTCCTCGAGCAGCACGCGATGCACCGCGAAGATCCCCGCCTCGCCGACCGCGCCGCGCGCCGAGGCGCTGCGCACCGTTTCGTCGAGTTCGGCGTCGACCGCCATCAGCGCCTGGTCGAGCCGGCGGCTTTCCGACGCGGGCGTGCCGGTCGCCTGCTCGGGCGGCACGATATCCGCATCGTCGAGACGCACCAGCGTGCCGACCGCAATGCCGGGCGCCGCGCACACGCCCGCGAGCGTGTTCGGATCGAGTGTTGCGCCGGTGTTGCGCACGATCGGCTGCGGTGCGGGCGACTTGAGCCGCGCCGGCGTTTCCTCGACCTCGCCGTGCGCTTCGCGCAGCAACTCGTGCTCGACCGCTTCGACGGCTTGCTGCGCGTGCGCACCGCGGCCGACCAGCTCGATCGTCGCGCCCTCGCCGGCGCCGAGGCCGAGCAGGCCGACCACGCTTGCGATCGGCGCCTTGCGACCGTCGAAATGCACTTCGACATGTGCGTCGAGCCCGCGCGCGGCTTCGCGCGCCCGCGCGGCCGGACGCGCATGCAGGCCACCGGGCTGCGTCAGCACGACCTTGCGGCGCACTTCGTTCATCGCCGCCGCGCCGGCCTGCGCCGCCTGCGCGGCGGCCTCGCCCTTGCCGCGCAGCGTCAGCAGCGGCGTCTCGCCGGCCGTCGCGATACCGCTCGCGCGCTCGACGACGTCGAACGCGTCGGAGTTCGCGATGGCGATCACGGAGACCAGCGAATGCGCGCTGCGTGCAACCACGTCCTGGTCGAACTCGATCAGCAGGTCGCCCGCCGCGACACGCGCGCCGGCTTCGACGCGCGCGGTGAAGCCCTGTCCGTTCAGCTCGACGGTGTCGATGCCGATGTGCAGCAGCACTTCCGCGCCTTGCGGCGTCGTGATCGTCACCGCATGGCCGGTGCGCGCGAGATGCGACACGATACCGGCGCACGGCGCGACGAGCCGGCCCGCGAGCGGATCGATGCCGATGCCGTCGCCGAACATCCCGCCGGAGAACACCGGATCGGGCACATCGGCCAGCGCGACGATCGGCCCGGTCAGCGGGGCAAGCAGGACGATCTGATCATGGGTGGAACTCTTCAACTGGGACTCCTCGGCGCGTCTCATCGGCTGTCTCGGCTATCAGTGCGTTTCGGTGACTTTGTTCAGGTGGCGCGGCGTGTCGGGATTGCGGCCGCGCGCGACGGCGAGATCCGCCGCCATCACGTAGAACGAAAGAATGGCGGCGATCGGGTCGAGCGCCGAATGGGCGGACTGCGCGAGCGGCAAGGTCGCGCCGGGCGTGCCGGCGGGCGCCGCGAGCAGCACGGCCGCGCCACGTGCGCGCATGTCCTGCGCGAGCTGCAGCAGCCCGGCCTGCTCCGGGCCCGGCGGCGCGAACACGAGCAGCGGATAGTCGCGGTCGATCAGCTCCATCGGGCCGTGACGGACTTCGGCACTCGAGAATGCCTCGGCCTGGATGCCGGAGGTTTCCTTCAGTTTCAGCGCGGCTTCCTGAGCGATCGCAAGACCGAGGCCGCGGCCGATCACGATCATCCGCTCAATGCCCGCGAGCGCGGCAACGGCCGGCGACCAGTCGAGCCGGCCGGCCTGCGCGAGCACGTCGGGCAGGCCGCGCAATGCCGTCATCAGCGCGGCGTCGCGCTGCCAGTACGCGACGATCTGCGCGGACAGCGACAGCATCGCGATGTAACTCTTGGTCGCGGCGACCGACAGTTCGGGGCCGGCAAGCAGCGGCAGCTGGTGCTCGCATGCATCGGCGAGCGGCGACGGCAGGACGTTGACGGCGGCGACGGTGCGCGCGCCGGCTTCGCGCAGCGCGGCCATGGTGTTGACGAGGTCGGGGCTCTTGCCCGACTGGGAAAATGCGATCGCGAGTTGGTCCTGCACCTTCAGCGGCGCCTGCTGCAGCGTCGCGACCGACATCGGCAGCGACGCGACGGGCACGCCGAGGCGGCTCATCGTCAGGCTCGCGAAATAGCTGGCGGCGTGATCCGAGCTGCCGCGCGCGACCGTCAGCGCGACGGCCGGCGGGTGATCGAGGAGTTGGCCCGCGAGCGCTTCGACGCGCGTGGTGTCGGCGAGTTGCGCGGCGACGACCTGGGCGGACTCGCGCGCTTCCTTAAGCATATTCGACAATCGATTCTCCTTCGACGTAGGTCGCGGTGAGGTTCAGGTCGCGATCGAACACCACGAGGTCGGCCCATGCGCCTCGCTCGAGGCGGCCGCGATCGGTGACGCCGAGGTAGTCGGCCGCATAGCGCGACATCCGGTTCGACACGTCGGCGATCGGCAGGCCGAGCGACACGAGGTTGCGCAGCGCCTGGTCCATCGTCAGCGTGCTGCCGGCGAGCGTGCCGTCGGCCAGCCGCACGCCGCCGAGGCACTTCGTCACGTGCTGGCTGCCGAGCCGGTATTCGCCGTCGGGCATGCCGGTGGCGGACGTGCTGTCGGTCACGACGTACAGGCGCGGGATCGCGCGCAGCGCCGCACGAATCGCGCCCGGGTGCACGTGCAACAGATCGGGGATGATTTCCGCGTATTCGGCATGCGCGAGTGCGGCGCCGACGAGGCCCGGGTTGCGGTGATGCAGCGGCGACATCGCGTTGAACAGGTGCGTGAAGCCGCATGCGCCGTGCTTGAGCGCGGCGACGGCGTCGTCGTAGGTCGCGAGCGAGTGGCCGAGCTGCACGCGCACGCCGCGCGCGGCCATCTCGCCGATGATCTCGATGTGACCGGCGATTTCCGGCGCGAGCGTGACGACCCGGATCGGCGCGATCGACAGATACTTCAGCACTTCGTCGAGCACGGCCGACACGGCCGCGTCCGGCTGCGCGCCGAGCTTGCCGGGGTTGATGTACGGCCCTTCGAGATGCACGCCGAGCACGCGCGCGCCGCCCGGCGTGCGGGTGCGCGCGACCGTGCCGAGATTCGCGACGACCTGCATCAGTTCGTCGCGCGGCGCGGTCATCGTCGTCGCGAGCAGGCTCGTCGTGCCGAACTGCGCGTGTGTACGTGCGATCGTCTCGATCGCGTCGCCGCCTTCCATCACGTCGGCGCCGCCGCCGCCGTGCACGTGCAGGTCGATGAAGCCGGGCAGGATGTACGGCGCATCGTTCTTCGCGGGATCGGCGGGCGTGCCGTCGAGCGTGGTGATGCGGCCGTTCTCGCTGTCGAGCGAGCCGAGAATCCAGCCGTCGGGGGTAAGGATGTTGCCAGTCAGCATGACGTTTCTCTTGATGATCTGGTGACGCGGACATCCGCGTCGCGATTTGCAAATCCGTTGTGCTTCGTTGCGCTGCGCCGCGCGTAGCGCGCGGGCAGTCTCGCGCGTCAGCGTTTCAGTTCGGCGACGAAGTCGTAATAGTCGTCGCGGCAATACGTTTCGGACACTTCGATCGCGCGCTGGTCAGCACCGTAGCCGATGCGCGTGATCACGAGCAGGGCCGAGCCCGGCTTCACTGACATCCACTTCGCGATCTCGTGCGTCGCGTTCGCCGCGCGAAAGTGCTGCAGCGCGCGCACGACGGTCATCCCGCGCGCGTCGAGGTATTCGTACAGCGACGCGCCAAGCGCCTGAGGATCCGGCACCACCGCGGCCGGCAGCGTCGAATGCTCGACGGCCATCACGATGCCGTCGGCGCGGCGCAGCCGCTCGAGCCGCGCGACCGTCGCGCCCGGCGCGAGGCCGAGACGCGTGATCTCGTCGCGGCTCGCGGTGCGCAGCGTTCGCGACAGCCACACCGAATCGGGCACGAAACCGCGCTGCCGCATCTTCGCGGTGAAGCCGACGAGACGCGACAGCGGATCGGCAACGCGCGGCGTGATGAAGCTGCCCGCCCCGCGCGCCCGCTTGATCAGCCCCTGCTCGACCAGCAGCGCGAGCGCACGGCGGGCCGTGATCCGCGACACGCCGACCGTCCCCGACAGCAGCCGCTCCGACGGCAGCGCCTCGCCGGCCCGCCACGCGCCGGCGTGAATCGCGCTCGCCAGGTTGCGGGCGAGCTGCAGATAGAGCGGCGTGTCGTCGAGGGGATCGGGCGCCAGTTCGGACCAGCCGGTTTCCATGTGCCTCCGGGTGTCGGACGACGACCTCGTGCCGTCGAAAGTGAACGCATTATATAACCACAATAATACCAGTCAACGAACTGGTATTAGTGACGCGAAAATCGCCGAAAGCCTTGCCCGGCAAGCGTTTTAGTTGCCAGAAATCCTTTGTTTACAAAGCGATGCAGGATAGGGATTTACCCGGATTGGTATGCAAGGGGACAGTTCCCGGGCCGGATTTCCCAGGCTTGGGAAGCTGGAAACGATACCGGAATAGAACCAGTTTGGCCGACTGGTATGCATGCGGCGGCGGCGCGCGGGCGGCGTGCCGGCGCGCCGTGTCAGTGGAACTCGCGGCTCGACGTGCGCAGGCCGCCGAGCAGCGGCGTCAGATCCTCGAAATGCTGCGCGACGAGGTGCCTCACGTCGCTGACGACCTGCCATACGCCCGATGCCGCGAGCAGTCGCGAATCGAGCGTTTCGCGGCGCTGCCGCGCGAGCAGCTCGGGCCGCACGATCACGTTCACGCAGCCCGTCTCGTCCTCGAGCGTCATGAACATCACGCCCTTCGCGGTGCCCGGCATCTGCCGTGCGGTCACGAGCCCGCACGCGCGCGCGAGCCGGCCATCGGGACGGTCGCGCAACTCGGCCGCGGACGACAGCCGCTGCGCGCGCAACGCGGGCCGCAGCAGCGCGACCGGGTGGCGGTTCAGCGTGAGGCCGGTGGTGTGATAGTCGGCAAGGATGTCGTCGGCTTCCGAAGGCGCGCCGAGCACGGGCTGCTCCGTTTCGTCGATCGGCGCGGCGGCGAGCAGGTCGCGCTCCGGTGCTGCGGCGACGGCCTGCCACAATGCATCGCGGCGATGGCCGGCGAGCGTCGCGAGCGCGTTCGCGGCGGCGAGCGCTTCGAGATCGCGTCGTTCGAGCTGCGCGCGGCGCGCGAGCGCGTCGACGTTCTCGAACGGGCCGGCCGCGCGCGCGGCCTCGATGCGCCGCGCGGCAGCCTCGCCGAGGCCGCGCACGAGCGACAGGCCGAGCCGCACCGCGGGCTGACCATGCGGCGGCGGCTGGCCGGGCAGCGCTTCGAGCGAGGCTTCCCAGTTGCTTTGCGTCACGTCGATCGGCAGCACCTTCACGCGATGACGCTTCGCGTCCTGCACGAGTTGCGACGGCGGATAGAAACCCATCGGCTGGCTGTTCAGCAGCGCGGCGAGGAAGATCGCCGGTTCGTGGCATTTGAGCCAACTGCTCGCATAGGCGAGTTTCGCGAAACTGGCCGCATGGCTCTCGGGGAAACCGTATTCGCCGAAGCCCTTGATCTGCTCGAAGATCTGCTCGGCGAATTCGCGTGTGTAGTTGCGTTCGAGCATCCCGTCGACGATCTTGTCGTAATACTTCTCGAGGTTGCCCTTGCGTTTCCACGCGGCCATTGCCCGGCGCAACTCGTCGGCCTCGCCAGGCGTGAAGCCTGCCGCGACGATCGCGATCTGCATCACCTGTTCCTGGAAAATCGGCACGCCGAGCGTGCGTTCGAGCACTTCCTTGAGCGCATCGCTCGGATACGTGACCTCACCCTCCTCTTCGCCGGCCATGATCCTGCGCCGCTTCAGATACGGATGCACCGCGCCGCCCTGAATCGGACCGGGCCGCACGATCGACACCTGGACGACGAGATCGTAGTAGTTGCGCGGCCTCAACCGCGGCAGCATCGACATCTGCGCACGCGATTCGATCTGGAACACGCCGACCGTATCGGCGCGGCAGATCATGTCGTAGGTTGGTTCGTCATCCTGCGGAATATGCTTCAGCGTGAACGGCTCACCACCCGGCTCCGGCGGCCCGCGCCATGCGGTGCGCATGTCGAACGCGCGATGCAGCGCCGACAGCATGCCGAGCGCGAGCACGTCGACCTTCATCAGCCCGAGCGCCTCGAGATCGTCCTTGTCCCATTGAATCACGCGCCGCCCGTCCATCGCCGCGTTCTCGACCGGCACGAGCCGCGTGAGCTTGCCGCGGCTGATCACGAAGCCGCCCGAATGCTGCGACAGGTGGCGCGGAAAGTTGAGCAAGCGCCCCGCGAGTTCGGCCCATGCGCGAATGATCGGCGTGGCCGGGTCAAGCCCGGTCGTCGCGAATTGCTGCAGCAGATCGCGACTGCCGTCGAACCAGCGATGCCCTTTCGCGACGCGATCGATCAGCATCGGATCGACACCGAGCGCCTTGCCGGTTTCGCGCAGCACGCCGCGCGGGCGATACGTCGAGACCGCCGCCGCGAGTGCTGCGCGGTCCTTGCCGTATTTTTCGTAGATATGCTGAATGACCTCTTCCCGGCGCTGATGCTCGAAGTCGACGTCGATATCCGGCGGCTCGCCGCGCTCCTCGCTGATGAAGCGCTCGAACAGCATCGTGCTCTGGTCGGGATCGACCTCGGTGATGCCGAGGCAGTAGCAGACGACCGAGTTTGCCGCCGAGCCCCGGCCCTGGCACAGGATGTTCTGGCTGCGCGCGTATTTGACGATGTCGTAGACGGTCAGGAAGAACGGTTCGTAGCTCAACCTCGCGATCAGGTCGAGTTCATGGCGGATCTGCTTCTCGACCTTCTCCGGAATGCCTTGCGGATAACGCCCCGCCGCCCCCGCGAAGGTTTCCTGTTCCAGATAGCGCGTCGGCGTCAGCCCCTTCGGCACGATCTCGTCGGGATACTCGTAGCGCAGCGAATCGAGTTCGAAAAGACAAGCATCGAGAATCGCGCACGTCTCCGCGATCTCCTCCGGCGAGTACAGTTGCCCGATCCGCTGTCGCGAACGCAGATGCTGTTCCGCATTCGGCGCGAGCGCATAGCCGCATTCTGAAACCGGCATTCCGACGCGGATCGCCGTCATCACGTCCTGCAGCGGCTTGCATGAACGCCGGTGCATCGTCACATCGCCAAGCGCGACGATACGCACGCCGCGCCGCGCGCCGGCCGCACGAATCTCCTCGCGCTGCGCACCGTCCAGCGCGCGCTGCAACTGCACGAGCCCGAGCCGCGCCCGTTCGCCGAACGTCGCGCGAAACCACGCGACCTGCGCATCGAGTACATCAGCACGCACCGGATACGTGGGCACGAGAATCGCGAAGCAGTCGGGCATGCCGCGCAAGTGGGCAAACTCGGCAGGCGGCGCCGACAGCATCCGCGACGTCAGCTTGTAAGTGCCCTTCGGCGATGCCATCCGCCGCCACGAGATCAGCTCGGAAAGATTGCCGTAACCCTCGCGGTTCTGCGCAAGCAACACGAGCCCGAACGCGCCGGGGCCCGGATCGTGGCCGGGCGCGACTTCATCCGGCGTGACTTCGAAATACGAACCGATGACGAGCGGCAGCCCTTTCGCCTTCGCCGCGACATGCATGCGCGGCGCACCTGCGAGCGAGCATTCGTCGGTGATCGCGATCCCGCGATAGCCGAGTTCGGCCGCGCGCTCGACCAGCTCGTCCGCATGCGACGCGCCATGCAGGAACGAAAAGTTCGATCGGCAGAACAACTCCGCGTAATCGGGCAGCCAGCTGAATTCTGCAATCATGACGGCTCACCCGAACAGGCCGTGCAGGAACCAGCGCGGCTCGGACTCGCTCCCCGCCCGTTCCTTGAATACCCAGTAGCACGCACCGACCTCGTCTTGCGCGACGTAGTAATCGCGTGCGGCCAGTTGCCCGTCGAACCACCCGGCTTCGATCCGCTCGGCCGACGACATCATCCTGAGCGGCGTATGGAACACCGGCCGGTTCTCGCGCATCAGGAGCGGCTGCGGCTCGGCCAGCAGCCATGCGGGGCGCGGCGGCACGGCCGGCGGACCAGCGGCCGGCTTGCCTGCTTGCGCATCGAGCGGCAGCCAGCGGTTCGCGGCCTCCGGACGGTGATCGGCGACGGGTGCCGCGCGCAGCACGTTCTCCGCGCCGAGCCGTGCGATCAGCAGTTCGAACAGCCGCGCGCGCGTCTCGCGCGTGCCGCCCGGCTCGGGAAAGAGATCGTCGGCCGGCGGCGCGACCGATTCGACGCGCGTGGCCTTCAGCCGCACCGCGATCACCGCGGACGGCAATTCGACGCGCGCGAGCCGCTCGCCGAGCAGCCGCATGAAGTGCGTCTCGTCGCGCACGGGCGCGGCGAACGCGAGTTCGAGCGGTGTCGGCGGCACGGCCTGACGGCCGCGCTCGTGCTCGAGATCGAACGTCATCGCGGCCAGCGACAGCTGCCGCGCGGCCAGCCACCCGCAGAGCTGCACGACGAGCCGCCGCGCGGCGAACAGCACAGCTTCCGCGTATTCGACGCGCTCCGGCAATTCGAGCCGCACGTCGAACACGGGCGGCACCGCCATCCACGCAAGCGGCTCGACCGCATCGCCGTACGCGCGATCGAGTGCGGCGAGCAGCGCCGGGCCGCAGCGGCGCTGCAACCCCGCGCGCGGCAAGCCGCGCAGATCGGCGAGCGTGCGGCAACCGAGGCCGTCGAACCAGCCCGCATACGGGCGCGCGTCGGGCAGCAGCGCGCACGGCAGCCCATCGAGCGCGCGAACCAGCGACGCAGGGGCGGCCAACCGGCGCCGGATCCGCGCGCGGGCCGAGACACGCGCGAGCAGCCACGCACCGCGCCCGGTCGGCGCGGCGGACAGGCGCGCCGCATAACCGAGCGTCGCGAGCGTCGCGCGCACCTGACGGCACAGCGACGGCAAGCCGCCGAACAGGCGCAGGCTCGGACCGACGTCGACGATCAGCGTCGCTTCGTCGTCGAGCGCGACGCACGGCGAGAAGCGCAGCAATGCGAGCGCGACCGCGCGCAGCGCATCGGCCTCGCGCGCGGGATCGCGTTCGACGAGTCGCGTCTCGGGCGCGAGCGTCAGCACGCCGCCGCGCTTCATGCCCGCGCGCACGCCTTGCCGGCGCGCGGCTGCATCGGCGATCAGCACGACGCCTTGCTCGAGCACCGCGCAGCCGGCGCCGCCGGCCGCTGCGTCAGACGGCTGCGGGGCGCACACGTCGAGCGGCAGGCGCGGCAGATGGATGCCGAGCAAGACGCGCATAGCGGCTCTCCACGATGGGCGACGGCAGGTCGAGCACGAGCGGCTCGCCGCTCGCAGGCCCGCGACGCTTGACGATGTCGAGCGACACACCGCCCGGCACGGGATACAGCGCGACGCGCAGCACGGCCGGCGACGGCTGCCGCGCGGCCGACAGCGGGCGCAGCATCACGAACAGCGTGTCGCCCGTGCGCGCGGCCGCGAGATGCAGGCGCCGCAGTGCATCGGGCCGCGCGTCCTGCCAGAGCAGCAGCGCGCCGCAACAGCCGGTCTTGAGCGCCTGTTCGGCGGCCCATAACGCATCCGTGCGGCTGCCGGCGCGCAGCCACAGCAACGCGTCGGCCGGCACGCCGAGACTGGCGAGCGCGGTCGCATGCGGCGATTGCGGCGGCGCGATGAGCGCGAGCGGACGCCGGGCGTTGACGGTACGCGCGAGCGCGGGTGCAAGCAGCCGCATCTCGCCGCAGCCCGGCTGCGCGGCCAGCAGTTCGACGAGCCCGCCGACCGGCCAGCCGCCGCCCGGCAGCTCGGCGGACAGCGGCGCAAAGCCGGTGTCGATCGTGCGCAAACCGCCGCGCGCGAGCTGCGAGCCACGCCAGAGCGATGGATGAAGGGATTCGGGAGAAATGGAGGATGCGAGCATGACGCCACCCACAACTGTATGGATATACAGTATATGGCAATGCGCTCGCATCGCACAGCGCCGGTGCGAAACCGGCTTTTGTCGGAGGAAAAACGGGGAGAAAGCCGGCGCGCCCCGTCATGCTACGGCGCGCCGGATCGGGCGTGGCCGGATCGCGCCGCCCGAACGCCCGCCCCAACCATCCGGCCCGATGCGGCGCACGCGCGCCGAATCTCCCGGCCGGATCGGCATGCCAACCCTCACGCAAACCGGCACGATGCAGCACCTCGCACTGCGCCGGCCCGCCCGCCGCGCGTCAGCCGAGCAGCAACGCGTCATCGTCGAGCTGCTCGTGCCGCACCTTCTCGAACATCTGCAGCAGGTCCGGCACGTCGAGCCCGCGGCGCTGGTCGCCCGACACGTCGAGCACGACCTGCCCCTGGTGCAGCATCACCGTGCGGTCGCCGTAGTCGAGCGCCTGCCGCATGCTGTGCGTGACCATCATCGTCGTCAGCTTGCTTTCGGCGACGATGCGCGCGGTCAGTTCCAGCACGAACGCGGCCGTCTTGGGGTCGAGCGCGGCCGTGTGCTCGTCGAGCAGCAGGATCCGCGACGGCCGCAGCGACGCCATCAACAGGCTCACCGCCTGCCGCTGACCGCCCGACAGCAGCCCGATCCGGTCGGTCAGCCGGTTCTCGAGACCGAGGTTCAGCAGACGCAGCTTGTCGCGGAACAGCTCGCGCGACGGACGGTCGAGCGCGGCCCGGAAGCCGCGCCGCACGCCGCGCGCCGTCGCGAGCGCCATGTTCTCCTCGATCGTCAGCGCCTCGCAGGTGCCGGCCATCGGATCCTGGAACACGCGCGCGACGAGGTGCGCGCGGTCCCACGCGGGCTGGCGCGTGACATCCGTGCCGTCGATCGCGATGCGTCCCGAATCGACGCGCTGGTCGCCGCTGACCGCATTGAGGAAGGTCGACTTGCCGGCGCCGTTCGAGCCGATCACCGCGACGAACTGGCCGTCGGGAATCTCGAGCGACAGCCCGCGCAGCGCACGCGTCTCGATCGGCGTGCCGGGATTGAACGTGAGTTTCAGGTCTTGTGCGGACAGCATGTCAGGCCCCTCCGTTCTTGCGCGCGAACAGCTTCTTGCGCGTCGCCGGCAGCACCAGCGCGATCGTGACGAGCGCAGCCGTCACGAGGTTCAGGTCCTGCGCTTTCAGGCCGATGAATTCGCTGTTCAGCGCGAGCGCGATGAAGAAGCGGTAGACGATCGCACCGAGCACGACCGCGAGCGTCGTCAGCACGAGCCGGCGCGCGGGCAGCAGCGTCTCGCCGATGATCACCGCGGCCAGCCCGATCACGATCGTGCCGATCCCCATCGAGATGTCGGCGCCGCCCTGCGTCTGCGCAAACAGCGCACCGGCGAGCGCGACGAGCGCGTTCGACAGCGCCATCCCGGCGAGCGTCGCGCGGCCCGTCGCGATGCCCTGCGCGCGCGCCATCCGCGGGTTCGCGCCGGTCGCGCGCATCGCGAGGCCGAGCTGCGACGAGAAGAACCAGTCGAGGCCGAGCTTCGCGACCACGACGACGATCGCGAGCAGCGCCGGGCGCAGCACGTAGTCGGGCATCCAGTCGGGCTGCAGCACGGTGAAGATCGTCGGCTCGGTGATGAGCGGTACGTTCGGCCGGCCCATGATCCGCAGGTTCACCGAATAGAGCGCGATCATCATCAGGATGCTGGCGAGCAGGTCCATGATCTTCAGGCGCACGTTGAGCCAGCCCGTGACGAAGCCGGCCAGCGCGCCCGCGACGATCGCGAGCACCGTCGACGTGAACGGGTCGTGGCCGGCGGAGATCAGCGTCGCGGCGACGGCGCCGCCGAGCGGAAAGCTGCCGTCGACGGTCAGGTCGGGGAAGTTGAGGATGCGAAACGAGATCAGCACCCCGAGGGCGACGAGACTGAAGATCAGGCCGATCTCCAGCGCGCCCAGAAACGAGAACAGAGACATGATGGGGAAATCCTGTTGCTTCCCGGCTTCACGTGTACGGCCGGGCGAAGCGGGCGGGCGGCCCCGGGTGGGAGCCGCCCGTCCGGCGGTTTCGTTCGGGCCCGGATCGGGCCCGCAAGCGCGGCGGTCGGGCCGCGGCTTACTTGATGACCGTCTTCGCTTCCTTGAGCAGATCCGGCGACAATGTCACGCCCTGCTTCGCGGCCGCGCCCGTGTTCGCGAACAGCTCGAGGTTGCTGCTCGTTTCCGACGCGATCGCGCCCGGCTTCTCGCCCTTCAGGATGCGCGCGATGACCTTGCCGGTCTGCCGGCCGAGGTCGCCGTAGTTGATGCCAAGCGCCGCGATGCCGCCGCGCTTCACGCTGTCGGTGTCGCCGGCGACGAGCGGGATCTTCGCTTCGTTCGCGACCTTCACGAGCGCTTCGTACGCGGACACGACGTTGTTGTCGGTGTTCGTGTAGATCACGTCGACCTTGCCGATCAGGCTCTTCGCGGCCGGGCCGATGTCGACGGTGCGCGGCGCGGCCGCTTCCTTCAACGTCATCCCCTGCTTCGCGAGGATCTCCTTGAGCTCCTTCACGACCACGACCGAGTTCGCCTCGCCCGGGTTGTAGACCATGCCGACCGTCTTCGCCTTCGGCACGACGCGCTTGATCAGCGCGACCTGACGGTCGAGCGGCAGCTTGTCGGAAACGCCCGTCACGTTGGTGCCCGACGGGCCCCAGCCCTTCACGAGCTGGGCTGCGACCGGATCGGTCACCCCCGAATAGACGACCGGCACGCTCTTCGTCGATGCAACCACCGCCTGCGCGGCCGGCGTCGCGATCGCGACGATCACGTCGGGCTGGTCGCCGACGAACTTGCGCGCGATCTGCGCGGCCGTGCCCGTGTTGCCCTGCGCGCTCTGGTATTCCCACTTGAGCTTGTCGTCGCCGTAGCCTTGCGCCTTCAGTTCGGCGCGCACGCCGTCGCGGATCGCATCGAGTGCCGGGTGGTCGACGATCGACAGCACCTTGACCGTCTGTGCGTGCGCGGCGCCCGCGAGCGCGAATGCGGCGACGCCGGCCGTGATCGAACGGATCGCGAAAATCTTGAAACGCTTCATGGGTGAGTCTCCCCCGTATTTGTGTCGGTTCTGGATGATGGATTCCCGCCGCCGTCATGCAGGTGCCGAGCACGCGCAACCGGGTGACGGTGTGGGCGGCAGCGGCCCCGCGCGGGCCCCGGGAAGGCGCGCGGCGGCGAACGCACGAGGATACCATTTCCGCAGACCACCACCTGACTTCGCGCTTTCGGGCGTCCGGCCGGCACACGCGGCCGCCGAGCCGCTGCGAAACGCTCGCGAAGCCCGGCCGGCGGCGCTTGGCGCCGGCCCCGGCGCAACACGTCAGCCGCGTTCACAGCTTTACGTTATGCTGTCCGCGGACCCAATCCACACCAACGGAGCGTGCATGAAACGGGGAATCCGTGCGATCGCGTGCGCGGTCGTCGCGCTGGCGCTGCCGGGTGCGGCATTCGCGCTGACCGACGGCTATGCGCAATACGACGACTGCATGCTGGGCGCGCTGCGCGAGAGCCGCAACGGCGCGGCCGCGCAACTGATCCAGCGCTCGTGCGACGCGCTGTACCGCAACAACGCGATGCTGCTGCCGCGCGAGCGGCGCTTTCACGAGTGCGTCGTGCAGTCGCTGCCGGGCGTGCGCGACAACTACGCGATCCAGCAGATCATGGCGATCTGCTCGCGGCGTGGCGAGATGTGAGCCAGCGCTGAACGCCGGGCGCCGCGCAATGATCTGCGGCCGCGCCAATGAAAAAGGGCCTGCGCGAGGCAGGCCCTTTCGTTTCAGCGGTCCGACCGGTGTGCGGCGTTCAGAACGACGCGACCATCGAGCCCTTGAACTGCTTCTTGATGAATTCCCGCACTTCCGGCGACTGGTACGCCTTGACCAGCTTCTTCACCCACGGCTGATCCTTGTCCTTCGCGCGCACGGCGATCAGGTTCGCATACGGGCTCGTCAGCGATTCGAGCGCGATCGCGTCCTTGGTCGGCTGCAGGTTCGCGGCGAGCGCGTAGTTCGTGTTGATCACGGCGGCGTCGACATCCGACAGCACGCGCGGCAGTTGCGCGGCGTCGAGCTCGGAGATCTTCAGCTTCTTCGGATTCTCGGCGATGTCGAGCACCGTCGCGTTGTTGCCGCCCGTGCCGGCGCCGGCCTTCAGCTTGATCACGCCTTGCGTCTGCAGCAGCAGCAGCGCGCGGTTCTCGTTCGACGGATCGTTCGGCACCGCGAGCTTCGCGCCTTGCGGCAGGTCCTTCAGCGCCTTGAACTTCTTCGAGTACACGCCGATCGGCGAGATGTAGGTCAGGCCCGCGCTGACGATCTTGTAGCCGCGCTGCTTCACCTGGCTGTCGAGGTAGGGCTGGTGCTGGAAGCTGTTCGCGTCGAGGTCGCCCGCATCGAGCGCCGCGTTCGGCTGCACGTAGTCGTTGAACTCGATGACCTTCACGTTCAGGCCTTCCTTCTCCTTCGCGACCTTCTGCACGACCTGCCACACTTCCGCATCCGGGCCGGCGACCGTGCCGACCTTGATGACCTTGTCTTCGGCGTGCGCGCCCGCCGACAGCGTCAGCGCGGCACCGGTGGCCAGCACGGAAAATACCTTCAGGAGACTGCGACGCTTCATCTGTTTCTCGCTTTCTTGCTAACTGAAAATGGGGCGCGATACGGGTATCCCCGAACTCGCAGGAAGGGGCAAATGGTGTCACAGGATCGGCCGGAAGTGAAATACATCCCGCTCATATGGGTATGCACCGCAGCGGTGCTGGCGAACGATGCGCGACCAGGCCGCTACCACGCCGCCATCAGGCCGTTAGTTGCGTTCAATGCACGCGGCCACCGGCATCGGCGACCCGGAACGCGCTGATCGCGTCGCGCAGCCGGCCGGCCTGCTCCTGCAGCGACGCCGCGGCCGCGCTGGCCTCCTCGACGAGCGCCGCGTTCTGCTGCGTGACCTGATCCATCTGTGTGACCGCGCGCCCAACCTGCGTGATGCCGCTCGCCTGCTCTTCGGACGCCGCCGCGATCTCGCCCATGATGTCGGTCACGCGCGCGACCGCCTGCAGGATCTCGCCCATCGTCGTGCCGGCCTGGCCGACCAGCGTCGAGCCGTTACGCACGCGCTCGACCGAATCGACGATCAGTTGGCGGATCTCCTTCGCGGCCGTCGCGCTGCGCTGCGCGAGCGAACGCACCTCGCCCGCGACCACCGCGAAGCCGCGCCCCTGCTCGCCGGCCCGCGCTGCCTCGACCGCCGCGTTCAGCGCGAGGATGTTGGTCTGGAACGCAATGCCCTCGATCACGCCGATGATGTCGGCGATCTTGCGCGAGCTGTCGTCGATCTCGCCCATCGTTCCGATCACGCGACTGACGACGTCGTTGCCCGCCCGCGCGATCTCCGATGCGTTGTTCGCGAGCCCGCTCGCCTGCCGCGCGTTGTCGGCGTTCTGCTTCACCGTCGCGGTCAGCTGCTCCATGCTCGCGGCCGTTTCCTCGAGCGACGCGGCCTGCTCCTCCGTGCGCTGCGACAGGTCGTCGTTGCCGGACGCGATCTCGCGGCTCGCCGACGCAATCGACTCGGCCGACTGGCGGATTCCGCCGATCGTCGCCTGCAGGCGCGCCTGCATGTCGCGCATCGCCGCCATCATGCTCGTGTCGTCGCCTGCGCGCACCGGCACCGGCCGCGTGAGGTCGCCCTGCGCGATGCGGGTCGCCAGCGCGGCCGCTTCGTCCGGCTCGCCGCCAAGGCTGCCGCGCACGTTGCGGATGATCACGAGCATCGCCGCGCTGATCGCGAAGCCGATCGCGAACACGACCGCGAGGTGGCCGAACAGCGTCCGGTAGTAGACGGTATCGATGTCCTTGAGGAACACGCCGCTCGAGATGTTCCAGTCCCACGGCGCGAAGCGCGTGACGTAGCTGATCTTCGGCACCGCGGTCTCGCTGTGCGGCAGCCGCCCGCGATACTCGGCGAAGCCGCTGCCGGTCGCCTTCGCGGCGTTCAGGATCGTGACGAACAGCGGCTTGCCGTCCGGGTCGAGATAGTCGCCGACCTGCGTGCCGACAAGTTTCGGCAGCGTCGGGTGCATCAGCACGACGGGTTTCGAATCCATCACGAACACATAGCCCGACTCGCCGTAGCGCATCGCGGCCACGCTCGCGAGCGCGTCGCGCTTCGCGTCGGCCTCGGACAGCGTGCCGCTCTGCGCGAGCGCGTGATATGCGCTGACGATGCCGGCCGCCGAGTCGACCAGGTTGGCGATGCCTGCCTTGCGTTCGGCGAGCATCGTCGCGCGCGTCTCGTATGCGCTCCATGCGCCGACGCCGAGCAAGCCGATCCATACCAGCGCAAGCGCGAGCCACAGCTTGCGATTCAAACTCATTCTGCTCATCTGCGTGCCTTGTTGTCGAAGTCGATGCCCGCGATACGCGCGAACGGCCGGTCGCGCGCAAACGGTTGCCTCCGTATTTACGGCAACGAGACTTACAACTTGAATACACGCACGACGGCCGGCACGACACGGGACGGCCGCTGTGCTAAAAAGACCGGCTGACCGGCACACGACGCGCCGGCGACATTCCAGGGCCATCCATGTACGTCATCGACATCCACTACAACGCGTCGCTCGAGCGCATCGACGATGCGCTCGAACGCCATCGTGCGTATCTGCAGCCGCTGTTCGAGCGCGGCATCTTCATCGCAGCGGGGCCGAAGGTGCCGCGCGAAGGCGGCGTGATCCTCGCGGCCCGCATCGACCGCGACGAACTGGACGCGATCCTCGAGACCGATCCGTTCGTGACCGAAGGGCTCGCGACGTATCGCGTGACGGAATTCCGGATCACGCGTGCCGCGCAGGGCTTCAACGTGCCGGCACTGCCGTAACGCGCGCCGGTGCGCGAATGTGCGCACGCACGCCGCCTCGCGAGGCGGCGCATGCAGATCGAAGGGAAACAGGAAGAATGCGTGACGGCGCATCGCGGCCGTCACGCGTTTCGCCGGGCGAACGCCCGCGCGAACATGCGGCGCGCGCCGCTCAGTCGACCAGCAGCTTCAGGTCGTGAACCCACGGGCCGGGGCCCTGGCCGTCGCGCACGAACAGGCGCAGCTTGCCGTCGCGGTCGAACACGTAGCTCGCGGCGGTGTGATCCATCGTGTAGCTGCCGGGCGTCTTGCCGGGCACCTTCGCGTAGTACACGCGGAAATCCTTCGTGACCTTCTTGAGCGCCGCTTCGTCGGCAGGCCGCAGGCCGATGAACGACGGATCGAACGCGGGCACGTACTGGCCGAGCAGCGCCGGCGTGTCGCGCTCCGGATCGACGGTGACGAACAGCACCTGCACGCGCTTCGCGGCGTCGGGCCCGAGCTGCTTCAGTGCTTCAGACAGTTCGGCCATCGTCGTCGGGCACACGTCCGGGCAGTGCGTATAGCCGAAGAACATCACGACCGCACGGCCCTTGAAGTCGGCGAGCGTGCGTACCTTGCCCGTCGTGTCGGGCAGCGAGAAATCGCTGCCGAACTGCGTGTTGCCGGTGATGTCGAGATTCTGGAACTTCGGCGCGTTGTCGCAGCCGGCGAGCAGCGTGGCTGCCGCGAATGCGCACGCGAGCATCCAGCCTTGGCGCGCGCGGCGCCCGAACCATGAATGGAGCATTGCGTTCAAACCGTGCGGTTACACGCCGAGCAGCGGGCGTGCATAGTGATCGACGAGCAGCGCGGCGAACAGCAGCGACAGATAGACGATCGAGTAGCGGAAAGCCTTGCGGGCGAGTTCATCCGAATAGTCGCGGTGGATCTTCCAGGCATAGGCGAGGAACACCGCGCCGAGCAGCACCGCGCTCGTCAGGTAGACGGCCCCGCTCATCCCCGAGATGAACGGCATCAGCGTGACCGCGAACAGGATCACCGTGTACAGCAGGATGTGCAGCCGCGTGAATTTCTCGCCGTGCGTGACGGGCAGCATCGGCAGGCCCGCGTTTTCATAATCCTTGCGGCGATACAGCGCGAGCACCCAGAAATGCGGCGGCGTCCACACGAAGATGATCAGCACGAGGATCCAAGCATCGCCGGGCACCGCGCCGGTGACCGCGGCCCAGCCGAGCGCCGGCGGCATCGCGCCCGATGCGCCGCCGATCACGATGTTCTGCGGCGTCATCGGCTTGAGCAACAGCGTGTAGATCACCGCGTAGCCGACGAAGGTGGCGATCGTCAGCCACATCGTCAGCGGGTTCGTGAACGTATAGAGCGTCCATGCGCCGACGCTGCCGAGCACGGCCGAGAACAGCAGGATCTGCGGGGTCGTGATCTCGCCGCGCGCGGACGGACGCCATGCGGTGCGCCGCATCATCGCGTCGATCTTCTGTTCGACGAGGCAGTTGATCGCGAACGCCGCGCCGGCCAGCAGCCAGATGCCGACGGTGCCGCCGATCAGCACATGCCACGGCACCATGCCCGGCGTCGCGAGAAACATGCCGATCACCGCACAGAACACCGCAAGCTGCGTGACACGCGGCTTCGTCAGCGCCATGTACTGAGAAAACCGGCTACCGGGCGATTGGGAAAGGGTGCTTTGCATGGGGGCGGTCACGCCGGGGCGGCGTCGCGCGCGGGCTGCGCGACACGGCCGGGGCGGCTTGAAAGGATGCGAAAGTTTAACATGACGACGAGCAGCAGCAGGATCGCGGCGCCGCCGTTGTGCGCGACGGCGACCGGCAGCGGCCACTGCAGCACGATGTTGGTCAGGCCCGTCAGGAACTGCAGCAGGACCACCAGCAGCACGCCGTTCGCGGGCCGGCGCAGCGACTCGAAGCGGCGCATCTTCAGCGCGAATGCGACCAGGAACGCGACCACGACGAACGCGAACGTGCGGTGCGTCCAGTGGATCGCGACCAGCGCGTCCTGCGTGATCGCGTCGCCATCCTTCGTCATGCCGAGCGCGCGCCACAGATGGAAGCCCTGCTCGAAATTCATCGGCGGAATCCACTGACCGTTGCAGGTGGGGAAGTCGGTACACGCGAGCACCGCGTAGTTGGTGCTCACCCAGCCGCCGAGCGCGATCTGCACGACCAGCAGCACCAGCGCCGCGAGCGCGGCCGCGCGGTAGCGGCCGGCCTCCGGGTCATGCGACGGCAGCGGCGTCTGCCGCGCCGCGAGCCAGCCGAGCGTGCCGAGCAGCGTGAGGCCGAGCAGCAGGTGCGTCGTGACAATCACCGGCTGCAGCTTCATCGTGACCGTCCACGCGCCGAACACGCCCTGCACGACGATCAGCAGCAAGAGGCTCGTCGGCCACCACGGCGACACGTGCAGCGGGCGGCGGCGCAACCGCGCGGACCACGCAATCACGACCTGCGCGATGATCAGCACGCCGATCGCCATCGCGAAATAACGGTGGATCATCTCGATCCACGCCTTCGTCATGCTGACGGGGCCGGTCGGCATCGCCTGGTGCGCGGCCGTGATCGCGGCGTGCGCGATGAACGGCGACGACGTGCCGTAGCAGCCGGGCCAGTCCGGGCAGCCGAGGCCCGAATCGGTCAGCCGCGTGAAGCCGCCGAACATCACGAGATCGAGGGTCAGGAACGTGGTGATCCACACCAGCTTGCGGAACTTGTCGTCGTCGGCCTTGACCCACACGTACGACAGCGGCAGCAGCGCGATGCAGAGGCCGATCAGGCCGAGTTGCAGTAGATACGACATTGAATGGTTGCCTCGTCGTCTCGCCTTAGCCGATGCTCGACCACTTCAGCAGCTTCGTGACGTCCGCCTTGATCTTGCTGGGGTTCGGGTCCTTCGGGAAACGCATCATCAGGTTGCCGTTCGGATCGACCATGTAGATGTGGTCGCTGTCCTTGGTGCCGGCTTCTGCCGGCAGCCACGCAGCGACCGCGGCCGGATCGGCGACCAGCCGGCGCGTGTCCGGATAGGCCTCCAGCACCTTCGGCGGTACCGCGCCCGCATCGCTGCGCAGCCATACCATCGTGATCCGGTGCCGCTCGCCCGCCTGCGTGACGCGGACCTGGCGCATGAAGTAGAGCTTTTGCGCGCAGGCGTCATCGCACGCGCTGCGGTCGGTCATCACGAACAGCCACACGCCGCGCAGCGACGACAGCGGTACCGTCTTGCCGGCTTCGTCGGTCACCTGCAGGTCGGCCGGGATCGGCCGCTGCGGCTCGATCAGCGTGCCGTAGTTGGTCGAGCCGCCCTTCGGCTTGATCACGTAATAGGTGAAGTACGACGCGATGATCGGTGCTGCGCACACGAGACCCAGCAGCACGAGCATCCAGCGGCCGCGCTTGCGGGCCGCGGGCGAAATCGGCGCTGAGGCCGGACCCCGACGGGAAGATTGCATGGACAAATCAGACCTCTCGAAACGAACCCGCGGCGCGTGCGCCGCGTCCTGTCATGGCGCTCACGCGCCGGCCGATTTCTTCGCCGCACGCCGCGCGGCGTACAGGCCGAAACCGAGCGCGGCAGCCGCCATGGCCCACCACTGAAACATGTAACCGTAATTGCGCTCGACGCCGGTCGTCGCCGCCGGCCAGTCGCGCACGAGCTTGTCGCCATCGTCGCTCGTCTGCTGGATCACGAACGGCTGCAGCGGCAGCCCCGTTTCCTTCGCATACGCGGCGACGTCCAGGTTCTGCCGGATCTTCTGGTGCGCGGCCGAGCCGCCTTCGCCAAGCTCGAACGCGCGCGACGCATCGGCCCGCGCGATGCCTTCGATCTCGATGTCGCCATCCGGCGTCGAAAACGGCTCGATCGCCGTGCGATCGGCGATGTTGCGCGGCAGCCAGCCGCGGTTCACCAGCACGACGCCGCCGCCCGAGAGTTTAAACGGCATCACGACGTAAAAACCCGGCTGGTCGTTATACGGCCGATTGTCGAGGAACACCGCTTGCTCCGGCAGGAAGCGCCCCCTGGCCCGCACGCGATGGAACTCGATCGACGCGAGCGGAATCGGCTGCGCACCGACGTCGACGGGCACCGCGTGCTCGTAGCGCACGATGCTCGCCTGCAGCGCCTCCTTCTGATGCGCACGGTCGCGCTGCCAGAACCCGAGGCGAATCGTGACCGCGACGATGGCGAGTATCAGCAGCGCAGGCAGCCAGCGGATCCTCATCGGGCCACCCGCGAGACGCATTCGCGAAAGCGAAGTGCGATAATTATCCTCTTCCTTTCGAATTGCCGTCGTCCGGTTCGCGTCATGCACATCCTCGTTCCCATCGCCTTCGTCCTCATCGTCGCCAGCATGGGCTCGGCGCTCTACTTCATGATGCAAGACCGCGGCCACACGAAACGCATGGTGTGGTCGCTTGCCACCCGCGTCGGGCTGTCGGTCTCGCTGTTCCTGTTCATCCTGTTCGCGAACTGGATGGGCTGGATCCATTCGACCGGCCTGCCGATCGGGCGTTGATGCATTCGTGCCGGCGGTCACCGTGACCGCCGCGACCGCTGTGACATTTCGCCGCACAACGGCGCCACCAAGCAAAAGCGCCGCCTGACGAAGTCGCGGCGGCGCCGGGTTGGCGTTGAGCGCAGGCAACCAGCCGCTGCCCCGTCCCCGCCAATGAAAACGGCCCGCGCATCGCTGCGCGGGCCGTTCCTGCATTTACAGCCAGTAGACGACGACGTACAGGCCGAGCCAGACGACGTCGACGAAGTGCCAGTACCATGCGGCGCCTTCGAATGCGAAGTGGTGATCGGGCTTGAAGTGGCCGCGGATCATCCGCACCAGCACCACCGCGAGCATCGTGCCGCCGAGGAACACGTGGAAGCCGTGGAAGCCCGTCAGCAGGAAGAAGGTCGAGCCGTACACGCCCGAGTTCAGCGTCAGGTTCAGTTCGTTGTACGCGTGGTAGTACTCGAAGCCCTGCATGAACAGGAAGCAGACACCGAGCACGAGCGTCGCGGCCAGCCAGGCGATCGCCTTGTTGCGGTGATCGTCGCGCAGCGCGTGGTGCGACACCGTCAGCGTCGCACCCGACGTCAGCAGGAATGCGGTGTTCAGCGTCGGGATCGGCCACGGGCCCATCGTCTTGAAATGACCGGCGAGGGCAGCGGGGCCTTCGTTCGGCCACACGGCGGAGAAGTCCGGCCAGATCAGCTTGTAGTCGAGGCTGCCGAGTTGGTGCAGCGCGATTTCACGCGCATAGAACAGCGCGCCGAAGAATGCGCCGAAGAACATGACTTCGGAGAAGATGAACCAGCTCATGCTCCAGCGGTACGACTTGTCGACGTTCTTGCCGTAATGACCGCCTTCCGACTCGGCGATCGCGTCGCCGAACCAGTGATACAGCGTGAAGAGCAACCACAGCAGGCCAAGCAGCGCCGTGTACGGAGCCCAGTCGTGACCGTTGATCCACAGCGCCACCGACGCGAGCATGACCAGCAGGCCGATGGCCGCGCTGATCGGATGCTGCGACGGATGCGGCACGAAATAGTACGGGGTCTGGTTTTGACCGCTCATGCTTGATTCTCCACTTCAGTCCAATTTGTGTACCGGAAACCGCTCCGGCTTTATTTCTTGCACGGCGCGTGCCGCCGCCGCTCTTTCCCGCACGCAGCGCCCGGGCGCCACGCACTGCATTCTTTCGTGGCCGCGGGCCTCAACCCACGACCGCGCGCACGATCAGGATCAGCACGCCGATGAACACACCGGCCGCGATCAACGCGACGATCAGCACGTGCAGCGGATTGAGCTGCGTCGCGTCGGCCTCCAGGTCGCGCCGCTTGCGCACCCCGAAGAACGACCACAGCACCGCTTTCACCGCCTGGCCGAACGACCCGCTCCGCTTGGTCTCTGTCACCGCCCCGTCTCCGTCGTCATGCGTCCGGCTTCGCCGCGCCCTGCGCCGCCGTCTTGCGCGGTGCCGGCGCCGGCGCGGCCGGCGTGTTCAGCTCGAAGAACGTGTACGACAGCGTGATCGTCTTCACGTCCTTCGGCAGCTTCGGATCGATCACGAACACCACCGGCATCTTGCGCGACTCGTTCGCGGCCAGCGTCTGTTGCGTGAAGCAAAAACATTCGATCTTCTTGAAGAATTCCGTTGCCTGCTTCGGCGCGTAGCTCGGAATCGCTTGCGCCACCATCGGCCGGCCCTGCCCGTTGGTCACGTCGTACACGATCGTCGTCAGCTCGCCCGGATGCACGTCGAGGCTGTTGTGCTCCGGCTTGAACCCGAGCGGGCCGCGCGCATTCGCATCGAACTCGACCGACACCGTGCGGCTGTAGTCGACCTGCGAGTTCTTCGCCTCGCGTTCGCTGACATCGCGCTGCACCAGGTTGTTGATGCCGGTGATCTGGCAAATCGCGCGATACATCGGAATCAGCGCGAAGCCGAAGCCGAACATCAGTCCGGCCACGACGAAGAGCTTCATCAGCATCGAACGATTGAACGCGCGATCGACGGCGCCCTCTTCCGGCTTCGACATACGACTACTTCCTCGCTACTGCGTCAGTTGCTGCATCAGTGAGTGGACAGCCACCACTGCTTGATCACGACACCCACAAAAAAAACGGCGGCGATGACGAGCAGGATGAGGCCGAGCCGCTTGTTGCCCGCGCGAATCTGCTCGGGCGTTCGTCTTTCTTGTGGATTCCGGTTCATCTTAAACTTCGCTGAAACTTCGATTCGGCGCCCGCCGCGCCTGCCTGCACGGCAGGCAGCGACGGAACGCCAAGTGAAACTTATTCGACGTGCGGCGGTTGCTCGAACGTGTGGAAGGGAGCCGGGCTCGGCACCGTCCACTCGAGGCCGGTCGCGCCATCCCACGGCTTGTCCGACGCCTTTTCCAGCTCGCCGCCGCCACGGTAGGCCGGCAGCGCGACCGCGAACAGGAAGTACACCTGCGCGAGGCCGAAGCCGAATGCACCGATCGTCGCTACCTGGTTGAAGTCCGTGAACTGCGCCGGGTAGTCCGCATAGCGGCGCGGCATGCCCGCGAGACCGACGAAGTGCATTGGGAAGAACGTCAGGTTGAAGAAGATCATCGACGCCCAGAAGTGGATCTTGCCGCGCGTCTCGTTGTACATCCAGCCCGTCCACTTCGGCGCCCAGTAGTACCAACCCGCGAACAGCGCGAATAGCGAACCGGCCACCAGCACGTAGTGGAAGTGCGCCACCACGAAGTAGGTGCCGTGATACTGGATGTCGAGCGGCGCCATCGCCAGCATCAGGCCCGTCAGACCGCCGAACGTGAACACGAACAGGAAGCCGATCGCGAACAGCATCGGGGTTTCGAACGTCATCGAGCCGCGCCACATCGTCGCGAGCCAGTTGAACACCTTCACACCCGTCGGCACCGCGATCAGCATCGTCGCGTACATGAAGAACAGCTGGCCGGTGACCGGCATGCCCGTTGCGAACATGTGGTGCGCCCAGACCATGAACGACAGGATCGCGATCGAAGCCGTCGCGTACACCATCGAGCTATAGCCGAACAGCGTCTTGCGTGCGAACGCCGGGATCACCTGCGACACGATCCCGAACGCCGGCAGAATCATGATGTACACCTCGGGGTGGCCGAAGAACCAGAAGATGTGCTGGTACATCACCGGGTCGCCGCCGCCTGCCGCGTTGAAGAACGACGTGCCGAAGTGGCGGTCGAACAGCACCATCGTGATCGCGCCTGCCAGAACCGGCATCACGGCGATCAGCAGGTACGCGGTGATCAGCCAGGTCCATGCGAACATCGGCATCTTCATCAGCGTCATGCCCGGTGCGCGCATGTTCAGGATCGTCACGACGATGTTGATCCCGCCCATGATCGACGAAGCACCCATGATGTGGACCGCGAAGATCGCGAAGTCCATGCCCGGGCCCATCTGCGTCGACAGCGGTGCGTACAGCGTCCAGCCGGCGGCCGTCGCGCCGCCCGGCGCGAAGAACGAACCGACCAGCAGCACGGCCGCGACCGGCAGCAGCCAGAAGCTGAAGTTGTTCATCCGCGCGAACGCCATGTCGGATGCGCCGATCTGCAGCGGAATCATCCAGTTCGCGAAGCCGACGAACGCCGGCATGATCGCGCCGAACACCATGATCAGGCCGTGCATCGTCGTGAGTTCGTTGAAGAACTCCGGACGCATGATCTGCAGGCCCGGCTCGAACAGCTCGGCACGGATGGCGAGCGCCATCACGCCGCCCGACAGGAACATGATGAACGAGAACAGCAGGTACAGCGTACCGATGTCCTTGTGGTTGGTGGCGAACAGCCAGCGCCGCCAGCCGTGCGGGGCTTCGTGCGCGTGGTCGTCGTGCGCGTGGTCCGCGGCTACGTCGTGCCCGATGCTAGACATGAGAATCTCCTAATGCGAATACGTCGACTAACTCAGCGACACGTCAAGCCGCCGGCCCGATCTCGACACGCCGGGCTTCCTTGGCGTCAGCCCCGCCCGTGATCGTTTCCGGCTTTTTGAGAATAATGTGGTCTTCCGCCACGCCTGCTGCCTTCAGCGCGTCGCGCACGGCCTGTGCACGATGCTTGGCGAGTTCGGCATTCGCGTCGGCCGAGCCCGTCTTGTCGGTGAAACCCGACAGCGCGAGCTTCGCGTCCGGATGTGCCTTCGCATAGTCGGCCGCTGCAGCGATCGCCGCTTTCGCGTCGGCCGGCAGCACGCTCTTGCCCGTCTCGAAGTAGATCGTCGACAGCGCAGCCGATGCCGACGCTGCCTCCGCGCCCGACGCGGCTTGCGCCGGTGCCGAGGCCGCTTCGGCCGGGGCCGCCGCACCTGCCGCGTCTTCCGGCATCTTGCCGTTGCGCGCGTCAGCCACTTGCTTCGGCTGCAGCAGGTCGTTCTTGTGGTTGCCCCACGAATTGCGCTCGTACGTGATGACCGATGCGATGTCGAGGTCCGACAGCGATGCCCACGACGGCATCGCACCCTTGCCGTGCAGCACGCGCTCGACGTGACCTGCGATCGGGCCGTTCACGATCTGGCTGCCGTCCATCGCCGGGAAGGCGCCGAGGCCCTTGCCGTTCACCTGGTGGCAGGCCGCGCAGTTCGCCTTGTAGACTTCCTCGCCGTGCGCGACGAGTTCGGCCATCGTGTAGACCTTGTTCGGATCGACCGAAGCGCTGGCCAGCTTGGCCTTCTGCGCGGTCACCCACTTCGCGTAGTCGTCGTCCGACAGCACCACGACCACGACCGGCATGAACGCGTGTTCCTTGCCGCACAGTTCGGTACAGAAGCCGCGGAACGTGCCGACCTTGTCGGCCTTGAACCACGTGTCGCGCACGAAGCCGGGGATCGCATCCTGCTTCACGCCGAACGCGGGCACGTACCACGAGTGAACGACGTCGTTCGCGGTCGTGATGATGCGGATCTTCTTGTTGACCGGCACGACGAGCGGGTTGTCGACTTCCTGCAGGTACGTCTCGGTGATCGGCTTCTTGCCCATCACTTCGTCACGCGGGGTGCTGAGCGTCGACAGGAAGCTGATGCCCTCGCCCGGGCCCTTCACGTAGTCGTAGCCCCACTTCCACTGGTAGCCGGTGACCTTGATCGTGAGATCGGCGTTGGTCGTGTCCTTCATCGCGACGACGGCCTTCGTGGCCGGCAGCGCCATCAGCACGACGATGATGAACGGCACGATCGTCCAGATGATTTCGACGGTCGTGCTTTCATGGAAATTGGCGGCCTTGTGGCCTTTGGATTTGCGATGCGCGAAGATCGAATAGAACATCACGCCGAACACGCCGACGAAGATCACCGTACACAGGATCAGCATCATCGTGTGGAGATCGTAGAGCTCCTCGGCGATCTTCGTGACAGGCGGCTGAAAATTGATTTCGTTGACGCGGGGGCCGCCCGGGCTATCACCGACCGCCAGAGCAGCGCCGGCAAAGAGCAATCCGCTGCATGCCAGCACGCCCGTGAGGGCTCGCTTGATTGTTTTCATAGCATCCTTACCCAAAATTTCCATTCAAACCCCTCCCCCGTCGCAAGCCGCCGGCCCGTTCCGGCCGATGCCCGCGCCTCGTCAGCCGCAGCGCCTGAGCGACACGCGCAGTTCGTCGGCGAACTGCGCACGCTTGTGCTGCGCGAGATGCTGCCCAATTACGACGGTCTGCCCGCGCGATACGAGTCGAATCGGATCGCGTGGCGTCGCCCCCGGCTCGACCCGCACCCAGCGCGGGTTGAATTCGATCTGCGTGAACCGCTCCGCATCCATCCGCTCGATCACGAGCCGGTGCGGAAACAGCCTGATGCGCTCGTAATCGACCGCATGACGGGCGTAGACCGCAAACGCGACGCCTACCGCCAGCAATTCGATTCCGGTGAAGGGCATGACGAGCCAGGCCCCCCGCCACATCAGCAATGCCGCGATCACCAGCGAGAAGCCCGCGAGCGACGCGTAAAACAGCACGAACTGGCGCGGCGACACCGAACAGTTACGTTTCATGAGCCAGTCTTCGAGGACCGGCTCACCGTTCGTCGTCTCCGCCAAAACCCTCGCTGCTTCCATCGCCGCCTCACGCGAATGGCATGCGATGCATGCCTGCATCGGACTCGCCGGCCCGTATTGCGGGGACCCCGGGACGACAAGCTGACGCATTATAGGCGGGTTCAATGGCATCCACAAGCAAGCGGCTATCGGCCCGCGAGCCAAGCGCCACAAGCTTCCCGGCCGTTTTTCACGTCAATTCGACCCCGCTTTGCGCCGCTAATTTCGGGCATAACAAAACCCCTCTTTACCGCTTTACCGATTCTTCGGACGCCCCTTTCCGATATCTTCGATGCGCACGATCCCGTGCCCCTCGGCGGTCGTGCGCGGCACGGCCTTCCACGCATGGCCGTAGATCACTTCGAACGTCAGGGCAATCGTGCCGTCCGCGCGCCGGCGCGCTTCCAGCGCATCGCCGAGCGCCGCGCGAAAGCGCCGCGCCGCGCGCTGCGGCACCGCGCGGTCGAACGGATAGGCGCCCCAGCGGCGCACGTCGGCCAGCAGGGAATCGGGCGTCTTGTACGTCACGGTCAGCACTTCCTGGTCCATCACCGGAATCTCGAAGCCGCTTTCGACGAGCATGTCGCCGAGGTCGTGCATGTCGACGAAATCGACGACGCGCGCGGCGGGCGGCGCGATGCCGAGCGCCGCTTCGGCGTCCGCGCAGGCCGCGCGCAGTTCGCGCAGCGTGTCGGGGCCGAGCGTGCTGAACATCAGCAGGCCGTTCACCCGCAGCACGCGCTGCCATTCAGGAAATACCGCATCGGGACGCGAATGCCAGTGCAGCGCGAGATTCGACCAGATCAGGTCGAACGCGCCGGCCGCGAACGGCAGCATCGAGAAGTCGGCCTGCGCGACGCGCGGGCCGCGCTGGCCCAGCGCCCGGCCGAGCGACGCGGGCAGCCAGCGGCGCCAGCTCGTCTGCTCGACCTCGCGGTGGCCCGCCCGCGCGAGCATCGCGCCGGACAGGTCGACACCGAACACCGGCGCTTCGGGAAAGCGCGCGCGCAGCGCCGGCAGGTCGTCGCCCGGACCGCAGCCCGCGTCGAGCACGGCCGCGGGGCTCACCTTGATGTATTCGAGACGCTCGTTCATCCGCTGCGCGATCTCGCGCGGCAGGAACGCGACCGCGTCGAACGCGGCGGCGCGGCGATCGAAGATCCGCCGCAAACGCCGGGCGTCATTGGCC
The DNA here is from genome assembly GCF_902499115.1 of Burkholderia diffusa. Lineage (GTDB taxonomy): Bacteria > Pseudomonadota > Gammaproteobacteria > Burkholderiales > Burkholderiaceae > Burkholderia > Burkholderia diffusa. The sequence goes on from NZ_CABVPN010000001.1 coordinate 329,656, forward strand.
GGACGGCCGGTTGAAGTCGAAGCTGGGGACATGTCAGGCACACTGGCGAAGAGCCCGAAGTATACTCGCTCGCCTCGCGGCCTTCAGCGAGACGGGGGCCGCCAGGAGTGTTCGCAATGGATCGCCGTTTCGCCCCGCGCCCGATGCGCGTCGTTTTGTCGCAGGTTCGTGCGCTAGCCGTGCGCGTCGTCGCGCTCGCGTTGCCGAATCGGTGCGCACTGTGCGGCAATTTGTCACATACGGTGATTTGCGGCGCCTGCGACGCAGCGTACTGGAACGAAGCGCGGCTGCGCTGCGACGTCTGCGCGGTGCCGCTGGGCGTCGGGCAGCCGCGGCTGCGCGAAGCGCGCGGCCGGCACTGTGGTGCCGCTTCCGCATCCGCGTACCGGTGCGACGCATGCTGCGCGACGCCGCCGCCGTTCGATGCAACGCTCGCGCTCGCCGATTACCGCGCGCCACTCAACGGGCTCGCGCGCGGCCTGAAGTTTCATGCGCGGCTCGCGCTGGGTGCGGAATTCGCGGCCCGGCTCGCGGAGCGGATCGAAGACACGGACGCGATGCGCGCCGCCGGCGGCTTCGACGTGATCGCACCGGTGCCCCTGTCGCGCGGACGGCTCGTCGCGCGCGGCTACAACCAGGCGTGGGCGATCGCGCGGCCGCTCGCGCGCCGGCTCGGCGTGCGCGCCGACACGGCGCTGCTTGCACGCGTGACCGAAACCGCGCCGCAGTCGCGGCTCGACCGGCGTGCGCGGCGCGACAACGTGCAGGCAGCGTTCGCAGCGTCGGGCGACCTCACCGGCCGCCACGTGGCGCTCGTTGACGACGTGATGACGTCCGGTGCGACGCTCGCGGCAGCCGCGCGTGCATTGAAGGCGGCGGGTGCCGCGCGCGTGACGAATCTGGTTGCGCTGCGCACCGCCAGGGATTAATTAGTTAGAGAGGCCGGCCGCCCGCATGCGGCGACGGTCGTCACGAACCGGCCGGCCGGGACGGAATGCACGCTGCTCCGCCCCGGCCAGCCCAGCCAGACCCAACCATGTTCAACGTCGTCCTCGTCGCCCCCGAAATTCCGCCGAACACCGGCAACGTGATCCGCCTGTGCGCCAATACCGGCGCGCGTCTGCATCTGATCGAGCCGCTCGGCTTTCCGCTCGACGACGCGAAGATGCGTCGCGCGGGCCTCGACTATCACGAGTACGCGGAAATGCGCGTGCACCGCGACTGGGACGCGTTCGTCGCCACCGAAGCGCCCGATACCGCGCGAATGTTCGCGTTCACGACCCGCGGCTCGGGCCGCTTCCACGACCATGCGTTCGTGCCCGGCGACTGGTTCGTGTTCGGCTCCGAGACGCGCGGCCTGCCGGCCGAATTGCTGGAACGCTTCCCGAACGAACAGCGCGTACGCCTGCCAATGCGGCCGGGCAACCGCAGCCTGAACCTGTCGAACACGGTGGCCGTGGTCGTGTTCGAGGCGTGGCGTCAGGCCGGTTTCGAAGGCGGCGCCTGACGCGCGCCCGGCCCGAACCGCACCGCGCGGCCGGGCAGCGCTAGCTGCGCGCGAGCCGCGCGCGATACAGGTCGTAGATATCGGATGAAAAACACGCGAATATCACGCGTGCAAGGTTCGGCGCCTGCGGCAGCATTTCGGCGACCGTGCCGACGGCGATCTCGACGGCCTCCTCGGCTGGATAGCGGTACACGCCGCAGCTGATCGCCGGGAAGGCGATCGAGGTCGCCGCCACCTCCTCGGCCAGCTCTATCACGCGCCGGTAGCATGCCGCGAGCAGCTCGGGCTCGCCGCGCCCGCCGCCGTGCCACACCGGGCCGACTGCATGAATCACATATTTCGCCGGCAACCCGTGGCCACGCGTGAGCTTCGCGTCGCCGGTGTCACAGCCGCCGAGCGTGCGGCACTCGGCCAGGAGGCCCGGGCCGGCCGCGCGATGGATCGCGCCGTCGACCCCGCCACCGCCGAGCAGCGAACCGTTCGCGGCGTTGACGATCGCGTCGACGTCGAGCGTCGTGATGTCGACGAGTTGCGCGTCGAACGTGGTGGAACCGATCTGCAGCATGACACCCTCCCGAAACGCCGGAGACAGTTCAAGCGTAGTGCGCTTTGGCGCGGCCCGCTTTGCGCGAGCGCGCCCGGCCGCAATAATCGGTGCGATTCGTCCGTGCTATTCGGCGCGCGCGTCGCGCCGCAGCAGGCCGCTGACCGCATCGCGCGGTGCGCCGCCGTCGAACAGCACGCCGCACACGGCTTCGGTAATCGGCATTTCGATCGCTTGCGCGCGCGCGAGCGCGAGCACGGCCTGCGCGCAGCGCACGCCTTCGGCCACATGGCCGAGCGCGCCGAGGATGTCGTTCAGCGAGCGGCCAGCCGCCAGTTGCAGGCCGACCGTGCGATTGCGCGACAGGTCGCCCGTCGCGGTGAGGATCAGGTCGCCGAGGCCCGTGAGGCCCGTGAAGGTTTCAGCACGGCCGCCGAGCGCGACGCCGAGCCGCGACATTTCGGCGAGGCCGCGCGTGATCAGCGCGGCGCGCGCGTTCAGCCCGAGCCCGAGGCCGTCGGAGATGCCGGTCGCGATCGCCAGCACGTTCTTCACCGCGCCGCCGACCTCGACGCCGACCACGTCGTCACCCGTGTAGATCCGCATCGCGCCGTGATGGAACGCGGCGAGCGTGCGCTCGCGGCATTCGGCGGAGGTGCTTGCGACCGTCAGCGCGACGGGCAGCGCGAGCCCGACCTCGCGTGCGAAGCTCGGCCCCGACAGCACGCCGTTGCTGTGCTGCTCCGGCAGCTCGGCCGCGATCACCTGATGCGGCAGCAGGTGCGTGTCGGCCTCGAAGCCCTTGCAGACCCACACGATGTGCGCAGGCACGCAGCCTGCGTCGCGCATCGCGCCGAACAGCGTGCGCAGCCCGGCCACGGGCGCGGCGATCACGCACAGCGCGTCGTCCGCGGCGCCGTGCGCGAGCGCGGCGCCGAGATCGGCGTCGTAGCGCAGCGCATCGGGCAGCGCGATGCCGTCCAGATAGCGGGAATTTTCGTGCCGGGCCTGCAGCCCGGCGATCAGCGCAGCGTCGCGCGCCCAGAGAAGCGTATCGTGCCGCGCGGCCAGATGGCCCGCGAGCGCGGTGCCCCAGGCACCGGCGCCGAGAACGGCTACTTTCATACCCAGCACCGGTCCGGAGTGAAACGTCAGTTCAGCGTCGTGCCGTTCGGCGCGCCTGCCGCACCGGCCTGCTGCTGCTGAAGCTGCGCGAGACGCTGCTCGTACAGCGCCTGGAAGTTGATTTCCGCCAGGTGGATCGGCGGGAAGCCCGCACGCGTGATCGCGTCGGCGATGTTCGAGCGCAGGTACGGGAACAGGATCGTCGGGCACGCGATGCCGACGAGCGGGTCGAGCTGTTCGTCCGGAATGTTGCGAATGTCGAAAATGCCGGCCTGCTTCGCTTCGATCAGGAACGCGACCTTGTCCTTCACCTTCGCGGTGACGGTACCCGACACGACGACCTCGAACACGCTTTCCGCGAGGCGTTCGGCCTTGACGTCGACTTCGACTTCAACCGACGGCATGTCCTGCTCGAGGAAGATCGCCGGCGAATTCGGCTGCTCGAGCGACATATCCTTCAGGTAGACGCGCTGGATGTTGAAGAACGGTTGGTTTTCGACGTCGGACATGGTGTTTCCCTAAAAGTGGTGACGGGGCGGCCCGGCTTCACGCCGGCCGCCTCGGTTGAATCCTGCGCGCTCGAGCCGCGGCGCGACCGGCGGCCATTCTGCCCTAATCAGGCCGCTTGCAGAAGCGGCAAGAGCCCGCCTTCGCGGTCGAGCTTCGACAGATCGTCGTAACCGCCGACATGCGTGTCGCCGATGTAGATCTGCGGCACCGTGCGACGGCCCGTGCGCGTCATCATTTCCTCACGGCGGGCCGGGTCACGGTCGATCAGCACCTTCTCGATCTGCTCGACGCCGCGCAGCTTCAGCAGGCGCTCGGCCTGAATGCAATACGGACACACCTGCGTGCTGTACATCAAAACCTTGCTCACTTCGCCACTCCTTGTTTGACGACCGGCATCCCGGCCTGCTGCCAGGCGGCGACACCGCCCTCGAGCACGTGCACCTCGGCATAGCCCGCCGCCTCGACCTCGCGCGCCGCCTTCTGCGACTGCTGGCCGTTCTGGCAGACGAGCAGCACGGGGGTGCTCTTGTTTTTCGCGACCTGCGCGATCTTCGCGCCGATCTCGCCGGCGGCGACCTGGCGCGCCGACGGCAGATGGCCGGCGGCGAAGTCGGACGCGGTACGCAGGTCGATCACGACCGCGTTGCGGCGATTGATGAGCTGCGTCGCCTCCGCGGCCGACAGGCCGCCGCGGCCGCGGCGCAGGGCCGGCCATGCGAGCAGGCCGCCGGAAACCACCAGGATCGCGATAAGGGCCAGGTTCGTGTAATTGGTAAAGAACGTCACGGAATGCCGCCGGAAAAAGAGAAATCGGAAAAGGACAATCCCGCCATTATAAAATAACCGTCTTGCGCGATGGCGGACCCGGACCGGGTACCGCGCGACGCGCCCCGCTTCCTTCACTACCGACCGCAAGATCCATGTACAAACTCGTTCTCATCCGCCACGGCGAATCGACGTGGAACAAGGAAAACCGCTTCACCGGCTGGGTCGACGTCGACCTGACCGAACAGGGTCGCAACGAGGCCTACCAGGCCGGCGAATTGCTCAAGGAAGCCGGCTACACGTTCGACATCGCGTACACGTCGGTGCTCAAGCGCGCGATCCGCACGCTGTGGCACGTGCAGGACAAGATGGACCTGATGTATCTGCCGGTCGTTCACTCGTGGCGCCTGAACGAGCGCCACTACGGCGCGCTGTCGGGCCTGAACAAGGCGGAAACGGCCGCCAAGTTCGGCGACGACCAGGTGCTCGTGTGGCGCCGCAGCTACGACACGCCGCCGCCGGCGCTCGAGCCGACCGACGAGCGCGCGCCGTTCGACGACCCGCGCTACGCGAAGGTGCCGCGCGAGCAACTGCCGCTCACCGAGTGCCTGAAGGACACGGTCGCGCGCGTGCTGCCGCTGTGGAACGAATCGATCGCGCCGGCCGTCCGTGCGGGCAAGCAGGTGCTGATCGCCGCACACGGCAACTCGCTGCGCGCGCTGATCAAGTACCTCGACGGCATCTCGGACAGCGATATCGTCGGCCTGAACATCCCGAACGGCGTGCCGCTCGTGTATGAACTCGACGAGAACCTGAAGCCGATCCAGCACTACTACCTGGGCGACCAGGACGCGATCGCGAAGGCTCAGGCCGCCGTCGCGAAGCAGGGCAAGGCGGGCTGATACCGCGATGCCGGGCATGCCGCCGCGCGCGCGGCCTGCCCGGCGCACCCCGGCGTGCGGCGCGAACCTTCGCGGCCCCGGTGCTGTCGAATCCGCTTTCGAATCCGCTGCGCGTGGGGCGGCACCCCGCCGGGAACCAGGGCTCCGGGGCCATTTCGCACCGTTGCACTGAGCAATCGGACGAACAGTTATACTTGTCCGCTACATCCCCGCTACCGCCACGCGCTTCCCGACCGCACCAGACTCTCTATGCGAATGAAATTGAAGAACATCGGCCTGATTGCCGCGGGCCTCGCCACGGGCGTATTCGCCACGCTGCAGGTTTCGGCGTCGGCCGAGCAGACCGCCACGGCGCCGCTTCCCCTCGACCAGCTCCGCCTGTTCGCGGAAGTGTTCGGCCAGATCAAGCGCGAGTACGTCGAACCGGTCGACGACAAGAAGCTGCTGACGGCGGCGATCAAGGGCATGGTGTCGAGCCTCGACCCGCATTCGTCGTTCCTCGACAAGACCGACTATGACGAACTGCAGGAGCAGACCAAGGGTCGCTTCGCGGGTCTCGGCATCGAGATCTCGCAGGAAGACGGCCTCGTCAAGGTGATCTCCCCGATCGAAGATACCCCCGCGTTCCGCGCCGGCATCCGTCCGGGCGACCTGATCACCCGCATCAACGACAAGCCCGTGCGCGGCATGACGCTCGACAAGGCCGTCAAGCAGATGCGCGGCGAGCCGGGCACCAAGGTCACGCTGACGATCTTCCGCAAGAGCGACGACCGCACGTTCCCGATCACGGTCACGCGCGCGATCATCAAGGTCCAGAGCGTGAAGATGAAGCTGCTCGACCCGGGCTACGCATACATCCGGATCACGAGCTTCCAGGAGCGCACGACGCCCGATCTCGCCGCGAAGCTGCAGGACATCGCACGCCAGCAGCCGAATCTGAAGGGCCTGATCCTCGACCTGCGCAACAACGGCGGCGGCCTCCTGCAAAGCGCGGTCGGCGTCGCCGGCGCGTTCCTGCCGCCCGACTCCGTCGTCGTGTCTACCAACGGCCAGATTCCGGATTCGAAGCAGGTCTACCGCGATACCTACGACAACTATCGCTTGCCTTCCTTCGACAGCGATCCGCTGAAGAACCTGCCTCCGGTCTTCAAGACCGTGCCGATGGTCGTGCTGACAAACGCGTATTCGGCGTCCGCGTCGGAAATCGTCGCCGGCGCGCTGCAGGATTCGAAGCGCGCGCAGATCATGGGCAAGACGACGTTCGGCAAGGGCTCGGTGCAGACGGTCCGTCCGATGACGGCCGACACCGCGCTGCGCCTGACGACGGCCTACTACTACACGCCGAGCGGCCGTTCGATCCAGAACAAGGGCATCACGCCCGACGTACCGGTCGATCAGTACGCGGACGGCGATCCGGACGACGTGCTCGTGACGCGCGAGGTCGACTACACGAACCACCTCGCAAACACGCAGGATCCGAACGAGAAGAAGGAGCAGGAAGCACGCGAGCAGCGCCGCATGGACCAGCTGCGCGTCCTCGAGGAGCAGAACGACAAGAAGACGCCGGAGCAGCGCCAGAAGGACCGCGATCGCAAGCCGATCGAGTTCGGCAGCACCGACGACTTCATGATGCAGCAGGCGCTCAACAAGCTGGAGGGCAAGCCGGTGCAGGAATCGAAGTCGCTGCTCGCCGAGAGCACGGCGAAGAGCCCGGCCGGCAAGGCCGCGTCCACCACGAAGGCGTCGGGCGCGAAGGCGGCCGCACCGAAGCCCGCGTCGGCACCGCAGTAAGCGCCGGCCGGCATCCGACGGGCCATCGCGGGAAGACCGCGATGGCCCGTTTTTCATGTACGCCTAGAATGAATCGATACGCCGGCGCTTCCGCCCCGCTCACGACTGTCCCATGAACGACGATCAACTCCTCCGCTACTCCCGCCACATCCTCGTCGACGAAATCGGCATCGAGGCGCAGCAGCGCTTTCTCGACGCGCATGCGATCGTCGTCGGCGCCGGCGGTCTCGGCTCGCCGGCCGCGATGTATCTCGCGGCGTCCGGGGTCGGTACGATCACGCTCGTCGATGCCGACACGGTCGACCTCACGAACCTGCAGCGGCAGATCCTCCACGTGACCGCATCGGTCGGCCGCAGCAAGGTCGAATCGGGGCGCGCCGCGCTCGCGCAGCTGAACCCGGAAGTGACCGTGCATGCGGTCGCGGCGCGCGTCGACGATGCGTGGCTCGACGAACACGTGCCACGGGCAACCGTCGTGCTCGACTGCACCGACAACTTCGCGACGCGCCATGCGATCAACCGTGCGTGCGTCGCGCACGGCGTGCCGCTCGTGTCGGGCGCCGCGCTGCGCTTCGACGGCCAGATCAGCACGTTCGACTTCCGCGACCCTAGTGCGCCCTGCTACGCGTGCGTGTTTCCGGAAGACCAGCCGTTCGAGGAAGTCGCGTGCGCGACGATGGGCGTGTTCGCGCCGACGGTCGGCATCATCGGTGCGATGCAGGCTGCCGAGGCGCTGCGCGTGATCGGCGATATCGGCAAGACGCTCAACGGCCGGCTGATGATGCTCGATTCGCTGCGGATGGAATGGACGACGATGAAGATCGCGCGCCAGGCCGACTGCCCCGTGTGCCAGGGCCGGCACTGACGCGCGCGGGATGCATGCGCCGGGCGGCGCATGCGTGACGTTTCGCAACCTTCGCGACGGTTCCGCGGCGCGTTCCGCCTAGGCGGCCGCGTCCGCACGCGGTTCCGCGACCGACAGGCGCTTGAGCGCCGCCTGCACTTCTTCCGGTTCGAACGCGGCCAGCACATCGGCCGTGGGCTTCTCGAGCGCCTTCAGGTGCGCGCGCAGGATCTCCTGCTTCACGACCAGCAACTGGCTCGGGTGCATCGAGAACTCGGTGAGCCCCATCCCGAGCAACAGGCGCGTGAGCGCCGGATCGCCCGCCATCTCCCCGCACACCGACACCGACACGCCCGCCCGCTTCGCTTCGCGCAGCGTATAGGAGATCAGGTGCAGCACAGCCGGATGCAGTGGGTCGTACAGGTGCGCGACCGCGTTGTCCGCGCGGTCGATCGCGAGCGTGTACTGGATCAGGTCGTTCGTGCCGATCGACAGGAAATCGAACCGCTTCAGGAACAGCGGCAGCGCGATCGCCGCGGCCGGAATCTCGATCATCGCACCGATGCGCACGTTCGGATCGTACGCGAGCCCCGCATCGTCGAGCTGGCGCTTCGCCTCGCGGATCAGGTCGAGCGTCTGGTCGATTTCCTGCGCGTGCGCGAGCATCGGGATCAGGATCTTCACCTGCCCGAACGCGGACGCGCGCAGGATCGCGCGCAACTGCGTAAGGAACATCTGCGGCTCGGACAGGCTCCAGCGGATCGCACGCAGGCCGAGCGCCGGGTTCGGCGCCGTCTCGTAGCCTTCGTCGAGCGCCTCGAGCGGCTTGTCCGCGCCGACGTCGATCGTGCGGATCGTCACCGGCATGCCCTTCATCCACTCGACCGCGCGCTTGTACGCGGCGAACTGCTCCTCCTCCTCGGGCATCTCCTTCTGATGCATGAACAGGAACTCGGAGCGGAACAGCCCGACGCCGACCGCGCCAGCCTCGACCGCGGCCTTCGCGTCGTCGGGCAGCTCGATGTTCGCGTACAGCTCGATCTTCGTGCCGCACAGCGTTTGCGTCGGCGAGAACTTCAGGCGCTGCAGCTTGCGTTGCTCGAGCAGCTTCTCCGACTGGCGGTACGAATATTCCTCGAGGACGATCGGCGCGGGATCGACGATCACGATCCCCTGGTCGCCGTCGACGATGATCAGGTCGTCCTGCCGGATCAGCGCGCTCGCATGCTGGACGCCGACCGCGGCGGGAATGCCGAGGCTGCGCGCGACGATCGCCGTGTGCGACGTGCGGCCGCCGAGATCGGTGACGAACGCCTGGAACGATTGCGACTTGAACTGCATCATGTCGGCCGGCGCGATGTCGTGCGCGACGACGATCATCTCGTTCGTGCCGTTCGCGGCCGCTCGGTCGAGCGCCTGCGACGCGGACGGCGCACCGGCGAGTGCCTTCAGCACGCGCTCGACCACCTGTTCGATGTCGGCCTTGCGCTCGCGCAAGTATTCGTCCTCGATATCGTCGAAGTGGCGCGTGAGCAATTCGAGCTGCTCGGTCAGCGCCCACTCGACGTTGTAGCGGCGCGTGCGGATCAGGTCGATGGTTTCCTGCACGAGCATCGCGTCGCTCAGGATCATCATGTGGACGTCGATGAATGCGCCCACTTCGCTCGGGGTGTCGTCGGTCAGGTCGGCGCGCAACGCGTCGAGTTCGCGATGCACGACTTCGAGCGCCGTGCGGAAACGCTCGACCTCGGCGTCGATCTGGTTCGCCTCGACCAGGTAATGGGCGACGTCGAGCGCCGCCGGCGCGATCAGATACGCTCGCCCGATCGCGATACCACGTGAGACGGGAATGCCATGCAGCGTGAAGGACACGCGCACCTCCTCTGTACATGTAAAGCCGCGGCACACTGCTGCGATGCGCTTATGACCCCGGTTAGTGATTATAAATTCCGTACCTCCATGCTGACTGCGTGCAGCGCAGCATTACCATTTCCGCATCAACGCCGCGGACGAAAAAAATGCCGCGGCAAACGCGGCATTCTGCTTCGAAACGACAACGATCCCGCGCGGGGATCACTGACCTTCGCCGAACTTGTCCGCGATCAGCTTGAGCAGTGCATCCATCGCCTCGCGTTCGTCGGGACCGTCGGTCTCGATCGACACGGTGCTGCCGATGCCCGCCGCGAGCATCATCACGCCCATGATGCTTTTCGCGTTGATCTTGCGTCCGTTACGCGTCATCCAGACTTCGGACTGGAAGTTGCCGGCCAGTTGCGTAAGCTTGGCCGATGCGCGTGCATGGAGCCCCAATTTGTTGACGATGGTGGTTTCTTGTTGAAGCATGATTCTCGGTCGGGTCGGTCGCGGCCGCCGGCGACGTGCGTCGGCGGGTCAGTCTAAAACGAAAAACGGGACGGTCAGTGCGATTCGGTGCGCGGTTGCGGCTCGGGCGGAATCGGCGCGCACTGGCCGCAGCCGACTTCGGTCGGCGGCGGCGGTGTACCGGCCGCCACTTCGTGAACGCCCTTCGCGCCGCCGGACAGCGCCTTGTCGACGAGCTTGTCGAGCGGCACGGAACGGTAGCAGACGGCCCGCACCAGCATCGGCAGGTTCACGCCCGCCAGCACGCGCACGTTGTCGAGCTTCGCGAGCTGGCCCGCGATGTTCGCGGGCGTCGCGCCGTACATGTCGGTCAGCACGACGACGCCATTTTCTTCCCTGAGCCGCGCGAGCTCCGCGTGCGCGAACGCCATCACCTGGGTGGGATCGCTGTCGGCCAGCACGTCGATGCAGCCGATGCGCGCGGGCACGCCGCCGTAGATGTGCGCGATGCAGTCCCGCAGCGCGGTGGCGAGCGGTGCGTGCGCGATGATCAGAATCCCGGCCATGTCAGACTGCCCCCGGCCGCCCCTGGCGGGCCGACGCCCCGCAGCGGGGCAACGAGCATAGCGAAAGAGGGAATCGTTTCATGTTCAGCCTTGCAACGGTTTCGGCCCGACCGCCGGGCCTTCGGCGCGCTGGTCGCGGCACCGGGCAAGCGGGCATTGTAGCAGGCCAGTCAAGCTGCTCCGGCGACGGGGGACCTGCGCGGCCGCCGCCGGGGTTGCGCGGGAAGACGGCCTACGCGGCCGCACGTTCCAGCGCGTCGATGAACATCGCGGCGACGTCGAAGCCCGTCTGCTCCATGATCTCGCGGAAGCACGTCGGGCTCGTCACGTTCACCTCGGTCAGCCAGTCGCCGATCGCGTCGAGCCCGACCAGCAGCAGCCCGCGCGACGCGAGCACCGGCCCGAGCGTCTCCGCGATCTCGCGATCGCGGGCAGTCAGCGGCTGTGCGACGCCGAGCCCGCCCGCGGCGAGATTGCCGCGCACTTCGCTGCCCTGCGGAATGCGCGCGAGCGAATACGGCACCGGCTCGCCCGCGATCAGCAGAATGCGTTTGTCGCCCGCCGTGATCTCGGGGATGAACTTCTGGATCATCAGCGAGCGCGTGCCGTCGTGGCCGAGCATCTCGATGATCGCGCCGAGATTCATCCCGTCGGCCTTCACGCGGAACACGCCCATCCCGCCCATGCCGTCGAGCGGCTTCACGATCACGTCGCCGTGCTCGGCATGGAACGCGCGCAATCGTGCGGCATCGCGCGTGACCAGCGTCGGCGCGACGAATTGCGGAAACTCGCCGATCGCCAGCTTCTCCGAATGGTCGCGGATCGACTGCGGCTTGTTGAACACGCGCGCGCCCGCGCGCTCGGCGAGTTCGAGCATCCAGGTGGCCGTCACGTACTCCATGTCGAACGGCGGATCCTTGCGCATCAGCACCGCGCCGAACGACGTCAGCAGACGCGATTGATGCGCGGCCGCCTCGTACCACGGATGGCGATGCAGGTCGGCCGTGTCGCCGACAATCGTCACGCGCTGCACGTCCGCCTCGACGCCCGACCCCGTCCACGCAAGCTGGTGCGGCTCGCACGTGTAGATCGCGTGCCCGCGCCGCGCGGCCTCCGCCATCATCGCGTAGGTCGAATCCTTGTAGATCTTGAAGCGCTCGAGCGGGTCGGCGATAAAGAGAATGTCCATGCGGGTCCTGTACGTAGCGAAGCCGTTACACCTGGATGGCTTCGGGATCGGTCTTTTCCAGTTCGATCGACGACGCGATCAGCGACAGCCGCGCGACGACGCCGTACATGTAGAAACGGTTCGGCGGCGCGGCGCCCGGCTTCGCGCCGGCATCCGGCAGCGCGGTGTGCTCGAAGCCGAGCGGGACGTAGTGCATGCCGGGCGCGTTCAGGTTCTGGTCGCGCTCGCGGCCGCCGTGCGTGCGGTAGAAACCGCCGACCACGTAGCGGTCGATCATGTACACGACCGGCTCCGCGACTTCGTCGCCGACGCGCTCGAACGTATAGACGCCTTCCTGCACGATCACGTCGCGCACCGCGAGGCCGGCCTTCGACTCGGCCATCTGCGCGCGCTCGGCCTTCGACATGCGGCCGATCTCGGCCGCGTCGTGCACGGTCATCACGCCGCGCCCGGCGGTGCCCGCGTCCGCCTTCACGACGACGTACGGCTTTTCGCTGATCCCGTATTCGCGATACTTGCGCGCGATCTTCTTCAGCACGCCGTCGATCGCGTCGGCGAGCGCCTGCTCGCCTTCATGGCCCTGCCAGTCGACGCCTTCGACGTGTGCGAAATACGGATTCACCATCCACGGATCGACACCGACCATCTTCGCGAACTTCTTCGCGACGTCGTCGTAGCACGAGAAGTGCGTCGACTTGCTGCGCACGGCCCAGCCCGCGTGCAGCGGCGGCAGGAGGTACTGCTCGTGCAGGTTTTCCAGCACGGCGGGAATGCCGGCCGACAGGTCGTTGTTCAGCAGGATCGAACACGGATCGAAATTCTTCAGGCCGAGGCGGCGCTGCGAACGCTCGAGCGGTTCGAGCACGATCTTCTGGCCGTCGGCCAGCGTGATCGGTGTCATGTCGGTGATGCTCGGGTCGAGCGAGCCGAAGCGCACGTTCAGGCCGGCCTGGCGCATGATCGTCGCGAGCCGCGCGACGTTTTCCAGGTAGAACGCGTTGCGGGTCGGCAGCTCGGGAATCACGAGCAGGTTCTTCGCGTCCGGGCAGATCTTCTCGATCGCGGCCATCGCGGCCTGGACGGCGAGCGGCAGCACTTCGGACGGCAGATTATTGAACGCGCCGGGGAACAGGTTCGCGTCGACGGGCGCCAGCTTGAAACCGGCGTTGCGCAGGTCCACCGAACAATAGAACGGCGGGGTGTGTTCCTGCCATTCGAGCCTGAACCAGCGTTCGATCGCAGGCGTCGCGTCGAGGATCTTCTGCTCGAGCTCGAGCAGCGGACCGTTCAACGCGGTAACGAGGTGGGGAACCATGAATCACTCGCGAGCGGGAGAATGAAGATTGTAGAGCAATTGCCCTGTCCATTTGGGGATTGTTCCCGGCTTCGCAAGGGTTTGGAGGAAGTTTTCGGCTATTGACCCGATAGCGTGAAGGGTTATGCGCTACGGCAGCACGCGGCAGGAGAAAAAAAAGCCCGCCGGGCGGGCGGGCCGAAGTCGCTGCGCTCATTCGTGGCGGGTGCCGTCTGCGCGGCGGCCCGCCGTCATCCGTACGACTTATTCGACGTGCTCGCCGTGCAGGATCACGTCGAGGCCTTCGCGCTCTTCCTCTTCGGACACGCGCAAACCAATCGTCAGGTCGATCAGCTTGAGCAGCACGAAGCTCAGCACGCCGCTGTAGACCAGCGTGATCAGCACGCCCTTCGCCTGCAGCAGCAGGCTGCCGTCGGCGCCGCCGATGTCCTTGACCGCGAACACGCCCGTCAGCAGCGCGCCGAGAATCCCGCCCACGCCGTGCACGCCGAACGCATCGAGCGAATCGTCGTAGCCGAGCTTCGACTTGAGCCACGTCGCCGACCAGAAGCAGACCACGCCTGCCGCGATGCCGATCACGAGCGCACCCGCCACGCCGACGAAGCCGGCAGCCGGGGTGATCGCCACGAGACCCGCGACCGCGCCCGACACGATGCCGAGCACCGACGGCTTGCCCTTCGCGACCCACTCGGCAAACATCCAGCCGAGCGCCGCGCAGGCCGTCGCCACTTGCGTGGTCAGCATCGCGAAGCCGGCACGGCCGTCAGCCGCGACCGCCGAACCCGCGTTGAAGCCGAACCAGCCGACCCACAGCATCGAGCCGCCGATCATCGTCAGCACGAGGTTGTGCGGCGCCATCGATTCGCGGCCGTAGCCGACGCGCTTGCCGAGCACGAGGCACGACATCAGGCCCGCGATACCGGCGTTGATGTGCACCACCGTGCCGCCCGCGAAGTCGAGCACGCCGTCGGCCGACAGCCAGCCGGTCGGCTCCCACACCATGTGCGCGATCGGCACATAGACGATCAGCGACCAGAGCGTCATGAACACGAGCATCGCCGAGAACTTCATCCGGTCGGCGAACGCGCCGCAGATCAGTGCCGGCGTGATGATCGCGAACGTCATCTGGTAGACGAAGTAGACCGATTCCGGAATCGTCGTCGCCAGGTGGCTGACGGTCAGCGTGGTCGCCTTGTCGCCCTTCACGTAGGTCATCCCGTGCAGGAACGCGCGCGACAGGCCGCCGATGAAGCCGTTGCCCGGCGTGAACGCGAGGCTGTAGCCGACCACCGTCCACAGCACCGTGATCAGCGCGGTGATCGCGAAGCTCTGCATCACGGTCGCGAGCACGTTCTTCTTGCGGACCATGCCCGCGTAGAACAGCGCGAGACCGGGGACCGTCATGAACAGCACGAGCGCGGTGGACGTCAGCATCCACGCGGTGTCGCCCGAGTTGATCTTCGACGAATCGACGGAGAACGGCTCGGTCGGCGCGGCGGGTGCGGCCGGCGCGGACGCGGCGGCGGCAGCCGATGCGTCGGAGGCGGCGCCCGAAGCGGGTGCGGCGGCAGCGGCGGATGCGTCAGGCGCGGCGCTCGCCGTCGCGGCGGGTGCCGCGGCAGCCGATGCGTCGGAAGCCGTTGCGGCGGGCGCGGACGCAGCCGCGGCGGACGCCGCGTCGTCGGCGAGCGCGGGGCCGACACCGGCCGCGATCAGCGAGCCGGCCATCAGCAGGGACATCAGAAGTTTGCGCATCTTGGATTTCCTCTTGTCGCTTGTCTTTGTCTGTTACAGCGCGTCTGCGCCGGTCTCCCCGGTCCGGATCCGAATCACTTGCTCGATCGGCGTGACGAAGATCTTCCCGTCGCCGATCTTGCCGGTGCGGGCGGCCCGCTCGATCGCCTCGACCGCCTGGTCGACCAGATCGTCGGACACGGCCGCCTCGATCTTCATCTTCGGCAGGAAGTCGACCACGTATTCGGCGCCCCGGTACAGCTCCGTGTGCCCCTTCTGGCGCCCGAACCCTTTCACCTCCGTGACCGTGATGCCGGAGACGCCGAGCGCTGAGAGCGCTTCGCGCGTCTCATCGAGCTTGAACGGCTTGATGATTGCGGTAATGAGTTTCATGAAGTCCTCTCGCTGGGTGGTCCCGTCGAATTGGTTGGAATGGTGTGACGGTCTCTCCTCAGCAACTCGCATGCCATGTTCGTGCGAACACCGCCTCGAACGGCTCTTAAACAGGGTCGCATCTGATGCTGAAAGGTGCGAAAGCCCGGCCGAATGGCCAACATGGCCCGGTTCGCTGGCGCGCCGAAAGGATCGTTGCTAGAGTGCACGCACGTCCCGGCTTACCGGGCCATTCACCCATGCGGGCGCCATGCCCGGAAATCGCGCCACGGGCGCACCATTTCCGGTCATGCGTGCATCATGGGCACGTATGCAACTGAAGATGCACATTTTTTGTGCAAGGAAGGGAAATCTCATGAAGCAACCCAGCGATGTTTTCAACGACCTGCAGTCGCGCGTCAGCGACCTGCTAAAAAACTCGCCGGCCAAGGATGTCGAGCGCAACGTGAAGGCCATGTTGTCGCAAGGCTTCTCGAAGCTCGATCTCGTCACGCGCGAGGAGTTCGACACGCAGGCACATGTGCTCGCCCGCACTCGCGTGCGTCTCGAGGAACTCGAGAAGCGCGTCGCGGAACTCGAGCAGAAGCTCGCAGCGCCCCAGGCCTGACGCCCCCACCCGACCGACTGGTCGGGGCGCGGGCCGCCTCGCGCGGCCCGCGCCTGCCCCCCGGAAATCAGCCAGTCGGCAAGCCGTTCCGTCGTTCTTCGCTGTTCCTCGCTCTTCGCAGTTCGTCGTTCCTCGTTCTTTTCCGCGCCACGCCGGCAGCGCGCAACGATTCCTCCGATTCCCGCGGCATGCGGCCCTGAACGGCCGTCGCCCGTCCGATTCATCTACAGGAGCCTCGCCATGTCGCTCGCCGTGGTGCGCAGTCGCGCGCCGGCGGCCGGCCGCGCGCCGGACGTCACCGTCGAAGTTCATCTTGCCAACGGGTTGCCGTCATTCTCGATCGTCGGCCTGCCTGATCTCGAAGTCCGCGAAAGCCGCGAGCGCGTGCGCGCCGCGCTGCAGAACTGCGGATTCGACTTCCCCGTCAGGCGTATCACCGTCAATCTCGCGCCGGCCGACTTGCCGAAGGAGTCGGGCCGCTTCGACCTGCCGATCGCGCTCGGCATCCTCGCCGCGAACGGCCAGCTCCCGGCCGACGCGCTGGCCGGCCGCGAATTCGCGGGAGAACTGTCGCTGACCGGCGCGCTGCGGCCGATGCGCGGCGCGTTCGCGATGGCGTGCGGCGCCGCGCGCGACTGGCGCGCGGGTCATGCCGAAGCGCAACTCGATTCCGGCGCCCGTTTCAGTTTCGATTCCAGCGGCCATGCCGGCGTCGATTGCGCCGCGATATCCGGCGAGACAGCCCCGTCGCGCCCGCCCGAGCTGTACCTGCCGCTCGACAGCGCGGCCGAGGCCGCGCTGGTGCCGGGCGTCACCGTGTTCGGCGCCCCCGACCTCCCCGCGCTGTGCGCGCACCTGGCCGGTGCGCCGGATGCCCGGCTCGCGCCGGTCGCGGCGCCCTGCCTCGATGGCGTGCCGGCGCCGGCCGCGCCCGATCTCGCGGACGTCGTTGGCCAACGCGGCGCCCGGCGCGCGCTCGAAGTCGCCGCCGCCGGCGGGCACCACATGCTGATGATCGGGCCGCCCGGCGCCGGCAAGTCGATGCTCGCCGCGCGGCTGCCCGGCCTCCTGCCGCCGCTGACCGACGACGAGGCGCTGACGTCGGCCGCGCTCCTTTCCGCGAGTCGCATCGGCTTCTCGCCCCCGCAGTGGCGGCGGCGCCCGTTCCGCTCGCCGCACCATTCGTCGAGCGCCGCCGCGCTGGTCGGCGGCCGCAACCCGCCTCAGCCGGGCGAGATCACGCTCGCGCACCTCGGCGTGCTGTTTCTCGACGAGTTGCCCGAATTCGACCGGCATGTGCTGGAAATGCTGCGCGAACCGCTGGAAGCGGGCCGCATCACGATCTCGCGCGCGGCCCAGCAGGCCGACTTCCCCGCCGCATGCCAGCTGATCGCCGCGATGAATCCGTGCCCGTGCGGGTGGCACGGCGATCCGTCCGGGCGCTGCCGGTGCACGCCGGATGTCGCCACGCGCTACCTGCGCAAGCTGTCGGGCCCGTTGCTCGACCGGATCGACATCCAGATCGACCTGCCAGCGCTGTCGCCGGCCGAACTCGCGTCGCGCGCGACGGCACCGGGCGAGCCGAGCGCGGCGGTCGCCGCGCGGGTCGCCCAGGCGCGTGCGTTGCAGCTCGAGCGGCAGGGCAAGACCAATCACATGCTGAGCGGCCGCGAGACCGACGACCTGTGCCGACCGACCGACGACGGCGAGCGGCTGCTGCGCGAGGCCGGCGAGCGCTTCGGCTGGTCGGCGCGCGCGTATTTCCGCGTGCTGAAGGTCGCGCGCACGATCGCCGACCTGGCCGGCGACCCGTTGCCGACGGCCGCGCAGATCGCCGAAGCGATCCGCTACCGGCGTGCGCTCACGGCGCTGTGAGCGCCTTCGGAGGACAAAATACGGCTGTCAAGACTTGACTTATGCACAATTTCACGAACCCGGCCCCAGATCACCCTGCACGGCCGCCCTTTCGTCGAAAAAATCATATCCCGTTGTTTTTATTGATTTTTCTCAAGGGGAGCGTGAGCTGTCAAATGCGCCGGAGGGCCGTCCGGCGCGGCTTTGCGGGAGATCCGGTCAACTTTTCAACAAAGTTATCCACATGCGCTGTGGATAGCCGAAAAATCCCCGCAAAATCCGGCGATTAGCGTCGAAAGCTGCGAATGAACTTTCAATTGCCACGGGAGTCGGAGGCGCCCTCGCCGGCCGCTGTCAGTCGAGTTTGAACGAGCCGAAAAACTGGTCGAGTTGTTCCTGCGCGAGCGGCCGGTCGGCGATCGCGACGGCCTGGTACGCGTGCCGGCCCCGCGCCACGAGCCGCGCCACGATTGTCTTGTGGGAATGGTCGCCGCCGCTGGCCGCGCCCGCGATATGCAGTTCGAGCCCGTTTACCGCACCGCCGGCCGCGAGCGGCACCGGCACCGAGGCCGTCTCTGACACGCCTTCGAGATTGCGCGACAACCCGGCCCGCAGGAACTCGAGCGCCGCGCGGCGCGTATCGTCGCGATCGTCGGGCAGCGTCAGCGTGCCGACCGCGAACACCGCGCCGTCGACATGCGCGGCCTGCATCCGCATCGGCATCGACGCACCGCCGACCGCCACCGGCTGATCCTCGACGGTCGGCTTCGCCGGCAGGTCGATCGTGTAGCCGGCGTCGTTGTGCAGCGTACGCCAGTCATATGACGGCGAGCACGCGGCCAGCGCCGCGCTCACGCACGCGAGCGCGGCGAAGTGTCGCAGGGGGCGAAAAAGGGGGCGCAACGAATGGAGAACTTCCTTCGGCATGGCAGTGATGGGGACAGGCAAAACGCCATTATCCGCCGAAGCCGACGCCCGGTATGCGCGGCGGCCGCCGGTGCATGCGCCGCATTCGCGCTAAAATGAGCGCCGAATTTCGACGTCCTTTGCATCGATCCGCGTCATCGACCGACTCCGAGAGCACCGCAGATGAACACCACGCCTCCCGCCCAGCGCCGCACCGGCCCCGCCCGCTATATCGTCGCGGCCGTCGTCGTCGCGGCCATCGCCGTTGCCGGCTTCTTCGCGTTCAACGGCAAGTCCACCGTGCCGGACGCCACGTTCACGCTGCTGTCGGGCCAGAAGGTGTCGACGGCCGGCGACCTGAAAGGCAAGGTCTACCTCGTGAATTTCTGGGCGACGAGCTGCGCGACCTGCATGCAGGAAATGCCGCAGATGGTCGATACCTACAATCGCTTCAAGGGCCAGGGGCTGGAATTCGTCGCGGTCGCGATGAACTACGATCCGCCGATGTACGTCGCGAACTACGCGCAGACGCGCCAGCTGCCGTTCAAGGTCGCGCTCGACGACGGCAGCGTCGCGAAGCAGTTCGGCAACGTGCAGCTCACGCCAACGACCTTCGTCGTCGACAAGGACGGCAAGATCCTGAAGCGCTACGTCGGCGCCCCGCAATTCGCGGAACTCGACGCGCTGCTCAAGAAGGCGCTCGACGGCAACGCGGCCTGAGCGCCGCACGACAGGACTCGCGGGGGCGTCCACTGCGCCCTGCTCCGCACCACGGACCGCCCGACCGGCCAGCCCGGTTCCGCGGTCCGTCTCTTTTTCAGCGCTCGGTTTCGCCTTTCGCCGACAGCCCGTAGCGCTTCATCTTCTCGTACAGCGTCGCCTTGCCGACATGCAGCCGGTCGGCCGTCGCCGCGACCGCGCCGCCCGTCTGGTTCAGCGCCTCGGCGATCACTGCGCGCTCGAACTGCTCGATGCGCTCCTTCAGCGTCTGGTCGCTCTGAGCATCGTCGCCGCCCGCGCCGGCTTCCTGCGGCATGTCGGCGACGCCGAGCACGAAGCGGTCGGCCGCGTTGCGCAGCTCGCGCACGTTGCCGGGCCAGTCGCGCTGCATCAGGCTCGCGCGCTGCCGGTCGGTCAGCACGGGGGCCGGCCGCCCGTAGCGCACGGCCGCGTCGAGCATGAAGTGCTCGAACAGCGGCACGATGTCCTCGCGGCGCTCGGCGAGCGGCGGCAGCGCGATCGTCACGACGTTGAGCCGGTACAGCAGGTCGCGCCGGAACGTGCCGGCCGCGACGAGTTCGCTCATGTCGCCTTTCGCGGCCGCGACGACGCGGCAGTTCACGCGGATCGGCTGGTTCGAGCCGAGCCGCTCCAGCACGCCGTCCTGCAGCACGCGCAAGAGCTTCACCTGCAGCGCGAGCGGCATGCTTTCGATTTCGTCGAGGAACAGCGTGCCGCCGGATGCGTATTCGAGCTTGCCGACGCGGCGTTTCGCGGCGCCGGTGAACGCGCCGGGCTCGTAGCCGAACATCTCCGACTCGAACATCGGCTCGGGCAGCGCGCCGCAGTTCACCGCGATGAACGGCTTGTCGCGACGCGGCGACAGCTCGTGCAGGCTGCGCGCGATCAGCTCCTTGCCGGCACCCGTGTCGCCGTTGATCAACACCGACGCGTCGGTCGGCGCGACGTTCGCGATCAGCTTGCGCACTTGTTCGATCGCCGGGCTGCGGCCGATGATGCGCGGCGCGACGATGTTCTGCCCGGCCAGCTCGCGCCGCAGCGCATGGTTCTCGAGCACGAGCTCGCGCCGCTCGAGCGCGCGGCGCACGGTCTCGATCAGCCGCTCGGCCGCGAACGGCTTCTCGATGAAGTCGTACGCGCCGTCGCGCATCGCCTGCACGGCCATCGAGATGTCACCGTGGCCCGTGACGAGGATCACCGGCACGTCGGGCACGCGCTCGCGGCACTGCGCGAGCAGGTCGAGCCCGCTCGCGCCGGGCAGCCTGATGTCGCTGACGATCGCGCCGGCGGTTTCCGCGACGATCGCCTTGTCGGCCGCCTCGGCCGATTCGAACCCGACGACGTCGAACCCCGCGAGCTGGAGGCTCTGCACGCTCGCCCGGCGAACGAGCGCATCGTCTTCGATATAGATCACTTGCAGCCGGTTGGCCATCTTGGTCACTTGCTCCTGACAGGCCGCGCGGCGCGGGTGCGCGCGGCTCTCGTTGATGCCGGTCGTGCGGCGAACGGGTTTGCGGCGAGTCCTAGTGCGAGCCCGCCGGCTCGGACACCGAGTCCGGATGATGCGTGCGCGCGCGCCGCAGCGTCAAGACGAACAGCGCGCCGCCGGACGGTGCATTGCGCGCGGTCAGCGCGCCGCCCGCGTCGCTCGCGATCGACGACGAGATCGCGAGGCCCAGCCCGAGCCCGCGCCCCATTTCCTTGGTCGTGAAGAACGGCTCGAACAAGCGTGGCAGCAAGTCGGGCGCGATGCCGGAGCCGTTGTCGCGTACCTCGATCGCGAGCGTCGCGACCGACACCGCGATCGTCACTTCGATTGCCGGTGCCGCGACGCCCGCGACCGCGTCGAGCGCGTTGCCGAGCAGGTTGATCAGCACCTGTTCGAGACGCAAGTCCTCGCAGCGGGCGACGAGTTCCGGATAGTCGCCCGCGAGGTCGAGCGGCGCATCCTGCGCGGGCGATACGGTCGCATCCTGCAGCGTCAGCGTGAGCGCGACGCCGTGCAGCCGGTCGCCGAGCAGCGACAGCACGCTGCGCAGCGCGCGCACGACGAGCGCCCGTTCGTTGCGCGGCTTCGCGCGGCCGACGAACAGCTTCAGCTGGTTGGTGATCTTGCCCATCCGCTCGGTCAGCGCGGCGATCGCCTCGAGGTTTTCGCGCGCGGCCGCCTGCTCGCCTCGATCGAGCAGCACGCGCGTGTTGTCCGAGAAGCTGCGCAGCGCCGCGAGCGGCTGGTTCAGTTCATGCGTGATGCCGGCCGCCATCTGGCCGAGCGCGGCGAGCTTGCTCGCCTGGATCAGTTCGTCGTGCGCGGCGCGCAATTCCTGTTCCGCGCGGATCCGGTCGCCGACTTCCTTCTGCAATTGCTCGTTCGCCTCCGACAGGTCGGCCGTGCGCTCCTCGACGCGCCGGTTCAGCTCGGCATACGCCTGCTGCAGCAGTGCGCGGCCGCGGATCATCTCGCGCACGCGTGCGCGGCGCATGCGCCAGTAGAACGCGAGCAAGGCGACCGACACGAAGCCGAAGCCGGTGACGATCGTCGCATTGCGCGCGTCGGCGTCGATGGGCGCGATCGGCGCGAGCGTCACCAGCAGCCAGTCGGGTTCGCCGATCCGCCGCTTGCTGGCGAGGAAGCGCGGCGCGCGCAGGCCGGGACCGAGACGCACGATCTCCGCGTCGGCGTCGAGCACCTGCTCGACGCGCAGCGGCAGCGGCGTGACGGGTTGCTGCGCGTACTGGCGCGTCTCGTAGATCGACGCGGCGACGGGCCCCGTCAACGGATGCAGCGTGTGGTATTTCCACGCGGGCACGGACGACAGGAACACGACGCCGTGATCGTCCGCGACGACGAGCGGCTCGGACGCGTCGGCGCCCTGGAACCATTCGAGATTGAGCTTCACGACGACGACGCCCGCGATCCTGCCGTCGCGCCACACCGGCTGCGAGATGTAGTAGCCGGGATCGCGCGAGATCGTGCCGATCCCGAAGAAGCGGCCGACCTGGCCGCCCATCGCATCGATGAAATACGGACGAAACTGGTATCCGGTCCCGACGAAGCTGTCGGGCGCGCGCCAGTTGCTGGCGGCGACGCACAGGCCGTCCGCGCCGATCACGTAGGTGACGGTCGCGTGCGCGTGTTCGTTGAGGTCTTCGAGATAGCGGTTCGCGCGCGCGGTGAAATCGGCGCGCTTCGGCTCGGCGAGCAGGTCCAGGACGTACGGGTGGCTGCCGAGCAGATAAGGCAGCGACTCGTAACGGTCGAGCGTGCTCTTGAGCGCGTTGGTGGTGCGGTCGGCCCGCACCGCGGCGTTGCGCTGCAGCTCGGCGACGCCGCGCCGCCACGTGATGGTCCACGTCAGCGCGCACGCCGCCGCGAGCGCGGCGGCAAGCATGACGAGGATGAGCAGGCGGCGCTTCACGGACGTGACTTCCTGGCGATGCGGATCGCCTATTGTGTCATAGGGCTCCATATCGCCGCCCGGGCCGCCGCGCGGCGCACCGCCCGCGGGCGGTGCCGCCGCCTGCTCATTCATGACGTCAGACGCCGGCCGTCTCGGTCGTCGCGACCTCGCCGCCGCCCTTCAGCGCCTGGCGCAGCTTGTTGCGGTCGAGCTCCTTTTCCCAGGCCGACACGACGACCGTCGCCACGCCGTTGCCGACGATGTTGGTCAGCGCGCGGCATTCGCTCATGAAGCGATCGATGCCGAGGATCAGCACCATGCCCGACAGCGGGATCGTCGGCACGACGGCGAGCGTCGCGGCGAGCGTGATGAAGCCCGCGCCCGTGACACCGCTCGCGCCCTTCGACGTCAGCATCGCGACCGCGAGCAGCGTGAGCTGCTGCATCCACGTCAGCTCGATGTTGGTCGCCTGCGCGATGAACAGCACGGCCATCGTCATGTAGATGTTGGTGCCGTCGAGGTTGAACGAGTAACCGGTCGGCACGACGAGGCCAACCACCGAGCGCGAGCAGCCGGCCTTCTCCAGCTTTTCCATCAGCTGCGGCAGCGCGGCTTCCGACGAGCTCGTGCCGAGCACGATCAGCAGCTCTTCCTTGATGTACGACACGAAGCGGATGATCGAGAAGCCCGTGGCGCGTGCGATCGCGCCGAGCACGACCAGCACGAACACGACCGCGGTCAGGTAGAACGTGCCGATCAGCTTGAGCAGCGGCACCAGCGAGCCGACGCCGTACTTGCCGATCGTGAACGCCATCGCGCCGAACGCGCCGATCGGTGCCAGCTTCGTGACGATGTGCACGATGCCGAACAGCACGCGCGTGAAGCCGTCGATGAAGTCGGTCACGACCTTGCCGCGCTCGCCGAGGTGCGCGAGCACGCTGCCGAACAGCAGCGCAATCAGCAGGATCTGCAGGATCTCGCCCTGCGCGAACGCATCGACCATCGTGTTCGGGATGATGTGCATCAGGAAGTCGACCGTCGACTGCCCGTGCGCCTTCGCCGCGTACGACGCGACGGCCTTGCCGTCGAGCGTCGCCGGATCGATGTTGAAGCCGACGCCCGGACGCAGGATGTGCGTGGCCGCGAGGCCGAGCAGCAGCGCGAAGGTCGACACGATCTCGAAGTACAGCAGCGCCTTGCCGCCGACGCGTCCGACCTTCTTCATGTCCTCCATGCCGGCGATGCCGGTGACGACCGTACAGAAGATGATCGGACCGATCACCATCTTGATCAGCTTGATGAAGCCGTCGCCGAGCGGCTTCATGTCGGTGGCGAGCGCCGGGTAGAAGTGGCCGAGGATCACGCCGACGATGATGGCGAAGATCACCTGCACGTAGAGCACTTTGTAGAAGGGTTTCTTCTTCACGATGGTTCCTGCTGAAGTAGATGAGCCGATGGAAACGGCGTCACGCGCGCGGACGAATGTGTCAGGGGAAAAGTTACTCGCCCGCGCGGCTGCCGTGCCGCAACAAGCGATGCCTCAGGACGTCCGGAGGGAGTGGAAGGCAGTGGTCATCGATTGTCTCCTTGGTTTAATAGTCGGCCGGGGGATGGCCGTGCTTTTCATATTGCAAGGTCGATGCCAGGTGTCCGGAACCCCTCAAGCCGTTGTTTTCATTGTATTTCTCATAATGCGGCAGGCAAGGAAATCCGGGATTCCGGATTTCCGGAAAACATCCGTCCGGCGATCCGGACGGATGGGGCATTTCATCTGACGAATCAGTGCTGCACGGCTTCACCGGCCAGCACGCCCGTCTGCGCATAGAACTCCTGCCGCGCGAAGGCCTCGCGTTCGCGCCGCGCGCGCTCGCCGCGGTCCGCGAGCGAGCCGACGACGATCCCGAAGAACGCGAGCGGCACCGACACGAGCGCCGGGTTGTCGAGGAACACCGGCGCATGCGCGTGGTGCAGCACGTCGACCCACACCGACTTCGACAGCACCGTGAGCGCCACCGCCGACGCGAGGCCCAGGCTGCCGCCGAGCACCGCGCCGCGCGTCGTCATCCCGCGCCAGAAGATCGACATCGCGAGCACCGGGAAATTGGCGCTGGCGGCCACCGCGGCGACGAGGCCGACCATGAACGCGACGTTCACGTGCTCGAACAGGATCGACAGCGCGATCGCGACCGCGGACAGCCCGATCGTCGCCGCGCGCGAGATGCGCATTTCCAGCCGCTCGTCGGGCTTGCCGCGCGCCCACATCTGCGCGTACAGGTCATGCGAGATCGTGGTCGCGCCGGCGAGCGTCAGCCCGGCGACCACCGCGAGGATCGTCGCGAACGTGACGGCCGCGATGAAGCCGTAGAACCAGTTGCCGCCGACCGCCTGCGCGAGCTTCACCGCGACCATGTTGGAGCCGCCGAGCAGGTCGTGCGTCAGGTTGAAGGTGCCGTTCGCGCCGAGCTTGAAGAACTCGGGATGCTGCGCGAGCAGCACGATCGCGGAGAAGCCGATCACGAAGGTCAGCAGGTAGAAGTAGCCGATGAAGCCGGTCGCGTAGAGCACCGACTTGCGCGCCTCCTTCGCGTTCGGCACCGTGAAGAAGCGCATCAGGATGTGCGGGAAGCCGGCCGTGCCGAACATCAGCGCGATGCCGAGCGACAGCGCGTTGGCCGGATCGCGGATCAGCTTGCCGGGCCCCATGATGCCGAGCGCGCCCGGATGCACGGCCACCGCACGGCGGAACATCTCGTCGATGCTGAAGCCGAATTCGGCGAGCGCGAGCAATACGAGCAGCGTCGCACCGCACAGCAGCAGCACGGCCTTGATCACCTGCACCCAGGTGGTCGCGGTCATCCCGCCGAAGAACACATACACGACCATCAGCACGCCGACGATCAGCTCGGCCGTGCCGTACGACAGCCCGAACAGCAACTGGATCAGCTTGCCCGCGCCGACCATCTGCACGACCAGGTACAGCACGACGATCGTCAGTGCGTTCGCGGACGTCAGTAGCCGGATCGGCCGCTGCGCGAAGCGGTACGCGACGACGTCGACGAACGTGAACTTGCCGAGGTTGCGCAGCGGCTCGGCGATCAGGAACATCACGAACGGCCAGCCGACCAGGAAGCCGATCGAGTAGATCAGTCCGTCGAAGCCGAACATGAACACCATCCCCGACAGCCCGAGGAACGACGCGGCCGACATGTAGTCGCCCGCGATCGCGAGCCCGTTCTGCAGCCCGGTGATGCCGCCGCCGGCCGTGTAGAAGTCGCGCGTCGAGCGCGTGCGGCGCGCGGCCCAGCGCGTGAGCGCGAGCGTCGCGAACACGAACGCGAAGAACATCGCGATCGCGACCGGGTTCAGCTCGACCTTGTCGGGCATCGGCCCCGCGACGGCGCTCGCGTGCACGGTGCAGGTGGAGAAAACGAGAACGGCCAGCGCGCCGAGCGCGCTCGAGATGCGTCGCATGTCGGCCTCCGTCACGAACGTTGCAGGATCGCGTCGACGCGGCGGTCGAACGCACGGTTCGCGCGCAGCACGTAGCACGCGGTCAGTCCGATCGCGACCAGGATGATCGCGACGCCCGCGACGATCCCGACCGTGGTCGTCGCGCCGCGGTACAGCGGCGCGGCCAGCACGTGCGGCGCGAGCGCGACGAGCAGGATGAAGCCGTAGTAGGTGGCGATCATCAGCGCCGTCAGCGTGAAGCTGAAGCGGCGTCGGGCACGCACGAGCTGCTGGTAGTCACGGCGCGCCGTGACCGATTCGATGAAGGAATGCTGCATGGTGTCTCCAATGTCCCCTCGTCGTTCGCGAGGCGTGTCTTATGGATGGTCGGCGCGCGTCGACTGCTCCGCCCGCGCCGCGGCGGCAATACATGAAACGCGCTACACGACGCGATCCGCATGCAGCCGCGCCAGGTCGTCCGGCGACAGCCCGAGCCAGCTACCGAGCACGTCGTCCGTATCGGCGCCGAGCACGGGCGGCGCACCGCGCACCGGCAGGCGCGCGCCGTCGAAGCGATACGGCGGCGCGAGCACGTCGACGCCGCCCGCGACCGGATGCGGCTGCCGCGTGACGAGCCCCGCACGGGTCGCGCGCTCCGACGTCAGCGCGTCGTGCAGCCCGAGCACCTCGCCGCACGGAATGCCCGCATCGGCGAGTGCCGCGAGCAGCATCGCGCGCGGCCGCCGCGCGAGCTCGCCCCGAATCTCCGGCAGCAGCGCGGCGCGGTTCTCCGAACGGCCGAGGTTGGTCCTGTAGCGGTCGTCCGCGGCGAGGTCGGGCCGCTCGATCGCGTCGCAAAAACGCGCGAACTGCGTGTTGTTGCCGACCGTGATCACGAGCGGACCGTCGGCCGCGTCGAACACGCCGTACGGCACGATCGACGGATGCGCGTTGCCGTAGCGCGGCGGATCCTCGCCCATCAGCAGCGCGTCGAGTCCGTAGTACGCGGTGATCATCAGCCCGCAGTCGAACAGCGCCATCTCGATGCGCCGTCCGCGCCCCGTCGCATGGCGCTCGTACAGCGCGGCGAGGATCGCCTGCGCCGAATACATGCCGGTGAACAGGTCGACCGCCGCGACGCCGAATTTCAGCGGCGGCTGGCCGGCCTCGCCGTTCAGCGCCATCAGCCCCGCCTCGCCCTGCACGACGAGGTCGTAGCCGGGCCGCGCGGCCTCCGGGCCCGAGCGGTCGTAGCCGGAAATCGCGCAATGCACGAGCCGCGGATTCAATTCGGCCAGCGCGTCGTAGCCGAGGCCGAGCTTCTCCGCGCCGCCGAACTTGAAGTTGTGGATCAGCACGTCGGCCTGCGCGGCTAGCTCGCGCGCGATGCGCTGCCCCTCTTCGGTCTGCAGGTCGACGCAGATCGACCGCTTGCTCCGGTTCACGCTGTTGAAGTAGGTCGTCTCGGTCGCGCCGATCCGCAGCCCCCAGTCGCGCGTGTCGTCGCCGCGCACCGGATGCTCGACCTTGATCACGTCCGCGCCGAAATCGGCGAGCACCATCGCGCTCCACGGGCCCGCGAGCACGCGCGAGAAATCGAGCACCTTCACGCCGGCCAGCGGCAATGCGCGCGGGTCGTTCGTCATCCTTGTCTCCTCCATTCGCGTCGTATGCCTTTACTGTTTCGACAGCGCGATGTAGCGCGCGAGATGGTGATCCTCGTCGCCGAGCTGGTGATCGATCATCACGAGCCGCTTCGCGTAATGCGACAGCGGCAGCTCCCATGTCATCCCGATCCCGCCGTGCAGCTGAATGCTTTCCTCGGCGACCAGCGTGCCGATCCGGCCGATGCTGTATTTCGCCGCTGCGAGCGCGCGCTCGCGCACCACACGCGGCGCATCGAGCTGCGCGGCCGCATTGATCACCGCCGAGCGCGCCTGCTCGACTTCGAGCAGCAGATCGGCCATCCGGTGCTGCAGCGCCTGGAAGCTGCCGATCGGCAGCCCGAACTGCTTGCGCGTGCGCAGGTAGTCGAGCGTCGCGTCCTTCGCGACGTCCATCGCGCCGAGCGCCTCCGCCGACAGCGCGAGCAGCCCGTAGCCGAGCACGCGTTCGAGTAGTGCCGCGCCCGTTTCGCCGTCGAGCGCATCCGGCGCGCCGAGCGCGGCATCGGCCGGCAGCGCGACACGCTCGAAGCGCACTTCGGCCGCGCGGCCGCCGTCGATCTTCCGGTAGTCGCGCAGCGACACGCCCGGCGCGTCGGCCGGCACGACGAACAGGCCGATGCCCGCCGCGTCGTCGTCGCGTCCCGACACGCGCGCGCTCACGACGAAGAACGCCGCCTGCGCGGCCTGGTCGACGACGCCCTTCGCGCCCGTCAGCACCCAGCCATCGCCGGCACGCTCGGCGCGTGTGCGCACGGTCGTCAGTTCGTAGTGCGAGCCCGGCTCGTCGTGCGCGAACGCGGCGCTCGCGCGGCCGTCGATCAGCGCGGCAAGCCGTTCACGATGCGCGGCGCCGCCGGCGAGCGACAACGCGCGGCCCGCGAGCAGCGCGCCGAGGAACGGCTCGACGACGAGCCCGCGCCCGAGGCATTCGAACACCACGGCGATGTCGAAGCCCGCGCCGCCGAAGCCGCCGTCGGCTTCGGGAAACAGCGCGCCGACCGCGCCGAGTTCGGCGAAGCGCTGCCACATCGCGCGATCGAATCCGTCGGCCGACTGCGCGATGCGGTCGCGCACCGGGAACGCATACTGTTCGGCGATGAAGCGGTTCAACGTGTCCGCCAGCATCCGGCGGTCTTCTGTGTGCTGGAAATCCATCGTCGCGTTCCTCGTTACAGCCCGAGCATCATCTTCGCGATGATGTTCTTCTGGATCTCGTTCGAGCCGCCGAAGATCGACAGCTTGCGGTTGTTGAAGTACTGCTGCGCGGCGCTCGCGGCGCCGTCCGGGCCGACCGGCTCGCCGTCGTGATCGGCGTCGAGCGCCTCCGCGATGAACGGCTGCGCGTATGGCCCCATCGCGCGGCGCATCAGCGCGGTGATCTCCTGGCGGATCTGCGTGCCGCGGATCTTCAGCATCGAGCTTTCCGCGCCCGGCACGCCGCCGCCCGCGACCGCGGCCAGCACGCGCAGGTTGGTCGTGCGCATGTTCTCGAGCTCGATCTCGACGCGCGCGACGCGCGCCGCGAAGAACGGATCGTCCGCGAGCGGCCGGCCATTCTTCGTCACCTTCGCGGCGACCGCGCGCAGGCGGTCGAGCGCGGCCGTCGAGAAGCCGATTCCGGCGATGTTGGTGCGCTCGTACGTGAGCAGGTATTTCGCGTAGGTCCAGCCGCGGTTCTCTTCGCCGACGAGGTTCTCCACAGGCACGCGCACGTCGGTGAAGAACACTTCGTTCACCTCGTGCTCGCCGTCGAGCGTGATGATCGGGCGCACTTCGACGCCCGGCGTGTTCATGTCGATCAGCAGGAAGCTGATGCCTTCCTGCTTGCGCACGTCGGTCGCGGTGCGCACGAGGCAGAAGATCATGTTCGCGTAGTGGCCGAGCGTGGTCCACGTCTTCTGGCCGTTCACGATGTAGTGCTTGCCGTCGCGCACCGCGCTCGTCTTCACCGACGCGAGATCGGAACCGGCGCCCGGCTCCGAATAGCCCTGGCACCACCAGTCGGTGCCGTCGAGAATGCGCGGCAGCCAGTGGCGCTTCTGCGCTTCGTCGCCGTACTTGATCAGCACGGGCCCGAGCATGTTGACGCCGAACGGGACGATGCGCGGCGCGCCGGCGAGCGCGCATTCGTTGTCGAACAGAAATTTCTGCGCGACGCTCCAGCCGGGGCCGCCATACTCGCGCGGCCAGTGGCTCGCGAGCCAGCCGCGGGCATTCAGGATTGCGTGCCATTCGCGCATGTCGTCGCGCGTCAGATGCAGGCCGCCCTTCACCTTGCGCGCGGTGCGCGCGGGCAGTTCGGCGGCGAGAAAGCGCTGCACGTCGGTGCGGAACGCTTCCTCTTCGGGAGTGAAATTGAGGTCCATCGTGAGTCCGTTGCGAATGCGGTGGGCGTTCAGTCGATATGGTTCAGGCTCGCGAAATCCGCGCCGCGCTCGACCAGCTCGACGATCAGCGGCGAAGGCTTCCAGAACAGCGGATCTTCCTTCGCGAACGCGCGGATGTCGGCGAGCACGTTCGCGAGGCCGACCGTGTCCGCGTAGTGCATCGGGCCGCCGCGATAGCGCGGGAAGCCGTAGCCGTACAGGAACACGGCGTCGACGTCGAGCGGGCGCAGCGCGATCTTCTCGTGCACGACGTTCGCGCCTTCGTTGATCATCGCGGCGAGGTAGCGGCGCATGATCTCGTCGTCGGTGAACGAGCGCGGCGCGATGCCCTTCTTCGCGCGCTCGTCGGCGACGATCGCCTCGACTTCCGGGTCCGGCGTGCCGACGCGCGCGCCGTCCGGATACAGGTAGTAGCCGCGCGCGGTCTTCTGCCCGAACCAGCCGCGCTCGCACAGCCGGTCGGAAATCTCCACGTAGCGCGCGCGCGGGTCGCGCGTCGCCGCGCGGCGCTTGCGGGTCGCCCAGCCGATGTCGCCGCCCGCGAGGTCGACGACCTGGAACGGCCCCATCGGGAAGCCGAATTCACGCACCGCGCGATCGATCTGATACGGCGACGCGCCATCTTCCATCAGGTAGTCGGCGGCGGTGCGATAGACCGCGAGGATCCGGTTGCCGATGAAGCCGTCGCACACGCCGGCGCGCACCGGCGTCTTCTTCAGCTGTTTGGCCAGCGCGAACGCGGTCGCGACGACATCCGCACTCACGCGCGCCGGCACGACGATCTCGAGCAGCTTCATCACGTTGGCCGGCGAGAAGAAATGCAGGCCGATCACGTCGGACGGGCGGTCGACGCTGGCGGCCAGCTCGTCGATGTCGAGATACGACGTGTTGGTCGCGAGCACCGCGCCGGGCTTGCACACGCGCGAAAGTTCCGCGAACACCGCCTTCTTCACGCCCATGTCCTCGAACACGGCTTCGATGACCACGTCGGCCTGCGCGAGCGCGTCATACGACGTGCTGCCCTTGAAGCGCGCGAGCCGCGCCGCGTGCGCGGCCGGCGTCATCCGCCCCTTCGCGACGAGGCCGTCGTACACCTTCTCGACATGCGCGCGGCCGCGCGCGAGCGACGCTTCGTCGCGCTCGATCATCGTCACGGGCAGCCCGGCATCGAGCGCCGCGACCGCGATGCCGGCGCCCATCGTGCCGCCACCGACCACGCCGATCCGCTCGACCGCACGCGCGCTCGCGCGGCGCGCCTCGGGTGCCTTGGCCGCCTCGCGTTCCGCGAAGAATGCATGCACGAGGCCCGCGCGCTGCGGGCTGTCGATGCATTGCAGGAACAGGCCGCGTTCGAGCTTCATCCCCGCGTCGAACGACAGCGTGAGCGCGGCCTCGACCGCATCGACGATCTTCGCCGGCGAGAACAGGCCGCGCGACTTCTTCGGCAGGTCGGCGCGCGCCGCGTCGATCGCGGCCTGCGCGGCCGCGCGATCGGCAAGCCCCTGCGCATCGCGCGTGCGCCGCGCCGGCGCGCCGAGCGACACGAGCTCCTGCGCATAGGCGAGACCTTCGGCGAGCGTGTCGTCGCTGTGCGCGACGCGATCGACGAGGCCGAGCGCGAGCGCTTCGTCGGCGCTTGCGTGACGCCCCGTCAGCATCAGGTCGAGCGCGGCCTTCGCGCCGATCAGGCGCGGCGTGCGCTGCGTGCCGCCCGCGCCGGGCAGCAGGCCGAGCGTGACTTCGGGAAGGCCGAGCTTCGCGCCGGGCACCGCCAGCCGGTAATGCGCGGCGAGCGCGACCTCGAGGCCGCCGCCGAGCGTCGCGCCGTGCAGCGCGACCACGACCGGCTTCGCGCTCGACTCGATCCGCTCGCACACGTCCGGCAGCGACGGCGGCACCGGCGGCTTGCCGAACTCGCGGATGTCGGCGCCCGCGATGAAGTTGCGGCCGGCGCCGACGATCAGCACCGCACGGATCGCGTCGTCGGCCTGCGCGGCGTCGAGCGCGTCGGCGAGACTGCGCCGCACGTCGGCGGACAGCGCGTTGACGGGCGGATGGTCGATCGTGACGACGAGCACCTTGTCGCGCCGTTCGCGTGTGACGGTGCCGGCTCGGGATGGTTCGGTGGAAGCGGGTGAATTCATCGTGTCTCCAGTGCGGTGCGCCGCGCGGGCGGAACCGGTCGTCGGGCCGGCGAGCGGTGCCGGCTCCCGAGCCGGGTGCCGCGCGGCGGGAAACGATCCGGCGTGTTTGCCGGGCATGACTCGATTCTCGATTGATCGAGATTTATTGACAATTCCCGCACGCCTTTACAAGCTGTCAAGTCTGACTTGACATTGAATGTTTTCGGACCGTTAAACGGGCCGGATCGGGAGACACCGCGCATGGACCTGAACGCGCTGACGCTGCTCGTCGAGATCCTCGACGCGGGCAATCTGAGCAAGGCCGCGCAGCGGCTCAAGATGAGCCGCGCGAACGTCAGCTACCGGCTGAACCAGCTCGAACGCTCGATCGGCCAGCAGCTCGTGCGTCGCACGACGCGCCGCATCGAGCCGACCGAGATCGGGCTGAAGCTGTACGAGCACGGCCGGCGCATCCGCAACGAACTGCTCGCCGCGCAGGAATCGGTGACGACGCTCGGCCAGGACCTGCAGGGTCGCGTGCGGCTGTCGGTGCCGAGCGGCTACGGGCAGATGGTGATGTCGGAGTGGCTGCTCGCGTTCAAGCGCCTGCATCCGGGCATCGTGCTCGACGTCGTGTTCGAGAATCGCGTGGAAGACCTGATGCGCGACGAAGTCGACATCGCGATCCGCGTGATGTCCGAGCCGCCTCAGAACCTCGTCGCGCGCGACATGGGCGCGGTGCGCTACGTCGCGTGCGCGTCGCCCGCGTTCGCGGCCGCGCACGGGATGCCCGCGAGCCTCGAGGCGCTGGCCGCCGCGCCGGTCGTCACCGCGACGGTGCTGGGGCGGCAGCTGCGGATCGCCGCGTATCTCGGCGACGAGCGCCACGAGGTGCTGCTCGAACCCACGCTGATTTCGGAGAACTTCCTGTTCCTGCGCCAGGCGATCCTCGCCGGGATCGGCGTCGGCATCGTGCCCGACTACGTGATGCAGGACGACATGCGGCGCGGCACGGTCGTCACGTCGCTCGACGCGTACCGGCTCAGCATCTTCGGCACGCACATGTACATGCTCTACATGCCGAACCGGCACCACACGCGCGCGACCGCGACGTTCATAGAGTTCATCCTCGAACAGGCCGGAAAGACCGGCCGGGGCGGGCCGGACAGGATGCGTCAGGGTTTCCTGTCGGGTGACAACCCGCCGGCCGCGCGGCGACAATAGCGCGCCGCCCGTGCGGAGCGCGTGCCGCGCACACGCCGCCTCCTTCGAATTCACTGTTGCCGAGGGTTCAATGTTCGACCGGATTCGTCCGCATTCGCGTCCCTGGACGCCCGTTGCCGCGCTCGCGCACGTCACGCTCGCCGCGCTCGTCACGTTCAGCGCCGGCTGTACGTCCCCGTCCGCGCCATCGGGCGCCGTCGTCCCGGTCGCCGCCGCGTCGGGCGCCGCGGTGCCGCTGCCCGGCGTGCATGCGCCGGAACAGTCGTCCGGCTGGACCGACAAGCCGGGCTGGACCTCGCAGCACTTCATGATCGCGGCCGCGAACCCGCTCGCGACGCAGGCCGGCTACGAGATGCTGAAGGCCGGCGGCACCGCGATCGACGCCGCGATCGCGACGCAGATGGTGCTCGCGCTCGTCGAGCCGCAATCGTCGGGGATCGGCGGCGGCGCGTTCATGCTGTACTTTGACGGCCGTGCGACGCAGGCGTACGACGGCCGCGAAACCGCGCCGGCCGCCGCGACCGACCGCCTGTTCTACGGGCCGACCGGCCAGCCGATGGGCTTGTACGAAGGCGTCGTCGGCGGTCGCTCGGTCGGCACTCCGGGCGTGCTGCGCATGCTCGACGCCGCGCACCGTGCGCACGGCAAGCTGCCGTGGCGCCGGCTGTTCCAGCCCGCGATCCGGCTCGCCGAGCACGGCTTCACGATCAGCCCGCGCCTGGCGATGCTGATCGCGAACGACCGGTACCTGAAGAACGACCCGGCCGCGCGTGCGTACTTCTACAACAAGGACGGCACGCCGAAGACGGCCGGCACGGTGCTGAAGAACCCCGCGCTCGCGACCGTGCTGCGCCAGATCGCCGACCGCGGCGCGAACGCGTTCTACACCGGCGCGATCGCGCGCGACATCGTCGCGAAGGTGCGCAAGCACCCGACCAACCCGGGCCTGCTGTCGCTGCAGGATCTCGCACACTACAAGGCGAAGGTGCGCGCGCCGCTGTGCGCCGACTACCGGCGCTCGGTGGTGTGCGGGATGCCGCCGCCGTCGTCGGGCGGCCTCGCGGTCGCGCAGATGCTCGGCATCCTCGAGGCGATGCCCGACTGGCAGCAGATCGGCGCGCAGAAGCCGGTGCGGACCGAGCTGGGCTACGAGCCGACGCCGTTCGCCGCGCACCTGTTCAGCGAGGCCGGACGCCTCGCGTATGCGGACCGCGCGCGCTATGTCGCCGATCCCGATTTCGTGCCGCTGCCGGGCGGCAACTGGGCGAGCCTCACCGACAAGACCTATCTCGCGCAGCGCGCGCGCCTGATCGGCGACACGAGCATGGGCGTCGCGCAGGCCGGCACGCCGCAGGGCGCGACGCTCGCGCTGGCCGACGACCGCAGCCCCGACCTGCCGTCGACGTCCGACATCGCCATCGTCGACCGCTACGGCCAAGCGCTGTCGATGACGACCAGCGTCGAGGACGCATTCGGCTCGCGGCTGATGGTGCGCGGTTTCATGCTGAACAACCAGCTCACCGATTTCTCGTTCGTGGCGAGCGAGAACGGCCGGCCCGTCGCGAACCGCGTGCAGCCGGGCAAGCGGCCGCGCTCGTCGATGTCGCCGGAACTCGTGTTCGACAAGAAGACGAAGCAGGTGACGATGATCGTCGGTTCGGCCGGCGGCCCCGCGATCATCAACCACGTCGCGAAGACGCTGATCGGCGTGATGGACTGGGGGATGACGATGCAGCAGGCGATCGCGCTGCCGAACCTCGGGTCGATGAACGGGCCGACGCAGCTCGAGCGCGGCCGCGTGTCGGACGCGCTCGTCGACGGGCTGAAGGGGCGCGGGCACGACGTGCAGGTCGTCGAGATGAATTCGGGACTGCAGGGGATCCAGCGGCTGAACGTGCAGGGGCAGACGGTGTGGTTCGGCGGCGCCGACCCGCGGCGCGAAGGGATCGCGATGGGTGATTGAAGGCAGCCGGCCGAGGCGGCGCACATGCGCCGCCTGCTGCGTGTCATCCGCGCCCTTTCCACGGCACGATCCGCCGCTCGACCCATCGCATCGCGAGATCGAACAGCCACGCGATCGCGCCGATGATCAGGATGCCCATCACGACGATATCCGTGCGCAGGAAGCTCGACGCATTGAGCACCATCTGCCCGAGCCCGGCCGTCGCGGCGACCGTCTCGGCCGCGACGAGCGTCGTCCAGCCGAACCCGATCGCGATCCGCAGGCCGGTGAGGATTTCCGGCAGCGCGGCCGGCAGCACGACGTGGCGCACGACCTGCGCGAAGCTGCCGCCGAGCGAATATGCGGCGTTGATCTGCTCGACCGTCGCCGCACGCACGCCCGCACGGGCGGCCATCGCGATCGGCGCGAAGCACGCGAGGAAGATCACGACCAGCTTCGCCGTCTCGTCGATGCCGAACCAGATCACGACGAGTGGCAGGTACGCGAGCGGCGGCAGCGGCCGGTAGAACTCCAGCAGCGGATCGAGCACGCCGCGCGCAACACGGCTCACGCCCATCAGGACGCCGGCCGGCACGCCGGCCACGGTGGCGAGCAGGAACGCCCCGAACACGCGCGCGGCACTCCACAGCAGATGCTCGGACAGCGGCAGGCCACCCTGGATGCGGCCGTGCCACGCGTCGACGAATGCCGCCCACACCGCTTCCGGCGCGGGCAGGAACAGCGGCGGCAACCACTGCCGATGCGTCGCGACCCACCACAGCACGGCCAGCGCCGCGACCGTCGCCGCGCTGAGCCCTGCGGTTTTTCCCTGGCCCGGCAACCGGTAGCGGCGCGACGGCCGCGCCGCCTTGCGCCGTGTCGTGCGCTCGTCCTGCTCGAACCCTCCGGCCGCTCGATCGGCCACCCAGGAATCCTGCGTGCTCATGTCGTCCTGCCTGTGCAAAGTACTGATCCGGCCGCGCCCGACGGACGCGCCCTGCCGCGCGAACTCGTGCATCACGCGGTCTCCCCGACCGCCTCGTCGAGATGCAGATACGCGATCAGCCGCTCGCGCCATGCGATGAATTCCGGCGACGACTTCACCGCGCGCGCATCGCGCGATTCGACGTAGCGCCGCGCGAACGGCAGCTCGAAGGTTTCCGCGATGCGGCCGGGGCCGGGCGTCATCACGACGAGACGCGTCGCGAGGAACAGCGCCTCCTCGACGTCGTGCGTGATGAGGAACACCGTCTTGCCCGTGCGCGCCCATACGTCGAGGACGAGCGCCTGCATCGTGCCGCGCGTCATCGCGTCGAGCGCGCCCATCGGCTCGTCCATCAGCAGCACGCGCGGATCGCTCGCGAGCGCACGCGCGATGCCGACGCGCTGCTGCATCCCGCCGGACAGTTCGTACACGCGCGCATGCGCATGGCGCTCGAGGCCGACCAGCGCGAGCATCTCCGTCGCACGCGCTTGGCGTTCGGCCTTCGACACGCGTGCGAAGCGCAGCCCGAGCGCGACGTTGTCGAGCACGTCGAGCCATGGCAGCAACGCGTATTTCTGGAATACGACGCCGCGATCGGCGCCGGGGCCCTCGACCGGTACGCCGTCGACGCGCACGTCGCCCGTCGTCGGCGCGACGAAGCCGGCCATGCAGTTCAGCAGCGTCGTCTTCCCGCACCCCGACGCGCCGAGCGCGACGACGAATTCACCGGAATCGATGCGCAGGTCGACGCGCGCGAGCGCCTGCGTCGTCGTCCGACCGCGTGCGCCCGGATAGGCGACCGATACCTGACGGACTTCCAGCGTGCTCATGATCGAGGGCTCCGCGATGAGTGGCCTGAGTCGCCTGATGCGCCGCGCTCAGCGCGCGGCCTTCTGCACGAACTGCGGATCGACGCCGACCGAGTAGTCGGCGAGCACCGTCTGGATCGTGCCTTGCGATTTGAGGAAGGTGGCGGTGGCCGCGAGCGACTTCGCGGCGCCCGACTGCGCACCGCCGCCGAGCCAGGTCGGCGACGCCTGCTCGGCCGGCGTCGGGAACGCGTAGAGCGCGAGGCTCGCGGGCACGTCCTGCACGTTCGCGCCCGACACCTTCGCGACCGCCGCGACCTGCGGCGAACCGGCCTTCCACGCGGCCGCGTGCGCGCGGTAATCGGCGTCGGCGGACGCGAGCACCTTCACGAAGCGCGTGACGAACTCGGGGTTCTCGCGCGCGAACTTGCGGCTCACGACGAAGCCGTCGAACGTCGCCTTGCCACTTTCTTTCGCAACCTGACCGGACGTCGTCAGCACCGTGCCAGACTGCTTGACCTTCGCGAGCACGGGATCCCAGATATAGGTCGCGTCGATGTCGCCGCGCGCCCACGCGGCCGCGACTTCGGGCGGACGCAGGTTGACGATCTTCACGTCGTTCGGATTCACGCCGGCGGCCTGCAGCGCGACGAGCGTATGGAAATGCGACGTCGACACGAACGGCACGCCGATCTTCTTGCCCTTCAGCGCCGCGATGCTCGTGACGCCCGAGCCGTTGCGCGCGACGAGCGCCTCGGCGTCGTTGATGTTGTCGAGCACCCAGAACAGCGAGATATCGAGCCCCTGCGACAGGCCGGCCGCGATCGGGCTCGACCCGGCCTCGCCGAGCTGCACGGAGCCCGACGCGAGCGCGCGGATCACGTCGGCGCCGCTGTCGAGCTTTCGGAACGTGACCTTGTAGCCGGTCGCCTTTTCGACTTCACCGCTTGCCTGCGCGTAGCGCCACGGCACGACCATGTCCTGGTACGCGATCACGACTTCGCGCGATTCGGCGTGCGCCGCGCCCAGCGCGGCAAAGGCGGTCAGCGCGACGGCGGCGCGGCGGATGAAGCTGAAACGGGACATGCGGCTCTCCTTCGAATGCGGGCATTGCTGCGGGAGAGCCGACTTTACGAGCTTTGCGCGCGGCGGGAGCGAAGTTATCCTGCGAAGCTATCGATGCCGTTTCAGCTTTGCTTTCCACGTTCGACCGGATCGGGCATCCGGTCGGGTGGCGATTGTCGCGCGAACGCGCGGGCGGCAGCCGCACCAACGAAAAAGCCCGCATCGCTGCGGGCTTTTTTCGATTGCATGACTTCTGCGGAACAGGCCAATGGCGCTCAGACCACCCCTGCCCCATGCGCCTGCAGATCGGCGTGATAGCTCGACCGCACCATCGCGCCGACGGCCGCGTGCGTGAAGCCCATCTTGTACGCCTCTTCCTCGTACATCTTGAACGTATCCGGATGCACATACGCACGCACCGGCAGGTGGTGCTCGGACGGCTGCAGGTACTGGCCGATCGTCAGCATGTCGACGTCGTGCGCGCGCAGGTCGCGCATCACCTGCAGGATTTCCTCTTCGGTCTCGCCGAGGCCGACCATCAGGCCCGACTTCGTCGCGACGTCCGGATGCTGCGCCTTGAAGTCCTTCAGGAGCTTCAGCGAATGCGCGTAGTCCGAACCCGGGCGCGCTTCCTTGTACAGGCGCGGCACCGTCTCGAGGTTGTGGTTCATCACGTCGGGCGGTGCCGCGTTCAGGATCGAGATCGCGCGGTCGAGACGGCCGCGGAAGTCCGGCGTCAGGATCTCGATGCGCGTTTCCGGCGACTGCTCGCGCGTTTCGCGGATGCACTCGACGAAGTGGGCGGCGCCGCCGTCGCGCAGGTCGTCGCGGTCGACGCTCGTGATCACCACGTACTTGAGCTTCAGCGCGGCGATCGTGCGGGCCAGGTTCTTCGGTTCATCCGCGTCGAGCGGATCGGGACGGCCGTGGCCGACGTCGCAGAACGGGCAGCGGCGCGTGCACTTGTCGCCCATGATCATGAACGTCGCGGTGCCCTTGCCGAAGCATTCGCCGATGTTCGGGCAGCTCGCTTCCTCGCACACGGTGTGCAGGTTGTGCTCGCGCAGGATCGTCTTGATCTCGTTGAAGCGCGAACTGCCGGTGGCCGCCTTCACGCGGATCCATTCCGGCTTCTTCAGCTTCTCGATCGGAATGACCTTGATCGGGATGCGCGCCGTCTTCGCCTGCGCCTTCTGCTTGGCGGTCGGATCGTAGGCAGGGGTCGCGGCCGAATCGGCCGGTGCGGGAGAAGCGGTAACGTCAGTCATTCGATTGTTCCAGTGCCTGCGGCTTGTCGGCGGCCGCGGATTCGCCGTCGAGGTTGGCGATCAGACGCCCCACCAGCGTGTGGGCGACGTCGTTCCAGTCGGCGGCAACCTCGAGGCTCGCCATGTCGACGGTTTCCAGTCCGGCATAGCCGCACGGGTTGATCGCGAGAAACGGGCGCAGATCCATCTTCACGTTCAGGCTCAGCCCGTGATAGCTGCAGCCGTTGCGGATCTTCAGGCCAAGGGCCGCGATCTTCGCGCCCTCGTGCACGCCGGATGCCACGTAGATTCCGGGCGCGCCCGCCTTGCGGACCGAAGCGAGATTATACGCCGCGAGGGTTTCGATCACGGCCTCCTCGATCTTCGTCACGAGCGTGCGCACCATCAGCTTGCGCCGGCGCAGGTCCAGCAGCAGGTAAACGACGATCTGGCCGGGGCCGTGGTAGGTGATTTGCCCGCCGCGGTCGACCTTCACGAGCGGCACGCCGCTGTCGGCCACCAGCAGGTGGGCCGGGTCGCCGGCCTGGCCGAGCGTGTAGACGGGCGGATGCTCGACGACCCAGATTTCGTCGCCGGTGTCGGCCGTGCGCGTGTCGGTGAACGCGCGCATCGCGTCGAAGCTCGTCTCGTAGGCCTCGCTGCCCCGCCAGCGCACGGTGACCGGCGCGACGGGCTGAACCGGAGACCCGGCGGGCGATTCGGAAACAGCGACAGGCGTGGACACGATGGCAACCGGCGAGACGGACATGGCCGGTAGTTTACCGAAAACCCATGCGTCTCGCCGGCTCTGGAAGGGGACGGATCGCGAGTATCCGTCGGAGGAAAGGCACGTCAGACGGTGCGCCAGCCGTCGTGGAGCAGCGCATTCACGCGATTGCGCAGCCGTGCGAGCGCGCCGCGCGCGACTTCCCCTGCCGGTCGCGACACCGAGAATGCGACCTGCGCGCCCTGCCGGCCTTCCGCACTGAGCCACAGCCGCTCGCCGCGATGCAGCCGGAGCGTCTCGCCGTCGACCAGGAAGTAATCTTCGACGTCATTGCTGCGCGTCGCCCATACCGGCCCGCACTGCACCGTCAGGCGGGTGCTGCGCTGCACCTTCATCGGCACGGTTTCGCCCGCGGGAATTTCGAAGGTGATGCTTGAAGAAATTTCTTGCATGATCGACTCCGCCAATAAATGCTTCGATGGCTACAATCGTAGTCATTTGAAGGCACTCGACCAAACGACCAATTTTCACGTC
The DNA here is from genome assembly GCF_902499115.1 of Burkholderia diffusa. Taxonomy (GTDB): domain Bacteria; phylum Pseudomonadota; class Gammaproteobacteria; order Burkholderiales; family Burkholderiaceae; genus Burkholderia; species Burkholderia diffusa. Next base: position 370,832 of record NZ_CABVPN010000001.1, read on the forward strand.
GATGTGAGGAAAATTAGCAAATGGACCTCCGCCAGCTGCCTGCGCTGAACGCGATTCGCGCGTTCGAAGCCGCCGCCCGCCACGAGAATTTCTCCCGCGCCGCCGACGAGCTGTATGTCACGCACGGCGCGGTCAGTCACCAGGTTCGCGCGCTCGAGGAGGAGCTCGGCGTGCAGCTGTTCACGCGCAACGGCAAGCGGCTGTGCCTGACCGACGCCGGCATGCGCTACGCGCAGCAGGTCCGCAGCGCGCTGATGGTGATCGCCGATGCGACGCGCGAGGTGCGCGCAAGCGACCGCAGCCGACGGCTGGTGGTGTCGATGCTGTCGTCGTTCGCCGCACGCTTCATCACGCCGCGCATCGGCACGTTCATCGAGCGGCATCCGGAAATCGACGTCGAACTGCAGTCGACCAACTCGCTCACCGATTTCGCGCGCGACGACGTCGACCTCGCGATCCGGTTCGGCTCGGGCAGCTATCCGGGGCTGCATGTCGAGCCGCTGTTCGAGGAGGTGTTCTTTCCGGCGTGCTCGCCAACATTGAACGGCGGCAAGCTGCCGCAGACGCCCGCCGATCTCGTGCATTACAAGCTGCTGCGCTCGGACGACGAGCTGTGGCGGCCGTGGTTCGACGCGGCCGGGCTCGATACGCTGACCGAGCCGAAACGGGGAATTTTGTACCAGGACTCGTCGAACCTGTTGCTGGCCGCGATCGACGGCCAGGGCATCGCGCTGGTGCGCCGCTCGCTCGCGGTGCACGACCTGCTGGACGGGCGCCTCGTGCGCCTGTTCGACATCGACGGGCAGAGCCCGTGGCACTATTTTTTCGTGTGTCCGCCGCCGCTCCTGAACACGCCGCGCGTGCAGGCGTTCAGGACCTGGCTGCTTCAGGAAGTCGCCGAATACAAGCTGCTGTGCGACGAGCTGGACGCGCGGCGCGCGGCGGGGAAGACCCCCGCCGAGTGCGCGCAGGAAGGCGGGTGGAAAGCGGCGCTCAGAGCACGACCTTGACCATCGGATGGCCGGTCAGTGCGCGGTAGATGTCGTCGAGCTGTTGCTGGCTGGTCGCGCGCACGGTGATCGTGAGGCCGGTGTAGTTGCCGCCGCTCGATGCACGCTCCTCGATTTTCTCGACGTCGATCTCGTTGTCGTGGACGGCCACGACCTTGAAGATCGTGTCCTTGAATTCCGGGTGCGCCTTGCCCATGATCTTGATCGGGAAATCGCACGGAAACTCCAGCAGCGACTCCTTCCGGGTATCGATCGCGCCGGTGACCTCGATGGTTTTGGTCGGTTCGCTCATCATTTTCTCCGGGTTAGGTCAAACTGTTCAAACTCGCGTGCCTTCGCACGCTGGTATGCGTCGTACAACGCCGCGAACACGGGGCCCGGTTTGCCGCCCTGCACGGGCAGATCGTCGAGCGACGTGACGGGCAAAATTTCCTTCGTGGCCGACGTGATCATGATCTCGTCCGCCGAACGCAACTCGACCTCGCTGATCTCGCGCGCGACGAACCGAATGCCGCACTCCTCGGCCAGCTGCTCGACCAGCGCGTAGCGGATCCCTTCAAGGATCCTGTTGCTGCGCGGCGGCGCCATCAGCTCGCCGTTCTTCACGATCCATACGTTCGACGACGAACCTTCGGTCACGTTGTCGTCGCGCAGCTGGATCGTCTCGAACGCGTCGCGTTCGGCCGCATGCTGCGCCATCAGCACGTTGCCGAGCAGCGAAATCGACTTGATGTCGCAATGCAGCCAACGGCGATCCTCCGCCGTCACGCAGCGCACGCCCCGCGCGCGTTCCTCTTCCGACGGCAGCCGCAGCGGGTTCGTCATGACGAACACCGTCGGCACCGCGTTCGCCGGGAACGCATGGCCGCGCTTCGCGACGCCGCGCGTCACCTGCAGGTAGACGAGCGCATGGCCGTCGCCGAGGCCTTCCGCGTTCGCGGCGACCACGCGCTCGATCAACGCGCGCCAGCCGGCCGCGTCATGCGGATCGTCGATGCCGATCTTCTTCAGGCTGCGCGCGAGCCGCTCCAGATGCTGTTCGATCCGGAACGGCACGTGCGCGCCGTCGTGCGCATAAACGGGGACGACTTCATACACGCCATCGCCGAAGATGAACCCGCGGTCGAGCACCGGCACCCGGGCTTGCGACAGCGGCACCAGTTCCTCCTGCGACGACACGCTGAGGTAGACGATCGGTTCGAATTCGGCTTGGCTCATGGCTATGACAGATGGGGATGAAGTCGTGAAAACAAAGGTCCGTCGTGCTTACTTCTTCTTGCTGAACATCAGCAGGATCGAGTCCCAGATACGACCGAAGATACCCGCTTCCGGCACCGCCTGCAGCGCGACGACCGGGAACTCCGACAGCGTCTTGCCGTCGGCGACGATCTTCACGGTACCGACCTGCTGGCCTTCCGCGAGCGGCGCGATCAGCGGCGCGTTGACCTCGACTTCCGGCTTGACCTTGTCACCCAGGCCGCGCGGCACGGTCACCCACTGGTCGCCCTTCACGCCGACCTGCACGGTGTTTTCCTTGCCCTTGTAGATGCGCGGCGTCGACATCGCCTGGCCGCCCTTGAACAGGCGCACCGCGTCGAACGCGCTATAGCCGTAGTTCAGCATCTTCATGCTGTCCTGCGTGCGCTCGCCTTCCTTCTGCTCGCCCATCATCACCGACACGAGACGGCGCTGGCTGTCGACACCCGGGATCGCGCGCTTGGCCGACGCGATCAGGCAATAGCCGGCCGCTTGCGTATGGCCCGTCTTCAGGCCGTCGACCGTCGGATCCAGCCACAGCAGGCGGTTGCGGTTGCCCTGGCGGATGTTGTTGTACTTGAATTCCTTCTCCGAGAAGATGCTGTAGTACTGCGGAAAATCGCGGATCAGGTGCGCGGACAGCTTCGCGAGGTCGCCGGCCGTCGTGTAGTGGTTCGGGTCGGGCATGCCGTTCACGTCGGCGAAGTGCGTGCCCTTCATGCCGAGGCGCGCCGCCTCGTCGTTCATCATCGTGACGAACTGCCCTTCGCTGCCGCCGACCAGTTCCGCCAGCGCGATCGCGGCGTCGTTGCCCGACTGGATGATCATCCCGTATACGAGATCGTGCACCGACACGGGCTTGTTCGCCTCGATGAACATGCGCGACTCGTCGCGGCCGACGCGGCGCACCGCTTCGCTCGGCGTGACGATCTGCTCCATCGAGATCTTCTTCTTGTCGAGCGCCTCGAACACCAGGTAGGCCGTCATCAGCTTCGTCAGCGACGCGGGCTCGACGCGTTCGTCGGCGTTGCCCGATGCGAGCACGGTGTTGCTCGTCGCATCGACGAGCACCCACGAGCGCGCGTTCACGCCCGGCGGCGGCACCGCGCCCGGCATGAACGTCGCGGGCGCGCCGGTGAACTGCTCGGTGGCGGCGGCCGGCGCGGCATGCGCGGCCTTTGCCTTGGCGGCCGGCTTCGCCTCGGCGACGACGATCGTCGACGCGAGTGCGACGGGCAGCATCACGCCCAGCGCGACGTTGCGCGCGGCGGTGCCGAAGGCGATGGAAGAAGCGAGGGACTTGAGGCCTTGGGGAGACAGACGCATGATCGATTCAGGCTGGTGGCAGAAAGTGCGGCGCGAAACGCGCAGGGGTTGAACGGCAAGGCGGCGAGCGTTCCGGCGTTCGTCCGACTGCGTCGGACGGCACGAAACGCGCCGGTTGGACTCATGCGGACGCGTTCGGTTCGCGGCCGTCGCGAGCGGGCGGACAGGCGGCGAAACGAGCGCCGCATGGGCCCGGCCGGGCCGCGGGCGACGCGAAATGCGGCCATTATACGTGGCCGCGAACGGCGTTTTCGCGAACCAGGGCTCAGGTGGCCACACCGAGGCTTCGGGAGGATAGCGCGGCTTCGCTGCGGAGAATCGTGCGCGAAGCCACGCGAAAGGCGTGCGCAGGCGCCGTGCAAGCCGGGTTGCGCCGCGCTTGAGCGGGCATGTGCGATCGTGTCGTGACACGGCGCGGCGCGATGTCGCGCGCGCGGCGGCATCGCGGTCGTGCGGCGGCGGCGCCGCACGCCGGGTTCAGCGGATCAACGCCACGCGTCGACGATGATGCGCTTCAGCACGTGCAGCTTGCGATGCAGGAAATGCTCGGCGCCGGGGATCACGACGACCGGCAGTTCCTGCGGCCGCGCCCAGTCGTAGACCGATCCGATCGGCACCGTGTCATCGGTTTCGCCGTGGATCACGAGCGTGTTCTCCGGCACGTCGGCGACCTGCCAGCGGCTCGCGGCCGTGCCGACAAACACCATCCGCTCGATCGTCTCGCCCGCGTCGCGCAACCGCTTCGCGACGTGCGACAGCACGAAAGTGCCGAACGAGAAGCCCGCGAGCACGAGCGGCAGGTCCGCATAGGCGGGCTGCGCGCGCATGTGCGCGAGCACGGCGAGCAGGTCGTCGGCCTCGCCGATGCCGTTGTCGTGCACGCCCTCGGTCGCGCCGACGCCGCGGAAGTTCGACCGGTACACCACGTAGTCGAGCTGGACCAGCGTGCGCGCGAGCGTTTGCGCGACCTTGTTGTCCATCGTGCCGCCGAACAGCGGATGCGGATGCGCGACGAGCGCGATGCCGCGCGGCGCGGCGCCGCCTTCGCGCACGGCGTCGGGCAGGTCGACCGCGATTTCGATCTGCCCGACCGGGCCGGGGATCAGCGACTTCTGCGTATGAACGTTCATTCGGCTGGCCCGCTCAGATCTTCAGGCGGTCGACGACCTTGCCGTCGCGCAGGTGCGATTCGACGATCTCGTCGATGTCGGCCTGATCGACGTACGTGTACCACGTGCCTTCCGGATACACGACCATCACCGGCCCTTCCTCGCAGCGGTCGAGGCAGCCGGCCTTGTTGATGCGCACCTTGCCGGGCCCCGCGAGGCCAAGTTCCTTCACGCGCTTTTTCGCGTACTCCTGCATGGTCTGCGCATCGCATTGCGCGCAGCTCGGACGCTCGGCGCCCGGATCGCGCTGATTCAGGCAGAAAAAGACGTGGTGCTGGTAGTAGGAATCCATGATGGTGACGAGCGGCCCGGTGCGGTGCCGGGCGGAAAGAAGGGCGATTGCCGTTGCGCGCGGCAACGGATGTGCGGTCGATTATAGCGACCGGCGCGCACGGCTGCCCGCGATCGCCGCGAGGCGCGGCCGCGCGGCCCCGTTGCCGCTCCTGCGGCGTCAGCGCCGCCGCGCGGCCGGCAGCCACGCGTGCTCGACCCGCTGACCGAGCCAGATCAGCGCCGCGTAGGGCCAGATCCACGCAAGCCAGCGCGCGATGCTGTTGAAGTGCACGTAGCGGCCCTGCCGCCAGCCCGACAGCGTGAAATCGAAGAACGGGTTGACGGGCAGCAGGTTGACGAGCACCACACCGGCCAGCAGCGCGAGCGCCGCGAGCAGCGCGCGCCACGCGGCCGGCACGCGCAACGCGAGCAGCGCCGCCGCGAAGCCGAGCTCGATGCCGAGCCGCGCGCCGGGCGTCGCCCACACGACGACGAGGCCGGTGCTCGACTGCATGAAGGTCGCGGCCGCCTTCAGCGCGAGCGTCGCGCCGACGAACGCGATCAGGAGCCGCACGCGCGGCGCGCCGGCACGCATCGCCAGCGACGCGATCGCCAGCGCGGCGAACAGCATCAACCCGCCGAGCGCGGCTTCCCACGCGGAGTCGGACAGCCAGCCGTCGACGCGCTCGGGCCATTCGCTCACGCGCCACGCGGCCGGCAGCCATGCGAGCAGCGCGTCCTGCATCGAGCCGTCGGCGCGCTCCCACAGCGCGGCCGGCCAGTCGCCGATGCCGAACAGGAACGGCGAAGGAAACAGGATCGCGAACGGCCACAGCGCGGCGAGCAGCAGCGGCGTCGCGCCGTCGGTCTCGAACCACGCGAAGCGCAGCCGGCGCAATGCGCCGCGGTCGAGCAGCGCGCCGGTGGCCGGTGCCGCGAGCGCCGCGCCGAGCAGCGCGCCGAGCGCATTGGCCGCGAGGTCGAGATTCGACGCGACGCGCGTCGGCAGGTAGGTCTGCAGCGCCTCCATAGATCCCGACAGCAGCACGCCGAGGCCGCCCACGATCAGCGTCGCGGCCACGCCGCGCCAGCGCGGATGCAGCGCGAGCACGCCGAGTGCGCCGAACGGCATGTAGCCGAGCACGTTGGTGACCACGTCGAACGCGGTCACATAACGCTGCATCGGTGCGAACAAATAATCGAACGGCCCGATGCCGAGCGATACCCAGCCGCCGAACGGATACAGCGATGCATAGACGATGAGCGCCGCATACGCGGCGAACGCCTGCCGCGCCAGCGACGACGCGCGCGACGTGCCCGGCGCGCTCATCGCGGCTGCGCGTGCGGCGTCACGGGTTGCCCGCGTACGCCTGCACGCCGACCCACGCGGCGATCTGCGACACGAGCTCGTCGCTCGCGGCCGCGAGCGCCCGCGCGCCGCCAGCCGCATCGGGCGTGCTCGACGGCGCGCGCGCGACGAACGTGCGCTGGCCGAGCACCTTGCCGCCCTGCAACAGCGTCGCGCGCGCGGTGACCGCGCCGTGGCTCTTCGACTCCCCGTCGAACACCTGCTCGAATTCGTTCAGGTCGACCTTGAGCGTCGGCGCGCGCACGCCGTCGGAACCCTCGAGCACCGCGCCGCGCGACGACAACGCGCCGCGCAGCCGCTGCGTGAGCAGTTGCGCGGGCGGCGCGATCCAGCGGCTGTCGCGATAGACGGCCATGCGCTGCGCATCCGCATACGCGAGCCGGTAGACGAACTTGTCCGTGTCGAGCGCGTCGGACGCGGCGACGTCGAGCACCTTCAGCGCGGGGCCCGTGCCGGCCGTGACGGCCGATGCGGCCGGCCCGAGGTCGTAGCGGACGTTCGACAGCGCCGCACTGTTGCCGGCGCAGCCGGCGGCGAACACGAGCGTCAGCATCGCGAGCGCGGTCGCGGCGGGACGCAGCCCGCGATCAGGGATTCGTGGCATGGCATGTTCCTGCATGATGTTTCCGGTTTCGATGGCGTCGTGGTCCGGTCTCGCGCCGGGTCGGCCGATCAACGTCGATGGGCTGACGATCTGCTTCACTTCCCGGCCGCGCTCCCCGCCCCCGGCCAGACGAAGCCCGCCTCGCCGGGGCCGGGCGCGGAGCCGGGCGAACCGAACAACAGACTGCTCGGATTGCGGCCGAGTTCACCGGCGACGTCCTTCAATTGCCGCGACGCATCGCCGACGCTGCCGGCCAGCGCGTTGAAGCGCGGCAGCGTGTCGTACTGGACCCGCGCGTTCAGGTCGTTCAGCGCGACGCCGACCTGCTCGGCAGCCGAGCCGGCCTTGTTCAGGTTCGACACGAGCGGCCCGTTCGGCTGCAGCAGCGTGTTCGCCGACGCCATCGCGCGATCGACCTGGTGCATCGTTTCCGGCAGCGCGGCCACCGCCGGCGCGAGCTGCTTCGACAGCGTCGTCGCGCCATCGGCCGCGTGCTGCAGGCTTTCGGCCGTCGCGCGCAACTGCTCGCGCATCTCGGGCGACATCAGCGCGTTCGCGCTTTTCGCGGCCAGTTCGAGCTGCCGCAGCAGCACGTCGCCGCGCTCCTGGATCTGGTCGAACAGGCTCGGCCGCATCGGGATCTGCGCGATCGCCTTCGGCGACGACGGCAGCGGCGCCAGGTCGCGGCCCGTATCCTCGAGCTGCACGAACGCGATGCCCGTCACGCCCTGGAAGCCGAGGCTGCCGTAGGTCGACTGCGTGATCGGCGCATCGTGGTCGACGAGAATCCGGATCCGGATCTGGCCCGGGTGCGTGCGGTCGAAGCCGATCGACTGCACCTTGCCGACGTCGAGGCCGCGAAAGCGCACGGCCGCGTCCGGGAACAGGCCCGTCACGTTGGTGCGCGCGAGCAGGTCGTACGGCACGCGCACGGTCCGGTCGACGTTGAACCAGAACACGGTGCCCGCGATCGCCAGCGTCAGCGCGATCGTGAACAGGCCGGCCCAGAACGCATGTGATTTGTTTTCCATTCGCGGGTTCCTTGCTTCTTGCCTTTCCTACAATTCGACGCTCGACAGCGCCGGCTCGAGGGCCGCCTTCGGCAGCTTCGCGCGCCGCTCGGGCGGCAGCGCCTGCAGTGCGCGGCGCCCGCGCAGCCCCAGGAAATATTCGTGGATGAACGGATGGTCGACGTTCGCGGCCTCCTCGACCGGCGCCGCGACCAGCACCTTGCGATCGGCCAGCACCGCGACGCGCGTCGACAGCGCGACCATCGTGTCGAGATCGTGCGTCACCATCACGACGGTCAGCCCGAGCGTGCGATGCAGCGTCGCGATCAACTCGACGAATTCGTCGGACGCCTGCGGGTCGAGGCCAGCGGTCGGCTCGTCGAGGAACAGCAGCTCGGGCTCGAGCGCGATCGCGCGCGCGATGCCGACCCGCTTCACCATCCCGCCCGACAGCGCGGCCGGCATCTTCGACGCGTGCTTGCACGGCAGCCCGACCATCTCGAGCTTCAGCATCACGATGTCGTGCAGCAGGTCCGACGGCACGCGGCCGAGCTCGCGCAGCGGCTGCGCGACGTTGTCGAACACCGTCATCGACGAAAACAGCGCGCCCTGCTGGAACAGCATCCCCGAACGCGTGCGCATCATCCGCGCGGTCGCGTCGTCGATCTTCGACGTGTCTTCGCCGAACACCTTGATCGTGCCCGACGTCGGCCGCTCGAGGCCGAGGATCTGCCGCACGAGCGTCGTCTTGCCCGAGCCCGAGCCGCCGACGATCGCGACGATCTCGCCGCGCCGCACGTCGAAATCGAGCTTCTGGTGAATGATGTTGCGCCCGTAGCGCTTGGTCAGGTTGCGCACCTCGATCACGAGGTCGCCGCCATGCGCGGCCGCCGCCGGCGGCATGCCGACCGTGCCCGCGCCGACTGCCGTGGCATGTGCGCTGGCGCCATCGGCCGGCGCGGCACCGGCCGGCGATTCATTCGACGCGTTCATCCGAGCCCCACGTTCTGGAACAGGATCGCGAACACCGCGTCGGCGAGGATCACGACCGTGATCGACGACACGACCGACGTCGTCGTGCCTTCGCCGAGGCTTTGCGAGTTCGCCTTGATCCGGAAACCGAAATGACATGCGACCAGCGCGATCAGCATGCCGAACACGACGCCCTTGCCGAGGCCGATGTACAGGTTCGCGATCGGCACGACGCCCGGCAGCGAGCGCACGAAATAGTTGACGTCGATCCCGAGCACGAACTTCGCGGCAAGCGCGCCGCCCGTCAGCGCGACGATGTTGGTCCACATCACGAGCAGCGGCATCGCGACGCCGAGCGCGAGCACGCGCGGCAGGATCAGCCGCAGCCCGTGCGGAATGCCCATCACGCGCATCGCGTCGAGCTCCTCGGTCACGCGCATCACGCCGATCTGCGCGGTGATCGCCGAGCCCGAGCGGCCCGCGACGAGGATCGCCGAAAGCACGGGCCCGAGTTCGCGAATCACCGACAGCCCGAGGATGTTCACGATGTAGCGGTTCGCGCCGAACATCTGCAGCTGCTGCGCGGACAGATAGCTGAGCACGATGCCGATCAGGAATGCGACCAGCGCGGTGATCGGCAGCGCCTGCGCGCCGGCGCTGTAGATGTTCGCCGAGGTTTCCTTCCACGGCATCGTCTGCGGACGGCGCAGCACCGACAGCGCGTCGAGGATCACGAGGCCGAACATCGCGATGCCGCCCTGCAGGTGTTCGCCGAACGCGAAGATCGCCTGGCCGAGGCGCGTGACGGGATCGAAGCGCACGACGCGCTCGGGTGCCTCGCGCTGGCTGTCGAGACGTTCGATCCGCTCGAAGATCGTGCGCTGCGTGTCGGTCAGCTCGACGCCCGCCGGCAGCTTGCGGCCCCATACGCGCCACAGCGCCTGGCCGCCGACGTGGTCGAGCCGCTCGATGCCGGACAGATCCCATTCGTTCACGCGTCCGGACGCGATGCCCGCGATGCGGCGCGCGACCTCGCCGCGATTGCGTGCGAGCGCGAGCGCGGTCCACTGGCCGGTCAGGCGCACCGTCTGGCCCTGGCCGCCGGCGTCGACCAACAGGCCGGGAGGTGTCTCGAAGTCCAAGGGCGGGTTGTTTGCAAAAGGATGACAGCGGCCATTGTAGCGAACCGTCCGGCGCCGCGACGTGAGGATTTCCGTCGGGGCGCGCAGCCGGCGGCGTCGGGCGGAAATGCCGGGCGAGAGGCGCCTCTTTGCGCATGCCCGCCCCGCCACGGCACGGGGTTCGCCGCCGGAACGGCGTGCCGGGCACGCGACCTTTCATTCTTCCGTCACGTTTCCTTTCGATACTCTCACGCGCCGCACGTCAGGCCGTCGGCGCCCGCGCCGCCATTTCGCTGCGCTCCTCGCGATTCATAGAACAGAACACAGAACAGGACAATCGATGCGTCTCCCCCCGCTTTCCCGCCGCCGCGTGACCGCCGCCGCCGCGCTCGCCAGCCTCGCCTTCGCCCTCGCCGGTTGCGGCGGCGACGACGTCACCGCCCCGCCGTCGTCGCAGACGCAGGCGCCCGCCGGCACGACGGCCACGCTCGCGCTGCTCGAAACGACCGACCTGCACACCAACGTGCTGTCGTACGACTATTTCAAGCTCGCCGCCGACAAGTCGCTCGGCTTCGAGCGCGTGTCGACGCTGATCGCGCAGGCGCGCGCGCAGTACCCGAACACGCTGCTGCTCGACAACGGCGACACGATCCAGGGCACCGCGCTGTCGGACTACCAGGCGCTCGTGAACCCGATCGGCTGCGACCAGACGCTCGCGATCTACAAGGTGATGAACGCGGCGAAGTTCGACGGCGGCGGGATCGGCAACCATGAGTTCAACTACGGGCTGCCGTACCTGTCGCAGGTGACCGGCAACACGTTCGACGTCGACGGGCTGCCGGCCCCCGCGCAGCAGAAGAAGTGCGCGGGCCCGAGCTTCCCGCAGGTGCTCGCGAACGTAATCAGCGCGAAGACCAACGCGCCGCTGTTCACGCCGTACACGATCCTGACCCGCACGGTGACGGCCGTCGCGCCCGACGGCAAGACCATCAGCGCGCCGGTGAAGATCGGCATCATCGGCTTCACGCCGCCCGCGATCATGAGCTGGGACAAGCGCTGGCTCGACGGCAAGGTCTACACGACCGGCCTGAAGGAAGCGGCCGAGAAGTACATCCCGGAGATGCGCGCGAAGGGCGCCGATCTCGTCGTCGCGATCTCGCACGGCGGCCTCGACAACACCGCGTATTCGCCGACCATGGAGAACGGCAGCTGGTGGCTGTCGAAGGTGCCCGGCATCGACGCGATGCTGATCGGCCACTCGCACCAGGTGTTCCCGGACGCGAACAGCACCGTGGCGCAGTTCAACCTGCCGGGCGTCGACAAGGCGAAGGGCACCGTCAACGGCGTGCCGACCGTGATGGCCAACTACTGGGGCAAGCATCTCGGCGTGATCAAGCTCGGCCTGACGTTCGACGGCAAGACGTGGAGCGTCGACAAGTCGCAGACGACCGTCGAGGCGCGCCCGATCCAGAACGCGGACAAGAGCTACGTCGCCGCCGATCCGTCGGTGTCCGCCGCGATCGCCGCCGAACACCAGGCGACGATCGACTACGTGAAGACGCCGATCGGCTCGACCGACTACCGGATGAACTCGTACTTCGCGGACGTCGGCGATCCGGGCGCGATCCAGATCGTCAACGAGGCGCAGGCCGATTACGTGAAGACCTACGTGCAGGCGAACCTGCCGCAATACGCATCGCTGCCGGTGCTGTCGGTCAGCGCGCCGTTCAAGAGCGGCTTCGGCGGCGGCAGCGACTACACCGACGTCGCGCCCGGCGCACTTGCGATCAACAACGCGGCCGACCTGTATCTGTATCCGAACACCGTGTACGCGGTAAAGGTGAGCGGCAGCGACGTGAAGAACTGGCTCGAGACGGCCGCGAAGCGCTTCAACACGATCGATCCGACCAAGGCGACGGTGCAACCGCTCGTCAGCAGCTTCCCCGGCTACAACTTCGACATGTTCACGTCCGCGGATCTCGCTTACGAGATCGACGTCACGCAGCCGGTCGGCAGCCGGATCAGGAACCTGACGTACAAGGGCGCGCCGATCGACCCGAACGCGCAGTTCATCGTCGCGACCAACAACTACCGCGCGAGCGGTGGCGGCAACTTCCCGGGCCTCGACGGCAGCAAGACGATCTTCGCATCGCCCGACGCGAACCGCGACGTGCTGATCGCGTTCATCAAGAAGCGCGGCGCGATCACGCGCGCGGCGGACGGCGCGCAGCGCAGCTGGCGCTTCACGAAGCTGGCGAGCTCGGTCGCGCACGTGCAGTTCACGTCCGCGCCGAACCGGCTCGGCGACGCGGCGGCAGCCGGCCTGACCGGCCTCACGCAGGTCGCGGCCGACGACGGCTCGGGCAAGAACCTCGCCATCTACGAGATCGACCTCACGCAATGACCACGAGACCCGCGATGCAACCGATCCGGACGATGCGGCCTGCCGAAGCCGGCTTCACCACCGCCGCGCGGCGCCTGCTGCGCGCGAAACTCCCGCCGGCCGCGTTGCTCGCGGCGGCGGCCGTGACCGTTGCGGCCGTGGTCGCTGCGACCGGCTGGCGCGCCGCCGGCCCCGCGCCGAGCGCCGCGCAGCTCGACGAATGGCAGGCGATGGTCGCGCAGGCCGTCGAGCCGCACGCGCTCGCGCAGTTGCGCACCCTCGCGCGGCGCGGCTCGGGCGACGCGCAGGCGGCGCTCGGCATCGCGCTCGTCGATGCGCGCGAGCCGGGGCTGCGCGACGAGGGACGCGGCTGGCTCGAAACCGCCGCGCAGGCGGACACGAAAGCCGACACGCCGGCCGCGCGGCGTGCGCAGCTGGCACTCGGCAAGGCGCTGCTGCTCGGCAGCGGCGACATCCCGAAGGACTACGCACGTGCCCGCACGCTGCTCGGCGAAGCGGCCGGCCAAGGCGATCCGGCCGCCGCGTATTACCTCGGGCTGATCTATCGCAGCGGCTATGGCGTCGCAGCCGATCCGGTGCAGGCCGCGCACTGGTTCGAGATCGCGTCGCGCGCGGACATCCCGGCCGCGGATTTCATGCTTGCGAACGCGTACCGCGAAGGCAGCGGCGTGCCGCGCGACGAGGCGCGCGCGCTCGCGCTGTATCGCCGTGCGGCCGAGCACGAGCTGCCGGAAGCCGTGCAGACGCTCGCGATGGCCTATCGCAACGGCGAGCTGGGGCTGCGACCCGACGCGGACGCGTTCCACGCGCAGTGGATTGAGACCGCGCATGCGTTGAAGCATCCGGTCGTCGCGCCGTAACGGTGCGTCGGCGGCGCGGGCACGAACGCGCGGCGGCGGCGCGACGGGCACGACCTGGCGCGCCGCCCGTCACGCACTGCCCCCTGTCGCTACAATAGGCGCCATGAACGCCCCCACCTCCTCCGACACGCCCGATTCCGGCGACGCGCACATCGCGCGCAACCGGCTCGAGGCGCACCTGGACGCCGCGCCGCGCGCGTGGCCGCTCGACATCGTCGCCGCCACCGGCTCGACCAACGCCGACGTCGCGACGCGCCTCAAGGCGCTGCCGCGCACCGCGAACGCGCTGCCCGCGCCGCTCGTGCGCGTCGCGTTCGAGCAGACGGCGGGCCGCGGCCGGCAAGGCCGTCCCTGGTTCGCGCAGCCCGGCAACGCACTGCTGTGCTCGGTCGGCTGCATCGTGCCGTGCCCCGTCGATGCGCTCGGCGGCCTCAGCATCGCGATCGGCGTCGCGCTCGCGGAAGGGCTCGCCACGCTGCCGCTCGACGCCCACTCGCGCGTCGCGCTCAAGTGGCCGAACGACCTGCTGCTGACGACCACCGACGACGGCACGTCGCGCATCGTCGGCAAGCTTGCCGGGATCCTGATCGAAACCGTCTGGACCACCGCCGACGCGACCGCCGTCGTGATCGGCTTCGGCATCAACGTGCGCGGCGCGGAGGCCGTCGCCGCGCAGGTCGATGCGCTGCGTGCGCGCGAAGCGGCGCTCGCGAGCGGGCTGCCGCCGGCCGCGTTGTCGGCCGCATGCGCATCGGCGAACCTCACCGATACGCTCGCCGCGGCGCTGAACGCGCTCACGCCCGCACTCGCGCAGTTCGGCACCGACGGGCTCGCGCCGTTCTTGCCGCGCTGGCACGCGCTGCACGCGTACGCGGGACGCGAAGTCGTGCTGCTCGAACAGGGCGTCGAACGCGTGCGCGGCATCGCGACGGGCATCGACGCGACCGGCCAGCTGCTGCTCGACACGCCCGACGGCATCAAGGCGATCGCGGCCGGCGACATATCGCTGCGCGAAGCGCAATGAACGAACCGCATCTGCTGATCGACGCCGGCAACAGCCGGATCAAGTGGGCGCTCGCCGACGCGCAACGCACGCTCGTCGAGACCGGCGCATTCGGCCATACGCGCGACGGCGGTGCCGATCCCGACTGGTCGGCCCTGCCGCGTCCGCATGGCGCATGGATCTCGAACGTCGCGGGCGCCGACGTGGCCGCGCGGCTCGACGCGCTGCTCGACGCCCGCTGGCCGGGCCTGGCGCGCACGACGATCCGCTCGCGGCCCGCGCAATGCGGCGTGACGAACGGCTATACGACGCCCGAGCAGCTTGGCAGCGATCGCTGGGCCGGCCTGATCGGCGCACGGGCGGCGTTTCCGGGCGAGCACCTGCTGATCGCGACGTTCGGCACGGCGACGACGCTCGAAGCGCTGCGCGCGGACGGCCGTTTCACCGGCGGGCTGATCGCGCCGGGCTGGGCCCTGATGATGCGCGCGCTCGGCACGCACACCGCGCAGTTGCCGACGCTGACCACCGACATCGCGAGCGGGCTGCTCGCGGGCGCGCAGGCCGAGCCGTTCCAGGTCGATACGCCGCGCTCGCTGTCGGCGGGCTGCCTGTACGCGCAGGCGGGGCTGATCGAGCGCGCATGGCGCGATCTCGCCGCTGCGTGGCAGGCACCCGTGCGGCTCGTGCTGGCGGGCGGCGCGGCGGACGATGTCGCGCGCGCGCTGACGCTGCCGCATACGCGGCACGACGCGCTGATCCTGTCGGGGCTTGCGTTGATCGCCGCGGAAGCGGCGGCGCAGAATTGACGGAAACCGGTCGGCATCGCGCCGGCCGCGTCGGCCGCGTTGATGCAGGCCCGACTGCGGGCTTCGTCACGGTGAGGATGGAAAGCGGGCGCCGGTGCGGGCGCCCATGCAGACAGCCGGCCGCACATGCATGCGCCCCGGCCGACGCGTGCGATCGCCGGCGGCAACCACCGCGCGTGCCGCGCGGCCGGCCCGACCGAACGGTTGAACGACTGAACAACGACGAGGAGTGTCGACGATGCTGCGCTGGCTGATCGCTGTTCTCATTCTCGCGAACCTGCTTGCGTTCGTCGCCGTGCGCGGCGTGTTCGGGCCGCTGCCGGCGGCAGGCCCGCGCGAACCGGGCGTGCTGTCCCGGCAGGTTCGGCCCGATGCGTTGCATGCGATGCCGCTCGCGCAGGCGAGCGATCAGCCCGTGATCGGCGGTCCGATCGGCCCGCCGGCCGTGACGGCCGAGCCGCTCGCGGCTTCCGCGCCCTGACGGCGCGGCACCCGCATCAGGACTGCTGCGCGCGCACCTTCTTCAGCAGCGCGGTGGTCGAGCGGTCGTGCTCGAACGGAATCGCGAGCGCACGCCCGCCCCAGCTGCGCACGATGGCCGATTCCGGCAGCACGTCCATGTCGTAGTCGCCGCCCTTCACGAGAATGTCCGGACGGACGGCCTCGATCAGCGACACCGGCGTCTTTTCCTCGAATTTCACGACCCAGTCGACGCTTTCCAGCGCCGCGAGCAACGCCATCCGGTCGTCCTCGCGGTTGATCGGCCGGTCGTCGCCCTTGCCGAGCATGCGCACCGACGCATCGCTGTTCACGCCGACGATCAGGCATGCGCCGAGCGCCTTCGCATCGGCGAGATACGTGACGTGGCCACGGTGCAGGATGTCGAACACGCCGTTCGTGAACACGACGGGCGAAGGCAGCGAAGCGCGCAGGGCAACCAGGGCGTCGCGGGTGATCAGCTTTCGTTCGAAGGTAGCGGACATGATGAATTTCGGTTGGCGAGAGCGGCGCGCGGTGCACGTCGCGACGGAACACGGCGGCGCCAGATAAAAAGCCCGCCGGATGGCCGGGCGGGCTTCATGCGGGACTACACTGCGGCGATCGCGACCGGCGGAGCTTCACGCCGGCTGCGATGCCGCGCAGCCTCAAGCCGGTTGCGCGGCCGACGACGGGCCACTTTCGGACTGCAGGCGTCCGGTGACTTCCTTGCGGTAGCGGTTCAGCTCCTGGGCGGTCGCGAACGTGCGCTCGAACAGGATCGACAGGTTGTGCAGGATCCGTTCGACGACCTTCTTTTCCCATTCGCCGTCGAAGCGGATCTGCTCGTCGAGCCAGCGCTCGAGCCATTCCGGATCGGGCAGGCGCGACTGCACGGTGTCGCGCGGGAACAGCGCCTGGTTCACGTGCAGGTTGGTCGGGTGCAGCGGCTTCTCGGTGCGGCGCGCCGACGCCATCAGCACGCCGATCTTCGCGAACGCCGCGCGCGCGACGTCGCCGCAATTGTTCAGCGCCTTCTTCATGTAGCGCAGGTAGGCGCCGCCATGGCGCGCTTCATCGCGCGAAATCGTTTCGTAGATGTGCTTGATGACCGGCTCGGTGTGCCAGTCGGCCGCGCAGCGATACCAGTGGTTCAGGCGGATCTCGCCGCAGAAATGCAGCATCAGCGTCTCGAGCGGCGGCGCCGGATCGAACTCGAAGCGCACCGCGTGCAGTTCCTCTTCGGTCGGCACCATTTCCGGCCGGAAGCGGCGCAGGTATTCCATCAGCACGAGCGAATGCTTCTGCTCCTCGAAGAACCACACGCTCATGAACGCGGAAAAGTCGCTGTCGTGCTGGTTGTCGCGCAGGAACATTTCCGTCGCGGGCAGCGCCGACCATTCGGTGATCGCGTTCATCTTGATCGTCTTCGCCTGCTCGTCGGTGAGCAGCGAAGCGTCGAACTTGTCCCACGGAATGTCCTTCTCCATGTCCCAGCGGACAGCTTCGAGCGACCTGTAAAGTTCCGGATAAAGCATGGTGTTCATGATGGTCCCACCCCTGTTCTGCGCAATGCGACTTCTCTAAACGTGACTGTTGCCGCGTCGGCGCGCAAGCGCGCCTTTCGCAGCCAAGACTGTAATTTTACGCGTGTATCCAGCCCCCGGGACGCAGTTTCCGCCTCCGGCAGCCGGGCGGCCGCGTCGCCGCCTTGAAGCACGCCGCGACCCCGCTCCGCTCGAACGGAACCGGCCGCGCGTGCCTGATGTGGGGGCCGGCGCAGGCCGGCTCGGTGGCGAGCCCGCCCGGCGTCACGCGGTTCCCGGACGGGCTCCCGTGCGACCGCCGGACCGGCGGGCTGCTCGATATGGTGTATACGGCGGCGGCCATGATAGCACGTGCGCATGACGGTTCCGAGACGCGGAACCGGTCGCGCGCCGCCACCTGCGGTGCGGCGATCGGTCGCGGGCAGGCGTCGCGAAAACGCAACCGATATGTAAGTTTCATCCGTTTCGGCCCCGCTCTGCTCGCGTCAGACCCGTATTTCGCCGATCGCGCGGCCGCTCTCCGGCGGCATGCCGGATGCCGGCGCGCTGCCGCCGTCGGCCCCCGCGATCCAGTTCGCCAGCGTGTCGCGCTGCGCGCGCCCGTCGCGATAGCCGAGCTCGATCAGCTCGCGCGTGAAGGCTTCCTCGAACAGCAGGTAGCTCGCGAACGACGCGCCGGCCGGCTGGCTGCCGCCGATCGCGCCGAGCAGCCCGCGCATCGTCGCCGGCATCTGCTTCAGGTGTTTCGCGGCGATCAGCTCGATGCGCTCGGACGGCGCGATCGCGAGCACGTCGACGTGCCGCCAGCCGCTGTCCACTTCGACCTGGTGCGGCAGGTGCTCGATCATCCGGTTGATGTGCTCGATCCGCTCGATGTCCGAGCCGATCGAGTCGAGAAACACGCTCGCGAGCACCTGCTGGCCGATCTGCGCGAGCGTCGGGTAGCCGCGCACCCGTCCCGAGCCGTTCGCGGCCGGAATCTCCGGCCGCGGATCGGCCGCGCCGACGACGACGATCCGGTGCGCGCCGAAGTGGATCGCCGGCGACAGCGGCGCGACCTGCCGGATCGAGCCGTCACCGAAATATTCGATCTGGCCGTCGAGCACGAGCGGCACGGCCGGAAACACGAACGGAATGGCCGACGACGCGAGCAGGTGCGATGCCGACAGATCGACGAGCCGCGCGGTGCGCTGCGCGCGCCGCCATGCCTGGATCGGCTCGGCGGCCTGGTAGAACGTCAGGTGCCGGCCGCTCGAATAGCTGAGCGCCGTCACCGAGAGCGCGTGCAGCAGCCTGCTCTCGAGCATCTGCTCGATCCGGTGAAAGCTCAGCTCGCGCTGCAGCAGGTGCGCGAGCGGAGCGTTATCGAGCAGCCCGCGCGGCGAGCGGCGCGCCGCCCAGCCGAATGACATCGTCGCGAGCCAGCGTGCGCCCGCCGCCGCGATGCCGAGCCAGTCGGTGCGATAGACGTAGTCCGCGCGCAGCGGCTCCCAGAATTCGAGCAGACGCCGCACGCCGTGCGAAAAGTCGTCCGCGTGGCTCGCGATCGACGTCGCATTGATCGCGCCGGCCGACGAGCCGCAGACAACCGTGAACGGTACCGTGTGCCGGTTCGGATCGGCCTCGCGCGCGATCTCGGCCAGCGCCTTCAGCACGCCGACCTGGTAGGCGGCACGTGCGCCGCCCCCCATCAGCACGAGCGCGAGCCGCATGATCGACCTGCTATCCGGTTCGCGTCACGTCGAGCGCTTCGGCGGACGCGTTTCGGGCGACGAGGCCGCCGCCGCGCGCGCCGCGGCCGATCCTGCCGGCTTCGCACGCTTCGCGGCCGGCTTGCGCGGCGCGGCGGCCGCGGCCGCAGCCGGTGCGGGCTGCTCCGCCCGCGCCGTCGATGCGGTCTGCCCGGACGGCGCGGCGCCCGGCTCCGCGGGCTGCGCGCCCGGCTGCGTCATCGCGAGGCTCGCGAGCTGGTTGAACTGCGCCTGCAGCAGGTTCCACCAGCCGGCCGGATCGAACGCCTGCTGCGCGGCGTCGCCTGCCGGCGGTGCGTCAGCCGCGCCAGCGGCATCCGGCGCTTGCGGCGCATCGGCGCGCGGCGCGGACGCCGCTTGCGCGGCCGCGACCGCCGCTTCCTCGGCCGCCGACATCGAGCTTTGCGCGAACGCCCCGAACGCACGCAGCGTCGCGAGCGTCGCGCGCTGCACCTCGAGCGCCTGGATCGCGGACTGCAGCATGCCGAGATTGAGCTTGAGCCACTGCTCGACCGCGCGCAGATCGGTGATTCGCTTGTCGAGCTCCTCGACGCTCGTGAGCGGCGCCATCATGTCGGACATGCTCGACAGCGACGGCGGCAGCCCCGACGCGGCGCCGGGAAACGACGCCATCCCGCCGAACGGCGACATCCGCATCATGTCCCACATCCGGTCGAGCATGTCGGCAGGCTTGAAACCGGCAAAGCCGGCAAAAGGATTGGAGCCGGGGGCATCGGTCGTCATACGGGCATCCTGGTTGGCTGGGTGGGCGAAGCGGTCGGCACGAGTCGTGCGGCCGCCCTTGGTCCGATCATAACGCGCGTCAGAACGGTGCGTCGCCGGGGAAGTCTGGCGGGCGCCGCTCGCGCAGCGAGCGGATGCCCTCCTGAACGTCGGGCCCCGAGAAGCCCATGAATTCGAGCGCGAGCGACGTATCGAAGGTCGGCCCGGCGCTGCGCAGCCAGTTGTTCAGCGCGTACTTGGTCCAGCGGATCGCCGACTGGGATCCGTGCGCGAGCCGCTCCGCGACCTCGTACGCCTTCGGCAGCAGGTCCGCCGGCTCGACCGCGAGCGACACGAGGCCGATCCGCTCGGCCTCCTCGCCGCTCACCGGTTCGCACAGCAGCAGGTAATACTTCGCCTTCGCCATCCCGCACAACAGCGGCCACACGATCGCCGCGTGATCGCCGGCCGCGACGCCGAGCCGCGTATGGCCGTCGATGATGCGCGCATCCTTCGCGGCGATCGAGATGTCGGCGAGCAGCCCGGCGACGAGCCCCGCGCCGACGGCCGGGCCGTGCATCGCGGACACGATCGGCTTGCTGCAGTTGATCACGTTGTAGACGAGGTCGCGCGCCTCGCGCCACACGCGGGCGCGCACGTCGAAGTCGTTCGCCATCGCCTCGACGAGCGCGAGATCGCCGCCCGCCGAAAAACCCTTGCCCTCGCCGCGGATCACCGCGACGCGCGTGTCGGGATCGCGGTCGACGTCGCGCCAGATGTCGGCGAGCTCGCGATGCATGCGCTCGTTCGCGGTCGCGAGGCCGCTGCGGTTGGCGCCCTCGCCGCTCATCACGATGTCGAGCACGCCATGATCGCGGCGCGTCACCTTCAATGCTTCGTAACCGCCGTATGCGGCGAGATCGGCCATGCGCAGCTCCCGGGTTCGTGAAATGCTTGAAACGCCTGAATCGAGTGTAGCCAAGCCCGCGCGGGCAAACATCAGGCGAAACCCGGCGCGCGGGCCGGGACCGGGTTTCGCGCGGACGTCAGGCCGCGCCGTCGGGCGGGGCGACCGCCTGCTCGATCGCACCGAAGATCGACTTGCCGGCCGCGTCGAACATTTCGATGCGCACGGTGTCGCCGTAGCGCATGAATTCGGTCTGCGGCGCGCCGTGCTCGATCGTCTCGAGGCAGCGCTTCTCGGCGATACAGCAGTAGCCGCGCTTCGCGTCCTTGTTCGACACCGTGCCCGAGCCGACGATCGAGCCGGCACGCAGGTTGCGCGTCTTCGCCGCATGCGCGATCAGCTGGCCGAAGTGGAACACCATGTCGGTGCCCGCGTCGGGCTGGCCGACCTTCTTGCCGTTCCAGTGAACGATCATCGGCCGGTGCACGCGGCCTTCGCGCCATTCGTCGCCGAGTTCGTCGGGCGTCACAGCGACCGGTGCGAATGCGGTGGCCGGCTTGCTCTGAAAGAAACCGAAGCCCTTCGCGAGTTCGGCCGGAATCAGGTTGCGCAGCGACACGTCGTTCACGAGCGTGACCAGCCGCACGGCCTTCAGCGCGTCGTCGGGCGATGCGCTCATCGGCACGTCGCCGGTGATCACCGCGACCTCGGCCTCGAAGTCGATGCCCCACGCCTCGGACGGGCACACGATGTCGTCGCGCGCGCCGAGGAAATCGTCGCTGCCGCCCTGGTACATCAGCGGATCTGTCCAGAACTCCGGCGGCATCTCGGCGCCGCGCGCGCGGCGCACGAGCTCGACGTGGTTCACGTACGCGGAGCCGTCGGCCCACTGGAAGGCGCGCGGCAGCGGCGCCATGCAGTTCGCCGGGTCGAACGCGAACGCGTTGCGCGCGCGGCCGTGGTTCAGCGCGTCGTACAGGTCGCGCAGCTGCGGCGCGTAGAACGCCCAGTCGTCGAGGACGCGCTGCAGCGTCGGTGCGATCGCATCGGCGATCGCCGCGGTGTGCAGGTCGCGCGACACGACGATCAGCTGGCCGTCGCGCGTGCCGTCCTTCAGCGATGCAAGTTTCATGGGGTATCTGCCGTTGTAGTGACGATGGAGGGAATCTATTTTACGATGGTGAATCCGCGCGGCGCGCCACGATCGTGCACGCCGTTTTCGTCCCGACTCTTGCCGCCTTGTCGCGCCCCGTTGCCCATGCCCGCCAGCCCGCTTCCCGACGACGATCTCGCCGATTCCGACACCGACGACACCGGCTCCGGCGAGCATGGTGAAGGCGGCGAGAAGGTCCGCTCCGGCATCCAGTCGATCGAGGTCGGCTTCCGCCTGCTCGACGTGCTGACGAGCGAGCCGCGCGCGATGATGCTGCGCGATCTCGCGCAGCGCGCGGGCATGAGCCCGGCGAAGGCGCACCGCTATCTGGTCAGCTTCTCGCGGCTCGGCGTCGTGTCGCAGGATCCCGTGTCGGGCCGCTACGAACTCGGCGGCTTCGCGCTGCAGATGGGGCTCGCGCGGCTCGCGCGCGTCGACGGCGTGAAGCTCGCGCGGATCGCGCTGACCGAGTTGCGCGACCGCGTCGACCAGACGGTCGGCATCGCGGTGTGGGGCAACCAGGGGCCGACGATCGTGCACTGGATGGAATCGAGCCATCCCGCGAAGGCGTCGCTGAAGCTCGGCGACGTGATGCCGCTGCTCGGCTCCGCGACGGGCCTGCTGTTCGCCGCGTACCTGCCGCGCAGCAAGACCGCGGCGATGCTGGAACGCGAGCTCGCCGATACGCGCCGCTCGCCGCATCACGGCGGCCCGCGCACGCTCGACGAGGTCGAGGCGGTGCTCGCCGACGTGCGCGCGCATCAGGCAGCACGCGTCGAAGGGATGCTGCTGCCAACGATCCATGCATTCTGCATGCCGGTGTTCGACGCGGTCGGCGAACTCGCGCTCGCGATCGTCGCGCTCGGCCAGGAAGGCATGTTCGACATCGCGTGGGGCGGCGAGATGGACACCGCGCTGCGTGCATGCGCGCAGAAACTGTCTTACGAACTCGGCTATAGTCCGGACGCGCGCGACGCCTGACACGCGGGGCGTGTGACACCCGCGCGATGTACCGCGAACGCGCGGCGCACCCGGCGGTCCGATGGCTGTGACGCGCGAGGCGCGCCGCGACCGCCCCAACCCTGTTCCGTTTCGCCGATGCCGCCTGCCGACACCCGTCCTCGTCACGCCCTGCCCCGCCACTGGCTGCGCGTGGGCGTCGCGCTCGTCGTCGTGCTGGTGCTGCACGCGCTCGCGGCGGTGTGGCTGGCGCGCAGCCGCGACGCGTTCACGCCGCCCGCGCCTGCCGAGATACCGGTGCAGATCGAGCTGCTCAAGCCGCGGCCGATCGAGCGCCAGCCCGCGCCGAAGCCGGCCGAACGACCGGCCGAGCCAGCGCCGGCGAAGCCGGCCCCCGCCGCACCGAAATCAGCACCGAAATCTGCACCGAAGCCCGCGCCGTCGCCCGAGCCGGTCCTCACGTCGACGCAAACGGCCGAGCAAGGCGAGCCGCCGGCCGCCGCCTCAGCCGCCTCAGCCGCGAGCGGCGCGGCAGGCGCATCCGGCACGCACCCGGCATCGGCCGGCGATGCCGGCAGTGCCGCGACGCCGGGCCCCGCGACGAGCGGCGTGAAGTTCGCGCCGCCGCCGCCCGGCGACCTGCAGTACGACACGTTCTACAACGGGATGCAGAACATGATCGGCACGATCCACTGGCGGACCGACGGCCGCACCTACGACCTGTCGGTGTCCATGCCCGTGCCGTTCGTCGGCCCGTTCACCTACCGCAGCGAAGGCCGCATCGACGCATTCGGCGTCGCGCCCGACCGCTATGTCGAGAAACGCGGCAAGCGGCCCGAGGACATCGCGATCTTCAACCGCGAAATCCGCCAGGTGGTCTTCACGCGCACGCCGAACAACGCGCCGCTGCCCGACGGCGTGCAGGATCGCTTCAGCATGCTGATGCAGCTGTCGGGGCTCGTGCGCGGCAATCCGTCCGCCTACCAGCCGGGCGTCACGCAGCAGTTCTTCGTGATCGACAACAACAACGGCGAGACCTGGCCGATCACGGTGATCGGCGACGAGGACGTGCAGACGCAGGCCGGCATCGTCCGCGCACGCCACTTCATGCGGCTGCCGCGCCGCGACGGCGACACGCGCCGCATCGACATGTGGCTCGCGCCGTCGCTCGACTGGCTGCCCGCGCGGCTCGTACAATCGGAGCCGAACGGCTCGCAGATCGAGCTGCTGTGGCACGGCCGGCTCGCCCCGCCCGGTGCGCCCGCCGATGGCGCGACGCGAGGCGCAACGAACGAAGACGCAACGAACGCGCCCGCCAGCGTGCCGGCCTCCGCCGCACCGGCCATGGAGCCGGCACAGCCCGCAGCGTCGCCCGCGGAGCAGGCGCCCGCGCCAGCGGCTGCGCCGCCGGCAGCGTCGCAGCCCGCGCCGTAACGATCGACCAATCGGCAATTTCGACCGATTAAAGCTCTCGCCAAAATGGCCGATGACACTCTTTAACAACTATTTCGGTATTCCGGATCACAATAAGAAACGTTTGATAGATATCGGCTTCTAACCCGATACACCCCACGCAAACGGGAGAACGGGGTGTGCAGCGCAAGCCCCTTGAAACCGGCAAGGTCTGCCCCACCTACGGGACAACAAGGCCAGATGCCACTGCGAAGAGGAGTGCCGCCATGCAAATGATCTACAACAGCCCCAACTACTGCGTCGTCGAATTTGCGCCGCAGGCCGGCCACCATCTGATGAATGCCGGCGGATACGAAATCGTCGACAAGAACGCGCAGCGCGAGATCTTCATCGACGGCGAGCTCGCCGAGCGATTCCGCGCACACGTGAAGCAACTGATCGAGGATGAACCGTCGCTCGACGAAGTGGACGAATTCCTCGGACAGTTCGACAGTCTGATGATGATGCCCGTCGTCCTGCACTGACGACCCGCGGCCCGGCGCATCGCCGGGCCATTCGCCGCTTTCGGGCGGCGCCGCGAGCACTCCGATCCAAGCCCCCGTCCGGTTCGCCGGGCGGGGGTTTTCATTTGGGGCGGGCCGGGCGGCGCCTTGGCGCACCGGCTACAATGACGGTTTTCCCGTCTTCACCGCTCTTCCGCCATGTCCGCGACCCCTCTCGCCGCTTCCGCCCCGCTCGACGCGCCCTACACGCGCGGCGCCGACCTGCCCGCGCTGCTGAAATCGCGCATCCTGATCCTCGACGGCGCAATGGGCACGATGATCCAGCGCTACAAGCTCGACGAGGCCGCGTATCGCGGCGAGCGTTTCAAGGATTTCCCGCGCGACATCAAGGGCAACAACGAACTGCTGTCGCTCACGCAGCCGCAGATCATCAGCGAGATCCACGACCAGTATTTCGCGGCCGGCGCGGACATCGTCGAAACCAACACGTTCGGCGCGACGACGGTCGCGCAGGCCGACTACGGGATGGAAGACCTCGTCGTCGAGATGAATGTCGAATCGGCGCGGCTCGCGCGCGAGTCCGCCGCCCGCTACGCCACGCCCGACAAGCCGCGCTTCGTTGCCGGCGCGATCGGGCCGACGCCGAAGACGGCGAGCATCTCGCCGGACGTCAACGACCCGGGCGCGCGCAACGTCACGTTCGACGAGCTGCGCGACGCGTATTACCAGCAGGCGAAGGCGCTGCTCGATGGCGGCGTCGACCTGTTCCTCGTCGAGACGATCTTCGACACGCTGAACGCAAAGGCCGCGCTCTTCGCGCTCGACGAACTGTTCGAGAACACCGGCGAGCGCCTGCCGATCATGATCTCGGGCACCGTGACCGACGCGTCGGGCCGCATCCTGTCGGGCCAGACGGTCGAGGCATTCTGGAATTCGCTGCGTCACGCGAAGCCGCTCACGTTCGGCCTGAACTGCGCGCTCGGCGCGGCGCTGATGCGCCCGTACATCGCCGAGCTCGCGAAGCTGTGCGACACCTACGTGTCGTGCTACCCGAACGCGGGCCTGCCGAACCCGATGAGCGACACCGGCTTCGACGAAACGCCGGACGTGACGTCGGGCCTCCTGAAGGAATTCGCGCAGGCCGGGCTCGTGAACCTCGCGGGCGGCTGCTGCGGCACGACGCCCGAGCACATCGCCGAGATCGCGAAGGCGCTCGCCGACGTGAAACCGCGCCGCTGGCCGAGCCAGTACAGCGACGCCGCCTGACCGACAGCCCCAACGCCCGCCCTACATCACACGAATTCGCACCGCCATGACCGATCACATGATGCGCCTTGCCGGCCTCGAGCCGTTCAACGTCACGTCCGGGACACTCTTCATCAACGTCGGTGAACGCACCAACGTCACCGGCTCGAAGGCATTCGCGCGGATGATCCTCAACGGCCAGTTCGACGAGGCGCTCGCCGTCGCGCGCCAGCAGGTCGAGAACGGCGCGCAGGTGATCGACATCAACATGGACGAGGCGATGCTCGATTCGAAGGCGGCGATGGTGCGCTTCCTGAACCTGATCGCATCCGAGCCGGACATCGCGCGCGTGCCGATCATGATCGACTCGTCGAAGTGGGAAGTCATCGAAGCGGGCCTCAAGTGCGTGCAGGGCAAGGCGATCGTGAACTCGATCTCGCTGAAGGAAGGCGAGGAAGCGTTCCGTCACCACGCGAACCTGATCCGCCGCTACGGCGCGGCCGCGGTCGTGATGGCGTTCGACGAGAAGGGCCAGGCCGATACCTACGAGCGCAAGACCGAGATCTGCAAGCGCTCGTACGACTTCCTCGTGAACAAAGTCGGCTTCCCGCCGGAAGACATCATCTTCGACCCGAACATCTTCGCGGTCGCGACCGGCATCGAGGAGCACAACAACTACGCGGTCGACTTCATCGAGGCGACCCGCTGGATCAAGCAGAACCTGCCGTACGCGAAGGTGAGCGGCGGCGTGTCGAACGTGTCGTTCTCGTTCCGCGGCAACGACCCGGTGCGCGAGGCGATCCACACCGTGTTCCTGTACCACGCGATCCAGGCGGGCATGGACATGGGCATCGTGAACGCGGGCCAGCTCGGCGTGTACGCCGATCTCGACCCGGAGCTGCGCGAGCGCGTCGAGGACGTGATCCTGAACCGCCGCGCGGATTCCACCGATCGCCTGCTCGAGATCGCCGACAAGTTCAAGACCGGCGGCGCGAAGAAGGAAGAGAACCTCGAGTGGCGCAACCAGCCGGTCGAGAAACGGCTCTCGCATGCGCTCGTGCACGGCATCACGACCTTCATCGTCGAGGATACCGAGGAAGTGCGCGCGAAGATCGACGCGGCGGGCGGTCGCCCGATCAACGTGATCGAAGGCCCGCTGATGGACGGGATGAACATCGTCGGCGACCTGTTCGGCCAGGGCAAGATGTTCCTGCCGCAGGTCGTGAAGTCGGCGCGCGTGATGAAGCAGGCCGTCGCGCACCTGATCCCGTTCATCGAGGAAGAAAAGCGCCTGCTCGCGGAAGCGGGCGGCGACGTGCGCGCGAAGGGCAAGATCGTCATCGCGACCGTGAAGGGCGATGTGCACGACATCGGCAAGAACATCGTGTCGGTCGTGCTCCAGTGCAACAACTTCGAAGTGGTCAACATGGGCGTGATGGTCCCGTGCAACGAGATCCTCGCGAAGGCGAAGGTCGAGGGCGCGGACATCATCGGGCTGTCGGGCCTCATCACGCCGAGCCTCGAGGAAATGGCGTACGTCGCGTCCGAAATGCAGCGCGACGACTACTTCCGCGTGAAGAAGATTCCGCTCTTGATCGGCGGCGCGACGACCTCGCGCGTGCACACGGCCGTGAAGATCGCGCCGCACTACGAAGGCCCGGTCGTCTACGTGCCGGACGCCTCGCGCTCGGTGTCGGTCGCATCGAATCTGCTGTCGGACGAAGGCGCGGCGAAGTACCTCGACGAGCTGAAATCCGATTACGAACGGATCCGCGATCAGCACGCGAACCGCAAGGCGCAGCCGATGGTCACGCTCGCCGAGGCGCGCGCGAACAAGACGAAGGTCGACTGGGCAGGCTACCAGCCCGTGAAGCCGAAATTCATCGGCCGGCGCGTGTTCAAGAACTACGACCTGAACGAGCTCGCGAACTACATCGACTGGGGCCCGTTCTTCCAGACCTGGGATCTCGCGGGCCCGTACCCGGCGATCCTGAACGACGAGATCGTCGGCGAATCGGCGCGGCGCGTGTTCTCCGACGCGAAGTCGATGCTCGCGCGCCTGATCCAGGGCCGCTGGCTGACCGCGAACGGCGTGATCTCGCTGCTGCCCGCGAACACGGTCAACGACGACGACATCGAGATCTACACCGACGACTCGCGCTCGGAAGTGCTGATGACGTGGCGCAACCTGCGCCAGCAGAGCGTGCGTCCGGTGGTCGACGGCGTGATGCGCCCGAACCGCTCGCTCGCCGACTTCATCGCGCCGAAGGAAACGGGTGTCGCCGACTACATCGGGATGTTCGCGGTGACGGCCGGGCTCGGTGTCGACGTGAAGGAAAAGCAGTTCGAAGCCGACCACGACGACTACAGCGCGATCATGCTGAAGGCGCTCGCGGACCGCTTCGCGGAAGCGTTCGCCGAAGCGATGCACGCGCGCGTGCGCCGCGAGCTGTGGGGCTACGCGAGCGGCGAGACGCTCGACAACGATGCGCTGATCGCCGAAAAGTACGCGGGCATCCGCCCGGCGCCCGGCTACCCGGCCTGCCCCGACCACCTCGTGAAACGCGACATGTTCGACGCGCTGCAGGCGAACGAGATCGGCATGAGCGTGACCGATTCGCTGGCGATGCTGCCGGCGGCCAGCGTGTCGGGTTTCTACCTCGCGCACCCCGACAGCACGTATTTCTCGGTCGGGAAAATCGGTCAGGATCAGCTCGAGGACTACGCGCGACGCATGGCGCTGTCGCTCGACGATGCGCGCCGCGCGCTCGCGCCGCAGCTCTGATCGATGCGCGACCGGGGCGGCCTCGCCGCATTTTGATCAGACAAATAAAAAGCCCGCATCGAGCGGGCTTTTTCTTGCCGGACCCATCTTGCGGTCGGCGTCGCCGGGCGACGAGGCTCAGAAGCCCCAGTGCACGTCGGCCTGGCCGGCCTTCGCTTCGCGCAGCATCGTGAGGAACGGTGCCACGCGCTGCGCCAGGCTCGGCGGCACTTCGTGGTGCGCGTGGTCGTCTTCGTCCTCGTGGAAATGGCCGGCGTGCTCGGCGCGCTCCTGCTTCGCCTGCGCGACCGCGCCTTCCAGCTTCGCAATCGCGTGGTCCAGTTCGTCGTGCGTAATGACACCGCGTTCGCCCAGCTGCTTGCCGACGAGGCCCAGCACGTACACGGCGAAATCCTTCAGCACGTCGAGATCCTGTGCCGCCTTGCTCTTGAACGTAATCATGACAATTCCCTTTTCATCTTGTTGTGCCTGCGCGGCGCAGTTGGGGGGACGCCGGCAGACCGGCGTCCGGCCTCGCGGACGCGGGGCGCCTGAGCGGCATATTAGCACCTGTTAAAATTCTGCGATCCCTGAAACGCGCGCTTAAAAAGCGCGCCGGCCGGCCGGCGTTTCCGGCCGCCACCAACGAAGCCTTCTACCAGCATGCTGCCAGCACACAAACAGACCCTCGAAGCCCTGCTCGCGGATAGCGTCACGCAGGTCGCACACGCGCTGAAAGGCGCCGACGCGGCATTCGTCACCCCGGCCATCACGCTGGAGCGCCCGAAGGTCGCCGCGCACGGCGACGTCGCGTGCAACGTCGCCATGCAGCTCGCCAAGCCGCTCGGCACGAACCCGCGCCAGCTCGCCGAGAAGATCGTCGCCGCCCTCACGGCCCAGCCGGCCGCGCAAGGGCTCGTCGACGCAGCCGAAATCGCCGGCCCCGGCTTCATCAACCTGCGCCTGACGGCCGCCGCGAAACAGGCGGTGATCGCCGCCGTGTTCGACCAGGGCCGCGCGTTCGGCACGTCGGATCGCGAAAAGGGCAAGCAGGTGCTGCTCGAGTTCGTGTCGGCCAACCCGACCGGCCCGCTGCACGTCGGCCACGGCCGCCAGGCAGCGCTCGGCGACGTGCTCGCGAACGTGATCGCGAGCCAGGGCTACGCGGTGCACCGCGAGTTCTACTACAACGACGCTGGCGTGCAGATCGGCAACCTCGCGATCTCGACGCAGGCGCGCGCGCGCGGCCTGAAGCCGGGTGACGCGGGCTGGCCGGAAGCCGCGTACAACGGCGAATACATCGCCGACATCGCACGCGACTACCTGAACCGCGAGACGGTGGCCGCGAAGGACGGCGAGCCGGTCACCGGCGCCGGCGACATCGACGATCTCGACGCGATCCGCAAGTTCGCGGTCGCGTACCTGCGTCACGAGCAGGACATGGACCTGCAGGCGTTCGGCGTGAAATTCGACCAGTACTACCTCGAGTCGTCGCTGTACAGCGAAGGCCGGGTCGAGAAGACGGTCGACGCGCTGGTCAAGGCCGGCATGACCTACGAGCAGGACGGCGCGCTGTGGCTGCGCACGACCGACGAAGGCGACGACAAGGACCGCGTGATGCGCAAGTCGGACGGCACGTACACGTACTTCGTGCCGGACGTCGCGTACCACGTGACGAAATGGGAGCGCGGCTTCACGAAGGTGATCAACATCCAGGGCTCGGACCACCACGGCACGATCGCGCGCGTGCGCGCGGGCCTGCAAGGCCTGCACGTCGGCATCCCGAAGGGCTATCCCGACTACGTGCTGCACAAGATGGTCACCGTGATGCGCGACGGCCAGGAAGTGAAGCTGTCGAAGCGCGCGGGCAGCTACGTGACGGTCCGTGACCTGATCGAATGGTCGGGCGGCGCGGCACCGGGCCAGGAAGCGGCACCCGACCTGATCGACGAGGCGACCATCACGCGCGGTCGCGACGCGGTCCGTTTCTTCCTGATCTCCCGCAAGGCCGACACCGAATTCGTGTTCGACATCGACCTCGCGCTGAAACAGAACGACGAGAACCCGGTCTATTACGTCCAGTACGCGCATGCGCGGATCTGCTCGGTGCTCAACGAACTGAAGTCGCGCTACAGCGTCGAGGCGGCGCAGCTGCCGGGCGCCGACCTGTCGCAGCTCACGAGCCCGCAGGCCGTGTCGCTGATGCAGAAGCTCGCCGAGTATCCGGACATGCTCACGCACGCGGCGAACGAACTGGCGCCGCACGCGGTCGCGTTCTACCTGCGCGATCTCGCTGGTGAATTCCACTCGTTCTACAATGCGGAGCGCGTGCTGGTCGACGACGAAGCGCCGCGCAACGCGCGCGCCGCGCTCCTCGCCGCGACCCGGCAGGTGCTCGAGAATGGTCTGGCGGTACTCGGCGTGTCTGCGCCCGCCAAGATGTAACGATGCAAGCGGCCCGAACCGGGCAGCGAATGGCCGCGGCAGCGCCCGCCGCGACCTTTTCACGATTCTTTTTGCAGGTGACTCAAGCAATGGCACAACCACGCCGAACTTCGAAGCAATCGAAACAAGCCGGAGGGACATTTCTTGGAATCGTGCTGGGCCTGATCGTCGGCCTCGCGATCGCGGTGGTGGTGGCGCTCTACATCACGCGTTCGCCGTCGCCGTTCGTGTCGAAGGTCGCGCCGCCGCCCGCCGACAACGGCGCGAGCCAGCCGCAGCAGTTCGACCCGAACCGCGCGCTGCAGGGCAAGACGCCCGGCCAGCCGGTGCCGCAGGCCGCGCAGTCCGCGCCGCCCAATACCGCACCCGGCCAGGCCGCGAACCAGACCCAGGGCGGCCTGCTGCCCGAGCCGCAGATCGTCGAAGTGCCGCCGTCGGGCGACACGAACGGCACGACCGGCTCGAGCAACACCACCGCGTCGAACAATGCGTCTTCGGGCAACGGCGTCGCCGTCGCGCCGAAGCCGGCCGACAACACGCCGCCGCCGAAGAAGACGCAGCAGGCGCAGCAACACCCACAACAGCAGCAAGGCGGCGAGGACGATCTCGCGCGCTTCGCCGCGCAGAAGCAGGCGCAGCAAGCCGCCGCGCAAAAGCAGCAGCAACAGCAACTGGCCGCGAACACGCCGAAGCCGACCTCGTCGGCCACGGCCGCCGCGGCAGCGAAGCCGCCGACCGCGAACGACGCGAACACCGGCTACTTCCTGCAGGTCGGCGCGTACAAGACGGAAGGCGACGCCGAGCAGCAACGCGCGCGCCTGGGCTTCCAGGGCTTCGAGTCGAAGGTGTCGAAGCGCGATGTCAGCGGCGTGACCTATTTCCGCGTGCGCGTCGGCCCGTTCTCGAAATTCGAGGATATGAACTCGGCCCGTCAGCGCCTGTCCGATGCAGGTGTCGACACGGCGGTGATCCGTTTCACGAAGCAGTAAGCAACCGGCCGCGCCCACGCAGAACCCGTTATGTTTCGTAACCCGAGCAACTGATTCGACGTCTACAACATGAAAAAACTGCTTAGCACGCTCCTTCTGTCCCTGGGCCTCGCCGCTGCAGGCTTCGCCCAGGCAACGCCTGCCGCACCGGTGTCCGGCAAGGACTTCGAGGTGATGAAGTCGCCGCAGCCGGTGTCCGCGCCGGCCGGCAAGGTCGAGGTCATCGAGTTCTTCTGGTACGGCTGCCCGCACTGCTACGAATTCGAGCCGACGATCGAGGCCTGGGTGAAGAAGCAGGGCAACAACATCGACTTCAAGCGCGTGCCGGTCGCCTTCCGCGACGATTTCGTCCCGCACTCGAAGCTGTTCTACGCGGTGTCGGCGCTCGGCATCTCGGAGAAGGTCACGCCGGCGATCTTCAACGCGATCCACAAGCAGAAGAACTACCTGCTCACGCCGCAGGCGCAAGCCGACTTCCTGGCGACGCAAGGCGTCGACAAGAAGCAGTTCATGGACGCGTACAACTCGTTCAGCGTGCAGGGCCAGGTGAAGCAGTCGGCCGAGCTGCTGAAGAACTACGCGATCGACGGCGTGCCGACGGTCATCGTCCAGGGCAAGTACAAGACGGGCCCGGCTTACACGAACAGCATCCCGGGTACCGCGCAGGTGCTCGATTACCTCGTGAAGCAGGTTCAGGACAAGAAACTCTGATCCCCGCCCGCGCGCCGGCATGACTACTCCGCTGAAGGTCTTCATCACCGGCGCGTCGAGCGGCCTCGGCCTCGCGATGGCCGAGGAATACGCCCGCCAGGGCGCCACGCTCGCACTCGTCGCGCGCCGCACCGATGCCCTCGATGCGTTCGCGCGACGCTTTCCCAAGCTGTCCGTCTCCGTCTATTCCGCCGACGTGCGCGACGCCGATGCGCTCGCCACGGCCGCCGCGTCGTTCATCGCCGCGCACGGCTGCCCCGACGTCGTGATCGCGAACGCGGGCATCAGCCAGGGCGCCGTCACCGGACAAGGCGATCTCGCCACGTTCCGCAACGTCATGGACATCAATTACTACGGGATGGTCGCGACGTTCGAGCCGTTCGTCGGCCCGATGACGGCCGCGCGCCACGGCACGCTGGTGGGCGTCGCGAGCGTCGCCGGCGTGCGCGGCCTGCCCGGTTCCGGCGCGTACAGCGCGTCCAAATCGGCCGCGATCAAGTATCTCGAGGCGCTGCGCGTCGAGTTGCGCCCGGCCGGCGTCGGCGTCGTGACGATCGCGCCCGGCTACATCCGCACGCCGATGACCGCGCACAACCCGTACCGGATGCCGTTCCTGATGGACGCCGACCGCTTCGCGGCCCGCGCCGCACGCGCGATCGCTCGGCAGCACGCGTTCCGCGTGATTCCATGGCAGATGGGCGTCGTCGCGAAGGTGCTGCACGTGCTGCCGCGCTGGCTCTACGACCGTCTGTTCGAAAAGGCGCCGCGCAAGCCGAAGGCCGGCACGCACTGAGCGCATCGGGGGCATCGGGCGTCCGGCGCGTCTGGCGCGCCGTTCATGCCGGCCGGTGCAGCGCCACGGTTCGGTGCCAACGCAGCGCGCGCCGCTTCCTCCTGTCGGCCGTACCACGCGTCGCACGCCGGTACCGAGCTTCCTCCGCTTCTTCCGCTTCTTCCGCTTCTTCCGCTTCTTCCGCTTCTTCCGCTTCTTCCGCTTCTTCCGCTTCTTCCGCTTCTTCCGC
>NZ_CABVPN010000002.1 GCF_902499115.1 Burkholderia diffusa
CCTCCAATGGAGTGATGTCGTTATCGTGTTCGGGGTAACGGGGCCGGCGGCTACGACCGGAACGTGCGGCCGGCCGCATGCAGCGCGGCGATGCGCGGCGACACGCGATAGCGGTCCTCGCCGTAGCTCGCCGCGAGATTCGACAGCACGCGATGCACGCGGCCGATGCCGATCGCATCGGCCCACGCGAGCGGGCCGCACGGGTAGTTCACGCCCTTCTCCATCGCGAGATCGAGATCGGCGGGCGAGCACACGCCCTGGTTCACCGTGTCGGCCGCCTCGTTCGCGAGCATCGCGACGGTGCGCATCGCGACCATGCCCGGCACGTCCGCGACGCCGACGACGCGAAAACCCGCCTGCTGGAACAGGCCGACCGCGTCCGCATAGGCCGCATCGCTGCACTGGAGCGCGCGCGTCAGCGCGACGAGCCCGGCCTGCGCGTAATCGCGGGCAAGATCGACGAGCACGAGATCGGCCACGCCGGTTTGCGCGGCGCGCGCGGTCGCGGTGCGGCCGTCGGTCAGCGCGATCGACGCGCGGCCGGCCACGGCCAGCAGTTCGTCGGCATGCGCGCCGCTCTGCCGCGCACCCGCGATGCGTGCAGCGAAGCGTGCATGCAGCGCGGCGGCCGGGCCGTCCTGCGCGAACAGCGCGACGTCGGCCGGCGCATCGCGCGGCGCTTCCAGCTCGGGCGCGGGCGGTGTCGCACCGTCGGCATATGAATAGAAGCCGCGCCCCGACTTGCGTCCGAGGAAGCCCGCGTTCACGAGCTCCTGCTGGATCAGCGACGGCGTGTAGCGCGGGTCATTGAAGTACGCGCGAAATACGGACTCGGTCACCGCGAAGTTCACGTCGTGGCCGATCAGGTCCATCAGCTCGAACGGCCCCATCCGGAAGCCGCCGGCTTCGCGCATCACCGCATCGATCGACGCCGGCGTGCCGCCCTGCTCGTTCAGCACGCGCAGCGCCTCCGCGTAATACGGCCGCGCGACGCGGTTCACGATGAAGCCCGGCGTCGACTTCGCCAGCACCGGCCGCTTGCCCCACGCGGCGGCGGTGTCGTACAGCGCCTGCGCGACTTCCGGCGCGGTCGCGAGCCCGCTGACCACCTCGACGAGCGCCATCAGCGGCGCCGGATTGAAGAAATGCAGGCCGGCCACGCGTTGCGGCGCTCGCAGCCCGGCCGCGATCGACGTGATCGAGATCGACGACGTGTTGGTCGCCAGCACGCAGCGATCGTCGACATGGCGCTCGAGCGTCGCGAATATCTCGCGCTTCACGTCGAGCCGCTCGGCCGCCGCCTCGACGATCAGCGCCGCGCCGGCGAACTCGGCCAGCGCGCGCACCGCGCGAATGCGGCTGCCGGCCGCCTCCGCTTGCGCCGGCTCGAGACGGCCCTTCTCCGCGAGCCGCGCGAACTGCGCGCGGATGCCGGCAAGCGCCTTGTCGCACGCGGCTTCGTTCAGGTCGTACAGCAGCACCGCATGGCCGGCCGCCGCGGCAACCTGCGCGATGCCCGCGCCCATCGCACCCGCGCCGATCACGCCGACGACCGCCGACGGCGCCAGCGCGCCCGAATTCACCGAATGTGCAGAAGAAACAGCCATCGCTTGCGATCCGTCATGAAGTGGAGGTGCGAGCGATTATAAACCGACCGGTCGGTAGATTTATGTCAGGGCGAGCCCGAATTTGTCGTGCAAGAGACCGTTACGGAAACTGTAAAACTCAAAAAATCGAACGATCGGGGCACTTTTTGCAAATCGAAAGGTCAATGAAAGCGTTCGAATATGAGATAGTGCCCCCCGAACGCCTGATAAAATTCGACAATTCGCCGGATTTCAGGGGGAAACCGCGTGTCACGCCGTTGCCGTCCATCGTCCGCGCCCTTTCGGGGTCGGTTCAATACCGCCCGGCATGCCTGTCGTCACGTGCGAGTGCCCGCCTCCGGCACTCGGTCGCATCGAACCGTTTCATCCAGCGACGGGCCTCCGCCCGCCCGCGCCCCTCGCCGCCTTACGGCGGCGAACCCGTGGCAGCGCAGTTCCGTGCTGCCGCGCATCGGCTTCATCATCCTCGTTCGGCGGATCATCCGGCCGGGCTTCGTCAACCCGTGACGGCGCGTCGCGCGCCGTCACTCGCATAGGAAACCGTCCATGCCGCTCTCGTCCAACCAGCTCCCGCGCTGGACCCTCTGGGCCCCGCTTGCCGCATGGCTGGTACTCGCGCTGTCGCGCGTCGTGCCGGCCGAAGGCCTCGTCATCGCCGTGTTCGCCGCCGCGCTCGCCGGCGCCGTGTTCGCCGCCGTCCACCATGCCGAAGTCGTCGCGCACCGCGTCGGCGAGCCGTTCGGCACGCTCGTGCTCGCGGTCGCCGTGACCGTCATCGAAGTCGCGCTGATCGTGTCGGTGATGCTCGGCGCAGGCCCCGAGAAATCGGGCCTCGCGCGCGACACCGTGTTCGCCGCCGTGATGATCATCTGCAACGGCATCGTCGGCCTCTGCCTGCTGGTCGGTGCGTGGAAGCACGGCGAACAGGATTTCCAGGGGCGCGGCGCGAGCAAGGCGCTCGCGGTGCTCGCGTCGCTGTCGGTGCTGTCGCTCGTGATGCCGAACTATCTGAACGCCGCGCCCGGCCCGTTCTTTTCGAAATCGCAGCTGGCGTTCGCCGGCGTGTCGTCGCTCGTGCTGTACGGCGCATTCGTGTTCGTGCAGACCGTGCGCCACCGCGACTACTTCCTCACCGAGCACGACAGCGCGAACGAATCGGTGCACGCGGCGCCGCCGAGCGGCCGCACCGCGCTGACCAGCCTCGTGCTGCTGTTCGCGAGCCTCGTCGCGGTCGTGCTGCTCGCCAAGCTGCTGTCGCCGGCCGTCGAGCATGCGGTGATGAAGCTCGGCGCGCCGGAAGCGGCGGTCGGCATCGTGATCGCCGCGCTCGTGCTGCTGCCCGAAGGGCTCGCGGCCGTCACCGCCGCACGCGCGAATCGCCTGCAGACCAGCATGAACCTCGCGCTCGGCTCGGCACTCGCGAGCATCGGGCTGACGATTCCGACCGTCGCGGCCGTGTTCATCTGGGTCGGCCAGCCGCTCACGCTCGGCATCGGCGCGATGGAAACCGTGCTGCTGTCCCTGACGCTGCTGGTCAGCACGCTGACGCTCAGCCAGGGACGCACGACGGTGCTGCACGGTGTCGTGCATTTGTCGCTGTTCGCGGCCTACCTGTTCCTGTCGATCACGCACTGATGCAAAGCGGCGCGCGGCACGGCGAAAACGATCCGCCGTGCCGCGCGCCGTGGTTCACCTTCCCCTCCCAACCTTCTTCGCTCCACGCCGCGCCTACCGGACCGGAATCACGAGATGCTGGCCAGCCAGGATCAGGTTCGGGTTCGCGAGGTTGTTGCGGCGCTGGATCTCGCGATAGCGCTGGCCGCTGCCGAGCTTGCTCGCCGCGATCATGTTCAGCGTGTCGCCCGCCTTCACCACGTACGTCTTTTCGCCCGACGCGGCTGCGGTCGTCATCGTCTGGTCGCTGACGAAGTACTTGCGCAGCAGGTCCAGATACTGCGGCGACTGCTTGAGCTTCGCGATCGCGGCGTTCAGGTAGATCAGCAGGTCCTGGTCGTCGGCACGCACGCCGATCTTGTACGCGATGTTCGAGCCGTCGAGCTTGGTCACCGCGAACTTCAGGTCGGTGCCCTTGATCGAGCTGACCGCGAACGGATAGTCGTAGATGAACGCGTCGACCGCATGGCCGTCGAGGCTCTTCGCGATGAACGCCGGGTCGGAATCGTCGACCTCGACGAACCGGACGTTCGGATACTGGCGCGTGACGAATGCACGCACGTCCGGGTCGCCCTTCAGGATGCCGACCGTCTTGCCGGCCAGATCGTCGGCCGAGCGGATCGCGGAGCCTTGCCGCACGATCAGCGAATAGCCGAAATCATCGACGTACGGCACCGAGTAGACGACGCCCGCCGGCGTGTTGTCCGGGAACGTCAGCCCGTCCATCGCGACGTCGACGACATGGTTGCCCTTCGCATCGGTGTCGAGCAGCTGCTTCGGCACGCCCGGATACGTGTCGACTTCGTGACGCGTATCGACGACGACCGGCTTGCCGCCATGCGAGAACGACGGATCCGAGAACAGCAGCCGCGCGAATTCGACGTTGAAGCCGTGCGGCGCGCCCTTGTCCTCGCCGAAGAACGGCTCGCTCGGGTTCTGCACCGAGACGCGCACGACGCCGTTTTCGGCGATCGATTTCAGCGTGCTCGTCTGCGGCGTGAAGCCGGCCGGCAGCACGTTGGTGGACGTCGACGTCTGCGCGGGCTGGCCCGCGTCGCCTGCCTGCGCGGACGTCGCGCCCGGCGCGGCATCGTGCGCGGGAATCAGTGTCGACAGGCCGCCCTGGTGGACGATCCATACGCCGACGAGCACCACCAGAAACACGACTGCACCGAGAAGTTTTTTCATGGTTGCGTGCCTGCGGGAAGTTATTGTTGTTTCGACGGCAATGCAGCGGCCTGTGCCGCGTCGGGGCCGGGCACGGGCGTGCCGTTCATCACCGCCTGCTGTTGCGCCTGCTTGACCTCGGGATTGTCCAGCAGCGACGTCTCCATTTCGGAAAATGCCTTGTTCACCGAGCGCATCACCGAATCAACGGCCACGTCGGTCTTGATCTGCTCGAACGTATCGGCCGTCTGCCGGCCCGCGAGCTTGTTCATGTGCTGGGCCGCCTGCGACATGTCCCACATCGCCTTCGCGCGGTCGATCGCGGAGGCGAAATTCTTCAGTTCCGCCTGCACCTGCTTGTAGCGGCTTTCGCGAAACGCAAGCAGTTGCTTCATCGTGTCGAGCTGCGCGCGAAAGCGTGGTGCGTCTTCCGGATACTGCTTCTCGAACAGCTCGGTCTTGTTTTCGAAGTTCTTCACTTCGGTGCGGAAAGCGGTGATGCTGTCCGCGAATTTCTGCGCCGCCTGGCGCTTTTCCGCGAGCTGGTTGATGAGCGTCTCGATCGGATTCGACTGCGCTTCCTCGACGATCATCTTCACCTTCTGGTTCGCGAACTTCATCGCGACGACCGGCGCGAGATAGATCGCCCCGAGGCCGATCACGGCCGCCGTGATCAGCGCGACCATCCCCTTCAGGACGAACAGCGCGGCCGGTGCCGCGATCGCGACGCCGGCGATGATGATCGCCCATTTGATCAGCTTTGCCTTGCCACTCCCCGAACTGCCGTTTGCTTCATTCGAAAGCTGCGACATGAGTTTTTCTCCTTGAACCTCGAACTGAACTGCGTGCGTAAGCTGCGTCATGCTCAATCGAAATGCTTCGGACTCCGGTGCCGCCGCGCGCGCGGGAGCGTTGACGGCACGATGCGTGGACGCGTGGCGGCGGCGTCACGACACGCCGGTGTAAGCGTCATGCGCGATACGGTATTCGGGCGCGACGGGCTGGCGCGCGACGCGCCGGCGCCGATCGGCACGGCTCATCGTCGCGGCCAGCGCGCGGACGGGAAAGTGTACCGATGCACGGTACGAAACGGGATGACGGATACGTGACGCGACGGGCGTCGGGAAAATCGCGGCGGGCCGGCGGCTGCGGCGCCGGGATTCCGGTACGAGTGCGTGAAGGCTCATCGTTGTTCTTGTGCGCGTCGCTGATGCGGGAACACGCGGCCAGCGCGCCCCGCTCCAAATGCACGCACGTATCCTGCGCCGACCGGCATGCAGCGTCAAGCGGTCGGCACGGCGGCGCGTTGCCTTTTCGCGATCGAAAGCGTGCGCGGCGCGCCAGCTTTCCGAACAGTAAGGATGTTGCCGACGCCGCGACGCATCGCGCCCGGTCGGGATTGATTTCCATCGAAGCGCGGCCCGCGTCCGGCCGACAGGATCTTACGTCGCGGCGCCGATCGAGGTGTCCGCATCGAACCCGTACAGCACCGCGGGATTGTCGACGAGTATCGCGCGGCCGACCGCCTCGTCCGCCGCGCAGGCGTGCAACCAGCCGAGCAGGTGCGCATCGTCGGGTACCGGCGACGCGTTCGGATGCGGCCAGTTGCTGCCCCACACGCAGCGCGCCGAATGTTCGCGCGCGAGCACGGTGGCAAGGCGTGCGACGTCGTCGTAACCGGGCGAACCGGATCGCGAAGTCTCGTAAGGCGCGGACAGCTTCACCCAAACGTGGCCGCGATCCAGCAGGCGCCGCAATGCGACGAACGCCGGCGCACCCGGAGCCACCGGCGTCAGGAACTTGCCCGTGTGATCGATGACGACACGCGCCGGCAAGGACGTCAGCATCGCCTCGACGTCGGGCAGCGTCCGGCCATCGAGCTGCAGGTCGATGTGCCAGCCGAGCGGCGCGATTCGCATGGCCATCCGCTCGAGTTCGTCCCATCGCGCGACGCCGCCCGACAGCGTCATGAACCGCACGCCGCGGATGCCTCCCGCGTGCAGCCGCTCGAGCTCGGCGTCCGGCACGTCGACCGGCAACGTCGCGACGCCACGCGCCTGCGGGCCGAGCGCGGCCAGCGCATCGAGCGTGCAGCGGTTGTCGAACCCATAACCGGTCGGCTGCACGACGACCACGCGCGCGAGGCCAAGCGCCCGTTGCACGCGGCGATACGCGTCCACCGGCGCATGCGGCGGGCGGAACGTCGCCGTCGGCGCGAGCGGATACGCATCGTCGTAAATGTGAATATGGCAATCGCATGCGGGCGACGGCCGTGTACCGGCCAGGTCGTGCGTCATCGCGCGCCCGGCGCGGCGGATGCGTCGACCGACCGCCAGCGTGCGAGCCGCGTCGCGTGCGCGGCGTTGACCGCGCCGTTCGGCACGCGTGCGTCAAGCAGCGCGGCGAGTTGTTCGACCGTCTCGAGTGCCTGGTGCTCGACCGCCGGCCGCGTCAGCCCGCCGATATGCGGCGTGGCGATCACGCGCGGATGCGCGGCGAGTTCGGGCGTGGGCATCTGGTCCGTCGCGCGGCCGACATCGAGCGCGCAACCGGCCAGCCTGCCGCCGTCGAGCGCGTCGGCCAGCGCCTGCTCGTCGACGAGCTCGCCGCGCGACGCATTGATGAAGCACGCACCCGGCTTCATCGCGGCGAACGCGCCCGCGTCGAACAGGTTCGCGGTGGCGGGCGTCGCCGGCGCGAGGCACACGACGTAGTCCGCATCGCGCAGCAAGGTCGCGCGGTCGACCTGTTCGATCGACGGCGTGTCGACCCGCACGTACGGATCGCACACGAGCACGCGCATCCCGAACGCCGTCGCGATCGGCGCGAGATGGCGCGCGATCTGTCCATAGCCGACCACGCCCAGCGTGCTGCCGCGCAATTCGCGGCCCATCCGCGGCAGCGGCGGCGTGCCGCGGAGGTACGTAGCGGCATAGGCGCCGATCCCGCGCGCGAGGTCGATCATCGCGCCGATCACCCACTCGGCGACGGCCGGCCCGAAACCGGGGCTCGCCTGCGTGACCAGCACGCCGAATTCGCTCGCCGCGTCGACGTCGACGGTACGAATGTCGACCGCGCAGCGCAGGAACGCGGCAAGCGCGGGCAGCCTCGCGAACAGCGCGCGCGGCGCCGGCGTCTGCCGGTACGCGATCATCGCATCGCATCCTTGGGCGGCGGCGATCAGCTCGTCCGTGCCGAGCTCACGGTCGAGCGGATTGCACGTGACGTCCGCGATCGCCTGCAGCGCGCGCAGCGCCTTCGCACCGAAGTAGTAATCGAGCATCCCGGACGGATGGGTCACGTAGACGCGCGTCATGCGGGGGCTCCGTTCGATTCGACCGCACGCGGCGGCGGCGGCGCGACCGATGCGCGCTCGATGAGCGTGACGTCCGGGAACACGCACTGCCCGGGCTCCGACAGGTCGCCGTCGTGCCGCATCACGCGCCGCACCATTTCCGCGGCCATGTCCGTGACGGGCAGCTGCACCGTGGTCAGCGCCGGCCACGAGATCGCCGACAGGAAGTGGCCATCCATCCCGACGACCGACACATCGTCCGGCACGCGCAATCCGCCGTCGCGCAGCCCGGCCATCAGGCCCAGCGCGAACAGGTCGTTGACCGCGACGATGCCGGTCGGCCGCGCGGGATCGGCCGCCAGCGCGGCGCCGAGCGCACGTCCGACTTCGACGATCACGGCGTCGCCATATTCGTTCGCCGGACCGCCATCGAGCACTTGCGCATCGGCGCCCGCGTCGCGCGCTGCCGCGAGAAAGCCGCGAATCTTGTCGCTGCGGCTCACGGTGACGCCGGCCACCGTCGCGAATGCGAGCCGCGTATGGCCCGCGGCGACGAGGCAGTCGGTCGCGAGCCGCGCGGCCGCCTCGTTGTCGGCCGTCACGTGATCGACCTTCGATTGTGCGCCGGGCGTTGCGCGGCGGTCGTAGCTGACGACCGTCATCCCGCGTTCGGCCGCGCGTTCGAGGTGGCTTTCGTCGGCAAGCGACGAGATCACGATCACGCGCCGCACGCCGTGCGCGAACAGGTCGTCGAAGAACGACGCCTCCTTGCCCGCGTCGCGGTACGTGTTGCCGATCAGCACGCGATGGCCATACTGCTCCTGCGCGCAAGCCTCGATCTCGCGCGCGATGTAGCCGTACATCGGGTTCGCCATCGACGGCACCAGCAGCCCGACGAGCGGCGTCTGTCCCGTCTTGAGCTGGCGCGCCAGCGTGCTCGGCCGGTACTGCAGCGCATCCATCGACGCCTTCACGCGTTCGAGCGTCTCCGGCTTCATCTGATCGGTGCGGCCGTTGAGCACGTTCGAAACCGTGCTGACCGAAACGGCCGCATGACGGGCCACGTCCTGAATCGTACTCATGTCGTCTTGCAATGAACGGGCTACAGGCCGAAACGGGCCGGCAGCCACAACGAAAACGCCGGTGCGAAGATCAGCGCCACGAGGGCGACCAACAGCACCAGCAGGTATTTCACCATCGGCCGCGCCACGCGTGCGACCTCGGTC
The DNA here is from genome assembly GCF_902499115.1 of Burkholderia diffusa. GTDB lineage: Bacteria > Pseudomonadota > Gammaproteobacteria > Burkholderiales > Burkholderiaceae > Burkholderia > Burkholderia diffusa. The sequence continues at coordinate 8,970 of NZ_CABVPN010000002.1, forward strand.
CCCGTGATCGCACAGGTCGTGAACAGCCCGAGCCCGACGGGCGGCGCGAACAAACCGAGCCCCATCGCCACCACCACGACCGTACCGAAATGCAGCGGGTTGATGCCGAGCTGCAGCGCGATCGGCGCGAGCAGCGGCCCGAAGATGATCAGCGCGGGCGCGCCTTCGAGCACGGCGCCGAACACGATCATCAGCAGCGCCGCCAGCAACAGGAACGCCGTCGAGCCGTACTGATGGGCAAACGCTGTCATTGTGCCCGAGACGAGCGCGGGAATCTGCTCGATCGACAACGCGAACGACACGCTCGACGCCGCCGCGACGATGAACAGGATACCGCTCGCCATCGACGCCGCACGGACGAACACGCGGCCGACCGAGCGCCAGGTCAGTTCGCGGAACGCCGCCCAGCCGACCACCAGCGCATAGACCACCGCGAACGCCGACACTTCCGTCGACGTCGCGATGCCCGACGTCACGCCCTTGCCGATCATCGCGACCATGATCAGCGCGACGAGCGCGCCGCCCGCGAGCGGCAGCCACGCGCGGCGCTCGACGAACACCGCGTCGATGTCGATCCGGCGTCCGCAGATCACGGTCACGACCGCCAGCGACGCGGCGAGCACGGCCGCCGGCACGATCCCCGCGACGAACAGCCCCGCGATCGAGATGTTCGCGACGAAGCCCATGATGATCATGTTCACGCACGGCGGGATCGTCTCCGCCATCACCGCGCTGCACGCCAGCAGCGCCGCGGTTTCGTCGGGATCCTGCCGCGCGCGGCGCACGGCCGGCATCACGACGCCGCCCACCGCCGCGATATCGGCCAGCTTCGAACCCGACGCGCCGGAAAAGCACGCCGTCGCGAAGATCACGATCAGCCCGAGCCCGCCACGCACGCGCCCGAAGATCCGCAGCAACAACTCGACGAGCCGCGCGGACATCCCGTTCGACTCCATCAGCAAGCCGGCCAGCACGAAGAACGGCACGGCGAGCAGCACGAAGTGATCGGCACCTGCCATCACCTGCTGCGAGTAGACGAGCAACGGCAGCGTCGGATCGGCGAGGAAGTAAAGCAGCGCCGAGAACGCGAGCACGAAGCCGATCGGCACGCCCAGCACGAGCCCGCCCACGAAGCCGGCGATCAGCAGCGCCCCCGGCGCGATCGCGTGCTCGGGCCGCAGCGCGTTCCAGCCGTACACGGCGCCTGCGAGCACGGCGCAGCACGCAAGCGTGCCGAGCACGCGGCGGCGCGGCGCGTTCAGTGCGTTCGCGAGCGCGAACACGCTCATGAACAGCGCGCCGAACATCATCGGATACACGTTGATCCATCCCGGCAGGCCGCCGGTCGTCAACTGATCGTACGAGTCGCCGAGCAGCTGCCACGACGACGCCAGCAGGTTCAGCGACACCGCCGCGACGATCCAGTGCCCGATCTGCACGAGCGCGCCCTGCCAGCGTGCCGGCAGCCAGCCGCGGAACAGGTCGATGCCGACGTGCTGACTGCGGCCGAGCACCGTCGCCGCGCCGAAGAACACCAGCACGATCATCAGCGCGCTCGCGACCTCCTCGGCCCAGTCGACCGGATCGTGCAGGAAATAGCGGAAGACGACCGACACGAACACGACCAGCACGTCGACGGCCAGCACGGCGGCCGACACGTATTCGATCCAGCGCATCGCCGCATCCAGCGCGCGGGCGGCGCGCACGGGACGCCCTGGGTCGACGGCCGGCGCGACGCTCGAAACGGAACCGGTATCCATCGCTCAACCCCGCGCGGCGGCAATCGCCGGAAACAGCGGCGCGGTAGCCGGATACTGCTTCGCGAATGCCATGTAGAGGCGGTCGTGCATCGCCTGCCGCAGCGCCGTGCGCTCGGCATCCGCCATCGGATGAAACGTCATCCCGTGCTGCTTCAGCGCCGCCTCCGCCTGGACGGCCTTCTGCGTCGCGATCGCGCGCTGCTGCGCGGTCGCGTCGGCCACCGCGCGGTCGAACGCCGGGCGCAGGTTTGCCGGAATCCGCTCGAGCGCGCGCCGCCCCATCACGACGGTCATCGCCGCGAACACGTGGTGCGATTGCCAGCAAGACTTGACGATCTCGTCGAAGCGGCTCGCGAGCACGGTGGCCGGATCGTGCTCGAGCCCGTCGACGACGCCCGTCTGCACGGCCATGTAGAGCTCGCCGAACGGAATCGGCGTCGGCACCGCGCCCATCACCTTGAAGGTGTCCATGAATGCCGGCGTCGGCAACACGCGCAGCTTCGTGCCCTTCACGCCCTGCAGCGCCGTCACCGGCTGCTTCGTGAACACGCAGCGTCCGCCGAAGTGCGAGCCCCAGGTCAGCACGGAGCAGCCCGCGCGCTTTTGCAGCAGCGCGTTCAGGCTGGTGCCGACCTGGCCGTCGAGCACCTTCGCGACGTGCGCATAACTGTCGAACAGGTAGCCGAGATCGAGCATGCCGAGCTCCGGCGCGACCGTGGCCCAGATCGACGAGCCCGCGATCATCATGTCGATCGCGCCGATCTTCACCTGCTGCGCGACGTCGCTCTCCTTGCCGAGCTGGCTGTTCGGAAAGTAGTCGACCCGAATCGCGTCGCCGACGCTCGCCTTCAGGTTCGCCGCGAGGCGCTCGTACCACACGTAGTGCGCGGCGTTCTGGTCAGCCGGCATCGACGACGAGCAGCGCAGCGTCACGGTCTGCGCCGCGCGGCCGATTTCCGGCAAGCCGCCCGCGACCGCGAGCGTGGCGGCGGACGCCGTTTGCAGAAAGCGCCGCCGGGTGAAGGTACTCATGGCCGTCTCCTTTTCAATCGCGTCTTCCGATGCGACTGTATCGATTTAGTGTATCGATACAGTAATACGACGACCGATGAGGGCGAAATGCGGGTTTTCCCGTGACGGGCATGAAAAAACCGGGATTGCTGGTGGCAATTTCGGGCCGGAACGCTACGCGGAGCCGGCGCATTTCGGTCATTCGAGCCCCTGGCGTGCGTCAGGCGTGCCGGCGGATATCGTCAGACAACTGACTTTTTCTAAACGACGACGCCGTCCGCCCCTTCCGTCAGAAACTGCCCGACCATCGCGTTGAACAGCGGCAGCGCCGGATTGTCGTTGTCCGCGCGCCACGCGAGATACAGCTCTGCGGCCACGTCGACGCCCGCGAGCGGCCGGAACACCACACCGTCGACATGCAGCTCGCGCGCCGAAGCCGGCACCAGCGCGGCACCCAGCCCGGCGCGCACCAGGCCGAGGATCGTATGGGTCTGCCCGACATAATGCAGGTAGTTCGGCAAGCGCCCCGCGCTGGCGAACATCCCCGAGATCATGTCGTGGAAGTACTTGCCCTCGTTCGGCGAATACGCGATGAACGGCTGCCGGTCCAGCTCGTCCGGGCCGATCCGCTCGTACGCGGCCAGCGGCGTGCCCTGCGCGACCGCGACGAGCATCGGCTCGCGCTGCACGAGCCGGTATTCGAGCGGATGGCGCGCCGCGCGCTGGCGCACGAAGCCCGCATCGAGCATGCGCGACGCGAGCGCGTCGATCTGCACGGTCGACACCATTTCGCGCAGTTCGACGTCGACGTCCGGCAGCGCGTGCGCCGCATGCGCGAGCAGCGCCGGAATCATTCGGTACGCACTGACGGCCGTGAAGCCGAGCGTGATGCGGCCAGCCCCGCCGTGCGCGACGCGCTGCGCGGCCTGCTCGGCCCGCGCGGAGAACTCGAGGATGTGCCGCGCATCGCGAAGGAAGCGCTCGCCGGCCGCGGTCAGCCTGACCTGCCGGCTGCTGCGTTCGAGCAGCGCGATGCCGAGCGCATGTTCGAGCAACTGGATCTGCCGGCTGAGCGGCGGCTGCGTCATGAAGAGCCGCTTGGCCGCACGGCCGAAATGGAGTTCCTCGGCCACGGCGACGAAGCAACGAAGCTGGTTCAGTTCAATCATTCAAATCGTGAATCAATCAATAGTCTCTTGATGTTAGACCGATATCGATACGGTTCCTATACTCGGTTGCACCTGATGCGCGGCCCGTGCCGCGCACGACGACCGAGACCTTCATGACCATCGACATCCTGCTCACCCAGCCGCTTCCCGACACCATCGACGCCGAACTGTCCGCCCGCTACGCGGTGCATCGCCTGTACGCTGCCGACCAGCCGGACGCGCTGCTCGACCGCGTCGCGTCGCGCATCCGCGGCGTCGTCACGGGAGGCGCGAACGGGTTGTCCGCCGCGTTGATGGACCGGCTGAGCGCGCTCGAAATCGTCGCGATCAACGGCATCGGCACCGACGCCGTCGATCTCGACCGCGCCCGCGCACGCGGCATTCACGTGACGACGACACCCGACGTGCTGACCGATGACGTCGCCGACATGGCGATGGGGCTGATCCTGATGACGCTGCGCGACCTCGGCGCCGGCGAGCGCATCGTGCGCGCCGGCCGCTGGGGCAAGGCTGCGCAGCCGCTCGCGACGCAGGTGACGGGCAAGCGGCTCGGCATCGTCGGCCTCGGCCGCGTCGGACGCGCGATCGCGCAGCGCGCGCAGGCGTTCCGGATGCCGGTCAGCTACTTCGGCCCGCGCGAACATCGCGACAGCGGCTACCGCTACGTGCCCGACCTGGTCGCGCTCGCGCGCGACAGCGACGTGCTCGTGCTCGCGGCATCGGCCGATCACGGCAACGTACTCGTGACGGCCGACGTGCTCGCCGCGCTTGGCCACCAAGGATTCCTGATCAATGTCGCGCGCGGCAAGCTCGTCGACGAAGCCGCGCTCGTGCGCGCGCTCGCGGACGGCACGATCGCCGGCGCGGGCCTCGACGTGTTCGCGGACGAACCGCGCGTGCCGGCCGCGCTGCTCGAACTCGAGCGCGTCGTCGTGCAGCCGCACCGCGCGAGCGCCACGCACGAGACGCGCGACGCCATGGGCCGGATCGTGCTCGCCAACCTCGCCGCGTGCTTCGCGGGCCAGCGCCCGCCGACCAGCGTCACGAACTGAGCGCCGCCTGCTTTCCCCGACCACGACACCAAACCAATCACCTTCGCACGACGAAGGCCAGGAGACTCGCATGCCCAATCGATCCAGCGGCAACGCCGCCGTCGCCGCGTCGCCCGCCTCATCCACCGCGTCGCGCGTGACCGGCCGCGTCCGTTACACGGTCCTCGCACTGATCTTCGCCGTCACCGTCGTCAACTATGCGGATCGCGCGACGATGTCCATCGCCGGCACCGGCGTCGCGCACGACCTCGGGCTGACGCCCGTGCAGCTCGGTATCGTCTTTTCCGCGTTCGCGTGGGCCTATGCGATCGGCCAGATTCCGGGCGGCTGGCTGCTCGACCGCTTCGGCGCGCGCCGCGTGTACGGCCTGAGCCTGCTGCTGTGGTCGGTCTTCACGATGCTGCAGGGCACGGTCGGCTGGTTTGCCGTGCAGGGGGCCGCCGCGACGTTCGCGCTGTTCGCGATGCGCTTCATGCTCGGCCTGGTCGAATCGCCGGCGTTCCCGGCCAATTCGCGGATCGTCGCGTGCTGGTTCCCGACTGCCGAGCGCGGCACCGCATCGGCACTGTTCAATTCCGCGCAGTACATGGCCGTCGTGCTGTTCGCGCCCGCGATGGCGTGGCTGACGCACGCGCTCGGCTGGGAACACGTGTTCCTGTGGATGGGGATGCTCGGCGTTGCGCTGTCGGCGCTCTGGTTCGCGTGGTATCGCGAGCCGCACAGCCATCCGCGCGTGAGCGACGCCGAGCGCGACGACCTGCGCCAACGCGGCGCGCTCGTCGATCTCGAGGCGAACCGCGTCCGGCACCGGCAGCGCGTATCGTGGCGCGACGCATCGCAGCTGTTCCGCCACCGGAACCTGTGGGCGATCTATGTCGGCCAGTACGCCATCACGGCGCTCACCTATTTCTTCATCACGTGGTTCCCGATCTACCTGATCAAGGGACGCGGAATGACGATCATGGAGGCCGGCTGGGTCGCCGCGCTGCCGGCGCTCTGCGGCTTCACCGGCGGTGTGCTCGGCGGCGTGCTGTCGGACTGGCTGATCCGGCGCGGCGTGCATCCGTCGCGCGCACGCAAGACACCGTTCGTCGTGGGGATGGCGATGGCGACGCTGCTCGTGCTCGCGAACGGCGCGTCGTCGAACACCGTCGTGATCGCGCTGATGACGATCGCGTTCTTCGGCAAGGGCCTCGCGGCGGTCGGCTGGGCCGTGCTTGCCGATACCGCGCCGGAAGGCATGGTCGGCCTGAGCGGCGGCGTGTTCAACGGCCTCGGCAACATCGCGGGGATCGTCACGCCGCTCGCGATCGGCTATTTCGTCGCGCACACGGGCTCGTTCGCGGGCGCGCTATGGTTCGTCGCAGCACACGGGCTGATCGGCATCGCCGCCTACGCGTGGCTCGCCGGCCGCTTCGAACGGATTCGGGTCACGCCGCACGCATGACGCCCGGCGCCGCCGGGCGAGCGAACGGCGGCAGCATCACGCGCGCTGGCGGCTGCCCGGCGCCGGCTCGACGGCGAGCCGGTCGAGTTCGCGCAGATCGTTCTCCAGCGCGGGCGTGAGCGTCGTGCGCAGATGGTCGAGGAAGGTGCGGATCTTCGCGTCGAGATAGCGGCGTGTCGCATAGACGGCATACACGCTGACCGTCTGCAGCCGGTAATCGGGCAGCACGCGAATCAGTCGCCCTTCGCGGATGTCGTCGAGCACGGTGTACAGCGCGACGCACGCGATGCCGCGCCCGGCCCGCACCGCGACGCACAGCGCATCCGGTACGTTGACCTGGAACGGTGCCGGCTGCAGCTCGTACACCGTATCCTCGTCGTCGCCGCGCTCGAGCCGCCACTCGCTGGCCGGCGATGCGGGCGTATCGAGGCGCAGGCACACGTGGTTCGGCAGATCATCGGGCGTCGTCGGCGTGCCATGCCGCGCCAGGTATTCGCGCGATGCCACCAGCACGCTGCAACTCGTTCCGCAAGTCTGCGCGACGTAGCCGGAATCGGGCAGCTGCGACGCGGTCACGATCGACACGTCGTAGCCTTCCTCGACGAGGTTCGGCATCCGCTGCGCGAGCGTCAGCTCGATCGAAACGTCCGGGTTGTCTTCCTGGTAGCGCACGATCGACGATACGACATGACTCTGCCCGAGCCCCGTCATCGCATGGATGCGCATCTTGCCGCTCGGCCTCAGCAGCGCGTTGCGCGCCTCGGCGTTCGCGTAGTCGAATTCGGCGAGGATCGATTTCGCACGCTCGAAGTAGCGTTCGCCGCTTTCGGTCAGGCCGAGATGGCGCGTCGTGCGATGCAGCAGCCGCGTCTGTACGTGCGCTTCGAGATTCGACACCGCGCGCGACACCTGCGCGGTGGTCGCATCGATTTCTTTGGCGACCGCGGTGAAACTGCCGGCTTCGACGACGCGCACGAACAGGCGCATGTTTTCGAGCATGTCCATTGAATTGGCTTGGGGAGTGTCGGTGGGAAAACGTCGGCGGCGCTCGCGTCAGACGGGAATCGGGGCGTGCGCGCGAACGATGCGCAAGCGATCGCCATGCCGGGGAACGGGCGGGAGAGCGGGCATCGCGTGCGTGGTTGTGGCATATCGGGGGATTCGGTGGCCCGAATTGTACGCCGCCGCAGACAAATTTGCGCGGTTGCAGCGTCGCCAAGCTTTCATCTGATGAAAGGTTTTTGCAAGACGGACGCGTCGCGCGCCTGCAACGTCTTGATGCAGCGCGACAATTTATATCACAACGCGATATAATCTGCGCCTTCCTTGCGCTGCGTCATCCGCGTCGTCATTTTTACCGCTTATCGTCCATGTCGTCAGGCTCCTCCCCGTCGCGCCGCACATTCCGCCAATGGCTGCACAGCTTCATTCCCCATCCGATGACGCTCGGCTGGCGCGAGCGCATGCGCTCGTGCACGGGCGCGCTCGTCGGCATCGCGACGGTCGGCGTCACGATGCGGCTGCTGCCCGGCGTGCCGGGCCTCGTGCCGCTGCTCGTCGCGCCGATGGGGGCGTCGGCGGTGCTGCTGTTCGCGGTGCCCGCGAGTCCGCTCGCGCAGCCGTGGTCGATCATCGGCGGCAATCTGGTGGCGGCGACCGTCGGCGTCGCGTGCGCGCAGTCGATCGCCGATCCGATCACTGCCGCCGCGGTTGCGGTCGCCCTCGCGATCGGCGGCATGTTCGTCCTGCGCTGCGTGCACCCGCCGTCGGGCGCGGTCGCGCTGACGGCCGTGCTCGGCGGCCCCGCGATCCACTCGCTCGGCTTCGGCTTCGTGGTCGAGCCGATCGCGCTGCAATCGGCGATCCTGCTGTCGGCCGCGCTCGTGTACCACGCGCTGACAGGCCACCGCTATCCGCACGGCGGCGTGCGTCCCGACGCGAAGCCGCAAGACGCCAACGCCGCGCCGGCACGCGGCGGCTTCACGCGCGCCGATCTCGACGCCGTGCTGAAGCGCCGCGGCGAATGGCTCGACGTCGATCCGGACGACCTCGAGATGCTGCTGCGCGAAACCGAGATGCAAGCGTATGCGCGCACGTTCAGCCAGCTCACGTGCGCCGACCTGATGACGAAGAACGCGATCGAAGTCGCCCCGTCGACGTCGGTGACGGCGGCGCTGACGCTGCTCGACCGCCATCGCGTGAAGGCACTGCCCGTCGTGGACGGCGACGATCGCCTGATCGGCATCGTCACGCGCGCCGACCTCACGCGCCAGCTGCGCCGCCCCGCTCCGCTGTGGCAGCAGCTGGCCGCGCGGCTGCCGCAGTCGTTCGGCGGCCAGCCGCCCAGCGTCGCGACAGTGATGACCCGCGACGTCGCGTCCGTGCCGCAGACCATGCCGATCACCGCGCTGGTGCCGCTGTTTACACATTCGGGCCACCACCACATCCCGGTCGTCGACGCATCGCGACGGCTCGTCGGCATCATTACGCAGACGGATCTCGTCACGGGCCTGTACCAGCAGACGCGGATGCTCGAGGCCGCGTAACGCCGACGAACAACGAAATGTGCTCCATTCCGCTGAAAATCGTCCATTTATATCATATTGTGATATATTTCACGTTGCCGAAACTCCTGCCCGACCGACCGCAATGACCGATACCCGACGCTCGCTGACCAAAGCCGATTTCCAGCAACTGTCCGAGTTCCGCTACCAGATGCGCCGCTTCGAGCGCTTCTCCGAACGCGCCGCGCAAAGCGAAGGCGTGACGCCGCTGCAGTATCTGCTGCTGCTGCACATCAAGGGCTACCCGCATCGCGAATGGGCCACCATCGGCGAACTCGCCGAACGCCTGCAGGCGCAGCATCACGGCGTCGTCGCGCTGGTGACGCGCTGCGAGGCGCTCGGGCTCGTGAAGCGCAAGACGAGCGAAGCGGACCGCCGGCAGGTCGAGGTCCACCTCGAGGAAGCCGGCGAAACGCTGCTCGCCCGCCTCGCGGCCATGCACCGCACGGAACTGAAATCGCTCAAGGGCACGTTCCAGGTTCCGCAGATCGATTATTGACCCAGGCTTGACCAACCTCTCCCTGCTCCGATGAACGCACCACACAAACGCGATTTCTCGACCAACGAACGCCTGCCCAGAATAGCATTGCTGGCTGCCGGGATCGGCGTGCTCAGCACGCTGGCGGCGTTCGTGCTGTTGAGCCTGATCCACCTGTTCACGAACCTGTTCTTCTTCCAGCAGTTCTCGTTCGCCGACCGCTCGCCCGCCCACAACACGCTCGGCGCGTGGGTGATCGTCGTGCCGGTGATCGGCGGGCTGATCGTCGGGCTGATGGCGCGTTTCGGCTCGGAGAAGATCCGCGGCCACGGCATTCCCGAAGCGATCGAGGCGATCCTGTTCGGCAAGAGCCGCATGTCGCCGAAGGTTGCGATCCTCAAGCCGCTGTCGTCCGGCGTCGTGATCGGAAGCGGCGGCCCGTTCGGTGCCGAGGGCCCGATCATCATGACGGGCGGCGCGCTCGGCTCGCTGATCGCGCAATGCGTGCACGTGACCGCGGCCGAACGCAAGACGCTGCTCGTCGCGGGCGCGGCCGCCGGCATGACCGCCGTGTTCGGCACGCCGGTCGCCGCCGTGCTGCTCGCGGTCGAACTGCTGCTGTTCGAATGGCGTCCGCGCAGTTTCCTGCCGGTCGCGCTCGCGTGCGCGGTGGCCGGTTTCGCCCGCGCCGTGTTCTTCGGTGTCGGTCCGCTGTTTCCGGTGGCCACCGCATCGCCGACGCCCGTCGCGCTGCTGTCGTGCATCGTCGCGGGCCTGCTGTCGGGCATGCTCGCGTGCGGCCTGTCGGCCGCGCTGTACCGCGTCGAGGACGCCTTCGCAAAGCTGCCTGTGCACTGGATGTGGTGGCCGGCGCTCGGCGCGATCGTGATCGGCATCGGCGGCTGGCTCGAGCCGCGCGCACTCGGTGTCGGCTACGACGTGATCGGCGACCTGCTGCACCAGCACATCGCGCTGAAAATCGCGCTCGCGCTGCTGATCGTGAAGGCCGTGATGTGGGTGATCGCGCTCGGATCCGGCACGTCGGGAGGCGTGCTGGCCCCGCTGCTGATGCTCGGCGCCGGCCTCGGCACCGTGCTGTCGCCGGTGCTGCCCGGCGGCGATCCGGCGCTATGGCCGCTCGTCTGCATGGCCGCGACGCTCGGCGCGACGCTCGGCGCGCCGCTGACCGCGATCGTGTTCGCGTTCGGCCTCACGCACGACGCGAACGCACTGCTGCCGCTGCTCGCCGCGACGCTCGTCGCGCACGGCTTCGCGACCGTCGTGATGAAGCGTTCGATCATGACGGAAAAGATCGCGCGCCGCGGGTATCACATCTACCGCGAATACGGCGTCGATCCGCTCGAACGCCATGACGTGGCCGAAGTGATGACCTCGGCCGACGCGCTCGTCGCGATCAACGGGGCCATGACGCTCGACGCGGTCGAGTCGCAGTACTTCGGCGTAAAGCAGACACACCGTGCATACCCGGTCGTGCAGAACGGCCGCCTGCTCGGCATCGTGGATCGCGCGACGCTCGACGCGCAGCGCGCGCAGGCCGGTCCCGGCGCGGTGCTCGCGAACGCGTTCGCCGAACATGTGCCAGCCGTCGCGCAGGCGCACGAAACGTGCCGCGTGGTCGCATCGCGGCTCGCGATGCTCGGCCTTGAACGCCTGCCGGTCGTCGACGATCCGCAATCGCTGCGCATCATCGGCATCGTGTCGCGCAGCGACTTGATCAAGCCCGCGCTCCAGCACTTCGACGACGAACAGAAGCGCGAACGCTTCCGTCCGGTCGTACCCGTCAACCTGCGCGACGCAGGTATGCGCAAGGCGGGCTGATACGCACCGCGCGCGCCGCCGCGTCCGGCGTTTAAACTTCGTTGACAATCGATCGGACGAAAGTTTGTCATCATGGTACTCATGCGACGGGGCCATCATTCAGCCGTTCCACATCGTCATCCAATAAAGAAGCGTCGCGGCGCGACATGCAGACACATGCAGCACGCCGCGGCCGTCAATCCGCCACACCTCAGGGCAGCGAGCCGACCTCACGACGCATGACGTCGCTGTCGCGTCTCCACACGGACCGCGCACGACGCATGCCGCCGCGCGACAGAACGCATTGCATCCGGAGTGCCGTTTGGCAAGCGCGTTAACAACTTGTTTCGGAATCGCCGGAACCGCATTTGTCCGATGCAATCTCACAGGCACGCAGTTCTGCTGCGCATCCCACTCAATCAATCACGACTCGAGGGAGATAAAACGTGAACGTGAAATACTTACCGCTCATCGCATTGACCGTGGCAATTTCTGCTCACGCGGCCGATCCGGCCGTGCAGAACGTGGGACAAAGCCAGAAGGCCGCCCCGGACGTCTCGGCGTGCATCGCCAAGACCTGGGCCGACAAGTCGCAACAGCAGGTGATCTCGCAGAACGTGCTCGCGAACGGCCTCGCGACCGATGTCTACGCACCGGGCCAGCAGCCGCCGAACGGCGTGGCCGCGATGGTTCGCCCGTCGTCGAAGCCGGACGCGAAGACGTGGGTCGGCGTGCGCGGCGACGCGGCTGCCGCCGGCGACATCAGCGCCTGCCTGTAAGCCCCGCGCCGGACGGCGTTGCGCCGTCCGCATGCGACAAGCCCCGCCTAGGCGGGGCTTTTTCGTTTGGGCGCACGGGCCGCACGCACGCGTCGCGACCGTGCTTGCGCGCTTACAGGTAGCTGCAGACGTAGTCGAGCGTCTCGAGCACTTCGATGTCGAAGCGGCTCTTGCCCGGCACAGAGAACGATTCGCCGGAGCCGTAGGTCTGCCAGTCGCTGCTGCCGTCGAGCTTCACGCGGCACTTGCCGGCCTGCACTTCCATCAATTCGGGCGCGTCCGTGCCGAAGTTGAGCGCGCACGGCAGGATCACGCCGAGCGTCTTGCGCGTGCCGTCCGGGAAGAGCACGGTATGCGACACGCACTTGCCGTCGAAATAGACGTTCGCGCGCTTGACGACCGATACGTTGTCGAATTGGGTTGCACTGGTCATGTGATGCCTCTGATTGCTGGATGCCGGATGGCGTGTTGTCGGAAGCCGGCCGGGGCGGCAGGCCGGCCGCTATGATACCGGCTCGCGGCGGGCGTGCCGCAAGCGGGGCCGATCGCAGGCGTGCGACCGATAATCAGGATCACTATTCGATGCATTGTGTGGCCCGCATGGAGCATGCTCAACGGAGCCCCTTGCGTCGCGCGGAATCGCGCAGGCAGTCGAGCAGCATTGCCGCAGCCGGCGTGAGCGGACTGTCGCGGCGCGTGACGACCTGCACGGACACGCCGGGCAGCCGCTCGCGGATCGGCAGCACCACGAGCTGGTCGCGCGCCCACTCCCCTTGCAGCAGCTGTTCGGGCATCGACGCGATCAGGTCGCAGCCCGTCATCAGGCTGTGCGCGAGGCCGAAGCTCGGGCATTCGACGACCCGCTGCGGCACCGGCAGCCCGTATGCGATGAACGTGTTGAACAGCACCTGGGTCGAGCTTTCCGGCGACGGATTCATCAGCCAGTCGGCCTCGACGAGATCGGCGAGCGACGTGGCCGACGCGAGTGGATGCCCCTTGCGCGCGACGATCAATGATCGGCTCGCATAGAGTTCCGCGTGATCGAACTCGGCCGCCAGCAGTTCGGGCACGACGACGGCCACCGCGAAATCGAGGGAGCCGTCGTGCAGCCGCGGCAGCGCGACGCCCGGAAACCCTTCGATCAGATTGACGCGCGCGACCGGAAAGCGCCGCCGGAACGCGCGAAACGCATCGGGCAGGATCGTCACCGCGGCGGCCGGCGTGATCGCCGCCGCGACCGAGCCCGTCATCGCGCCCTGCGCCTGCTCGATGTCGTCGCGCGCACGCTGCATCTCGGCGACGATCAGCCGCGCGCGCACCTGCAACTGCTGGCCGAACGCCGTGAGCTGCACGCCGCGCGCGGTGCGCACGACGAGCGACACGCCGAGCGCGATCTCCAGTTCCTTGACCGCCTTCGTCAACGCCGCCGGCGACACGTTCAGACGCCGCGCGGCCGCGCGGATGCTCCCTTCGTCCGCGACGGTGACGAACGCTTTCAACTGATGGTATTTCATGGCGGCATGCGTGATTCGTGGAAACCCCCGTGCAGCGCGGCGCATGCAGGCTCAGGGTATTCCCGAGCGGCAACCGGTGGTGTGCACCAAAGCAATTTAGCAGCTTCTGGTGCGCAAAAGAAATTTATATCCTTTACCGTCATATGCGCGTCAAACGTCCACCGGCCCCACAGGAGACACCATGCTGCAAGCCGCGAACCCCGTCATCCCCGGCATCGCCGCGATCGCCCCAGACCTCATCGAAGTGCGCCGCCGCATCCATGCGCACCCGGAACTCGCGTTCGAGGAAACGCTGACGAGCGATCTCGTCGCGGAACTGCTCACCGGCTGGGGCTACGAAGTGCATCGCGGCATAGGCAAGACGGGCGTCGTCGGCGTGCTGCGCGAAGGACAAGGCACGCGCACCGTCGGCCTGCGCGCCGACATGGACGCGCTGCCGCTCGCCGAGGCCACCGGCCTGCCCTACGCGAGCCGCCATGCGAACAAGATGCATGCATGCGGCCACGACGGCCACACCGCGATGCTGCTGTGCGCGGCGCGTCACCTGGCCGCGACGCGCCAGTTCTCCGGCACGCTGAACCTGATCTTCCAGCCAGCCGAGGAAAACTTCGGTGGCGCGAAATCGATGATGGACGACGGCCTGTTCGACCGCTTCCCGTGCGATGCGATCTTCGCGATCCACAACATGCCGGGCCGCGCCGCCGGCGACATGGCATTCCGCACCGGCGCCGCGATGGCGTCGGCCGACCGCGTGACGATCACGCTGCGCGGCGTCGGCGGTCACGGGGCGATGCCGCACTTCGCACGCGATCCGATGTCGGCCGCGGGCAGCATCATGGTCGCGCTGCAGACGATCGTCGCGCGCGAGGTCGATGCGCAGCATGCGGCCGTGATCACGGTCGGCAGCGTGCAGGCCGGCGAGACCTTCAACATCATTCCCGAAACCGTCGTGATGAAGCTGTCGGTGCGCGCGCTGAACGCCGACGTGCGCGCGCTGCTCGCCCGCCGAATCGAAGCGCTCGCGAAGGGCCAGGCGGAAAGCTTCGGCCTCACCGCGGAAGTGGATTACGACTACGGCTACCCGGTGCTCGTCAACCATCCCGAACCCACCGCGTTTGCAGCCGACATCGCACGCCGGATGCTCGGCGCCGAGCGCGTCGAGACCGAGGCCGCGCCGCTGATGGGCAGCGAGGACTTCGCGTTCATGCTCGAGGCGCGCCCCGGCTGCTATGCGTTCATCGGCAACGGGATCGGCAGCAAGGGCGGCTGCATGGTGCACAACCCCGGCTACGACTTCAACGACGACATCCTCGCGATCGGCGCGAGCTACTGGGTCCGCGTCGCCGAAGCCTGGCTCGCGGCCTGACGGCCCTTCATCACGCAGTTCCGCGCTTTAGCAGGGGAACCCCATGGAAACGTCCGCCCTTCCGTTCGCCGGCTCGCCGGCCGATGCCCGCGCCGCCGCGAAGAAACGCCGCCTGATCGCGGCCGCCGCGGTCGGCAACGCGCTCGAGTTCTACGACTTCACGGTCTACAGCTTCTTCGCAATCCTGATCGGCAAGCTGTTCTTTCCGGTCCACTCGTCGTTCGGGCAGCTGATGCTCGCGGTCGCGAGCTTCGGCGTCGGCTTCGTCACGCGTCCGCTCGGCGGCCTCGTGATCGGCATGTATGCCGACCGCGCCGGCCGCAAGAAGGCGATGATCCTGACGCTCTTGCTGATGGCGCTCGGCACCGCGACGATCGCGGTCGCGCCGACCTTCGCGCAGATCGGCATCGCCGCGCCGCTGCTGCTCGTGCTCGCACGCCTGCTGCAGGGGTTCGCATCGGGCGGCGAAGTCGGCGCGTCGACGACGCTGCTGCTCGAACAGGCACCGCAGCACCGCCGCGGCTTCTACGCGTCGTTCCAGTTCTCGAGCCAGGGGCTCGCCGCGCTCGCCGGCGCGCTGACCGGCGTCGCGCTCACGTCGACGCTCAATGCCGCGCAGCTCGAAAGCTGGGGCTGGCGCGTGCCGTTCATCATCGGCACGCTGTTCGTACCGCTCGGCTACTGGCTGCGCAAGACCGTCGAGGAAGTGCCGGCTGCCGCGCACGCCGCCACGCACGACGAGCCGGTCGCGTCGCTGCCGCTCGCCGACGTGCTGCGCCACCACGGCAAGGCCGTGTTCGCGGGCCTCGGCGTGACGATCGGCGGCACGTCGATCCACTACATCATCGTGTTCTACATGGCGATCTACGGCGTGCAGGTGCTGCATCTTCCGACCTGGCTGTCGATGACGGCAGGCTGCGTCGCCGGCGCCATCCTGATGCTGGTGACGCCGATCGGCGGCCACCTGTCCGACGTCTACGGGCGCAACCGAATCGTCTGGTGGACGCGCATCGTGCTGATGGCCGCGATCTACCCCGCGTTCATCGCGCTGAACCGGTGGCCAGGCGCCGCGTCGCTGCTGTCGATCATCGCCGCGCTGTCTGTCGTGCACGCGATCAACATCGGCGCGACCGGTGCGATGCTCGGCGAGCTGTTCCCGCGTGCGGTTCGGGCGACCGGCGGTGCGCTCGTCTACAGCGTCGGCGTCGCGATCTTCGGCGGCTTCGCGCAGTTCTTCGTGACCTGGCTGATCGCGGCGACCGGCAACCCGAATGCGCCTGCGTGGTATGCGATCGGCTGTGGTGCGATGACGCTGCTCGCCATTCGCTGCATGGACGAGAAGGCCGGGAAGGCGCTCGATTAACTGACGGGCGATGCGCGGCACGTGCGCGGCCGCAACGTCGTCGATCCACCGACCCCGCCGGTTTCGACGGGGTCTTTCCTTTTGTGTGATCGACACTGCTCACATGAACCGGCAGCGTCAGAGGACCGTCCGTCGCCGTAAACGCAACAAGGCACGGGCCACCGTCACCCGTGCCTTGCGTGCGCTACGCCTCGATCAGAACGTATGCATCATCCCGACATACGCGCCCGTCTGCGACTCGCCCGTCATCGGGCTCGTGCCCGACGTCGCGTCGCGCGGCGACGCGAGCAGCGAGAAGTTCGAGTTGCCGCCGTTGCGCACATACGCGACCGTCCCGTACAGGAACGTGCGCTTCGACAGGTTGTACGTCGTACCGAGCACGTACATGATCGCGTGCCCCGACGGATCGTGCGACGCATCGCCGCCGCCGTCACCGACCTTCACGTAATACCCGCCGCCCGTCACGGCCCACTGCGGCGTTGCCGTGTAGGTCGCGCCGAGCCAGTAGTGATCGGCGCGATCGGCGACGCCCGCCGGGCTATCCGGCGCCTGGTAGTGCGTATACGCGCCCTGGATCTTGAACTTCGACACCTTCACGTTCGCGCCGACGAAATACTCGCGCGACGCGGTGAAGATATTGCTGAACTTGCCGTTGTTGTCGCGCAGCTCGTCGTAGATGCCGCGCACGTCGAGCACCGGCGAGTGGTACGAGATCATGATCCCGTCCGAGCGGCCGAAGTCGTCGGCCGCGCCGTAGTTGAAGCCGCGCGACTGGTTGCCGAACGCATATTGCGCCTGCACGTCGAAGCCGCCGATCACCGGGCTGTGATATTCGATGTTGTTGCTGCTCTGCTGCCAGTTGCGCCCGCGCACGAGCGATGCGGACGAAAACGCCTGCTGCACGAACGGATCGAATTCCCACACGCCATCACTGTCGATGAACAGGTTGCGGCCGGCCTGCAGCTGTCCCCACGTGTCGCTCTTCAGCCCGACATACGCGCGGCGCGACCACATGCGTCCGCCGCCCGTCGTGCCGTTCATCACCTGAAACGCGGTTTCCAGGTTGAAGACCGTCGACATCCCGCCGCCGAGATCCTCGACGCCTTTCAGGCCGAACATGCTGGTGCCCCAGTCGCCGCCTTCCGCGCTCCAGCGCGTCGAGCTGCCGTTGGGCGTCGCGATGTGGTTCAGGTATTCGACGCCGCCGTCGATCCGGCCGTACAGCGTCACGCTTGTCTGTGCGAACGCGGCCGCCGGCGTGGCGGCCACGATCAGCCATGCGAAATGTTTGAGTCGCAAAATGATGCCCCCTCGGAGTCCCGACCGTCCGACACGCGCCCCATGCGCGCGCCGGCGATCCGTTTACCCGCGATCGATCGAAAAACGTCCGGGGCCCGCCGCGCAGAGCGCGAGCAGGCCGCCCGAGATCGCGATGTTCTTGTAGAAATGAATCATGTTGTTCATCTGCTCGCCGCCCGTCATCGTCCAGTAGTGGTGGCCGATCAAGCCGGTGCCGATCGTATACAGCGCAAGCAGCAGCGCGAGCGGCCGCGTCTGGAAACCGACGAGGATCGCGATGCCGGCGAACAGCTCCATCACGACGGAGATTGCCGCCGAAACGATCGGTGCAGGCGCACCCTCGCTTCCCATGAACGCGATCGTACCGGAGAAGTCGACGATCTTCTTCCAGCCGAACATCACGAACAGGATCACGAGCAGGATTCGGGACAGCAGCAGCAGCACATCGCGCTGGGAAGCGAGAAACGGTTGATTCGGTGTCATGGTGTGATCAACGAAAGCGGTGCGCGAACCGCGCGCACCGGATTGCCTGTGAACCAGAACGGGCGGCTGCCAGCCGCCCGCCCCGCTCTGCAACAACCGGCATCGGGGTCCGCCCGATGTGCTGTGCGCCTCCTCTTGTCAGTGTTGCCCTGCTTCGTGCCGCGTCGCGTCCGGCGTCAACGCGCCTTCGCGACGTCCTGCTCGGTCACCTTCGCGGCCGGATTGCCGAACTGGCCGGTCAGGTAGTTCGCCAGCGCGGCGATCTGCGCATCCGACAGCTCGTTGCGGAACGCGGGCATGCCGACGTCCTCGCTGCCGGCCTTGCGCTGCACGCCGTTCAGGATCACCTGCACCAGATTCGCCGGATTCGACGCACCCACCGTCGAGTTGTGGAACAGCGACGGGTAATAGCCGTCCGGCGTGCCCTTGCCCTGCATCTGGTGGCACGTCGCGCAGTTGCCGAGATACAGCCGCGCCGGATCGATGCCCGACGACGCGAGCGCCACGCCGCGCAGCTTCAGGCCGTCTTCGGCCGGCTTGCCCCACGACGAGCGCGACTGCTTCGCGTCGCCGCTGGCCACCGCCGGCACCGTGCGGATATACGTCGCGATCGCGCCGATGTCGGCGTCGGTCATCTTCGAGAAGCTGTGCTCGACCGCCTCGGCCATCGGACCGGCCGCCTGCGCGAGGCCCGGCACGCTGCCGGTACGCAGGTACTGGACGAGTTGCTGCTGGGTCCAGCCGCCGATCCCCGCGTTCGGGTCGGACGTGATGTTGTAGCCGTCCCAGCCCGCGAGGACCGAACCCGACAGGAAGCTGCCGCCCGTCTCGTCCAGCGACTTCTCCTGCATCGCGATGCCGCGCGGCGTGTGGCACGTGCTGCAGTGCGCGAGGCCCTGCACCAGGTACGCGCCGCGGTTCCACTCGGCGCTCTGCGCCGGCTTCGGCGCGTACGCGCCGTCCTTCAGGAACAGCCAGTTCCAGATCTTCAGCGGCCAGCGCATGCTCAGCAGCGCGGGAATCTCGTTCTTCGGCGGCGTCTGCTTGACCGGTTCGACACCGTGCATGAAGTACGCATACAGCGCCTGCACGTCGTCGTCGTTGATCTTCGCGTACGACACGTAAGGCATCGCCGGGTACAGGTTGTTGCCGTTCTTCGACACGCCGTGACGCACCGCGCGCTCGAAGTCGTCGAACGTCCAGTTGCCGATGCCGGTGTCCGGGTCGGGCGTGATGTTGCTCGTATAGATCTTGCCGAGCATCGGCACCGGCATGCCGAGGCCGCCGGCGAACGGCTTGCCGCCCTTCGCGGTGTGGCAGGCCATGCAGTCGCCCGCGACCGCGAGATATTCGCCGCGCTTGATCTGCGCGGGATCGGCCGAGTCGGCCGCGCGCACGAGGCCCGGCAGCGCGAGGCAGCCAGCGAGGAGGAAGGTGAGAGTAGATTTCCGCACGGTCAGACTTCCTTCTTCAGCGTGTCCGACATCCGCAGCGCCAGCGCCGCGATCGTCAGCGTCACGTTCACCGTACCGACGGTCGGCATCGTCGAGCTGCTCGAGATGAACAGGTTCGGATGGTCGAACGTGCGGCAGTCCTTGTCGACGACCGAGTCGCGTGCATCCGCGCCCATGATCGTCGCGCCCGTGATGTGGTTGTTCGGCGCGAACTCGTCGTTGAACACGACGTCCGTGCCGCCCAGCACCTGCGCCGCGGTCGCATAGACTTCGCGCGTGTGCACGGCGCCGCGCTTCACGTAGTCGTCGATCGCATAGGTGATTTCCGGGCGCGGAATGCCGATCGCGTCGGTGGCGGTCTTGCTCGGCACGATGCGGTTCTCGGGCTGCGGCAGGATTTCGTGGAAGCAGTCGAACTGCACGTAGCGGGCCGAACGATCGCGGATCTGCGCGTCGAGCTCGTCGGACTTCATCAGCTTGCCGGCCTTGAAGATCTTCTGCGTCTCCTGGTTGATGCGCGACATGTTCGACAGATGGATCTTCTTCGCGGCTTCGGTCGCGCGGAACGGACCGTCGCGGAAACCGATCAGCGACGTCATTTCCTGCGGACCGCGACCCGGCCACAGCTTCTCGCTCGCATAGAACGACACGCCCGTGCCCGGGTGGTCCATCAGGTTGCGCCCGACCATGTCGGAGCTGTTCGCGACGCCGTTCGGGAAGTCGCGGTTCGCCGACATCAGCAGGATCTTCGGCGTCTCGATGCCGTTCGCGGCGACCACGAAGTACTTGCCCTCGACGCGATGGTCGGCGCCCGTCTTGTCCTTGTAGATCGCGGCGACGATGCGCTTGTCCGGACCCGTCTCGAGCTTGTAGACGACCGCGCTGTCGATCAGCTTCGCGCCGGCCTGCTCGGCCTTCTCGACGTGCACGATGCCGTTGTACATCGCACCGATCGGGCAGATCGGCATGCAGTTGTTGTTCCCGCAACAGGTTGGCCGGCCGTCGTACGGACGGCTGTTGCGCGCGACCGGTTCGGTCACCACGTGGAACTTCGGGTCATGGCCGTTGAGCGCGCTCTTGATCGTCTGCTCGTTGAACGACAACGGCAGCGGCGGCATCGGATACGGCTGCTTGCGCGGCGAGTACAGGTCCTCCTCGGGGCCGGGGCCCCACACGCCGAGTTCTTCCTCCGCGCGCTGGTAGTAATGCTCGAGGTCGTCGTACTGGATCGGCCAGTCGCGACCGACGCCGTACACGGTCTTCATCTTGAAGTCGTTCGGGATGAAGCGCCACGCCGACGCGGCCCAGTGCCACGTCGTGCCGCCCACCGCGCGGATGTACTGCGAGTTGAACTTGTGCTCGCCCTTCAGGACCAGGTAGTCGTTCGGCGGGCCGTATTCCGGATGCGGCGCCCACGGGCTCGACGGGTACGGCGCCATGAAGTCCGTCTTGTCGGGCTGATTGCGGAAGCGTTCGACGATTTCCCAGCGCGGCATGCGCGGGCCTGCCTCGAGCAGGATCACCGACTTGCCGGCCATGGCAAGCTGGTGCGCGACGATCGCGCCTGCGACACCGGATCCGACGACCACGACGTCGGCTTTTTGCGTATCGGTATCGGCCATCAGGCTTGCCTCTCGATCGGTTTTTCGGCCCAGAAGCCGGGTTTGTTGGGGCAATACGAAGGAATCACGAGCGTATCGGATACGACGCTGAACATTAATGCTTCCTCGTACGTAATCACGACGTTGTCGACGATGCCGAGATACCACGCTTCGAGAATCGACAGCGCGGAGGCCTCCTGATCGGGACTCAATGAACCGGACGCGAGCGCGCCGGCGAGTTGCGACAGACCGTCGGCGGTCTTGAACGAGCCCTTCTGCAAGGCCTGCAGGAAGCGGTCGCCGAGCACGCGGCTCAGCCCTTTCTTGCCTGTCAGTGCTTCGGAGAGCGTCATGAACGTATCGAGCGGCGCGGCGCCGGGATTATCGGCCAAGGCTCGCAACGCCAGCGAGCCGGTGAGGCCTGCCGCCGTCAGCGCCAGTGCGCCTTGCAGCCATTGACGCCGCGTGATGCCGGATGCGGCTGCGTCGCGATCGCGACGCGAGTGGGGGGTGTTGTCGTTGTGCATGTTTCCTTCTCTCGAACACCGGATTCGGGAAAACCACGCTTGATATTTCTCAAACTTTCGCGCGGCCCTGAAATGTACGCGCACAATTCGAATTGGACAATGCTTTTATAGTCCAATAAATGTTCCGCAATCCGAGACAATCGACATTTCGCTGCATTTTTGTGTCGTCGACGCGACAATTCTGCTTCGGGATGCCGGCGTGTCGCAAGCCGGCGACACGCCGTCTCCATTCATCCGCTCACATGCGCGTCGGTTAGAATCGCGTGCAATCAAACAGAAAGCTTCCCTCCGAGGGCATCGAGCGATGAAGCAGCACGACAAGCACAACAATACGAATTCAACCCGTCACACCACACGGCTGCTCTGGCGCATCGGCGCGGTCACGGCGCTCGGCGCTGCCGCGGCACTGTCGCTGCATGCGGGCGCCGCACGCACGGTGAGCGTGTCGCCGCAAGGCACCGTCACCGAAGTGCGGCAAAGCGTCGTCAAGTTCGACGAACCGATGGTCGCGTTCGGTTCCGCCTCCGCGCCGAGTCCCGCGCGCATGACCTGCAACGACTCCACCGCCGCACGCGGCCAGGGACACTGGCTCGACGACAAGACGTGGGTCTACGATTTCGAGAACGACCTGCCGCCCGGCGTGCGCTGCTCCGTCGCGCTCAACGACACGCTGCGCTCGGTCGCCGGCAATGCGGTCAGCGGCCCGCGCCGCTTCACGTTTCAGACCGGCGGCCCGTTCCCTGTGACAGTGCGCCCCGGCTCGCGCGAGATCGAGGAGCGCCAGGTTTTCGTGCTGAAGCTGAACGGCCCGGCCGAGCCGCGCTCCGCGCTCGCGAACATCTGGTGCGAAGCGGCCGGCATCGGCAACCGCATCCCCGTCACGGCCGCCGACGACGATACCCGCAACGCGCTGCTCGACCACTTCGGACTGAAGAAGGACGCCGCGCGCGTGCTGACACTGTCGTGCGCGCAGGCGCTGCCCGCGAGCGCGAAGATGCAACTCGTCTACGGCAAGGGCGTCGCGAGCCCGAGCGGCATCGCGAACGACACCGAGCGCCGCTTCGACTTCACCGTGCGCGCGCCGTTCGCCGCGAGCTTCTCGTGCGAGCGCGAAAATGCGAAGGCGCCCTGCACGCCGCTGCGTCCGCTCACGCTGTCGTTCAATGCGGCGATCTCGCGCAAGAACGCCGAGGCGATCAAGCTGCGCGGCCCTGACGGTTCGCTTTCACCGACCTTCGCGGCCGATGATCACAGCGACGAAGTGACGACCGTCACCTTCAACCCGCCGCTGCCCGCGCAGGCGAACCTGACGATCGAGCTGCCGTCCGGCCTGCACGACGTGACCGAGCGCTCGCTCGCGAACGCAGACCTGTTCCCGCTCGCGACGCGCACCGCGCCGATGCCGCCGCTCGCGAAATTCTCGTCGGGCACCTTCGGGATCGTCGAGCGTTTCGCCGAACCGGATACGCCTGCGCTCGTGCCCGTCACGCTGCGCAACGTCGAGGCCGACCTGCATGTCGCGGGCCTCAACACGAGCGGCGCGCAATTCTCGAACCTGAAAGTCGACGACGACACCGCGATTCGTCAATGGATGCGCACCGTCGAGCGCTTCGACAACTGGTCGATGACGGCCGGCACGATCGACGAGCGCATCCCGGGCCTGCTCCGTCGCAAGGGCCAGCACCCCGTCTACGTGCCGCTCCAGGCCGGCGAAAAGATGCCCGCGCCGCAGAACCGTCGCATCGACGTGCGCTCGCTGTCGCTGCTCGCCGGAGAGCCGGGTGCGCAGGCACTGACGTTGCCGAAGGCTGATCCGAAGGCGCTGCGTCCGTTCGAGGTCGTCGGCGTGCCGATCGAAAAACCCGGCTTCTACGTGCTCGAACTCGCGTCGCCCGCGCTCGGCCGCTCGCTGCTCGCGAAGCCGTCGAGCATGTACGTACGTACCACCGTGCTCGTCACGAACCTCGGCGTGCATCTGAAACAGGGCCGCGAGAACAACCTCGTGTGGGTCACGACGCTCGACAAGGGCAAGCCCGTGCCGAACGCGCGAATCCGCGTGTCGGATTGCAACGGAGACGAAATCGCGTCCGGCAAGACCGATGTGCACGGCCTGCTGAAGATCGACGGTGCATTCGAGCCGAAGCACGAATGCAGCCAGTCGGAGCGCTTCGACGACTACTTCGTGTCGGCACGCGTCGACGATCCCAGGACGGGCCCGGACATGGCGTTCGTCAGCTCGAACTGGAACCGCGGGATCGAATCGTGGCGCTTCAACGTGCCGACCGACACCGACAGCGCGCCGACCGTGCGCGCGCATACCGTATTCGACCGCACGCTGCTGCGTGCCGGCGAAACCGTGTCGATGAAACACTTCCTGCGCACCGAGACGCTGCAGAGCCTCGCGTATCCGGCGCAATACCCGACGCGCGTGACGATCCGCCATCTCGGCTCCGACCAGACCTACAAGCTGCCGCTCACGTGGTCCGCCGACCACAGCGCCGACACGCGATTCACGCTGCCGCCCGCGGCGAAGCTCGGCGAATACAGCGTCTCGCTCGAAGGCGGCCCCGACGATGCACCGACCGCCAGCTACTACAGCGGCAGCTTCCGTGTCGAGGCATTCCGCCTGCCGGTGCTCAAGGGGTCGATCGGCGCGCGCGACGCGCAGAAGAGCCCGCTCGTCGCGGTCAAGGAAGCGCCGCTCGCGGTGCAGATCGACTACGTGTCGGGCGGCGGCGCATCGAACCTGCCCGTGCAGGTGTCGGCGCTGATGAAGTGGGCGTCGCCGCCGTTCGCGGATCGCTTCGAGGACTTCAGCTTCACGCCGTATCGTCCGGAGCGCAGCGACGGCAATGCCGACGACGATGCGCAGGACGGCGACAGCGCATCGGCCGCGAACAACGATCCCGACGCGACCCGGTTGATCGCGGACAAGCTGCCGCTGACGCTCGACCGCAACGGCGCCGGCACAGTCACGCTCAAGGGCCTGCCCGACGTCGACGCGCCGAAGCGCATCGCGCTCGAGGCGACGTTCGCGGACCCGAACGGCGAAGTACAGACGATCCGCGGCGACACGATCCTGTGGCCGGCCGCGGTCGTGGCCGGCATCAAGGCCGGCCGCTGGGTGTCGGTCGGCCAGCGCGTGCCGGTGCAGGCGCTCGCGGTCGACCTGCAGGGCAAGCCGCGCGCGTCGGTGGCGGTCGAGATCAAGGGCGTCGCGCACATCACGACGTCGTCGCGCAAGCGGATGGTCGGCGGCTTCTACGCATACGACAACAAGAGCGACACGCGCGACCTCGGCGTGCTGTGCTCGGGCAAGACCGACGACAAGGGCCGCATGGCCTGCGACGCAACGCTCGAACAGGCCGGCAACATCCAGTTGATCGCGGTCGCGAAGGACGGCGACGGCCGCACGTCGAATGCGTCGACGTCCGTCTGGGTCACGCGCGAGGACGAACTCTGGTTCGGCGGCGACAACACCGACCGGATCGACGTGATCCCGGAAAAGACGTCCTACGAGGCGGGCGAAACGGCCCGCTTCCAGGTCCGCATGCCGTTCCGCTACGCAACCGCGCTCGTCGCGGTCGAACGCGGCGGCGTGATGGAAACGCACATCGTCGAACTCAACGGCAAGAACCCGACCGTCGACCTGAAGGTCGGCGAATCGTGGGGGCCGAACGTGTACGTGTCGGTGCTCGCGTTGCGCGGCCGAATTCGCGAAGTGCCGTGGTACTCGTTCTTCACCTGGGGCTGGAAGGCGCCGGTCGAATGGGCCCGCGCGTTCTGGCGCGAAGGCCGTCACTATGAAGCGCCGACCGCGTTCGTCGATTTGTCGAAGCCCGCGTTCCGCTATGGCCTCGGCGAGATCAAGGTCGGCACGGGCGTGCATCGTCTCGGCGTGTCCGTGACGACGGACGCGACGCGGTACACGGTGCGCAGCAAGGCGCAGGCGCACGTGAAGGTCACGCTGCCGAACGGCCAGCCGGCGCCAGCCGGCACGCAGATCGCGGTCGCGGCCGTCGACGAGGCGCTGCTCGAGCTGATGCCGAACAACAGCTGGGACCTGCTCGACGCGATGCTGCAGCGACGCGCGTACGGTGTCGAGACGGCCACCGCGCAGATGGAAATCGTCGGCCGCCGCCACTTCGGCCGCAAGGCCGTGCCGGCGGGCGGCGGCGGCGGCAGCTCGCCGACACGCGAGCTGTTCGACACGCTGCTGCTGTGGAACCCGCGCGTGACGCTCGACGCGAACGGCAGCGCGACCGTCGAAGTGCCGCTGAACGACGCGCTCACGCGCTTCCGGATCGTCGCGATCGCGGCGGTCGGCCCCGATCGCTTCGGCACCGGCAGCACGTCGATTCGCAGCACCCAGGATCTGCAACTGATCTCCGGACTGCCGCCGCTCGTGCGTGAAGGCGATGCGTTCCGCGCGCAGGTCACGCTGCGCAACACGACCGACCGCGCGATGCAGGTCGTCGTGACGCCGCGCGTGACGGGCCTCGACGTCGCGCCGCAAACCGTGTCGCTCGCGGCCAATGCGGCGACGGAGGTTGCATGGACGATCACCGTGCCCGAGCAGGCGCTCGACGCGGCCGGCGCATTGAACTGGCGCATCGAGGCGGCCGAGCAAGGTGGCAAGCGCGCGTCCGATGCGCTCGCCGTCGCGCAGAAGGTCGTGCCCGCGCTGCCGGTCACCGTGCAGCAGGCTACGCTCACGCAGGTCGACGGCACGCTGACGGTGCCCGTGTCGGCTCCGGCCGGCGCCATCAACAACGCACAGGGCGCGCCGCGCGGCGGCATCGCCGTGTCGCTGCAGTCGAAGCTCGCCGACGGCCTGCCCGGCGTGCGGCGCTGGTTCGAGCGCTATCCGTACCGCTGCCTCGAACAGCAGACGTCGCGCGCGATCGGCCTTCATGACGCCGCGCAATGGCAGGCGCTGGTTGCACGCATGCCGGTGTACCTCGACAGCGATGGCCTCGCGAGCTACTTCCCGCCGTCGTCCGACGATGCACACTACGGCAGCCCGACGCTGTCGTCTTACCTGCTCGTGGTCGCCGACGAGGCCGCACGCCTCGACGCGCGCTTCGCGCTGCCGGAAGACCTGCGCACGCAGCTCGAGGCCGGGCTCGCACGCTTCGTCGATGGCCGCATCGAGCGCAACGCGTGGGCGCCGCGCCAGGATCGCGATCTGCGCAAGCTCGCCGCGATCGAGGCGCTGTCGCGTTACGGTGCAGCGCAGGGCCGCATGCTCGGTTCGATCGAGATCGCACCGAACCAGTGGCCGACGTCGGCGGTGATCGACTATCACGCGATCCTCACGCGTGTGAAGGACATCCCGCAGCGTGACGAGAAACGCGCGCAGGTCGAGCAGATCCTGCGTGCGCGCCTCACGTACCAGGGCACGCAGCTCGTGTTCTCGACCGCGCGCGACGACGATCTGTGGTGGCTGATGACGAGCAACGAGACCAACGCCGCGCGTCTCGCGCTGGAATTCGCGGGCGACCCGGCGTGGAAGGACGAGATGCCGCGCATCGCGACCGGCCTCCTCGCGCTGCAACGCCAGGGCGCATGGCAGACGACGACGTCGAACGCGCTCGGCCAGCTCGCGATCGAACGCTTCTCGCGCACCTACGAGAGCACGCCGGTGGCGGGCACGACGAAGGTCGCGCTCGGCGGCAACGAGCGCGCGATTTCCTGGTCGCAGCCGCCGGCGCCCGCCGACGCCCCCGCGTCGGCCACCGCCGCGACCCGCGCCGCCGCCGCGCGCAGCGTGCTGATGCCGTGGCCGCGTGCGGCGCAGGCGCCGGCCACGCTGTCCGTCATCCAGGACGGAACGGGCCGCCCGTGGGCGACCGTCGAAAGCCTCGCGGCCGTTCCGCTGCGCGCGCCGTTCGCGGCCGGCTACCGGATCACGAAGACGGTCACGCCCGTGTCGCCCGCCGTCAAGGGCGTGCTGACGCGCGGCGACGTCGTGCGCGTGCATCTCGACATCGATGCGCAGAGCGACATGACGTGGGTCGTCGTCAACGATCCGATCCCGTCCGGCGCGACGATCCTCGGCTCCGGCCTCGGCCGCGACTCCGAAGCCGCGACGCAGGGCGAAAAATCCCCGGACGGCGCGTGGCCGGCGTTCATCGAACGCGACTTCGACGGCTACCGCGCGTATTACGACTATCTGCCGAAGGGCAAACTCTCGGTCGAATACACGGTGCGGCTGAACAACGTCGGCACCTTCGGGCTGCCGCCGACGCGCGTCGAGGCGCTGTACGCGCCGTCCGTATACGGCCTGTGGCCGAACCCGCCGATGACCGTGAAGCCGGCCGACGCGGGCAAGTAACGAGTACGTGATGATCGATCGTGTATTGCCGCGGCCGGTGCGTTTCGCCGGCCGCGTATTCGTCGCCGTCGTGCTCGGCGCGCCGCTGGTCGCGCACGCGCTGCCCGGCTACGACGACGTGCGCCGCAACTGGCGCAGTTCCGACTGGGTGCTGCTCGCGCGCGACGGCACGCCGCTGCAGCGCACGCGCGTCGACCTCACCGAACGGCGCGGCGACTGGGTATCGCTCGCCGACGTGTCGCCCGCATTCCGCGAGGCGATCGTCGTGTCCGAGGACAAGCGTTTCTACGAACACAGTGGCGTCGACTGGCGCGGGATCGCCGGCGCGGCGTGGGGCAATCTGTGGAACGAGCGCACGCGCGGCGCGTCGACCGTGACGAT
The DNA here is from genome assembly GCF_902499115.1 of Burkholderia diffusa. Lineage (GTDB taxonomy): Bacteria > Pseudomonadota > Gammaproteobacteria > Burkholderiales > Burkholderiaceae > Burkholderia > Burkholderia diffusa. The sequence goes on from NZ_CABVPN010000002.1 coordinate 37,373, forward strand.
GCAGCTCGCCGGGCTGCTCAGCGATTCGCCGCGCCGCTCAGGCCAGCGCTCGCTGCCGCAGAAGGCCACGCAGGCGATGAACGCGCTGCTGCTCGAGCGCGGCTGGCGCAAGGACCAGATCCTCGAGGCCTACCTGAATCTCGTGCCGTTCCGCGGCGAGACGGTCGGGCTCGCCGCGCTGTCGCAGGTGCTGTTCGGCAAGGCGCCGTCCGGCCTCGACGCGCGTGAAGCCGCGATCGCGGCCGCGCTGGTGCGGGCTCCCAACGCGGCAAGCGCGAAGGTCGCCGAGCGTGCGTGCCGGATCCTGCGCGACATGCACGCGGAACAGGCGTGCGCATCGCTCGACGGCTACGTGCAGCTCGTGATCGCACGCCCGGCCAACGCCGTGCGCGACGACGGCGCCGCCCTCGCCCCGCACTTCGCGCGCCGCATCGCGGCCGAAGTCAGACCGGCGGCCGGCGCGCAGGTGCGCACGACGCTCGATGCGCCGCTGCAGCGCTTCGCGCGCGACACGCTGACGCGCGCGCTGACCGAGCTCAACGCGCCCGCGCACCGGCGCAACGTGCAGGACGGCGCGGTCGTCGTGATCGACAACGCGACCGGCGAGATTCGCGCATGGGTCGGTTCGTCGGGGGCGCTGTCGAGCGCGCGCGACGTCGACGCCGTGCTCGCGCCGCGCCAGGCCGGCTCGACGCTCAAGCCGTTCCTCTATGCGCAGGCGATCGACGAGAAACGGCTGACCGCCGCATCGCTGCTCGACGACGCACCGATCAACCTCGCGGCCGGTGGCGGACTCTACATTCCGCAGAACTACGACAAGGATTTCAAGGGCTGGGTGAGCGTGCGCAGCGCGCTCGGCGGCTCGCTGAACGTGCCGGCCGTGCGCACGCTCGTGCTCGTCACGCCGCACCGCTTCGCGCGCACGCTGACCGCGCTCGGCCTGCCGCTGGCGCAGGAAGGCGATTACTACGGCTTCAGCCTTGCGCTCGGCAGCGCGGACGTCACGCTGCTGTCGCTGACCAACGCGTATCGCGCGCTCGCGAACGGCGGTGTCGCGCGCAAGATCGTCGACTTGCCCGCGCCGTCGCCCACGTCCGGCATATCGGGATCGGGGCGCACGGACAACGGCACGCGCGTATTCAGCGAAGCAGCCAGCTTCGTCGTCACCGACATCCTCTCCGACAACAACGCGCGCGTGCGCACATTCGGCTTCGACAATCCGCTCGCGACGCGCTTCTTCTCGGCGGTGAAGACCGGCACGAGCAAGGACATGCGCGACAACTGGACGGTGGGCTTCACATCGCGCTATACGGTCGGCGTGTGGGTCGGCAATGCGGACGGCTCGCCAATGTGGGACGTGTCAGGGGTGACGGGCGCGTCGCCCGTGTGGTCGGCCGTCGTCGGCTACCTGCACCGCGACCTGCCGAGCCGCGCGCCACGTCCGCCGGCCGGTGTCGAAACGCGCCGCATCACGTTCGAGCGCGACGTCGAGCCGTCGCGCGACGAGTGGTTCATCGCGGGCACGGCGCTCGACACGATCCGGCTCGCGGCGCCCGTCACGCCGGGCAAGGACGGCGCGCGCGCACCGCTGACGATCGGTGCGCCGACCGACGGCACGATCTTCGCGATCGACCCGGACATTCCGCCGAAGAACCAGCGGATCTGGTTCGAGCGGTCTTCCGGGCATGCGGCGCGGTTCGCGTGGCGGCTCGACGACAAGGTGATCGGGCACGCCGACCGCCTCGCGTGGATGCCGTGGCCGGGAAGGCACCGGCTGGAACTCGTCGACGCGCGCGGCAACGTGGCGGATGCGATCGGCTTCGAGGTGCGCGGGGCGTTCGCGAAGCCGGCCGCGCGCAAGCCCTGAGTGCGCGGGCAGGCCGCTTACTGACCGGCTGCGTTCGTCTTCGGCGGCTGATTGGAGAAGTCGATGACGGGCGCGGTCGAAATCGCGGATTCGTTCGCGACGCTGAAGTTCGGGCGCGGCTGATAGCCGAAGATCCGCGCGATCACGACACCCGGGAACTGGCGGATCTGCACGTTGTACTGCTGCACCGTCTTGATGTAGCGGCCGCGCGCGACCGCGATGCGGTTTTCGGTGCCTTCGAGCTGCGTCTGCAGATCGCGAAACGCCTCGTTCGCCTTCAGCTCCGGATATCGCTCCGACACCACCATCAGCCGGCTCAGCGCGCCCGATAGTTCACCCTGCCGCTGATCGAACGCCGCCAACGCGGCGGGATCCTTTGCCATCTCCGGCGTCATCTGCACGCTGCCCACGCGCGCGCGGGCCGACGCCACCTCGGTCAGCACGCGTTGCTCGTGCGACGCGTAGCCCTTCACCGACGCGGCAAGGTTCGGCACGAGGTCGGCACGACGCTGATACTGGTTCAGCACCTCCGACCACGCGGCGTTAACGTCCTCATCCGACGACTGGATCGCGTTGTAGCCGCAACCGGCGAGCGGCGCGAGCACGCAGCACACGAGCAGGATTCGAAACCATTTCATTGTTTGTGACTTCCGGTTGAACGCTCCGGCTGGAGCGGTAAGTTGAAAAGAAACGTTCGCGCACGCGCCGCGCACGGCGGTTACCAGCGGCCCGATGCCCCGCCGCCGCCGCTCGAGCCGCCACCGCCGGTGAATGAGTCGGACGAACTGGAACTGGAGCTGGACGAGCCCGAGCCGGACGATGGCCATTTGAAGGACGAAGACGAAGACGAGGACGTGGAGCTGGATGACGACCCATCGCTGCCCGTCAGTTTTTCGACGATCCACAGGATCGCCACCACCACGCAGAAGACCGCCACCAGAACCTCGCCGGGCGAATATCCCATCAGATGCCCGATCCCGATCAACGCCAGCAACGTCCCGCCGATGATCGCCGTATTCTTGCGCACGCGTGCCGAGCGAACGACGCCGATACCGAGCAGCCACGCACCGACACCGATGCTCGTCGGGACGATCGCCAGCGCACCCAGGATCGCTTCCAGATCGCCTCGGAAAATCGCGCCGACCGGCAACATCGCAGCCGGCACGATCGTCGCGACGAGAAAGCTGGCCGGCAACATCACCTGCCAACGCAGCTTGCGCCATTCGGTGACGACACCCAGCGTGACGCCGGTCAGGCCGAGCAGCAACCAGAACAGGAAGCTCCCGACGTCGTCGGGGGGAGTCTCCGGCAAGCCGTTCGACAGCCGCTTCGCATCGCCGGACGCCGCGCGCCGAGCGTCCTCGTCGGGCAGTGCGCTATCCGACGCCGCCATTTGCGGCGGCGTCATCTCCCGCACCAGTGCATCGACCGTATCGCTCACGCCGGCTTCGATACGCTTCTCGCGAAACGCCGGCACGATGCGCTCGCGGATGATTCGCCCTGCGACGATGTCCGGAATCGCGCCTTCGAGGCCGTATCCGACCTCGATCCGGACGGTGCGATCGTTCAGTGCGGCGACCAGCAGCAAACCGTTGTCGATCTTGCTCTCGCCGAGACGCCATTTCTCGAACACCGTGGTCGCGAACTGCTCGATGGTCGCGTGGCCGGTCGACCCGACCAGCAGGATCGCCATCTGCAGGCCGAGCCGGCGCTCGAGATCGGCGAGACGGTCGGTCAATTCGGACGCACAGGCGACACTGAGCACGCCCGTCATGTCGGTCACGCGGCCTGTCAGCGGCGGCGCCGCTTCGGGGTCGTGGGCCACGGGATAGGAGGCTGCGGCAGCCACGTTCGTGCAGGCCGACGGCGCATTGGCTACCGACGGAATCGCGCCATCGCCGGCGTCGGCCGGGGCGGCGAAGGCCGGGACGCAAAGGAACGCCGCGCCGGCCAGCAGCGCGGCGGCCACCGCCGCGTTGCCGATGCGGGCCTTGCCGCGGATACGCGCGGGTCGCACCGCATCGCGGGGCGTGCATGCCATCGATGCCGGATCGCCCTCGCAATCCGGGAGGCTTGACCGCCCCATCAGTCGTTTCAGGTTCATGTCGGAAACGGCGCACCAGTTCCGTCGGGAACGGCGCGTTCTCTCGTCGTTTTTTAATCGTCCCGCAGCATAACCAATTGCGAAGGGAATCGAAAGGTTCAGGACCCGGCACGTTCGGCCGCGTCCCGTCAGGAAAACGGGCAAGCACCGCCCGGATTCGAGACATAAAATAGGAGCGGCACCGCCCCGCCGGCGCCCACCGGTTGCTTCACTCGCCCAAAGGCCCGCGACCATGAACCTTCGCCACCCGCACTTCGTCCGCCCCGCGCTGGGCACCGCCTGCGTCGCCGCCGTCGCGGCACTTGCAGGCTGCAACGGCGACGCCTGCTTCGGCGTCGACGTCTGCTTCAACAACACCAACACGCAGACCATCGCGCTGTCGGGCACGGCCGCCACGGGCGTCGCGCTCGCGAGCGCGTCGGTGACGGTCAGTTGCGCGCAAGGCTCGGCGACGACGCTGACCGACGGCGGCGGCAACTACCGCGTGACGGTCAACGCCGTGCTGCCGTGCGTGATCACCGTCGCATCTAACGGCACGAGCCTGCATTCGCTCGCCTACGCGGGCGGCACCTTCAACACGACGCCCGAGACCGAGCTGATGCTCGTCTATCTCGCCGCGCAACTCGGCACCAACACGGCCGGGCTGATCGGCAATTTCCAGGGGAATGCGCACTTCCAGAGCGTAATGGGCAGCCCGGGTGCGGTGCAGGCCGCGCAATCGGCGGTCGTGACGAATCTGAAGCAGCGCTATTCGGTCACACTGTCGACACCGGCCTTCCTGACGACGCCGTTCGTGGTCGGCCAGCCGGGCGTCGACAGCGATCTAGACGCGCTGGCCAAGGCCGGCGCGATCGATTCGAACGGAATGCCGGATCCGGCCGCGATTTCGCTGCTGGCGCAAGCGGGCGCGGCGCAGCCGCTGTGAGCGGCCGGCGTGCCGTTGCGGCACGCGTTCACGCGGCCTATATGGCTTACGCGGCTTCCCCGCGCCCGCACGCCACGCTCGCGGCCTGCTGCTGCGTCAGGTAGCGCAGCAGCTTCGTCACCATCCACACGACGATAAACGACAGCGCGACGAAGAACACAGCGAGCGGCGTCAGCACCTGCACCGACACGAAGCCGGCGAGGCCCATCATCGCGGACGACACGAGCAGCAGCGCGCACCCGAGGATCGCACTCGTCAGCCCCGCGATATGCGGAAACAGCGAATTGCCCTTGGCCATCAGCGTCGGATACATCGCGCCCGCGCAAAAGCCCATCACGAGCACCGGCGTCGCGAGCGTCCACACGCGCAGGCCGACGGTCAGCGCCAGCACGAGCATCGCGACCGCCGCGACCGCCATCACGCGTGCACCGATGCGCAGCCGCTGCTCGGCACTCGGCAGCCCGCGCCCGTGAATCCGGTTCGACAGCCCGCCGAGGAAATACATCAGTCCGATCCCGAGCGCGAGATAGCCGAAGAAGGTCGGCGGTTTGTGCAGCGTGGTCTGCACCATGAACGGCCCGACGATGTTGAACACCAGCAGGATGCTGTAGCACAGCCCCTGCGCGAGGAAGCAGCTCTGGAACACCGGGCTCGCGAGCACCTTGCCCGCGTTCGCCATCAGCGTGCGTGGCTCGAGATGGACCGGTTTCGGCAAGGTTTCGCGATAGCGCCACAGCAGCGCCCACATCACCAGCGAGTACACCAGCAGGAACACGAGGCACGCGCGCCAGCCGAACCATTCCTGAAGGTGCGCGCCGATCACCGGCGCGATGATCGGCGCGAGCCCCCACGCGATCGACATGTACGTAAACGCATGCATCAGCGCCTGGCCCGAGAACGAGTCGGTGATGATCGCCTTCGCGAGCAGGTTCGTGGTCGCGATCCCGAAGCCCTGCAGGCAGCGCGCCAGCACGAATGTCTCCAGGTTCGGCGCGCCGAGCGACAGCAGGCAGCCGATCGTGTAGATGACGAGCCCGAACGCAAGCACGCGCTTGCGCCCGTACGCATCGGCGACCGGGCCGAAGATCAGCTGGCCGAGCGCGTAGGCGGCCATGTAGCCGGAGACGCTCGACTGGATCGCCTGCGGCGTGGTCGCGAACGAGCGCGCCATGTCGGGCAGCGCGGGCACGTAGATGTCGATCGCGAGCTGGCCGGCGGAGGCGAACAGGCAGATCAGGAACAACAGGAAGCGCGGCGAGTTCGATTCGCGCGCGGGTGTGAGCGAGGCGTTCATGACAACCGGGAAAGATTCGGACGGCGGCGACACGCGCCGTGCTGTTCGAACAACGAACAACGGTGCGCGGCGAAGTGCGTATTGTGCCTGTTGTTGCGCAGCGCGACAGGAATCCCATGGCGCGGGCACGGTTGAATGCCGATTTCGGCACAGTCTCCGCCTGACAGGCCGGCAGCGCCCGGGCCGGAAATCAGGTCTGACGCACACTTTCGCCGCGCCAGCGAGCGCACCAGAAACGGAAACCGCCGGCATCTGCCGGCGGCTTTTCATGTGCGATGCAATACCACGACGACGCTTCGATCAGTATTGCGCCTGATCCGTCGGATTCCTGAACAGCTGCTTCATCTCCGGCGACAGCGGATAATTGAGGCTCACGCCCTTCGGCGGAATCGGCTGCATGAACCACTGGTCATAGAGCTTCTCGGCCGCGCCGGAGGTCTGCATCTTCGCGATCACGCCATCGACCACGCGCTTGAACGCCGGATCGTCCTTGCGCATCATGCACGCGTAGTTTTCGTGAACCAGCGGCGTGCCCGTCACCGTGTACGCACCCGGATTGCGGTCCTTTGCGATCTCGCCATACAGCAGGGGCTCGTCCATCACGAACGCGACCGCGCGCCCCGTCGTGACGTTCATGAACGCTTCAGCGTGGTCCTTCGCGCTGATGATCGTCATGTTCATCCCCTTCTCCTCGTTGAGCTTGCGCAGCAGGCGCTCGTCGGACGTGCCGGCCGTCGTCGCGACCGTCTTGCCGGCCAGGTCCGTGAAGTCCTTCACACCCGAATCCTTGCGCGTGCTGAAGCGGATCCCGTACAGGAAAATACTGTTCGAGAACGCGGCCTGCTTCTGCCGCTCCAGCGTGTTGGTCGTCGACCCGCACTCGAAGTCGATCGTGCCGTTCTGCAGCAGCGGAATCCGGTTCTGCGACGTAATCGGGATTTCCTTCACCGTCAGATTCGGCGTCTTCAGCTCGGCCTTGAGCGCATCGATGATGCGCGCCGCGATGTCGCGCGAGTAACCGATGTTCTTCTGCTGGTTGTCCGAATACGAGAACGGTACCGACGATTCGCGGATACCCAGCGACACGATGCCCGTGTCCTTGATCTTCTTCAGCGTGCCGGTGAGCGCCTGCGCATGCGCGGTGCCCGCCAGCGCGCAGGTCAGCGCGACGGCCAGCCAACGGAAGCGGCGATCCATGCTTTTCTCCTGACGAAACGTTGATCGAATCGCGATCGTACGCCTGACAAAATTCGCACCTCATCGGGGAAAGCGCCAAACACCATCGTCGAGGCCACGCCGCGAACAATCGTTTCCGTGGCGCGCAAAAGCGCCAGCGCCGCACGTTTCGCCCCATCAACCGCCTGCGATCTTGCACCGCGTGAACAGATCATCCGTTCCAAACGCGCGTTCATGCTGCGATACAGCAAGGCAATCGTTTGCGTTTCGCACTTTTTCACCCGAAAACATATTCAAGAAACCGCCTCATCAGCCGTTACCCAATGCATGGCGCGTCGCAGCAGTCCCGTGCACGCCCGATAAAAAACAGGTCCGGTTTACGCCGGCCAGGCACAACCGCCAGCACGACGGTTATCTACGAGGATCGAGTTTCACCATGAGAGCCAAACGATTCAATTTCGCGCTGGCCCGCTCCGCTCATGCGCGCATGCTCGCCGGCATGCTGTCTGCCGCGGCCCTGCTTCCGATCGCCGGCTGCGGGGGCGGTGGCGGCGACGGCGGCAGTCCGTCGCCTTCCAATGCAGCGCCGGCCCCCTCGCCGTCGCCTTCCCCGACGACCCCGCCCGCGACCAACGGCAGCAATACATGCGCGACGCAGCAGGCCGCCGTGCAGATGGCTGCCCAGCCGACCGCGCCGACCGAGCCGCCGGTCGATCACCTGATCGTCAGGCTGAAGACGCCGACAGCCGCGCGCGCGATGGCGGCCCTCGACACCGGCACGCGGCTCGACGCGGTCATCCAGCGCTCGATGACGCGCTGGACAGCGCCGACGACGACCGGCGCCGCACGGACGTATGCCGCCGTGACGACGTCGCAGGCACCGCTGAACGTGCAGGTGGAGCGAACCTTGTCGGACGGCGCAGCCGTGCTGTCGATCGGCCAGCGCATCGCGTCCGGCGACGCGGCGGCGCTCGCGCAGGCATTCGCGGCTGACGGCGACGTCGACTACGCGGAACCCGATCACCCGATGCGAATCCGCGACACGCCGAGCGACCCCGCATATGGCCAGCAGTGGTATCTGTCCGACGCCAGCGTCGGCATCAACGCGCCGCCCGCATGGACGCGAACCAAGGGTGCGCCGACCGTCGTCACGGCGGTGCTCGACACCGGCTACCGGCCGCACCCCGACCTCGTCGGCAACCTGCTGCCCGGCTACAGCTTCATCTCGAATGCCAACACCAGCAACAACGGTCAGACGCGCGGCACCGATGCATCCGATCCGGGCGACTGGGTCACGCAGCAGGAACTGGACGACACCAGCGGCCCGTACTATCACTGCGCGAGCGAACCGAGCACCAGCAGCTGGCACGGCACGCGCGTGATGGGCGTGATCGGCGCCGCCGCCAACAACGGCATCGGCGTCGCCGGCGTGTCGTGGCTCGGCCGGATCCTGCCGGTGCGCGTGCTCGGCAAGTGCGGCGGCACGACGAGCGACATCGCGGACGCGATGCGCTGGGCAGCCGGGATCCCGGTCGCCGGCGTGCCGACGAACCCGAATCCCGCGAAGATCATCAACCTGAGCCTGGGCGGCGTCGGCGCGTGCAGCGCGACGTTCCAGCAGGCGATCGACGATGTGAACGCGAAGGGCGTGACCGTCGTCGTCGCCGCCGGCAACGATGGCCTGGCGACCGCACTCGACCAGCCGGCGAACTGCCGCGGCGTGATCAGCGTCGGCGCGACCGACGCGACCGGGCGCCGCGCATCGTTCAGCAACTTCGGCTCCGACGTCGCGCTGAGCGCGCCGGGTGTCAACATCCTGTCGACGGCCAACAGCGGTACGACGACACCGGGCACGGACACGTATGGCACCGCGAGCGGCACGAGCCTCGCGACACCGCAGGTGACGGGCATCGTCGGGCTGATGCTGTCGGTGAACGGCAACCTCACACCCGCTCAGATCCAGCAGAAGCTGCAAGGCGGCGCGCGTGCGGCGATGCTGCCGGCCAGCACGTCGTGCACCGCGCTGCCGGCCGGTTCCGGTATCGCCGATGCAGGCGCTGCCGTCACCGCGGCCACGCAGTAACCGGTACGTCGCCTCGACGCAAGCGCGCGCATGCCTGCCTGGCGTGCGCGCATTTTTTCGTCCGCGGAGCCGGTGCCGTTGTGCCGACGTATCCCAGGAATTGCCTGAAAAAAGGGCGGAAAAAGGGTTGACGCTTCGCACGACGACCCATTACCATCGCCCCCGTCTGATTACATGGAGTGTTCTGTGAACACCGATGCGAGTTGTAGTTGGTCCTCGACCGACTTGACTGCTGCCTGAGGAAACCGCGCAGAGCCTCGTCTTCTGCCGCATCCCGGGAAGCAGGATGCGGCGCCCTTCCGGCCTGACCGGCCAGAATCCCCCGCCGATTTTTTCGATATCGCCGAATGTCCGCGCTGCGCAACCGTGCGTTGCCGCGCGCATACGTTCGCGCCGCACGCAGCGCACGCCGCGTGCGTGTTCCGTTCGCGTGCCGTCCGGCCGCGCGCCCTCGAGCGTGCGCGGCTGCCGATCGCCCGTGCCGCCCACCCGCAACCGACAGGAGTGCAGATGAACTCAGACGACAGTAGTCGATTACCGCTCGCCGGTGCGACGCCGCGCTTCGTCCTGAGGACCGCACTCCGCGCGCCGGCGAGCCTTCCTCCCTTCACCGATCCACAGCCGATCGCGCCCGGCGCGACGCGGCGGGAAGCGTTCGTGCGTCGATAACGTCACGGTCGCTTCCCGTCCGCCGCCGCGTGCGCAAGGAGCGACTCATGACACAACGAAACACCTCGCAAAAGAAACAGCGCGGCTTCATCAACGCTGGCCCCGGTCAGCAGAACGAACCGCGCGTCATGCGCGCCGCGCAGGAAGCGGCTCGCCCGCTCGAAGAAACCTTCAAGTCGCTGCATACCAGCATGCGCGGCCTCACCTACGCGCAGGCCGCCGACCGCCTGCAGCACGACGGCCCGAACGAAATCGCGCACGACAAGCCGCCGCACTGGACGCGCCAGCTGCTGCATGCGTTCCACAATCCGTTCGTCTACGTGCTGCTGGTGCTGGCCGCGATCAGCTTCTTCACCGACGTCTATTTCGCGGCACCTGACGATCGCGACTACGTCGGCATGACGATCCTGCTGGCGATGGTCACGATCAGCGCGCTGCTGCGCTTCGTGCAGGAATTCCGGTCGCTGCGCGCGGCCGAAAAGCTCAAGGCGATGGTTCGCACGACGGCGACCGTGCAGCGCGCGGTGACCGACACGTCCGAGCCGGCGCGACGCGAGGTGCCGATGCGCGAAGTGGTGGTCGGCGACATCGTGCACCTGTCGGCCGGCGACATGATTCCCGCCGACGTGCGTCTGCTCACGTCCCGCGACCTGTTCATCAGCCAGGCGGTGCTGACCGGCGAAGCGCTGCCGGTCGAGAAGTACGACACGCTCGGCGCGGTTGCCGGCAAGTCGGCCCACGCGGGCATGGCGGGCACGCCGGGCGCGGCGAACGACGCGTCGACGTCGCTGCTCGATCTCGAGAACGTGTGCTTCATGGGCACCAACGTGGTCAGCGGCACCGCGACGGCCGTGGTCGTCGCGACCGGCGAGGACACGTATTTCGGATCGCTCGCGCGCAACGTGGTGAGCCACAAGCGCATCGAGACGAGCTTTGACCGCGGCGTCGCGAGCGTGAGCTGGCTGCTGATCAGGTTCATGTTCGTGATGGTGCCGATCGTGTTCATGATCAACGGCCTGACCAAGGGCGACTGGCTGAGCGCGCTCACGTTCGCGCTTGCGGTGGCCGTCGGCCTCACGCCCGAGATGCTGCCGATGATCGTCAGCGCGAACCTCGCGCGCGGCGCGATCGCGATGGCGCGCCGCAAGGTCGTCGTGAAGCGGCTGAACTCCGTGCAGAACTTCGGCGCGATGGACGTGCTGTGCACCGACAAGACCGGCACGCTCACGCAGGACAAGATCATCCTCGAACACCATCTCGACCTGTCCGGCCACCGGAACGAGGACATCCTTCGGCTCGGCTGGCTGAACAGCTTCCATCAGAGCGGCCAGAAGAACCTGATCGACATCGCGGTGGTCGCGCGCGCCGACGAGATCGGCGAGCGCGTGAAGCCGCAGGGCTACGGGAAGATCGACGAGCTGCCGTTCGACTTCGTGCGCCGCCGCCTGTCGGTCGTCGTCGAGGACACGCACGGCGCGCACCTGCTGATCTGCAAGGGCGCGGTCGAGGAAATGCTCGCGGTATCGACCCACGTGCAGGACGAGCACGGCGTGCGTCCGCTCGACTTCGTCGCGCGCAAGCGACTGCTCGAACAGGCAAACGCATACAACGAGGACGGCTTCCGCGTGCTGGTGCTCGCGACGCGCGCGATCCCGCGCGGCGACGAACGCGAACAATACCGCACCGCCGACGAGCGCGACCTCGTCGTGCGCGGTTTCCTGACCTTCCTCGATCCGCCAAAGGAATCGGCCGCACCGGCGCTCGCCGCGCTGCGCGATAACGGCGTGTCGGTGAAGGTGCTGACGGGCGACAACCCGACCGTCACGATGAAAGTGTGCCGCCAGGTCGGCCTCGAACCGGGCAAGCCGGTGCTCGGCACCGAAATCGAGGCGCTCGACGACGCGACGCTCGCGCAAGTCGTCGAACGCACGACGGTGTTCGCGAAACTCACGCCGCTGCAGAAGGCGCGCATCGTGAAGGCGCTGCAGGCGAACGGCCACACGGTCGGCTTCCTCGGCGACGGCATCAACGACGCGCCCGCGCTGCGCGACGCCGACGTCGGCATTTCGGTCGACAGCGGCGCCGACATCGCGAAGGAAACCGCCGACATCATCTTGCTCGAAAAGAGCCTGATGGTGCTCGAGGAAGGCGTGATCAAGGGCCGCGAGACGTTCGGCAACATCCTGAAGTACCTGAACATGACGGCCAGCTCGAACTTCGGCAACGTATTCTCGGTGCTCGTCGCCAGCGCGTTCCTGCCGTGGGAGCCGATGCTCGCGACGCAGTTGCTCGTGCTGAACCTGATCTACGACACGTCGCAGATGCTGCTGCCGTGGGACAAGATGGATCCGGAGTTCCTGAAGAAGCCGCGCAAATGGGAAGCCGGCAACATCGGCCGCTTCATGCTGTGGGTCGGGCCGACGTCGTCGGTGTTCGACATCACGACCTACGTGCTGATGTGGACCGTGTTCGGTGCGGGCGCGATGTATCACCTGCAAGGCGGCTCGGGCGGCCAGATCGTGATGAACTCGGGCTGGTTCATCGAGAGCCTCGTGTCGCAGACGCTCGTCGTGCACCTGCTGCGCACGCAGAAGATTCCGTTCCTGCAGAGCACGGCCGCGCTGCCTGTGCTGCTGTCGACATTCACCGCGATCGCGATCGGCTGCTGGCTGCCGTTCTCACCGTTCGCGGATTCGCTCGGCTTCATGCACCTGCCGGGCACCTACTGGCTGTGGCTCGCCGCAACGATGGTCGGCTACATCCTGCTCGCGCAGATCGTCAAGACGATCTATGTGCGCCGCTACAAGCAGTGGTTCTGATTTCCTCCGGGCGACGGCGTGCCGGCTCGCATGGGCCGGCCGCTCACGACGCACTACAGGTGACATGATGAAAAGAAGAATGCTTCCGCTCGCGGCCGCGAGCGCCCTCCTCGCGCCGCTGGATGCCTACGCGGCGCATCCGCTCGTCAGCGACGACACGGGCACGCAGGGCAATGCGAACTGGCAGTTCGAATTCAACGGTGAGGAAACCTCGAAACAGGACGAGAACGGCCGCCATCAGTTGTGGAACGCGACGCTCACGCGCGGGTTCGGCGAGCACGTCGATCTCTACGTGAACGCGCCTTACACGCATCTGCAAACGCGGACCGACGACAACGGCGCGGGCATCGGCGATGTCGAGATCGGCATGAAATGGCGCTTCGTCGAACACGGGCCGCTATCGCTTGCGCTGAAACCGAAGGTGACGATGCCGACCGGCAACGACGGTCGCGGGCTCGGCACGGGCCGCGTCGGCACTGGCGCGACGCTGCTCGCGCAAGCCGACGTCGCGCGCTTATCGCTGCTCGCGAATGCGGGTCTCGCCTACCAGCCGAACCGCCAGGGCGATCTGCGCTCGGTCTGGGCCGTGTCGGCCGCGGCGCTCTACAAGGCAACCGACACGCTGCAGTTCGTGGCGGACGTCGGCCTGTCGCGCAACACCGAAAGCACGGCCGGCGCGAATCCTGCGTTCGTGATTGCCGGCGCGATCTACTCGCCGAAGCGCTGGTTCGATCTCGACATCGGCTACCGGCACGGGCTGAACGACCAGACCTACCGTCATTCCATCATGGGTGGCGTAACGGCGCGGTGGTGATGCCGCGGTGATGCGGCCGACGCCGCATGTCTGGCCGCACCACGACGGGCCGCCTTCGGGTGGCCCGTTTTCTCATTGGCCGTCGTTCGCGCCGAACAGTTGCGCGCACACGGCGCGCCCCTCTTCGGTCAATGCGGCGCTGCCGGTGCCGTCGTCGTTCAGCGTCGTCCCGCTCAGGCCGGCGGCGTCGAGTTGGGTCAGCACGCGACGCAGCGTGCTCATCGGCAATTGCGCGCGCTTCGCGATCTTCGGCAGCGACCACGTTCTGCCGGACGGATCGGTCGCGGCTTCGTGCAGCGTCGCGAGCGTCGCAACGAGTGCGGGATCGAGCGGGGCGTCGTCGGATTCTGAAGTCATCGATTCGGGTTCGCGAGCCGGCGCGGGACCGGCATTCAGGACGGATGCAATCGCGGACACTATACGCCCGGTCACGCGCCCTTGATCGCGGCGCGCATGAACGACACGAAACGCGTCGTCACGGGATCGTCGCGGCCGGACAGCCACGCCAGCCCGACGCGCCATTTCGCGTCCCTGCCGGCGAGCGGCAACACGGTCGCGTCGCGCAGCAGGTACTGCGCACGCGACGGAATGAACGCAACGCCGACCCCGGCCGCGACCGACGTGAGCACCGATTGAACGTCCTCTGCCTGCTGCGTGACCTGCGGCACGAAGCGCCGCTCGACGCACCACCGGTCGATCTGCGCAGCGAGCCCGGGGCCGCGTGCGCGCTGCAGCGCGATGAAGCCGATCTCGTTGAGCACGTCGAGATCGGCCGGCACGCGCTTGAAGCCGAGGTGCGGCGGCACCGCGAGCGCAAGCCCTTCGTCGATCACCTTGAACGACGACAATCCCTCATCCGACGGCAATCGCAGGAACCCCGCGTCGAGCTTGCCCGCGCGGAGCCGACGCGTTTGCTCGGACGACGACAGGTCGCTCAGCGTGACCGCGATGCCCGGATTGCGGCGCCGGAATTCCGCGACAAGTTTCGGCACGAGCGTCAGCACGGACAGGCAGATGCCGAGCCGCAAATGCCCGCGTTGCCCGCTGGTCGCCTCCCGTGCGCGCGCGAGCATCTCGTCGGCATCGCGCACGAGCGCCTGCGCGTCGGGCAGGAAGCGTTCACCGAACGGCGTCAGCTCCGCGCCATGCCGCCCGCGCTCGAACAGCTTGCCGCCGAGGCTCGCCTCGAGCGCGCCGATCTGCTTGCTCAGCGCCGGCTGGCTCATGTGCAACGTGTCGGCCGCGCGGCTGAAATGGCTGAGCTCGGTGACCGTCAGGAAAGTGCGCAGCAGTTTCAATTCCATTCTTCAAAGGAATCGTATCGATCGAAACATTCATTTTACTGATCGAATGGCGTGACGTTCAATACGGGCACGCCCCTTTCGGAATTCACCATCATGCCTCTCGATCATGCGGCCGAGTGCCTGACCGACGTGTCCCACAACACGGTCGTCACCGGTGCAAGCGATACCGAGCCCGACGCGCCGGCGCCCGAGCGTCGCACCGTACGCGCCGACGGCCGCGGCCGCCGCTTCCGCTTCGGCGATGCGCTGGACGACGCGCAGCCGCGTGCCGTCAGCGGTTCGATCGCGATCAGCTTCGCGGTCGTATCGCGGCGGAACTGGCCGCGTTGAGTCGACACGCCAGGCGCCCGCCGACGAACGCACGCGTTCGACCCTCCGCAAAAAAACAGCGGAAATCCGTGCGCATCACGCATCAATGCGCACACATCCATCGCCATCTCCACGCGATCGACCTTATAATTTTCCGCAGCCACCGACCGCCCACGCATTTCGCGCCGCCGCAACGCGCGTGAAAAGGAGACTTTCGCTTGACCGGCCTCATCGCGCGCCTGCCTCGCGCCCGGACCACCCTGATCATCGCCCTCTCATTGCTGACACTCGCGTTCGCGACGAACGCGTCCGCGCAGCCGCATCGCACCGCTTCGCCGCATGCGCATGCGAAAGTCGTCAAGAAGAAACCCGCGACCCGCAAGCACAAGGCCGTCAAGCATCGCCGCCCGCGCGTGAAGCATCATGCGGTCAAGCGTCACGCGGCGCCCGCACCGCACCGACGCGCGAAACGCACGAACGCGGTCCACCCACGCCCCGCCGCGAAGCCGCGCCTGCTCGCGAGCTGCGGCTACAGCCCGCGCGCGGTACGCTCGCTGCACTCGCGCGCGGCCTACGTACTCGACGTCGACTCCGGCACGCCGCTGCTGGCCCGCAACGCACGCACGGTGCGGCCGATCGCGTCGATCTCGAAGCTGATGACCGCCGTCGTCGCGCGCGACGCGGACCGGCCGCTGAACGGCGTACTGCGCGTCACCTCGCGCGATCGCGACACGATCAAGTTCACCGGTTCACGGCTGCCGATCGGCGCCGAACTGTCGCGCCGCCAGATGTTCCATATCGCGCTGATGTCGTCGGAAAATCGCGCGGCGGCCGCGCTGAGCCGCGACTATCCGGGTGGCCGCGCCGCGTTCGTGAAGGCGATGAACCGCGAGGCGCGCCGGCTCGGGATGCGCCATACGCATTTCCGCGAACCGACCGGCCTGTCGCCGCACAACGTGTCGACCGCCGAGGATCTCGCGCGGCTCGTCGACGCAGCCGCGCAGGATCCGCTTATCCGCTATTTCTCGACGGACACGTCGACCACCGTGCAGGCCGGCGATGGCGATCTGCTGTACGTGAACTCCGATCCGCTCGTCCGCTACGGCCGACTGCCGATCCGGATGCAGAAAACCGGCTTCATCAACGAATCGGGGCACGGCGTCGTCATGCGCATGCACGTGAAGGGCCGCCGCGAAACTGTCGTGCTGCTTGGCGCGCCGACGCGCGCCGGCGTGTCGAGCGATGCACTGAAGATCCATCGCTGGCTGGCCTGCTCGATCCAGTAAACACGACGCGCGCGGCCGGCGCGCTCATCCACGAAGGAGCGATGGCATGCAGGACGAATACCGTTTCAACGCGTTCGGACGCCTGCTCGCCGTCGTGCGTTCGAACGGCCGCTGGGCCGTGTTCGATCTCGGCGCCGAAGGCAAGCGACGGCCGGCCAACCTGCAGATTCCGTCCGCGCTCGCCGCGGACGAACTTGCGCAATATCTCGGCGACCTGCTGCACGAGGATGCGTCGCCGAAGTACAACGACGTCGTGCCGATTCCGTCGCCGCGCCGCGCGTAACGCGCCGCCGGCCGCCGCCGACGTCCCGCCCACCGGGGGTTGCCGCGCCACCACCCGCCACTCCGGCCGCATCGATGTCAAATTCGACAGTTTGACTTGCAAGTTAAACTGTCGTGTTCTATGATCCGCCGCATGACACCGCCACGCACACCCGGCGTTTCCGCCGATACCGTCGCCGCCGAACTGACCCTCGCGGTCGGCCAGTTGATCCGCCGGCTGCGTTCCGAGATCGAATCCGAAGGGCTCGGCATGTCGCAGACGAGCGCGCTCGCGCGGCTCGAACGACAGGGCCCGATGACCACCGCCGATCTCGCCCGCGCCGAGGCGATGAAGCCGCAGTCGATGAAGGCAATTCTCGCAAGCCTCGAAGAAGACGGGCTCGTCGAACGCGAGCCTCATCCGACCGACGGCCGCCAGATCCTGTTCCTGCTGACCGCAGCCGGCCTCGCGGCACGTCGCAAGCGCGACACCGCGAAGCACAAGTGGCTCGGTGCCGCGATCGAGAAGCTCGGCCCGGAAGACATCAGCACACTCGCCGCCGCGATTCCGCTGATCCGGCGCATCGGCGAGCAATGACCCCGCCTGCGTGATGCGCGGCATCCGCGCGCACGCTTTTCTTCGCCCAATTCACGGAGCATCAAGCCATGAGCACAACCCGTCTCGACACGCAAACGGCGCTCGTCGTCATCGACCTGCAGAAGGGCATCGTTGCGCTGCCCACCGCCCACCCGGTCGCACCGGTGATCGAGCGTGCGCGCGAACTGCTCGACGCCTTCCGTAGCCGCGGCCTGCCCGTCGTGCTCGTCAACGTCGCCGGCAGCGCGCCGGGCCGCACGCAGCAGCAGGTGCGAGTGGATGCCCTTCCCGCCGACTGGACCGATCTTCTGCCCGAACTGAACCGCCAGCCGAGCGACCATATCGTGACGAAGAAGACCTGGGGCGCGTTTACCGGCACCGGTCTCGACGCGCACCTGAAAGCGGCCGGCGTCACACAGATCGTGCTGGCCGGCATCGCGACGAGCATCGGCGTCGAATCGACGGCCCGCCAGGCACACGAGCTCGGCTACAACGTGACGCTCGCGATCGACGCGATGACCGACCTCAACGCCGACGCGCACACGAACAGCGTCGAACGGCTGTTCCCGCGTCTAGGCGAGACGGGCCCGACGCAAGAAATCCTCGCGCTGCTCGACCGGCGCGGCGCGTGAGCGACAAACGCGCTCAGCGGGTGCCGGGCCACGCGGCCGGCCGGCTCGATCCATCGATCTGGAAAGTCAGCGCGGTCGCAACGCTCGGCTCGCTGCTGTCGCAACTCGACGCGACGATCGTCAACGTATCGCTGGCAAGCCTCGCGACCGACCTGCACGCGAGCCTGTCGACGATCCAGTGGGTGACGAGCGCCTACCTGCTCGCCCTCACGCTGGTGTTGCCGCTGAACGGCTGGCTGGTCGACCGCATCGGCGCGAAGGCGCTGTACCTGTGGTGTTTCGCCGCGTTCACGCTGACGTCCGCGCTGTGCGGGCTCGCGTGGTCCGCGCCGTCGCTGATCGCATTCCGCGTGCTCCAGGGCGTCAGCGGCGGGCTGCTCGCGCCGATGGCGCAGATGATGATCGCGCGCGTGGCCGGCCAGCAGATGGCGCGCGTGATCGGTTATGCGGCGGTGCCCGTGCTGATCGCGCCGATCCTCGGGCCCGTCGTCGCCGGTGCAATCCTGCAGCACGCATCATGGCGCTGGCTGTTTCTCGTGAATCTGCCGGTCGGTGCACTGGCGCTTGCGCTGGCCGTGTGGTTCCTGCCCGGCGACCGCGAGCAAACGCAGCGGCGCGAACTCGACTGGGTCGGCCTCGCGCTGCTGTCGCCGGCGCTCGTGCTGTTCCTGTATGGCGCCGAGCGCATCGACGCGGTGCCCGGCATCGCCGCGATCGCGGGTTCGGTGCTGCTGCTCGCCGCGTTCCTGCGCGTCGCGCGGCGCAAGGGTGAGCATGCGCTGATCGACCTCGCGCTGTTTCGCTCGCGCGTATTCGGCGCGGCCGCTGCCACGCAGTTCCTGTCCAACGGCGCGATCTACGCGGGCCAGATGCTGATTCCGGTGTTCCTGATCGAAGCGTGCGGCCGCTCCCCCGGCGAAATGGGCTGGCTGCTGGCGCCGCTCGGGCTCGGCATGCTCGTCACCTATCCGTCGATGGGCGCGCTGACCGGCCGGTTCGGCGTGCGCCGGCTGGCCGCCGCCGGCGCGCTGCTCGCGCTCGCCGCGACGCTGCCGTTCGTATATCTCGCGCTGGCCGGCTACGATCCCTACGTGCTGGTGCCTGCGCTGTTTCTGCGCGGGATGGGCCAGAGCGCGATCGGCGCACCGTCGATTTCCGCCGCGTATGCGTCGGTCGAACGGCGCAACCTGCCGATGGCGACGACGTCGCTCAATATCGTCCAGCGCCTCGGCGGCCCGACGTTCACGACGATCTGCACGCTGCTTCTCGCATGGCGGCTGCAGGCCGAATCCGTGTCGACGGGCGGCACGCACGGGGCCGCCTACGCGTGGGCGTTCGGCCTGCTTTGCGCACTGCATGCGGCGAGCTTCGTGACGACGCTGCGGCTGCCGCGATGGTCGAGCGCCGCGGGCGGACGGCCGGCGGGGGCCGCGCGGGCCGGTTCGCGCTGATTGCCGGAGCCGCGCCGCGCGTGGCGCCGCTACTGCAACCACATCGGCACGATCGACGCCGCGAGCAGGATGCCCAACCCGGCATTCACGCAACGCCACTGCCGCTCCGTGCGCAGCACGCGCGCGAACAGCAGCCCGGCACAACACCAGAGCGACAGCGACGCCATCGCCGCCACGCCGAATGCCAGCCCGATCAATATCCCGAGCCTCACGGGGCCGGACGCCAGCGCGGCGAACGACGCGGCCGCGCCGAGCGTCATCGCCCAGCCCTTCGGGTTGTGCCACAGCATCCAGACGCCGCTGACGAACCCTTGCGGCCGATGCACGGCCGCGTCGACGCCGGGCTTGCCGCCGCGCGCGATCCGCGTGGCCAGCCACAGCAGGTACAGCGAGCCGAGCACCTTCATCCCGAGTTGCAGCGCAGGCAGCGCCAGCAACACGCTGCCGAGCCCGGCCGCGGCGGCGGCGGCCATCGATGCCAGGCCGGCCGCGATGCCCGCCATCATCGGCAACGAACGCCGATAGCCGAAATGCGCGCCCGATGCTGTCGCCAGCGTTGTCGCGCCACCCGGCGTCACCGTGGACACGATCACGAACAGCATCAGCGGCAAGTAGTCTTGAAGCGACACGCGGGCTCCCGGTCATGGTCGTCGAAGCCCCGTTTTACCCGCGATCCACGCATTACGAAAGCGAAGGCTTTTTATGCCTTCCATTAGCATTCATAATGCGACCTATGGTACGCAACCTCGACATCGCCCTGCTTCGCGCCTTCGTCACGGTCGCCGATCACGGCAGCATGACGGCGGCGAGCCGCGCGCTGCATCTGACGCAAGGCGCGGTCAGCCAGCAGGTCGCGCGGCTCGAAATGCTGTCCGGCCCGCTGTTCGTGCGCGAGCATCGCAACCTGCTGCTCACCGCGGACGGCGAGCGTCTGCTCGCGCAGGCGCGCCGGCTGCTCGCCGCGCACGACGCGCTGCTGACCGACATGACGGCCGGCGCGATGGAAGGCGCCGTGCGCATCGGCGCGCCGCAGGATCTCGTCGGCAGCTGTCTCGCGCCGATCCTGAAAGGCTATGCGCACGCGCATCCGCAAGTCGCGCTGTCGCTCGTGTGCGCGGCGTCGCCCGAACTGCGCAAGGCGCTCAGGCAGGGCGAGATCGATGTCGCGTTGATCGAGGCGCCGGTCGGCCCGTCGCGCGGCGAATGCGTCGCCGTCGACCGTCTGGTCTGGGTCGGCGCAAAAGGTGGCAGCGCCCATCTGCAGACACCGCTGCCCGTGTCGATGGTCGACCGGACCTGCGCGTTCCGCCCGACCGTGCTCGACGCACTGCGTGCCTGCGACCGCGCATGGCGCACGGTGTTCGAAAACGGCAGCATCGACGCAACGGCCGCGACCGTGCGCTCCGATCTGGCGGTGACCGTCTGGCTCGCGTCCACCGTACCGGTCGATCTCGACATCCTGCCCGCCGACAGCGGCTTGCCCGCGCTACCGAATTTCGCGATCAACCTCCATCTGCCGCGCGGCGAGCCCACGCCGGCTGCGGCGGAACTGGGCCGCCACCTGCGCAACGGCTTCGCACGCATGCGCGCGGCCGCCTAGCCTTCTACCCCGCTTGCCGCTACGCGACACGTGCCCCGAGCGGGCATTGCATGGCAAGCGCGCAGTGTGTTGCCCGGCATGAAAACAAGGCAGTGCGACGTAACGGTGAAAATGTTCCGGAGCCCTACGTCATGCATTCGCGGCATCCGGGCGGAACCCGATGGCACAATCACGGTCCCTTTCATGTGCCCTTCAGCGGGCGCGCGCCGCATCGCGGCGCAGATTCAACGCACGAGAAGGACCCTGTCTGCCCTTATGACCCTGAACGAATCCTGGTTTGCGCCGCTCGTCGGCATCCTCATCCTGCTCGCCGCCGCCGGCGCGATCACGGCCACCGCTCATTTCCTGCTGTTCCGCGTGGTCGCGCGTCTTGCGCGGATGTCGGCCACCCGCATCGACGACGCGCTGTTCGAGTTCGGCGCATTCAAGTGGCTGAACCGCATCGTGCCGTTCGTCGTGATCAAGCTCGGGCTCGGCGCAGTGCCCGGCATCCCCGCCGTGGCCGCTCAAACCGCCGACAAGGTGCTGTTCGCGCTGATCGTGTTCCTGGTGTCGATGACGATCAGCGCGACGCTGTCCGCGCTCGAGCACACGCATCGCACGAGCCGGCGCGACCAGCCGCGCCTGTCGCTGAAAGGCGCGATGCAGCTCGTCAAGCTCGTGATGTTCATCACGGCCGCGCTCGTCGTGATCGGCGACGCGACCGGCAAGCAGATCGGTCTGCTGCTGTCGGGCATCGGCGCGATGTCGGCGGTGCTGATGCTGATCTTCAAGGACACGCTGCTCGGCCTCGTCGCCGGCGTGCAGCTGTCGTCGAACGACATGCTGCGGATCGGCGACTGGATCACGATGCCGTCGGCCGGCGCGGACGGCACCGTGATCGACATCACGTTGAACACGGTCAAGGTTGCGAACTTCGATCACACGATCATCACGGTGCCGACCTGGAAGCTGATCACCGAAAGCTACCAGAACTGGCGCGGGATGACCGAGGCCGGCGGGCGCCGCATCAAGCGCGCGCTGTTCGTCGACGCGACGAGCGTGCGCTTTCTCGGCAACGACGAGATCGAACGGCTCGAACGCCTGACGCTCCTGAAGGACTACCTGGAAGACAAAGTCGACGCGATCGCGCAATGGAACGGCACGCTCGGTGCCGCCGGCGAATGCCAGGCGAACCGCCGTCAGCTCACGAATCTCGGCACGTTCCGCGCGTACGTCGCGAACTACCTGAAGGGCCATCCGCGGATCCGCCGCGACATGACGTGCATGGCGCGCCAGTTGCCGCTGACGGCCGAGGGCATTCCGCTCGAACTGTACTGCTTCACCGACACGACGACCTGGGTCGACTACGAGGCGATCCAGTCCGACCTGTTCGATCACCTGATCGCGGTGCTGCCGGAATTCGGGCTGCGCGTGTACCAGCATCCGTCGGGCTTCGACATGCGCCGGATGGCCGGCGCGGCGCAAGCCGACATGCCGGCGCTGCACGCGCGATAGTGCTTGCCGCGACGGCCTGCAACGGGTCGCCGCCGGCATCTCGCGCGCGTGGCGCCGCTCACCGCCCCGCGCACTCGGACGCGAGCCGCCCCACCACCTTCAGCGCATCCTCGATCTGCCGCGACCACGGATAACTGTAGTTGAGCCGGATGAAGTGCCGGTAATCGGCGGTCGCCGAGAACATGTGGCCGGGCCCGATCGTGATCCCCTGCGCGAGCGCGAGCGCATACAGCTTCATCGCGTCGACCTGCGGCGGCAGCTCGACCCACAGCACATAGCCGCCCTGCGGCTGCGACAATCGCGTGCCTTCCGGGAAGAAGCGCCGCACCATCGCGCTCATCAGGCTCGCCTGCTGCGCATACTGCTTGCGCATCCGCCGCAGATGAAAATCGTAGCCGTCGTGCTTCAGGTATTCGGCGATCGCGAGCTGCTCGATCGCGGGCGTCGCGAGCGTGTTCAGGAATTTCAGCTTCTCGACCTGGTCGCGGTAGCGGCCGGGCATCGCCCAGCCGATCCGGTAGCGCGGCGACAGGCTCTTCGTGAACGACGCGCAATGCAGCACGAGCCCGTCGCGGTCGTACGACTTCAGCGCGCTCGGCGTCGTGTCGCCGTAATGCAGCTCGTGATAGACATCGCTCTCGATCGCGGGCACGTCATGCTTCGCGAGCAGCTCGACGAGCGCGCGCTTGCGCGCATCGGGCATCTGGAAGCCGAGCGGATTGTGGAAATTCGGCATCACCATGCACGCGGCGATGCGCTCGCGCGCGAGGATCCGTTCGAGCGCGTCCAGATCGATGCCGTCGCCCGGATGGGTCGCCACCTCGAGCGCACGCATGCCCATCCGCTCGATCGCGTGCAGCATCGCGTAGAACGTCGGGGACTCCACCGCGATCGTGTCGCCAGGCTTTGCGACGGCCTGCAGGCACAGGTTGATCGCCTCCGTCGCACCGATCGTCATCACGATCTCGCCCGGCTCGACCGGGATCCCGCGCTCCGCGTAGCGCCGCGCGATCTGGCGGATCAGCTCCTGGTTGCCTGGCGGCAGGTCGTCGATCACGCCCCAGCGCGTGCGGCGCCGGCCGATCGCCTGTGCGTAGCGCGCAAGACGCTGCACCGGGAACTGCGACGCATCGGGATATGGCGAACCGAGCGGCACCGCGTCGTCGCGCGCGATCGAGCGCAGCGTCGACAGCACGAGCCGGCTCACGTCCACCGCCGACGGCTCGGCGGCCGGCGCCGACACGTGCAGCTCGGCCTCCGCCGGCGCCGTGGCCCGCGCCCGCACGAAATAGCCCGACTGCGGCCGGCTCTCGATCAGCCCGCGGCTCTCGAGCACGAGATACGCGCGCAGCACGGTCGTGACGCTGAGCTGCTGCTGCCGGCTCGCCTGGCGTACCGACGGAATCCGCTCGCCGGGCCGGTACACGCCGCGCTCGATCTGCGCCTGCAGATCGTCGGCCAGTTGTTCGTAACGCTTCACGCGCCTCCCTTTCAACGTCCCTTCAACAACACAGTTGCGGTCCGCACTGCCTGATTGGCCGCAACTGTACTCTTTTTCGAAGACGAAAGGTGTACACACAGCGGCCGGAACACTGCGCGTACTCTCCGTGCATCGACCCCGACACACGCATCATGAAAAAGAAATCCGCCGCCGCGCGCATCGAACCGTACACCCACCCGGCCGCCGGCTGGGGCGCGCTGAAAGCCGTCACGATCAACCTGATCAAGGAAAAGGTCGCCGGCGGCAACTACCGCACGCTGCTGCGCCAGAACCAGCCGGACGGCTTCGACTGCCCGGGCTGCGCGTGGCCCGACCGCCAGCATGCCTCGACGTTCGAATTCTGCGAGAACGGCGTGAAGGCCGTGGCCGCCGAAGCGACGAGCAAGCGCGTGACGCCCGAATTCTTCGCCGCGCACACCGTCGCCGAGCTGCTCGAACAGTCGGATTTCGAACTCGAACAGCACGGCCGCCTGACCGACCCGATGGTGTACGACGCGCGGACCGACCGCTACGTGCCGATCGCGTGGGACGACGCGTTCGCGCTGATCGCACGCCACCTGCGCGCGCTGCCGGACCCGAACCAGGCGGCGTTCTACACGTCCGGCCGCGCGAGCAACGAGGCGGCGTTCCTGTATCAGCTGCTGGTGCGGCTGTACGGCACCAACAACTTCCCCGACTGCTCGAACATGTGCCACGAGGCGACGAGCCGCGGGCTGCCGGCGTCGGTCGGCGTCGGCAAGGGCACCGTCACGCTCGACGATTTCGAGCACGCGGATATGCTGCTCATATTCGGCCAGAATCCGGCAACCAACCACCCGCGGATGATGGGCGAGCTGCGCGAATGCGCGAAGCGCGGCGCGACGATCGTGTCGATCAACCCGTTGAAGGAACGCGGACTCGAGCGTTTCGCCGATCCGCAAAGCCCGCTCGAGATGCTGACGATGTCAGGCACGAAGATTGCGTCGACGTTCATCCAGCCGACGATCGGCGGCGATTTCGCGCTGATCAAGGGGATGGCGAAGCGCGTGCTCGAACTCGACGACGCCGCGCGCGCCGCCGGTGCACCGCGCGTGCTCGACACGGCGTTCATCGGCGAGCACACGGCCGGCTTCGATGCGTTCGCCGAAGATCTGCGCAACGAAAGCTGGTCCGCGCTGACGGCCGAAAGCGGCGTACCGTACGAGCAGATCGACGGCCTCGCGCAACGCTATGCACGCAGCGAGCGCGTGATCGCGACATGGGGCATGGGCATCACCCAGCACAAGCATTCGGTCGCGACCGTGCAGATGCTGACGAACCTGATGCTGATGCGCGGCAACATCGGCCGCCCCGGTGCGGGCCTGTGCCCGGTGCGCGGTCACTCGAACGTGCAGGGCAACCGCACGGTCGGCATCGAGGAGAAACCGTCGCAGGCGTTCCTCGACCGGCTCGGCCACGTGTTCGACTTCGAGCCGCCGCGCCACCACGGCTACGACGTCGTCGAAACCATCGAAGGCATGCTCGAAGGCCACGTGAAGGTGCTGATCGGCCTCGGCGGCAACTTCGCGATGGCGACGCCCGACACGCCACGCACGTGGGAAGGCATGCGCCGCTGCGATCTCTCCGTCCACATCACGACGAAGCTGAACCGCAGCCACCTGATTCACGGCCGCGACGCGCTGATCCTGCCGACGCTCGGCCGTACCGAGATCGACCTGCAGGACAACGTCGCGCAGGGCGTGACGGTCGAGGATTCGATGAGCATGGTCCACGTGTCGTACGGGATGAACAAGCCGGCGTCGCCGAACCTGATGTCGGAGCCCGCGATCGTCGCGCACATCGGCCATGCGCTGTTCGGCAGCGGCAAGATCGACTGGCTCGCGTACAAGGACGACTACGCGAAGATCCGCGACGCGATCGAGGCGACCGTCGACGGCTTCTACGACTACAACGCGCGCATCGCGCGGCCGGGCGGCTTCCACCTGCGCGTCGCGTCGCGCGACCGCGAATGGCTGACGCCGACGGGCAAGGCGAACTTCATCGCGCATGCGCTGCCGACCGACACGCCGATCCAGCGCGCCCGCGCGCTACACGGCGAGCGCCTGATGACGCTGATGACGACGCGTTCGCACGACCAGTACAACACGACCGTCTACGGGCTCGACGACCGCTATCGCGGCGTATTCGGCCAGCGCCGCGTGGTGTTCGTCAATCGCGACGACCTCGCGATGCTCGGCCTGAAGGCCGGCGAATGGGTCGACATGGAAACCGTGTGGCACGACGGCATCGAGCGGCGCGCGGACGGTTTCCTGCTCGTCGAATACGACATCCCGCGCGGCTGCATCGGTGCGTACTACCCGGAAACGAACCCGCTGGTGCCGCTCGACAGCGTCGGCGACGTGTGCAACACGCCGACGTCGAAGTCGGTGCCCGTGCTGCTGCATCGCGCGGCCGCGCCGGCGTCGGCCGCTGCCTGACGGAGCGCCGCGATGATCGTTCGGCCGCGCGAGCACTGGTTTCGGATGCTGCTCGTCTGGAACGGATCGGTACTGCCGACCATCCTGCCGCAGCTCGCGCTGACGCTCGCGATCAGCTTGGTCGCGGTATGGGGCGGCGGCCGCCTGCTCGGCGAGAAGGTGCCGCTGAATCCGACGCCGTTCACGCTGATCGGCCTCACGCTCGCGATCTTCGCGGGGTTTCGCAACAACGCGAGCTACGAACGCTATCGCGAGGGACGGCAGCTGTGGGGCGGCGTGCTGACCGCCACGCGCACGCTGGTGTCGCAGGCGCTCTGCTACGGCGCGATCGACGGCGACGACGCTGCGCGGCAGGCGTTCGTGCGCAAGGTCGTCGCGTTCGTCCATGCGTTGAAGCATCAGCTGCGCGGCACCGATCCCGCGGCGGACCTGCGCACGCTGCTCGACGGCGCCACCTTTACGCGCATCGTCGCCGCCCGGTTTGCACCGATCGCGATCGTCCATGAACTGCGCGAAGCATTCGCCGCGCGCGCCGACGCGGGCCATCTCGCCGATACCCGGCTGTGGATGCTCGACGTGCGCCTCGACGATCTCGTGTCGATGGTGAGCGGCTGCGAGCGCATCGCCTCGACGCCGATCCCGTTCTCGTACGACGTGCTGCTGCACCGGACCATCTACGCGTACTGCGTGCTGCTGCCGTTCGGTCTCGTCGATTCGATCGGCGCGGCGACACCGTTCGTCACCGTGTTCGTCGCCTATACGCTGATCGCGCTCGACGCGATCGCGCATGCGATCGCCGAGCCGTTCGGCGACGGACCGAACCAGCTCGCGCTCGATGCAATGACGCGAACGATCGAGCGCACGCTGCTCGAACTGAACCGCGAACCGCTGCCGGCCGAAGTGACGCCGAGCCCCGCGTATCGGCTCACCTGACGGGCCGACGCTGCCGACGCGCGACGCATGCTCGGCCGGCCGGCCTGGCCGCTGTAATGAAGACTTGCAATCGATACAGCCGGAAACGTCAACAGCCGGGGGGCGCACAGCGTTTTTTCCACAAGCGCGCACGTTTCGTGACGCGCAACGACAGGAGAAAACGTCATGCGAGCCCTTACCCGCCATCTCACGATCGCCGCCACCCTGATGTCGGTACTGACCGGCACCGCGTTCGCCGAAACGCCGTGGCAGCAAGCGCATCCGCGCCGCGAGGAGGTCAACCAGCGCCTCGCCAACCAGAATCGCCGGATCCGTCACGAAGTGAAGGAAGGCGAGATGTCGCACGCCCAGGCCGCGCGCCTGCACCGTGACGACCGAAAAATCCGCCAGGAAGAGCGGGACATGGCCGCGCAGGATCGCGGTCACATTACGCAGAGCGAAAAGCACGTGCTGAACCAGCAGGAAAACGCGGTCAGCCACAAGATCGGCCAGTAACGCCGGCAAGCGTCGATTCGCCATCGCTTGAAACGCCCGCTGCCGCCGTGCGGCAGCGGGTGCTTGTTGTTGTATCGAATCGTTTCAGCAGGCCGTTCGCGTCAAGTGCCGCGGGTATACTTCGACGTCAGCCGCCACCCGCATCGACCGTCGACAACGGCACGATTCCGGCGGTTTCGTCGCGAAGCTCCGCGTTTCGCGTACCCCGCGCCCCAGCCTCGACACGAGACACACGACGATCCCGATCATGAAACGATTCCTGCTGCTCCTTCCCGCCGCCCTGCTCGCCGCCTGCGGCTCGGCGCCCTCGTCCGATTCGGCCGCGTCCGGCTCGGCACCGATGATCTACGTGTCGTCCGCGCGCCCGGCCCACGCGATCGCCAACTGCCTCGACAGCCGCCTGTCCGGCACCGCGCAGTCGCAGCACAACGGCGTGACCGACATCACCGTCGGGTCGCGCTCGTATTTCGTCACGCTCACGCCGTCGGGCAACGGGTCCGTCGTCAAAGTCGTGCGCGGCTCGGGCAGCGAGCCGGCCGAGGAAGCGATGCGCTTCGCGATCGCGCGCTGCGTGATCTGACCGCCACCGGCGCCGGGCGCTCCGCCCGGCCCGCAAGCCACGTCACCCGGGCGCCGTCATGCGCGTCCGTCGAATTTTTTCATCCGGGCCGCCGTCGATGAGAGAATCGCACCACGATTCCCTTTCAACGGAGCCCGCATGAAGCACCTGCTGTCCCGGCTGTTCGTCAGCGCCGCGCTCGTCGCGCTTGTTCCGGCGCTGCCGGCGCAGGCCGCGACGCCGCCCGGCATCTTCGTCGTCGCCACCCAGCTCGGCGAATTCACGACCCTCGATCCGAGCGAAATCTACGAGCTCGTGCCGTCCGAGTACGTCGCGAACACCTACGAACGGCTCGTGCGGGTCGACCTGAAGGACCCGACGCGCTTCGACGGGCAGATCGCGCAATCCTGGTCGGTCGGCGCCGACGGCGTCACTTACACGTTCAAGCTGCGCCCCGGTCTCACGTTCCACTCCGGCAACCCGGTCACCGCCGACGACGTCGCGTGGTCGCTGCAGCGCACCATCCTGCTCGACAAGGGCCCGGCCGGCGTGCTCGCCGATCTCGGCCTCACGAAGGCGAACGTGATGCAGAAGGTGCGCGCGGTCGACCCGCAGACCTTCGTGCTCGAAACCGACCACAAGTACGCGCCGAGCTTCGTGCTCAACGTGCTGAGCGCGTGTCCGGCGTCGGTGCTCGACAAGAAGCTGCTGATGTCGCACCAGCAGGGCAGCGATTTCGGCAGCGCCTGGCTGAAGACCAACGACGCTGGCTCGGGCCCGTACCAGCTCGTCAAGTGGACGCCGAACGAAAGCATCGTGCTGCAGCGTTTCGACAAGTACCGCGCGCCGTACCCGATGAAACGCGTCGTACTGCGCCACGTGCCCGAGGCATCCGCGCAGCGGTTGCTGCTGGAAAACGGCGACGTCGACGCCGCGCGCAACCTGAGCCCCGACAGCCTCGCCTCGCTGACCAAGGCCGGCAAGATCAAGGTCGCGTCGTGGCCGGTGTCCGCGCTGCTGTACCTGAGCCTGAATACGAAGAACCCGAATCTCGCGAAACCCGACGTGCAACAGGCGATGAAGTGGCTGGTCGACTACGACGGCATCCAGCGCAACATCGTCAGCACGACATACAAAGTGCACGAGACCTTCCTGCCCGAAGGCTTCCTCGGCACGCTGAATTCGAACCCGTACAAGCTCAACGTCGCGAAGGCGAAGGCGCTGCTCGCGAAGGCCGGCTTGCCGAACGGATTCGACGTGACGATGGACATGCCGAACGATTATCCGTACCTCGAGATCGCACAGGCACTCCAGGCGAACTTCGCGCAGGGCGGCATCCGCGTGAAGCTGATTCCGGGCGATGCGAAGCAGGCGATCGGCAAGTATCGCGCGCGCCAGCACGACATCTTCATCGGCGAATGGTCGCCGGACTACATGGACCCGAACAGCAACGCGCGCGGCTTCGCCTGGAATCCTGACAATTCCGACCAGTCGAAGACGAAGATGCTCGCATGGCGCAACAGCTGGGACATCCCGCAACTGACGAAGGACACCGAGGCCGCGCTCGTCGAGCCGTCGCCCGCGAAGCGCGCGCAGCGTTACGAGGCGCTGCAGAAGGCCGTGCTCGCGAACTCGCCGTTCGTCATCATGTTCGAGAAGGTCGTGCAGGTCGCGACGCGCCCCGGCACGACCGGGCCGGAGATCGGGCCGATCAACGACCTCGTGTCGTACCGGACGCTGGCAAAATAAGGCCGGCTGCCCGCGCGGCCGGCGACGCCGGCGCGCGGGTGCATCCATCATCCAATATGCTTCGCTCGGGGACCACGCAATGCGCTCATTACAAGAACTGCGCCTGGAATTTCTCCAGTACAAGATCGAACCGATCGGCTGGCTCGGCGACAGCCCGTCGCGCTTCGACTTCTACACCCGCACTGCGGAAGGATGCGACAGCGTCGTCGAGCTGGGCGTATTCACCGGCCTGACCACGACGGCCTTCATGCTCGCGCAGCCGAAGCGGCTGGTGTCGGTCGACATCACCGATCAGTATTTCCACATCCAGGATGAGCTGAAGCACGCGGCGAATGAACTGGCGATCGACTTCGAATTCAGGATCGCCGACGATCTCGCGATGGAGCCGCTTGCATCCGACCTGCTGTTCATCGACACCACGCACACGTACGAGCAGACGCTCGCCGAACTGAACCGGTTCGGCCCGCTCGCGCGCAAGAAGATCGTGCTGCACGACATGAACACGTCGGGCGTCTACCAGGCCGTATTCCAATGGCTGTGGGACAACAAGCAGTTTCACATCACGTATCACGACAGCCGCGGCTGCGGCGCGGTCGTCTGCGAGCGTCACGTCGGCTATTGAGCCGCGCACGCGCGACGGGAGGCACCATGCATTCGAACGGGCACGCGGTCTGCGTGGCGATCAACGACAACAACCGCGCGTGGTACGAGATGCTCGTGCCGTTCCTGCTGTCGCTGCGGCACACGGGTTACGACGGACAGGTGGCCGTCATCGGCTACGGGCTGTCCGAGCACAAGCGGCGCATCCTGGAAAGCCAGTCGGTCGACGTGATCGAAGCGTCGAGCGCGCATGCGCTCCCGGTCGGCCGCTTCATCGAGGCCGCCGGCTATTGCGCGCGCAATCCGCACATCACGAAACTCGCGCTGTACGACGCGGACATCTGGTTCTGCGCGCCCTCCTTCGACCTGTTCTCCCGGATCGCCGACGATCGCCTGTATGCGTGCCCCGACCCGCTGTTCTGCACGTTCGTGGTCACGCCGCTGATCGGTGAGCGGCGCGACGCGCATTGGCGCCTCGTCGTCGACGAGGTGCAGACGCGTCACGGCGGTGCGCTGCAGGCCGGACTCGTCGCCGGCACGGCCACCGCGTGGGCGCGCTTCGCGGCGCACCTGCGCGACTGCGTCGCCCGCATCGGCACCGACTTCCAGGAATGCTTCGGGATCGACACGACGTTCCTGCACCTGTGGGGCGCACGCGGCGAAACCGCGTTGCTCGACCCGGTCCAGAACTTCGTCAGCAAGAACGGCATTCACGAATCGTTCGACGCGCGCAACGGCACCACGACACTGCGCTATCAGGGCGAACCGATCCGCGCGCTGCACATGACCGGCGACATTCGCTTCCTCGACCGCTGGCGCTACTACGCGAACCACGTCGACGCCGCATTGCGCGACGGCGTGCCGTTCGCGCTGTCGGACGGCACGCCGTCGCCATCCGACACGGCTGCCGCCAGCATCGCCGCGACCGGATTCGTGCGTTCGGCCGGGCTGACCGTCACTTCCGCCGCGGTCGAGCGCAGCGCGGGCGCGTACCTGCAGGCGATCGACGAACCGGGCGGCACGATGCTCGTCGGCAGCGCGAACCACGAGATCGTGTTGACCGCGACCCGCGACATCGCGCGACTGAACGTGTACATCACGCATCCGTCCGGCACGCCGTCGCCGCTGCGATGCGAGGTGCTGATCGATGGACAGGCGCAACGCAAGGGCACCGAACTGATGACGCATTTCTGGTATCAGATCGCGGCCGGCACCGTCATCACGCTGCGCTCGACGAGCCTCGGCGGCCAGCAGTGCAATGCGATCTGGCGGCTGCGCGAGACGTCGGACATGCAGCAGTAGTCGATGGGCAACGTCGAACGCTCGCGTGCCCGGCTTCGAGCGCGCGGCATGTCGTCGAGGCGCCGCGCGGCGAAGCGCCCCGGCAAATTATCCCTGTCAGCATGAACGCGAATTATGCGTGACAGGAACAATTTCTCCGTTGCCCATCGCGATCCTCTCGTCGGACGCGCACGTCCGCCCCTATCATCCTCTGGCAAACGATAGTTTTTATTCGCTGGCGCCAATGATTTTGGCTTTGTTAGATAGATGTCAAAGAATCATCCAATGACAACGATCTAACAGCCCGATGACCTGTGCATTCGCCCATACCGTCGAATCCCGCTTTGCCGATCTGACGCCGACCGCGAAGCGTATCGCGAGCTACATGCTCGCGAACCTCGATCGGCTCGGCCTCGAAACCGCCGACCAGATCGCGCAGCAGACCGGCACCAGCGGCATTTCGGTCGGGCGGTTCCTGCGCAGCGTCGGTTACCGGAATCTCGACGACCTGAAACGCGAACTGCGTGGCGACGGCGATCGCCCGTGGATGATCACCGACCGCCTCGACGAGTACCGCCGCGCCGCCGCCACGCAAACGATCGCCGGCGAAGGCGACAGCGATCGCAGCAGCGGCACGCTCGCGTCGTCGCTCGACCGCGAGCTCGACGCGATCCGCCACGTGTACCGGCTCGCCGAAGAACCGGTGTTCGCGCAGGTCGCGGACCGGATCGCGCATGCCGATGCCGTATTCATCCTCGGCATCCAGTCGACCCGCGGCATCAGCAATGCGTTCAGCAGCTATCTCGAATACCTGCGCCCACGCGTGTTCTATTCCGACGGCCAGTCGGGCTCGTACGTCGATTCGCTGAATTCCGAGTTCGAACGGCCGTACTGCATCGTCACCGACACGCGCGCGTATTCGCGCAGCGCGCGCCGCTATTGCCAGGCCGCCGCCGAACGCGGCCAGCCGTTCGCGCTGGTCACCGATCTGTATTGCCCGTGGGCGCGCGAATGGCCGGCCGACCTGCTGCAGGTGAAGACCGACGTCGGCCAGTTCTGGGATTCGCTCGCGCCGCTCACCTGCCTGTTCAACCTGCTGATCACCGCCGTGGTCGACCGCCTCGGTCCCGCGGTCGACCGGCGCGTCGCGCGCAATCGCGAACTGCAGCGCACGTTCGACCAATTCGAATCCTGAGTCAACCGGACCGCCGATGAACCATCACCGTCTCGTCGAAATCACGCCCGCCACGCATCGCATCGAGATCGATCTCGTCTACGCGACCGAGCACAACCTGACCGGCAAGCCGATCTACCGCAACGCGCACTGTCTGCTGCTCGAGCCGGCCGAAGCCGCGCTGCGCCGCGCGGTCGACGTCGCCGCGCAGGCCGGCTTCACGCTGCGCATCTACGACGCATACCGGCCGCCGGAGGCGCAGCAGGTGCTGTGGGATTTCCTGCCGGATCCGAACTTCGTCGCCGATCTCGGCCGCGGGTCGAACCACAGCCGCGGCACCGCGCTGGACCTGACGCTCGTCGGCGCGAACGGCGAGCCGCTCGACATGGGCACCGGCTTCGACGAGATGGTGGCCGCGTCGGGCCACTTTCACGCGGGGTTGCCCGAGCACGTGCAACGCAACCGGCTGCTGCTGCTCGGCGTCATGCATGCGGCCGGCTTCGCGCATATCGACAGCGAGTGGTGGCACTACGAGCTGCCCGGTTCGCACGCGCTGCCGCAGATCGACAACGCGGCGAGCGGCCCGTGGCGCCTGATGTAACGATGCTGCACGCCCCCTTTTTCATGCAGGTTCACGTTCAACGACTCAAACGACAGATGGAGAAGCGCCCATGAAATTCCCGACCTCCCGGCTCGTCGCGGCGCTGGCCGCCGCGTCCCTGTTCGCCGCCGTTCCGCTTTCCACCGCCCATGCGGAAACGCCGAAGGACATGTTCGTGATGGCCACGCTGCTCGACGAATTCACGACGCTCGATCCGGGCGAAATCTACGAGCTGGTGCCTGAGGAGTACGTCGCGAACACGTACGACCGGCTCGTGCGCGTGGACCTGCGCGATCCGTCGAAATTCAACGGCGACGTCGCGCAGTCGTGGACGGTGAGCGCCGACGGCCTGACCTATACGTTCAAGCTGCGCTCGGGCCTCAAGTTCCACTCGGGCAACCCGCTGACGGCCGACGACGTCGCATGGTCGATCCAGCGCGCGGTGCTGCTCGACAAGGGACCGGCCGCGGTGCTGACCGGCATCGGGCTCACGAAGGCCAACGTCGTGGCGAACGTGAAGAAGCTGGACGACCAGACGGTGTCGATCACGACCGATCACAAATACGCGCCGACCTTTGTGCTCAACGTGCTCGGCTCGTGGCCCGCGTCGGTGCTCGACAAGAAATTGCTGCTGTCGCACCAGCAGGGCAACGACTTCGGCAACGCGTGGTTGAAGACCAACGAGGCCGGCTCCGGCGCGTACAAGCTCGTCAAGTGGTCGCCCAGCGACAGCATCGTGCTGCAACGCTTCGACGGCTACCGGCTGCCGCTCGCGATGAAGCGCATCGTGCTGCGCCACGTGCCCGAAGCGGCGAGCCAGCGACTGCTGCTGGAAAACGGCGACGTCGACGCGGCGCGCGACCTGAGCCCGGACGATCTCGCGTCGGTCGTGAAATCGGGCAAGGCGAAAGTCACGGCCTCGCCGCAAGCGACGCTGCTGTATCTCGGCCTGAACACGAAGAACCCGACGCTCGCGAAGCCCGACGTGCAGGAAGCGCTCAAGTGGCTGGTCGACTATGCGGGCCTCCAGGCCAACGTCGTGAAGACGACCTACAAGGTGCACCAGACCTTCCTGCCCGAAGGCTTCCTCGGCACGCTGAATGCGAATCCGTACAAGCTCGACGTCGCGAAGGCGAAGGCGCTGCTCGCGAAGGCCGGCGTGCCGAACGGCTTCTCGGTGACGATGGACGTGCGCAACGACTATCCGTACACGGAGATCGCGCAGGCCGTGCAGGCGAACTTCGCGCAGGCGGGCGTCAAGGTGCAGCTGATCCCCGGCGACAACAAGCAGACGCTCGCGAAATACCGCGCGCGCCAGCACGACATCTACATCGGCGAATGGTCGGCCGACTACATCGACCCGCACAGCAACGCGCAGGGTTTCGCATGGAACCCCGACAACTCCGACAAGTCGAGCTACAAGATGCTGGCCTGGCGCAACAGCTGGGACATTCCGCAACTGACGAAGGAAACCGACGCCGCGCTCGCCGAGCCGACCGCCGCGCAACGCGCGCAGCGGTACCAGGCGATGCAGAAGGAAATGCTCGCGCGCTCGCCGTTCGTGATCATGTTCGAGAAGGTCGCGCAGGTCGCGACGCGACCCGGCGTGAGCGGGCTCGAAGTCGGGCCGATCAACGACCTCGTGTCGTACCGTAACCTGAAGAAGCAATAAGGTTCGCCGCATGTCGACTCCCGCCTCCTCCCTCGAAGCACTGCGCACGCTGCCCGCGCGGCGCCCGGCCGTGCGCTGGGTGCTACGCGTGCTGCGCTGGGCGCTCACGCTCGCCGTCACGTTCACAGGGCTGCTCGCGCTGACGTTCGTGATCGGCCGCAAGGTGCCGATCGATCCCGTGCTCGCGATCCTCGGCGATCGCGCGTCGGCCGAGGCCTACGCGGCCGAGCGCATCGCGCTCGGCCTCGACAAGCCGCTCGTCACGCAGTTCCTGATCTACGCGCGCGACGTGCTGCACGGCAATCTCGGCATGTCGCTGCTGACGTCGAACCCGGTGCTCGACGACATCAGGCGCGTGTTCCCCGCCACGCTCGAACTCGCGACGATCGCGACGGTGATCGGCATCGCGATCGGCGTGCCGCTCGGCGTCGCGGCCGCGGTGAAGCACAACCGGCCGATCGACCACATCGCACGCTTCGTCGGCCTGATCGGCAATTCGGTGCCGGTATTCTGGCTCGGGCTGATGGGGCTGCTGCTGTTCTATGCGCGGCTGCACTGGGTCGGCGGCCCCGGCCGGCTCGATCCGGTGTACGACGGGATGGTCGACCCGCGCACGGGCAGCCTGCTGATCGACTCGGCGCTCGCGGGCGAGTGGGACGTGTTCCGCAACGCGGTGTCGCACATCGCGCTGCCGGCCGCGATCCTCGGCTACTACTCGGTCGCGTACCTGAGCCGGATGACGCGCTCGTTCATGCTCGACCAGCTGAGCCAGGAATACATCGTCACCGCGCGCGCGAAGGGCTTGTCCGAGCGGCGCGTCATCTGGCGGCATGCGTTCGGCAACATCGCGGTGCCGCTGCTCACCGTGATCGCGCTCACGTACAGCAACCTGCTCGAAGGCTCGGTGCTGACCGAGATCGTGTTCGCGTGGCCGGGGCTCGGCTCGTACCTGACCGGCGCGCTCCTGAACGCCGACATGAATGCCGTGCTCGGCGCGACGCTCGTGATCGGCGTGATGTTCATCACCGTCAACCTGCTGACCGACGCGCTGTACCGTGTGTTCGATCCGCGTGCGCGCTGAGGGCCGCTTCGACATGACCGTTTCCATCCTGCTTCCTTCACCGACCATGCCGAAGGCCACCCGTCCATGAATGCCGAACATCTCACGCTGCGCGCGTGGCTGCTTTCCGATGCGCCCGCGTCGCGCTCGCAGGCCGCGTTCGGCCTCGCCTACCGCCGCTGGCGCCGTTTCGCGGGCAATCCGCTCAACCTGTTCGGGCTCGCGATCCTGGTGACGCTGATCGTGGTCGCAATCGTCGGCCCGCTGATCATGCCGCACGATCCGCTGCGCCAGGTGCTGTCGGACCGGCTGCTGCCGCCCGGCTCCGCATCGCACTGGCTCGGCACCGACCAGCTCGGCCGCGACATCCTTTCGCGGATGATCGCGGGCTCTCGCCTCACGCTCGGCATTGCGATGCTCGTCGTCGTGATCGTCGTGCCGATCGGCCTCGCGATCGGCACGACGGCCGGCTATTGCGGCGGCTTCGTCGACAGCGTGCTGATGCGCATCACCGACATCGCGCTCGCGTTCCCGAAGATCGTGCTTGCGCTCGCATTCGCGGCCGCGCTCGGGCCCGGCGTGATCAACGCGGTCGTTGCGATCTCGATCACCGCGTGGCCCGCGTATGCGCGGCTCGCGCGCGCGGAGACGATCCGCATCGCGCAGGCCGACTACATCCACGCCGCGCGGCTGCAAGGCGCGTCGGGCCCGCGGATCCTGCTGCGCTACATCATGCCGCTGTGCATGTCGTCGGTGATCGTGCGCGCGACGCTCGACATGGCCGGCATCATCCTCACCGTCGCGGGCCTCGGCTTTCTCGGCCTCGGCGCGCAGCCGCCGAGCCCCGAGTGGGGCTTCATGGTCGCGTCGGGCCGCAACGTGCTGCTCGACGCGTGGTGGGTCGCGACGCTGCCCGGCATCGCCATCCTGCTCGTGAGCCTCGCATTCAACCTGCTCGGCGACGGGCTGCGCGACGTCTTCGATCCCCGCCATGGAGCATGACATGCCGATGAATTCCACCACCGCGCCCGCGCCGCTCTGCGAGATCGACGGCCTGAAAATCGGCTTTCGCGGGCACGACGGCGTCGTCACCGACGCGGTGCGCGACCTGTCGCTGACGCTCGCGCCCGGCGAACGGCTCGGCATCGTCGGCGAATCGGGCTCCGGCAAGTCGCTGACGGGCCGCGCGCTGCTCGGCCTGCTGCCCGAAGCCGCGCGCTGGTCGGCCCGCACGATGCGCTTCGCGGGCCAGGACCTGCTCGCGATGTCCGCGAGCGAACGCCGGCGCCTGTGCGGCAGCCAGATGGGGATGATCCTGCAGGATCCGAAGTATTCGCTGAACCCGGTGATGACCGTCGCGAAGCAGATGGGCGAAGCGTTCCGGCGGCACGAGCCGCGCCTGCGCGGCCGCGCGCTGCGCGAGCGGATCGTCGACGCGCTCGCGGCCGTGCAGATCCGCGACCCGGCGCGCGTCGCCGATGCGTATCCGCACGAGCTGTCGGGCGGCATGGGCCAGCGCGTGATGATCGCGATGATGGTGTCGACGGGCCCGCGCCTGCTGATCGCCGACGAGCCGACCTCCGCGCTCGACGTCGCGGTGTCGATGCAGGTGCTCGCGGTGCTCGACGCGATGATCGCGCGGCACAACACGGGCCTGATGTTCGTCAGCCACGACCTGCCGCTCGTGATGTCGTTCTGCGATCGCGTCGCGGTGATGTATGCGGGGCGCGTGGTCGAAACCTGCGCCGCGCGCGACCTGCGCGATGCGACGCATCCCTACACGCGCGGGCTGCTCGCGGCGAACCCGCCGCTCGTGAACCCGCCCGACGAACTGCCCGTGCTGCGGCGCGATCCGGCGTGGCTCGACGCCGCTGCGCCCGCGCCGACCGCTCACATACCGCAGGAGGCCGCACGATGATCGACGTCGATCACGCATCGATCCGTTTCCCGACCCGCACGGGTCACGTCGACGCCGTGCGCGATGCCAGCTTCGCGGTACGCGACGGCGAGGTGTTCGGGCTCGTCGGCGAATCGGGCTCCGGCAAGTCGACGCTGCTGCGCGCGCTGACCGGCCTCGTGCCGCTCGCGGGCGGCAGCCTGTCGATCGACGGGCGGCCCGTCGGCGGCACGCCCGATCGCGCATTTCGCCGCCACGTGCAGATGGTGTTCCAGGATCCGTACGCGTCGCTGCATCCGCGCTTCACGGTGGACCAGACGCTGCGCGAGCCGCTGTCGATCCACGCGATCGACGACGCCGACGCGCGCATCGCCCGTGCGCTGTCCGAAGTCGGGCTCGGCCCGTCGTTCCGCTTCCGCTATCCGCACCAGCTGTCGGGCGGCCAGCGCCAGCGTGTCGCGATCGCGCGCGCGCTGATTGTCGAGCCGCGCGTGTTGCTGCTCGACGAGCCGACGTCCGCGCTCGACGTGTCGGTGCAGGCCGAAATCCTGAACCTGCTGCGCCGCCTGCATCGCGAACGCAAACTGACGATGATCCTCGTGAGCCACAACCTCGCGGTGATCGGCTTCCTGTGCCAGCGCGTCGCGGTGATGCAGCATGGCGAGATCGTCGAACAGCTGCGGATCGAGGACGTGCGCGCCGGACAGGTCGCACGCGACTACACGCGCACGCTGCTGCGCGCGACCGAAGGCTACCGCCGCCTCGATCCGGTCGCCTGACATGAGTGCGACGCGCGGGCGTGCGATACTCGGCACCCCGTGCGTCGGTGCGCCAATGCACCGGCACGCACGCCGAATGGAACCCTCGCGCGCCGCGCGGGTCCATTTCCTTTCGTCAACAGCTCAACAGCTATAGGGAGGCGTTCATGCTGCAATTCATCGAAACCCTGGTGGTCGGGCTCATCGTCGGCCTCCTCGCCCGTGCGCTCAAGCCCGGCGACGACAAAATGGGCATCCTGATGACCGTCGTGCTCGGCGTCGTCGGCTCGCTCGTCGCGGGCTACGTCGGCCGCGCTGCCGGCTGGTATGCGCCGGGCCAGGGCGCCGGCTGGATCGCGTCGATCATCGGCGCGATCGTGCTGCTCGTGATCGTCGGCGCGATGCGCAAGCGCGCGGGCTGACCGCCGCATCGCCCGCGTCGATGCGGAAACGGCCGCTCGTCACACGAGCGGCCGTTTTTCTTTCTGCACCCCGCAATTCGCACCCTCGTCGAATCGTTGAGTTCTCAACGATTCACCTGCAAAACCCCTGTCCGTTGGCCGGATTGCAGCGAGCTTACGCCATCGGCAATACCCTGACTTGCGGCCGCACAAATTTGAGATAAATTGATTGGAGGAATACGGCGTCATTTGCTCGTTGCCGTCATTTCCCGTTCTTTCATTCAAGAGGTCCAATGGAATTGCCGTTTACGCATACAGCATCGCAGCGTTGACGGACTGCCATTCGAGCTGCCCCGCTGCGACGCGCTTCCTCTCTGGAGCCTGTCATGAAGCATCGCCTGTTTGCCGCCTCGTTTGCCCTGGCTGCCTCGCTTCTGGCGTCGTCCTCGTCTTTTGCCGCCGGCGCGTCCGGCGTCATCCACTTCACCGGCATGATCGTCGAGCCGCCGTGCTCGTTCGCACTCGACACGGCCGACGCCGCGCACGCGCACGTGCGCCCCGACTGCCCGCGCCCGGCGAGCGGGCAAGTCGCGTTCGTCGACGCGGCCAGCCTGCGCACGATCAAGACCACGACCTTTACGCAGGCCTCGCGCGCAATCGTTTTACCTGACCGTGCGGGCAACGCGCATGCGCCGATGATCGCCGTCGTGACGTACCAGTAGCGCCTGCTGCAGGAGACGTCGCGCGTCAGTCGCGATGGCAGGCGATCCAGTCGCTGAACGCGCGGATCTTCTGCTGGCTGCCGATGCTCTCCGGATAGACGAAGAAATAGCGGGCGCCGGTCTCGAGCACGATGTCGAACGGCCGTTCGAGCCGGCGCGCGGCGACGTCGTCGTCGACGAGCGTCACATCGCCGATCGCGACGCCGAAGCCCTGCATCGCCGCATTCGTCGCGAGATCGAGCGTGTCGAAGGTCGGCCCGCGCTCCGCGTCGACGGCGCGCTCGCCCGCGTGATCGAGCCACGCGCGCCAGTCGCGGTGGTCGCGCGTCGGATGCAGCAGCGTATGGTGCGCGAGATCGCCGACCGCGTCGAGCGGCACGGCCTGCCGCAGCTCGGGCGCGCACACCGGCGTCAAGCGCTCGTCGAACAGCGGCAGCGCGAACACGCCGGTGCCCGGCGACGTACCGTAGACGACCGCCGCGTCGAACGGCTCGGTCGAGAAATCGACGATGTGCTGCCACGCGGTCGTGATCTGCACGTGGAGCTCGGGATGCTCGCCCTGGAAGCGCATGATGCGCGGCAGCATCCAGCGCATCACGCAAGTCGGCACCTTCAGCGCGAGATCGGTGCGCTGCCGCGTGAGCTTCATCGAGATGTCCTCGATCCGCGCGAAGCTCTCGTTGACCACCGGCAACAGTTGCTCGCCCTCCGCCGTCAGCGTGAGGCCCTTCGCGTGCCGCTTGAACAGCGGAAAGCCGTAATGCGCCTCGAGTGTCTGGATCTGCCGGCTTACCGCGCCCTGCGTGAGGCACAGCTGCTCGGCCGCGCGCGTGAAGCTGCGGTGGCGGGCCACCGTCGAGAAGATCTGCAGCGCGTGCAGGGGTGGAAGTCGGCGCATGACGAAGGGGTAGACGGATCGATCGCACCCAACGAAGGCGCGGCAAGGCCGCGCGCCGACACCGGCGCGCGCTGATCGACACGATAAGCCAAACGCCCGCTTTACGCGAGGTGCACCGGACGCTCAGGCCGTGGCGGCGAGCGCGCCCGTCGCGATGCGCGCCGCCGACGCGACGACGTCCGCACGTGCCGCCGCGTCGGCACGCGGCTGCGTGAACGACACGGCCAGCACGATCGGCGCGCGCGACGGCGGCCACAGCACCGCGACGTCGGTCGTCGTGCCGTAACCGCCGGTGCCGGTCTTGTCCGCGATGCGCCAGCCCGGCGGCACGCCGGCCGCGATTCCGGTCGCGCCGCGCGCGCCGCCGGTCATCCATTCCGTGAGCTGCGCACGCTGCGGCTCGCGCAGCGTATCGCCGAGCAGCAACCGCTGCAGCGTGTCGACCATCGCGACCGGTGTCGACGTATCGCGCTCGTCGCGCGGCGCCGCCTGGTTCAGTTCGGGTTCCCAGCGGTCCAGCCGGAATGCGGTGTCGCCGCTTTCGTGCGCGAACGATGTGACGGCCTGCGGACCGCCGAGCACGCCCATCAGCAGGTTCCCCGCGCCCTTGTCGCCCGACTGCAGCATCGCCGTGCAGAGCTGCGCGATCGTCATCCCCGTGTCGACGTGGCTTTCCGTCACCGGCGAGCCGGCCACGACTTCATAGCGGCGATACAGGATGCGGCGCGGCAGCAGCGACGCGTCGAGCGAGCCGCGCGCGAGTATCGCGGCGGCGGCGACGACCGCATAGGTGCCGCACAGCGGGAAGCGCTCGCGCGCGTGATGCGCGATGCGCGTGCCGCTCGACGTATCGAGTGCGGCGACGCCGAGCCGGCCGTTCGACGCTTTTTCGAGCGCGGCGAGTTCGGCCTGGGCGGCATGTGCGCGGCCCTGGTCGGCGACGGGTGCCGACGAGCACGCGGCGACGAACGGCGCGGCGACGGCGGCGAGCAACAGCGAGCGGCGTGTCGGAGAGTGTTCCATGGGTGAAGGGTGTTCTGTCGGAAACGGTGGCACGAAGCAACATACGTGCGCATCGACGATGCACACGCATTCACGCCGACGGCCGGCTCGCGACGGCATACGCCGCGCATCCCCGAAGACGTCCGTCGGCCCCGCATGCGGCGGGACGCACATGAACAGGCCCTAGCGTAGCAGCGAGCGCCGCTGCGTTCCAGCGGCGCGGCCTGCATCACCCTTGCGACGAAGGCAGGTACGGCATCGGATTGACGGGCTTGCCGTCGCGCCGCACTTCGAACAGCAGCGCGACACGCGAGTTGTCGAGGTCGCCCATCTCGGCGATCTCGTCGCCCCGGCGCACGATGTCGCCGGTCTTCACGAGCAGCTTGCGATTGTGCGCATAGGCCGTGAGGAAATCCGCGTTGTGCTGGACGATGATCAGGGTGCCGTAATCGTTCAGGCCGCTACCCGCGTACATCACGCGGCCGTCGGCCGCCGCGCGAACCGGGTCGCCCGGCCGGCCGGCGATCTGGATGCCGCGGTTCTGCCCCGGCCGGAACGCGTCGACGATCTTGCCGCGCGCGGGCCACGTGAGCGCCACCGCACCCGTGTGCCGCCTGGTTTCCTTC
Source organism: Burkholderia diffusa (assembly GCF_902499115.1). Taxonomy (GTDB): domain Bacteria; phylum Pseudomonadota; class Gammaproteobacteria; order Burkholderiales; family Burkholderiaceae; genus Burkholderia; species Burkholderia diffusa. The sequence continues at coordinate 80,447 of NZ_CABVPN010000002.1, forward strand.
ACGACCTGCCGGTCGCTCGCCGTCGACGCGCTCGCCTGCGCGGCGCCCGCCGCATTGCTCGCGGCGGCCGGCGCCGCGGCCGGCGCGCTGCCACTCGCGCCCGATGCCTGCAACGGCTGCTGGCGAACGATGCGGAGCACCTGCCCCATGCGCAGCCTGCCGCGCCCATCGAGCTTGTTCCAGGTGCGCAGGTCGGCGACGCTGCAGTCGTTCGCGGACGCGATGCCCGACAGCGTGTCGCCGCGTTTCACCATGTACTTCTGCGCGACGAGAATGGGCGCGGGCGGCGGCGTCGCGGGCGTGGCCGCCGGTGCGGCGGCGGGCTGCCCCGACGGCGATCCCGCCAGCGTGTCGCTCGGCGGGACGGACTGCGTGCTGGCACAACCGGCCATGACGAGCACCGCGGCGAGGCCGGACAGCCACGCCGACTTGCGGCAAATCTCGCGCTGTTTCATGGACGATCGACTCCGGTTTGACAATCTTTCAAGCATCTCAAAAACGGAACGGCCGACGTGTAACCGGATGCAAACAATCATGACAAACGATCACGAACCAGGCGCCGGCGGACACTCGTTACCGGTAATACGGTCAATTTCGGGAAAACTTGACGGTTTCTGGCGCGCGATGCGGAAGAAATTTCGCAATGGGCCGAAATTTCGAATGGCTTTCAATATCGATATAGCCGCATCGGACAGCCGATGCGGCTGCGATGGGTGCCCGCTCAACGCAGCCAGTCGACCAGCTCCGCGCAGGCCCACGCGAGCCCGATGCACAGGAACAGCAGGTGCAACGCGATCTTGAACGACACACCCCACGACGAATCGACCCGCATGACAGTCTCCCCCGGTTGATATGCGGCCATGATCCGGCATCGATCCCGCCCCGAAAATGCGGAACCGGCGAACGGGGTCTCAGGCCCAGCCTGAGACCGGTGCGGCGGTTCCTGCTAACTTATCGGCCATACCAATCCTTACGCGCCCTCACCCCGCCATGCGATTCGACCTGACCGACCTGCGGCTCTTCCTGAACATCTGCGAGGCCGGCACGATCACGGGCGGCGCCGAGCGCACGCACATCACGCTGCAGGCAGCAAGCGAGCGCATTCGCGGGATGGAGGACGAACTCGGCGTGCCGCTGCTGCACCGGAGCAAGTCCGGCGCGCAGGTGACCGACGCCGGCCGCGCGCTCGAGCATCACGCGCGCACGGTGCTGCAGCAGATCGACCACATGCGCGGCGAACTGCAGCAATACGGCCAGGGGCTGCGCGGGCATATCCGCCTGCTCTGCAACACGGCCTCGCTGAGCGAATACCTGCCCGACGCGCTCGCCGCGTACCTGCCGCATCATCCGAAACTGTCGATCAGCGTCGAGGAGCGCTCGAGCCAGGAAATCGTGCACGCGATCCGCAACAAGACGGCCGAGGTCGGCATCGTCGCCGATTCGGTCGGGCTCGGCGGGCTCGAGCAGAAGCCATTCCGCGAGGATTGGCTGATCGCGGTCGTGCCGGCCGGGCATCCGCTCGCCGCGCGCGACAAGGTCGCGTTCGACGAGATCGCCGACGCGGATTTCATCGGACTGACCGACGGCAGCGCGCTGCAGGTCCATCTCGCGGACCAGGCGCGTGCGCTCGGCAAGCGGATCCGCTACCGTGTGCAGCTGAAGAGTTTCGATGCGATCTGCCGCGTGATCGAAAGCGGCGTGGGGATCGGCATCGTGTCGCGCCACGCGGCCGAGCGCGCGATGCAGACGATGGACGTGCGGCTCGTCGAGCTGTCCGACGCGTGGAGCCACCGCAAGCTGACGCTCTGCGCACGATCGTTCGATGCGCTGCCCAAATATACGCAGGCGTTCGTGTCGTATCTGTCGGGCGAAACGTCATCGCGCTGAACGCCCGCGCCATCCGCAACAGCCGGGCGATACACGAGGAGGCACCCCGTCATGACGAAACCCGATCTCGCCACGCACTACCGCGCCTACATCGACTGCCTGAACCGCCAGGACTGGCCGGCGCTCGGCCAGTACGTCGCCGACAACGTGATCCACAACGACCGGCCGCTCGGCCTGGCCGGCTACCGCGCGATGCTCGAGCAGGATTTCCGCGACATTCCGGATCTCCATTTCGCGATCCGGCTGCTGGTGTGCGAACCGCCGCGCATCGCGTGCCGGCTTCGCTTCGCGTGTGCGCCGAAAGGGACGTTCATGGGGCTCGCCGTCGACGGCACGCGCGTCACGTTCGCCGAGAACGTCATCTACGAATTTCACGACGGCAAGATCCGGCAGGTCTGGTCGGTGATCGACAAGGCGGCGATCGAAGCGCAGCTCTAGCATCGCCGCGGGGCCGCCGCCGGACAGAATCGACAGCCGAGATCCGGCTTGATTCGATTTTCAGGGGTAACGTTTTCTCTTGCATCTCGTCGGAAGCGCGCCGCCCGAGCACCTTTCCAACGCTTCCGTCGCTGCCGATATGTCACGCTGCATTGCAGCGAAAATAATAATAAATCGCGGCAATTCCGGCATCAACACCCCATCTTCACGACAGCTGCCGTTTCGGCCATCCGGGTTTTCACCGGCGTCTCCGGCGTGAAAGCGCATTGACATCGAAGCAATCGATGCCTAAATTTGGAAAACGTTTTCCTTCGCCTTCAGCGCGACGCCTTCGTGGCCCGCGCAGGGAGAACGCTTGCCTGCCCGAGTTGCGATTCAAGCCTTCATCACTATTCGAAAACCCGGAGACACAATGCATATGCGCAGCAGATTCGCGCTCGGCGCCGCGCTCAGCGCCCTTTCCGTCCTGTTCGTCAGCGCATGCGGCGGCAACGACGTGACCGCCTCGCCACCCTCGTCGCCCCCGCCGTCGACACCGGCGCTCGCGCCGAACTCGTTGCAGGCGCTCGTCTACGGCGCCCCCGACACCAGCGTGCCGGCGGGCACGAGCATTCCGGTCACGATGATGGGCCAGATGCGCGCGCTGTTCGACCTGATCCGGAAGTCGCCCGACTTCACGCAGGTCGTGATGGATCTCGGCGACGGTTCGCCGGTTCACGTGCTCGACACGAACACCGGCGACAAATTCCTTCCCGGCAAGCTCGCGCTCGGCCTGTCGTACATCCTGATCGACATGAAGTCGAAGGGCGACCCGCAATACGCAAGCTATCTGGCGACGTACCAGACGATCACGACCGCGATGATGGCGCAGTCGGGCAGCGACTATGCGTATGCAAATACGTCATGGGGCGAGTACTACTACCTCGTCGCGCTGAACAACCTGAAGGCGCACGGCATGCTCAACGAGGTCTTCAGCGACGCGATGCTCGCGACGCTGCAGCAACGGCTCACCTTCTGCGACATGTTCGGCCCCGATGCAAGCGGCAAGACCAGCACCTGCCCGGCCGCCGGCACGCCGATCGACATTGCGTCGCTCAACACCGCGCAGAATTACTATGCGGTGTCCTACGGAATTGCCGGCCTGCGGCAAAAACTCGGCTGGAGCAATCCGTCGTTCTCGTCGGCGACCGATCCGGCCGTCGCGACGATGGGCGCGCGCGATGCGCTGCTCTACACGTTGACGAACCACATCCGCAAGGATTCGTCGGGCGGGTTCTCCGACGAAGCGTCGAACACGCACACGACCTATTACGACCAGGCGCGCTACGACCGCTACAGCACGCTGCTGATCGGCGAAGTGACCGAGCGCACGTTCGAGATGGGCAACGAGGCGAACCTCACGCCGGAACTGAAGGGCTATCTGCGCAAGTCGGTCGACCTGATCCTGCCGCAGCTGAACGCCGACGGCCAGGGCTTCGACTACGGCCGTTCGATCGGCCCGTACGGCGATTCCGCGTTCATGGAGATCCTGACGGCAGCGGCCAATGCGGGCGTGTTGACCGATCAGGAAAAGCAGATTGCGTACGCGTTCATCTACCGGGCCGCGCGTCGCTTCGACACGTACTGGTACGACCCGTCGCTGCCGACGCCGTCGGTGAACATGTGGGTCAAGGGTCGCGGCACGGACGCCTATCGCGGCAAGCCGCGCGTGATGGGCGAGAATTTCAGCCTGCTGCACCAGTATCTTTACGTGAACGCGTGGTGGAACAAGCTCGGCTTCGGCGGCAAGGCGCCGATGGACGATGCGGCCTACGATGCGTGGCTCGACGCGCTGCCGCGCTACACGCTCACCCGGTACAACCAGCCCGGCGATACCGCGCATCCGTACGACGCGGCGCTGCTCACCGTGCGCGACGGCCGCCGCGTCATCAACCTGAATCTCAGCCAGGCGCCCGACTACAACTCGTTCACGCCGTACTACCCGGTGCCGTTCTCCGACAAGCTGATCTACGGGACGACCGATCTGGGCTATGCACTGCTGGTGCCGCAGGTGTCGTACAACGGGAAGACCTACGTGCCCGTCACGTACTACAAGAACCTCAACGTGCAGCAGGCCAACGGCCAGGTGGTCGTGTCGTTCGACACGGCGAAGTTTCGTCTCGCGTCGAAGAACGCGGCGTACACGACGGATCTCGACCTCCAGGTGCATACCGTGCTGACGTTCGCGCACGGCACGATCTCGCGCAGCGACACGCTTGCTTCGGGCACGCTCGCCGGTAACCTGTCGGTCGAGACGGACTTCGCGTCGTTCGCGGACTTCGCGTCGACGCAAGCAAACGGCGGCGGCACATCGGTGACGTACGCGAACAGCGCCGCGACCGGCTATGCGGCGTCCGGGTTCGACACCTGCGCGCTGTCCGCCTTCGACACGGTCAACGGCGCGACGAACCCGCTGTCGACGACGCCGATCGGCCAGCTGCATTCGAACTTCGCGTGCAAGACCGCGCCGTTCGCGCTCGGTGCGGGCGTCACCCGCGCGTTCGGGTGGACGCTGAAGTACGCCGACCCGGCCTGAGCGGCCTGGCCGCCGCTCCGTGAGCGTCCTCGAAGCCGGCGCTCGAAACCGGCTTCGGGGCATTCACGCGCGGCGCGCATGGCGCGTGTCGGCGATGCCCGCTCACTGCCACGCCGAAGCGGCCATGCAGACGCCGAGCGCGGTCATCCCGACAAAGAAGCAGCGCTTGAAAGTCTTCTCGCTCATCACGCGCCGCGCATATTGCCCGCCGATCATCCCCGCGAGTGCCGGCACGAGCGCCAGCGCCGATACGCCGAGATCGACCGTCTGCAGCGCGCCCGTCACGCGCAACTGCAGCCCGAGCGCGATCGTCGACGCGGTAAACGAGAGCCCGAGCGCCTGGATCAGGTCATCCTTCGACAGCCGCAGCGCCTGCAGGTACGGCACGGCCGGCACGACGAACACGCCGGTGGCGGCCGTCACGACGCCCGTCAGATAGCCGATCGCGGCCGACAGCCACTTTTCGTGCCGGCCCGGCGCGGGCAATCGCGCGGCGGCGAGCCCCCAGCCGCCGTAAGCGACCAGCACGAAGCCGAGCGCCGCGTGGGTCCACGCACTGCCGCCCGCGAGCGCGGGCAGCCCGCCCGTCAGCGTGCCGATCGTCAGCCCGGCGAGCAGCGGCCACAGACGTCTCAGCAACGGCCCGAACGACGGGCCGAGCCACAGCTGCCACACATTGGTGATGAACGACGGCACGAGCAGCAGGCTCGCGGCGGCCGACGGCGGCATCGCCAGCGTCAGCAGCCCCATCGCGATCGTCGGCAGCCCGAGGCCGATCATGCCCTTGACCGCGCCGGCCAGCAGAAAGACCATCACGATGATCGTCAGCGTATGGGTTTGCATGGAGGGCGTTCCGTCCGGTTGAAGACGGCGCCGATGATGAACCACCGTCACGCCGCCGGCCATCTGGCTTTGCCTGAGGCTGGCTCGGGCCCACCCGGCGGGCCTCGTCGCCTCATCATCCCGCCATGCCCGCCGTTCAGGCTGCGTGCGTCGACCCCCGGCCATGCTCGCTGTCGAGGTGCGCCATCTGGGGTGCTGGATAACGCTCGCCGGCAGCCGCCCCGGCGGGAACCGCCGTTTCGATGCGAGCCAGATCATCGACCGTTAGTTGCAACTTTGACGCTTGCAACGCGTCCTGGAGTTGCGTGCGCTTGCGCGCGCCGACCAGCGGCACGATGTCGTCGCCGCGCGACAGCGCCCACGCGATCGCGATCTGCGCCGGGTTGCTGCCCTTTTCGTCGGCAATCGCGCGCAGTGCGTCGACCAGCGCGAGATTGTGCGCGAGGTTCTCGCCCTGAAAGCGCGGGCTGGCCGCGCGGAAGTCGCGCTCACCCTGCCGCGCCGCGCTCCAGCCGCCGCCGAGCAGCCCGCGCGACAGCACGCCGTAGGCCGTCACGCCGATCCCGAGTTCGCGACACACGGGCAGGATGTCCGCCTCGATCCCGCGCGACAGCAGCGAGTACTCGATCTGCAGGTCGGCGATCGGCGCGACGGCCGCCGCACGGCGGATCGTGTCGGCACCCACCTCCGAGAGGCCGATATGGCGCACATGACCGGCCTTCACGAGATCGGCGATCGCGCCGACCGTCTCCTCGATCGGCACCGCCGGATCGACGCGCGCCGGCCGGTAGATGTCGATGTGGTCGGTGCCGAGCCGCTTCAGCGAATACGCGACGAAATTGCGGATCGCCTGCGGCCGCGCGTCGTAGCCGACGAACGCGCCGGCCGGATCGCGCAGCGCGCCGAATTTCACGCTGATCAGCACCTGGTCGCGCGTGCGGCCGCGCAGCGCGTCGCGGATCAGCATCTCGTTGTCGCCCATCCCGTAGAAGTCGCCCGTATCGAGCAGCGTGATCCCGCTGTCGAGCGCCGCGTGCAGCGTCGCGATGCTTTCGTCGCGATCCGCCGGCCCGTAGAGATCCGACATCCCCATGCAGCCGAGCCCGATCGGCGACACCTGCGGGCCCGTGCGGCCCAGTTGACGCTTGTCCATGTCCGTTTCCTTGCGGTGGTGAGTGAATGAACCGGATTCTGGACGCATTGCGGCGCGCGATAAACGCGAAACGCCCAACCAAATCATTCGACGCTGATTAACAATGGAGCCTGTCCCAATTCGCCCAGGCTCCCGCTCCGCATGGACCATCTGCATGCAATGCGCATCTTTGCGCGCGTCGCCCACCTCGGCAGCTTCACGAAAGCGGCCGAGCAGTTGCAATTGCCGCGCCCGACGGTCAGCAATGCCGTCCAGTATCTGGAAAAACACCTGCGGGTGCGCCTGCTGCAGCGAACCACCCGGCGCGTCGCGCTGACCGCCGAGGGCGCCACTTATTACGAGCGCTGCACGCGGCTGCTGGCCGATCTGGACGATGCCGAGACGCTGTTCGACGACGCCGGCGCCGCGCCGCGCGGCGTGATCCGCGTCGACCTGCCCGAACGCTTCGCCCTGAACAAGGTGATTCCGGCGCTGCCGGATTTCCACGCGCGCTATCCCGACCTGCGCGTCGTGCTGAGCACGACCGACCGCTTCGTCGATCTCATCTCCGACGGCATCGACTGCGCGGTGCGGGTCGGCGTGCTGTCCGACACGTCGCTGGTCGCGCGCCGCGTCGGCGAGATGGCGCAGATCAACTGCGCGTCGCCCGCGTATCTCGCGCGATACGGCACGCCGCGCTCGCCGGACGATTTGCCCGACCATGTCGCGGTCGGCTATTTCTCGAGCCGCACGGGCCGTGAGCTGGACTGGGAATATGCGGACATGGATTCGGGCGCGCTGCAGACGGTGAAAATGCGCAGCGTGGTCGCGGTAAACAGCTCGCAGGCGTATCTCGCGTGCTGCATCGCAGGCCTGGGTCTGATCCAGGTGCCGCGCGACGGGCTCGCGCCGCTGTTCGAGGACGGCTCGCTGGTCGAGGTGCTGCCGGAATGGCATGCCGCGCCGCTGCCGGTGTCGGTCGTGTTTCCGAACGGCCGGCATCTGGCGCCGCGCGTGCGGATCTTCGTCGACTGGCTCGCGCAAACGCTCGACGACGCGCACCGGCCAACATGACGAAAGCCGGCACCGGGGCGATCCGCCCCAGGGCGCCGGCACATCAGCGTCAGAACTTGTGGCGGATCGCGGCGCGCACCGCGAACTGGTTCGCCGACGACGACGGGCCGTCCGTCCCGACCACGTAGCCGCCATCGGCGGCGGTGCCGGTCTTGTCACCGGCGACCTTCTGCCATGCGCCCTGCAGGTAGACGTCGGTGCGCTTGGACAGGCTGTAGTCGGCCATCAGCCCGACGGTGTGGTACTTCGGCTTGAACGAACCGGCCGCGGCGTCGAACTTGCCGTCCGTGTACACGTACTGCGCGCCGAGATAGAAATCGGACGTGAGCTGATACTTGCCGTTGATCTCGAAGTTCTGGAACTTGGTCGCGGTCAGCCCGAGGCCCGAGAACGTCGACGCCGGCAGGTAGACGGTCGACACCGGGTTCTTCACGTCGGTCTTCGTATAGACGAAGCCGACCGTCGCCGGGCCGAACGTGTAGTTGATGCCGCCGCCGAAGATGCGCAGGCGGTCGGCGACGAAGTTCGCATCGTCGGCCGCGATCGCGCCCGCGTTGCCGACGCCCGGGCTGTTCGCCTGCAGGTAGGCAGCCGCGACCTGCAGCCCGGCCAGCGAATACTGCGCGCCGATGCTGTACTGTCGGTTGGTCGAGAAGCCCGTGCTGTTGCTGAAGCTGTAGGTGCCGCCGAACGACAGCCCGTTCCAGTCGGGGCTCGCATACTTGACCGTGTTGTTGACGCGGAACGAGTTGTCCGTGTTGTCGTTGTCGAACGGGTGCGAGAACAGCGTGCCGCCCCAGTTGCCGTTCGCGGTCAGCGGCGCGAGATAGTCGACGACTGAATCGTACTGGCGGCCGAAGGTCAGCGTGCCGAAGCGCGACGCGCTCAGCCCGACGAACGCCTGGCGGCCGAACATCCGGCCGCCCTGATTGAACCGGCCGTTGTTCACGTCGAAGCCGTTTTCCAGCGTGAAGATCGCCTTCAGCCCGCCGCCCAGGTCCTCGCTGCCCTTCAGGCCCCAGCGGCTGCCCTGCGCGTAGCCGCTCGCGAGCTGGTAATTCGTTTTTCCGACCCCGCCTACGTTCACGTTGTTCGTGTAGTTGAAGCCCTCGTCGATCAGGCCGTACAGCGTCACGCTGTCCTGCGCGAAGGCCGGCGCGGCAAAAGCGGCCAGCGCGGCGGCAAAAATGACGTGCTTCTTCATGACGAATCTCCGGAGCCGGGTGCCGGGCAGGCCATGCGCCCGGCGATTGTTTGGTCTGTTTTATAGAGGTGGCCCGCAGGGCGGACTGCGCGGTGTGCGGCCGCGAGGACAAAATGGTGTCACGTCGCAAACCGCCCGTCCATATGGGCGTGGGGCCGGCACGCAAAGCGTTGCGCTCGTCCAACTGCCCTGTCCTCGTCATGGCCTGACCAGGCTTGTCGGTAGCGGCTGGCCGGCCCACCATCCGCGTAAACCCGGACGGCGTCACATCGGTGGCACAATGCGCATCCGTTCGTCATTTCTTCACGAAGTCATGCTTCACCCCGATTCATGCGCGGCGGGTGCCGGCCGCGCACGCGGCGCGCGCCGGGAGGCGGCCCGATGACCGCCGCCGCCCGGGCCGGCCGCTACGCCGAGCTCGACTTCTTCCGCGGCCTCGTGCTGCTGGTGATCGTCGTCGACCACATCGGCGGCAGCATCCTGTCGCGCGTGACGCTGCATGCGTACGCGCTGTGCGATGCGGCCGAGGTGTTCGTGTTCCTCGGCGGTTTCGCGACCGCCATCGCGTACAACTCGCTCGCCGAGCGCCACGACGAGGCTGCCGCGCGCCAGCGTTTCATCCGCCGTGCCTTCGAGATCTACCGTGCTTTCCTCGTGACGGCCGGCCTGATGCTGCTCATCACCGCCGTGCTGAACGCATTCTCGATCGACGGCCCGAACATGCCGACCAACGATCTCGACGGCCTGCTCCACAAGCCGCTCGCCGCGCTGCGCGACATCCTGCTGTTCCGCCGCCAGCCGTATCTCGCGTCGGTGCTGCCGATGTATGCGTTCTTCGCGCTGCTCGTCCCGCTCGCGCTGCCGCTCGCGCGCACGCAGCCGTGGTTGATGCTCGCGTTCAGCGGCTCGCTCTGGTACGCGGCGCCGCACATTGCGCGCTTCTTGCCGACCGTCGAAGGCGCGCCGTGGGACTTCAATCCGTTCGCGTGGCAGTTCCTGTTCGTGCTCGGCGTGATCGCACGCTGCCAGCCCGTCTACCAGACGCTCGCACCGAAACCGCAGGGCTGGCTGCTGACGGCCGTGTCGCTCGCGATCGTCGCGGCCGGCGCGTACTACCGGCTGCGCATCGAGCCGTTCCCGACCGACCCGTCGATCAAGCAGAATCTCGGCGCGCTGCGGCTCGCGAACTTCCTCGCGATCGCGTGGCTCGCGGCCAAGCTCGTGCACCTCGGGTGGATGAAGAAGGTCGCGCATGCAATGCCGTGGATCGGCACGATCGGCCGCCAGGGGCTGCTGTGCTTCGTCGCCGGCACCGGCATCTCGCTCGCGGTCGACTCGCTGCTGTACCAGGCGACCGAAGGCTATCTGAACGTGCCGCTCGGCCTGACCGCCGACGTCGTCGCGATGGGCCTGCTGTATCTCGTCGCGAAGCTCTATGCGCCGCTCGTGTCGCGGCTGCCGTTCCCGTTCCGTCCGCGGTGATGATGCGCCGCGCCGTCACGCGCCGCTGCTACGATAGCGGGCGCCTCTCCTGAAACGGTTCACCATGCGCCGACTCGCCCTTCCGTTCGCCGCCGCCCTGATCGCCGGTGCCATCGCCACCGCCCACGCCACGCCGGGCGGGCCCGCGGTTTCGCCGGCGTCGTCCGCGCCCGCGGCCGCGACCGTCCCGCCCGCAACGATCGCGCCGGCCGCCCAGGAACCCTCGGTCAATCCGGGCAGCAGCGTCGTGCTGCGCGCGTTCCGGTCGGCGTCGCTGAAGCGCGACTGGTCTTACACGGTCTACCTGCCGCCCGGCTACAACCCGGAAGGCGCGCGCTATCCGGTGCTGTACCTGCTGCACGGCAACGCCGGCAACGCAAACGACTGGATCACGCAGGGCCGGCTGCAGGCCACCGCCGACACGCTGATCGAGCGCCGCGAGATCCCGCCCGTCGTGATCGTGATGCCGCAAGGCGGCACCGACTGGTACGTCGACCGCAAGGAGAAAATGCAGAGCGCGTTCCTCAACGACCTGCTGCCTGAAGTCGAAGCGCACTTCGCGGTGTCGAACCAGCGCGCGGGCCGCGCGATCGGCGGCGTGTCGATGGGCGGCTTCGGCGCGCTGCGCTTCTCGCTGCTCGAGCCGGGCCTGTTCTGCGGCGCGATGCTGCTGAGCCCCGCGATCTACGCGAACGAGCCGCCGCTCAATTCCGCCGCACGTTATGTCGGCGTGTTCGGCGACCGGCAGTTCGACCCGCGCGTGTGGCACGAGCTGAACTACCCGGCGCTGATGCGCGGTTATTTCGCGCGCAACTGGCGCGTGCCGATGTTCATCGCGGCGGGCGACGACGACCTGACGATCCAGGCCGAATCGAGCGTGCTGTACACGCACCTGCGCCGCGCGCAAAACCCGGCGGAACTGCGCATCGTCGACGGCGGGCACACGTGGGAAGTGTGGCGCGGGCTGCTCGGTCAGGGGTTGAAGTACGCACTGGAATGCGTGAAATGATGCGGGCCCGAGCGCGGCCCTGCCGTGGCGGGCGGTATGCGCGCGCCGCCGGCCGCCTTGCTTGAGTCAGACTTCCGCAGCGATCGTCCTTGCCATCCGCAGCGCCAGCGCATACCCGGTCAGCGTCGGATTGACCACCGACGAACTCGGATGCACGGCCGTGCTCGCGATGAACAGGTTCGGGTGATCGTGCGTACGGCAATCGCGGTCGACGACCGAATCGGCCGGATCGCTGCCCATGATCGTCGTGCCCATGATGTGCGAACTCGGCACCCACGCATGGATGTCGTTCACGATCTCGGTCGCACCGAACACCCGCTGGAAATCGCGGTAGTCGTCGAGCACTTGCGATGCCGCGCGCAACGCGTAGTCGTACACGTCGTAGTCGGTGCGCGGCGTCGGCAGCCCGAGCGCATCCTTGCGATCGCTCAGCGTCACGCGGTTGCGCGGGTCGGGCAGGATCTCGACGTAGCTGGCGATCTTCAGATAGCGCGCCGCGTCGTGACGGATCCGCGTATCGAGCGCGTCGCCGACGACACCTTGCGCGATCAGCCGCCGCGTGACGACCTCGTTGGGCACCGTGTTGTCGAGGAAATGCCGGATCGCGCCGTGTTCGCGGCGAAACGCGCCGTCGCGCCGCGTGTTGATACTGCCCTGCTGCGTCGGGCCGCGCCCGGCCCACACCGGCTCGCGCGCGAGCATCGCGATCGCGCGGCCGGTGTGTCCCATCATGTTGCGGCCGACCTGGTCCGACGAATTCGCGACACCCGACATCAGCAGCAGCTTCGGAATCTCGACGCCATGCGCCGCGAGCACGAAGGTCCGCGCGGTCAGGCGCGTGCTCTTGCCGTCCGGCGTCATGTAATGGATCGCGGCGATCCTGCGATTCTCGCCGCGCTCGATCTTGTAGACGACCGCGTTCGTCAGCAGCCGCGCGCCCTGCGCGACGGCGCGCAGCACCGGGCGATCGCCTGAAAATTGCGCACCGATCGGGCAGATCGGCGCGCAGTTGTTGTTGCCGGCGCAGGTCGGTCGACCCTCGTAGGGCCGCGTCGCGCGCGCGTTGGGTTCGTCGACGAAACGATGACCGATCGTCGCGACCTTGTCCGCGACCTGCTGCGTCAGGTACGACCACGGTTGCTGCCGCATCGGATACGGCTTCGAGCGCGGCGGGAACGGCCCGCCGCCCTGGCCGCTCTGGTCGTCGGTATCCGAGCCCGATACGCCGATCTGCTCTTCGGCGAGCTGATACCACGGCTCGAGTTCGTCATAACCGATCGGCCAGTCGCGCCCCTGGCCGTAGAGGCTGCGCAGCCGGAAATCGTTCGGCAGCATGCGCCACGTCGCCCCTCCCCAGTGCCACGTGGTGCCGCCGACGAGGCGCAGGAACGACGGCTTCTGCAGCACCGGGCCGACGCTGTCGATGTAGCGATCGGAATAGCGCCCCGTGGACGATTTCGGCGCCCACGGCAGGTCCGGATACGGGCCGTTGTAGTCCGACTTGTTGCCGTAGTCGCGGAACGCGCGCACGAGCTCGGCACGCTTCACCTCCGGCCCCGCCTCGAGCACGATGACGGACTTGCGTTCCTGCGTCAGCGACTGCGCAACGGCGCCGCCCAGGATGCCCGCGCCGATTACGATGACGTCCGCGTCATAGGTAGTGCTCATGATTTCGATCCTCGTTCGATAGGCCGGTCAGCCGGCGTCGGCGGTCGGGCGCGCCGTCCAGTACTCGGGGCGCGCGCGGATGTAGGTCGGAATGACCGTGACGTCGGCGGTCGGCTCGAACATCAGCGCGGTTTCGTAGCCGACCATGCGCGCCTGCCCGCCATGGCCGACGCTGCCCGTGTAGAAGGCCTCGATGATGGCCAGCGCGGCGGTGCGCAACTCGGGGGCCGCGACGCCGAGCGTGCGCACGAGCGCGTCGAGCGGCTGCGTGCCCATGTCGATCGCGACGGCGAGCGCGCGCAGCCGCGCGGGAAATTCGCGGTCCTGCGCGACGAGACCGTCGTAGACGGATTGCACATAGCGCGACGGAAGCGTCGAGCGGCGCGTCAGGTAGGCGGCCACGCCGGCAAAATCCCGCAGCGGCACGGCCTCTGGCGCAGCCGCTGCACGTGCGATCAGCATGCCGGCAGGCAGTGCGGCGGCAAGCGCCGCGCCGGCCGACAGCTTCACGAAGCGGCGACGCTGCGCGTTCGCGTCGTCGGTCACGTCGAAATCCTTCATCGCGTGCATCTCCTGTCAGTGGGCGGGGGCCGTGCGGATCTTCGCGACATCCGCCGCGCTCACGCGAGTCTTGCCATTGCCGAACCGGTCGCTCAAGTAGTTCACCAAGGTCGCCACTTCGTCATCCTTGAGTTCGGTCTGGAACGCCGGCATGAAATAGTGCGCGGCGCCGTTGTTCACGCTCGCGCCATGCATGACCACCTGCAGCAGGTTCGACGCCGTGGCGGTGCCGACCGCGCTGTTGGCGAACAGCGACGGGAAGAATCCGTCCGCCGTGCCGGCGCCCGTCATCCCGTGACAGCTCGCGCAATGATCGAGGTAGAGCGACGCGCCGGCCGGTGCCGGGCTTCCCATCGCGGCCGCGGCGCGTACCGCGACGTAGTCGTCGGTCTTGCGCCCCTGCGCGGAACGCGGTGCGATATCGGCGCCCTTCGCCGCCGGCACGGTCGACAAATAGGCGGCGATCGCATTCAGATCGCGGTCGCTCATGCGGCTGAAGCTGTGTTCGACCGCTTCCGCCATCGGGCCGGCCGCCTGTGCCTTGCCCGGCACGTTGCCGGTGCGCAGGTACTGGACGATCTGCGCGGTCGTCCACGTGCCGATGCCCGCGTCGCGGTCGCGCGTGATGTTGAACGCCTGCCAGCCCGCGAGCGGCGCGCCGCCGAGATAGCCGGCGCCGGTTTCGTCGTAGGCCAGCTCCTGCATCCCGATGCCGCGCGGCGTATGACAGGTGCCGCAGTGCGCGGCGCCCTGCACCAGGTAGGCGCCGCGATTCCACTCGGCGTCCCGCCCGTGCTTCGGCACATACGCGCCTTCGCGCAGATACAGCGCGTTCCAGATCTTCAGCGGCCAGCGCATGGTCAGCGGCCACGGGAAATCCGGCCGGCGGTTCGGCTGGTGCACCGGCGCGACGCCGTGCATGAAATACGCGTACAGGTTCGCGATGTCGTCGTCGCTGAACTTCGTGTACGACGGATACGGCATTGCCGGATACAGGTTGCCGCCGTCGCGCCGAAGCCCCTTGCGCAGCACGTTCGCGAATTCCTGCTCCGAGTAGTTGCCGATCCCCGTTTGCTTGTCCGGCGTGATGTTGGTCGAGTAGATGTCGCCCATCGGCAACGGCATCGCGAGGCCGCCCGCGAACGGCTGCCCTCCCTGCACCGTATGGCACGCGACGCAGTCGGCCGCGACGGCCAGCGCCTTGCCCGCGGCGACGCGATCCGCGGCCTGCACGGCCGCCGATGCGGGGTCCGTCGCAATGAGGAAAAGCGCGACAAGCGCGGAAAAGCCGGGTAAACGCATGGAAATCGTCCGTGAGAAATCCGGTGAGCAAAGCGGTTTCGGGGAGCCTCGCGATACGGCCCTCTATCTTCCGGAGAAATCGCTCGCGTGGTTTGGCCGCACTATATCATCTTCTGTATCGATACACTAAATCGATACAGAATCACCATTCGGATAATAATCGGCGGATGCCGGATCAGCGTCGCGGGATTCCGGAAGACGGTCGAACGCCGCGCGGGCGCGGCCGCGCCGATCGGCGTGCCGGGTGAGCCGGCACCGTTTTCAGTGCAGCGGGACGAAAGAACGGCTCGCATGCCGCGCAGGACAAAGTCCGGGCGGCATGCGGCTCAGCGATGCGACGGAACGTTCGCCCGGGAGACGGCACATGCTGCGCAGCATGGCTGGCGCGCGCGACATTTCGGCTCGCGAAAGCGTCGGTTCAATTCCACGCGTGACGCGCCGGCCGCACCCCGTTCAGGTAGTAGTTGCCGACGAGGTGATACTTCCACCGCACCGGATCGTGCAGCGTGTGCGTGCGCGCATTGCGCCAGTGCCGGTCGAGATTGTGCTCGGCGAGCGTCGACTGCGTGCCGGCCAGCTCGAACAGCTTCTCGCCCGCGAGCAGCGCGATCTCGGTCGTGAGCACCTTCGCCTCACCGACCGCGACCGACGCACGCGCGACATCGTCGTCGGTCACCGTGCCGCGCGCGCCGATCTCGTCGAGCGTGCGCGCCGCGCGTTCGAGCAGCGCTTCCGCAGCATGCAGCTGGATATGCAGACGGCCGATCTCGCGGACGATCAACGGATCGTCGACCGCGCGCTCGACGCCGCTGTCGACCCAGGGCCGCGTGCGCGTGCGCACGAACGTCTCGGTATCGGCGATCGCGGCCCTCGCGATGCCGGCATCGATCGCCGCCTGGATGATCTGCGACAGCGGGCCGTTGAGCGTCGGTTCGTCCGATACGCGCTGCGCGTTCAGCACATGCGAAGCCGGCACGCGCACGCTGTCGAGCACCACCGTGCCGCTTGCGGTCGTGCGCTGTCCGAAGCCCGACCAGTCATCGATCACGGTCAGCCCGGGCGTCGGCTGCGGGACGTACCCGAGCCACGCCTGCCGCGCATCGTCGAGGCCGAGCACCGGCACGTAGTGCGCGAACAGTGCGCCGGTCGAGTAGAACTTCGTGCCGTCGACGAGATAGTCGTCGCCGTCGCGCCGCACGCGCGTCTTCAGGTCGAGCACATGCTTCGTGCCCTTCTCCGAGAAAGCGTTGCCGAAACGCTTGCCGCTGAGAATTTCGGCGAAGAAATGGCGCTTCTGCGCGTCGGTGCCGGTCAGCGCGATCACGTCGACCAGCCCGAAGTGGTTCTGCGGCAACTGCCCGAGCGACGGATCGGCCGCAGAAACGATCTTGATCACCTCGGTGAGCGTCACGTGCGATACACCCGCCCCGCCGTACGCCTTCGGCACCGTGATCGCCCACAGCCCCGACTGCGAGAACCATTCGATCTCGTCGCGCGGCAACCGGCGCTCGCGATCGCGTTCTGCTGCCCCTTCGGCCAGCCGCTGCGCAAGTGCATGCGCGACCGCGATCGCCTGCGCGTCGTCGGCGATTACGCGGGCAACCTGCGGTCCTGCGTCGGCCGGGCGCGCCTGAATCGTCGCACTCGTATCTGACATCGAGCTCTCCTGTCGAATGACGAAAGCACTCAATCTAGCAGCGTCACGCAAGCCGGCAAACCGAGCGATTCTCGTATCGATATTCCTTCGGATAACAAACTACATTGCACAGAACGA
Organism: Burkholderia diffusa; assembly: GCF_902499115.1. GTDB lineage: Bacteria > Pseudomonadota > Gammaproteobacteria > Burkholderiales > Burkholderiaceae > Burkholderia > Burkholderia diffusa. The sequence goes on from NZ_CABVPN010000002.1 coordinate 97,396, forward strand.
CGTCCGCCTCCGCGCTTCGGCATCGCAATCGATGCCCGAGCGTCGACGCCTTCCGTCGTTGATCCGCGTAATGCGCTGCGACGATAACGATCTGCGAATCCGTTATTGGAATGCGCGCGGCGTGCTTCCTATACTGGCATCCCGATGCAAACGGCCCCGCCCTTCGAGGAACACCGCATGACTTCGTCGCACGCAGATACCGATCTTTCCACCGGCACCGACTACGACGCACTCGCGAGCCGGTTTCGCCCCCTCTTCGAGCGCATCGCCGCCGGCACCGCCGAGCGCGAACGCCGCCGCGAACTGCCGCACGAAGCGATCGGCTGGCTCAAGGCCGCCGGCTTCGGCGCGATACGGCTGCCGGTGCGCGACGGCGGTGCCGGCGCATCGCTGCCGCAGCTGTTCCGGCTGCTGACCGAACTCGCCGCCGCCGATTCCAATCTGTCGCAGGCGTTGCGCGGGCACTTCGCGTTCGTCGAGGACTGGCTGAACGCGCCGCCCGGGCCGCTGCGCACGACGTGGTTCGACCGCTTCGCGAGCGGCCAGCTCGTCGGCAACGCATGGTCGGAAGCCGGCGACGTTCCGCTTGGCCAGACGATCACCAAGGTGTCGGAGCAGAACGGCCGGTTCGTGCTGAACGGCCGCAAGTTCTACAGCACCGGCAGTTTGTTCGCGGACTGGATCGACGTATTCGCGCAGCGCGCGCACGACGGCAGCGACGTGATCGTCGCGGTCGCCACCGCGCAGCCCGGCGTGATCCGCGACGACGACTGGGACGGCTTCGGCCAGACGACGACCGGCAGCGGCACGACACGCTTCGAGAATGCGGCGGTCGACGCCGACAACGTGATCGATTTCGCACGCCGCTTCAAATACCAGACCGCGTTCTACCAGCTGTTCCATGTCGCCACGCTGGCCGGCATCGGCCATGCGATCGTGCGCGACGCGGGCGAACTCGTGCGCAACCGCTCGCGCGTATACAGCCACGGCAACGCAGCGCGCGCCGGCGACGATGCGCAACTTCAGCAGGTGATCGGCGAAATCGCGTCGTGGGCCTATGCGGCCGATGCGCTCGCGCTGCGCGCCGCACAGCCGCTGCAGCAGGCGTACGTCGCACGCTTCGGTGGCGACGATGAGGCTGAACGTGCCGCGAACGTCGCGGCCGAAATCGAATCCGCGCAAAGCCAGCTCGTCGTGTCGGAACTCGTGCTGCGCGCGGCGACACGCCTGTTCGACGCGCTCGGCGCCTCCGCGACGCGCAGTACGACCGCGCTCGATCGTCACTGGCGCAACGCGCGCACGGTGTCGTCGCACAATCCGCTCGTCTACAAGGCGCGGATCGTCGGCGACTGGGTCATCAACGGACGCACGCCGCCGTTCGTCTGGCGCGTCGGCAATGGTGCAGGTGCAGATGCAGGTGCCGCCGTGGAATCGGGAGCCGCACGATGAGCAAGACCATTCGCTTCAACGCGTTCGAGATGAATTGCGTCGGCCATCAGTCGCCCGGCCTGTGGGCGCATCCGCGCGATCGTTCGTGGCAGTACAAGGATCTCGACTACTGGACCGATCTCGCGCGCGTGCTCGAGCGCGGGATCTTCGACGCGATCTTCATCGCGGACGTGATCGGCTATTACGACGTCTACCAGGGCAGCAACTATCACGCGCTGCATCAGGCCGCGCAGATTCCGGTCAACGATCCGCTGCAGCTCGCCGCGCCGATCGCGATGGCGACCGAGCATCTCGGCATCGGCATCACCGCGTCGACGACGTTCGAGCATCCGTACACGTTCGCGCGCCGGCTGTCGACCGCCGACCATCACACGAAGGGCCGGCTCGCGTGGAATATCGTCACGTCGTATCTGGAAAGCGGCGCGAAGAACGTCGGCGACAACGGGCTGCGCACGCACGACGACCGCTATGCGGTCGCGGCCGAATACGTCGAGGTGCTGTACAAGCTGTTCGAAGGCAGCTGGGAAGACGGCGCGGTCGTGCGCGATCGCGACGGCCGCGTGTTCACGCATCCGGAGAAGGTGCACGAGATTGGCCACAAGGGGCGCTTCTTCGACGTGCCCGGTTATCACCTGTGCGAACCGTCGCCGCAGCGCACGCCGGTGCTGTTCCAGGCCGGCGCGTCCGGCCCCGGCAAGGCGTTCGCCGCGCAACACGCCGAATGCGTGTTCGTCGCCGCGCCGACGCGCCCTCAACTCGCGCGCTATGTCGCCGACGTGCGTGCGCAAGCCGCGGCCGCGGGTCGCGACCCGCACGACGTGCTGATCTACAACCTCGTCACCGTGATCGTCGACGAGACCGACGAGAAGGCACAGGCGAAATTCGACGAGTACCGCCGCTATGTTTCGTACGACGGCTCGCTCGTGTTCATGTCCGGCTGGACCGGCATCGATTTCGGCCAGTACGCGCCGACCGATCCCGTCCGGCGCGTCGAGACGAATGCGATCGTGTCGGCCGTCGAGCATCTGGCCGGCGGCGATACCGCATGGACGATCGAGGAACTGGCGGCTTGGGGCGGCATCGGCGGGATGGGGCCCGTATTCGTCGGTTCCGCGCGGACCGTCGCCGACATCCTGCAGGAATGGGTCGCCGCGACCGACGTCGACGGCTTCAATCTCGCGTATGCCGTTGCGCACGAAACCTTCGAGGACATCGTGCGCTACCTGGTGCCGGAGTTGCAGCGGCGCGGTGTCTATCCGACCGAATACGCGCCGGGCACGCTGCGCGAGAAGCTGTTCGGCGGGTCGGCGCGGCTGCCGGACGCGCATCCGGCCGCGCGGTTTCGCGACATCGAACAGGTCAAGCGCGATGCGGAACTGGTGGCCGACTACGCGTGACGGCTGCGCGGCCGGACCGCATTCCCGACGGACGACCGCGTAACCGCCGCACCGGTCGCCCGGCGCACTGCCGCCGCTCGCGCCGCGCCTGTCAGGTCAAAGCCACGTCCCGCCTTGCCGCTCGCTCGGCTCGTCGGCGAGTGCGTCGAAATCGTGAATCCAGTCCAGGTGATGCAGCACGCTGTCGCGCGCGCCGAGCCGCGCATTGCGCGCCTGCGCGGCCAGCCCGTCGGGCAGATGCAGCACGTCGGCCGCGGAAATCGACGCGTATTGCACCTTGCGCGTGCGGCCGCGCCGCAGCCGCTCGTAAGCCTCCTGCGCCTCGCGCCAGTTGCCCGGCCCCGCCTTCGCCAGTTGCGCGGCCAGCACCATCGCGTCCTCGATCGACTGATTCGCGCCCTGCCCGTGATGCGGCACCAGCGCATGCGCGGCATCGCCGATCAGCGTCACGCGCCCGCGGCTCCAGCGGCCGAGCGGCGGCCGGTGGAACAGCCCCCAGCGCTGGCTGATCGGCACCGCGGTGATCATCTGCACCACCGCCGGATGCCAGTCCCCGAACAGGCGCAGTTGCTCGCCCTCCTCCGCCGGCATGACCCAGTCGCGCGACGGCCACGGCGACGGATGACGCTCGACCAGCAGGAAGTTCTGGTCGCCGTTGTCGCCGATCGGATAGTGCAGCAGATGACCGTGCGGCCCGACCCAGAACTGAATGGTCTCGGGATCGGGCAGCAGGTCCATCCGCTCGGCCGGCACCACGCCGCGAAAACCCGAGCAACCCGAATACAGCACGTCGTCGTAGCCGAGCATCCAGCGCCGCGTGATCGAACGCGCGCCGTCCGCACCGATCACGAGATCGGCGTCGACACGTTCGCCGTTGGCGAAGGTCAGCGTGATGCGTTCCGGATGCTGCGCGAGATCGACGAGCCGATGGCCGAGATGAATCTGCTCGACCCCGACCGCCTTCGACAGAATCGCCTGCAGGTCCGCGCGGTGCACGCCCCAGTACGAGCCGCCGAATTGCCGTCGATAGTCGGGCTCCCCGCGATGATGGCCGATCACCGCGCCGCTGCGTCCGTCGCGATAGACGAGGCCCGGGATCTCCGCGCACACCGCGTCGAAAGCCGGGCGCAATCCCATCCGTTCATAGAAACGCGTCGCGTTGGCCGACAGCGCGACGGCCGCCCCCACCTCGCGCAGCACGTCGGTCTGCTCGTACAGCTGCGCGTCGATGCCCTGTTCGCGCAATGCAAGCGCCAGCGTCAGGCCGCCGATGCCGGCACCGACGATCGCGATCCTCAGTTTCGTCTGCATGATGAACGTGTCTCCAATATTCAAGTAATGCGTGGTCGAGGCGCGCGGCGCGCGTGACCTGCCCGGCGCGCCTGTCGAATGCTTGCGCCGTGTCGGTATTTTCAGCAGCGTCTCGTCATCCCACAATAAAATGCCGGGAATCCGCTTCATCACTGAACGGAATGACCGGAGGCCACGCCGAACCATGGAACTGAGCGAGATCGACCTCAATCTGTTGCTGCTGTTTCAGCGGCTGATGCAGGAACGGCGCGTGTCGAGCGTCGCCGAGCAGATGAACATGAGCCAGCCGGGCGTCAGCAACGCGCTCGCGAAGCTGCGCCGCCGGCTCGGCGATCCGCTGTTCGTGCGCGGCCCGGGCGGCGTGGTCCCGACGCCGTTCGCGCTGCGCCTGGCCGAACCGGTTGCGCACGCGCTGTCGACGCTGCATGCCGCGCTCAACCCCGAGACCGGGTTCGATCCGCTGCGCGCGTCGCGTACGATGACGATCGGGATGACCGATATCGGCGAAGTCGTGTTTCTGCCCGCGCTGCTCGAACACCTGTCGCGCGCAGCGCCGGGCATCGCGCTCAATACGGTGCGCAACACGAGCGTCAACCTTCGCGACGAGATGGCCGACGGCCGCGTCGATCTCGCGATCGGGCTGTTGCCGCAACTTCAGGGCGGGTTCTATCAGCGCCGGCTGTTCGATCAGCGCTACGTGTGCCTGTTCCGGCGCGGGCATCCGCTCGAAGACGCGCCGCTGACGGTCGACGCGTGGCGCGACGCCGAGCATCTGGTCGTGGTGTCGGCGGGCACCGGTCACGGGCAGGTGGACGAATGGCTGAAGCGGCGCCGCGTGAAACGCCGCGTGCGGCTGACGGTGCCGCATTTCATGAGCGTCGGCTACATCCTGCAGCGCACCGACCTGATCGCGACCGTGCCGGAACATCTTGCACTGCAGCTCGCGGCGCCGTTTTCGCTGGGCTGGCGCGCGTTGCCGGTCACGCTGCCAGGTGCGCCGATTCACATGCTGTGGCATGCGCGCGTGAATCAGGACGAAGGCAACCGCTGGTTGCGGGAGGTCGTGGTCAGCCTGTTCGCGGAAACCGGAACGCGCGCACGGAAGGCCCCGCCGGCGCGCAGGAAATAGTCGCGCGCGTCGCGAAATTAGGCGTGCGCGGTAGCATGTCGCTTCGACCGGCGCACGGCGAGTGCATCGCGCGGCCGCCGCCGCTTTCCTCACCCAACCCGCAGGGAATCAAGCCATGTCTGTTTCGAAGAAGATCGCCGTCGTCACGGGCGCCGGATCCGGCATCGGTCGCGCGGCGGCAATCGCACTCGCGAACGCAGGATATACCGTCGCGCTGATCGGACGCAAGGAAGCATCGCTGCGTGAGACGAAAGAGGCCATCGTCGCCGCCCACGGCGACGCACACGCGTTTCCGGCCGACGTCACCGACGAAGCATCGGTCGAACACGCGTTCGCGCAGATCGCGCGGCAGTTCGGGCGGCTGGACGTCCTCTTCAACAATGCCGGCCGCAACGCGCCGGCCGTTCCGCTCGACGAATACGCGTTCGACGTATGGAACGACGTCGTCGCGACGAACCTGACGGGCGTCTTTCTGTGCGCGCGGGCCGCGTGGCGCGTGATGAAGGCGCAAACGCCGCAGGGTGGCCGGATCATCAACAACGGCTCGATCTCCGCCTATACGCCGCGCCCGAACACGATCGCGTATACGGCCACCAAGCACGCGGTGGCCGGCATCACCAAGTCGCTCGCGCTCGACGGCCGCGCGTACAACATCGCGTGCGGTCAGATCGACATCGGCAACGCGGCGACGTCGCTGACGGATCGCATGACGGAAGGCGTGCTGCAGGCCGATGGACGCATGGCGCCCGAGGCGCGGATGGACGTCACGCATGTCGCGAACGCGGTCGTGCAAATGGCGAATCTTCCGCTGGATACGAACATCCTGAACATGACGATCATGGCGACCACGATGCCGTTCGTGGGGCGCGGGTAACGCGGCGCCCCGCGCGTTTCAGCGATCGTGATAGATCGCGAGCCAGACGCTCGGCTCGTCGGGATGCGTCCACGCGACGCGATGCCGGCAATGCGGTTCGATCAGCACGTAGTCGCCGGGGCGCATGTCGTGCAGCGTCGCGTCCGCTTCGAACTCGAGCACCGCGGCGCCCGACAGCAGCACCACCCATTCGGCGCGCGAATCGTCATACCAGAACCCGTCGGGGCTCGTATGCCCCAGTGACACGATCCGCTCGACGTTCAGGCGCGCGCCGGCGACGAGCACATCGACCCGCTCGTCGTTGCCGCGCGTTGCTTCGACATTGAACAGGTTGCCGGTTTGAAGTTGCATGGTTCGACCTCGGGTCGGCCTTCGGCGGAAGGCGGATGACGCCAACTGTAGCGCGAAGGCCGGCGTTGCGGCGAACTTGTTTTGCGGATCCCGGCAAGGCCCGCCTTCACGCCGCCGCCTCGTCGTCGATATCGCGCGCCGTCGGTTCATGGCGCACGATCAACAGGAACACGATCGGCGTGGCCGCGCTGACTGCGACGACCCAGAACATGTCCGTGCCGAGACGGGCCTGCAGGATCGGCAGCACGAACAGCGCGAGCGCCTGGCCGATTCCGCACAGCGAGCGCCCGAAGCCGACCCCCGTGCCGCGGATCGCCGCCGGATAGGACAGCGTGGGATAGATCATCATCTGCGCACCCGGCCCGAAGCCCTCGGCGAACAGCCAGGTGCCGAGCATCAGCAGCACGAGGCCGACCGCGAGTGCGCCATGCGGATGCCCCGCCAGCGCGAGCGCGACGAGTGCGACGAACTGCAGCGCGAAACCGGCGATCGCGACGTGGCGCGACGGATATCGATACGCAAGGCGCATGCCGAGCAAGCCGCCGGTAAACGCGAACAGCACATTCAGCGCAAGCGACGCCGCGATCGTCTCGAACACGCCCGCGCCGAGAAACTGCGACAGGATCGACGGCAGGAAGAACGCGATCGCCGTGTATTCAAACGGAATGCACAGGTTCATCACGCTGGCGACGATCGTTCGTCCGAGATACGGACGCTGGAACAGCACGCGAATCCGCACGGGCGGCTGGCTCGGCGCACGCGGCACATCGTCCGCTTCATGGGCGTGAATGCCGAACGACTCGCGAAGAATGCGCGCGGCATTGGCCAGATCGCCCTGGTTCGCGGCCCACAACGGCGATTCGTTCATGAAGCGATTCCGGACCAGGATGATGACGAGCGCGGGCACCGCGCCGAAGATCAGCGACGCGCGCCACAGCCATCCCGCATGCTCGGCCGGCAGGAGGAAATACATGCCGAAGATCAGCAGGAAACACACCGACGACGCGACGTACCACATCGGGCACCATGCGGCGAGCCGCGACGCCTTGTTGCCGCGGCCGCTGAACTTCGAGAATTCCGCGAGAAACGCCATCGCGACGGGCAGGTCGATGCCGACCCCGAGCCCCATCACGAAGCGCGCGCCGATCAGCACCCAGACGTTCGGCGCGAGCCCGGCCGCGATCGCCGCGATCACGAAGAACAGCATGTCGGCCATGAACACCTGGTAGCGGCCGATCTTGTCGGTCAGCCATCCGCCGATCAGGCTGCCGAAGATCGTGCCGATCATGATCGCCGAGCCGACCAGCCCGGTCAGCGCGGGCGTCAGGCCGAATTCGCGCGAGACGTCGTCGATGCCGTAAGACAGCGTCGTCAGATCGTACGCATCGAGAAACACGCCGCCGAGCGCGAGCAGCACGATCATCCGTGCGTGGCCGACGGAGCTGTCCGTCGAATTGATCAGGCGCGCCACATCGCTCGCCGAGCGAATGGGCGCGGAAACCGGCGTGACAGCGTTCAGGTCGATCGAACTCATCGCATTCCCTTGTTCGCCGCATGGCCGGCGAAGTCTACGTGGAGACAGGAACCCGACACGTGCACACGCGGTCACCATCACAGGACAAGTGGATGCTGGAGCGCCGGCACACATGCATTCGGGTTCCGGAAGCGATGATTCTGTTCTCGCGATCCGGCATTCCCAACCGATATAAATCGATAAATTATTCGGTGTACGTCATAACGTCTTGCAGCCGCATGTCGTGACTCGCGTCACGCCGGCGGCTGAAAGGCGGCAACCTTGTTCCGGCCGGTCGCCTTTGCGTAGTACAACGCCTCGTCGGCTGCCTTGATCACGGCGTCGGCCTCGGCATCGTGCTCGGGCGTCCAGCTCGCCAGGCCGATACTGGCCGTGACATGCCCGTATTCGCTGCCGGCGTGCTCGAGCGGCAGCTCGTCGATCGCCGCGCGAATCCGCTCGGCAATCTGGGCGGCGCCCGGCTCGGATGTATCGGGCAGCAGCACGACGAATTCCTCTCCGCCATAGCGGGCCGCGGTATCGGCCGGCCGTCGGATGTTCTCGCCGATGCAGCGCGCGACCGCGGCCAGCGCGTCGTCGCCCGCCTGATGGCCGTAGGTATCGTTATAGGCCTTGAAGCGATCGACATCGACGAACAGCAACGAGAAAACCGATCGTGCGCGCCGCGCGCGACGCCATTCGCGATCCAGCACTTCCGCGAAGCTGCGGCGATTGTTCAGGCCGGTGAGACCATCGGTGCGGGCGAGCAGCACGAGTTCCGACTCGGCGCGCATCCGGTGCCGGAGTTGCGTGCCGAGCATGAAGGACACCGCAATGAACGCGGCGCCGAACGTCGCCACCAGCGCGCCGATCGTCACGGCACGGTGCCGCCATGCCGCATAGATATCCTGCTCCGCTTCCGCGACCATGACGATCAGCGGCAGCTTCGGCAGGTGCCTGAAGTAGTAGAGGCGACGCACGCCGTCGAGCGACGCGGTTTCGGAGAACACGCCCTCACGCGCGGCCTGGAACCGCTTGAACGTCGCGGCCTGGCTGATGTCGCGACCGACGGTGTGGACGTCGTACGGCTGACGCATCACCATCACGCCGTCGTTGCCGATCAGCGAGATCGATCCATGTTGCCCGAGCGACAGGCCGGCAAACAGGTGATGGAAATACTCGAGGTTGACCGCGATGAGCACGATGCCGGCAAACGAGCCGTCGGGGTTCGAGATCCGCCGCGTGAGCCCGATGCTGAGCGAGCCGCCGCGCAGGCGGGACGGGAACGGGTCGCTGACATAGAGCCCTGCATCCGGATTGTCGCGGTGGACGGTGAAGTACTTGCGATCGGCGAAATTGCCGCGGCGCGGCACGTCGCTGGCGGAATCGAGGACGATGTTGCCGCCGGCGTCGAGCACCAGCATCGAACCGAGAAACTGTGCCGTCATCGCGTTATCGAACAGCACCGCGCGCCGCAAGGTCGCCGGTGCAGCCATCACGTCGTGACGTTGAAGCCCGGCGATGACCGCCTGCAGCGACAGGTCGTAGAGTTCGAAATTGCGTTCGATGTCGCGCTCGGCGATCAGGCCCAGATTGCGGGAAGTTTCGCTCGCCCGCTCGAGCGCGTCGTTGCGGCTCTGGAACAACTGCAGCACGCACAGACCCATGAGCGCGCAGGCAATCACGACACCGATCACGACGATCGTCTGGGGCGCCGCCGACCTGAATTGCATGTGTCTCCTCGATGATCACGCTCGTGCGCGGCGCACGACGCGATTACGTCATACTAAATAACGCGCGGTGGCTTATCAAGCGGGGATGCACAGGTCACGGCGCGGCAGTGGCTGCCATGCCGGGTTATTGCCCAACCGGCCCTCACATGTCCGGGTCCGGAATCCTAGCCGACTGGATCACGACCAGCGTATCGCCCGCCTCGATCCGGCACGGCGGATCCTCGTAGAACGAATGGATCTTCCCGCAGCGATCGAGCCCGACGACGATCGCGCCCGGCACGACGTTCGTCATGCAGCCGATTTCGTGCGGCAACGCCTCGCGCTCCAGCAGCGTCGCCCGCCCGCGCGTCGACAGCATGTCGTTCACGAACGGTACGATATAGCGGCTGTGCACCGCGTCCGCGAGCAGCAGCGCGCCGATCTTCGTCGACGACACGATCACGTCCGCGCCCGCCTGCCGCAGTTGCCGCTGATACAGGTTCTCCTGGATCCGCACGACGATCTTCGTCTCCGGCGCGATGCTGCGCACCGACAGCGTCAGCAGGATCGCGGTCGGGTCGTCGGTCACCGAGATGATCACGGCCTTCGCCGCGCGCACCTGCGCCTGCTGCAGCAGATCCTCGTGCGCGGGATCGCCAAGCAGCCCGGTCACGCCGAGCGACGTCGCGGCCTCGAGCGCCTGCTGCTGCGCGTCGATCACGATGATCGTCGACGGATCGACGCCGCTTTCGAGCAGCTCGCGCACGGCGATCGACCCCGACAGGCCGTAGCCACATACGACGATATGATCGGACAGCTGCTTCTGCAGGCGTTTCATGCGAAATTCCTCGATGACGCGCTGGATCACGAACTGATATGCCGTGCCCAGGAAGATGAACCAGATGCCGATGCGGATCGGCACGATGAAGAACGCATCGATCAGACGCGCGCGCGCGGTGACCGGCACGATGTCGCCGTAGCCGACCGTCGCGACCGTGACCATCGTGAAGTACACGAGGTCCGCGACGTTCATCGGCGTGCTCTTGGTCGAATCGCGCAGGCCGTCGCGATCGAGATACAGCACGAGAAACGCGAGCACGCACAGCACCACGACCGCGCCGAGACGGAACAGCAGCGTGCGCCGCGGCGACGTCGCCGGACGCGTGAACAGCGTGCGCGCACGCGGCGCCCGCCATGGATCGCGGGTACGACGCAGGCGTGAGCGCAACGAGCGGCGCTTGTCGGAGGGCGTTGCCAACGGGGAATCTCCTGAAGATTGCGGGCTCGATTCTACGACGGGAACACGCGCGCACGTCCGCTACAGCATGCTGCGCGGCCGCACCATCGTCCCGTCGGCGAAACGCCGTGCACGGAACGCCGACAGGTCGAGCGACGGCTCGCCCGTATCGACCCATTCGGCCAGCAGCCGTCCGACGATCGGCCCCATCGCGAAGCCGTGCCCGCAGAAGCCGGTCGCGATCGCGAGCCCGGACGGCGTGCCAGGCGCGTCGATCACCGGAATTCCGTCGGGCACCACGTCGATCAGGCCGGCCCAGGCCTCGACGATCTGCGCGTCCTTCAGCGCGGGAAAGATCGCCTTCAGCTTCGCGAGCGCGCGCGGCGCATGCGCGCGATTCGGCTGCGGCTGCGGATCGCGCGGCTCGATCGCGCCGCCGCCACCGCCGATGCGCGCGCGGACATCCCGCCACGCCGCCGCATTCAGATGCAGCCGGAACTTCTCGCGCTGCGACCAGAACTCCGGCCAGAACAGGCTCAAGCCGCGCAGGTGGCCGAGCGTCAGGTCGACGTCGACCTGCATGTCGTCGGCGAGATTGATCGCACCGTTCCTGCGTTGCCGAATGCCGAGGCCGTGCCCCCAGATCGTCGAAGCGGACACGTCGGGCAGCACGTTGGTGCGCATGCAGGTGCCGCGCACGGCCTGCTGCGGCAGCCGGATGCCGACGCCGTCGAGCAGCCGGAAGCTGGTCGCGCCGGCCGCGCAGATCACGCGTCGCGTGCGGATCGTGCCGCGCTCGGTCACGACGCCGACGACCGCGCCGCCGGCGGTCTCGATCGCCGTTACGCCGCACCCTTCGAAGAAACGCGCGCCGGCTTCGGTCGCGCGCGCCGCGAACGCGGCGGCCACACGGCGCGGCTCGGCCTGCCCGTCGGTCGCCGTATACAACCCGCCGAGCGTGCGCGCTTGCGCCGACAGGCCGGTCACGCGCGCGTCGATTTCCGCGCGTGTCAGCGTGCGCGTGTCGAGCCCGTGTTCGCGTGCGACCGCGAGCCACGCCTGGAACGATGCCCAGTCGTCTTCGTTGTCCGCCATATAGAGGCAACCGCCCTGCCGCCATTCGAGATCGAAGCCGAGCGCCTGCTCGAGCCCTTCCCAGATCCGCATGCCGGCCATCATCAGCGGCACTTCGGCGGACTCGCGGCCCTGCTGCCGCACGAAGCCCCAAGCGCGCGTCGATTGCTGGCCGGCGATGCGCGACTTGTCGAGCACGACGGCCTTCAGGCCGCGCAGGCCGAGGTAATAGGCGGCCGCGCAGCCCATGATGCCGGCGCCGGCGATCACGATGTCGGCTTCGGCCGGAAACGCCGTGTCGGCGTGCGTCAATGTGTCATGCAGCGGATAGGTTGTCGTCATTGTTCTCTGTTGGCGTTGATACGTCCGGCGCATCCATCGACGTTCGCGATGGCATGCACCGGATCATGCGGTCGGGTTCCGGACGGGGCTGGCGAACGTGCGGGACGCGCGATGAACGGACCGGCCGCAGCCCCGCTGCCGGTCGTTTTCCGCTCATCGGCCGTCCCCATTTTTTCGCCTTGACGGCGCTATGTTACCGCGCGATAAACTGTACATCCATACAGTATCGCTGCAGTAAAAATGATCCTCCCCCCATTCGATCCCCCGAAGCTGAACGACCTCACCGAATGGTGGACGAAGTGCACCTACGCAGACGTACAGCGCCTGATACTCGAAGTGCAGCACCTCCGCCTGACGCTGTGGGAACTGAAAGCGCACGTCGCGGATGCGTCGCGCCGGATCCGCGTGCTCGATCCGGCCATGCTCGCGCATGGCTCCGCGCTGCGGCGGCTCGGCTACCTGCTCGACAAGGAGATCGAACGCGCGAATCCGATCGGCCGCACGCGTGACGTGTATGCGCCGTTTTCGGATGAGTGGCGCGCCCGCGAAGCGCTGCGCTGTGCATTGCGTGCGCGGCCCGAGCCCGCGGAAGCCGGCACGCTCCCGCACGCGATTCCGGAATTTCAGCGCGTCACCTGGGCAGAGCTTCGCGATCGCTGGCGCCACCTGAGCGACAAGCAATCGAGCCGGCAGAACATCGAGCAACGCATGGTGCTCGAGATCGCACGCCAGCGATCCGTGATCCTCGCGCGCGCGAGGAAACTCGTCGATGCCGCGATAGCCGAAGCGGCGGCGGAAGGCACGCAGCTGTTCGCGCTCGATCAACTCAAGCGGTTGCTGTCGGTCGAGCGCGAGGACGGCGAACCGTTCACGTACATGCCGGCGTAGGTCGATCGCATTCGGCCGCCGTCGATCGATGGCCGCGATGGCGCGCGCGTCGATCCATCGGTTCGCACTTCTCAAGAGATGGACACTGGAGGATCGCCGTGTAACCGGCGATCCTGCGGTGCTTCGCCAATGCCATCCACGCCGGGCATTCGGAACGTGCGTCGTGTTTTTCGCGTTGAATGAGCGTACCCGTCCTGCACGGCCGAACGACGCGCTACGCGTAGCGGCTCAGCCATTCTTCGGAGAACTTCTTCGCATAGGCGACGGCATCCGCTTCGGTATCGAATTCGCCCAGCTTGCGGAATGCCGCCTCGCGGCTGAAACCCAGCTTCGTGACCTCGACCTGGGCGGCGTACTTGCCGTCCTCCGTCACGCGCGGTTCGCAGTTCATCTCGTACCCGCGCATCACAAATTTCTTCTGCATCGCTTCAACACTATTTTGAGACCGCGAAATCGTAGCACGGGCCCCCGCCGCATTCACGCCCTCCCCCGAAACGGGGCAGCATCGGTTTTTTAGAGTAAACCGTCAAACAATCCGCGTATAAGACGCGATTCCGTCAAGCCCGGCGCACGACGTCCTGTAAAAATTTGTCGCCGTCAGAGTGACATGATGCCGCGGTTCCCGGTCATGAATTCGCCCTACTCTGGTGCAATTCTTCGGCAGCGCGACGCAATTACGCGCGGCCAGACAAGGAATCCTGTCCAGGCCCCTCGCGATCCGTGCCTGAAGGTTGCGAGCGGGGCAGCGGCGCGCGGCACACGCCGCCGGATCGCGCGTAACGTCGTGACACACCTTTCACAGAAACGCACCTTTTGCGACATTGAATGACAGTCGTTTTGCGGTAAAGTTATCTTTTCCGCGCGTGGCCGGTCGGCTCGCCCCTGGACGTCGTCAAGACTGTCCGCCGAGACTGCCGCAAGGCGTCGTTCTGAACGTCACGATCCGTTCCCGTAGCATGACCACTGAAGCAATCACCACGGATTCCCTCGCGGTTGCCGAGCGCGTGCGCGAGCTAATGACTCGCAACGGCATCGGCAAGCGCCAGCAAACCACCGAGCTGTGCCGCATCCTCGACCTGAGCTTTTCGCAGGGTCACCGCAAACTGCGCGGCAGCAGCCCATGGACGCTCGCGCAGATCAAGAAAGTCGCCGAAGCGTACGGCGAGCCCGCCGCTCAACTGTTCGGCGCGCAGACGCTCGACCCCGGCATGGTCGGCGCCTATTCGCAGGAAGCCGTCCTGTACGCCGGTGTCGCCGAAATTCCGTGTACCGCCTGGATCGGCGCGCCGCTCGAAGCCGGCGCGCGCCCCGAGTTCGTCGCGTACGAACAGAACGGCCGCTGGCGCGTGCTGCGCCACACGGGCGTGCTGTACCAGAACGCGTACGACGTGCACAAGATCGAGATCTATCCGCGCCGCGCGGAGAGCGACAAGCTCGTCGTCGCGGTGATCGATCCCGATCGCGTCAGCGCGACCGAGCTGTGCCGCTATCTCGAGCGGCAGGGTTTCGCGACGGCCGCATTCGACGGGCTCGCGCCGTTCGTCGACGCGCTGCAGGGCCAGGCGTTCGACGCGGTCGTCACCGAATGGCTGTTCGACGACGGCACGGCCGCCACCGCGATCAAGGCAGTGCGCACGTCCGACAATCCGGGCGCGCCCATCTTCGTGCTGACGGGCGACCTGCTCACGGGCCGCGCGAGCGAAGCGGACATCAGCGAAGTGATCCGCGCATTCGACGTCGTCTGCTACGAAAAGCCCGCACGCATGGCGATCCTCAGCGCCGATCTCGCGAAGCGGCTCGCACGCGGGTAATTCCCGCACGCACGCCCCCTCTTTCGCATGGCCGGCGCCCGCGCGGCGCGGCGGCCGTGAACCGGTTCCTCAGTACAATAGCCGGACCCTGTTCACGACCGGCCTGCGCCGCCCGACTTCATGGCCCGCCTCATTCCCGACGACTGGAAAAACCTCGCCGCCACCGGTGCGGCCGAACGCGAGCGCGAGACGCTTGCCGCCCTCGAACACGCGCTGCCGGACAGCTACACCGTCTATCACGGCGTGCACTGGACGCGTGCCGACCAGGGCTTCTCGGTGTTCGGCGAAGCGGCGTTCGTCGTCGTGAGCCCGGCCGGCCGCGTGCTGCTGATCGAGCAGAAAGCCGGCTTCCTGCGCGAAACGCCGAAGGGGCTCGTGAAGGTCTACCTGCAGAAGGAGCGCAACGTCCCGATCCAGCTCGCGCGCACGCAGGAGACGCTGCACCGGCGGCTGACCGCCGCGCTCGGCGCGGGCGTCTACGGCGTCGAGGCGCTGCTGTACTGCCCCGACTACGCGATCCGCGAGACGGCGATCGCAGGCGTCTCGGCCGACCGCATCGTCGACGCGTCGCGCAAGGCGCAGCTCGCGCAGGTGATCCTGCAGATCCTGCCCGAGCACGACGAACCGTTGCCGAACGCAGCGAAGCTGCATCATTTCCTCGCGGACGAGCTGGCGCTCACGCCCGACACGAGCGCGCTCGTCGGGCAGGCCGGCACGCTCGTCACGCGGCTGTCTGGCGGGCTTGCCGCGTGGGCGCGCCAGCTCGAGTTCACGCCGTTCCGCTTGCGCGTGACGGGCACCGCCGGCTCGGGCAAGACGCAGCTCGCGGTGCAGGCGATGCGCGATGCGGTCGCGGCCGGCAAGCGCGTGCTTTACGTATGCTTCAACCGGCCGCTCGCCGACTACATCGCGCGCATCGCGCCGCCCGGCGCGAAGATCGCGAACTACCATCAGCTGTGCGACTGGGTGGCCCGCGACGGCGGCTATACGCCCGACTTCGACGCGCCCGGCGCGTTCGAGCGGCTCGAGGCGCACTTCGCGGAAGCGCCGGTTCCGGAACGCTGGCGCTTCGATGTGCTGATCGTCGACGAAGGTCAGGATTTCCACGCGCCGTGGGCGGCCGCACTGGAGCGCCTGCTGGCACCGGACGGCGCATGGTGGTGGCTGGAAGATCCGCTGCAGAACCTTTATCTGCGCGAGCCCGTCGCGCTGCCTGGCTGGGTCACGCTGAAGGCGCTGACGAACTACCGCAGCCCGCGCGACCTGCTCGAATTCGTGCGCGACGTCGTCGGCCGCGTCGAGCCGCTCGCGGCCGAACTGCGCTCGGGCAGCCCGTTCGACGGTTCCGATCCGACGGTGTCGTCATACGGGGAAGACGGCGCGGGCGACGCGCTCGCCGACGCGTGCATCGACGCGACCAAGCGCGCGATCACGCACGCGCTGTCGCTCGGCTTCCGCAAGCAGGACATCGCGGTGCTGTCGTATCGCGGCCGCGAAAGCTCGGTGCTCGCGCGGCTCGACCAGCTCGGCCCGCATCGGGTCAAGCGCTTCACGGGCAAGTACGACCTGTTCGGCAACCCTGAATATCGCGAAGGCGACGTGCTGCTCGATTCGATCTATCGCTTCAAGGGGCAATCCGCACCGTGCGTGATCCTCACCGAGATCGACTTCGACACGCTCGATGCGCGCGCGGCCCGCAAGCTGTTCGTCGGCGCGACGCGCGCGACGATGAAGCTGCTGCTCGTCGCGTCGGCGCGCTCGGCCGCGCAACTCACGGGCGGCTGACACGGCGGGCGGCGGGTGCGCGCGGGACCGACCGCCCCGCCCGCCGCCGCACGTCACGCGACGCGAAACGCCCCCACCGCCCGGCGCAGCCCGTCGGCCTGCTCCTCGAGCGAAGCGGCGGCTGCCGCCGCCTGCTCGACCAGCGCCGCGTTCTGCTGCGACACCTGGTCCATCTGCGACACCGCGCGGTTCACCTGCTCGATCCCGTCGCGCTGCTCGTTCGACGCGGCCGCGATCTCGGTCATGATGCCCGTCACGCGGCCGATCGCCTGCTGGATGTCCTGCATCGTCGCGCCGGCCACGCCGACCAGCCGCGACCCCGTCGCGACACGCTCGACCGACTCGCCGATCAGCGTGCGGATCTCCTTCGCGGCCGACGCCGAGCGCTGCGCGAGCGTGCGCACTTCGCCCGCGACCACGGCGAAGCCGCGGCCCTGCTCGCCCGCGCGCGCGGCTTCGACCGCCGCATTCAGCGCAAGGATGTTGGTCTGGAACGCGATGCCCTCGATCGTGCCGATGATGTCGGCCACCTTCTGCGAGCTCTGGTCGATCTCGTTCATCGTGCCGATCACTTCGCCGACGACTGCCGCGCCGCGCGTCGCGATCTCGCTCGCGTTGTCCGCGCACGCCTGCGCCTCGACCGCGTGATCGGCGTTCTGCTTCACGGTCGCCGTCAGCTGCTCCATGCTCGCGGCCGTCTCCTGCAGCGCGGACGCCTGCTCCTCCGTGCGCTGCGACAGGTCGGTGTTGCCGGCCGCGATCTGGTGCGTCGCGGTCGAGATCGCTTCGGAGCCCTGGCTGACCTGGCGCACCGTATCGGCGAGGCTGCGCTGCATGCCCGTCACGCCCTTGACCAGCTCGGCCATCTCGTCGCGCGACGACCAGCGCACTTCCGACGTCAGGTCGCCGTCCGACAGGCGGCGGAAATGCGACAGCAGACGGTTCACCGGTTGCGTGATCGCGAAATGCAGGCCGATCGCGCAGCCGAGGCACGCGGCGAGACCGAACGCAATGCCGGCGATCGCGCCCGCGCGCATCCAGCCGTAATAGGTCTGCGCGGTGTCGTAGACGTCCTTGCCGCGCGCGGCCTGGTACGCGTCAAGCGCATCGGTCGCCTGCGTGAGCGCGACCGACAGCGGCGGCGCGACCGTCATCAGCAGCCGGTCGGCATCGTCGCGATGTCCCGCGCGGATCGCGTCGATCAACGGCTTCAACGCCTGTCCGATCAGCGCCTGGCGCGCGGCGTCGAGCCGCGTCGCGAACGGGCCTTCGTCGCCGTCGTGCGGCATCGTCGCGTAAGTGCGCCACGCGGCGTCGGCCTTCGCGAGATAGTTCTCGGCCTTGTTGACGAGGTCGGGCACTTCCGGCGCCTCAGGATGCAGCAGCGCGCGGTCGAGCGTGGTGCGCACGATCGTCAGGTTCAGGCTCGCGGCGGACAGCGCGGTCTTCGCGGCCAGCTGGCGCGTATAGGCCTCGTCGAGCGCACGGTTCGAGCTCTGCATGCCGGTCAGGCCGATCAGGCCCGAAACGACGAGCAGCGCGGCGACGAGGCCGAGCGTGGAAAAAATCCGCGTACGGATCGAGAAGCGGGAAAACAGGGCGTTCAGGTTCATGACGGGACGTGAGCGGGAAAGAGTGCCGCGGCAATCGGTCCGCGGCACTCTGGATTACGGTTAGCCTGCAAAAAACTTGAGCCCCGCCCGCTGCCGGGCTGATCGCGATCAATTTTCCGGCCCGCAATCTTCTGTTACCGATGCAACAAATCCAGATGCGACCCGCCGCGACGCGCCGACCGGGCTGATCGTCGCCGCGCTGCTGCTCGTCATGCTGCTGTCCGCACTTGACCAGACGATCGGTCGACCGCGCTGCCGACCATCGTCGGCGAGCTCGGCGGCCTCGACCAGCTGTCGTGGGTGGTCACGGCAACAGCGCTACGGCATCCAGGGTCGCTCGACGGTTCTGGTTTGGCTACGTAAATAGACGCCCTCTTTTATGCCGAAGCGGCAGCGCGCCTGGCGCGCGCTTCGCTCCTCGTCCCATCAACCGATAAACCTGTCTTGCACTTCGACCCATGCAACAACTCCTCGATTAAAGGTGTTGCGACGACCGGTTGAATCCGCCTCCTCAAGGATGAATTCCTGTTGCAACGCCCAGCCAACCTCGAGCAGGCTGCCAAGAAGGCCGAACAGTCGGTACACATCTACAACTACGAGCGGCCACATGCCGAGCTGAAATACAAAACGCCCGATACTGTCAACCTAATCCAGGACTTGACACCATCCGTCAATGCAGCCAGTGCGCTGTCTCTGGGGGCGCTGCATCCGCATAACCAGATATCCAAGTGTCGCTCTGCGTGCTGAACACCGCCCAAGGTCCCACCTTATCGGTTGGCGCACGACACACGCCAAGACGCGCTACAGCCGTCTGAAGCAGTCGATCAAAGCCGGTTTCGTTCAACTCATCGGCCGCCTCTAGTTCGCGCTCGTAGCCCTGCAGACCCAGCGCTTGCCACTCGTCCCGCATGAAGTCAAACGCCCATTGGTTGAACGAGAACGTTACCCGGCCCGTGTTCTCCGGGATGTTGAACGGTAGCAGCACGTAGCGAATGCGCGGCGCATGCACGCATATCACGTCAGTGGGCGTCTCCATCGCGAACCCGTAAGCCATCATGCAATATAGCGGGCTGTCTATGCCGTTCGCGTGGTCTAACAGGTCAAAATCCTGTAGTCGAATCGCTTTCCAATGGGCGCCATCTTCATCGCTGTGATACTCGTTACGCAGGTATGCGTACATGTTCGCCAACAGGCGCGAGACGAACACTACCGGGCCGGATATGCCTTCTTGGGGCGATCCGGTCCAAGCGGGTTCTATGAATGGCCCGGACTTGAGCACGCGGCGTCGCACAACAACCCAAAGTGACAGGGGAGGGGGGGAATGTATTGCGTCTTAACCTTCACCATTCTTAAAGCCCCTCACGCGCCTTGTATTCCGGGTCATTCTTTCGGGTCGAATATACCCAATCCTCCCATTCCTGCTCAGACATATAGGAAAGCGCCTCTTTACTTCGACGCTCGATATATGCGTCCCGCGCGTCAGGCGTCAAGCCTTCCCAAAAAGGTCTCCAGAGATATACAGACCAATATTCCTCTGCACCTTCGTTATAGCGCACAAATGGACCGTAGTAGCACCACACAACCCAAGGCGGCGGCGGCCCAAACTCTTCCTTAGCTTGATCCACGATCAATTCCGCAGAATTTGTAAGAATGTGGACATTCCGGCCGCCCAATTCATCAGAAAAGGATACGAACATGTGATGATTACCATCTTGGTAATGCAGAAGCCGCACCTCCTCCCATCCGCGCCTAATCAAACTCAAGTAACGCGGGAAGGCCTGAATTTCAATATGACGCGTCAACAGCACCGCATTAAATCCCAAATGCATCATCCCGGATACGTTCGGGATGCTATCCAGATCATTAAGCGCAATATTGTCTACAGGTTGAGAAAATACCTCCTGCATCGCCTCAAACGAATGAGGAAACGGAAACATTTTCCCAAGGGCTTTCCGCGCGTCCTGAATGTTGGATTCCGGCGACCTTTTCAACCAATCAAAAATTCCCATGCCGACCTCCCTACTCGCCCATTGTTTGATCCAACAAATACGACTCTCCCATATACGCGAGCGCACCCCCGATAATTCCACCAATCGCGCCGGTAATGATTGCACCCGGCCCCAATTCTATACCGCAAAGCGCACCCGTGGTTGCGCCCATCCGCGCACCGATTGCAGCCCCTGCCCAACGCCCTGCAATACTGCCTTCCCACCCCGCGATCTGTCGGAGTGTCGCTTTCGTAATCGGTCTTACGGATTTGAATTTAATAGATTCGTTTGTCGCCCTAGATAAATCGTAGGCAGTGAGAAAAATCCCAAAGACCTGAACAACTCGCGCCCATTTCTCGACGCCCAAAGCAATCTTTAGTCCTTTCTGCGTGAATATCCCTTCCGCCGGAATAATTGGCTTAGGTTTCACCAAAAATTCACTGTCAACACCCAAAGCCTTTTTCTTCAGATACTCGGCTTCGCGGCGCGCCTTTGGCGGCATACCTTTCACATACTCGTCAATACTTCTACCAATTTCAGCAGGCGTTACCATTACCGCCCCCGAACGCTTCGCTTTAGCAATATCGATGTACACCAACTTCGACGGGTTCTCAGAACCATGAAAACGTTCGGCACCACCCGGGAAATTGCTACTCGCAGATACGAAGGGTGTTTCAACCTTAATTCTTTTATCGAGTTCCAATACATGTTCCGCCGCCTGCGCAAGCCCTTGTGGATTGGGAGCCGTAAGACCTGACATTTCGGGATACACAATCTGGAACCGCTGCAAGGGCGTTAGTTCTCTTGGCAAACGCGGGTCATTGACGCTCGAATAGGTGCGACGAACTAGAAACCCCTCCGGCCCAACCTCATCGACAGTCACGAAGAAAAACGCCTTCGCGGGCATCACATGCCCGAGTACGTCATATTTCGATTCGGTCTTGTCGTTCGTGTGCGTCTGGTAAACAAAATCGCTCATGCGTTCCACCGTTCCAAGGCTTTCACACCGATTGTAATATCGAGTTCCGACACATCATCCGTGTACACGCGCGGGCAGTATCCTGACACGTCCGTTAGCCCCTTGTAGACCGCTCCACTAGCCGTCTTGATGTGATATGGAGTGCTCGGAATCGGGTTCCCAGACTCATCAAGCACACGGACCCGCTCATCGTAGTTACCTCGATATTGGTGCGTCATCGATAACGCACCGCCCCCAGCAAAACCCATATCCGCCATTTGGTGCGATTCGAAGCTTTGGTAACTATCGTGCTGTGACGCAATCATTACGGGCGGCGGAACGCACTGGCAGATGCAGATGTCGCCGTCTAGCGCCTGTTCCTTACCGTGCATCGAGTCGGGCCGACGCGGCCCCTTGGGTGCAATGTGACCGACCGTCTTACAGCCGTGGCAGAAGACTTGCGCACCAACGAACGTTAGAGGCGTCCCGTGGTGCGTACAGGTTGGAATCCCTTCCGTAACGACACCTCCACTTGAGGACTTGTCGCCTTGCTTGAGCAAATATCGCAGCATCTCAGGTTCCTTGTGATGAATTATGCACGCGATATGTGTAAGTCATTTGGATGGATATGTCTATCAGACAAGTCTCAACCTGAAAAAATTTATCCGCACGGCCAATCATTTCAATAAAAAAGATTTTATAGTCTTTTTGTTTTCCCTTACCCCCATGACGACCAAAACAGTTTTTATATAGAGGGGTTTCCTTTTAACTGAATGCCCCTCTTTCCCTCTTGTCTTACTGAAAATTCCCAAATTCCCGTGGCGTCGTCCCCGCAGGGGGCGAGCCAGAAACGCTTAGCCGCAGACGTAGCGCTTCTTTGTCTACATGACCCGCATCTGATCAATGATCCGAACAAGCATGAACACACACGTAGCAATCTACACCGAAGGTGCACGTTTCCGGAATCCCGGCCCCGGTGGATGGGCTGTGTGGTCACAACGAACACCCGGACAACGAACGCACCGACAAGCTCGCAGAGGCTGGATTCCGCTCGGATCAATACTCAGGAATGCGCGTAACTTTGTATAAACCCCGTTTTGAGCGATCCAGAGGGGTTTTTCTTTATCTACATCAGATTATTTAGAATCTCATTATATATAAAGCACAATTTTTTAAATAACGCAACGAATCCCCTTCAATCATGACGCAATTTAAGTACAGGAGCATAAAATAAGCTGCGCAAGTTCTGGTTGCCGGTGCAGAGCGTTGATGTAAAGCCAGTCGTAAAAGGCAGTACGCGGTTGTCCTCAAGGGCTCAGCACTCGGCATGGCGCAGGACATGACGCAGCTGATCGTGCTGCGCGCGCTGCAAGGGCTCGGCGGCGGCGGGCTGATGGTCGTCACGATGGCCGCGATCGGCGACCTCGTGCCGCCCGACCGCCGGGCGCGCTATCAGGGGATGTTCGGCGGCGTGTACGGCCTCGCGACGATCGTCGGGCCGCTGCTCGGCGGCTTCCTGGTCGAACATCTGTCGTGGCGCTGGATCTTCACGATCAACCTGCCGCTCGGCTTCGTCGCACTCGCGGTGATCGGCGTCGCGTTCCGGCCGCACACCGCGCACGTGAAGCACCGGATCGACTATATGGGCGCCGCATTCCTCGCAACGGCCCTTACCTGCGTGATCCTGTTCACGAGCGAAGGCGGTTCGCTGCTGCCGTGGTCGTCGGCGCAGCTGTGGATGACGCTGGTGCTCGGCGTGGTCGCGATCGGCGGCTTCATCTACGAGGAACGGCTTGCGGCCGAGCCGATCATGCCGCTCGAACTGTTCCGCCAGCGCACCTTCGTGCTGATGAGCCTGCTCGGCTTCGTCGTCGGCATCGCGCTGTTCGGTTCGGTCACGTTCATTCCGCTCTATCTGCAGGTGGTGAAGGGCTCGACGCCGTCGCAGGCCGGGATGCAGCTGCTGCCGATGATGGGCGGGATGCTCGCGATGTCGGTCGCGAGCGGCCGGCTGATCTCGCGGCTCGGCACGTATCGGCCGTTTCCGATCGCGGGGACGCTGATCGGCGGCATCGCGATGGCGCTGCTGTCGACGCTGACGCTCGACACGCCGCTGCACACGATGTACGCCTACATGGCGCTGCTCGGGATCGGGCTCGGCATGGTGATGCCGGTACTCACGCTCGCCGTGCAGAACACGGTCGAGTTCCGGCACATGGGGGTCGCGACGTCGGGCGCGACGCTGTTCCGCTCGATCGGCGGCTCCCTCGGCGTCGCCGCGTTCGGCGCGCTGTTCTCGCACGGGTTGCAGTCGCGAATCACGCAGGCGCTGCCGGCCGGCACGGAGCTGCCGCCCGCGCTCGGTCCGGCGGTCGTGCACCAGTTGCCGGATGCGGTGCGCGAGGCGTACCTGCATGCGTTCGCCGGGTCGCTGCACGTGGTGTATCTCTCGGCCGCGGGCGTGATCGCGATCGCTTTCGTGCTCGCGTGGTTCGTCGAAAGCGCGCCGCTGCGCAAGCATCACTGATCGGCGGGCTCGCAGCGGCACCGTGGCTCCGCCGCCTGTCCGCAGAGGGGCGCAGCGAGGCGACCGTTCACGACGCGCGGTCCGCCGTCACGGCACCAGCACCACCCCGCCCGTCGTCTGTCGCGATTCCAGCAAACGATGCGCGTCGGCCGCCTGGTCGAGCGGCAGCCGCGCGCCGATCTCCACGTGCATCCCGCCCGAGAGCCGTTCGAGCGTCGCGCGCGCCGCCTCCCGATACCCCGCCACGTCACGCGCGATGAAGCCCAGCACGCTCGGCCGCGCCAGCGCGATCGAGCGGGCCGGGCCCAGTTCATCGAGGTCGATCGTCTGCCGGGCGCCGATCGCGGCAACCTGCCCGATGCTCGCGACCATCCCGAACGGCCGGACCGCGCCGAGCGTGCGCGTCAGCACGTCGCCGCCGATCCCGTCGATCGCATAGTCGACGCCCGCGCCGCCGCCGAACGCACGGGCCGCCGCGACGAAATCCTCCTCGCGGTAGTCGACCACCACTTCCGCCCCTCGCGCGCGCACCAGTGCCGCCTTCGCGGCCGAGCCGACCGTGCCGATCACCCGCGCGCCGAGCGCGCGCGCCCACTGCGTCGCCAGCAACCCGACGCCGCCGGCCGCCGCGTGCACGAGGACGGTGTCGCCGGCCCCCACGTGGCGCACGCGGTGCAGCAGCATGTAGACGGTAATGCCTTTCAGCAGCCCGGCCGCGACCGCGTCGTCGCTCACGCCGTCGGGCACGGGCACCACGCGCTCGGCAGGCAGCGTGCGCAGGCTCGCGTAGCTGCCGGTCGGCAGCCCCGCATACGCGACGCGCTGGCCCGGTACCAGCCCCGTCACGCCGGGCCCGACCGCATCGACCACGCCGGCCGCCTCGACACCAAGCGCGTCCGGCAGTGCCGGCATCGGATGCGCGCCGGTCCTGAAATAGATGTCGACGAAATTCACGCCGACGGCAGTCTGGCGAATCCGCACCTCGCCGGCGCCGGGCGGCGCGACGGGCGCATCGAGGCGTCGCAGCACGCCGGCATCGCCGTAGCGGTCGATCCCGATCCGGGTGGCAGTGGCAGTCTGGGTCATGACGTTCCTCGCAATCGAATGATGTGACACGATCATCTCATCGTGCATAATCGATCGGAATTCCCGTTTCACGCCCATCTACCGTGCAAAATTCGACCGATCCGACGCCGGCGTCCGCGCCGCCGATGAGCTGGGACGACCTCCGCTATTTCCTGGCGGTGATGCGCGGCGGCAGCCTGTCGGCCGCCGCGCGAACGCTGCAGGTCCAGCACTCGACGGTCGCCCGGCGCATCGATGCGCTGGAGTCCGCGCTCGGCATCCGGCTGTTCGACCGGTTGCCACGCGGCTGGCCGCCGACCGACGAAGGCCTGCACCTCGCCGAGCATGCCGCGCGCGTCGAAGCCGACGTGCATGCGTTCGCGCGCGCCGCGCAGGGGGCAGCGGCGCTCGACGGTGTCGTGCGCGTGTCGGCGTCGCCGGTATTCGCGAGCCACTTCCTCGCGCCGCGGCTCGCCCGCGCGCAGCGCGCATGGCCCGCGCTGCGGATCGACCTGATGGGCGAGATGCACGCGGCCAACCTCTACGCGCGCGAAGCCGACCTCGCGGTGCGCCTGTCGCGGCCGAGCGAGCCGGGGCTGGCCGCGCGCCGGCTCGGCACGATGCGCTTCGCGCTGTGCGCGTCGCCCGACTGGGCCGCCGCGCCGCCCGACACCTGGGCATTCCTCGGCTACGACGACGCACTCGCACAAATGCCGCAGCAGCAATGGCTCGAACGCTTCGCGGCCGGGCGCCGCTTCGCATTCATCGCCAACGATCTGGCCGCGCTGCATCGTGCGTGCGTGGCCGGCGCGGGAGTCGCATTGCTGCCGCGCTTTCTCGTCGACACGTCGGCGACGGATGCGGACGCGGGCACGCCGGCTTCGGCCGATCCGTCGCTGTCGACTGCCGCCGCGCTCGTCGAGTTGACGTCCGCGCCCCGATGCGATGTCGAGCGCGAGATCTGGCTCGTCGTCCACCCGGACGTGCGGCGCTCGCCGCGCGTGCAGCGCGTCGCGGATGCGATCGCCGACGCGGTTCGCGACGCGGACGGCCATTTGTAGGCGCGGCTTCTCCTGACCGCGCGACGCGACCCATGCCTTTACGGCGCCGCCTCGCGGCCGGCATAGTAGCGGTTTCGTCCACCCGTTCCGCCACCATGTCCGCCGCCCCCGCCTGCGTCGTCCGCGACGCGACCGATACCGATCTCCCCACCATTCACGCGATCTATGCACACCATGTGCGCCACAGCGTCGCGTCGTTCGAGGAGACGCCGCCCGACGTCGACGAACTGCGCGCGCGCCGCGACGCGGTGCTGCGTCACGGGCTGCCCTATCTCGTCGCGGAATGCGACGGCCGCATCGCCGGCTATGCGTACGCGACGCCGTATCGCACGCGCAGCGCGTACCGCCACACGATCGAGGATTCGATCTACATCGACGACGCGCAGCGCGGCCGCGGCATCGGCCGCGCGCTGCTCGCGGCGCTGATCGCGCGGTGCGAGACCGGCCCGTGGCGGCAGATGATCGCGGTGATCGCCGACGGCGGCACCGGCGGCTCGACGTCGCTGCACCGCGCATTCGGCTTCGAGCCGGCGGGCGTGCTGAAGGCGGTCGGTTTCAAGCACGGCCGCTGGATCGATACCGCGCTGATGCAGCGCGCGCTCGGCGACGGCGCACGCACCCTTCCCGCCTCGCCCGAGCCTGGCGCGTCGCGCTAGAATGGCCGCATGCCAAGACAGACTCCAACCATGCCAGACGAGGCCGCACCGGATTCCCGCAACGAGTACACGGTCGACGAACTCGCACGCGTGTCCGACACGACCGTGCGCAACGTCCGCGCATACCAGGATCGCGGACTGCTCGCGCCGCCCGAGAAGCGCGGGCGCGTCGGCATCTACGACGACACGCACGTCGCCCGCCTGAAGCTGATCAACCACCTGCTCGCGCGCGGCTACACGCTGTCGAACATCCAGGACTTGATCATGGCGATCGACGAAGGCCACGACCTGCGTTCGATCCTCGGCCTGGAGAACGCGATCGGCGGCCGCTGGTCGCACGAACTGCCGAAGACCTATTCGCTCGCGCAGCTCGCACAGATGTTCGGCCCGCAGACGGCATCGCAACTGTCACGCGTGACCGAACTCGGTCTGCTCGAACGGCGCGGCCTGTCGTTCGTCGCGAAAAGCCCCGCGCTGCTCGAAGCGGCAGCCGCGATGACCAAGGAAGGCATCCCGCCGCGCGAGCTGCTCGACGTGATCAGCCTCGCGCGGCCGCATTTCGACGCGATCGCGCGGCTGCTCGTCGATCTCGTCGTGAAGCGGCTCGACCGCTACGACGCCGGCACGCTGCCGCCGGTCACAGACGTGCCCGCGCTCGTCGACGCGATCTGGCGTCTGCGCCCGCTTGCGGCCGTGTTCGTCGAAGGCGAGACGAACCGAGCGCTCGAGACGGCGGCAAGCGCCTATCTCGGCGGCCGCGTCGCGACGATCCTCGACAAGAAGCTCAGCGACGAAGCGGCACGACAGGCCGGCACGCCCGATCCACAAGGCGACGGCGACAAAGCATAGGACCGCCGCCGTCATATTCATATCGGCAATGCTTCGTTTGCGGGCCCGACCGCCCATGCGACGATTCTTCCAACCGAGCGGCACGCGCCGCTCACCGAAGACGTTTCGCATGGAGCCTGTTCGATGATTCGTTTCACCCGCTGGATCACCCGCGCCGCTGCGACGGCGCTCGTCGCCGTCGCAGCCACATCCGCGTTCGCGCAGGGCGGCGCCGACAAGGTCGTGCGCATCGGCTACCAGAAGGCCGGCCTGCTGTCGATCATCAAGGCGCAGGGCTCGCTTGAAGCGCGCCTCAAGCCGCTCGGCTACAACGTCCAGTGGTTCGAATTCCCGGCCGGCCCGCAACTGCTCGAGGCACTGAACGCGAACAGCATCGACTTCGGCTATACGGGCGCGCCGCCGCCGGTGTTTGCGCAAGCGGCCGGCGTGCGCTTCGTGTACGTCGGCGCGGAGCCGCCGTCGCCGCACAACGAAGCTGTGTTCGTGAAGGCCGATTCGTCGATCCGCTCACTCGCCGACCTGCGCGGCAAGAAGGTCGCGCTGCAGAAGGGTTCGAGCGCGAACTACCTGCTGCTCCAGGCGCTGAAGCAAGCAGGTGTGCGCTACGACGAGATCCACCCCGTGTACCTGCCGCCCGCCGACGCGCGCGCCGCATTCGAGAGCGGCAACGTCGACGCGTGGGCCGTCTGGGATCCGTACTATGCCGCCGCGCAGAATTCGTTGAAGATTCGCACGCTGTCCGACTACACGGGTCTTACGCCCGCGAACAACTTCTACGAGGCAACGCGTGATTTTGCTGAGCAGCATGCCGACGTGATCGGCGCGCTCCTGAAGCAGGCGCGTGAGACGGGGCTGTGGGTCAACGGCCATCCAGCCGAGACGGCCGCGCTGATCGCGCCGAAGGTCGGGCTGCCGTCGCCGCTCGTGGAAACGTGGATCAAGCGCGTGCCGTTCGGTGCGGTGCCGATCGACGAGAAGATCGTCGCGGTGCAGCAGGGGGTGGCCGATGCGTTCTACGCCGCGAAACTGATTCCGCAGAAGCTGAGCGTCGCGGATAACGCGTGGACCGACAAGCGCGTGGCAACGGCTTCGGTGGCGAAGTAACGGGCGGCGCGCACTCAATTGGAAAAGGCCGACGGGTGCCCCGCCCGTCGGCCTTTTTTCGTTCTTCTGGGATTTCAGGGGGAACGTCGGGCGCACTGTCGGCGTTCAGCCATCTTTCAGCACTTTTGAACTGCCATTCGAACGTCGATTCCGCTCGGACAATTGATCTTCTGCGCGTGGTCCGGTGAGGCAGCTACGAACGTTCGGCTATCGTGCCGATACCTCGCTGCGGGGCCCGACGCGTACTTCCGGGTTCGGCCAGGAGGAGTCATACGCCGTCTCGCCGAGACGGACCTGCGGGTGACCGCTTTGTCTCATGAATCGACAGGAACTTCCGGATTACCGCTATCGAGACTATGGTTCTCTTGTATTCCTGTCCCGCTTCGGGGCAGTAGGCGATTTGACGGAACCGTAATACGGAGTGCCAGGGTAGAGGCAGCTCGCCCGGATGTTCCGTGTTTCGCCCTGTCGCAGGCATCGGACTAGTCGGCTGATTGCGTACCGCGGTCCTGCCGCCGGGTCGCCAGATCGGGCGCAAGCGCTGCCAGGCTTCACCGACGGCCGGCGCGTGCGATGCGACATCGGCCACCGCAAAGAACCATTTGAAAGGATCGATCATGCCTGCATTGGTGGAAGCGACCAAGGACGCCATCGAAAGCCTCTTGCCTGAGCTCGAAGCGATCTACAAGGACCTGCACGAGCATCCCGAACTGTCGATGCAGGAAGTGCGCACCGCACGTATTGCAGCCGATTATCTCGAAAATGTCGGCTATGACGTTACGCGGGGTGTCGGCGTGACCGGCGTCGTGGGGGTGTTACGCAACGGCGACGGTCCGACTGTCATGTTGCGCGCGGACATGGATGCGCTTCCGATGGCAGAAGCGACCGGATTATCGTATGCCAGCACGGCGCGGGCGAAGGACGAGGATGGCCTCGAAGTGGGCGTCGCACACTCGTGCGGCCACGACATGCACGTGACCTGGCTGATGGGTGTGACGCACCTGATGGCTGCGCACCGGGACGCCTGGCGCGGAACGCTGATGGCGGTCTTTCAGCCGGGCGAGGAAGTGGCGCGCGGCGCCCGCAGCATGATCGACGACGGCATGGCCGAACGCTTCCCTAAGCCTGACGTGATCCTTGGCCAGCACGTCATGGTTGGCGCGGCGGGCACGGTCGGCTATCGGAGCGGCACGATTCTTTCGGCGGGCGACAGTTTGAAGGTAAGGCTGTTTGGACGCGGTTCGCACGGATCGCAGCCACAAACCTCGATCGATCCGGTCATCATGGCGGCGTCGACGACGCTCCGTCTGCAGACGATCGTATCGCGGGAAATCTCCCCGCGCGATAGTGCGGTGCTGACGATTGGTGCGCTGCAGGCTGGAACGAAAGAGAACATCATCCCCGACGACGCGACGCTCAAGCTCAACATGCGCACATTCGACGAAGACGTGCGCGAATACATGCTGGGTGCGATCCGGCGCATCTGTTGCGCGGAATGCATGGCTTCCAACGCACCACGCGAGCCCGAATTCACGACGCTCTCGAGCTATCCGCTGACGATCAACGACGCGCAGACAACCGAGCGTGTGCGGGCGGCTTTCGAAGCACACTTTGGCGAGCGCGCCTACGAAACGCCCCCGGCAGCGGCGAGCGAGGACTTCAGCGTATTCGGGCGCGAATGGGGCGTGCCGTATGGGTTCTGGTTCATCGGCGGAACCGATCCGGATACGTTTAGAAAGGCGTTGGCAGAGAAAAAGCTCAACGAGATTCCCAGCAACCATTCGCCGAAATTCGCGCCGGTACTCGACCCGACGCTGCGTACGGGGCTGGAAGCGATGCTATGCGCGGCCGGGGCGTGGCTCGACAAGCAAGATACATCGGCGTGAATTCGCACGCGGCCTACTTCACCCTCGATCTGGTCGGAACTTTCGTATTCGCGATGAGCGGCGCTGTTGCCGCTCGCCAAAAGCGGCTGGACCTGTTCGGCATCTTGTCCATCGCGTTCATGGTGGCATGCGGCGGCGGAATCGTGCGTGACGTCTGCATTGGCGCGATTCCGCCCGCAGGGCTTTCAAACTGGAGATATCTGGCGGCTTCCGTGCTCGCGACCGCGGTCGCGATTTTCGCGTATGCGCCGGTACGCCGTCTACGGCAGCCCGTCCTCTTCTTCGATGCGATCGGGCTCGGCCTGTTCGCCGTTGCGGGTGCGCAAAAGGCACTGAGCTTCGGACACAATGCGGAGCTCGCCATTTTGCTCGGCATCGTGACTGCGGTCGGCGGCGGTGTCATGCGCGACGTCGTGCTTTCGCGCCTGCCGGCCATTTTGGACCGCGAGGTCTACGCGACGACTGCGCTCGCCGGTGCGGGCGCACAAGTTCTGTTCTCGTCCGCGCACTGGGCGCAGTGGTGGACGCCATGGTTCGCGACAATCCTCTGCGTCGCCATTCGGCTTGCTTCGCTTCGGTTTGGCTGGCGCTTGCCCACCTTTCGTGGGCAGCGCGCCAGCGAGCTTCCCGACGACGAATAGCCTGCGTGGACGTGCGAATCCGACAACGCCCAAGTCTTCACGATTGCATGTTTACCGCGTGCAGGTCGGCTCAGGGGAGGTGCGGATTCGTGCTGCCCTTGCAAGTACAACGCGATGCACTCGATTGATGTTCCTGATCCCCCCCCCGACACTGCATACCGCGCCGTCGTAACCCGATCCAGACAAGAAAGGTTCATCGCGGATTTCCGGGGAACGCCGGGGACGAACGTCGGTGTTCGGCCAAAACCAGTCATTCGACATACAGGTGGGAATCGTCAACAATCGCGGTCACCGCTCGCACAGGACAGGGGAAAGAATTGAAGAAAGGTTTTGCGCTACGCCTAACAGGTTTGGCTGGTGTCGTCTACGCGCTCGGCGGTTGCGCCAACGTACCCTCTGAGCCCAATACTCTTGCCGATTTGCAAGGCTCATACGACGTCATCGACCAGTTCTCGTACAAGTACACTCATGCCACGCGCATTGACGTTCATTTCTTGCCGCCCGACGCACAGGGGAAAACTCAAGCAGATCTTGCGATCTACGATGGCGAGCGCGTGCAGGCATTCCGCTTGGACGATTGTGGTTATCCTGGCGACCGCATCGCGCACGACATCGCTAACAGCGACGCGCCACACGCGTCTGAAGTGGTCCGTTGCCTCAACGGAGGGGACAGAAGCCGCCCGGTGCTCTTTCTGATCAGAAGTCTTGACGGGCATAGACTCGTGTTCCATCCCGACGGGGGGCTGATTTCGTCTCTAACCCACGATCCTATCTATTCGGACACTGGGCTGATGGCGATTATCAACTGGGCTCCCGTGTGGAAATCGGGATTTGTGATAAAACGCGCGGATCGTTAGAGTTGCCTTTTTGCAAAAGCGTCACCGTCGGCTTCGGGTCGGGCGCTGCCCCTCACATCGGGCCGGATTCGGCCGAGCTGACACGGCACGTTCCCGGCTGTGCATCGGGCAGGATGCGGCCAGTTTCGGTTACTCGACGGTGCGCCCGGATTTGGTGACAATTTCACCCGTTCTGCTCGTTTAGGCCACGTAGATCCGCGATGAATCTCAACGAAAGATTAATCGAAATAGCCCGACAGTCGTCTTGGTGTATGTCTGCGCTGTCGGCGGCACGTGCAATGGGCCTGAAATCCTGGTGCATTGGCGCAGGGGCCATTCGTAATTTGGTCTGGGACTCGCTTCACGGATATGTGACTCCGACACGCCCAGCCGACGTCGATTTAGCCTACTTCGACCCGTCTGATTTGTCGTCGATTCGCGATGCCGAAATCCAGCGCAGCCTCACGGCGCAATGTCCCGAAATTCCGTGGGAGGTCACAAATCAGGCCGCTGTTCATCTCTGGTTCGAGAGCGCCTTTGGGCATCCGGTGTCCCCCTTCAGTTCACTGGCCCAAGCCGTTGCGTCGTGGCCAGAGTACACGACGACGGTAGGACTGACTTTGCTTAGTGACGGGACAATTGATGTCTGCGCACCATACGGACTCGACGACCTTTTTTCCATGGTGGTACGACGCAATCCAGCGCGTGTCAGCATTGATACCTATCTTCGGCGAATCCAGCAGAAGAGATACAAGGACCGCTGGCCCCGTGTGACCATCATCGTTTAGAAATGCCGCAGGCAGTCAAGGGGCGTGTTACCGACGGAAGTCGAGCATAAATGATCAATCGACGCGAGAGGATTCCCGAATGCTCACAACAGCGTTCGTCGTTGAGGTTCCCGCAGCAGAGTCAACAGTAGCGGACCTTCGGAGCCGGTTTGATGCTACCTCTGACCAGGGCGTGCCGGCGCATATCACGGTTCTGTTTCCCTTCATGCCGCCTGACGAAATTACGACCGATGTCCTTCGTCAGGCGCAAAGCGCGCTGAGTGTTGTGCAGCCGTTCGAATTTTCGTTGAGGAAGGTCGGGCGGTTTGCGGTCACCACTTATCTTGCTCCTGATCCGCCAGAACCGTTCGTCGCCTTGACGACTGCGCTGGTCGAGCGCTTCCCCATGTTTCGCCCCTATGGTGATGCACACGATGGCATCGTTCCACATCTGACTGTCGCGCATGGCGATGCTGCGACAGCTCATTTGGCTGCCGTCGAGCTCGAACATCGTCTGTCTGCGCAGGAGGCGATTCGAACGTGCTGTGGCTCTGTCGCTCTGCTGGAGAACTCGTCGGGTCGCTGGAGGAAGATGCATGTGATTGATCTTCCAAATGTCTACGTGTAATGACGATCGACCGCAGTCCGGTCTGCGCGGTTCTATGGCACTAGGCGTCTAGCCCATCTGAAGCGAATGGCCGCTTTGTAGAAAGCTGGCCGGCCGCTTCGGGTCGGCTTCCGCCGGATGCAGTCCGTTTGACGCCGGCATCCGACAACGGCTCGCCGTCGCGCTGTAGTCGGCCAGGAATGGACATTTGACTACGATACAACGATCGTCGCCAATATATGCAGGCTCGTGGCTGCCATCCATGGGTCGCGTTTGCACTCTCGCGAGGAGAGAGGTTGGTTGTGGTGACGTTAGCCCGGCGGCAGCCGGAGGGAAAAAACCTCGTTGAATCAGTCTAGGGCCTTTCCCAGGAGCAGCGCTTGAGCTTCGACGACCAGTTCTACCAGGAGATCGGCAAGGGTCCGCACACGTGGCGAACGTTTGACATCCGGGTGCATCACCAGCCATAGCTTACGTACCGTAGGGCATGCGGGATCGGGTACAGCCGCTAGTGCATCGTCGTTCGCAGCTAAAAAGTGGGGCAGTATTGCGATTCCTAGCCCCGCGCGGGCGGCATTAAGCAATGCAGCGAGATCGTTGCTCCTGAAGACAAAACGCCGATTGCCGGCAACATGAGTAAGCCAGCGCTGCTGCGGTACCTGCTCGAGACTGTCGTCGTAACCAAGAAATTCCCAAGCATCAGCTGCTCGGCGGGTATAACCATGGGCGGCGTAAAGTCCATAGCCCACATCCCCAATGCAACGCGTCGCCAGGCCCGGTGCAGTGGGCCGCGACATTCTGATCGCTAGGTCGGCCTCGCCCCTTGCCAGATTGGCATCCCGCGATTCGCCTATAACTTCCAGATCGATGTTTTGCCATCTGGAGCGCATGGCGGCTAACCGAGGCACGACGAAATGACCGGCCAAGACCGGTGGTGCCGAAACCCGGACCGTTCCCTGCAAGGATGAAACGCCGAGTGCTACCCGCGAAAATGCCTGCGCTTCGTCATCAAGTCGGCCGGCTTGGGCGACGAGCTTCTCACCTTCCGACGTCAATGACCAGGCTTTGGGTAAGCGGTCGAACAGCCTGATCCCGAGCGACCGTTCCAGTGCCTCGACGCGCCTTGCTACGGTCGAGTGTTCGACCCTGAGCCGCCGTGCCGCGCCCGACAGGCTGCCGGTGCGCGCGAGTTCGAGGAAATAACGGATGTCATCCCACTGTAGACCACGCTTGTCACCGCCAGCGATGGGTGTGTTTTTTTGCACAATTAGTGTGTAGCTTTTGAGAATTGTTGAGCTATTTTGCTCAACGTAACCTGCGCTTGCAAGTTCATCCAACAGGACAACATCATGACCAAGCGCGAATCTTTTCTCGACTCAACAGCTGCTTCCCAGATCGTCATCAGGCAATATGGCGACGCATCGGAACTCACCGCCGTAGACGCAACACTACCTCCGCCTGCGGCGGGCGAAATTCGAGTTCGGCACACCGCGATCGGTGTGAACTATGTCGATACCTATCACCGC
This sequence comes from Burkholderia diffusa, assembly GCF_902499115.1. Taxonomy (GTDB): domain Bacteria; phylum Pseudomonadota; class Gammaproteobacteria; order Burkholderiales; family Burkholderiaceae; genus Burkholderia; species Burkholderia diffusa. The sequence goes on from NZ_CABVPN010000002.1 coordinate 132,353, forward strand.
ACCGGTCTCTACCAGTTGCCCTCGCTTCCCGCAGTTCTTGGGGTCGAGGCCGCCGGGATCGTTGAAGCGCTCGGGCCGGATGTCGACACGGTGCAACAGGGCCAGCGTATCGCCTACGCCGGTCCACCCGTCGGCAGCTATGCCAGCGCCCGCAACCTGCCGGCCGCGCGGGCCATCCCCTTGCCAGATGACGTAACCGACGACGCAGTGGCGAGCCTACTGCTGCGCGGCATCACCACTCACATGCTGCTGGCCTACGTCCGTCCCCTGAAGGCTAGCGATACTGTGCTCGTGCACGCGGCGGCCGGCGGTCTCGGGTTGGTCCTCGTGCAGTGGGCGAAGGCCATGGGCGCTCGCGTCATCGGCACGGTCAGTTCGCCGGCCAAGGCGGCACTGGCCATCGAACACGGACTGGACCACGCTATCAATTATCGAGACGACGACTTCGTGGCGGAGGTCATGCGGCTGACCGATGGCCAAGGCGTCGATTACGCTATCGACGGGATCGGCGGAAAGACCCTGCTTGATACCCTCGGCTGTGTACGCCCCTACGGCATGGTCGCTAGTGTCGGCCAAGTGGCTGGCGACCCGGGGCCGCTCGATCTTTCGGTGCTCGGCCCGACGCGTTCCGTGGCCCTCTCCCGGCCTGGCGTCTTCCGCTTCATGATGGATCCGGCGCGTTACCGCGAAGGTGCACTGGCAACCATCCGGCAACTGCAGGCCGGGCTGAAGCCGACAATTGGCGCTATCCAACCTTTGAGCGAAGCGGCCGAGGCACATCGCCGACTAGAATCCGGGCAAACCGTGGGCGCAATTCTCCTGCGCCCCTGAGCAAAAGAGACGAGGATCATCATGCTATTTCTAGTGCTTCTCGAGTATCTGCGTCCCCTGTCCGAAGTGGACTTCCACATGGATGACCATCGTGCCTTTCTGAGTCGACATTACGCCGCGGGACACTTCCTGCTTTCGGGTAGGAAGGTGCCGCGGACCGGTGGAGTGATTCTCGCCAGGGCCGACGCCCTTGATGAGGTCACGCAATGGGTTTCCGAAGATCCATTTCATCAGGCAGGCGTCGCCCGCTACCAAATCATTGCTTGGGAACCGACTATGGCGGCCCAGGGTATACCCAACATCTGAGGTTGGCTTTGCCAAGTGCTAAAAAACACTGTCATCGCCGAGCAAGTCATGCCGTGTCTAAGGCGGCCCTGCCCGGCATGACGAAATCCCTGGCACGGGCGCTGGCGCCGGGAATTCGCGTCAATTGCGTCGCGCCCGGTGCTGTCGAAACCCGCTGGTGGTCCGGAAATGAAGCCCGGATGCGCTAGCTCTCGGGCAACCTTCCGCCACGGCGCCTCTCTACACCAGAAGACATCGCTCAGACTATCTGGCTTGTGCTTACAACCCGTTGGTTGTCCGGTTGCGGCGGTATCGATAGTCCGGAACGGGGCGACAGCGGTCAGTTGCTTTTGACCGCAGCCGGCCAGGAAGCGACATTCACTGCACGATCTAGGTACAACCCAGCGCGCATTCCGATCTCACACTTGGCTGCAACGGCCCAGTTGACAACTGCATTACGGAAATCCAATACTTCCCTTTTCCTCAGACGTTGTCGGCGCGATATTGCCCGGGTAATCAATCGCAGCAGGCGGACACGAGTCGCCTTCGCAGCGAGCGTCGGCGTCGAGCGATCTGTAATCACCAACACAGCGTGAGGAATTGCCATGCGCCGCCCTTTTTGCGTCGTTCTGACCTGTCTCGCCGCAGCAGCGACGCTCCTCGTCGATCCGGCCGGATCGCTGGCCTGTACACGCGTCGTCTATCACGGTGACAACGACGACGTTATCACCGCCCGATCGATGGACTGGAAGCTCGACGTCGCCACCAATCTTTACATCCTGCCGCGTGGCATCGCCCGCACCGGTGAATCCGGTCCGAACTCTCTTAAATGGACCGCCAAATACGGTAGCGTCGTGGCTACCGGTTATGACGTCTCCACCACCGATGGCATGAACGAAAAGGGGCTAGCCGCTGAACTGCTCTGGCTCGTCGAGTCGCAATATCCCCCCTTCGACAAAAACTCGAAACCGGGACTCACCATCGCCGCATGGGCGCAGTACGTGCTGGACAATTTCGCCACCGTCGCGGAAGCGGTCGCTGCGCTTGAGAAAGAGCCGTTCACAATCGTCACTGACAACGTCCCCGGAGAACAGCGCCTCGCCACACTGCACCTCGCCATGTCAGACGCGACTGGCGACAGCGCCATCGTCGAGTACATCGGCGGCAAGCAGATCATCCATCATGGTCGGCAGTACCAGGTCATGACCAATTCACCGACCTTCGACGAGCAGCTTGCACTGAACGAATATTGGAAGCAGATAGGCGGCACCGTCTGGCTGCCTGGCACCAATCGCTCTGCTGACCGGTTTGCGCGCGCCTCGTTCTACGTCAACGCTATCCCCAAGAGTGAAGACCCAGCCATTGCACTTGCCAGCGTTTTCAGCGTGATCCGTAACGTGTCGGTGCCGTTCGGGATCACCACCCCAGGCGAGCCGAATATATCGTCCACACGCTGGCGCACCGTTGCCGATCACAAGCGCATGCTCTACTTCTTCGAATCGGCCGTCACCCCGAGTACTTTCTGGGTCGATCTCAACAAGGTCGACTTCTCCGCCGGCGCACCTGTCAAACGTCTCGACCTCGGCAAGGATCAGCGCAATTCATTCGGCGGCGAAGTCTCCAAGGACTTTCAACGCGCACCCGCGTTTCCCTTCCTCGGCACCGACGCCAGCAAGTCCCGCTGAGGCGTGGCGTGACGGCTTCATCGTCGACGCATTCTGTCAGTGCCATGACTCGTTCCGGCCGGATGCCTGTCGCCAGCACGTTACATCTCGCGGAGGTATCGCCAGCACTGAGTCTGCAGCTTGGCCCAGTGGCACCCTTTGGGATCCGTTGGCGGGTAGCCTCTGGAAACGGACATTGAGAGTGGAGGCAACCAACGGCTGCTCAGGGTTGCGGATTCACCAGTCCTGGAACTCGGCTGTTTAGGGGGCAGTCGGCAGCGGTCAGTTGCTTTTGACCGCCGCCGGCCAAGAACGGTCGATCAGGGCGCGGCGTAGTTCGCTTACGTCCGGGTCTTGTATCATTCGCCCAGTTAAACTCATTCGCAGACATCGATGCCGACAGCCAGCATCATCCTGCTCAACGGGGTGGGTAGTTCCGGTAAGACTTCTCTTGCGCGAGCACTGCAATCAGCGTCGAAGGACGCGTTCCTGCATGTCCAGATGGATGCGTTCGTCGCCATGCTACCGCCCCGTTATCTGGACGATCCGGACGGATTTACCTTTGCGTCGTCGACCGATGATGGAAAGGACGTCGTATCGATACATAGCGGCGCGGTTACGCAACGTGTTATGCGGGGTATGCGACGCGCTATGGTTGCGCTCGCGGCTGAAGGGAACAATCTCATCGTCGATGAGGTTCTTCTCGGTGACGAGAAAAATGACTATGCACGCCTCTTCGAACCGTTCGAGCTAGTTACCGTTGGCGTCTACTGTTCACTCAAAGTCCTTGAGGAAAGGGAGCGGCAGCGCAGTGATCGGCTTGTCGGATTAGCTAGATGGCAATACGACAAAGTGCATACCGGAATGACCTACAACGTCACAGTCGATACCAGCGAAGCTACACCGGAGGAATGCGCACAGGCTGTCATGCGTGCGCTGTCGTCGCGAATTGATGTTTCGCGCGACTTCAGGTAGGTACGTAGGGCTCCGCGTAAAGTTCGCTGCGAATGTCCGATTCGTAGAAAGTCGAGTGTCCCTTAAGGGTCGACAACGGAATATCGACGCTGCAGCCCAGCGAGCGAAACATGAACCTGAGGCAAACTTCCGGTTTCGGCCAGTTCCGCACATTGGGTCACTGGCGCTGAATCGACGACAATCTGGCAAACTTTCCGAAACACCGGCGCATGGAGGGCTGCGTGTCCGTTAATGTCAGCGGAACGGAGGGCTACGCGGAGAATGCGCCATTGCTCATCGAGCAATGGCAACATATTTCGTTTGCGGAGCATCACGCGCCCATCATGCATCTCGTGCCGATGGCGCCGTCCTGCGTCCTCGACGTCGGAGCCGGTATCGGAACCGACGCTGCTGCGTTTGCGACGATGGGGCATTCGGTCGTAGCCGTCGAACCGGTGGACGCGCTGCGAGTTGCAGGAATCCGGCAGTATCCGTCTCCCCGGATTGAATGGCTGGACGATAGCCTTCCGGATCTCGCGCTACTGCGTTCCAGACGAAAAGAATTCCACTTTGTACTGCTGTCCGCTGTTTGGATGCACCTTGACGAGCACGAACGTCGCCGCGCGATGCCGAATGTCAGTGCTCTTCTTTGCGATGGTGCGGTACTGGTCATGTCCCTGCGTCACGGCCCCGTTCCGGAAGGCCGACGGATGTTCGATGTTCGGGCCGGGGAGACGATGCAACTCGCGAATGCTCATGGCCTGCGAACCGTCATGAACGTTCGGACCGAATCTTCTCAGCAAGGAAATCGGCGCATGCGCGTGATGTGGAGTCGCCTTGCTTTCGTCAAGGACGGCGCGCAGGGCTGCCGGGAAGCTTGGAATCCCCGCGCGGGTTACCGCTATCAGGCGCTGTGAATACCGGCTTCGGGGCGGGAGGCACCCTCCACGAAAGCGCACGACGAGTTTTTCTGCTCGCCCCACGGCAAGCAATCCACCCACGGCCATCGATCCGTCGACGTTGCGCGCAGCGCATGAAAAAAGGCCCGCAGGCACCCGTCCCGCCGGCCTTTTGCATGACATGGCCGTGCACGTCGGCCTACCCGCTTCAGCCGCCCACCACCTTCTTCTGCCGCCAGAGGCACAGCAAATCGCACGCGACATGCGCTGCCGCAATTGCGGTGATGTCCGCGTGATCATAAGCAGGCGCAACCTCGACGACATCCGCGCCAACCAGATTCACCGCACCGAGCCCACGCACGATCGCGAGTGCCTGCGCGGACGACAACCCGCCCGCGACCGGCGTCCCCGTGCCGGGCGCGAACGCCGGATCGAGACAGTCGATATCGAACGTCAGGTACGCGGGCCGCGCACCGACGATGTCGACGATCCGCTCCACCGCCGCGCGCGGACCATGCTCATGCACCCACGCGGCATCGAGTCGTTCGATCCCGAGAAAATCGTCGTTCCACGTGCGGATGCCGACCTGCACCGACGTCGCCGGATCGATCAGCCCTTCCTTCACCGCCTTGTAGAACATCGTGCCGTGATTGAGGCTGTCCGGCTCGTCGTCGGCCCACGTATCGCAGTGCGCATCGAAGTGGATCAACGACAATGGCTTGCCGTAGCGCTCCGCGTGCGCGACCAGTAGCGGATACGTGATGTAGTGGTCGCCGCCGAGCGTCAGCATCTTCGCGCCCGAGCGCAGGATCGTGCGCGCATGCTCGACGATCGCAGGCTTGATCGACAGCGGGTTGTGCGCATCGAACCAGCAATCGCCGTAATCGACGGCCGCGAGATCGTCGAACGGATCGAAGCCCCACGGATACGGATGGAGCTCCGCGAGCTGCACGCTCGCCGCGCGGATCGCGGCCGGCCCGAGCCGCGCGCCCGAACGATAGGTCGTCGCGAGGTCGAGCGGCACGCCGGAAATCGCGACGTCGACGCCGTCGAGCGCGCGCGTATAGGTGCGGCGCATGAACGACAGCACGCCCGCATAGGTGTTTTCGATCGAGGAGCCGTATGGCGTCGTGCGACGGATCGCGCCGTCGCCGTGGAGCAGTTCGGTCATGTCGAACCTGTTGGTCATGAGGACCGCACGCAGCCTCTGCATCGGGTGCGCTGGCGGGACCCGGCACGGATTCATTGAAAACGCGGCGGCCTGCCCTCGCCGGGCGCGGCCGTCGCGCCGGCCTGCGAACCCTGTAGCGCGGCCGGGCGGGACAACGTCGATACGCGGCGATGATAGCAAGCCGAAACCTCTGCGTTTGCCCCGGTTCGACCGGGGCAAACGCATCGGAACAACCGGCGCGGCGGCAGGTGTACCGGCGCCGCATGGCCCGAACCGGCATCGCCGCATCGCCACATCGCCGAACCGTCGCACCGCCACACCGCCGCACCGTCACCATGCCGCGCCTAGAAGGATTCGCCGGTTCTTACCCGGCCGTTCTTCCGGATAATGGCCAGCAGCCGCGCCCACGACGGCGCGCCGTCCATCGCGGACCACGACAATCCGGAGACACCCCCCTTGATCGCCACGCTTCCCGCCACCTATCGCCGGCTCTGGCCGCTGGCCGTCGCCGCCGCGCTGCTGTACGGACTGTCGCTCGCCGCCGCGCCCTATCCCGGCCAGGCCGCCGCGAAAGCCGCGATGGGCATCCTGTTGCTCGCGGCCGGCAGCACCTGCGCGGCACCGCGCGAACGCGCGTGGCTGTGCGCGGCGCTCGCCACGGCGGTGCTCGGCGACGTACTGCTCGCGCTGCCCGACTGGCCGCTGTCGTTCGTCCTCGGCCTCGGCGCGTTCCTGCTCACTCATCTGTGTTACTGCACGATCTTCGTGCGCTGGCGCGCGCGGCCGCACGGCTGGCGCATCGCGGCGCTGATCGGGCTCTGGATCGCCGCGCCGGCGTTCTACGTGGCCTTCCTTCCGCACCTGGGCGAGTTGCTCGCGCCGGTCGCCGTCTACATGCTCGTGCTGTGCGCGATGGCGAGCTTCGCGCTCGCGGCCCGCACGCGCGGCCCGCTGGTCGCCGTCGGCAGCCTGATCTTCGTGGGCTCCGACACGCTGATCGGCGTCGGACGCTTCCTCGGCGGCTTTCCCGGCATCGACTACCTGATCTGGGGCCTCTACGCGCTCGCGCAGGTCACGATCGTCGCCGGGGTTTTCCATGAGACGGTCGCCCGCCCGATCCGTCCCCGATAGCGTTTCAAACAGGCCGCCGCGCGCCGGCGGCCCCGCCGCTCGCTTCCCCCGCCCTGCCGACGGCCGTTTCCGCGCATCCCGCAATGCGGAAGCCGTCCCGTTCCAAACCCCGCTCAGCCTTTTCCCGCGCGGCTTCTGGCCCTTAGAGCGCCGCTTCTAGCCTCTTGCGGTTTCCCGGCTCACCCACTATCGTTACATCAACCAATGTAACATTAAAAAATGAGCCAAATCGGAGACACCCGGATGAATGCTCGCACGTTGCCTTTCGGCCCGCCCGGCCACGACGGCCTGGACGAAACCATCGACATCGCCATCATCGGCACCGGCTTCGCCGGTCTCGGGATGGCCATCCGCCTGCGGCAGACAGGTGTGACCGACTTCGTCGTCCTCGAGAAGGCCGCGTCGGTCGGCGGCACGTGGCGCGACAACCATTACCCCGGGTGTGCCTGCGACGTCCAATCGCACGTCTATTCATTCTCGTTCGCGCCGAACCCGCGCTGGACGCGCATGTTCGCGCCGCAGCCGGAGATCCGCGCATACCTGGAAGACTGCGTGCAGCGCTTCGGCGTCGGCCCTCACCTGCGCCTGAACCACGAACTGCAGCGCGCCGAATACGACGAGGCCGCGCAACGCTGGCGCCTCACGTTCGCGAACGGCAAGCGGCTGTCGGCGCGTGTGCTGGTGTCGGGGATGGGCGGGCTGTCGCGCGCCGCGCTGCCGGCGATTCCCGGCGTCGAGAACTTCAAGGGGCGCGCGTTCCATTCGCAGCAGTGGGATCACGACTACGCGCTCGAAGGCAAGCGCGTCGCGGTGATCGGCACCGGCGCGAGCGCGATCCAGTTCGTGCCGCAAATCGCGCCGCGCGTGAAGCAGCTCGCGCTGTTCCAGCGCACGCCGCCGTGGATCATGCCGAAGCCCGACCGCAACCTGACCGGCTTCGAGAAATGGCTGTTCCGCACGTTGCCGTTCACGCAGAAGGCGGTGCGCAGCGGCATCTACTGGATGCTCGAATCGCGCGTGCTCGGCTTCGCGATCCATCCGTCGCTGATGAAGAACGTGCAGAAGCTCGCGTTGCGCCATATCCGCAAGCAGATTCCCGATCCGGAACTGCGCAAGACCGTCACGCCAAACTACACGCTCGGCTGCAAGCGCGTGCTGATCTCGAACGACTACTACCCGGCGCTGTCGCGCAAGAACGTCGACGTGATCACGACCGGCATCGACCACATCGAAGCCGACGCGGTCGTGACGACCGACGGCCGCCGTCATGAAGTCGACTGCCTGATCTACGGCACGGGCTTCCAGGTCGCCGATCCGTATCCGCGCGGCGCGATCATCGGCCGCGGCGGCCTCGACATCGTCGACGCCTGGCGCGACGGCGCGCACGCGTATCTCGGCACGACGCTGCCGGGCTACCCGAACTTCTTCATGATCGTCGGTCCGAACACCGGCCTCGGCCACAACTCGATGGTGTTCATGATCGAGTCGCAGATCGAATACATCCTCGGCGCGCTGCAGGCGATGCGCCGCGAACGTGCAGACGCGATCGAGGTGCGCCCGCTCGTCGAGGCGCAGTTCAACAGCGACCTGCAGGGCCGACTCAAGAAGGCGATCTGGTCGACGGGCGGCTGCAAGAGCTGGTACCTCGATCCGCGCACCGGCAAAAACACGACCCTGTGGCCGGGCTTCACCTGGCGCTTCCGCCAGGCGACCGCGCACTTCTCGATCGCCGATTACCACGCGTATCGCGCGCCGCACCACGACACGAGCGCGCGGCCCGTCGTCGCGCCCGCCGCTTCCGCTTCCACTTCCGCCGAAGCGGCCTGAGCCAGACAAGGAGCCACCGACATGAGAGATTTCGCCAACAAGGTCGCCGCGATCACGGGCGCAGGCTCGGGCATGGGCCGCTCGCTCGCCGTGCAGCTCGCGCAGGCCGGCTGCCACGTGTCGCTCGCCGACAAGAACGGCGTCGGCCTCGCCGAAACCGAGCGGATCGTCCGTACGATCGCGCCGAACGTGCGCGTGTCGACGCGCGTGCTCGACGTCGGCGACCGCGACGCGATGTTCGCGTGGGCGGACGACACCGCGAAGGAACACGGCAAGGTCAACCTGATCTTCAACAACGCGGGCGTCGCGCTGTCGAGCACGATCGAAGGCATGGAATACGGCGATCTCGAGTGGATCGTGAACATCAACTTCTGGGGCGTCGTGCACGGCACGAAGGCGTTCCTGCCGCACCTGAAAGCATCGGGCGACGGTCACGTGATCAACACGTCGAGCATCTTCGGGATCTTCGCGCAGCCGGGGATGAGCGGCTACAACGCGACCAAGTTCGCGGTGCGCGGCTTCACTGAATCGCTGCGGCAGGAACTCGACATGATGAAGTGCGGCGTGTCGGCCACCTGCGTGCATCCGGGCGGCATCCGCACCAACATCGCGCAATCGAGCCGCGTCGCGAAGAACATGGTCGGCTTCATCGTCGAGAGCGAGCAGCAGGGCAAGGACAGCTTCGAGAAGTTCTTCATCACGACCGCCGACGACGCCGCGCGCACGATCCTCGCCGGCGTGCGCAAGAACAAGCGCCGCGTGCTGATCGGCCGCGACGCGAAGGGCGCGGACTGGATGGCACGCATCCTGCCGGCCGCGTACCAGGCGCTCGTCGTGCTCGCGACGCGCCGCGAGGCCGCGAAGGCCCGCCGCGCGGCCGCGCGCTACGGCGCGCCGGCGGCCACGCCGCTTCACGCCACCTACAACAATGCAGGCAATCAGGGAGGAGAACAATCATGAAGACCCCGAACATGATGCCGGTGCGGCGCGACATCCGTTTCGCGCTGCCGCCCGAACGCGCGAAGGACTGGCACGTCCAGGGCGTGCCCGTCACGCACTTCATGAACGCGCTGTCGCTGCTGTTCCCGGCCGGCGAGCGCTTCTTCATGGATTCGGTGCGCAACTACCGCGACCGCATCGAGGATCCGGAGCTGAAGAAGCAGGTGCTCGGCTTCATCGGCCAGGAAGCGATGCACACGCGCGAGCACATCGAGTACAACGACCTGCTGCAGGCGTCCGGCCTGCCCGCGCACAAGCTCGACAAGCGGCTGTGGACGATCCTCGGCTTCTTCAAGAAGACGCTGCCGCATTCGATGCAGCTCGCGATCACGATCGCGCTCGAGCACTACACGGCGATCCTCGCGAACCAGCTGCTGTCGGGCCACGAACACCGGATCGACGGATCGGTCGAAGGCTATCAGCAGATGTGGATGTGGCACGCGATGGAGGAAACCGAGCACAAGGCGGTGTCGTACGACGTATGGAACGCCGTGATGAAGCCGGGCCTCGGCAGCTACCTGCTGCGCACGGGCACGATGCTGACGACGACGGTATTGTTCTGGGCGATCGTGTTCGACTTCCACGTTCGCCTGATGCGTGCGCACCGTCGCGAACACGGCAGGTTCGGCGGCATGTGGCGCCTCGTGAAGTATCTGTACAGCCCGAGGCACGGCGTGTTCCCGAGCATCGCCCGCGAATGGCTCGACTACTTCCGTCCGGGCTTCCATCCGTGGGACCACGACAACCATCAGTACCTGCAGGAGCTCGACACGCTGCTCGCGAACATCGACGCGACCAACGCGCGCCATGCCGCGCAGGCCGCCCCGCGCCGCGTGCCGCTGCATCCGGTTCCGCAGGCATGACGTCGTGGCGCGCGCACACGAGATGCTGACCGTCCGCTCCGGCGACGTGAAACTCGCCGTGTACGTCAGCGGCCCACGGCGCGCGCCGCCGCTGATCCTCGTGCACGGTTATCCCGATTCGGCGGCCGTGTGGGCGCCAGTCCGCGCGCGGCTCGCGAAGCGCTATCGCGTGATCGCGTACGACGTGCGTGGCGCCGGCGCATCCGATGCGCCGCGCCGCCGCACGGACTACGCACTTGCGCGGCTCGCGGAGGACCTGAAGGCGGTGGCCGACGCGACCTGCGGCAATCGGCCGTTCCATCTGGTCGGCCACGACTGGGGGTCGATCCAGTGCTGGGAGGCCGTGACAGATCCCGCGTTCCGCGGCCGGATTGCGTCCTACACGTCGATCTCCGGCCCGTGCCTCGACCACGTGTTCCGCGCGAAGATGCGGCTCAGGCAGAGCCTGAAGTCGTGGTACATCGCGTTCTTCCACCTGCCGGTCGTGCCGTCGCTGGTCTGGCGCCTCGGCGGCGCCGCGCTGTGGCCGCGCTGGCTGCAGCTGACCGAGCGCGTGCGGCCAGAACGCGACCCCGCGCAGTTGAAGAATGCGCTGAACGGGTTGCAGCTCTACCGCGCGAACTTCCTCGCGCGGGCGAGAAAGCCGCGCGAGCGGTACGCGCAGGCGCCGGTGCAGATCCTCGTGCCGGTGCGCGACCGCTACGTGACGCCCGAGATGTCGGTCGATCTCGATCGCTGGCTCGGCGAGCACGTGCGCGAGGAAATCGACGGCGCGCACTGGATCGTCATGCGCAACCCGGAGCTGATCGCGGCGCGGATCGACCGGTTCGCGGCGGCGCATGAAAGGCCGGCCGTCGCGGCGGCAACGCGAGCGGCGGTTCAGCGCAATGCCGGCAGGCGCTTGAACAACGTTTCGTAGTCGATCACGAGCCCGTCGGCGTCGATGTCCATTTCCGCCGTGAAATTCCGGAAAATGCCTTCGTAGCGGTAGCGCCTGCCGGGCTCGATGCACGTGTACGCCTGCTTGACCGACGTCACCTCCAAGTCCGGCGTCGAGATGTATGCGACGTCGATCGGCCGCCGCTCGCCGCGCGCGAGACCGAGGCGGCCGATCGGCAGCGAATTCGTGAACGGCGTCGCCGCGATGTCGATGTCGACGCAACCGTCCAGTTCCCGCAGTGCACGCCCTGAACCGTCGCGCCAGTGCCCGGCGCCGTCGCCGTGCAACGCCAGCGTGCCGCCGCCCATCACCTTGAGCACCGCGTACGTCACGCGCCAGTGCGGATCGCACTCGACGCGATACGCGAGCCCGTAAGCGCGGCCGTACCGCTGGCCGACCACCGCGCTTTCGACGACGATGCCGCCGCCACTCCGGTCGAACGTCATATGTTCGACGCCGTCGCCCTCGAGCGACGCCCAACGCACCGCACGCATTCCTTCGTCTCCCGGTTGGTCCGATGCCGGGCATCGTCGCACGAATCCCCGCTCGAGGACGTGAACCACGACGCGTACTTGGGTCAAAAGAACCGGCCATTGCCCGAATTCGCGACCGAAACCAACAATTAGCCCGAAAACGCCAATGCGCAGTCCCCCGGGCATTCCCCAATTCGGGGCGTCCGCCACAAATCCTGACTATCCAGAATTCCCTATTCCGGTGCACGGGATTGTGTCCTATGCTCGCGGCTCGTCCTGCCTTACCGCCGCCATGCCTACCGCCCGCCCTGCCTCGCCGACGATCGACCTGCATACCCTGCTGCGCGGCATCGGGCAGATCGTCCTGCAGGCGAATGCAGTCAGCGGCGCGCTGCTGCTCGCCGCGCTGGCACTGACCGACTTGCGGCTCGCGTCCGCCGCACTGGTCGGCTCGGCCGCCGCCAGCATGACCGCCGTACTCACGGGCGCCGAGCGCCGCGACGTCGAACAAGGGCTGCACGGCTTCAACGGCGCGCTCGCCGCGCTGATCGCCGTGCTGTTCGCACCTTCTTCGCTCGCCGCCATCGCGCTGGTGCCGGTGGTCTCGATCGGCGCGGCACTCGTGCAGCGCGCGATGCGCGTGCCGCTCGCCCGCTGCCGCCAGTGCCCGTATTCGAGCCCGTGCCTCGTCATCACCGCGCTGTGGCTACCGTTTGTCGCACCGCAGCATGCAAGCAACGCGACGACAGGTGCCCCCCTTACGTTGCCTTCCATCGCCGACGCGCTGCTCTCGGGCATTGCACAGACCACCTTCGCGCAAGGCCCATGGGCAGGCATGCTGATCGTCGCCGGCCTCGCCGTCGCGTCGTGCCGCGCGGCCGCATTCGCGCTCGGCGGCGCGATCGTGTCGACCGTGCTGCTGGTCGCGTCCGGCGCGAACGGTGCGTCGTTCGCGGATGGCCTGCTCGGCTTCAATGGCGCGCTCGCCGCGCTCGCGCTGATGTCGCGCGGCCCGCGCGCGGCGTTCGCCGCCGCTGCACTCGCCGCGCTGATGCAGTGGCTCGCGACGCGCGCGGGCGTCCCCGCGTTCACGGCCCCGTTCGCACTCGCGTCGTGGGTCACGGTGCTCCTCGCGCGCCGATTCACCCTCGGAGAACCCGATGTCGTCATTCGCACACCGTCCTGACACCGTGAAGCCCGGCGGCCCGATCTCGGACGCCGAGCGCCGGTTGCGCGTCGATCTCGCCGCCGCCTATCGCCTCGTTGCGCTGAACGGCTGGGACGACCTGATCTACACGCATCTGTCCGCGACGGTGCCGGGCGAACCCGGGCATTTCCTGATCAACCCGTTCGGCCTCGCGTTCGACGAGGTCCGCGCATCGAATCTCGTGAAGATCGACCTGGCCGGCAACCGGATCGGCGACGGAGAACACGCGGTCAACGTGACGGGCTTCGCGCTCCACGCGGCCGTGCATGCCGCGCGGCCGAATGCCGTCTGCGTGATGCATCTGCACAATACGGCGGGCATCGCCGTGTCGATCCAGCGCGACGGGCTGCTGCCCGCGTCGCAGCACGCGCTGCGGTTTCACGGCGATCTCGCGTATCACGACTACGAGGCGCTCGCGTTCTCGCCGGCCGAAGGTGCGCGGCTCACCGCCAGCCTCGGCGCGAAATCCGCGATGCTGCTGCGCAACCACGGTACGCTGACGGTCGGCCGGACCGTTGCGGAGGCGTATGTATTGATGGATACGCTGATCAAGGCCTGCGACATCCAGATACGCGCGCAGGCCGGCGGCGGGCCGCTCGTGCTGCCCGAGCCGGCCGTCGCCGACCGCACGGCCGAGCAGTTGCGCGACGGCGGCGCGATCGAGGGTGAACTGGAATGGCCGGCGCTGCTGCGCCGCCTCGACCGGATCGATCCGTCGTATCGCGACTGAACCGACGCCATCGCCACGCTCTCTACGAATCGTTCACCCCAACCATCGGAGCATTCAGTCATGCCGACTTTCAATATCCAGTTGTTCGAAGGCCGCACCGTCGAGCAGAAGCGCGCGTTCGTCGAAGCGATCACGCGCGTCACGTGCGAGACGCTCGGTTGCGACCCGGGCTCGGTCGACATCATCATCGCCGACGTGAAGAAGGAAAACTGGGCGACGGCCGGCAAGCTGTGGAGCGACGAGCGCTGATTCCGGCAACTTCGGCACCGGTGCAACCTGCCCGGCAACGTGCGTTCGAATCGTGGTGACATTGCGGGGACATCCGGACGCACGCGCCGCACGATGCTGTGCGTCAGGGAGACCGCGTGATCGACGACAGCCGTATCACCGCCGCACCTGGCCCGACCGCCCATACGACGCCGGCTCCCGGCGTTGCATGCGGCCTCCCTCCCCTGCCCCGCGTTGTGCGCCCGCACATCGCTCCGTCACGCAACCGGCACATCAATCGGCACATCAATCGGCGCATAATGCCGAACACACGCAGCAGCCAGTGGCCACCCGGGAGACCGCCATGGAAGCGAAGAACGAGGAAGTCGTCGCACACCTGCTCTCCGATGTCGTCGAATTCGCGCGCGGGCGGCTGCCCGAAGCCACGTTCCGAATCGTCGAACCGTTCCTGCGTCATTACTACGATTTCGTCGACGCCGATGATCTGCAGAATCGCGGCATCGCCGACCTCTACGGCGCCGCGATGGCGCACTGGCAGACCGCCCAGAAATTCGTGCCCGGCAGCGAGCGGCTGCGCGTCTACAACCCGATCCTCGAACAGCACGGCTGGCACTCGGACCATACGGTGATCGAGATCGTCAACGACGACATGCCGTTCCTGGTCGATTCGGTGACGATGGCCGTCAATCGCCTCGGGCTCGCGCTGCACTCCGCGCTGCACCCGGTGTTCCGCATCTGGCGCGCCGGCAACGGCGGGATCGAGCGTGTCGACGCCGGTGGCGCGACGCCCGGCGACGGCCAGTCGCAACTCGCGTCGTTCATTCACTTCGAAGTCGATCGCTGCGGCGACGCCGCGCTGCTCGACACGCTGCGCGACGACATCGCGCGCGTGCTCGGCGATGTGCGCGCGTCGGTCGAGGACTGGCCGAAGATCGTCGACATCGCGCGCGCGACGATCAAGGACATGAAGGCCCGCGAATCCACCGCGGAAGACATCGAGGCGCGCGCGTTCCTCGAGTGGATGGCCGCCGATCACTTCACGTTCCTGGGCCAGCGCGACTACGCGCTCGTGTCCGACGGCACGGGCTTCGGCCTGCGCGGCGTGGAAGGCTCCGGCTTCGGCCTGCTGCGCGAATCACTGCGCACGCCCGGCGCGCCCGACGTGACGCCGCTGCCGCCGGCGGCCGCGGAGATCGTCACCGGCCCCTGGCCCATCTTCCTGACCAAGGCGAACTCGCGCGCGACCGTGCACCGGCCCGGCTATCTCGACTACGTCGGCGTCAAACTGGTCGGCGCCGACGGCAAGGTGACCGGCGAACGCCGCTTCATCGGGTTGTACACGTCGACGTCGTATTTCGGTTCGTACACCGAAATCCCGATCGTGCGCCGCAAATGCGCGAACATCGTGAAGCGTGCGGGCTTCCTGCCGAAGGGACATCTCGGCAAGTCGCTGGTGACGGTGCTCGAAACCTATCCGCGCGACGAACTGTTCCAGGCCGACGAGGATCAGCTCTACGACATCGCGCTCGGCATCCTGCGCCTGCAGGAACACCAGCGCACGCGCCTGTTCGTGCGGCGCGACCGCTTCGACCGCTTCGTGTCGTGCCTCGCGTTCGTGCCGCGCGACAAGTACAACACCGACCTGCGCCGCCGCATCGCGAAGCTGCTCGTCGACGCGTACAACGGCGTGACCGTCGAGTTCACGCCGCTGCTGTCGGAATCGGCGATCGCGCGAATTCATTTCGTCGTCCATGCGGAACCGGGCACGATGCCCGACGTCGACACGCGCGAGCTCGAAACGCGGCTCGTGCAGGTCACGCGCCGCTGGCAAGACGATCTCGCGGACGCGCTGCTCGACGCCTTCGGAGAAGAACAAGGCAACCGCCTGCTGCAGCGCTATGCGGACTCGTTCCCGGCCGGCTATCGCGACGACTACCCGGCGCGCACGGCCGTGCGCGACATCGAGTTGATCGAGCGCGTGAAGGAGTCGGGCCAGCTCGCGATGAACCTGTACCGCCCGATCGAGGCCGAGGCGCGCGCATTCCGCTTCAAGGTGTATCGCGCGGGTGACCCGATCGCGCTGTCGCGCAGCCTGCCGATGCTCGAGCATCTCGGCGTGCGCGTCGATGAGGAGCGGCCGTACCGGATCCAGACGCAGGATGCCGCGCCCGCGTGGGTGCATGACTTCGGCCTCGAACTCGCGGACGATACCGAATTCGACATCGAGCGCGTGAAGGGCCTGTTCGAGGACGCGTTCGACCGGATCTGGACCGGCCGGATCGAGAACGACGACTTCAACCGTCTCGTGTTGCGCGCGCACCTGAGCGCACGCGAGGTCACGATCCTGCGCGCGTATGCGAAATACCTGCGGCAGGTCGGCTCGACGTTCAGCGATGCCTATATCGAGCGCGCGCTGACCGGCAACCCGGCGATCGCACGGCAACTGGTCGAACTGTTCCTGCTGCGCTTCGACCCGGCCACCGGCGGCACGCGCGACGTGCAGGTCGAACACCTGCTGAAGGCGATCGAGACGGCGCTCGACCAGGTGCCGAACCTCGACGAGGACCGGATCCTGCGCCAGTTCCTCGGCGTGATCAACGCGACCGTGCGCACCAACTATTTCCTGCACGACGCGAACGGCGAATCGAAGCCGTACCTGTCGTTCAAGTTCAATCCGGCGAAGGTGCCCGGCCTGCCCGAGCCGAAGCCGATGTTCGAGATCTGGGTGTACTCGCCGCGCGTCGAGGGCGTGCACCTGCGCGGCGGGCGCGTCGCGCGCGGCGGGCTGCGCTGGTCCGACCGTCGCGAGGACTTCCGCACCGAGGTGCTCGGGCTGATGAAGGCGCAGATGGTGAAGAACGTCGTGATCGTGCCGGTCGGCTCGAAAGGCGGCTTCGTCGTGAAGAACCCGCCGCCGCCGAGCGATCGAGAGGCGTGGATGCGCGAGGGCGTCGCGTGCTACCAGACGTTCCTGCGCGGCCTGCTCGACCTGACCGACAATCTCGCCGGCAACGCAATCGTACCGCCGCCCGACGTGGTGCGGCACGACCCCGACGATCCGTATCTCGTCGTCGCGGCCGACAAGGGCACGGCCACGTTCTCCGACTACGCGAACGCGATCTCTCACGAATACGGCTTCTGGCTCGACGATGCATTCGCGTCCGGCGGCTCCGTCGGCTACGACCACAAGAAGATGGCGATCACCGCGCGCGGCGCGTGGGAATCGGTCAAGCGGCACTTCCGCGAGATGGGCATCGACACGCAGACGACCGACTTCACCGTGGTCGGCGTCGGCGACATGTCGGGCGACGTGTTCGGCAACGGGATGCTGCTGTCGCCGCATATCCGGCTCGTCGCGGCGTTCGATCACCGGCACGTGTTCCTCGACCCGAACCCCGATCCGGCGACGAGCTTCGCGGAGCGCCAGCGGATGTTCGCGCTTGAACGCTCGAGCTGGGCCGACTACGACACATCCGTCATCTCGGCAGGCGGCGGCGTCTACCCACGCACCGCGAAGACGATCCCGCTGTCGCCGGCCGTGCAGGCCGCGCTCGGCATCGACGCGCACGCGCTGCCGCCGACCGAGCTGATCCGCGCCATCCTGCAGGCGCCTGTCGACCTGCTTTACAACGGCGGCATCGGCACCTACGTGAAGGCCGCGCGCGAAACCCACCAGCAGGTCGGCGATCGCGCGAACGACGCGGTGCGGGTAAACGGCGCGGACCTGCGCTGCAAGGTCGTCGGCGAAGGCGGCAACCTCGGCTGCACGCAGTTCGGCCGCATCGAGTTCGCGCAGCGCGGCGGCCGCATCAACACCGACGCGATCGACAACTCGGCCGGCGTCGATTGTTCGGATCACGAAGTCAACATCAAGATCCTGCTCGGGCTCGTCGTCTCCGACGGCGAGATGACCGAGAAGCAGCGCAACGCCCTGCTCGCGGAAATGACCGACGAAGTCGGGCTGCTCGTGCTGCGCGACAACTACTACCAGACGCAGGCGCTGTCGATCGCGGGCCGCTACAGCGTCGATCTGCTCGACGCCGAGGCGCGCCTGATGCGCTGGCTCGAACGCGCGGGCCGCCTGAACCGCGTGATCGAGTTCCTGCCGACCGACGACGAGATCGCCGAACGGCAGGCCGCGAAACAGGGGCTCACGTCGCCGGAGCGCGCGGTGCTCCTCGCCTACAGCAAGATGTGGCTGTACGACGCGCTGCTCGAATCCGACGTGCCCGAGGATCCGCTCGTCGCCGCGATGCTCGTCGACTATTTCCCGAAGCCGCTGCAACAGCGATTCAGCGAACCGATGCATCGCCACCCGCTGCGCCGCGAGATCCTCGCGACGCACCTGACCAACGCGCTCGTCAACCGGGTCGGCTGCGCGTTCGTGCACCGGCTGATGGAGGAAACCGATGCGAAGCCTGGCGACATCGTGCGCGCCTGCATCATGGCGCGCGACGTGTTCGATCTCGATGCGGTATGGCGCGACATCGACGCACTCGACAACCGCGTCGCCGACGACGTGCAGGCGCGCATGTTCGTCGACGTCGCGCGGCTGCTGGAACGCGCGGCGTTGTGGTTCCTGCGGCAGCTTCAGTCGGGCGCGGTGGCCAACGGCGGCGTCGCCGGACTGATCGCGCGCTGCCGCGACGCGGTGCAGCGCATTGCGCCGCAATTGCCGTCGCTGCTGCCGGCCGACGATCTGGAAGCGCTGTCCGAGCGGCAGCGCGTGCTGGTCGATGCCGGCGTCGACAGCGCGCTCGCGGTGCGCGTCGCGAGCGGCGACATCTCCGCCGCGCTGCTCGACATCGCCGAAGTGGCCGCGACCTGCGATCGCAGCCTCGAACTGGTCGCGGGCGTCTACTTCTCGCTCGGCACGCTGCTGAACTACGGGTGGATCGGCGAACGCGCGGCCACGCTGCCGACCCCGACGCACTGGGACATGCTGGCGCGTGCGGCCGCGCTCGCGGAGGTCGCGCGGCTCAAGCGCACGCTCGCCACCAGCGCGCTCGCGGAATCGGCCGACTCGACGGCGCCCGAGACGATCGTCCATGCGTGGCGCGAACGCCGCGACGCCGCGCTGCAGCGCTACGAGCACCTGCTCGCCGACCTGCGCGCGTCGGGCGGCGCGAGCCTCGCGGTGCTGCTCGTGGTCGTGCGCGAGATGGCCGTGCTCGAACGTGCGTGACGGGTGAGCCCGGGTCGCGCCGGGATCACACCGTCGCGACGAGCAGCTCTTCCGCGTTGTCCGGCGGACGCAGACCGTCGCTGCGGTCGGCGAAGTAGCGACGTGCAAGCTCCGCGGCCGACACGTGCTCGGCCCGTGCGAAGCCGGCCTCCGTCGCGAGCGCGCGGATCTCCTCCGGCATGAAGAAGCTGATGAACGGCGTGCCGCTCGCGCGCGCGCCTTTGGCGGCCATTTCGAGCCCCGGACGCACACTCGGATCTGCAAGCTCGAGCGGCAGCAGGAACGTCATCGCGAACGTCGAACCCGGCGCGAGCGACGCGACTTCGCGCAACGCCGCCGCGTTCGCGTCGCGCGTCAGGTACATGCTGACGCCGGTGGACACGACGACCGCCGGCTTGCCAGGATCGAAGCCAGCGCGCACGAGCGCGTCGCGCCACGACTGCTTCGCTTCGAAATCGAACGGCACGAGCCGCAGCCAGTCCGGCACGCCGAAGCCAAGCTCGGTCAGCCGGCGGCGCTTCCACGCCTGCGGCACGGGCGGATCAACCTCGAAGACGGTCAGGCGCGACGCCATCTCCGGCCGGCGCTGCACGAAGCTGTCGAGGCCCGCGCCGAGGATCACGTACTGGCTCACGCCCCGCGCGGCGTGCTCGACGACGAGATCCTCGATGAAGCGCGCCCGCGCGACGATCGATGCGCGAAACGGCTGCGTGAACCGCGGATCCATGTCGCCGCGCTGATGCCAGCCGGGCGCCGGCGCGAGCAGGCGCAGGCCGACTTCGTCGGCGAGCACGTGCGGCGGCGCATCGAGTTCGACGTGCAGCGCGCGCCACAGCGCGACG
Source organism: Burkholderia diffusa (assembly GCF_902499115.1). Taxonomy (GTDB): domain Bacteria; phylum Pseudomonadota; class Gammaproteobacteria; order Burkholderiales; family Burkholderiaceae; genus Burkholderia; species Burkholderia diffusa. The sequence continues at coordinate 152,582 of NZ_CABVPN010000002.1, forward strand.
CGTTCGGCGGTGCTGTCGGGGGCGTCCCGATGGAGGTCGGTCATCGCCGCGGCCTCACGCGCCCGGCTTGCCCGGCGCCTGCAGGCGCCAGACACGGCCGTCGGGATCGCGCACGGTCATGTCGCGCGTACCCCAGTGCGTATCCTCGAACGGAGTGACCACGTCGACGATCGGCTGCGGCCGGACCGCCTGCTCGTCGGGCACCTTCAGCACGACCTGCATGGCAGGCGTCTCGCCGGCCGGCACTTCGGCGATGAACAGAAACGGCCCGTCGCCGTTTCTCAGCTGGCCCGAGTTGTGATCGGTTTCGAATTCCAGCGTGAAGCCCAGCGCCTGGAAGAACTTTGCGGACTTGCCCCAGTTGTGCGTCGTCAGGTACACGGCTTCGATTCGCTCGGATGACATGTCATTCCTCCGTGGTGGACGGCCCGGCCCCCGGCTGCGGAGCGGCCAGATACGCGCGCAATGCGTCGGCCACCAGCGCGGACAGCGACTGTTCCGTTTCGATGGCGCGATGCTTGACCTGCCGGATCAGGCTCAGCGGCAGGTACACATTGAATTGCTTCACTTCTTCGTCGGTCATGTCTGCTAGTATGCTAGCAATCTAGCAAATGTCAATCGGGAGACCGGAACCGGCGGCGCGGCGGACGTCGACGCCCCGCCGCTCGCCACACCCTTACATCGGGTTCACCCGCGCGGCCATCCGGGTGAACAGCGCGTCGAGATCGAAGCCGCTCGTATCGATGCCGATCGTGTCGCGCAGGCACGCGCCCCACGCGGCCGCGTCGTCGAAGGTGACGGTGCGCCCCGCGCCCGCCGCGTCGCGCACCGTCAGCACGGTGTTGAACAGCGCCGCGCGGCCGTCCGGCAGCACGCGGCAGGCGATCAGGTCGTTCACGAAGATCGATTCGGGATAGGTCGACGTGAACCAGTTCGCGGCGTCGTAATCGATCCACTCGGCCGGTTTCAGCGAGAAGCGGTAAGTCGTCTGCCAGCCGTCGGGGATCTCGAACTGCATGTCGAACTCGCCGTCGACTGGCGCGCCGACGATGCGAAACGCGCCGTGCGGCGTCAGCTGCCGCTCGCCCGGCACGAAGCGCAGCGGCGCGGTCAGCGTCGCGCTGCCGAAGCCGATGTCCGCGAGCCACGTCGCGCCATCGAGATCGATGCGCAGCAGCATGTGCGTCTGCGCGGTGACGACCTCGGGCGGCCGCATCCAGCGCACGCGCGCGATCAGCGGCGTCACGCGAAAACCGATCGTCGTAAGCGCGGTGTGGAAGAGCTTGTTGAGTTCGAAGCAGTAGCCGCCGCGGCGGCGCCCGATCACCTTGTCGACGATCGCGGGCAGGTCGAGCGCGACACGTGCGCCGGTCAGCGGATTGAGGTTTTCGAACGGGATCGCCTGCGGGTGCAGCAGATGCAGCCGGCGCAGCACGTCGAGCGTCGGCTCGGCCGGGCCGTCGTAGCCGATGCGGGCGAAGTAGCGCGGGAGGTCGAACGAGTCAGTCATGAACCGGCACCGGGAACGGGAAACGCACAACGATAGCATCGCGCGATATCCCCATGTTGCGCGGGGCCATCCCGGATCGCCGCGCGCCGCCGGCACCGCGGCGCGCGGGGTGCGGCTGCGTTACGGCAGCAGCTTCAGCGCGGACGACGCGACCGCCGGCACCGAAATGCCCTGGCTCGTCGCGAACTGCACGGCCTGGCTGAGCGTCGACGCGAGCGACTGCAACTGGCCCGGCGCGCTTTGCGCGATATACGACGCGGCCTGCATGTTCTGCGGATTCAGGCCCGACTGGAGCAGCGAAGCGGCGCTGGTCGAACCGAGATTGCCAAGCCCCGACTGCAGCTGCGAATACTGCGTGAGGCCCTGGCCGAGCGATGCGAGGCCGTTGCTGAACGCCTGCTTGTCGATCGGGCCGTGGGTCGGGCCGCCGCTCGCGAACGCCTGGCCAAGCGCCTGCGACACCGACTGCTGCGCGCCGCCCATCTGCGACAGCACGGCCGGCGTCAACGCGTTGCCGCCACCGAGCAGGCTGGCGGCCTGCTGCGCCTGCCCGGCCGCGCCGGTGAGCCCCATCGCCGACGCGAGCGACGACTGCCCGGCCAGCACCTGCTGGTTCGCGCCGACGTACGCCTGCATCAGCTGCGCGACGCCGCCCTGCGCGGGTGCGGCCTGTTGCGGCCCGCCGCCGAGCAGCGCCGAGCCGATCGACTGCAGGTCGAGCTGCGCATGCGCGGCGCCGTTGGCGCCCAGCAGGATGCCGAATGCGATGCCCGCCGATGCCAGGTGCTTGCCCGTCGCGCGAATATGCTTCATCTGTTTGCCTCGTACCCGAATGATTGAGGCCAATATTGTCGAAGCGCGTCACGCGCCGCCGCAACGACTGAAACACATCGAAACGAAATCGCGCGCCGCAGCGGCTTGCAATTGCGCCGCGGTCCCGACTCGCCGCGCGCATTCGTCCGCGATTGCCGCGCGATGTCGGGCACGCGTCCGGATTCGTTCCTTTTCCGCATCAATAGCACTTGTTTCGGACATCCGCGATCGACACCGCGGCACGCATCACGCAGCCATCCACGCCGGCAGCCGCCGGCCGACCCAGTCGGCCGCCTGCTCGTAGCCACGCGCGAGCTGCAGCACCGCGAGGTCCGCGCGCGGCCGGCCGATCAGCTGCATCCCCATCGGCAGCCCCGCGTCGTTGAAGCCGACCGGCACGCTGATCACCGGGCAGCCGGCCAGCGTCCACGGCACGACCGTTTCCATCCAGCGGTGGTAGGTGTCCATCGCGCGGCCCGCGATTTCCTTCGGCCAGCGCTGCTCGACGTCGAACGGAAACACCTGCGCGGTCGGTGCCGCGATGAAGTCGTAGCGATCGAAGAAGCTCAGCACCGCCTGGTGCCACGCGGTGCGCTCGACGCTCGCGTCGAACACCTCGGCACCCTGCATCGCGAGCAGCCCTTCGACCTCGTAGATCGCCTCGGGCTTCAGCAGCGCGCGCCGTGCCGGATCGCGATAGTGCGCGAGCAGCCCGCCACCGGACAACAGATGTCGATGCGCGAGCCACAGGCGCCAGATGCGCTCGGGGGCGAACGCCGGCAGCGCCGCATCGACGTCGCAGCCGATCTCGCGCAGCGTCGCGAGGCCCGTTTCGCACTGCGCGAGCACGCCCGGCTCCGTCGCGAGATAACCGTTCCAGTCGCCGACCCACGCGATGCGCTCGCCGCGCAGGTCCTTGTCGAGCGGCTTCGCGAACGCGGCCGGATCCTCCGCAAGCGACAGCGGATCGTTCGGGTCGTAGCCGGCCTGGATCGCGAGCAGCTGCGCGACGTCGCCGACCGTGCGGCCCATCGGCCCTTCGATGCCGAGCTGCTGCATGAACACGTCGACGCCCGGCCAGCGCGGCACGCGGCCCTGCGACGGACGGAACCCGTAGATGTTGCAGAACGCGGCCGGATTGCGCAGCGAGCCGCCGAAGTCGCTGCCATCCGCGACCGGCAGCATGCGCGCGGCGAGCGCCGCCGCCGTGCCGCCGCTGCTGCCGCCGGCACTCTTCGTCAGGTCGTACGGATTGCGTGTCGCGCCGTGGATTTCGTTGAACGTATGCGAGCCGAGGCCGAACTCCGGCGTGTTGGTCTTGCCGATGAAGATCGCGCCCGCCGCACGCATTCGACCGACGCCGACCGAATCGCCCTGCGGCACGTTTTCGCGGAAAATCGGCGAGCCGTAGGTCGTCCGCAGCCCTTTGGTCATCGCGAGATCCTTCGGCGCCTGCGGCATCCCGTGCAGCCAGCCGTGATACTCGCCGCGGGCCAGCGCGGCGTCCTTTTCCGCGGCTTCGGCGAGCAGCACGGCGCGATCGCGCAGCGAGATCAGCGCGTTCACCGCGCCATTCACCCGCTCGATGTGATCGAGATAGGCACGCATCGTCTCGACGCACGACACCGCCTTGCCACGGATCGCCGACGCGAGCTCGCCGGCCGACAGGCGCACGATCGGGTCGACGGTGATGGAAGCGGGAGCGAGAAGCTGCGGGGCGCCGTGCGGCATGCGAGGTCTCCTGGAATCGGAATGGAATGGCTGGCCGCGCGGTGGCGGCAGTCCGTCCCGAACGGCCGGGAAGGCGCCGGAAAGCGGCCGCGCCGCGGTCGATGCTCTACTCTACGCGACGCCGGATGGCCAACCTCCGATATTTTCCGCCGCGATTCATTGAGGATTCGACTAAATCGGCCTGTGTCGGGCTGCCACTCGTTCGACTGGTGTAAACGTTTATGCGCATAAACTAAAATTTCTTATATTTCTAATAGGCGCAACACGAGGCGACGGACGTTAACGACATTTTTACGCGGCCGCCCAATCTCTTTAGGTCGCGCGATCCGGCGGCGCACTACGCTGGGAACATCTCGACTACGGAGCATTTTCCATGCTCAAACTGCTGGTTCCGGTCGGACATTCGCCTCGCTCGCTGCAGGCGGTTCGCCACGCGACCTTCCTGTATCGCGAACGTTGCGCATCCGAGATCGTGCTGATCAACGTGCAGGCGCCGCTCGAGGCGACGCGGCTCGAGGCGTTTCACCCGCTGTCGAGGCTTCAGTCGATCGAGGACAAGTTCGCGTGCGACGATCTGGCGATGGCGGAGCGGGTGTTGCGGGAAGCCGGTGTCCGATACAGCATCGTGAAGAAGGTCGGGCCGGTGGCCGACACGATCGCGGCCGTCGCGGCCGAGACCGGCTGCGACGAAATCGTCGTCGTTGCGCCGCGGCAGGATCCGTTTCACGCGATGCTGTCGATGTTCCGTCGCAGCGTGATGGATCGGCTCGTGCGGATCTCGAATGTGCCGGTGACGGCAGTGCGATGAACGGTGCGGCGCTTACTTGATGACCTTGCGCCAGAACACCAGATAGGTCGCGGCGGAAGACGCAATCAGCAGAATGGCCCACATCGGCGCGAGACTGATCAGCACGGAAGAGACGTTAAGCATTTGGATTCCTCACTATTTCGATAGCGATGTTCGGCACGTGCCTGTTGCGTTCGGATCCGCTGCGCCCATCGCTTGCGCGCATTGCGTTCCGTTGAAACATGCATTGATGCTATCGCTTTGAGTGCCGGCGCGACCGTCTCGCCCTGCCCGTACCCTGACATTCGTCAAACTCGCGTCAATCGCGCGCCGGTACGGCCGGCCACTGCCCCTTCCGCGTTCGCGCGGCACAAGAACGGGACGCAATTACAACAGGCATGTCGCCGTTTCAGCAGACGTTTACCGGGGGAAGCCCCAAGTGCTTCACGAAACGTGTCCGCGTTACGCTTCGGCAACGAGGAGACGAATCATGAGACGAGTGGTACACATCGCGTTTTTCGCGCTGCTGGCCTACCTGATCGGCGATCGGGCGCTGCTGCACGCGCAAGGCCGCGACGCCAGCCCGATGGCGTGTTCGCAGGGTGCCGAGCAGGTGAAATACGATGCGCTCAGCCGAGGCTTCGGCAACGCGGCCGCCAGCAGCCAGAGCGAGGCGTTCATGTCCGGCTGCCTGGTGACCGGGCGCAGCAATCGGGATGTTGCAATGACTGACCGTTGACGCCGAACGGGCGCCGCCGGACCGGTTGCGCTCATGGCGCGCCCCTGACCCGGAGACGGTCACACCCGGGGGCTTTCCGTCTTTTGCATTCCGCACCGCCGGCACTGACGTGCCACCGACAGCCGACGACACGCCGTCAATCCGGCGCGCGATGCAACCGTCGAGCGGCCGACGCGGCACGTCGGGCACGCCCCGTCGCTCGCGCCGACGCGTATCGCCGCTGCTGCGCCCTTCGCGCCGCGGTCCGGCCGCCCTCGTTCGCGAGCGCCCGGTCCGTTTTCTCCCGCAGCCCCGCTTCCCGCGCCTCGGCCAAGCCGGTTTTCTGCTGCGCCGCGCTCGGCGTTCGACACGCATCAGCCGACCGGCGCCGCCCGTCCCATGGCCCGGGCACGCCGATTGCGGCTCGGTTGCCCCCTTCCCACGGGCCGCCGACATGAACGACAACGAGTCCCTCGATACCGCGCAGCCTCGTCCGCGCGCGGCAACGTGGCTCCGGCGCCTCGGGCCGGGCCTCGTCACCGGTGCCGCCGACGACGATCCGTCAGGCATCGGAACCTATTCGCAGGCGGGTGCGCAGTTCGGATTCGAACTGCTCTGGTCGCTGCTGCTGACCTATCCGCTGATGACGGCGATCCAGCTGGTCAGCGCGCGCATCGGCCGCGTGACGGGCAAAGGCCTCGCGTCGAACATGCGCGCGCACTACCCGTCATGGCTGCTCTACAGCGCAGTGGCATTGCTGTTGATCGCGAACGTGATCAACATCGCGGCCGACCTGTCGGCGATGGGCGCGGCGGTCAATCTCCTGCTGCACGGCCCTCAGGAACTCTATGTCGTCTGTCTGGGCGGCGTGTCGGCCGTGCTGCAGATTTTCGTGCCGTACGACCGGTATGCACGCCTGCTCAAATGGATCGCGCTGGTCCTGCTCGCGTATGTCGCGGTGGCGCTCATCGTGCCCGTCCATTGGGGCGAGGTCGGCCGCGCGATCGTGTGGCCGCATATCCAGCTGACCGCCGCCTACCTGACCACGGTCATCGCCGTGCTCGGCACCACGATCAGCCCTTATCTGTTTTTCTGGCAGGCGTCGCAGGAGGTCGAGGAACTGCATGCGGAGCCGAACCAGCACGCGTTGCGGCACGCACCGCATCAGGCACCCGCGCAGTTGCGACGAATCAACTTCGATACCTGGGTCGGCATGGGCGTATCGAACGTCATTGCGTTCTTCATCACGCTGACCGCAGCGGCCACGCTCAACATGCACCACATCGAAGTGAAGACGTCCGCCGATGCCGCGCGCGCGCTCGAGCCCATTGCCGGGCACTTCGCGTACATGCTGTTTGCGCTCGGGATCGTCGGCACCGGCCTGCTGGCGTTGCCGGTGCTCGCCGGATCGGCCGCGTATGCGGCCTCGGGCAGCTTCCGCTGGCGCAACAGCCTCGCGCTTCGGCTCGGCGTCGCGCCCGAATTCTATGCGGTGATCGCCCTCGCGATCGTGGGCGGCGTCGCGATCACGTTCATGCATTTCGACCCGATCCGCGCGCTCTACTGGAGTGCGGTCATCAACGGCGTGACCGCGGTTCCGATCATGATCGTGATGATGCTGATGGCCGGCAGCCGACGCATCATGGGCAAGTTCGCCGTGACGGGCGCGCTGGCGTGGGGCGGCTGGGCCGCGACGGTCGCGATGGCGATCGCGGCGATGGGGGTGTTCGTGCCGGGGTAAGCCGCATCGGTCACCTGCGCCAGACCGTGCGCACGATCAGCCTGACTCCGGACGAATCACCAGCTCGTTGAACCCGGTCCCTGCATCGGGTTCACGGGAGAAACGATATGCGGGCAACAGCACGAGCAGGATCTCGGCGGTCGTCCGCACCATGCAACCGCTCGCGACGTGTCCGCCCGACACGCGGCCGTTCGCATCGGACACCGACATATGAAGGTGCGCGCCGTCCGGCGAGACCGAACCGGCCAGCGTCAGGATCTCGAGGTCGCCGCGCAGTTCGGTCGGCGCGTCGACACCGGCAAAGCGCAACTGCGCGACGGTCAGGCTGCCGATCCCCTGGATCACGAATGCCGCGTGTGTGTCGAGCCGGCACAATGCCTGCTCGACCGATGCGCGCAGATCGTCGCCGAGGGAAAGACGCAAAGGATGGGCTTGCATGGTCGATAACCTGCTGGTGGGCCGGGGTGTCGACAAAGCGTACGTTCGACCGGGCCATCCGGCAAGCCGCCTGCCGGATCGCGCACCGCGCCTGCGTCACGGCAACGCGCCGCACGCGCATCACACGGTGAATCGTTCGCTCGCGAATTGCGCGTCCGGCACGCCGGCCGCAACGGCAACTCCCCGTGCGCCCTCGACGAGCGGCGGCGGCCCGCATACGTACACATCCGGCAGCACTTCGGCCTGCGCAAGCGCCTCGCGCAACGCATCGACCGGCGTCCCGCGGAACCCGACCCATGCCGTGCCCGGTCGCCATACGCACAAGTCGATCCGCAGTTGCGGCAACTCGGCCTGCAATCTCTCCAGCTCGTCGAGCATGAAAAGTTCGCTTTCCTCATTGACGCCGAAGAACAGCCGTGCGTCGCCCGCCTCCTGATACTCGGCCATGCGCCTGAGCATCGACAGGACCGGCGCAAGCCCCGTGCCGCCCGCGACGAACCAGCGTGGCCGAAGGCTGTCCGCGAACAGGCCGAATCCGCCCATCGGCACGCGCACGGTCAGCGGGTCGCCGTGCCGCGCGCGCTCGCGCAGATAAGCCGAGAACCAGCCGCCCGGCCGCAACCGGATCAGGAATTCCAGGCGGCCGTCCCAGTTGCTCGTGTTCGCGAGCGAATATGGACGGCGCACACCGCTGCCTGGCACCTCCAGTTCCGCGAACTGGCCGGCTTCGAACTCCGCAGCCGCGCCGAACGCGTCGTCGGGCTCGATCTGCAGCTCGACGCGCATCGTGTCGCGCGCGATGGTATCGAGCGCCGCGATCCTCGCGGTGCGCACGGGCACCGGCTGCAGCAGCACCTTGGCGCGGTCGTACGGCGCGGCGACCCGCAGATCGCCGCGCGGCGTCGTCCGGCACAGCAACACCGCGCCGGGCTGGCCGGCCGGCAACGCGTCGGCGCTGTGGTCCCGCATCTCGTACGGGCCGTCGACGACGGTCGCCTGACAGGCACCGCAGCTGCCGCGTCGGCATTGCGACGGCAGCGTGATGTCTGCCTGCGCCGCCGCCGCGAGCAGATCCTGGCCGGGCTCGCAGTCGAAGCCGAACGGCGCGCCGTCGCGCGTCGTGATCTCGATCCGGTAGCTCATCGAACGATCCCGTTCATGCTGCCTTGCGCGCGAGCGCCGCGGCCAGATCCGTGTCTGCCTCACCGATCGGCTGGATCCCGAACTGATCGACCAGCACCGCGAGCACGCCCGGCGTGATGAACGCCGGCAGCGACGGCCCGAGCCGGATGTTGCGGATCCCAAGTGCGAGCAGCGTCAGCAGCACCGCGGCCGCCTTCTGTTCGAACCACGAGATGACGAGCGACAGCGGCAGGTCGTTCACGCCGCATTCGAACGCATCGGCGAGCGCGGTCGCGATCCGGATCGCGGAATAGCTGTCGTTGCACTGCCCGACGTCGAGCAGGCGCGGAATGCCGCCGATATCGCCGAACGCGTGCCGGTTGAACCGGTATTTGTTGCAGCCGAGGGTCATCACGACCGTGTCGTCGGGTGCCTGTTCCGCGAACTCGGTATAGTAGTTGCGGCCCGGCGCCGCGCCGTCGCAGCCGCCGATCAGGAAGAAGTGGCGGATCTGCCCTGCCTTCACCGCGTCGATCACCTTGTCCGCGACGCCCAGCACCGCATGCCGGCCAAACCCGACCGTGATCGTCTCCTCCGGCGCGGTGGCCGGGAATCCGGGCAGTGCCTGAGCGGCACGAATCAGCATCGAGAAATCGTGATGCTCGAGATGACGCACGCCCGGCCAGCCGACCGGCCCGGTCGTGAAGATCCGCTGCCGGTATTGCGGCAACGGCTCGATGATGCAGTTGGACGTCATCAGGACCGGCCCGGGGAAATGCGCGAAGTCGCTCTGCTGGTCCTGCCACGCGCCCCCGTAGTTGCCGGCCAGATGCGCAAAGGCTTTCAGCGTCGGATACGCGTGAGCCGGCAACATCTCGCCGTGCGTATAGACCTGGATGCCTGTGCCCGCCGTCTGTTCGAGCAACGCATGCAGATCGCCGAGATCGTGGCCGGACACGAGGATCGCCTTGCCGGCCACCGGCGACACGCGCACCGCGGTCGGCTGTTGCGCACCGAAGCGGCCGGTGTTCGCGTTGTCCAGCAATTCCATCACCGTCAGGTTCAGCCGGCCAAGATCGAGCGCCTGCGCGAGCAGCGCGTTGACGTCGTCGGGATCGCCCGCGAGAAACGCGAGTGCCGCTTCGACGCCCTCGTACACGTCGTCGCGTTCGTAGCCCAGCACCTTCGCATGATGCGCATACGCGCACACGCCCTTCAGCCCGTACAGCACCAGCGCACGCAGCCCGACGATATCGGCACCCACCGTGTCAAGGCCCGCATCGATGCCGACGCGCGCCGCCTGCTTCAGCAAGCCGGCCAGATCGTCCGCCGGCTGCCACGCGGCGGGCCCCGTCAGCACCGGCACGGCCGTGCCAGCCGCCCGTGCGTGCGCTTCGCACGCGGCCTTCACACGATCGCGCGTCTGTGCTGCTTCGCGCAACAGCGCGACGAAGCGCGCCGCATGGAAGTTCACGTTGGTCAGCGTGGTGAACATCGCGTACAGCACGAAGCGGTCGGCCTCACGGTCTGGCTCGCCCATCGTGCGCGCGATCGCGGCGTACTGCGCGATGCCCTTCACCGCATGAACCAGCAGGTCCTGCAGATCGGCCGTCGTCTCGTCCTTGCCGCAGTTGCCCTTCGCCGATGCGCAGCCGGGCCGTGCGCCGGTCCGGTCGGTCTGTTCGCATTGATAGCAAAACACGGTGCTCTCCTTTCTCGATCATGGGGGCGCGGGTCGGCGCGAGCGGCGGTGGGAAGCGTGTTCCGGGCCGCCGGGCGTCTCGCCCGCTTCAAGATGCGTGCTTTATGCATCTTTTTCATGATGTTTCAGCGCGCCTTTCGCTAGCGTGATGCAGGTCAAGAAAGCGCGCGCACGCGGTGGGACAACTTGTCGCTACGACTGCCCGCCAGCCGGCGCCGCGGTTGCCTCGTCGTTTTCATCGTCCGCATAGTCGATGCCCCAATCGCCGTATCGATACCAGTCGTCGCCGAGCAGTTCGCTCGGGTGCTGCGTGCGGCTGGAGCCGTTGCCGCACCGCATCGCATGCGTCGGGCAGTAGTTGTCGCATCCCCAGCAGATCCGCTCCGGATGCCCAGGATGCAGCGGAAATGTCTTGGCCATCGTTCGTCATCCTCCCGGTATCGTTGCGTTCGCTACCGTTCGACTCTAAGTCCACCGCGAAACGATGCCGATGCGACATTCGTTCGCACCGGACGCACCGCACTACCCGCGCCGCTCGGTCGCGAACGCCGAACGCGATCGCCGGAAAACAAGAAGGCCCGGACGATGTCCGGGCCTTCCACGTCAGCCGTTGCGGCCAGCCGCGCTTACGCTTCGAGCGCCTCCAGCACCTTGCCTTTCGTCTCGATCCCGACGAAGTGCACGGTCACCGCCGCGATCAGCGGCACGATGCCGATCAGGTAGAACGCCGGCGCGAGGCTGCCGCCGATGATCGCGTGCGGCACGATCATCGGCGCCGCGAACGACGCGATCTTCAGCCACGCGCTGCCGAGTCCGCAGCCCGACGCACGGATGCTCGTCGGATACTGCTCCGGCGTATAGACGTACGCGGTGATGAAGCCCGATGCCATCAGCCCCAGCGACAGCGAGCAGAACACCGCGACGACGTACACCGACGATGCGTGATAGAGGCCCGCGAACGCCAACGACAGCGCGCACAGCACGAACGACCACACGATCACCGGCTTGCGTCCGAGCTTGTCGACGAGCAGCGCCGACGCAAGCGACCCGAGCACGCCCATCACCGAGCCGATCACCGCGAGATTCAGCGCGAGTTGCAACGGCGCGTGATAGAAGTTCTTGTAGATCGTCGGCAGCCACGTGGACAGCCCGTACTGGATGAACCCGCAGGTCGCCCAGAGCGTCGCCACGGCAAGCGTGCGCTTGCGATACGCGGCGCTGAACAGGTCGCTCATCCGGCGCTTCGGGTGCTGGCGCACCATCTCGTCGTACGCGGCCACCTGCGTGACCGGCGGCAGTTCGCCGCGCACCGACGATTCGAACACACCGACCGCGCGCCCGGCTTCGGGGAGGCGCCCGCGCGATGCGAGCCAGCGCGGCGATTCCGGCACGAGATGCGTGAGCACCAGCGCGAGGATCAACGGCAGCCCGCCGACGAAGTACATGATCTCCCAGCCGAACCGTGGCACGAGCCATGCGCCCAGCGCCATCGACACCAGCAAACCGATCGGAAACACGATTTCATACAACAGCACGAAGCGGCCGCGACCGTGCGCACGCGTGATTTCGTTGATGTACGTGGCTGCGACCGGCAGTTCGCCGCCGAGACCGAGCCCCTGCAAGATCCGCAGGAGCACGAATATCTCGAACGTCGGCGCGAAACCGCACGCGATGCTCGTGATGCCGATCACGGCCGAACTCCACGCGATCGCCTTCACGCGGCCATGCTTTTCCGCGAGCGCGGGAAACAGGAACGCACCGATCAGCTGGCCGATCGCGCCGGACGCGATCAGCATGCCGATCTGCGTCGGCGACAGCCCCCACTTGTGAATCAGCAGCGGCAGCGTCGCCGCGATCGTGATCACGTCGAAGCCGTCGAAGAACGTGGCGGTGCCGATCAGCACACGCGCGCGGATCTGCATCGCGTTGGTCGGAAGCCGCTCGAGCCGCGCGATGATCGCGCCGGGCGTGGAGGCGGCAGCTTCCATCGTGGCCCTGCCGGCCACGACGTTGTCGAAAGTGCTCATGCGGGGGGTCTCCTGGATCGTTCGCCGGTCAGGCAAGCGGTTTGGTCGTGTCCGCCAGGGCTTCCGTATCCACAGCCCGGCCCTGGTTCATCCACTTGCGTGCGAGCTTGAGCTCGCGTGCGTTGTTGACGGCGATGACACCTCTCACATGCCCATCGCCTACGAAAAACAGCGTCGCGCGGCGCGCGGCGAGGTCGCCGCGCACGACGAGCTGCGCATCGGCCGGCAGATCGCCGAGGATCTGCAGGTTCACGTCGTACTGATCGGACCAGAACCACGGAATCTCCGCGTACGGCGCGCGCACGCCGAGCACGGCCTTCGCAGCCGCGATCGCCTGGTTCTGCGCGTTCGCCCACGATTCGAGCCGCACGCGCCGCTTCAGCCAGCCGTTGTGATGATTCGCGACGTCACCGCACGCGAAGATCGCCGGGTCGCTGGTCGCACCGAATTCGTCGACCACGATGCCGTCGTCGATCGCCAGGCCCGCGTCGCTCGCCAGCGTCGCGTTCAGCGCGAGGCCGATGCCGGCCACCGCGAAATCGGCGTCGATCGTCGTGCCGTCGGCGAGCGTCGCGCGCACCTTCGACGCGTCGTCCGGTTGCGCGTCGAGCGATGCGAGCGCCGCGCCGAGACGCACGTCGACACCGTTCGCGCGATGCAGGTCGAGCAGGAAGTCCGACACGATCTGCGGCACCGACCGTCCGCACAGACGCGGAGCGCCTTCGACGACGACCGCTTCGACGCCGAGCTTGCGTGCGGTCGCAGCGACTTCGAGGCCGATCCAGCCGCCGCCGATCACGAGCACGCGCCGGCTCGCACGCAGCTTCTCGCCGAGCGCGGCCGCTTCGTCGAGCGTGCGCAGGTAGTGCAGGTTCGGTGTCCTGACGATTGCGTCAGGCAAGCGACGCGACGTGCCGCCAGTCGCGATCACGAGACGGTCGTATTCGATCTCGAGCCCGCTTTCGGTCTTCACCACGCGGCGCGCGCGGTCGATCGACGCCGCGCGTTCCGGCTGCCACGCCTCGACGTTCAGCGCGTCGAATTCGTCGGGACGCACGACGCGTACCGTTTCGATGTCGGCATCGCCGGCCAGCACGGCTTTCGACAGCGGCGGGCGTTCGTACGGCAGGTGCGGCTCGTCGGCGATCATCACGAGGCGGCCCGCGAACCCTTCCGCGCGCAGCGTCTTCAGCACCCAGCCGGCGGCCTGGCCGCCGCCGACCACGACGACCGTGCCCGGCAGGGCCGGCTCCTGCGAGTTCGCTTCGGTCATGATTTGCGCTCCGTCATGAACTTGCCTTCCGGCGCCTTCGCGTCCTTCTGCCGGCGCGTGTTGCCGTCGAGGCCGCCGTCGACGGCCCATTCGGCGAACACGGTCGGGCCAGGTTCGAATTCGCGCGGCTGCCACTCGGGCGTCAGCACGTCTTCGTCCGCGTAGTACTCGATCAGCGCGCCAGCCGGGTTCTGGAAGTACCAGAAATACGCGGACGACACCGGATGACGGCCCGGGCCGAGTTGCGTTTCCCAGCCGCAGCGGTCGATGTGCATGCCGCCGCCGAACACTTCGTGGATGTCCCGCACGGTGAACGCGACGTGGTTCAGGCCGCGCTTGCCGTTCGGCAACGCGAGCAGGAACAGGTCGTGGTGGCCGCCATGCGGCGCGCAACGCATGAACGCGCCGCGGCCCGGATAGCGATCCGACGTCTCGAAGCCGAGCAGCTCGTGATAGAACGTTTCCTGCGCGTCGAGGCAGTTCGTGAAGAACACCACGTGGCCAACCTCGACCGGTTCCGCGCGCGGATAAATCGGGCTCGGCTGGTCGACGCGCAGCGTCTGGCCCCACACGTTCGACGGCGAGCCGGTGATGTCGAGTTCGCGCTTGCGCGTGACTTCGACGCGAATCGCCATGCCGTTCGGATCGATGCAACCCACCGCGTCCTCGTGCGCGTAATAGCCGGGCTGGCCAGCCAGTTTCGTGCGCAGCGCGTCGAGTTCCTGCTTCGTCGCGACACCCCACGTCACCTCGCGCAGCGTCGGACCCGCCTCGAACGCCGGCGGCAGCGACGGATCGTCGGCCTTGACGACCAGCACGGTGCAGCCGTTCAGCGTTTCGAAACGTGCGCGCGTGTCGTCGTGCGCGACTTCCTTCAGCCCCCAGTCGGCGAAAAAGCGCCGGCACGTCGCGAGGTCGTCGACACCGTACGTGATCTGCTCGATACCCAAGATGCTCATTGCGTCATTCCCCTTCGCTCAGTTCGCCCACGGCAGCGGCGCGTCGTTCAAGCCCCAGTAGAGGCTCTTCTGCTGCATGTACTCGCGGATGCCGAGACGGCCCTTCTCGCGGCCCATCCCGCTCTCCTTCCAGCCCGAGAACGGCGTGGAGATCGAAAACAGCTTGTACGTGTTGATCCAGACGGTGCCCGTCTCGAGCGCGCGCGCAATGCGCCATGCGCGCTTGTAGTCGCGCGTCCAGATGCCGGCGGCAAGGCCGAACACGCTGTCGTTCGCCTGCGCGATCAGCGACGCTTCGTCGTCGAACGGTATCGCGACCAGCACCGGTCCGAAGATTTCTTCCTGGCAGATGCGCGCGGTGTTCGGCAAACCTTCGAGAATCGTCGGCTGGTAGAAGAAGCCGTCCTCGCGCCCGTCGCCCGACGGCCGCGCGCCGCCGCACAGCAGGCGGCCGCCTTCCTCCAGCCCGAGCGCGACGTAGCGCTCCACCGATTCACGATGCTTCGCGGTGATCAGCGGGCCCATCTGCGTGTCGGGCCGCGTCGGGTCGCCCACGCGCAGCTTGCGCGCGCCTTCGACGAGGCGTTGCATGAACGTGTCGTAGATCGCGCGCTGCACGAACAGGCGCGAACCCGCGATGCACGCCTCGCCCGACGAACTGAAGATGCCGTACAGCACGCCATTGACCGCGTGATCGAGATCGGCGTCGTCGCACACGATCGTCGGCGACTTGCCGCCGAGTTCGAGCGACACGGGCATCAGCTTCTCGGCGGCGATGCGCGCGATGCCGCGGCCCACTTCGGTGCCGCCGGTAAACGACACCTTCTTCACGAGCGGATGGCGCACGAGCACGTCGCCGATCACCGAGCCCTTGCCCGGCAGCACGCTCAGCACGCCCTTCGGCACGCCGGCCTCCTCGCAGATGCGGGCCAGCGCGAGCGACACGAGCGGCGTGACTTCGGCCGGCTTGAGCACCACCGCGTTGCCGCCGGCGAGCGCCGGCGCGAGCTTCTGCGCGTCGGATGCGATGGGCGAATTCCACGGCGTGATCGCCGCGATCACGCCGATCGGCTCGTGCACGCTCATCGTCAGGTAGTCGCCGCGCGACGGTGTCAGTTCCTCGTCGAGCGTTTCCAGGCACGCCGCGAAATAGCGGAACGTGTTGGCGGCGCTCGCCACCAGCACGCGCGTCTCGCCGATCGGCTTGCCGTTGTCGCGGCGCTGCAGGTTCGCGAGCGCCTCGTGACGCTGCATGATCAGGTCGGCGATCCGGTACAGCACCAGCGCGCGCTGGTGCGGCTTGAGGCCGGCCCAGTCGGCGCGGCGCCACGCGGCGTCGGCGGCCACGACGGCTTCGGCCGCGTCTTCCGCGTTCGCCGTCGATACTTCCATGTTCAGCGACTGGTCGGCCGGGTAGATGCTCGCGTAAGGCGCGCCGCGACCGCGCCGCCACTCGCCGCCGATCAGGATGTCGCCGTTGGGTACGAGGCTCGTATCGAATGGAGTCATGTCACAAGTCCCACTAATCTGTCTCTGCGCAGCCGCCCGCGCCGTGGCGCCGGCGGCCGTTCAATGGCCCGAATGGCTGCGTCGCACGTTCAGATCACGCAGCGGGCCGCGCGGTTGCGCAGCGCGCGGATCGCGCTGTACGCAGTCAACGCGGACGTCTTCGGGTTGTCAGGCAACGGCTTGCCGCTCATCTCGAGCGACATTTCGCCGAACGCGCCGCGTGCGGTAATGCGGTGCACGTTACGCGCGACGGCCGGATCGGCGATCAGGCGCACGCGCGTCGCGTCGAGGCCGAGGCCCGCGAGCGCGACCGTCGCCGCGACGTTCGCGTTCTTCGGATACAGCCGCGCGGCGTCGCGTGCGGTGCCCTCGAAGATGACCTTCTCTTCGGTCATCGCACGCAAGTCGCACAACGCCTCGGCAGGTGTGCCGAGCCAGCCGAGCGGCGGCTTGCGGCCGACGTACAGCACCTCGTCGAGGCCGCCCTGCTTCGCCGACGCCAACGCGTCGATTCCGCCGATCGCGCCGGACAGCAGCGTCAGCGTCGCGTCGCCTTCGTCGGCGGCCTGCGACAGCACGTCGAGCAGCGCAAGGTCGGACAGCGCGCCGATCGATGCGACCGCGCAATCGGTGCCGGCCTTCAGCAGCGGCACGACGTGATCGACGAGCGCGCCGTGGCCCGCGCATTCGAGCGCGAACTCGGGCAGGTGGGCCAGTGCATCGACCGACGATACGACCTCCACCGCGCTTCCGAGCTCACGCTGCACCGCGTCGCGCTGGTGCTCGGGCACGATCACGTGCGCGACGCGCAACGATGCATCGTGCTCGACCGCGTGATACACGGCCGCACCGATCGCGCCGAAGCCGATCATCGCGATGTCGACGGGCGCATGCCCGTGGGCGTGGTTGTTACGCATACTGCCGCTCCGACGGCGTTTCTTCCTTCTTCACCGGCGGGCCTGCGAACTGCGATGCGAACGAGCCGACCGACAGCATGTCGACCTCGACCATCACCGGCCCTTCCTTCGCCATCCCTTCGCGCACGATCGCTTCGGCCTGGTCGAGCGACGAGATCCGGTAGTGCGTGAGACCGAAACTCGCGCAGAACTGTGCGAAATCCGGCTGGTGCAGCTGCACGAAGCAGCGGCGGCCGCCATAGTGCGCGTCCTGGATGTTGCGGATCACGCCGTAGCACTGGTCGTTCATCAGCACGATCATCACGTTCGCGTTTTCCTGCACGGCCGTCACGAGCTCGCCGACGTTGACCATCAGGCCGCCGTCGCCGACCAGGCAGACCGTCTTCGCCGCCGCGCCGGCCAGTGCCGCGCCGATGCCCATCTGGATGCCCTGGCCGATGCCGCCGCCGAGCGCATGCACGCCAGCGCGCGGTTCGAAGATTTTCAGCAGGCGGTTGCCCCACGTGCTGTTCGAAATCGTCACGTCGCGCACCCAGTTGTAGTCGCGGCCCACCGCGCCCTGCAGCGTATCGACCAGCTTCTTGTAGGGTCCGAGACCTTCCGACACGCTGGCGACGGCCTGCTCGCGCGCCGCCGCGAGATCGCCCGCGAACTGCGGATCGACGGACAGGCGGCCTTCGAGGCGATCGGCCAGCTCGGCCAGCACGCGCTTCGAATCGCCGTGCACGAACAGCTCGTTGCGATAGCCGCGGTTGTCGGCGAGCGCGTCGGCGTCGATGCGGAACAGCGGCTGCGGCAGCGCGAGCTTGTACTTCAGCGTCTCGTTGCCGCGCAGGCGCGAGCCGACCACGACGAGCGCGTCGCAGGTCTTGTAGAACGCTTCGACGGACGCATGCACGTTGAACGCGCCGAGCGTCGCCGGGTGATCTTCCGGCAGCACGCCGCGCCCCTGCACGCTCGTCACGACGCCGAAGCCGAGCTTCACCAGGCGTTCGACTTCCGCACGGGCGTGGCGCGCACCGCCGCCGATCCACAACAGCGGACGGCGCTTGGCCGCCAGCGCATCGGCGAGCTTCGCGACGCGTGCGTCGTCGTGCTCGCGCACCGCGACGTGCGCCGGCGCGAGATCTTCCGGCCATTCGATTTCGGCAGCCTGGATGTCGATCGGAATCTCGACCGACACGGGCCCCGTCGGCGCGGTCTGCGCGATGCGCACCGCTTCGCGGATCGTCGGCAGCACGGTCTCGACCGTGCGCACGCGGAACGCGGCCTTCGAGATCGCGTCGAGCATCGTGAGCTGGTCCGGCGCTTCGTGGATGTAGGCGAGATCCTGGTCGAGGTACGGCGTCTCGATCTGCCCCGTGATGTGCAGCAGCGCGGTGCCGGCCGTCAGCGCCTCGACCATCGCACCAGCGGCGTTGCCCGCCGCCGTGCCGGTGCTCGTGAACGCGACGCCGAGGCCGCCCGACACGCGGGCGAGGCCGTCGGCCATGTTCACCGCGCCCGCTTCACCGCGCGCGCCGACATACCGGATGTTGCCGCGCGAGTTGATCGCGTCGAGGATCGGCATGTTGTGGATCGAGATGACACCGAATGCGGTTTTGACGTCGCACTGCTCGAGAAAGGCGGCAATCAGCTCGCCAACCGTGGTTTTTTTAGACATGGCGTGCAAAGCCTCCAGAAACGTCGATATGGCTGCCCGTCGTGTAGGACGACAGATGCGTTGCGAGATAAAAAAGTGCCCAGGCTGCCTCGTCAGGCTTGCCGAAGCGGTTCAGCGGGATGTTCTTCTTGCGGGCGAGCGCGCCCGTCCAGTCCTCCCAGCTTTCGCCGGCCTGCGCCTGCGCTTCGTAGCGGCGGCGCCATTGACCCGACTCGACGATGCCGATCAGGATCGAGTTCACGCGGATGCGCTGCGGCGCGAGTTCGGTCGCGAGCGACTTCACGAGGCTCAGCACACCCGCCCGCGCCGACGACGTCGCGACCATGTGCGGCTCCGGCTGCAGCGCGAGCAGCGAGTTCACGCAGGTGATCGTCGGCGCCTGCGCGTCGCGCAGCAGCGGCAGGAAGGCGCGCGTCGGGCGGATGATGCTGAAGTACTTCAGATCGAGCTCTTCGCGCCATGCGTCGTCGGTCGTGTCCGCGAAGGTCGACACGCGGCCCTGGCCGGCGTTGTTGACCAGCATGTCGGCGCGGCCGAAGCGGTCGGCCACGGCCTGCGCGAACGCGGCCACATCGGCTTCGTCGAGCACGTTGCAGCGCACGGCGAGCAGTTGCGCGTCCGGGTATTTCTCGCCGAGCAGCGCTTGCGCGCGCGCGAGGCGTTCGCCGTCGCGGCCGCAGATCGCGACCGACGCGCCGGCCTGCAGGAACCGTTCGGCAGTCGCGAGGCCGATGCCGGACGAACCGCCCGTCACCACCGCCACCTGCCCGGTCAGATCGATCTCAATCATCGGAGTCCTAAAGCCTTCATAAACGTGTGCTCGTCATCCGAGCGGTAATTGAGCCGCCGCGACAGTTCCGCCGCCGCGCGCTGCACCTTGTCGATCAGGCCGTCGGCGATCAGCGCCGCGTCGATCTCCGGCCGAGGCACCGTCACGGTGATGCACGCGACGATCCTCTGCGTGTCGTTGCGCACCGGCGCCGTGACCACCGAAATGCCGCGTTCGAACGACGAATTGCTGACGCCGTAGCCGCGCAGCGCATCCTCGCGGATCACTTCGTACAGCGCGTCGACCGTCTCCGGCGTCGCGCTCGTCATCCGGTTCAGCGTGCCTTCCGGATACAGCGCGCGCAGCTCATTCAGCGACAGGTCGCCCATCAGCACGTGGCCGTGCGTCGTTGCATACGCGGGCAAGCGGGTGCCGACGTTCACGCGAATCGAGCTGAACACCGGCGACTGGCTCTGCGCTTTCGCGACGAACACCACGTCGCGGCCGTCGCGGATCACGATGTGCGTCGTGAAACCGGTCGCGTCGCGCAGGCTCTCGATCACGGGCAGGCCGAGATCGGTCAACTCGAGCGAGCTCAGGTATTCGAAGCCGAGCCGCAGTACGGCGATGCCGAGCTTGTAGTTTCGATCCTTGTCCGCGCGCTCGAGAAAGCCGAGCGATTCGAGCGTCTGCAGCAGACGGAACACCGTCGTGCGCGGAATGCCGAGCCGCTTGGACAACTCCGGCGCGCCCAGTACCGGCTCGCGCGGCGAGAATTCGGCGAGGATTCGCAAACCGCGTTCGAGGCCTGGCACCACGTAGTTGGCCTCGGACTTCGCGGAGTCCGCATCCGGCTGCTGCAACGGTTCGCTCATTCCAGCCCCCGTTGACGATCGCACTGACGGCAGAACGCGTCGATCAGCGACGAATAAACCCCCGGCGCTTCCACGTAACCCGCATGACCTGCCTGCGGAATCACCTGCAACCCGACGTGCGCTGCCGCGGCGATGCGCTCGCACGCGGCAGGCGGCGTGATCGCGTCGTTCGCACCGACCGCCACCGCCGTGCGACCGCGAAAGCCGGCGAGATCGGAAGCGAGATCGGCGTTCGCGAGCAGATGCGTGGCCTGCGCATAGCCGGCCGGCACGATGCGCGCCATGTTCCAGCGCACCCACGCACGCGCATCCTCGCTCGCGAAGCCCGACAGCATGTTGCCGCTGCGCTGCTCGGCGAGTCCGGCCGGGCCGAGTTCATCGAGCATGGCAAGGCGTGCATCGCGGCGCGTGTCGCGCGTTTCCGCGGGCGCGCTGCCGTAACCGCCCGCGGGCGAGATCAGCAGCAGGCCGGCGATCCGCGCGGGCATCAGACGGGCCAACCCGCCTGCGACGATCGCGCCGAGCGAATGCCCGACCAGCACGCAGCGTTCGATGCCGAGTGCCTCGAGCCACGCGTTCAGCGACGCCGCGTAATCGGCGGCCGCCGGCGACGCGCCGTGCACCGGGGTCGACACGCCGTAGCCGGGCGCATCCCACGCCAGGACGCGTCGCGACGCGCCGAGCGTGTCGAGCTGGCGCACCCACGATGCTGCGCCCGAGCCGATCCCGTGCAGCAGCACGACGGGCAGCGCGTGGCCCGCATGCTGCGCGCCGGCCTCGCGATAGCCGATCGTGCCCGCCGCGCCGGCCGCGCAGCGCTGTTCGGGAAACTGCCCGAGCAGCGCGGCGAACGCCGCGGTGCGGTCGCGTTCACGTTTGTCGATGACACTCATTGCTTGCTCCGCCCCGTCTCAGCGCTTGATCTTCGCGAGCGGCGAATCCGGCGGATACGTCGGCGTGATGGGCTTCGGCGAACCGAGCATCACGCACATCAGCGCGTCTTCCTCGCCGATGTTGATTTCCGTGCGATACACGCCCGGCGGCACCGAGATCAGGTCGCGTTCGCCGAGGATCGCTTCCCAGGTCTCGCCGTCGCGCTCGCAGATCACCTTCATCTTGCCGCGCAGCACGAAGAAGATTTCCTCGACGTCGATGTGGATGTGGCTCGGGCCGATGTTGCCGGCCGGGATGACCATCGTCGAAAACGTGAAGTTGCCGGCCGGCACCGTGTTGACGTCCTTCGCGACGCCCGTGCCGCCCGTGCCGACGTAGCGCATCTGCGCACGGCGATACTTCGGGTCGTAGTCGGCCTGGAACTTCAGCGCATCCCAGTCGTAGCGCCGCGTCGCGTAGCGCGCGACACGCCCTTCCATCCAGTCGCCGAAGCTTGCGCCTTCCGGCTGGTCCCACGACTTGCGTTCGAGATCTGCATCCGCCATCGTCCTCTCCTTCATTCAGAGTGAAACTTCAATTCAATTCATTACGAAGCCGCCGTTGACCGGCAGCAGTTGACCCGTCACGAAGCGCGCGCCGTCCGACAGCAGGAACAGCACGGGGCCCGTCACGTCGTCGGGCACCTGCGCGCGCGTCAGCGCGCGGCCCTGCATGTAGAACGCGTGGCGCTCGGCCGGCACGTAGGCCGTCGCCTCGACTTCGGTCAGCCCCGGCGCGATCGCGTTGACCGTCACGCCGTGCGCGCCGAACTCGCGCGCCTGCGCATGCGTCATCGCGATCACGGCGCCCTTGCTCGCGACGTACGCGAGCAGCTTCGGCGCGCCCCACAGCGCGGTATCCGATGCGAGGTTCACGATCGCGCCACGGCCCGACTGTGCGAGGTACGGCAGCGCCGCGTTGCTGACGAGCCACACGCCGCGCACGTTCACGTTCATCACGGCGTCCCACGTCGACACGTCGAGTTCCGTCGACAGCTTGCCGCCCGAGTTCGTGATCGCCGCGTTGTTGATCAGCGCATCGATGCCGCCGAGCGCCGCCGCACCCTGCGCGACGAACGCGGTGACGCTCGCCGGATCGGCCAGATCGAGTGCGAAGAAATGCGCGACGTGGCCCGCTTCGCCGAGTTGCGCGGCAAGCGCACGGCCTTCGTCGACCAGCACGTCGCCGAACGCGACCTGCGCGCCCGCGTCGACGAGCGCCGTCACGAACGCCGCGCCGAGCCCGCGCGCGCCGCCCGTGACGAGCACGCGGCGACCCGCGAGCGACACGACCGGAGCGCGCTCAGCCATTTGCCGGCTCCGATGCGGCCTGCGCCTGCGCCGCGCGATGCGCGTCGAGTGCGGAAAGATGCTCCTGCGCACGCGTGCGCAGCATCCGGCGCACGCGCGTCATGCCGACGTCGTGCTGGTACAGGTATTCGTGATCGCGCGCATTCGGCGCGAGGCTTTCGAGGACGTAGCGGTCCTGCTCGAGCACGTCCCAGTGCAGGCCCTCGAGGCGGTTGCGGTACATGAAGCGCCATACGTCGCGCTGCCAGCCGCTGACCTTGCGGGTGCGCCAGAAATAGACCTGGCAGTTGTCGCCGTCGACCGGCGTCGCGAAGCCAATGATCCCGAAGTTGCCGCCCGGGCCGAACTTCTGCTTGTACGGAATCGCGAGGCGCATCCACAGGCAGCCCGTTTCGCCGAGCTCGACCCAGTCGAAGTTCACGTCGCGTTGGCCGATCTTCTCGAACATCAGGCCCGTTTCCGTCTTGCGCACGCGCATGTCGGCCTGCTTGTCGCCTTCGGCCATCGAGTGCGAGGTGGCATGCAGGTACGCGCCGTGCATCGGGTCCATCACGTTGTCGATCGCGTACTGGTAATTGCACTTCCAGTTCGACACGCACAGGAAGTGGCCGTATGCGTCGTCGACCAGTTCCTCGGGCAGGTTCAGCGGCGCCGGCTCGCCGTGCGCTTCGTCGCCGAACCACAGGAAGATCGCGCCGGCCTTCTCTTCGACCGGATAGGACTTCACGCACTTCATGCCTTCGAGCGGACAGTTCGCAACCGCCGGCACGCGATTGACGGTACCGCCGCCGTCGACTTCGATGCCGTGATACCAGCAGGCGATGTTGCCGCCGAGGTTCCAGCCGAGCGACAGGCGCGCGCCGCGGTGCGGGCAGCGATCTTCCAGCGCGTGAACCTTGCCTTCGTGATCGCGCCACAGCACGATCTGCTCGGACAGGCGCGTAAGGCCGACAGGCGCGTTCGACACCTGCCAGCTCGGGGCGACGGGATACCAGTAGTTCTTGATGCCGCGGTCGAGATACGCGCGGACCGGGTCGTGTTGTGTTTCGTGTTGTGCGGGGGACGTCATCAGTGTGCTCCGGATGCGGTTGTCGTCGGGTCGGCGGTCACGCGGTGCGCGCGCTCATTCCGCCAGCGAGGCCATTTCGGCGCGAAAGCGCTCAGGCGTCCACGCCGTGCCGTCCGGCGCGCGAAAGCCGATGCGGTTCAGGCCCGCGACGACATCGTCCAGCTCGGTCGCCCCGCTCTCGAACACGCGTTCGAGCGCGTCGCCGAGGTCGTTTTCATATTGGGTGGGCTCGGCCTTGCGGTTCTGCCAGACCTGGTTCTCGACCTGGCCCGGGATCTCGATCTGCCCCTTGCCGGCGACGTTGTTCGGCTGCGGCGCCACCCACGGCTTCAGGAAGGGATTGAAGTTGACGGTCGCTTCTTTCATGTCATTCCACCTTGATCTGGATTTCCTCGCCGGCCAGCCGCACCGCGTACTGCTTCAGTGCGCGTCCGCCCGGACCCTTCAGGCATTCGCCCGTCTTGATGTCGAACACGGCCTCGTGCAGCGGGCATTCGACAGTGCCTTCGTCGACGAACCCCTGCGTCAGTAGCGCGTATGCATGCGGGCACACGTTCTCGAGCGCATACACCTCGTCGCCGACGCGGTAGATCCCGATTTCGACGCCGTCGGTCCGCTTGAACTCGATCGGCGTGTCTTCCGACAGCGCGCCGGCGTGCCCGGCACAAACCCATTGTTCAGACATCTCACACCTTTCCTTCTGATCGACTCTCGGTTCGCTCCGGATTTGTTCCATATCCGGAACAGCAGTTTATGGATGGTGATTATAGAAGTGACTTTCCGCGAGTAAAACAAAAAGCTGCACGTCCTAGGGAAAACACTGACCGTTGGGTCGGCGCTCTCGCGCGCCGACCTCGCCAAACGAATTTTTTTGTTATATGGCGGGGATTTACCGGGTTTACGCGGGCTTCGCGCACCGACACCGGGCATCGGTCCGAAACCCATCCGTCCCGAAAAAATTATTTTTGATCCGGTGCTGGACGCCTCTATACTCCATTCCATCAGAGGCACATTGTTCCTTATATGGAACACAAGAATGCCCACTCGATGGCGAAAACACGCGACGGCCGGCCGTTCCCGCGCGTGCCGCCACGGCACGTTTTCATCAGGTTGGAGATTCAGGAGATCAAATGGTCAAGCATGCGGTAGCAGCAGCAGTGATCGGATTGGGCGCCGCGTCGGGCGCGTGGGCGCAGAGCAGCGTGGTGCTGTACGGCAGCATGGATGCGGGCGTCGCGTACGTGAACAACGTCGGCGGCCATGCGAAGTGGGCGATGATCCAGGGCAATACGCAGCCCGATCGGTGGGGCCTGAAGGGCAAGGAAGACCTCGGCGACGGCCTGTCGGCGATCTTCCAGCTCGAAAACGGCTTCTATACGAACAACGGCCAGTTCGCGACCGCGAACACGATCTGGAACCGCGCGGCATTCGTCGGCCTCAGCTCGGAACGCTACGGCACGCTGACGCTCGGCCGGCAGACGCCGCTGACGTTCGACTATCTCGATCCGCTCAGCACGGCCTACCTCGCGATGAGCTGGTATGCGTTCCACCCCGGCAACATCGACGGGCTCGCCGCGACCGGCAACGTGCCGTACAACAATTCGGTGAAGTACCGCTCGCCGAGCTTCGCGGGCTTCTCGGCCGCGGCGACGATGGCGCTCGGCAACACGACGAACTTCTCGACCGGCAAGTCGGTCGGCGTCGCGCTGAACTATGCGAACGGGCCGTTCAAGGCGTCCGCCGTGTACTCGAACGAGCATGACCGCTCGATCCTGATCGGCACGACCGGCATCACGTCGTTCCAGGGGCAGAACACCGCGAACGGCTACATCGCGAGCAAGGTCGAGAACATCGGCGCGGGCGCGTCCTACCAGTTCGGCGACTTCCTCGTGCACGGCCTGTACACGCGCACGAAGATGCAGTCGAACGGCTTTTCGGATACGTTCCAGAGCTACGACGCGGGCGTGAACTACCGCAGCAGCGCGTTCAACACGATCGCGGGCGGCGCGGCGACCACGACGCTGGCCGGCCGCCGCTGGACGCAGGTCGAGCTCGGGGACATCTATGCGCTGTCCAAGCGCACGCAGCTGTACGCGAACGTGCTGTACGAGCACGGCTCGGGCGGCGCGAAGGCCGCGTTCTTCACGGCCGGCGCTTCGAGCACCGCGAACCAGGTGATCGTGCTGACCGGCATCCACCATTCGTTCTGAGCGGCGACGGGCGCACGCGCCCGAGGCCGGAAACGAAAAGAGCAGCCCGCGGGCTGCTCTTTTTCATTGACGATGGATGGATAACGCCGCACGACGCGGCGCGTGCGACGGATCAGAACATCGCGACCCGGTGGCGCGCGTGCGCGAACGTCGGGTCGCTTTCGAGCGGCCGGTAGTTCAGGCGCTGCGACAGGTCGACCGCCGCACCGCAAACCGCTTCGACGAGCCGCTCCTTCTCGCCGGCCTCGCCGATCTCCGAGCGCGGCACCGTCGCGGTGATCGCCGCGACGATCGCGCCCGAATGGTCGCGCACGGGTGCGGTCACGGCCGAGATGCCGCTCTCGAACGCGGCCTCGCTGACCGCGTAGCCGAGCCGCGCGTAGTGACGCACGCGCTCGTAAAGTTCGTCGACGGTGCCCGGCGTGCGTTCGGTAAATTGTTCGAGCCGCTTTTCCGGATACAGCTGACGCAACGCGTCGCGCGTGAGGTCGCCCATCAGCACGTGCCCGTGCACGGTCGCGTGCGCCGGCAGCCGCGTGCCGACGTGTACCTTCACCGAACCGAACATCGACGTGTTGCTCTGTGCCTTCGCGACGAACACGACGTCGCGCTGGTCGCGGATCAGCAGGTGCGTCGACAGGCCCGTCGCGTCGCGCAGCCGTTCGAGCACGGGTGTGCCGAGATCGGTCAGTTCCAGCGAATTCAGGTATTCGAAGCCGAGCCGCAGCACGCCGACGCCGAGCCGGAAATGGCGGTCGCCGTTCACGCGCTCGAGAAAACCGAGCGCCTCGAGCGTCTGCAGCAGGCGGAAGGTGGTCGTGCGCGGGATGCCGATGCGCTTCGACAGCTCGGGCGCGCCGAGCACGGGTTCGCGCGCCGAGAATTCGGCGAGGATCCGCAGCCCGCGTTCGAGGCCCGGCACCAGATACGACGACGCGCCGCCGGACGATTCGTCGTCGCCGGCGCCCTGCTTCGGCGCGTCGTGGTCGACGTCCTCGCCCGCAGTCGCACGCGGCGCGCTTGCCGGCTTCGCCGGCGGTTTCGATGCGCCGCTCATCGTTGGATTGACCCTCTGCACATGGACGGAATGGAAGCGTTCAAGAAAGACCCGCAATGCTTGATTATGGATTTTCGACCGGACCGGATCAACACGATCCGGCTCATGCGGCCGGCGGCCCGATGCGCCCGACCGGACCGCGGGGCCTTCATATAGCCTGATGCGATCGGAAGGATAACAGCGATAGACAGGGCTGCCCATCGGAACGTCGCCGGGTATGACGGCGGCCTGCCGGCAATGCTCGATATGCGTTCGGGTGCGTCGTGCGCGGCATCGGGCGGCATAGTCCCGACCGATGCACGAAAGGAAACGGATGGAAAAGCGGATGGAAATAAACGACCGCGCCGATCCGCGAACGGGATCGGCGCGACGGCGTCAGGCCGTCACGGCGGCGTCGTACTCGACGCGCGCGAGCTGACCGGCGGCATAGGCGTCGGCTTCGCCGCGGAAGCCGTCCGTGCTGAATGCAACGACTTTCACACCGACGCCAGATGCCCGCTTCACCGTCAGCGCCCATTGCCATCCGCCGTCTTGTTCGAAGACGTGCAGCGAGGGTTCGAGGGATGAGTCCAGTACGGTCACGGGTTGTGCTCCTGCCCTGCGCGCCGCATCGGCAACGCGTCGGACATGTCGAAAAGATGCGCCGGCTCGCGGCGCGTTTCAGCTATTCGACAGTCTAGTCAAGGAATGTTGCGACGCACCATCAGGGCTTACACCTGCCTATCAGAACCGGGCGGTCGATGAAATCCACCTGAAATCCTTATGGCACGGGCCTTACGGGCCTATTCCCCCCGCACGCACACAACGTGTGCGGCAACGTGCCGCATGGACGACCGATGGACTGGATCGGTTGAAAACGGGTCGCGACCCCGGGTGGCGAACCATCCGATCGGCGCGGCTACGGGCCCGCCTCGGCCGTCACCACCCGCCGGAACGTCAGGTTGACGCGCTCGCCCTGCACGGCCGGCGCCTTCGGCACTCGGTGCTGCCATTCGACCTGCGTGCGGCCGCGCATCACCAGCAGGCTGCCGTGCGTCAGCCGGTACGCATGCACGACGCCGGTCACACGATGACGCAGGTCGAACACGCGCATCGCGCCGAGGCTCACCGACGCGATCACCGGCGCGTCGCCGAGCTCCGGCTCGTTGTCCGCGTGCCAGCCGAGACTGTCGTGCCCGTTGCGATAACGATTGAGCAGCACGCTGTTGAAGCGCGCGCCGCAGGTCGCCTCGACCGCGTGCTTCAGGTCGAGGACGGCCGGCGTCCACGGCGCGGACACGTTGCGGATTCCCGAATACACGTAGACGGCGTCGGGCTCGCCCTGCCACGCGGTGAGCCGCGGCAGCGGAATGCGTCCGCGTGGCGTGCGGATCGTGTCCTGCCGCCACGCGACCTCGTCGATCAGCGCGGCCAGCACGCGATCGGCCTCGGCCGGCGCGAGCCAGTCCGGGTACCAGTCCACGTCGGGCGCGGGCGTATCGGCGAAAAGATCGGGCGTCGACATGTCGGAATCAGGCAGGGGTGAACGATGCGGGCGAACCATGTCTGCATGGTAGCCAACGGCGACGCGCGCCGCCATGCGCTGTCATTCCGGCGCGTCACACGCCCGAGCGCTCGAATCGCCGATTGCGACGCCGGTGCGTTTTCGCGCGCCACGCTATCATCGCGCCGTGTCGCAGCGCGCCCTTATCCAGGGCGCCGCTTTCTTCCGCCATGCCGGCCGGCGCGACCCGGCCGCTTTCTTTCCGGATCCCATCATGACGACGCTCTCCGATGCCGCCCTCGATCAACTGTTCCGCATCGCGCGCACGCACAACGCGTGGCAGGACAAACCCGTCGACGACGCGCTGCTGCACCGGCTGATCGACCTGACGAAATTCGGCCCGACGTCGGCGAACTCGAGCCCGGCGCGCTTCGTGTTCGTCAAGTCGCCCGAGGCGAAGGCGCGCCTGAAGCCCGCGTTGTCCGAAGGCAATCTCGCGAAGACGATGGCCGCGCCCGTCACCGTGATCGTCGGCATGGACTTCGCGTTCTACGATCACTTGCCGCGCCTGTTTCCGCACGCCGACGCACGGAGCTGGTTCGCCGGCAACGCTGCGCTGATCGAGGCCACCGCATTCCGCAACGCGTCGCTGCAAGGCGCGTACCTGATCCTCGCCGCGCGCGCGCTCGGCCTCGATGCCGGCCCGATGTCGGGCTTCGACGGCGCGAAGGTCGATGCCGAATTCTTCGCGGGCACCGCGATCAAGAGCAATTTCCTCGTGAATCTCGGCTACGGCGACCCGGCCGGCCTGTTCCCGCGCAGCCCGCGCTTCGACTTCGACGATATCGCGCGCATCGAGTGACGCGTCGCTAACCGCCGCGCGTCAGCCGGATCAGCGCGATCTCGGACGGCACGCCGAAGCGGTTCGGCGGCCCCCAGTATCCGGTGCCGCGGCTCGTATAGAGCCACAGATCGCCGAAGCGGCTCAGCCCGCCGATCACCGGCTGCTGCATCCGTACGAACGGCGGCCACGGCAGGAACTGGCCGCCGTGCGTATGCCCCGACAACTGCACGGTAAAACCCGCGCGGCTCGCCGCTTCCGCGCTGCGCGGCTGGTGCGCGAGCAGGATCTTCGTGCCGACGTCGCACGGCGCGCCCGCCAGCGCCTGCTCGGGGTCGCTGCGATGCGCGGGATCGAACCCGCCGGCGGTGAAGTCGGTCACGCCCGCGATCACCGCGCGCGCGCCGTCGTGCTCGATCAGCACGTGCTCGTTCAGCAGCACCGTCAGCCCGATGCGCCGGAATTCGTCGATCCACTCGTGCGCACCGGCGTAATACTCGTGGTTGCCCGTCACGAGAAAGCTGCCGTGCCGCGACCGCATGCGGCCGAGCGGCGCCGTATGCTCGCGCAGGCGCTTGACCGAGCCGTCGACCACGTCGCCCGTCACGACGACGAGGTCGGCCTCGAGCGCATTGACCGCGCGCACGATCCGTTCGATATAGGGCCGCTTGATCGTCGGCCCGACGTGGATGTCGGACAGTTGCACGATCGTCAGCCCGTCGAGCGCGGCCGGCAGCCCGTCGACCGGAATCGACACGCGCTTGACCGCCGCCGTGCGGCGCGCGCCGACGAACCCGATCGCGGTGACGAGCACCGCAGCCGCCAGGACGCCGAGCGCCGTGTCGGCTGCAGCGCCGCTCCACGCGCCGTCGTGCCCGAGATGCCGCCACGCGAACACGCCGAGCAGCACGAATTCGCGCAGGAACGTCAGTACGAGCAGCGACGAAAAGAAGCCCATCACGAGCGAGCCGGCCCAGCCGACCAGCGTCGCGGCCCAGCCTTCGTCGAAGCGGCGCGAGAACATGCCGACCGGAATCAGCACGACGAAGCTCGCCAGCACGAGCGCCGCGATCGTGCGCGCCGCCGGCGACGCGAATGCGTCGGGAATGATCCGCATCCCGACGTACAGATGGAACAACACGCCGATTGCAATGAACCGGACAAAGAAACTTCGCATGGAGCGCTCACCTTCGTTGCAATACGGCTTCCGCGAAATCCGTCACACGGGGCCGTGACGCCCCATGCCGCGCTTCGCGCCATACGTACGATGGTACACAGATCCCGGCTACGACGACCGGTCGCGACCACGGGTGGAGGTTCGCGTGGCTTCGGGCGATGATCGCGCCGTTTCCACGCCGATTCCGCCGCGTCGGCACGAGAAATGCAGCGCGCCCTCTTTAATCTGACGATCCTTTACAGTCCGTTAGCAACCCTACACGAGCGCACGCTGGCAGAATCGCGACGATCCGCACGCCGCTTCCGAAACGCGATTCCGGACGGCCCGATATGGCCGCCGGGCCTTTCACGGCCGGCCACGGGGCGTGCCGCACATGCGGGACGGACGGCTGGCGATCCGCATCGTGCTGCTTTATTATCGGCTCCGTATCGCGGAATCGTCGTCGCGGCGGCGAACCGCATTGCGCCGCGCCCGGCATCCACCCCCATCGTCGAGCTCGCCACACCATGAGAAAAACAACGCCGCGCGCGCCCTTGCGCGTCGCCACCGCCCTGGCGCCCGCCCTGCCGCTCGCGGGCTGCGCATCGCGCGGCGCACCGTCGTACGTGCTGTTCGGCGCGTATTTCCCGCTCTGGCTCGTCAGCGCGATCATCGGCATCGTCGGTGCGATCGTCGCGCACCGCATATTCGTCGCGACCGGCTGGGCCGCCACGGTCCCTTACCAGCTTGCCGTCTGCACCGCGATCGGGCTCGTGGTCGCCGTGATCGTCTGGCTCACCGGCACGGGGCCGTTCGCATGAAGGCCGCCGGAACTGCCCGCCCGTCCATCAAAGGCCGCGCGATCGCGCTCGCGATCGTCGCGCTCGGCATCGCGGCGCTCGCATACGCGTACCACCGCACGACGGCCTACCCGTCCACCGACGACGCGTCGATCGACGCGGACGTCGTGCATGTCGCATCGCCTGTCGGCGGGCGCATCGTGCGGCTCGCGGTGCATGAAAACCAGCGCGTCGCCAAAGGCGACCTGCTGTATGAAATCGATCCGGTGCCGTACCGGCTGACGGTTGCGCAGGCGCAGGCCGATCTCGAGCTCGCACGCGCATCGCTCGACACGCGCCGCCGGTCGCTGATCGGTGAGCGCTCGAACGCGGCGGTCGCCGCCGAGCAGGTCAAGCGCGCGACGCAGAACGCCGACCTCGCAACGCGCGACGTGAACCGGCTCGCACCGCTGGCCGCGCAGGGCTACGTCAGCGCGCAGCAGTTCGATCAGGCGAAGGTCCGCCAGCGCGACGCGGCCGTGTCGCTCGCGCAGGCGCAGGAGCAGCAGCGCGCGTCCGCGCAGACGATCGGCGACGACGCCGACGCGATCGCGACGCTGCATGCGCGCGAGGCCGCGCTGGCCCGCGCGCAGCACGCGCTCGACGACACGGTCGTGCGCGCCCCGCACGACGGGCTCGTGACGGGCCTGAGCGTGCTCGCCGGCGAAACCCTCGCACCGAACCAGTCGATCTTCACGCTGATCGACGCAAGCGAATGGTTCGCCGTCGGCAATTTCCGCGAGACGTCGCTGAACCGCATCGAGCTCGGCGACTGCGCGACCGTCTATTCGATGATCGACCGCAGCCGCCCGATGACGGGCAAGGTCGTCGGCATCGGCGCGGGCATCGCGGACAGTGCTCGCATCAACCTGCCGCGCTCGCTGCCGATCGTGCAGAACTCGGTGAACTGGGTGCACGTCGCGCAACGCTTCCCCGTGCGCGTGAAGCTCGACGAACCCGACGGCAAGCTCGTGCGCGTCGGCGCCAGTGCGATCGTCGAGGTACGGCATGGCTCAGCCTGCCGCTGAGGTCCGCACGCCGGGCCCGCGCGAAGTCCTGCGACTGCTCGCGCCGTTTCCCGGGCGCACGGCGATGGCCGTGCGCGTCGCGCTGATCTGCGCGCTCGTCGTGCTCGTGACGAGCGGGTACGGCACGCCGGAGGCTGCGATCTCCGCATACATCGTGTTCTTCCTGAACCGCGCGGACCGCGTGACGAGCGTCGTGCTCGCGGTCGCGATGCTGCTGCTCGTCACGGTCGTCATCGCGCTCGTGATGGGCGTCGCGATCTTCAGCATCGACTATTCGATCCTCCGCGTTGCGTCCATGGCCGTGCTGTCGGTCGGCCTGCTCTACCTGACGTCGGCAAGCAAGCTGCGCCCGGTCGGCGCGATCCTCGCGATGATCGTCGGCTTCGGGCTCGACCAGCTCGGCCTGGCGCCGTTCGGCGAAGCCGCGACGCGCGCGCTGCTCTATGCGTGGCTGATGGTCGCGATCCCGGTCGGCGTCGCGATCGTCGTCAACCTGCTGATCGCACCGTCGCCGCGCAAGCTCGCGCAGGCTCAGCTCGCGAAACGGCTGCGGCTCGCCGCCCGGCGGCTGCGAGGCGATGACGGCGACAACGCGCGCGCCGCGTTCGACGCGAGCCTGCGCGAAGGCGACAAGCAGTTGCTCACGTGGCTCAAGCTGTCGAAGCTCGAAGGCTCGTCGGCGGCCGTCGACGTCGTCGCGCTGCGGCAGGCCATCGCATCGAGCACCGCGCTGCTCGTCGCGGTCGCGCTCGCCGACCGCGAACCCGACGCAAGGCTGCCCGACGCGTTTGTCGAGCCGATTGCAACGACGCTCGACGACATGGCCGCCATCCTCGAACGCGGCGGCTATCCGGTCGACGTGACGCTCGCGCTGCCGACAGCCGATACGCTGCCGCCGCTCGCGCGCGTCGTCGCAACGGATCTGCACACGGCGATCACGCATTTCGCGGAACCGGCCTTGAAGGACGCATCGGCCGATACGGCCACCGCCGACACGCCTGCCGAGCCCGCCGCACCGCCTGCGCCGCCCGCCCCCGGCGGCGGCTTCTTCCTGCCCGATGCGCGCACCAATCCCGACCACGTCCGCTATGCGCTGAAAACGACGGTCGCCGCGATGTTCTGCTACCTGCTTTACTCCCAGCTCGACTGGTCGGGCATCCACACCTGCTTCATCACCTGCTACATGGTGTCGCTCGGCTCGACGGCCGAAACGGTCGAGAAGTTGACGCTGCGCATCGCCGGCTGCATCGTCGGCGCACTGATCGGGACGGCCGCACTCGTGTTCGTCGTGCCGTCGCTGTCGTCGATCGGCGAGCTGATGGCGCTCGTGTTCGCCGGCGCGTGGCTCGCCGCGTGGGTCGCGTTCGGATCGCCGCGCATCGCATACGCGGGCTTCCAGGTCGCCTTCGCGTTCTTCCTGTGCGTGATCCAGGGCGCGGGCCCCGGCTTCGACCTCACGCTCGCGCGCGATCGCACGATCGGCATCCTGCTCGGCAACGTGGTCGTGTATCTCGTGTTCACGCGCATCTGGCCGGTCAGCATCGGCAAGCAGATCGACACGGCGCTCGCGGCATTGCTCGACCAGTGGCGGCGCCTCGCGCAGATCGCGCAGCCGGCCGAGCGGCGCGCACTGGCCGCCGAAGCGTTCGCACGCCACGGCGCGATCGCGCAGGAGCTCTGCCTGATCCATTACGAACCGTCGTGGGTGAGGCCGGCCGCCACGTGGCTCGCCGCGCGACGGCGCGCACTCGCGGAACTCGGCGCGCTCGAAGGCCCGCTGTTCCTGCTCGCCGAACGCGCTCCGGGCGACGCGGCGATCGGCGATCGGCTCGCACGCGTGGTCGACCTGCGTGACGGCGAAGCCGCGCCTCATGCGGCCTCCCCCGCGCCGCCGGCCCCACCGCCGGGCGCCGCCCCCGCTGCCCCCATCGACCCCGCACGCGACGCGCTGCTGAACCTGATCGACACGCGGCTCGCGCACATTGCCGACGACGCCCGTCAAGCCACACCGAAGGAGCCTGTTCCCCATGCGCCTACCTGAACCGCCGGCCGCCTCGATCGCCGCCGCCGCCCTCGCGACCGCCGTCGCGCTGGCCGGCTGCGCGACGTCGTCGATCGATCTGGCGCCGGAGGCGTCCGACCGCCCGTGGCAGCCGCACACATCGGCCGCGGGCGACATCGTGCCCGCGCCGCCGCTCACGACCGCGCAAGGCGCGCACGACTACACGCTGCCGGCCACGCCCGCGCTCGCATCGGTATCGCCGCCTGCCACACTCGATGCCGCCCATGCGTACACGCTGCCCGAGCTGATCGATCTCGCCGAATCGGCGAACCCGCTGACGCGCATCGCATGGAACGACGCGCGCAACGCGGCGCTCGCGGTCGGCATCGCGAAGGCCGCGTACCTGCCGAACCTTTCGGCGACCGCGATGGGCGCGTACCAGACGAGCCGCGGCTCGACGTCGACGCTCCTCGGCGACGCGTCGAGCAACACGACCGTGCACGGCACGATCTCGGCGCTGTCGCTGCAATGGCTGCTGTTCGATTTCGGCGGCCGCGCGGCGCGCGTCGAAGCGGCCGAGCAGGCGTCGATCGCGTCGAACGTCGCGTTCACGGCCGTGCACCAGCAGGTGATCCACGACGTGACCGTCGCGTATTACCGGTACGAAGCCGCCCGCTCGCGCGCGGTCAGCGCGCAGCAGGGCCTCGCGAACGCGGACGCGATCCTCGCGGCGTCCCGCGCGCGGCTCAAGCATGGCGTCGGGACGGTCGTCGAGCTTGCGCAGGCGACGCAGAACCGTGCGCAGGCGAACCTCGCGCTCGTGCAGGCGAGCGGCACGGAAAGCGACAGCTACCTCGCCCTCGTCTCCGCGCTCGGCATCTCGCCGCTGTCGAAGCCGACGATCGCCGCGCTGCCGAAACGGCCGCTGCCGCCCGCGCTCGGTTCGTCGGTCGACGCGATCGTGTCGGACGCGATCGCGCGCCGCCCCGACCTGCAGGGCGCGTTTGCGCTCGAACAGGCCAATCGCGCAAAGATCAAGGCCGCGGAAGCCGCGTTCATGCCGAAAGTCTTCCTGTCCGCTTCGACGTCGTACGCAAGCGGCGGCACGGCCATCACCGCACTGCCCGCGATCGGCGACCAGGCGCCGACCGTCAACCTGAACGGCAGCCGCTACGGCGGCGGCGTGTTCCTCGGCGTGACGATTCCGCTGTACGACGGCGGCCTGCGCTCGGCGGTGCTGATGCAGGCGCGCAACGACGCGCAAAGCGCGTCCGCGCGCCTCACGCGGACCAAGGAGGAAGCCGTGCGCCAGGTCGTCGCCGCGCAGAACGCGGTGCAGACGAGCCTCGCGTCGCACGACGCGGCCACGGCGCTCGTCGATGCCGCGCAGACGAGCTACGACGCGGCGCTGACCGCGTACCGCAACGGTGTCGGCTCGGTCACCGATGCGACGATCGCGCAAAGCCAGCTGCTCGCGGCCCGCAACGCGGAAGTCGACAGCTACGCCGGCGCGCTGTCGGCCGCCGCCGCCGCGCTCGCGCTCGCGACAGGGACGATCGGCGCGTCGCAGTAGCCGTCGCCGTGACGCACCGGCCGTTCGCGGCCGGCCACCAGACGGGTTGACGCCTGCGCGGACGGCCCACTAGAATGCCGCCCATTCTTCCTTCAGGAACCATCGTGGACAGTTGCAGCACTCCGTTGCGTGCGCCGCTTGCCGCCTGAACGCCTGTCCGACGCAGTTCTCCTGCCGCGGCTCGCGTTCCGCGAGCCCGCATGCCATCCGTTTCACACTGAATGACGCATTCGCGCGGTACAGTACCGCGCGATGACGGCCATCGTGCCGCGTTCGGCCTCGCGCCGCCGCGACGCGGGCCGGCATGCGCACTTGGCACGGCAGAACAAACATGACTTTCGATTTCGCACTCCGTCTTTTCACTGCGTTCGCCTGCGGCGTCGCGATCGGCCTCGAACGCCAGATGCGGCAACGCACGGCCGGCCTGCGCACGATCACGCTCGTCGCGAGCGGCGCCTGCCTGTTCGTCACGCTCGGCGTGCTGACCGGAAACGGCGTAGCCGGCGTCACACAGATCGCCGCGTACGTCGTGTCGGGCGTCGGCTTTCTCGGCGGCGGCGTGATCATGCGCGACAAGGGCTCGATCCAGGGTATCAACACGGCCGCGACGCTGTGGTGCTCGGCCGCCGTCGGCGTACTGGCCGGCTCCGGGCACTTCGTGCCGGCACTGGCCGGCACGGGCGTCGTGCTGCTCACCAACACGGTGCTGCGCGGCGTCAGCCAGGCGATCAACGCAACCCCCGTGTCGAACGCCGACCTCGTGCGCGAATACCAGATCACGGTGATCTGCCTGGACGCCGACGAAGTGCACATCCGCACGCTGCTGTCGAATTCGATGTACGCGAAACCGCTGTCGTTCCAGAGCCTGACGAGCGAAGACGTGCCCGACCAGCCGGACCGCCTGAAAGTGACGGCGACGCTGAAGCTGCACCCGAAGGATCAGCAGAAGCTCGAGCAGATCGCGAGCCGAATGAGCATGGAGAAGAGCATTTCCAGCGTGAGCTGGACCGCGAAGGAAGCGGAGCCGATGATGGAGTGAGCGGCGGCGGCGGCGGCCGGCGCGGCACGATCGCCCCGCCGCCAGCGCCGGATCAGGGTGTATCGATGAGTCCGGCCGCGATCGCCTTGACGACCGCCTGGACCTTGTTGGTCGCGCCGAGCTTCTCGAGGATGTTGTTCACGTGGAAGTTGACCGTGCGCTCCGAGATGCAAAGGATCTGGCCGATCTCGCATGCGGTCTTGCCTTCGGCCGTCCAGCACAGCACCTCGCGCTCGCGCGCGGTCAGCGTGACGCTCGACTCGGGCGACAGCTTCGGCACCATGAAGCGGCTCATCAGCGAATGCGACAGGTTCGCGAGCCAATTGGTCTGCAGCGTCAGCATGTTGATCTCGGCCGGCGTGAGCCGGTCCGCGTGACGCGCGATGCTCAACAGCCCGAACGCGCCGCGCGCCGCCCAGCTCGACTGCGCGACGCCCACCGACAGCCCGTAGTCGCGCGCGTCCTGCCACAACGGGCACGGATCGATCCGGTCGACGTCCGGCCAGACGATCATGTTGGTACTGAGCGCGCCGTCGCGAACCGTCGAGTCGATCTCGATGTAGTTCTGGGCCTGATAGTGCGCCATCCAGCCGTCCGGATAAGTATTGAAGATCGCGACGGCCGGCTTCGACACCGGCAGCGGCACGCGAATGCCGTAACAGCAATATTCGAAGCCGAGGCGTTTAGAATAAGCGGCGATCCGCTGGAAGAGCTGCTGCTCGTCTTCCGCGGCGCTGAATTGTTGGTAGGCATCCTGCCAGCGCAGTTCCATTCATTCTCCGACAACGTTACGCTGTCATACCTGTCAGGTGCCAGCGCCGGTTCGGGGCTGATACATTCCGCGCATGACTTCACCTTTGTTGCATCCGGTCCGTGGCCCGTCTCCGGACGGCTACGTGCGCCTGTCCGAAAGCGCACTGGCCGCGCTCGTGCTCGACCACGTCGCGAGCGGCCTCGATGCATCGCTGCTCGCGGAACTACGCGACAGCGCCATCGACGCGCGCCTGGCCGGCTACACCGAATGGCATCGCCCGGCCAGTGCCGGCGTCGCATACCTGACGGTCGGCTGGGACTGGTATCTCGAGCGCGCGACGGGCACGTTCGTGATCGCGGGCGGCGACGTGCGCAGCAACATCATGGCCGTCGACGCCACCGGCGCCGATCTCGGCATGTTCCGCACCGCCGCCGTGCTCGCCGCGCGGCTCGCACACGTCGACTGGCCGGCCGCGGTCGCATCGTCGCTGCTCGGTCGCAACGACGCCTATCATGCCGGTCCCACGCTCCAGTGACAACCGGCCGCGCTTTCCTCTGACATTTCCGTACGACTGGCGCTCTTTATAAGCAAAAGCCGCCCGCATTTCAATCCCGCCGATCAGGAAACCGATACCATCGGTCAAATGGTATCGGCCACCCTCACCCTGTAAGAGTTACTAGTTACCGCCCCCTCGGGACGCGCGCTGTAATGCGTGCATACCAAAGTACAGATCCGAGGACACCATGCGGACCTTCGTTCACGAGGAAGGGCGGTTGCCACACGAACTTGCAGCGGATCTCGGGCGCTATCGGCGCCGCGTGTTCGTCGAACAGCTCGGTTGGGCGCTCCCGTCGGCGAACGAAAGTTTCGAGCGCGACCAGTTCGATCGCGACGATACCGTCTACGTGTTCGCGAGAAACGCCGACGGCGACGTGTGTGGATGTGCGCGCCTGTTGCCCACCACGCGCCCGTATCTGCTGAAGTCGCTGTTCGCCGACCTGATCGCCGACGACGTCGCGCTGCCGGAATCGGCAGCCGTCTGGGAGCTGTCGCGGTTCGCGGCAACCGGCGACGAAGGCGCTCCGGGCAATGCCGAGTGGGCCGTCCGCCCGATGCTCGCCGCAGTCGTCGAATGCGCGGCGCAACTGGGCGCGCGGCAGCTGATCGGCGTGACGTTCGCGAGCATGGAGAGGCTGTTCCGCCGGATCGGCGTGCACGCGCACCGGGCAGGCCCCCCGAAACCGGTGGACGGTCGTCTGGTTGTCGCGTGCTGGATCGACATCGATCCGCAAACGTTTGCCGCACTTGGAATTGAGCCGGGACGGGCTGCCCGGCAGGCCATCGCCGCCTGAGCCGGAACGCGCGTAGTCCGGCCGGGCGGAACCGTAACGAAGGAGAACCACCGTGGACCAGTCTCAGGTCTTTCGCGCGATGATGCCCGGGTTGACGGGTACCGGCGGCGCCCGCATCACAGTCACCTACCCGTCGTTTCCGCGGCCGCTGCCGCTCGTCCGGCTCGATCGCAACGGGCTCGTGTTCCGGGCGGCCGGCGCGGCACCGCTCGTGTGCGGGTTGCCGCGCGCGGCGACGCTACTGGTTGCGGACGAGCCGCTCTGCTCGCTGCGCCTCGTGATCCGCGACGTCGCCGCTATCGGCGACGGCCAGCACGACCTGACGATGCAGCCGTCCGGGGCCACCGGCGACGAACTACTGTGGCACGCGCTGCGCGACCGCGAACCGTACCGGCAGATCGGGCAGCCGCTTGCGCCCGTCGACGCAGCCATGGCGCCGAACGGCGAGCCGCAGGCCGCCGGCGCCACGCGGCGTCCGTCGCGCAGTGCGGCGTTCCGTCTGCGCTGCCGCAGCGATGCGCTGTTCTTCGCCGACTGGCTCGAATATCACTTCGACGAGCTGCGCGCGCTGTCGCAACGGCACGGGCCGCAATTGCAGCTCAAGCAGTTGCAGCGGCAAGTCACCGACGACGAGGTGGGCGTGCGCTTCGTCTACGACATCGACGGACACGCGACGCGGCACGCGCTGACCGACTGCGCGCGCGAGGCCTGTGCGTGGATCGAGATGGAAATGCGCGACAAGTACGCGGTGCCGGTTGCGCAGGAGCGGTTCGGCGCGTTTGCGGCGCATGCATGGGCGGCCGGAATGTGAGAGCGGCAACGGCTTCGCGGACACAGCCAGGAAAACTCACCAAGGTTGCGTTGCACAATTACAACTAGGGCTTGCCAGCCCTCGGGTTTTCCCTTAAAGTTATATCCGTCTCCTCCATGTCTCCAAACATGGATTCAGCCCGCTCCAGTAGCGGGCTTTTTCTTGCCCGCGATAATTTATCGGGGACACATCATATCCGCTATCCGCCCATGGTCCGCACACCTGGCCGGCCCCGGACAGCAGTATTGGGATACATCCGGACAGACGCTCGACGAAGCAGACGGCTACCGAAAAGGCTGCAAGGCACGAAATCCAGATGAGACAAGGGGCTCCGAAGAGCCCCTTGTTTTCGTTACTCGTTTTCTTCGAAGTAATGCCCGAACTTCGCCTGCTTGGTCCGGATGTAACGCTCGTTTTCCTCGCGTACGGGCACCGCAAGCGCCACGCGTTCGCAGACGGGAATGCCGTGCTTCACGAGCGTGTCGAACTTCTTCGGGTTGTTGCTCATCAGTCGCACCGACGTCACACCGAGGATCCGGAGGATCGCTGCGGCCGAGTCGTATTCGCGGGCGTCGTCGGGCAAGCCGAGATCGAGATTCGCCTCGACGGTGTCGCGCCCCTGCTCCTGCAACGCGTATGCACGGATCTTGTTGCTCAGGCCGATACCGCGCCCTTCGTGGCCACGCAGATACAGCAGCACGCCGCGGTCTTCCGCCGCGATGTAACGCAGCGCGAGATCGAGTTGCTCGCCGCAATCGCAGCGGTAGGAGCCGAACACGTCGCCGGTCAGGCATTCGGAATGCAGCCGCGTCAGCACGGACTGCTCGCCGGTGACGTCACCCATCACGAGCGCGAGATGTTCGGCATCGCTGCCCGATACGCGGAATGCGTACGACGTGAACGTACCGTAGCGCGTGGGCAGCGACGCGGTGGCGACGAGTGTCACGCACTCGTCGGCCCGGCCATTGCCCTGCGTGGGCGATTGGGGACGCGAAGACATCATGAATTCAATCGAAACGATCAGGAATGTAGGAGTTGTGTGGATAGTGCGTGCCCGGAGTTTACCGCTAATCTGGAAACGTCACGCGACTGCCGTAGCAGGCCCGGCTATACTGGGCCCATCGGGTGCCGCGCATCACGCCCTGCCTTCCCTGCATCGTCCCGCACACGGAGAAAGCAAATGAGCACGACTGTCGCGCAAATTCTCAAAGCCAAGCCGGATTCCGGCCGCACGATCTACACCGTCACGAAAGCCGATTTCGTCTATGACGCCGTCAAGCTGATGGCGGAAAAGGGAATCGGCGCATTGCTGGTCATGGAGGGCGACGACATCGCGGGCATCGTCACCGAGCGCGACTACGCGCGCAAGGTCGTGCTGCAGGACCGTTCGTCGAAGGCCACCCGCGTCGAGGAAATCATGACGGCCAAGGTGCGCTACGTCGAACCTTCGCAATCCACCGACGAGTGCATGGCGCTGATGACCGAACACCGGATGCGCCACCTGCCCGTCCTCCAGGACGGCAAGCTCATCGGCCTGATCTCGATCGGCGACCTCGTGAAGAGTGTGATTGCCGATCAGCAATTCACGATCAGCCAGCTCGAACACTATATCCACGGCACCCCGGCGGTCACGTCCGTCTGACCCATCCCAGCAAAAAAGGCCCAAACGCGCGAGCGTCTGGGCGGAAAAGCCGCCGGAATGCGGCGACGGAGGTTCTGCTCTGCTGACGCAGACGCGCGCGAGTAGCGCGCGTCCCGTCGGTCACATGCTGTGCTCGGGCAGACCCGGGGATGTTCAGTTGCCGAAGTAGACGGAGTTCACGGGATTCGGGGCTTCACGCGTCATGCGGCGGCCCGACTGGCCTGCGCCCGTCGCCACCGCACCATAGCCGCTCGTGTCGGCTTGGGCGAGCATCGGCTGGTTCGGCTGGATGCGTTGTTCAGCGGCCTGGATGTTCTGCGGATATTGCGCATCGCTCGCGAGCGGCTTGTAGCCGTTCTGTTCGAGTTGCACGAGTTCGGCCCGGACCTGGTCGCGGGTCAAGCCCTGCTCGGACTGCGCGAACGATGCGATCGGGGCGGCAAGGACGGATGCAGCGATCGCTGCGTAGATGATCGACTTCATGGTGGACCTCCGAAATATGTTCTCTTTTGGCGTCGCTTCCGGCGGGACTGTCTGAAGCGATGGATCAAGTGTAGTGCTCGCAATACCAAGGGGAAACCCTTGGTTTGAACATACAGCGTTGCATTTTCGGAAAAAATCGACCGGTGTCACCGCGCGAGATCGTCATTACTTAAATCATTTCCACAACAATGCCTGACGAAAGGCCGACAGCCTAATCACCGATCCGGAAGGTTGTGTTGTAGAATCGTAAGGTTTTATTCGCCCGTCGATCCCCTATTCACCATGCACGCGCCCACGCCTCTCTCGGTTTCGCTGTCCGGCCCGGCCGGCGTGCGTGCGCGCGCCGGCCATCCGGCGCCCCCCTGCCTTCGACGCACGGCCCAGGCACCGCTCGCCCCTGCCCGGCGCCTGATCTGACAGCACGGCCTCCTCCCGGAGCCAGGTCAGACAGGCTCCGGGCGATCCCCATAGGCACGCCATGCCTGCCCCATGCCGATCATTTGGAGAACTGCCATGAAACAACGCCTTTACCAGTTGACCGAACTCGACGTCGCCCGTCTCGAGAAGCACGCCGAACACAACCCGCGCTTCCAGACGATGCTCGACACGCTGCTCGAGCGCGCGGATATCGTACAGCCCGACGCCATCAAGGCGAACGTCGTCACGATGAACTCGCAGATCACGCTGCTCGACGAAGCGTCCCAGGAACAGGCCACCTGGACGATTGTTTATCCGGATGCCGCCAATCTCGAACTCGGACGCCTGAACGTGTTCTCGCCGGTCGGCATGGCGCTGCTGGGCACGCAACGCGGTCAGTTGGTGAAGGTGTTGCAGCCGAGCGGCGTCGAAAAGCTGATGAAGGTCGCGGCGATCGTGTTCCAGCCGGAAGCCAACGGCGAATACACGCGCTGACGCCGCTGCAGGCCGGCAGCGTACCTCCGGCCATATCAAACAAAAAGCGAGGCTCTGAGCCTCGTTTTTTTGCGTCCGGACGAGACGCACCGTCGTCGCAACCCGCGTCGTCGTATTCGACAGGCGAAAAAAAGGCGCCCGAAGGCGCCTTTTCGATACTGCGAAGCGGGTTACCCCGCTTGTCACGCTTAGAAGCGGTGACGCAGACCAACCGTTGCTGCGGTTTGGTTGATCGACGAGCTCGGCAGGTTGTTGCTGAAGCTGTCGCCGTTGTAGATCGACGCGCCGATGCCGTTCTTCGCTGCACGCTGGTACACAGCTTGTGCGTAGACGTCCGTGCGCTTCGACAGCGAGTAGTCAGCTTGCAGGCCGAACTGGTTCCAGTGCGTGCTGCCGTTGTTGATCTTCGCGTTCGTGTACGTGTAAGCAGCGCCCAGGCCGAGAGCCGGCGTCA
Source organism: Burkholderia diffusa (assembly GCF_902499115.1). Taxonomy (GTDB): domain Bacteria; phylum Pseudomonadota; class Gammaproteobacteria; order Burkholderiales; family Burkholderiaceae; genus Burkholderia; species Burkholderia diffusa. The sequence goes on from NZ_CABVPN010000002.1 coordinate 196,084, forward strand.
GGTTGTACTTCGCGTTGACTTCGTAGTTGTCCGTGCGCAGCGTGCCCAGACCAACTGCGTTGTTGTCGAGACGTGCTTGCGTCCATGCAGCGCCGACTTGTGCCGGGCCGAATGCGTAACCGGCAGCAGCACCGTACGTGCGGACGCGGCCTTGGCTAGCGATGCCACCGATTGCCGACGACGTCGCGCCGTTTGCGTTCGTACCGTCACCCAGGTTCGCTTGCGAGTATGCACCCGCCAGCTTCAGGCCTTGGAATTGGTATGCAACGCCTGCGCTGTACGCACGGTTGTTACCAAAGTTCGTGTTGTTCGAGAACGAGTACGTGCCGCCGAATTGCAGGCCAGCGTAGTTCGCGCTCGTGAACTTGATGGTGTTGTTCGCTGCGACGTCACCGGTCGTGCTCAGACGGTCGAGGTTCAGCGGGTGCGCGAAGTACGTGCCGCCCCACGAGCCCGTTGCCGTCAGCGGCGCCAGGTAGTCTTGCGTTGCGTCATACTGCTTACCCAGCGTGACCGTGCCGTACTGGCTCGACAGACCGACAAATGCTTGACGGTTGAACATGCCGCCGTTGTTGCCCAGCTTGCCGTTACCGATGCCGAAGCCGCTTTCCAACGTGAAGATTGCCTTCAGGCCGCCACCCAGGTCTTCCGAGCCACGCAGGCCGAAACGGCTCTGGTCAATGCCCGAACCCATCGCCCAACGCGACTTGCCAGCTTGGCCGAGAGCCGGCTGGACGTTGCTCGTGTAGGTGATGCCTGCGTCCAGCACGCCGTACAGCGTGACGCTGCTTTGCGCGTGAGCGACGGTAGCGAACGATGCTGCAGCTGCTGCAACGATCAGAGTCTTGTTCATTCGTGGAGCTCCCTTCTAAAAAGAGGCAGGTCTCGCGACCTTGTTCATAAACGGTCTGCAACCGCCCGGGAACGCCATCGGTCCTTCTGGCCGCGCCCGGATAGTTGCCCGTTTGGGAATCGTGAGTTTAGGGGTGTACCCTAGGGGCGCGATCCGCAAATAAAGAAATAAGCTTTTCCAGAACTAGAAATAATGAAAGTGGGGGAGCGTTATAAGTATTTGTTTTAACGTCTTTTTTTGACTGATTGACGGATGCTTTTTGGAGGCTTTCATCCCACCATTCTTTCGTGTCATCGTCTTGACGGTTGCATAGAAACAACAAACGGAATCGATGGAGCCACGCAAAAACGGTAATTTTTACCCAGATCAGTCTCAAATATTGGGCCTGCTCGCCTAAAACGCTGCGACCGAACTGTAAACACATGCCCGTGTGGCCGTGGCCGACCCTATTGGGCCGTCAGCGTCTGAAGCGTGGGACCGGCGGCCGGCGCCCCGGCTGCCCGCAAGCCGTCGTGACATGCGGTAACAGCCTTGATGACCCGCGTAACCCGGTCGCAGGACCAGCAGACTAACGTAAGGCGCCCCGATTACATATTAGATAGAGGACTCGCCATGAATCGGCGTTCGCTGTTGCGCGCCATCGGACTGACCGCCGCCGTCGCCGCCACCGCCGGTTGGCTGCGCCCCGCCTCGGTCCAACCCGCACTGCCCAGGTATAGGCCTGCCGGCCCGCTTCCGGGCCCCGGCAGGCCGCCTCATCTCGATCGCCAGGGCTTCGCCGCCATGCCGCCTCGCGCCGCCTGACCGCGTCAGGGCCGTCGTCCGCCTGCGCGCCGCCGCACACGGCTCGAGCCCGGCCGCACGCGCATCAGGCGACGTCGAGCGCGAGCACCTGTCCGGTCGTCAACACGTCGCCGAACGTGTCCGACAGCGCGGCCAGCGTGGCGCGATTGAGATCGCGGTGCGGCACCGTGCCGCCGTCCGCGACATCGAGGTCGCGCGTCGCGCACGCGTCGTCGACGACGATCACCGCGTAGCCGAGCGGCACGGCATCGCGGGCCGCGCCGGCGACGCACGCATGCGTCATCAGCCCGGTGACGATCAGCGTGTCGATGCCGGCCGCCTTCAGGCGCGCGTCGAGGTCCGTCGTCGGGAACACGCTCACCGACGTCTTCTTCACGACCGCGTGATGCGGCGCCGGCAGCAGGTCCGCATGAAAGCGGAAGCCGTCGCTGCCGTCGGCGAAGAGCGGGCCGCCGGCAGCGCCGACGTGCTGGATGTGAAATACCGGGATGCCGGCGCGATCGGCGAACGCGATCACGCGTCGCGCATTGCCCAGCGCGCGCGGTCCTTCCGGAATCGGCAGGCGGCCGCTGAAATACTCGTTCTGGAAATCGATCACCAGCAGCGCGGTGCGGGCGGCGTCGATCGACCTCGGCGCGCTCGCGCCGGCCAGGGTACGGATGGTCGGATGTTGCATGGGTCGCTCTCTACTCAAGGTTGGCACACCGAACGGAACGGCGGCCCGGCACAGCCGCGCCGCCGCACGCGGTCAAGGCAGGTTGCAGTCGTGAACCGGCTGCCGTGACCACGATGCGCCAGTGTCGGGCCGTGCGACCCTGCGCGACAGCGGACCGCGGGACAACGTCCGACAGGATCGGGCCAACCTGCGCGCAACCGTCCACGACAGCGCGGCTGCCCGCCACGCAAACAACGGATACGTGACGGTCGAGGGCCCGAACGCGCGATAACGCGCGGAGGCGCCCACTCGCCTCTCCCCCATCGCGCCGCGCCCCCGCGGCTCGTCCGTTTGGATGGCACGAAGCGCCAGGTTTGTTGTCATCATGGCCGTCATTCGTCGCATGTCGCATCGAACGGCGCCGCGCACGCTCGCGCCCCCGCCATGGAGACACCATGAACGCCCCCGTCCTCGGCGCCGTCGACCAGATCGGCCATGTGGTTGCCGATCTCGACCGCAGCATCGCGCACTGGCGCCCGCTACGATGCGGTCCCGTCGACCGTGTCCCGCGACGTGCGTCTCGACGGCTGCTACCTCGGTGAAGCGGCGACGGTCACGATCGATGTCGGTCTCTCGTATCCCGGCAACCTGCAGATCGAACTGATCCACGTGACGAACGACGCGCCGTCGCCGTACCGCGACATGCACGGGCAACCGCTCGCGGGCCTGCATCACGTCGCATGAGCGGTCGACGATCTCGATGCCGCGGTTGCGCAGCTCACGGCGCTTGATCTGCGCGTCGTGTTCGAAGCGCGCAACCCGGACACGCGCGTCTCCCTCCTCGACGACGCCGACGATCCCGGCGTGCGCGTCGAATTGATCGATCGCGCGCGGCATCGCCGAAGCACGCGCACGGGATGGCGCCGATCCGGTCCGCATCATCGACGCGTCGGCCGCCGCATGAGCGGGCTCGTGCGTCCCCTTTCACTCACAGGAGAAAACACGATGAAACGACTCGAAGGCAAGGTGGCGCTGATCACGGGCGGTGCCCGCGGCCAGGGCGAGGCGGAGGCACGCCGATTCGTCGCCGAAGGCGCACGCGTGGTGATCGCCGACGTTCTGGACGACACCGGACAACGCGTCGCGGCCGAACTCGGCAACGCCGCGCGCTACCAGCATCTCGACGTGACGGACGAAGACGACTGGCACACCGCCGTTCATGCGACGCTCGCGCACTTCGGCCGGCTGGACATCCTCGTGAACAACGCGGCGATCCTGAAGCTCGTGCCGATCGAGTCCTGTTCGCTCGACGACTATCGCAAGGTGATCGACGTGAACCAGGTCGGCTGCTGGCTCGGCATGAAATCGGCACTGGCCGCGCTGAAGGACGCGGGCGGCGGCTCGATCGTCAACGTGTCGTCGACGGCCGGTATGGAAGGCGTGGCCGGCGGCAGCGCGTATGTGGCGAGCAAGTTCGCGGTGCGCGGGATGACGAAGGCCGCCGCGCTCGAGTTCGGCCGCTATGGAATCCGCGTGAACTCGGTCCATCCGGGCGGCATCGACACGGTGATGGCACGCCCGCCGGAATACGCCGATTTCGACCCATCGTCGATCTACAGCGGGCTGCCGATCGCGCGCATCGGCAAACCCGACGAAGTGGCGAGTCTCGTGCTGTTTCTCGCGTCCGACGAATCCGCGTATTGCACGGGCGCGGAATTCATCGTCGACGGCGGGATGCTCGCAGGCAGCACGTTCCACTGATCCGCTGCGGGGTCGACGGACAGGTCAGGCCGCTCATCCGCACCGGCAATCACGGATCCGAAAACGATCATGCCGCCGGCGGCTTTCCCGCGCGGCGGCACGATGGCTTCCTTAACGAAGCAGCAAGCGGTGCGGCGCTCAATACCCCTTCGGCTGGATCGCCGGCGTGCCGACGCCGCGCGCCGCCTGCCTGCGGCCGCGCACGAGGAAGCGTCCGTTCGGGCCGTATACACCTTCCGCTTCCGGATGCAGCGTCAGCAACACGAAATACAGCAATCCGCCGACCAGCAGCGACACCGGCACGCTTAGATCGAACTCGCCAGCCAGGTTGCCGAGCGGCCCGACGAACTGGCCCGGCAGGTTCACGAACGACAGCCCGATGAACGCCGCCGGCAGCCACGCGCCCATCGCGCGCAGGTTCCACCCGTGCGTGAACCAGTAGTGGCCGCCGCGCAGCCCGCGGTTGAACACCTGCAGGTCGTCGGCGAGATAGAAGCCGCGACGCGTCACGTAGCCGATCACCATGATCGCCATCCACGGGCAGCTGAACGTGTCGATCAGCGTCGAGAACGTCGCGACGCTTTCGACGAGGTTGAACCAGAAACGGCCGACGAAAATGAATGCGATTGCGATCGTGCCGATCAGCAGCGTCGCACGCACACGGTTCAGGAAGCGCGGAAACATGCTCGACACGTCGAGGCCCGTGCCGTACAGCGCGGTTGTGCCGGTCGACATCCCGCCAATGATCGCGATCAGGCACATCGGCAGCAGGAACCAGCGCGGCGACACGGCGAGCAGCCCGCCGACGTAGTCGTTCGATGCAATGAACGCGGGCGCCTTCGACGCGATGATCGTCGCGGTCGCCAGGCCGAAGAAGAACGGCACGAAGGTCGCGATCTGCGCAGCGAACACGGCGCCCATCACGCGCCGCTTCGGCGTCTGTTGCGGGATGTAGCGCGCCCAGTCGCCGAGCGTCGACGCGAACGACACAGGGTTGCTCAACGCGACCAGCACCGCGCCGACGAACGCGGCCCAGAAACCTGCACTACCCTGGCTCAGCTTGCCCGCGTAGTTCATGTCGAACATCCCCGCGAACGCGAACAGGCCGGCGACGAACAACAGGCTCGCCGCCCACACGGCGATCTTGTTGACCCACAGCATGAAGCGAAAGCCGTAGATGCAGACGATCAGCACGAGCACCGCGAACACCATGTAGGCCGCGCCGAGCGTGAAGCCGTTGACGGGCACGCCGACCATGTTGTGCGCGCCGCCGACGAGCGCGTCGCCCGAGCTCCACACCGCGAGCGAGAAGAACGCGATCGACGTGAGCAGAGCGAGGAACGAACCGACGATCCGGCCGTGGATGCCGAAATGCGCGCCGGACGACACGGGGTCGCTCGTGCCGTTGCGCGGGCCGAACAGGCTCATCGGCGCGAGGATGCAGGTGCCGGCGAGTACACCAAGCACGATCGCGGCGACGCCCGCCTTGAACGACAGCCCGACCAGCACGGGGAAGCTGCCGAGCACCGACGTGGAAAACGTATTGCAGCCGCCGAACAGCAACCGGAACAGATCGATCGGACGTGCATAGCGCGATGCGTCGGGAATGCGCTCGAAACCGAACGATTCAACTTGCGTAATCCTGCCTTCAGCCATTTGTCTCCAACTCCTCTGGTGCATCGGTACGGCCTGCGACTTCGGCCATACGACACATCGTCATCAATTTGCGGCCACTCTAAACCGGATCGGGCGGCGCAAATATCACGCATTCGAGACGTTTACGACGAAGGAGAACAATGTTTCGCGGCGGGAAATCGTCCGTTTGCCGCGCCGCGCATGCGGTGCGGGCGATGCAAGGCAGGTGCGACGGCGAGGCGCGGGGCTGCCGTCAGCGGACACCAGGTCGGCGCTCCGCCCCCTGTTGAACGGCGGGCGGCCGACCCGCGCCAGCCTGCCTCGCGGCCCGGCGTGCTACTGCACCGATCGCGCGACCGGCCCCGGTGCGGCCTGCGCCGTTCCCGCCGGCCAGCCTCCCGCGAGCGCCTTGTACAGCACGACCGTCGACGCCGCGCTGCGCATCCGCCCGTCGGCCGCCGCGTCCTGCGCCTGCAGCAGCGTCCGCTGCGCGTCGAGCACTTCGTAATAGTCGATCGCGCCCGCCGAGAAGCGCGCCTGCGCAAGTTGCGCCGCACGTGCGCTGTCGTCCGCCGCCCGCACGAGGTGCGCGGTCTCGTCACGCGTGCGGGCAACGCGCAGCAGCGCGTTCTCGGTTTCCTCCAGTGCGCCGAGCACAGTCTGCCGGTACTGCGCGAGCTGGCCGGCCGCCTCCGCGTCGCTCGCCGCGATCCGCGCGCGCACGCGGCCGACGTCGAGGAACGACCAGTCGACGCCGAGCGCGATCAGGTTCGTGTCGCTGCCCGCACGGAAGAACCCGTAGCTGCTCGTCGCGCTGCCGAGCAGCCCCGACAGCGTAAAGCGCGGAAACAGGTCGGCCGTCGCGACGCCGACCCGCGCGGTCGCCGCGTGCAGCCGTGCCTCGGCAGCCGCCACATCGGGGCGCCTGCGCAGCAGGTCGCCCGGCGTGCCGGGATCGATGTCGGCGGCAAGCGCCGGCAGCGGCACCGGCGTGCCTTTCGATGCGTCGTCGTTCGGGATGTCGAACCGGCCGATCAGCGCATCCGGCGTCTGTCCGGTCAGCACCGCGAGCCGGTGCTCGTCGACGCCGATCGCCGATTCATACACGGCGATCCGCGACATCGTCGATTCGTACTGTGCGCGCGCACGCGCCGCATCGAGCTCGGAACCGCGCCCCGCGCCGACGCGCGCATTGATCAGCGCGAGCGTCTGCTTCTGGTTGTCGGCGTTCTCGCGTGCGATCCGCAGCCGCTCCTGCGAGCCGCGCAGATCCACGTACGTGCTCGCGACCTCGCCCGCGATCACGACACGCACCGCGCGTACGTCGGCCGCGCTCGCGGCCGTTTCCGCGCGCTGCGACTCGATCGACCTGCGCACGCGTCCGAACAGGTCCAGTTCCCACGCCGCGTTGATCCCGACATTGGATATCGGCGTATCGCGCTGGCTGCGCGGTGCGCCGAACGCCTGGTCCTTGCTCATTAGCTGGTGGCCGATCTGGCCGCTCGCGGTAATCGTCGGATAGCGATCGAACGTGGCATGCGACAGCAACGCGTTCGACGCGTCGTAGCGCGAGACGGCGACCTGCAGGTCGTGGTTCGCCGCGAGCGCCGAGTCGATCAGCTGCGTCAGCGCCGGATCGCCGAAGCCGTCCCAGAACGTGGCATCGGCAGCCGCCGACGCGTCCGGCGACGTCGCGTCCTGCGTGGCCGGATGCGCGTCGCGTGCGAAGCGCGCGGCAGCCGCCGTGTCTGGCCGTTTGAAATCGGGGCCGACCGCGCACGCGGCGAGCGTCAGCGACATCACGAGCGCGGAAAGACGGAACGCGGCGCTCATCGGTTTTCTCCTTCGAGGGTGCCGTGCTGTTCGCTCCACACGGCCGGCGTGCCGCCCGCGAGCTTGCGGATCGCCACATAGAACACGGGCGTGAGGAACAGCCCGAACAACGTGACGCCAAGCATCCCCGCGAACACGGTGACGCCGGTGGCCGCTCGCACCTCGCTGCCCGCGCCGCTGCCGATCAACAGCGGCACCGCGCCCGCGATGAACGCGACCGACGTCATCACGATCGGCCGCAACCGCAGCCTGCACGCCTCGAGCGCGGCTTCGATCACGCCCTTGCCCTGGATTTCAAGCTCGCGGGCGAACTCGACGATCAGGATCGCGTTCTTGCACGCGAGGCCCATCAGCACGACGAGACCGACCTGCACGAACACGTTGTTGTCGCCGCCGGAAAGCCATACGCCGAACAGCGCCGCGCACATGCATACCGGCACGATCAGGATCACCGCGAGCGGCAGCGTCCAGCTCTCGTACAGCGACGCGAGCACCAGGAACACGAGCATCACCGCGAGCGGGAACACGACGATCGCCGCGTTGCTCTGCGTGACCTGCTGATAGCTGAGGTCGGTCCATTCGAGCGTGATGCCCGGCGGCAGCACGTCCTTCGCGATCTGCTGCAGCTTCGCGATCGCCTGCGACGACGACATCGCCTTCGGGTCCGCGTCGCCGATCAGGTCCGCAGCCGGATAGCCGTTGTAGCGGACGACCGGGTCCGGCCCGTACGCGGGCACGACCGTCACCATCGAGCCGATCGGCACCATCTCGCCCTTCGCGTTGCGGGTGCGCAGATTCGCGATGTCGGCGGCCGTCTGCCGGTGACCGGCATCCGCTTGCGCCATCACGCGGTACACGCGGCCAAACAGGTTGAAGTCGTTCACGTACATCGAGCCGAGATAGACCTGCAGCGTGCTGAACAGGTCGGTCAGCGAGACGCCCTGCGCCTTCGCCTTCAACCGGTCGACCTTCATCTCGAGTTGCGGGATGTTCGCCTGGTACGAGCTGACCGGGTAGCTCATCCCCGGCGTCTTCGCGACCGCGGCCTGGAACGCGGTGAGCGCGTTCTGCAAGGCGCCGTAGCCCAGCCCGCCGCGATCCTCCAGGTACAGCGAATAGCCCGAGCCGTTGCCGAGGCCCTGGATCGGCGGCGGCATCAGCGCATAGGTAATGCCGCCACCGATGGCCGAGAAGCGCGCGTTCAGATCCGCGTTGATTTCCGCGGCGCTGCGGTGGCGCTGGTCGAACGGCTTCAGGATCACGTACGAGTTCGTGATGTTCGGCGTGTTCACGCCCTGCAACGCGTTCAGCCCGGCGAACGCCGGCACTATCTCGACACCGTCGGTGCCGAGCGCAACCTTCGTCATCTGCTCGGTCACCTCGCTGGTGCGCGCGAGCGATGCGCCTTCCGGCAACTTCGCGCCCGCGAACAGGTACAGCTTGTCCTGCACGGGGATGAAACCGCCCGGCACCGCGTTGAACAGCAGCGCGGTCGCCGCGAGCAACACCGCATAGACGGCGAACACCACGCCGCGCCGCTTCAGCGCGCGACCGACGACGCCGTGATAGCGGTCGGAGCTGCGCTCGAAGAAGCGGTTGAACGGATGGAACAGCCAGCCGAACGCGCGGTCGAGCCCACGCGCGAGCGCATCCTTCGGCGTGCCGTGCGGGCGCAGCAGCTTCGCGGCGAGTGCGGGCGACAGCGTCAGCGAATTGATCGCGGAGATCACCGTCGAGATCGCGATCGTCACCGCGAACTGCCTGTAGAACTGGCCGGTCACGCCCGACATGAACGCCATCGGCACGAACACCGCGCACAGTACGAGCGCGATCGCGACGATCGGCCCCGACACCTCGCGCATCGCCTGATGCGCGGCGTCGCGCGGGCTCAGCCCCTGTGCGATGTTGCGCTCGACGTTCTCGACCACCACGATCGCATCGTCGACGACGATCCCGATCGCGAGCACGAGCCCGAACAGCGTCAGCGTGTTGATCGAATAGCCGAGCAGATAGAGCCACGCGAACGTGCCGACCACCGATACCGGCACCGCGACGAGCGGGATGATCGACGCGCGCCACGTCTGCAGGAACAGGACCACGACGAGCACGACCAGCACGACGGCCTCGATCAGCGTGTGCTGCACCGCGCCGATCGATTCGCGCACGAACACGGTCGGATCCCACACCGGGCGATACGCGATGCCCGGCGGGAAACGCTTCGACAACTCGTCGAACTTCGCATACACGGCCTTCGCGACCTCGAGCGCGTTCGCGCCCGGCGACAAGAAGATGCCGACCACGGCCGAATGCCGGTCGTTGAAATACGAGCGCAGCGTGTAGTCGCCCGCGCCGAGCTCGACGCGCGCGACGTCGGATAGCTTCACGACCTGGCCGTCGTCGCCGTTGCGCAGCACGATGTCGCCGAATTCCTGCACCGTGCGCAGCCGGCCGCGCACATTGATCGACAGCAGGAAGTCGTTCTTCTTCGGCGTCGGCTCCGCACCCAGCTGGCCAGCCGATACCTGCACGTTCTGCTCGCGCACCGCGGCGATCACGTCGCTCGCGGTCAGCCCGCGCGATGCCAGCCGGTTCGGGTCGAGCCAGAGCCGCATCGCGTAGTCGCCGGAGCCGTATACGCCGACATCGCCGATGCCGGTCAGGCGCGACAGCTCGTCCTTCACGTTCAACGTCAGGTAGTTGCGCAGGTACAGCGAATCGCGGCTGTTGTCTGGCGAATAGAGGCTCACGTACATCAGCGGCGTCGGCGACTGCTTCTGCGTGGTCACGCCGTACTGGCGCACCTCGTCGGGCAGGCGCGACAGCGCCTGGCTCACGCGGTTCTGCACGCGCACGGCGGCCGTGTCGGGATCGACGCCCTGCAGGAAGGTGACGACGACCTGCAGGCTGCCATCCGAGCCCGCGACCGACTTCATGTACATGATCCCTTCGACGCCGTTGATCGCTTCCTCCAGCGGCTCGGCGACCGATTCGGCGATTTCCTTCGGGTTCGCGCCCGGGTACGTCGCACGCACCACGACGCTCGGCGGCACGACTTCCGGATATTCGCCGGCCGGCAGCATCGGGATCGAGATCAGGCCGAGCGCAAAGATGACGATCGACAGCACGACCGCGAAGATCGGCCGGTCAATGAAGAATCGGGAAAAATCCATCGCAGGGCTCCCGTTATTGCGCGACCGGCGCGCCGGCGTCGGCCGCGGCCTGCATGCCGTTGCCCGGCCCGGTGCCCGCGTCCGCATGCACGGCCAGCGCCTTCGGCTTCACCTGCGCACCTGGATAGTAGATCCGCTGCACGCCGTCGACGACCACGCGATCGCCTGGCTGCAGCCCCTTCTCGACGATCCGCTCGCCGTCCAGCACACGGCCGATCGTCACGTCGCGACGCAGCGCCTTGTCGCCGGCGCCGATCACGTATACGTACTTGCGATCCTGGTCGGTGAGCACCGCCTTGTCGTCGACAAGCAGCGCGTCCTGGTCGCGGCCGCTGACGAGCTGTACCCGCGCATAGAGGCCCGGCGTGAACGTGTGGTCCGCGTTCGGCAGCCGCACGCGTGCACGGATCGTGCCGGTTTGCGGATCGAGCCGGTTGTCGAGGAAATCGACGGTGCCCGCGTGCGGGAAGCCCGTCTCGTTCGCGAGGCCCACGCGCACCGGGTCCGCGCCGATCGCCCGATTCTTCCGGTCGGCGCGCCGCGCGTTGTAGCGCAGGTAGCTCTGCTCGTCGCAGTCGAAATAGACGTAGACGGGGTCCTGCGACACGACCGTCGTCAGCAGCGTCTCGTCCGCGCGCGCGAGGTTGCCGGCGGTCGCGATCGCGCGGCCGACTCGCCCGCCGATCGGCGAACGCACTTCGGTGAAGCCGAGATTGAGCTTCGCGTCCGCGACGGCCGCGTCGGCCGCCCGCAGGTCGGCGCGCGCCTGCTCCGCGGTCGAGCGCGCGTTGTCGAGTTCTTCCTGGGAGGTTGCATGCGCATCGATCAGCGTCCGCACGCGCTTGAGCTGTACATCGGCGAGGCTCGCGGCCGCGCGCGCCCGCTGCTGCTGCGCGTTCGCACGGTCGAGCGCGATCCGGTACGGGCGTGGATCGATCTCGAACAGCACCGCGCCCTGCGCGACGAGGTCGCCCTCCTTGTACGCGATGCGCTGCAGGTAGCCGCTCACGCGCGGTCGCAACTCGACCGCGTCGACCGCTTCGACGCGTCCGTTGAATTCGTCCGCGAGGCGGACCGTGCGCGGCGCGACGGTCGTCACACCGACTTCGGGCAGAGGATGGACCGACGATTCGCCTTTGCCGTCATGACAGCCCGACAACGTCAGCAGCAATGCGCAGGCGGCGCTCAAAGGCGACGTCCTGCCTAAGGATAAGAAGAGCATGATGCCTCGCGACGGGTTAAACTGCCGCGTAGCATAAAAGTTGAAGTTAACTTCAAGTCAAGCTTTCCCGGAGGGCGTCATGGGTATCAACGAAACCACGCAATGGCCGCTGATGTCGATCCGCGAAGTAGCCGCGCGCAGCGGCGTGCCGGCATCGACGCTGCGCTTCTACGAGAAGCGCGGGCTTATCAAGTCGCACCGCAACGGCTCGAGCCATCGTCACTATTCGCGTGCGGTGCTGCGGCTGATCGCGTTCATCGTGTTCGCGCAGAAGATCGGCTATTCGCTCGACGAGATCGCCGAGCAACTCGTGAGCCTGCCGGAAGACACCGCGCCGACGAACAAGGACTGGCAGCGGCTGTCGCGCGGCTGGAAGCAGCGCGTCGCGAACCGGATCGAGGAGTTGCAGCGGCTCTACATCAACCTCGACGAATGCATCGGCTGCGGCTGCCTGTCGCTGAAGCGCTGCAAGCTGACAAACCCGGAAGACCGCGCGGGCCGCAACGGGCCTGGCGCGCGGCGCTGGCTCGGCGATGCGCCGCCGGATCTCGACTGATGCGCGCGGCCGGCACCACATTGCCCCCTCACCTCAACCGACGCGCCAACTACCGTTCACCGCGATCGTCGCGCCGGTGACGAACGACGCACGCGGCCCGGCGAGCCACGCGGCGGCGTCCGCGATGTTGTCCGGATGGCCAGCGCGGCCGGCCGGCGTCTGCTCGCGGATGGTCGCCGCGATGGCCGGCGCGACGCCACCGTCGCCGAAGAAGCGCGTCTCGGCGATGTAACCGGGCGCAACCGTATTGACCGTTGCACCGCGCGGCCCGAGTTCGCGCGCGAGCGTGACGGTGAACCCTTCGCCGCCGCGTACTCGTGACGGCGTGCGCGCAGGCGGGCTTCGCGCTGCGCGTGGTCCAGCAGCCGCGCCAGATGCAGACGACGGCCGGGGCTGGTCGCGGTCGGCATCGGCGTCGCGCTGATGCCGCGCCTGTTCGTGCCGATGCAGCCGCCAAATATTACGTTATGCGAACTGACTGGCACGTGCAGCCCGCTCGCGTACGAGCTGGCGATCGCGTACCGCACGCCGCCGCTCGTCGATGCGCTGCGCGAAAGCGCGCGCAACGCGGTGCACAAACTGGGGCTGATTGCGGCGACGTGACCGCGCGCATCGCGCGCGCGGCGCTCAATCGCCGAGGATGTTGAGCGCGACCGCGAGCACGGCCTGCCTGAATTCGTGCTGCCGCGTGGGCAGCGACGTGAACTCCCGCATCATGTGGCTGTACGACACGGTCATGCCGATCGCGCTCGCGATCATGAAGAACAGCACGTTCGGGTCCGCCGCCCGAATCTCGCCGGCCTCCACCGCTTCCGCTAGCAGCGGGAACATCACCTCGTGATACGGGCGCACGAGCCGCTCCTGCAGCCGGTCGAGCCGCGCGCCCTCCTCGGTCGCCGCCGTCGAGAAGAACATGCCCATGTCGGGCTCGTCGAATTCGTGATCGACGCACAGCTCGAGCGCGCGCCGTACGCGCTCGCGATGCGGCAGCGACGACGTGCGCAATGCACGCAGCGCGTCGAACATCGGTTGGGCCAGCTCGACGATCTGCTCGACGACCGCCAGCCACAACGTTTCCTTCGTGCCGAAGTGATGGGCGATCAACGCCGCGTCGATGCCCAGCTCGCGCGCGACTTCGCGCACGCTCGTCGCGTCGTAGCCGCGCTTCGCAAACGTGCGGCGCGCGGCGCGCAGTATCACGTCCGGACCGACGGATGCGTCCGCCAGCGGCCGCCCGCGCGTACGCCGCTTCGACGGCGCGCGCTCAGTGACTTCAGCCACGTTTTCCTGCTCCCCTTGAATGGTTCGAATGCCCGTGTTCAGGCCCGGTTTCATTTCCCCGGCATTGGACGGCCGCCCCGCTCCGTTGACACGCGAAGCCGGGAAGCGCTAGGATCATACCTTATTCATCACGTGATGATTTATCCATGACAACCCCTACACGCATCGTCATCGTCGGCGGCGGAATCGCCGGGCTGCAGCTCGCGACCCGTCTGGGCGAGCGCCTCGGCCGGTCCGGGCGGGCGCAGGTCACGGTTGTCGACCGCAGTCCGACGCACATCTGGAAGCCGATGCTGCACACGATCGCGGCCGGTACGCGCGACGTCCAGCAGCAGCAGGTGATCTTCCTCGCCCATGCACGCGACCACGGCTACACGTACCAGCCCGGCGAACTGAAGGGGCTCGATCGCGCACGCCGCCGTGTGCAGCTCGGCGAGATCCGCTCGCAGGACGGCGAACTCGTGCTCGAGGCACGCGAACTCGAATACGACGCGCTGATCCTCGCGCTCGGCAGCCAGGCCAACGATTTCGGCGTACCGGGCGTGCGCGAGCACTGCTACTTCATCGACAGTCAGCAGCAGGCCGAGACCTTCAACGAAGCGTTGCGGATGCGCGTCTTTCGCAGCATCGCGCGCGACGAGCCGTTCCGCGTCGCGATCGTCGGCGCGGGCGCAACCGGCGTGGAACTCGCGGCGGAGCTGAGCCGCCTGCTGGAAGTGGCGCAGGCGTATGGCGACGCGACGGTGCGCGAGCGGCTGCAGCTCACGCTGCTTGAAAGCGGCCCGCGCATCCTCGCCGCGTTTCCGCCGAGGATTTCCGCGTCGGCGCAGCGGCGGCTCGAACAGATCGGCTTTCACGTGCTGACGTCGACCCGCGTCACGTCGGCCGACGCGAACGGCTTCCACTACGGCGACGGTTCGTTCGCGGAAGCAGACCTGATGGTCTGGGCGGCCGGTGTGAAGGCGCCCGATTTCATGCAGGCGCTCGACGGGCTCGACACGAATCGCGCGAACCAGATCGTCGTCGGGCCGACGCTGCAGGCCACGGGCGACGAGCACGTGTTCGCGATCGGCGATTGCGCAAGCCTCTTGCCCGACGGCCATGAACGGCCGCTGCCGCCGACCGCGCAGGTCGCGACGCAGCAGGCCGAGCATCTCGCGAAGCACCTGCCCGCCTGGCTCGACGGCACGCCGATTCCACCGTTCGCGTTCCACGATTTCGGCGCGCTCGTGTCGATCAGCGACTACGACGCGTTCGGCACGCTCGGGCAGTTCGGGTTCTTTCGCGGCGGCTTCATCCAGGGGCGCTTCGCGCAGTTCAGCCACCTGATGCTCTACCGGCGGCACCAGCAGGCGCTGCACGGCTTCTCCAAGGCGACCCTGCTGTGGATCGCCGAACGGATCAACGGCTGCGCGCAGCCGCGCATCCGCCTGTCGTGATGCCGCGTATGGCGGTGTCGCGCAACGTTTCGAGGAAAACTGACATGAACAACCGTTTAGCGCCCTGGCTCGTGACCGTCGCCGCGATCGGCAGCTTCGACATGCCGTCCGTCTCGTGGGGCGTGCCGCGGCGGCGCAGCGTCACGCGCGACCGGCTGCCGTCGTGGGACGCGACGAGCAAGCCGACGATCAGCGTGCTCGAGCGGCCCACGGCCGATACCGTGATGATTTCGTGGCGCGACGCATGCACCGGGCACTACGGTTATCAGAAGTGGCGGCTGTTCACCACGCGCAAGCGCGGCGTGTGCGCGCTGTCGGGACAGCCGATCGAGATCGGCGACAGCGTCTATGCGCCGCAACTGCTCGGCTCGGCGCCGGGCAACGCCGCCGCGATGGTGCTGGCGGCGTGCATCGACGCGGCCCGCCCCGCCGAAGCGGCCTGAAGAACCGGGCATTCGACCCGGGATTGCGCTTCAGGCAGCGGTGACGCGATCCGCGTCGCGGACCGCCTCGTTCATCCGTGCTTCGGCTTCCGCATCCAGTCGTGCCGCATTCGCGTCGGCTTCCGCTTCCGACATCAGCTCGCCTTCCCACTTCGCGACCACGGCGCTCGCGATCGAGTTGCCCACCGCGTTCGTGGCGGAGCGGCCCATGTCGAGGAACGTGTCGACACCGAGGATCAGCAGCAGCCCGGCTTCCGGAATGTCGAACTGGTGCAACGTCGCCGCGATCACGACGAGCGACGCGCGCGGCACGCCCGCCATCCCCTTCGACGTCAGCATCAGTACGAGCAGCATCGTGATCTGCGTGCCGAGCGACAGGTGGATGTTGTACGCCTGTGCGATGAACAGCGACGCGAACGTGCAGTACATCATCGAACCGTCGAGGTTGAACGAATAACCCATCGGCATCACGAAGCTCGATATCTTGCGGCGCACGCCGAAACGGTCGAGCGCGTCGAGGATCTTCGGATACGCGGCCTCGGAGCTGGCCGTCGCGAACGACAGCATGAACGCTTCCTTGATCAGCACCAGCAGCTTGAATACGCGACGGCCGAGGAACAGCAGGCCAGCGATCACGAGTGTGCTCCACAGCAGGAACAGGCTCACGTAGAAGTCGCCCATGAACACCGCGAACTTCAGCAGGATCGACAGCCCGTTGATCGCGACGGTCGACGCCATCGCCGCCAGCACCGCGAGCGGCGCGAGCTTCATCACGTAGCCGGTGATCTTCAGCATCACGTGCGCGAGCTGGTCGATCGCGGCGACGAGGATCTTGCCGCGTTCGCCGAGCGCCGCGAGCGCAACGCCGAAGAACATCGAGAACACGACGATCTGCAGGATCTCGTTGTTCGCCATCGCCTCGGCGATCGACTTCGGCACCATGTGACTGACGAAATCCTTCAGCGTGAACTTCGACGTCGCGAGATGCGCGGACGCGCCAATGTCCGGCAGCGGCAGGCCGAGGTTCTCGCCGGGCCGCAGCAGGTTCGCCATCAGCAGGCCCAGCAGCAGCGAGATCAGCGACGCGGTGACGAACCAGCCGAACGCCTTCACGAACACGCGCCCGACCGACGATGCGTCGCCCATGTGCGCGATGCCGACGACGAGCGTCGAGAACACCAGCGGGCCGATCACCATCTTGATCAGCCGCAGGAACACGTCGGACACGAGCGAGATGTAGCCGGCGATCTCGGTCGCCGACTGCTTGTCCGGAAACTGCGTATAGATCATGTAGCCGATGAAGATGCCGGCCGCCATCGCGAGCAGGATCCAGCCTGCCGCAGACATTCGTTTGTTCATAACGGAGCTCGACGCACGGTACGGGAGTGGGAGAAAAAGGCGCGCGCCGGTGCCGTGCCACGATGCGCGCCGCGAGCCGGTCGGACCCGGCATGCCGGGCACCTGCCACGCTCGATACTATGGAAGTCCGCGAACGGACGCGCTGTTCGCCGTGCCGGCGTTCGCCCGATCGCGAACGCCGGTTGCAGCCCTTCAGCGCGGCGCGACCGCGATCAGGTCAGTACCCGATCGCCGAACCGGCCGGACGGCGCGGGTCGTTGACGCCGTAGATGTAGCCGACCCGCACGTTGCCGGACACCGACGAATCGTTGCCCGAACTCTGATGGCTCACCGCCTCCGTGCCGGGCAGGCCGACCAGGATCAGTTCCGCGGCGCCCCACGGCGTCTGCTCGACCATCTTGTAGCCCATGTTGCGCAGGATCGCGAGCGTGTCCGGCGAGAGGCCGCGGGTCTCGTAATAGACCTCGTCCGGCAGCCATTGATGATGGACGCGCGGCGCACCGACCGCATCCTGCGGCGTCATCCCGTAGTCGATCACGTTCAGCACGGTCTGCAGCGTGATCGTGATGATCCGCGAACCGCCCGGCGAGCCGACCACCATGAACACCTTGCCGTCCTTCTTCACGATCGTCGGCGCCATCGACGACAGCGGGCGCTTGCCCGGCGCGATCGAGTTGCGCGTGCCCTGCACGAGGCCGAACAGGTTCTGCGCGCCGACCTTCACGGTGAAGTCGTCCATCTCGTCGTTCAGGAAGAAGCCCGTGCCCGGTGCGATCACCACGGCGCCGAAGCGGCCGTTGACCGTGTAGGTCGTCGACACCGCGTTGCCGTCTCGGTCGATGATCGAATAATGCGTCGTCTCCGGCTTCTCGTGCACGCCGACGCCCGGCTGCACGTCGACCGAAGCCGTCGCCATGTCGCCGCTGATCTGCTTGCGGATCTCGGCCGCATATTGCTTGCTCGTCAGCTTCGCGACCGGATTGTCGATGAAGTTCGGGTCGCCGAGCAGCGTGTTGCGGTCTTCGTACGCATGACGCATCGCCTCGGTCATGAAATGGACCACCGACGCAGACTGGTAACCCAGCTTCCGCAGGTCATAGCCTTCGAGCACGTTCAGCGTCTCGCACATCGTCACGCCGCCCGAGCTCGGCGGCGGCGCCGACACGAACTCGTAGCCGCGATACGTGCAGGTCAGCGGCGTGACGTCCTGCGCGCGATACGACGCGAAATCGGCTGCCGTGATCACGCCGCCGCCGCGCTTCGACGCCGCTTCGACGATCTTCGGGATCTCGCCGTGATAGAACGCTTCGGGGCCCTGCTCCGCGATACGCTCGAGCGTGCGAGCCAGGTCCTTCTGCACCAGGCGGTCGCCCGGCTGCAGCGGCGAGCCGTCCGGACGCAGGAAGATGCGCGCGGCTTCCGGATCCTTCCTGAAGCGCTCGATCGTCGTGTCGAGGATGTCCGTATCGCCGCGCGTCAGTACGAAGCCGTCGCGCGCGAGCCGGATCGCCGGCTCCATCACCTGCCTGCGCGTCAGCTTGCCGTACTTGCGCTGCGCGAGGTCGAGGCCCGCGACCGTGCCCGGCACGCCGACCGCGCGATAGCCGTACAGGCTGTCGCCCGGAATCACGTCGCCCTTCGCATCGAGATACATGTTCGCCGATGCCGCGGCCGGCGCCGTCTCGCGGAAGTTGATGAAGCGGTCGCGGCCGTCGGCCAGATGCAGCGTCATGAAGCCGCCGCCGCCGATGTTGCCGCAGCACGGATTGGTCACCGCTTGCGCGTAGCCGACTGCCACTGCGGCGTCCACCGCGTTGCCGCCCGCCTTCAGGATGTCGACGCCGATCTGCGACGCGAAGTGCTGCGACGACACGACCATGCCGTTCTTCGCTTCCACCGCGGGTTCCGACGCGGCGAGCGCGCATGCGCTCATCGCCGACAACAGGGTGAGTACTACGAGCCGCCTCATGACGGGATCCTCCAGACGAGTAACCGGGCCATGCCCGGATGCGTGACTGGCCCGGAGGCTGGTCGGCGCTGTTGATCCGGCATGTAACAAACGATACATTCCGGTGAGGCCGCGATCATAGCATCGGCATTTCTCTGTCAAAACCTAGGGTTATCACTGAATTTTTCGCGAAATACGACGCTTATACGGGTCACCGAATGTTCGTTTCATTACATATATGAATGATCGACGCGCGGTGCGATGCGTCCCCCTAACCTTCGATCGCATGCGTGTCGCGCGGTGTCGATGGGCTAACATGCGTGGAGTTGCCGGCAGACGCACGTCTGCCGTTTGTCATTCAGCCAAGAGAAGGTCGGGGTGCCCGATGGGGACAAGCATCAGGGCGTTGCTGCTATCGCAGATGGATAGCTTCACGCCGTCGGAACAGAAGGTCGCGCATGCACTGCTGGATCGCTATCCGAGCCTCGGGCTCGGGCCGATCGCGAGCTTCGCGAAGCAAGCCGAAGTGAGCGACCCGACCGTGTTTCGCTTCGTCGTGCGGATCGGCTTTCCGAACTACTCGTCGTTCCAGCAGGCGCTGTACGACGAGATCGACACCGCGATGAATTCGCCGCTCGCGCGAATGGATGCGTTCCACTCGGAATCCGGAATGCGCGACAGCCATGCGGCGATCTTTCAGCGGCTCTCGCAAGCGCTCGCCACGACGATCGACGGGCTCGACGCGGCGGCATTCGACGACGCGGTGGCGTTGCTGGCCGATCCCGATATCCGCGTTTTGTGCGGCGGCGGCCGCTATACGGCGCCGCTCGCGTCGCTGTTT
The DNA here is from genome assembly GCF_902499115.1 of Burkholderia diffusa. Taxonomy (GTDB): domain Bacteria; phylum Pseudomonadota; class Gammaproteobacteria; order Burkholderiales; family Burkholderiaceae; genus Burkholderia; species Burkholderia diffusa. Next base: position 215,884 of record NZ_CABVPN010000002.1, read on the forward strand.
TCGTTCACGCTCGCCTATGCGCGCCCGCACGTGCAGTACGTCGAGCCGAACGTGAATCTCGCATCGGTGTCGCTGGCCGATATGGGACCGGGCGACGTGCTCGTCATTTTCGATTTTCGTCGCTATCAGAAGGACAGCCTCCGGTTTGCGCAGGCCGCACACCAGCTCGGCGTGCGCGTGCTGCTGATCACCGACGAATGGCGCTCGCCGATCAGCGCGTTCGCCGAGATCGTGCTGCGGATCCAGGGGCGGCCGTTCGCGATGCTGCAGACGAACGTGCCCGCGCTCGCGCTCGCCGAAGCGCTCGTGATCGGCGTGACGAACCGGCTTCCTGAACTCGCGCGGCAGCGTATGGAGAAGATCGAAGGGTTGAGTACGGGTGGGGTCGAACAGGAGGCGAATCAGTGGGATTTGCCGGAGTGATGGTTGGGGCCGTGTTCGGACGTTGCGAGCTTTGCCGACACGCCTGCGCCCGGCGCCGCCACCCGCCCTCCCCATCCTGCTTCCGGTTTGCCTCGTCCGTGATCGTAACGTTGCACGCACTGATGACGCGCTTCGCGGTCGCGCTGCTGATATCGCTCTCGCTCACGTAGAGCGGCTGGCCGCCACCGGTATTCTTCCCGCTCGTTGAGCCATGCGTTGCATAGTTGTTCCCGCCATCGCCTACACCGCCGCCCGCACCAACAGGTCGTTGAATTGCTGTCGGGCCGGACGTATTTTCCCTTTGGCCGTTCGGCAGCGAATACGCGGACGGACGCGCCTGAGCGACTCACTCAGGCGCATCGTACGAAGCAGCCGTTGCTGGCCTCGATGTCTGGCGCTCGGTCAAATCAAAGCCAGGGCTGCCTTACCCATCGACGGATCTCAGCTCTCCACATCCTCGAGACTGAACACCTCGGTCTTGTCGTTGTACGAGAAGACTTCGCCGTAACGGCCCCAGTCGATCACCGCGTCGAGCGTTTCCTCCGCCGCGTCATCCGACAGGAAATCCTCCAGCTCCTGCTCGAAACGCACGCGCGGCGCGCGATGGCCGGGGCGCTCGTTCAACACCTTCCTGATCCGCGCGGCGAGCGGTACGTGCTTCAGCAGATGATCCGCGAACATCAGCTTGCGCTCCTGCGTGCCGAATTCCGCGAACACGCGCGCTGGCGGCGTCAGGAACACGTCGCCTTCGCGCACGTCCGCAAAACCGAGGTACTGCAGCACTTCAGCGATCGGAAACAGTTCGTCCACTTCCAGATGCAGCGTGCGCGCGATTTCGGGCATGTCGGCGCGACCGTGATACGGCGCCATCGCGAGCGTCTCGATCAGGCCGGCCATCAGGTTGGTGGACACGCGCGGCATCCAGCTGCCGAGCTCGAGCCCCTTCTTCGTCGCCTCGCCGGTCTGGCGCGCGGTCATCTTCGCGTAGATGTCGTCGACGAGCTTGCGGAAATCGGGATCCAGCCGGTTGCGCGGATGCTTGAACGGCACCTTGATCTCGGCGATCACGCGACCCGGGTTCGACGACAGCACGAGGATCCGGTCGCACATGAACACCGCTTCCTCGATGTTGTGCGTGACGATCAGCACCGACTTGATCGGCATCCGGCCTTGCGTCCACAGGTCGAGCAGGTCGGTACGCAGCGTTTCGGCCGTCAGCACGTCGAGTGCCGAGAACGGCTCGTCCATCAGCAGGATCGTCGGATCGACGACGAGCGCGCGCGCGAAGCCCACGCGCTGACGCATGCCGCCCGACAGCTCACGCGGGTAGGCGTTCTCGAAGCCGTCGAGACCGATCAGGTCGATCGCGGCGAGCGCGCGTTCGCGCCGCTCGCGTGCGCCGACGCCGAGCGCTTCCAGCCCGGCTTCCACGTTCTGCAGCACGGTGAGCCACGGGAACAGCGCGAAGGTCTGGAACACCATTGCGACGCCTTCGGCCGGGCCGGTCAGCGGCTTGCCGAGGTAGGTCACTTCACCGCCGGTCGGCTCGATCAGCCCCGCGATGATCCGCAGCAGCGTGGACTTGCCCGAGCCCGAACGACCGAGCAGCCCGACGATCTCGCCTTCGCGCAGCGACAGGTTCGCGTCGTCGAGCACGAGCAGTTCGCCCTGCGTCTTGTTGAAGCCACGGCAGACGTGATCCACGCGCAGGATTTCCTCACCGAGGCGCGGCGGCTGAAGCGGCTGGGACGTCTGGGCGGGGGCGTTGATTACGGTCGAATTTTGCATCGCGCTTACTCTCAATCGAGACGGAGCCGGGATTCCGCATAGGCGTACATCGGACGCCACAGCAGGCGGTTGAACAGGGTAACGAACAGGGACATCACCGCGATGCCCAGGATGATCTTCGGGAAGTCGCCTGCGGCGGTCGTCTGTGCGATATACGAGCCGAGGCCGTGCGCGACGACCTTCGTGTCGCCCCACTGCACGAACTCGGACACGATGCTCGCGTTCCACGCGCCGCCCGATGCGGTGATCGCGCCGGTCACGTAATACGGAAAGATGCCGGGCAGGATCGCCTGGCGCCACCACTGCCAGCCGCGGATGCGGAAATTCTTCGTCGCTTCCTTGTAGTCGTTCGGATAGGACATCGCGCCGGCGATCACGTTGAACAGGATGTACCACTGCGTGCCGAGCACGATCAGCGGCGACAGCCAGATGTCCGCGTTCAGATGGAAGTGGACGATCACGATCACGAACACCGGAAACAGCAGGTTCGCCGGGAACGCCGCAAGGAATTGCGCGAGCGGCTGGATCTTCTCGGCCAGCGCGGGGCGCAGCCCGATCAGCACGCCGAGCGGCACCCAGATCACGGACGCGATCGCGATCAGCACGATCACGCGCAGCAGCGTGATCAGCCCGAGCATCAGCACGTGGCCGACCTCGCTCATCGTCACGCCGGTCGCGACGAAGCTGACGACGCGCCACGCGACGTACGCGGTCAGCACGATCACGAATGCGCCCCACACGATGTCGCCGATGCGCGACGGGCGATGGCTCGCTGCGCCACGCGCGCCGATACCGCCGAACGACGGCACGCGCAGCGGAATCCGCGCGGCCTGCGACAGCAGCCAGCCGGCCGGCACGAGCAACTGATGAATCAGGTGCGTGCGGCGCATCATGTCGAGCAGCCAGGATTGCGGCGCGTCGCCCGACGCGGTGTTCTCCATCCGGAACTTGTCGGCCCATGCGACGAGCGGGCGGAACAGGAACTGGTCATAGGCCAGGATCACGACCGACATCGCAACGATTACCCAGCCGACCGCGCCGATGTTCTTGTCCGAGATGGCTTGCGCGAGATACGCGCCGATCCCGGGCAGCGTGATGGTCTGGTTGCCGACGGTGATCGCCTCCGACGCGACGACGAAGAACCAGCCACCCGACATCGACATCATCATGTTCCAGATCAGCCCCGGCATCGAGAACGGCACCTCGAGCTTCCAGAAGCGCTGCCACGACGTCAGGTGGAAGCCGCGCGACACTTCGCTCAGGTCGCGCGGCACCGTGCGCAGCGACTGATAGAAGCTGAACGTCATGTTCCACGCCTGGCTCGTGAAGATCGCGAAGATCGCCGCGAGCTCGGCCCCGAGCACGCGGCCCGGGAACAGCGCGAGGAAGAACGTGACCGTAAACGAGATATAGCCGAGCACCGGCACCGACTGCAGGATGTCGAGGATCGGGATCAGCACCATGCCGGCGCGGCGGCTTTTCGCGGCGAGCGTGCCGTAGACCAGCGTGAACGCGAGCGACGCGATCATCGCGGCGAGCATCCGCAGCGTGGTGCGCAACGCGTATTCGGGCAGGTTCGACGGATCGAGCGAGATCTTCTGCGTCTGCAGGGTCGCGATCGGCGCCATCGTCTCGTGAAAGCCGACGATCGCCATCGCGAGTATGCCGATCATCAGCGGAAACGCGACCGCATCCCAGCGGTTGGGAAGCACGCGCCACGCGGACGCGTTGGCGGTGCGATTCGGATTGAAGAAGCGGATATCCATCGGTAGCGTCTTGGTCGAATTGAAAATCGATGGGACCGGCCGCGTGCCGCGCGGCCGGGTATGGCATCGGCCGGCGCGGCTCAGAACAGCTTGTGGAGCGCCCAGTACAGTGCCGCCGACTGCGCGACGAAGAGCAGCACGATCGGCAGGACCGAACTTTCCTTGACCAGACCGGGATCCGCGCTCGGGTGAGCGCCGACGTGGACGATGCCGCAGGCAACGATCGGAAAGAACGACGCGAGACTGATGGTGCGCGTGCTCCGACCGCCCGCACCGCTGGTTTCCGTTGCCGCGGGATTCGGCATGAGGGGCTCCGGATAGATGATTCGGTGTCGCAGGCTATCGGGCGAACATGACGCAAACGTGACGTGTCACTTACAGGACATTGACGGGCCATCCATCAGCGCTCCGACAGCGATCCGCAAGCATCGAACGGCCGCGTCAGGCCTCGCAAAGAAGCGGGAATAAATCCGTCGCCGCATCGGTATGGAATGCGAAGGCGCCGGCTAACTCCAGGACGATCCGGCCGTCCGGTTCCGTCATACGAATGCGAGGCTTACATGTCTTCATCGACCCCCACCCGCCCGTCGCGCCGCAAGGCCCTGCAATGCATGGCGTTCGGCGGCCTCGGCACGCTGTTTACGCTGTCGGGCGGCATCCTGACACCGTTCGATCTCGCGCTCGCGCAAAGCGGCGCCGCACTCCCCGCGAATGCGGGCCGGCCGCTGTTCGTGCAGATCAGCGACACGCACATCGGCTTCAACAAGGACGCGAATCCCGACGTCGCGGCCACGCTGCGGCAGACGATCGATCTGGTGAACGGGATGCCTGCCGCGCCCGCGCTCGCGATCCATACCGGCGACATCACGCACCTGTCCAAGGCAGAAGAATTCGACCACGCGTCGCAACTGCTGTCCGCGCTGCGCGTGCCCGAGTTGCACACGGTGCCCGGCGAACACGACGTGACCGACGGCTCGGGCGCCGAATATTTCAGCCGGTTCGGCAAGGCTTCCGACAACCGTGGCTACTACAGCTTCGATCACGCGGGCGTGCACTTCGTCGCACTCGTCAACGTGATGCATTTCAAGCCCAACGGGCTCGGCAGCTTCGGCGACGAACAGCTCGCGTGGCTCGCGCAGGATCTGAAGGGGCAATCATCGAGCACGCCGATCGTCGTGTTCTCGCACATGCCAATGTGGACCATCTACGAGCCGTGGGGCTGGGGCACCGGCGACGCGCCGCAGACGATGGCGCTGCTGCGCCGCTTCGGCTCGGTCACCGTGTTGAACGGGCACATCCACCAGATCGTGTCGAAGGTCGAGGGCAACGTGACGTTCCACACCGCGCGCTCCACCGCGTTCCCGCAACCGACCGCCGGCAACGGCCCGGGCCCGGTGCCGCTCACGGTGCCGCGCGACCGGCTGCCCGCGATGCTCGGCGTGACGACCGTCGACTTCGCCGGCCATCCCGTCGCTGCGTCGCTGCACGACACGACGCTGGCCTGATACCGATACACAAGGAGACCGACATGACCTTCCTGAAGCCCTCGACGCTGGCGGCCGCGCTGATCCTGAGCGCGGCCGCCGTCGGCACGCCGCTCGCCGCGTTCGCGCAGACCCCGGCCGGCCCACTCGTGACGATCCACAATTTCATGTTTTCGCCGATGTCGACCACGATCAAGGCCGGCACGACGGTCACGTGGAAAAACCTCGACGCGGAGCCGCATACCGTCGTCAACGACGCGGGCATCTTCCACTCGAAAGCGCTCGACCAGGACGAGACCTACTCGTTCCGTTTCGACAAGCCGGGGGTCTACAAGGTGTTCTGCGGGATTCATCCGTACATGAAGGAGACCATCACCGTGGAATGACGCGGCGCGCCGCAGCGCCCCGCGAACATCCGACGCCACGGATGCGGCCCGACGATCGCCTACACTGGTTCCATCCGGCCGGCCCCCGCCGGCCGTCACCGAACACGAGGCAAGCGATGACGGCAAGTCAACCCGCACATCCGAAACTGCCGGGCCAGGTCGTGCTCGTGCTCCAGGGCGGCGGCGCGCTGGGTGCCTACCAGCTCGGCGTATTCGAGGCGATGGAGGCGGCGGGCATTCAGCCCGACTGGGTCATCGGCACGTCGATCGGCGCGATCAACGCGGCGCTGATCGCCGGCAACGCGCCCGGACACCGCGCGCAACGGATGGCCGAATTCTGGCGACACGTCACCGAACGGCCCGCCGTGAACGTGCCGGGCTTCCCGACGAGCTGGGACAAGATCGGCTCGGAACTCGCGGTCATCGGCGCGGGCCTCCCGGGATTCTTCCGGCCGAATCCCGCCGCCTGGCTCGGGCCGCTGGCGCGGGTCGGCGTCGAGCGTGCGTCTTACTACGTGGTCGAGCCGCTGCGCGACACGCTTGCGTCGCTCGTCGATCTCGACCTGCTGAACGCGGGCCGGCCACGACTGACCGTCGGCGCGGTCAACGCGTGCACGGGCACGATGCGTTATTTCGATTCGCGCGACCGGCCGCTCGGCATCGATCATGTGATGAGCTCGGGCGCGCTGCCGCCCGCGTTCCCGGCCGTGCGGGTCGACGGCACGCCCTACTGGGACGGCGGCATCTACTCGAATACGCCGGTCGAGGTCGTGCTGGACGACGCGCCGCGTCGCAGCTCGATCATCTTCTCGGTGCAGATGTGGAATCCGGTCGGGCCGGAGCCGCAAAGCATCTGGCAGGTGTCGGAGCGGCAGAAGGACATCCAGTACGCGAGCCGCACGGACAGCAACATCGCGCGGCAGCAGCAGATTCACCGGCTGCGCCACGTGATCCGGGAACTGGTCATGCGGCTGCCGGAGGCGGAGCGCACGTCGGCCGATGTGAAAGCACTCGCCGCATGGGGCTGCCAGACCACGATGCACGTGATCAAGCTCGCGGCGCCCCGGCTCGACGGCGACGATCAGTGGAAGGACATCGATTTCACACCCGCCGGCATCGCGGCCCGCCGGCAGGCCGGGTTCGACGCGACGATGCAGGCGATCGCCGCGCGGCCCTGGGATCTGCCGATGGACCCGACGGAAGGGCTCAGCGTCTGGAGTCCGGAAGAAAACCGGATCGGCGAGCGGCACAACTGATGCCGCGGGCATCGCGCCCCGCCTTCCGCTTACAGCGCGCGCACGATCCCGCCGTCGACGCGAATGTTCTGCCCGGTGATGTAGCCGGCGCCTTCCGACAGCAGGAACGTCACGGTCTGCGCGATCTCCTGCGTCCTGCCGAAGCGGCCGGCCGGAATGCGGGCGACGATCTCGGGCGTCGCCGGCCAGCTGTCGATGAAGCCGGGCAGCACCGAATTGATGCGGATGTTGTCCTTCGCATACCGATCGGCGTACAGCCGCGTGACGGAACTCAGCGCCGCACGCAGCGCGGACGACACCGGCATCGCCTGCTCGGGCGCGTCGGCCGCGAAGCTCGAAATGTTGACCACCGCGCCGCCGCCCTGCTTCAGGAACACGGGCGTCACCCGGCGCAGCACGCGAACGACGTTGAGCACGATCAGGTCGAGCCCTTCGTGCCACTTGTCGTCCTCGATGGCGAGCAGGTCGCCCTTCGGCGGATGCCCGGTGTTGTTGACGACCGCGTCGATGCGGCCGTACTTCGCGAGCGTCCCGTTCACGAAACGCTCGATGTCGGCGTCGTCGGTGACGGATCCCGCCATACCCAAACCGCCGAGTTCCGCGGCAAGCTCGACCGCGCTGCCGGACGGCGACATCAGCGAGACGCGATAACCGTTGCTCGCAAGATCCCGCGCGATCGCGGCGCCCATGCCCTTGCCCGCCGCCGTCACCAATGCCACTTTCTCTACAGTCATGCTGTTCTCCCGAATAGGTCGGCTCAACGCCGCGATCGTCGTCCTGAAGCGCCACTCTAGGACTCTATAATCGCCTTGTCGAACGATGATTTCTCCACACACACTGTAGATTTTCTACTGCATGAAGGCTCTGTCGCGTACCCGTCGCCTCCCGCCGCTCAATGCGCTTCGCGCGTTCGAGGCCGCCGCGCGCCACCTCAATTTCCGGCTGGCCGCCGACGAACTCGGCGTGACCCAGGGCGCGGTGGCGCAGCAGGTCAGGCATCTGGAGGACGTCGTGGAGATTCAGCTGTTCCGGCGGCTGCCCAGGGGGCTGGCGCTGACGCGCGAAGGGCTCGAGTACTTTTCGTCGGTCCAGCGCGCGCTGCAGATAATCGCCGATGCCACGGACGCACTGGGCCAGCGTCCCATGGTCCTGACGGTCAGCACGACGCCGTCGTTCGCGTCGAAGTGGCTGATCCCGCGCCTGTCGGATTTCGGTCGCCTGCATCCCGACATCGAGGTTCGCGTCATCGCCGATGAGCGCCTGGCGTCGTTCCGGGCCGACGGCGTCGACATCGCGATCCGGCTCGGCAAGCCCGCGTTCCCCGCCGGCCTGGTCGCGGAATTGCTGTTTCCGCTCGACATCTTCGCCGTCGCCAGCCCGAAACTGCTCGAAAGCGGCCCGCCGATCCGCACACCCGCAGACTTGTCGAAGCATGCGCTGTTGCACGACGCGCACGACCTGTGGCCGGAGTTCATCGAGAAGCTCGGCGGAAAGGGGCAGACCGATCCTACGAAAGGGCCGCGGTTCAGCCAGTCGCTGCTCGCCATCGACGCCGCCGTCGCGGGTCAAGGCATCGCGCTGACCAGCGAGCCGCTCGTCGAACGCGATATCGCGCAAGGCCGGCTGCGCCGCGTGTTCGATTTTTCGTTTCCGATGTCGCTCGGGTTTTACGTCGTCTTTCCGCAGGCCAATGCCCATTCGGAAGCGCTCGAGGCCATGCGCCGCTGGCTGTTCGCGCAGTACGGGGGCGCGTGATTCGCTGATGCTCCGACCGACGAACAACCCCACTTGCATCAGTGCCTTCATGCGTATCGCAATTTTCCGATATATGATTCGCCCATCGACGATACCTATTTGCACCGGTTTTCCGGACGAACGCCCCAAACACCACACCCTTCCATGCCGACCGAACTCGACATCGACGCGATCCTGAAAGCGCTTTCGAACCCCGTGCGCCGGGAAATCCTCGTCTGGCTGAAAACGCCGGGCGCGCATTTCCCGGAGCAGACGCTGCCGTACGACCACGGCGTCTGTGCCGGGCAGATCGACGCGCGCTGCGGGCTGTCGCAGTCGACCGTCTCCGCGCACCTCGCGACGCTGCAGCGCGCGGGGCTCGTGACGTCGACGCGGATCGGCCAGTGGGCGTTCTTCCGGCGCAACGAGGCCGTCATCGATGCATTTCTCGACGCCCTGCGCCGTGAACTCTGACCCAGGCCATGCGGGCCGCACGCCGCGCACGACGCGGCGGTAATCCCGCCCTTCTGAAAAGGTTATCTGCCATGCCCACTCTGTTCGATCCCGTTACCCTCGGCGACCTGACCCTGCCGAACCGCGTCGTGATGGCGCCGCTCACCCGTGCCCGCGCAGGCAGCGCGCGCGTGCCCAACGACCTGATGGCCCGCTATTACGCCGAGCGTGCGTCGGCCGGCCTCATCATCAGCGAAGCAACCTCGGTCACCCCGCAGGGCGTCGGCTACGCGGACACGCCGGGCATCTGGTCCGACGAGCAGGTGGAAGGCTGGAAGCGCGTGACGCAGGCCGTGCACGCGGCCGGCGGCCGCATCGTGCTGCAGCTCTGGCACGTCGGCCGGATTTCGGACCCGGTGTTCTTGAACGGCGACCTGCCGGTCGCGCCGAGCGCGATCGCCGCCGGCGGTCACGTGAGCCTCGTGCGGCCGCCGCGACCGTTCGTGACACCGCGCGCGCTCGAACTCGATGAAATTCCGGGCATCGTCGCCGCGTACCGCAAGGGCGCCGAAAACGCGAAGAAGGCCGGCTTCGAAGGCGTCGAGATCCACGGCGCGAACGGCTACCTGCTCGACCAGTTCCTGCAGGACAGCACCAACCACCGCACCGACGCGTACGGCGGCCCGATCGAGAACCGCGCGCGCCTGCTGCTCGAAGTGGTCGACGCGGCGATCGACGTGTGGGGTGCGGGCCGTGTCGGCGTGCATCTCGCGCCGCGCGGCGACGCGCATACGATGGGCGATTCCGACCCGGCCGCGACGTTCGGTTACGTCGCGCGCGAACTCGGCCGCCGCAAGATCGCGTTCATCTTCACGCGTGAATCGTATTCGGGCGACCAACTGAGCCCGCGTCTGAAGGAGGCGTTCGGCGGCCCGCTGATCGCAAACGAGCAATTCACGCTCGAATCGGCGCAGGAGACGCTCGCGAGCGGTCACGCCGACGCGATCGCGTGGGGCAAGCTGTTCATCGCGAACCCGGACCTGCCGCGCCGCCTCGAACTCGGCGCACCGCTGAACAAGCCGGTGCCGGAGACGTTCTACGCCGAAGGCGAAACGGGCTACACCGACTACCCGGCGCTCAGCGACGCGGCCTGACGGGCGGCGACGCGTTCATGCGCGCACGTGAGCGCGCATGAACACGCGCTGCGTCTCGTCGAGCCCGCGTGCCACGTGATGCGCGCGAATCGCGCGCAGCGTGTCGTCGAGCGATGCGTCGTCGATGACGTCGAAGCCCAGGCGCGCGTAGTACGGCGCGTTCCATGGCGCGTCGCGGAACGTCGACAGCACGACCTGTGCGATGCCATCCTGCGCGGCGCGCGTCATGATCCGTTCGATCAGGCGCGCGCCGATCCGCTGCCCCGCGTGCGACGGCGCGACATCCAGCTCCTCCAGATAAAGCCGCCGCGCATCGAGCAGCCGGTAGAACGCAAAGCCCACGCACGTCCCCGCTTCGTCCGTCGCGACATACGCGCGACCGTCGTCGATGCGCATGCGCACGTCGGCCGCATCGGTCGGCTCGCCTTCGGCGATGTCGGGCATGCCGATGTCACGAAAGCGCTGGGCGGCGGCCACTTCCACGGCGGCCATCGCGGCCGCGTCTTCCCGCGTGGCGGGACGAATCCGGATCGATACTGTCATCACGACGAGGTAGGCAGGCGGGAACGGCCGTCACTATAATCGAAACTTCATACGTTTCGAACGCCCTGCCCACGAGGTCCGTCATGACGCTGTCCGCGCTCGCCGTGTTCGCCATCGCCCTGCTCGTCACCGCCGGCACGCCCGGCCCGAGCGTCGCCGCGCTGGTCGCGCGCGTGCTGACGAACGGTATGCGAGACGTGCTGCCGTTCCTCGCGGCGATGTGGATCGGCGAGGCGCTGTGGCTCACGCTGGCGGTTGCCGGGCTGTCCGCGTTCGCGCGCACGTTCGCGACGGGCCTGCTCGTGCTGAAGCTGCTCGGTGTCGCGTACCTGCTGTTTCTCGCGTGGAAGATGTGGACCGCGCCGACCGACACGAAGGCCGGCGACCTGCCGCGCGGCCAGTCGCCATGGCGCATGTTCGTCGCGGGCACGCTGGTCACGCTCGGCAATCCGAAGATCATGCTCTTCTATCTCGCGCTGTTGCCGACGATCGTCGACCTGACGCATGTCGGTGTCCTCGCGTGGACCGAGCTCGTCGGCACGATGCTCGCGGTCCTGATCCTGGCCGACTGCTTCTGGTCGCTGCTCGCTTCGCGTGCGCGTGCGTTCCTCACGTCGGCACGCGCGAAGCGGATCGCGAACCGCACGAGCGCGACGGCGATGGCCGGTGCGGCGGTGGCGATCGCGACGCGCTGAACGGCACGGCCGCACGCGCATCCGCACGACGTCTCGTCGTTGCGAAACGGGGCGGACCGCCGCGTCCGCCCGTCAGCGCACAACAGCGCGTTACGGTGTCCCGGCGCTGCAGCAATACGCGAGCAGGAACGTCGCGGTGCCCGGGTCGCCCTGCACGATCGCGCGCATGTCGCCGTTCAGCTTCGCCATCGCTGCCGTCACGTAATCCGGCGCGGGCAGCTTCGCCGTATTGAAGTCGTGTACCGCAACCGCGACCGGCTTGTTGTCCTTCGTCTTCGGCGATGCCAGCGCCCGGTCTTCCGCGGCGAATCGCTGATCGCGCGTGGCGACTGCACCGACCTGCCCCGCGCAATAGCCGTGCGTTCCCGACATGATGTGAATCGTGTGACCGTCACCGCTCAATCCCGACGCGATGGTATTCAATGCCGCTGCGACGTCCCTGACGTTGCACGGGCCGTGAAAGCCCCAAATCTGCACCGCGTTCGGGGTGCCATTCACGATGTTGACGAGCGTTGCCATGACCTCTCTCCTTGCAGTCCTGCGTCGTGGACAGTTCGCGGCGAAGCAGGCGCTGCCTTCCACGACGACGTTCATGGGCCGGCGCGATGCCGAACACACAGTGCCCGTTGCCTCGCGCCGAGTTGAGAAACATCCGGATATCCGCGACGGACTCGATCGAACCGCGCCCGCCACGAACGGTTCAACCTTATCCATCGGCCTCGGTTCGCAACATGGACCGCTCGTCATACATTCGGCAACGTGCCGATCTTCACGGGAAGCGGAGGTCCCGCCACACGCCACGCAAAATCAGGCACAGGTGTACAGCGGGCCGCAGGCCACGTGTCGGCACCGACGCGCAAGATTTCGGTTACCCAACCTTCCACCAAACGCTCGCCCTGCCGGTCTTCACTAGCACCCCGCCAGCCTGCGCCTGTCACCCGGCTCGCGCACGTGATCGTTGCATTCGACCAGCGCCCGCACCAATGCCCAGTCATCGTCGTCGCAGAAATCGAGCAGCATCGCGCCATACGAACCCCGTTGCTCGCGCAACCGCGCCGCGAGCCGCGCCTGAATCCCCTGCACCCTGCCGTCGCCGCGCGCGACCACCGAAGGATTCGCGCCCATCCCCGTACCGCTGCAGAAATTGATCGCCCAGCGGCCGCTTTCCGGCGACGGCATGCCGGTCAGCAGCGCATCGATGACGCGCCACTTGTAGTTGATCGACCCGGCAACGGGCACACGGTATTCGTCCTGGATCACGAACGCCGCATCGGGATGATCGATCGTGAAGGTCGCGTTGTCGGGCCACGCGGTCAGGTCGATGCCCAGCGGCCGGCTGCTGCGGAACCGCCTCAACAACACCACCGCGCCGCGCACGTCGCCGAGCGCCGGCAGCGCGCCGCCCGCATGCCAGCGCAACCGCGGGTGCCGCGCACGATGCGCGTCGAACGTCGCATCGAAACCGCGCGTGCACGCCTGCGCGGGCCATTCGTCCTTCACCGACATCACGATGCATTCGCGCGGATGCGCATCGAGAAAACGCGTACAGTCCGCGAGCACGTCGTCGAACGACATGCCGAGCGCGATCCCGCCGTGATGGATGTCGAACGCATCGCACCGGTGCCGGCAGCGGATGTCGAGCAGCCGCACGCCGTGCGCGAGCTGCGCGGCGAGCGGTGCGCGCTGCGTGCGCACGAGCGGATCGTCGACCGTATACGCACAGGTGTCATGGCTGCCCGGTAGGGTCAGCGTATGCAGCGGCCGCGCGTCGTCGAGCGCCGACATCCAGTCGGCCAGCGGCGTGGAAGCTTCGTATCGCGAAGGGATCATGAATCGATGAGTGACAAGGAAAGAAAAACGTGGGTGACTGCATCGGATGTCGCCGTGCGGGCCGGCGTGTCGCGCTCGGCGGTGTCGCGTGCGTTCTCGCCGACGGCGAGCATCGCACCCGAAACGCGCGAACGCGTGATGGTGGCCGCGCGTGCGCTCGGCTACCAGGTCAACCTGATCGCGCGCGACATGATCACGCAGCGCAGCAGCATGATCGGCGTCGTGACGGCCGGGTTCGAGAATCCGTTCCGCGCGCGGCTTCTGTCGGACCTGATGGCCGCGCTCGGTCAGCGCGCGTTCACGCCGCTCGTCACCAACGCGGATGATCCGCACCAGGTCCGGCAATCGCTCGAACGGCTGCTCAGCTACCGGATCGCGGGCCTCGTGATGACGTCCGCGTCGCCGCCGCTGTCGGTCGCGCGGCAGTATCTCGATCACCGGATTCCCGTCGTGATGATCAATCGCGAAGCGAACCTGCCGGGTGCGGATGTCGTCATCAGCGACAACGCGGCGGGCGCCGCCCATGCCGCGCAACGGCTCGTGCGGGCCGGCGCGCGCCGGCTCGCGTTCGTCGGGCCGCGCACGGCGAGCTACAGCGCACGCGCACGTGCGGATGCGTTCGCGCTGGCGCTGCAACGCGGCGACGCGTTCGATGCGGTACTCGTCAACATGATCGATACGCGCTCCGATACACATGCATGCGGCATCGACGCCGCGCGGCAACTGTTCGCATCCGGCGACCGCCCGGACGGCGTGTTCTGCTCGTCCGACCTGCTCGCGCTCGGCGTGATCGACGCCGCCCGCGACGCATTCGGCTTGCGCGTGCCCGACGACCTGCGCGTGATCGGCTTCGACGACATCCCCGCCGCCGAATACGACGCGTATCGGCTCACGACACTGCGCCAGGACACGCAAGGTCTCGCGCACGCGGCAGTCGACCTGCTCGCCGACCGGATCCAGACGTTCGACGGCGCATCGCGCACGCGCGTCGTGCCGGTTACGCACGTGGTCCGGCACAGCTGCGTATAACTCGTCGCGTCACTTCAGTCCGCCCGCGAAGCCACGCAGCAGGTAGCGTTGCACGTAGCCGGCCACGGCCAGCGTCGGCAGCGACGCCAGCAACCCCGCGCTCATCAGGTCGCCCCAGTCGATGCCGTTCTCCGTCACGTAGCCGGCGATTGCGAGCGGCAGCGTGAAGCGGCTCGGCGTCGACACGAACAGCAGCGCGATCAGGAACTCGTTCCAGGCGGCGATGAACACGAAGATCGCCGTCGCGATCAACCCCGGCGCGCACAGCGGTAGCACGATCTGCACGAGCCGCCGCGCGAGCCCCGCACCGTCGATGCACGCGGCCTCCTCGTATTCGACCGGCACGTCGCGCACGAACGCGAGCAGCATCCAGATCGCCATCGGCAGCGCGTAGATCTGGTAAGCGAGCATCAGCCCGAGTGTCGAATCGAGCAGATGCAGCCGCTTCGCGAGTGCGAACAGCGGCACCGCGATCGTGATCGGCGGCATCAGCTTCAATGCCAGCACGAGCATCAGGAACAGCAAGTCGAGCCGGGCCGGAAACCGCAGCCGCACGAGCGCATACGCGGCAGGAAGCGCGAGCGTCAGCGCGAGCAGCGTCGTGCCGAACCCGACCAGCAGCGAATTGGCGAGCGGCGCGCCGATGCCGTTCGACCAGACCGACTCAAAATGCTCGAGCGTCGGCGCGGCCGGCAAGATTCGCAGCGGATGATCGAGGCGCTCGAGCGTCGGCATGAACGCCGCGCCGGCCATCCACAGGCACGGCAGCAGCAACAGCGCGAGCGCGGCGGCGCGCAGCATCCACGGCACTGCGCGACCGAATGCGGCACGCGTTCGTGCGTGCGCGATGCCCGCGGGTCGCGCCATCATGCGCGCCGATTGCGAACCGTCTGCCATACGTACCCCGAAACAAGCAGCGCGGACGCCGCGAGCATCAGCACCGACGCGGCACTCGCCGGCCCGACGTTGAAGAAGCGGAAGCCCGTGTCGTAGATGTAGGTCGACAGCGTCTGCGTCGCGTTGCCGGGGCCGCCGCCCGTGAGCGCATAGACCTTGTCGAACAGCTTGAACGTGTCGATCGAGCGCAGCAGCAGCGCGAGGCCGATCTGCGGCGCCGCGAGCGGCAGCGTGATGTCGCGCAGGCACTGCCACTCGCTCGCGCCGTCGGTGCGCGCGGCTTCGTACAGCTCCTGCGGGATCGATTGCAGCCCGGCCAGCACGATCAGGAACGCCATCGGCGTCCACTGCCAAACGTCGACGAGCGCGAGTGACCACAGCGCGAGATGCGGATCGGACAGCCAGCGCACGCCTTCCATGCCGAACGCGGCGAGCAGCGCGTTGAGGAAGCCGTCGAAATTGAGCCAGTTGCGCCAGATCGCCGAGCACACGAGCGTGGACAGCATCATCGGCAGGATCGCGAGCGGCAGCGCAATGCGCCGCCCCGGAAACGCGCGCACGAACAGCAGCGCGAGACCGAAGCCGAGCGCGACTTCAACGAGCGATGCCGCGATCGTGAAGCGCAGCGTGTTGCCGAAGCCGGCCGCGAACGCGTCGTCGCCGAGCACCGCGCGATAGTTCGCGAGCCCCGCGAATGCGCGGCGGCCTGCCGTGTAGTCGACCTGGCAGAACGAGTCGATCAGCACCTGCGCGACCGGGTACAGCGCGAGCGCGGCCAGCACCAGGAGCGCGGGTCCGAGCAGCGCGACGAACGGCAGGCTGCGGCCGAGGGCTTTCATGCGCGGCTTCCGGATGAAGCGTGGCGGCAAGCCGTCACTTGCCCGCCGCGGCCATCGCCTGCGCGATCTTCTGCTGCGCCTGGCGCAGCGCGGCGTCGGGCGCGGCCTGCCCGGTCAGCGCGAGCTGCAGCTGGTCGCCGAGAATGCTCTCGACCTGCTGCCAGTCCTTCACGCGCGGCCGCGCACGGCCGGCCTCGAGCGCCTTCAGCTGATCGGGATACCAGCGGTACTGACGCACCAGCGCCGGATCGGCGAACACGCTGCGGCGCGTCGGCGGAATGCCGATCCCGGCGAGGCGCGTTTGCGTGTCGCGCGAACTCAGGTAGGCCAGGAAGTCCTGCGCGAGCTTCGCGTGCGGCGCGTCCTTCGGAATCCCCATCTGCCAGATGCCGAGCATCGGCGCCGGGCCGGCCGTCTGCCCGGGCGGCGGCTGCAACGCGATCTGCCCGACCACGCGCGACTGCTTCGGATCGTCGAGCGCCGGAATCCACGCCGGCCACACCTCGATCGACTGCGCGGCCGTGCCGCGCTGCAGCGCATCGCGCACTTCGGCGGCGCCGTACACGTCGACGTCCTTCGGCGCGGAGGCCTTCAGCGCGAGGAACGTCTTCAGCGCGGCCTGCGACTCGCGCGAATCGATCGTCACGTTCCCGGCACGGTCGAACACGTCGCCGCCATAGGCCCACAGGATCGGCAGAAAGCCCGTCACGACCGGGTTGCCCTTGGTGCCGCGGAACACGACGCCCGACACGCTCTTGTCCGCGCCACCGACGGTCTGCGCGATCTTCAGCACGTCGTCCCAGTTGCGCGGCGGCTGCAGCTTGTATTTCGCGAGCAGGTCCTTCCGGTACGCGAACATCTCGACGTTGCCGACGATCGGCAGCGCGTACAGCGCGCCCGCCGAGTTGCGGCCCAGCGCGACTGCCGACGGCACGAGATCGGCGTCCGCGAGCGATGCCGGCAGCGGCTTCAGCCAGCCGTTGCCGATGAATTCGGGCGCCCACGTGTCGTCCATCATCACGAGGTCGTACGTGCCGGTTCCTTCGCGCATCGACAGCTTCAGCTTCTGGTACAGGTTCGCGTTCGGCAGCTTGAGCAGCTCGATGTCGGTGCCCGGATGCAGCTTGGTGAAGCCGGCGACGGCGTCGGCGAGCCCCTTGCCATAGATGTCGTCGCGGCCCGCGATGATGAGATCCGCCGCGAAGGCGTGCGAGGCGGCAAGGGACAGCGCAACGGCGGCGGACAGCGCGCGCAGGCGGCTCAGCAGGGTCATGTGGTCTCTCTCGATCGGCGTGGTGGCGGGTCGGCCTCGCGTTGCACACGTGTGCAACACGGGCGACGCTTCGGGCGTCCTGAAGCGAACGCCATTGTTCACGTCGATCGTTAAGAATTTGTGGCACGCGGCGGAACCGGCCGGCCATCGCAGCCGGCCGCCCCGACCGCCTCGCCACGTGCGCGCCGTCAGAAGTTCACGCGAATCCCGGCCATCACCGCCAGCTGCCGGCTCGAATTGCTGTTCGCGAGCACCGGAATCTGCGCGTAGTTCACCGCATTGCCGTTCGCGTCGGTGCCGAGCCCCGTGCCGCTCGAGATCTGGCCGATCGCGACCGCATACAGCGCGGTGCGCTTCGACAGGCTGTAGTTCGTGCCGACGTTGACCTGATGGAAGCGCGTCGTGCCGCGCCCGTCCGTGTGCGCGGCATTGAAGATGTATGCGACGCCGCCCTGCAGCGCGGGCGTGAACATGTACGTGACGTTCAGCTCGCCGATGTCGAACGTGAACGCCTGCTTGCGCGGCTGCGCGTCGGTCGAGAAATAGCGGCTGTCGCCGAGGCGCGTGTGCGTGTAGGTCAGTGCGACCGTCGCCGCGCCGAGCGTCACCGAGCCGCCCGCGCCGAACGCACGCATCGAGCCGGCGTCCTGGAGCAGGCAGTACATCGCGCCCGGATTGCTGCACGCGAAGTCGCCGATATAGCCGCTCGCGCCGCCGAGCGCGGCGTCGAGCGGCTGGTGCAGGTCGAGATAGCCGACCGAGAACGCGACCGGCGCACGCGTGTAGGTCGCGGCGACCGCATAGCCGCGCTTCGCGGAAAAGTCGCCGGCCTGCCCGCCGAAGCTGAACGTGCCGCCGAACGTCAGGCCGTTGAAGTCGGCGCTGGTGAACTTCACCGCGTTGTTGAAGTTGAACGCGGCGTTCAGGTTGTCGACGTCGCCGAGATGCGAGCCGTACGGCGTCGCCCAGTTGTTGCTCGATACGTATGCGCCGAGCATGTCCGTGTACGAATCGTACTGGCGGCCGAGGCCGAGCGTGCCGATCGAATCCTGGCGCAGCCCGACCCACGCCTGCCGGCTGAACGCGGTGCCGCCCTGCAGCGCCTGCCCGTTCGCGGACAGGAATTGCTGCTCGAGCGAAAACACCGCGTCGAGCCCGCCGCCGAGCGGCTCGGCGCCCTGAAATCCGAAGCGGGACGGCACGAGGTTGCCGCCGCCCATCTGCCATGCGTGGCCGCTGCCGGTGCTGCCGTCGGCGCGCGTGAACTGCTGGTTCGTCGAATAGATGATGCCTGTGTCCACGGTGCCGTACAGCGTCACGCTGCCCGATGTTTGCGCGTGTGCGTTCATGCAGCCCAGCGCGGCCGCGGCCGCGGCCAGTCTTCTTCCGATCTTCATGTCCCGCCCCTCTGATGTCATCGATTCGCAGTGCAGATCGATGGTGTTGTCGATATGGGTGACAGGACTCTATCCAGCGAAAATTCGGGACCCCTATCCCAAATCAGCAAATGATGAAGCGAACGGGCGACACGCGACCGCGCCCGGCAAAACCGGCGCGATGCGCAAACGTCATTCGGGACGCAGGGTCTGCGACGGCAACTCGCCGAACAGGTCGCGATACTCGCGTGCGAAATAGCCAAGATGCGTGAAGCCCCAGCTCGCGGCGGCCTCGCCGACGCCGAGTTGCTGTGCCGAGGTCGTGCGCAGCAGGCGCCGCACCGCATTCAGCCGGATCGTGCGCAGATAGCCAACGGGCGTGACGTCGGCGACGCGCTGGAAGCTCGTCTGCAGGGTGCGGCGGCTGCAGCGCAGCGCGCGGCACAGTTCGAGCACGGTGACGGGTTCCTCGGGCCGGTCGCGCAGGTGTTTCTCGCAACGGCTGACGATATCGCTGTAGGTCGCGTGCGTGATGTCGCGGCGCTCGGCGCCGATGCCCTGGTCGAGCGCATCGAGGAACATGCCGAGCATCGCGTCGCGGAACATCTTGCGGGTGGCCGCATATTCGAGGCAGCCGGGGTTGCGCTGGGCGTCGTCGATCAGCGACGACAGCCGCGCGCCGAGCGCGACGCCTTGCGCGTCCGACAGCCGCGTGACGTGCCGCAGCTTGCGCGCGCCGGCCGCGCCGAACTCGGCTTCGCACAGCTCGTCGATCATGTCCGACGCGGCGCTGATCCCGACGAGCCCCATCCCTTCCGGCGTGTGGAATTCGAAATCCTCGCCGGCGCGCAGCGCGAGCAGCGCATAGCCGTCGACCGGCTGGCCCTGGAACGTGCCGGCGAGCGGCATCGACAGCGGCACCGCGAGCGACGTACGCCCGGCCGGCGCAACGCCGGTTTGCGCGACACGCCGGTTGGTCGTCTCGCGGAAGAAATGGAACTCGTCGTACAGCACCTGCGTGACGGTGCCTCTGAACCGGCCCGGCGTCATCTGGCGGTAGACCTGATGCCAACCCGCGATCGCGAGCCCGTGGTCATGCACGTCTTCGTGTGAGCGTGACTGGAACAGCATCGGCATCTCCGGTGAAACCCTGAATCCGCGTTGCGCCCGCACGGCGCGCAGCGGCATAGCTTACCCCCGCAAAATTCCGCGTAGTGCAGTTTCGAATGCAAGGCAGGCCACCGACAGCTCGGTGGCCTGCTCGCCGGTCAGGCGGACATAGCGCCGAAACGACGGCATCCGGTTCACGATCTCGCTGCCGCCGAACGGCACGACGGCGAGCGTCCAGCGCCCGTCGCGCGCGGCGATTCCGCATTCGGTCAGGTGCAGCGGGCGTAGCGCATCGGCAAGTGACGAATCGGCGACGAGCGCGGCCACCGCCCTCACGAATCCGGGGTCGCATCCCGGCGCAGGCGCGGCCGCGATGCCGGTGCGCCGCAGCCAGCCCGTCTGCAGCACGCGCGCATGGCCCTGCGCGGGCGGGCCGTCGGCACTGATCGACACCTGCACGCTGACCGTATGCATCAGGAACTGACGGTCGACGCGTTCCTCGATGCTCACGCGCACGCCGTTCGGCAGCCGGGCCAGCGGTTCGGCAGCGCCGCGGTGCGCATCGCGCACCGCACCGAGGTCCGCCAGCACGCGCGCGGCGATCGCGCCGGGCCGGTGGCCGGGCGGCGGCGTGTCGGGCGCCGCGCGCCATCGGATGAATGCGAGCCTCACGACGCGACGTGCTCGTTGCGCAGCACTTCCTCGACCGGCACCGGTTTGAACGGATGCCGGCGCTGCACGACCACCGTCCAGAACAGCGCGTACAGCGCGGTGAGCCCGAGCATCGCGCCGAACGGCACGTAGATGTCGCGCGCGTTCATGCCGGGTGGCGTGATGTACCAGATCGCGAGCACGATACCGACGCTCGACACGATCTGCGGCAGCGGGAACAGCGGCGAACGATACGGACGCGGCAGATCCGGGCGACGGATGCGCAGCATCACGACCGACGCGGTGACGAGCAGATACGCGGTGCCCCACGCGCAGGTCGCGGCGAGCACGAGGTGCAGGATACTGTCGAGGTTGCCGTTGATCAGCCACGCATGGAAGATCGGCACGATCGCCGACGCGACGATGCCGACCACCGGCGTCTTGAAGCGCGGATGCAGATACGCGAAGCAGCGCGGCAGCGCGCCGTCGATCGCCATTCCGTACAGGATGCGCGGCAGCCCGGCCATCAGCGTGTTGATCGTCGCGGCGCCCGCGCACAGGAACGCGATACCGAACCACACGCGGCCGAAGGGCCCCAGCACCTGCAGCGCGAACGCGGGGATCGCGCCCGGCGTGTCGAGCAGGTGCGTGAGGCCGTCCGGGCTCACCGGCACGTTCGCGACCTGGCGGCGGATTGCCGCGCCGTACAGGAACATGCAGATCGCGACGCCGACGAGGCCGAGCGCCATCGCGCGCGGGATCGTGCGACCGGGGGACTTCATTTCCGGCGCGAGCGGCGTGACGAACTCGCAGCCGACGAACATGAACATCGCCATCCCGACCAGCGACAGCACCGCCGGCACCGACGTGCCGACTTCCGAGCCGCCGAACCAGCCGTCGAGATGCACGGCCGGCGCGGCCGCGAGGCCGAGAATGCCGAAGATCATCAGCGACAGCCACATGCCGGCCGTCAGCACGATCTCGAGCTTGCTGAACACCTTGATGCCGATGATGTTGGTGATCGCGAAGGTGACGACGAGGCCGACGCCGACGAGCCAGGAACTGTTGTGCTTCTCGAACGCGGCGTTCAGCGATTCGAAGTTGACGAGCGCCATGATGCCGCTCAGGATCGTCTCCGCCGTGCCGGCGAACACGTGCACGAGGAAATACGCGGAAATCGTGCCGGTGATCGCCCAGAAGCGGCCGAGCCCGCACGACAGGTAATCGTAAACCGAGCCGGCCGTGGGCAGCATCGCGGCGGCTTCGGAGAAGGTGGTCGCCTGCGCCTGCATCATCACGAACGCGATGATCATCGCGACCGCGAACGCCCAGCCGCCCATTCCGAAGCCCGACGTCGCGGTGAGAATCACCGGGCTCGCCATGATGAGGCCGACGGCGCTCGCCAGCGCGGTCGGAAAACCGACCGCGCCCGCCTTCAGCACCGTGCCGCCGCCTGCTTCAGCCGACTTGCCGGCGGGCGTATCGCCCGCGGCGCCGGTCACTCCAGACCATCCCGACATGTTCGTCTCCTTCCCTTTTTGGGCGGAGCCGGCGCTGCGGCGCCCGCTCCGTTCCGTGCTTCGCGGTCGGCCCGGGGCGGCGCATAAGCACGTCGCCACCGGAGCCCCAGTCGATCCAATCCGGATCCGATGTCGAAAAAATACGCAGGCAAAATAATCCGGTCATAGCGCAAATCGGCAAACCGGCGGTGGAGAACGGGTTATCCCGCCCTCCACCGCCGGTTCGGCGTCACGCGATTCCCGCTTTACGGCCTCACGCGAATGGCACGGCCTCGAAGCCCGCCGCGAGCGCGTCGACGATCCGGTCGAGCT
Source organism: Burkholderia diffusa (assembly GCF_902499115.1). Classification (GTDB taxonomy): domain Bacteria; phylum Pseudomonadota; class Gammaproteobacteria; order Burkholderiales; family Burkholderiaceae; genus Burkholderia; species Burkholderia diffusa. The sequence goes on from NZ_CABVPN010000002.1 coordinate 238,403, forward strand.
GCTCGCGCTGGATCACGAGCGGCGGCGACAGGATGATCTTCGTGCCGACCGGGCGCACCAGCACGCCATGCTCGCGCGCCACTTCCGCGACGGCGTTCGCGTAGCCCGACAGTGGGTCGATCGGCTCGCGGGTCTGCTTGTTCGCGACGAGGTCGAGCGCGAGCATCAGCCCCTTGCCGCGCACCTCGCCGACCGCCGCGAAGCGTTCGGGGAACGACTGCAGCGCTTCAAGCAGATACGCGCCCTGCTTCGCCGCGTTCGCCGGCAGGTCTTCCTTCACGACGATGTCGAGGCTCGCGATCGCGGCCGCGCAGGCAACCGGGTGGCCGGCGTACGTGTAGCCGTGCATGATCGCGCCGCCAAAGTCCGCGTTCGCGGCGAACGCATCCTCGATCCGCGCGTTCACGGCCGTCGCGCCGAGCGGCACGTAACCGGACGAGATCCCTTTCGCGAGACACATGATGTCCGGGCGCACGCCCCAGCCGCGACTGCCGAACATGCTGCCGCTGCGGCCGAAGCCCGTCACGACTTCGTCGGCGATCAGCAGCACGCCGTAGCGATCGCACACCTCGCGCACGAGCGGCCAGTAGTTGGCCGGCGGCACGATCACGCCGCCCGCGCCCTGCACCGGCTCGGCGATGAACGCGGCGACCGTGTCGGGGCTCTGGAACTGGATCTCGCGCTCCAGCATTTCCGCGCAGATCCGGCCGAGTTCCTCCGGATCCTGCGTGAACGGATTGCGGTACAGCCACGGCGTCTCGACGTGGAAGCAGCCGGGCAGGTTCGGTTCGTAGTTGCGGCGGAACACCGTGTTGCCGTTCACCGATGCGCCGCCGAAGTGCGTGCCGTGATAGCCCTGCTTCAGCGAGATGAACTTCGTGCGATCGGCCTGGCCGCGCACCTTCCAGTACTGGCGTGCGATCTTCAGCGCGGTCTCGATCGAGTCGGAGCCGCCCGAGCTGTACAGCACGCGGCGCATTCCTTCAGGCTCCAGCATGTCGATCAGCTTCTTCGACAGCTCTTCCGCGCGCGGATGCGAGATGCCGTCGAACAGCTGGAAGTATTCGAGTTCATCGAGCTGGCGCACGATCGCATCCTTCACTTCCTGGCGGTTGTGCCCGACGTTCACGTTCCACAGACCCGCGACGCCATCGACCAACTGCTTGCCGGTTTCGTCGAACACGTAGCAGCCGTCGCCGCGCACGATGCGGATCGGCTTGCGCTGTTTCATTTCGTTCGGGTGCAGCATCGGGTGCCAGAACTTCGCTTCGTTGTAGCTCATTGCAGTCTCCACTTTCGGATCGTTTGAACCGCGATCGCTCGCGTTCGAGGATCGGGGTTCGAGGTTTTCGGGGGGGGGGGGCGGAACGGATGCCGCGCGTCAGTGCGCGATGCACACGGATTTGGTTTCGGTGAAGCCTTCGATCGCGTACTGGCCGAACTCGCGGCCGATGCCCGACTGCTTGTAGCCGCCGAACGGCATCGACGGGTCGAGCGGAATGTGACAGTTCACCCACACGGTGCCGGCCTCGATCTGCGGCACGAGATTCATCACGCGCTTCAGATCGTTGCTCCAGATGCTCGCGGCGAGGCCGTACGGCGACGCGTTCGCGAGACGCACGGCGTCGGCCGCATCGTCGAACGGCACGACGACGATCACCGGGCCGAACACCTCGTCGCGCACGATCGCGCTGTCGGGATGCGGATCGGCGATCACGGCAGGCTTCACGTAGTAGCCGGGCAGGTCGTCGGCCGGCGTGCCGCCCGAGAGGAACGTGAGGCCCGCGCGGCGCGCCCCCTCGATGTGCTGGACGACCTTGTCGCGATGGTGCGCGGAGACGAGCGGGTTGATCTGCGCGGTGGTGTCGAGGCCCGCGCCGAGCTTCATCGACTGCGCGACGCCCGCGAGGCCGTCCGCGAGTTGCGCGAACTTGCTGCGATGCACGTAGATGCGCGACGCGGCCGCGCACACCTGCCCCTGGTTGAAGAACGCGCCGGCGGCGACGCCGTCGAGCGCCTGCGCGACGTCGACGTCGTCGAGCATCACGATCGGGTTCTTGCCGCCGAGTTCGAGCGAGAAGCGCGTCATGTTCTGCACGGCCGCCGCGCCAACCTGCTTGCCGGTCGCGGTCGAACCCGTAAACGAGATCTTCGCGATCGACGGGTGGCTCGAAAGTGCGGCGCCGCACGTGCGCCCGCCGGTGACGACGTTGAACACGCCGGGCGGCACGCCGGCGTCGAGGGCGAGTTCGGCGAGGCGCAGCGCGGTGAGCGGCGTTTCCGGCGACGGCTTCAGCACGATCGTGCAGCCGGCCGCGAGTGCCGGGATCAGCTTCCACACGGCGATCATCAGCGGGAAATTCCACGGCACGATCGCGGCGACCACGCCGACCGGCTCCTTGCGCGTATAGGCCGTATAGCGCGCGCCGGGCGGGAACGGGATCGACACGTCGAGCGTCTGGCCGGTGATCTTGGTCGCCCAGCCGGCCATGTAGCGCACGTATTCGACGCTCGCGCCGACCTCGATCGCGCGCGACACGTGGATCGACTTGCCCTGGTTCAGCGTTTCGAGCTGCGCGAGCGTTTCGGCATCGGCTTCGATCAGGTCGGCGAGCTTCAGCAGGATGCGCTCGCGGTCGGCCGGGCGCAGCCCGCTCCACACGCGGGTGTCGAACGCATGCTTCGCGCTGGCGACCGCGCGCTCGACGTCGTGCGCGTCGGCATCCGCGACCGTCGCGAGCCGCTCGCCCGTCGCCGGGTCGTACACGTCGAGTCGCGCGGCCGCGTGCGCGGGCTGCATGGCGCCGTCGATGAAAAGGCCGAAATCGCGTGCGACGAAGGTGCGCACGGTGTCGCTGACCGCGACGAAGTGTGTGGTGCTCATGGGCGTCTCGATGATTGTCGTGGCTGGGCCGCGTGCGCTCCGGCATGCGGGTGTCGAACCACTGTATCGACGAGGGATCGCGCCCCGTGAGCGCAAATTGGCAAGCGCGCGGGGGATCGAAACGCGGGTGAGTCGGGAACGGGGAATGAAGGCGACCGAGCGCCGCGCTATCGTCAGATGAATCGCGCGGGATGCACGCGGGTGCGGATGCGGAAAAACTACAGGAACAACGTGCCGACCAGCTCGGTGCGGTTCGACACGCCGAGCTTGCGGTACATCCGCATCAGATGCGTCTTGACGGTCGGCTGGCCGAGCGCGAGATCGCGCGCGATCTCCTTGTTCGAGCGGCCGTCGCGTACGAGGCGGGCGATTTGCTCCTCGCGGTAAGTCAGCCGCGCCTCGCAATCGATCCGGTGAATCCCGCGCCGTGCGCGCAGCAACGGGCTCAGCGCGGCTTCGGCAACTGGCTGCAGCCGTGCCAGCGCGTCGATCTCGCCCGGCGCGAACCGGCCCGCCGTGCCGTTGCCGACGCCACCGCCCGCTACGCCCTTCCCGAAGCGCAGCAGCGAAAACGCGCCGATCGTCCGGCCCGCGTCGTCGCGCAGCCAGATCTCGACGACGTCGGCAACATCGTGGCGCCGCAGGAAACGGGTCCAGTATGCGGACGCATCGCGTCTTTCCTCAGGCAATTGGGAAGCGAGCGTCACGACCGCGTGAGCGCCTGCCGCGCAGCGCGACGGGTGCAGCGGATCGAGCATCCGGTAGCGCGCGATGTAGGTGCGATGCATCGACTCGGGCATGCCGAACAGCTCGAAATCGGCCGGCTCTCCGCTCAGGTCGAGCCGGTAGAACACGATCGCGGACGGGCTCGCAAACGCGTCGAACGCATCGACGCACGCGCGCAGCGCGCGCTGCCAGTCGGCGGCTTCGTGATCGGCGGGAACGGATGAGGTCGGCATGATGGGAGCGGCCGGCGGCCGCACGCGTCGAAGTTCGGGCCAGCCTACCGGCGCCGAAAATGGGCCAGTGAGCACAAATCGGCAATTCGTCTGCTGGTGCTGGATGGCGGACGCGCCGGCCGTGTTGCGACAACCGAATCGACGTCAGGACATCATGCGCCGCGAGCCCTGCGGTCGACGATGGCCGTCGAGGGTGGCGCGAGACATCGCACGCACCGGCCGTCTCCCGACGACGGAATCCGCGTCGGGAAGGCATGCGCCGTGAGCCGCAGGACCGAGCATGGACGTCGAAGACGGCGCGGAACATCGCGCACGCCGATCGAGCGCGATCGGAACGATCGGCGAGGTTTCCGGAGCGGCCGCGCGGGCGGCCTCGAAACGAAGGCGCGGCACCATGCGCGCCCCGCCCTGTCTGTGAATCTCAGTGCGCGTTCGCGGCGAACGTGTCGCAGGCGCTCACTTCGCCCGATTCCATCCCGCGCCGCAGCCAGTACACACGCTGCTCGCTGGTGCCGTGCGTGAAGCTCTCCGGCACGACGTAGCCCTGGCCTTGCTGCTGCAGCCGATCGTCGCCGATCGCGGCGGCCGCCTTCAGCCCCTGCTCGAAATCACCTGGCTCCATCAGCCGCTGGTTCGCGCGCTGCGCGTTGTTCGCCCACACGCCGGCGAAGCAGTCGGCCTGCAGTTCCATCCGCACCGACAGCGCGTTCGAGCGCGCTTCGCTCGAACGGCGGCGCGCGGCATCGACCTTGTCGGAAATGCCGAGCAGGTTCTGCACATGATGGCCGACTTCGTGTGCGACCACGTAGGCCTGCGCGAAATCGCCACCCGCGCCGAACCGCTTGCGCAGTTCGTCGTAGAAGCCGAGATCGATGTACACGTTGTGGTCGCCCGGACAGTAGAACGGCCCCATCGCGGTCTGGCCGGTGCCGCACGCGGTCGGCGTCGAGTTCGTGAACATCACGAGCTTCGGCGGTTGGTACTGCGCATGCAACTGGGTGTTGAAGACGCCCGTCCACGTGCGCTCGATATTGCCGAGCACCTTGCGCGTGAACACCGCGCCGGGATCGTTCGCCGGTGCGCCCTGGTGCTGCGTAGGCGCGGGCTGGGCCTGCTGCTGCCGGCCCTGCAGCGCCGACGCGCCTTCGAGCACGACGCGCGGGTCGATCCCGAAAAAATACGATGCAGCCAGCGCGACCACGATCGTGCCGATGCCGATCGTCGCGCGCCCGCCGCCGAACCCGCCACCGCCGCGTCGATCCTCGACGTTCACGCTTTCTCTTTCGTCGTCCAGCCTCATTGCCGGCCCCTCCCTGTTCCTGTCGATGGTCCGGCCGCGCAATGCGCGACCGGGCGATCAGCCATCGCGCCCTGCGCCATCGGCAGAGCTGATGTATCCGTATCGGTCGCATGCGCACGCCGATCTTGCCGCCTGCCGCTCCGCTTGCACGACGGAATCGGGCGGCCGTCGCGCCCCGCACTGATGGGCGGGCGCGCCCGCGCCATTTTGCCGGGCTTTTGCGACGCATCGCAAAAATACGGAGGATAGAGCGATTCGGCGCCGGACATCGTCAGCTTTTGCAAAATGACCGCGATCCGGCCGGTCCGCCCGGTGCGCGATACCGCCCTCGCCCGTCCGGCCGGTATGCGTTCATCCTTTCGGCGGATACCGGCGTGCGTCGGCACCACCTAAAGTGACCGGAAACGACACCTTCCGGAGAACGACATGACGCACCCGCAACCCCGTACGATCGCGATCACCGGCGCAGGCACCGGCATCGGCGCCGCGTGCGCGCGCCGCTTCGCCGCCCGCGGCGATCGCGTCGCGCTGATCGGGCGGCGTCGGGCGCCGCTCGACGCGCTCGCCGCCGAGACGGGCGGTCTCGCGCTCGCCGGCGACGCCGCGAGCACGGCCGACTGGGCGCGTTTCCTGCCTGAGATCGCTGCACGGTTCGGCCCCGTCGATGCGCTCGTCGCATGCGCGGGCGGCCACGGTCTCGGCCGCGCGGACGAAACCGACGACGCGCAATGGCGCGACGCGATGCATGCGAACCTCGACACGGCGTTCGTCAGCGCACGCGCGTGCCTGCCCGACCTGATCGCGCGGCGCGGCAGCATCGTGCTGGTCGCGTCGATCGCGGCGCTCGCGGCCGGGCCCGGCGTATGCGGCTATACGGTCGGCAAGCATGCACTGCTCGGGCTCGCGCGTTCGCTCGCACGCGACTACGGGCCGCACGGCGTGCGCGCGAATGCGGTGTGCCCGGGCTGGGTCCGCACGCCGATGGCCGATGCGGAAATGGCGCCGCTGATGTCCGCTCACGGCGACACGCTCGACGGCGCCTATGCGCGCGTCAGTGCCGACGTGCCGCTGCGGCGCGCGGCCGATCCGGACGAGATCGCGGCCGTGTGCGCGTTCCTGGCCTCGCCCGACGCGTCGTTCGTGACCGGCGCGACGCTCGTGGCTGACGGCGGCGCGATGGTCGTCGATGTGCCGACGCTCGCGTTCGACAAGCTGTGATGCCTGAAGACACGAAGCCCACGTGACACCGCGTTGCGGGCGGCCGCACACGGTCGGGCGCGCGTCTTCCGGCACTCGAACGCCCGCCCCCCGCCCCGGCACGCACGGCGCGCGTTCACGCCCCGGAAATCCGCTAACATCGACCGATCCCGCCGCCCCCGCGCGGCACTGCCTCACCGCTCGGAATTCGATGAACATCCGGTTTCTTGAAACCTTCGTCTGGCTCGCGAAGCTGGAGAACTTCCGGCTCACGGCCGAGAAACTGCACACGACGCAGGCGGCCGTGTCGAGCCGCATCGCGTCGCTCGAAGAGGCGTTCGACGTGCGTCTGTTCGACCGCAACACGCGCTCGGCCACGCTCACGCCCGCGGGGCGGCGCATGCTCGCTTACGCGGAGCGAATCGTGCGGCTCGACAGCGAGATGCGGCGCGACATCGACGCGGCGAGCGACGCGGGCCTGATCCGGATCGGCGTGATCGAATCGATCGTTCACAGCTGGTTTCCGGCGCTGATGGCGCAATTGCGCGAACGCTATCCGCGCCTCGACGTCGAAATCACCAGCGATACGACGCTGCACTTGATTCGCCTGTTGAGCACCGACGGCGTCGACCTGATCCTGCAGACCGACCCGGTCCCGGGCCCCGACTTCACGAACCTGCCGCTGTGCGAATTCCCGGTGCGCTGGGCGGCGAGCCCGCGCCTCGGGCTCGGCGGCGAACGGCTCGACATCGCGCGGCTTGCCGCGTATCCGATCATCAGCTTCTCGCGACATTCGGGGCCTCACGCAACGATCGAGCGGCTGTTCGCGGCCGTCGAACGGCCGGCCAGCATCAACTGCATCACGTCGGTCGCCGCGATGATCCGGCTCGTCGCCGACGGCTTCGGCGTGGCCGCGCTGCCGCCCGCGATCATCGGGCGCGAACTGCAGGAAGGCGCGCTCGAACTGCTCGACGTCGAACCCGAATTCCCCGCGCTGCCGCTCGTCGCGTCGTATCGCACGCAGGGCCTGCCCGTCGCCGCGCGCATCGCGGAACTGGCGAGCGAAGTTGCACGCGCGATGCCGGCCGCGTCGAGTCATGCGAAGACGGGCGCATCGGCAAAGGCCGAGGCTGTCGACGAAGCTCCCGTCCGTCCGGCAAGAAAAACCCGGACCGCAACGGCAAAACGCATGCCGGAATCCGCACCGCCCGCCACCCCGGCGAAACGCCGTCCGCGCCGCTCATAAGAAAACCTGTTCACCGCGAATTTGTTTTCTTGTTGGACGGGCACGGCCCGTCTTCGGGACACTGCGGTTCCTGACACACCCCGTCACGAGGAACCCGCCATGACCCGCCTTTCCCTTCCACACGGCCAGCTCTGCGTCTGGACGGACATCGACCCCGCGCACGAAGCCGATTTCAACGCGTGGTACGACCGCGAGCACATGCAGGAGCGTGTCGCGATTCCCGGCTTCACGCATGCGCGACGGTTTCGCGCGACGGACGGCGGCTCGCGCAAGTACCTCGCGCTCTACGTGACGGACACGCTCGACGTGTTCCGCAGCGACGCGTATCGGCGCGCATTCACGCAGCAGACCGCCTGGTCGCTCGCGAACTTCGAACGGATGACGGGCACGCAGCGGCGAGTCGGCGACCTGACGATCGAGGCCGGCGACGGCGAAGGCATGCATCTCGCGCTGTTCGTGCTGCAGTCTGAGCACATCGACGTGCCGCACCTGCGCGAGCGCTTCGACGCGGTGCTGAGCGAACCCGGCATCCATGCGGCACGGCTGTTCCGCACCGTGCCGGACCTGTCCGCGCCGATCGGTGCCGATGCGGCCGCGCGTCCGGCCGCCGACGCGCTCGTGCTGATCGAGGGCAGCGATGCGGCGGCCACCCGCCGCGTCGCCACCGCCATCTCTACCGCCATCGCCGGTCACGACGAAGTGCGCACCTTCGACCTGCTTTGGCGCGCCGCCGCGCCGCCGCCGGCGGCCGGTCGCGATGCCGAAACGAAAGCGGCCGCCGCCGCCCTGCCGGCCTGAATCCCGACTTCGCCACCGGCCGCGTCATCCGTCATCGGCACGCGCGTCATCCCGTCATCCTTCACGACATCCCCGACACCATGAGCACTCTCGCCCAGCCCGCCGCCCACGCACCCCGCCGCGTCCGCAACAGCCGACTCGCGACCGCGAGCATGATCGGCACGTCGCTCGAGTGGTACGACTTCACGATCTACAACACGCTCGCCGCGCTCGTCTTCAATCATCTGTTCTTTCCGTCGGTCGATCCGCTGGCCGGCACGATCCTCGCGTTCTCGACCTATGCGGTCGGCTACGTATCGCGCCCGCTCGGCGGCTTCGTGTTCGGCAATCTCGGCGACCGCATCGGCCGCCGTGCGGTGCTGATGCTCACGCTCGTGCTGATGGGCGTCACGACCGCGCTGATGGGCGCGCTGCCGACCTATGCGCAGGCCGGCATCCTGAGCCCGATCCTGCTCGTCGCGCTGCGCTTCGTGCAGGGCGTCGCGCTCGGCGGCGAATGGGCCGGCGCGGTGCTGCTGTCGGTCGAGCACGGCGACCAGAAGCGGCGCGGGCTGTCCGCATCGTGGACGCAGATCGGCCCGTCGTTCGGCACGCTGCTCGGTACCGGCTGCATCGCGCTCGTGACACTGTCGACCACGTCGGGCGACTTCCTGTCGTGGGGCTGGCGCGTGCCGTTCGCGGCCAGCGCGCTGCTCGTCGTGTTCGGTTTCTGGCTGCGGCGCGGCGTCGACGAAACGCCGCAGTTCGAGCAGCTCGCCGAATCGCACGCGACCGCCGAGGTGCCCGTCGCCGACGTGCTGAAGTATCACTGGAAGCGCCTGCTGATCGCGGGCGGGTCGCGGATCGGTTCGGACGTGCTGTACGCGCTGATCGTCGTGTTCACGCTGACCTACGTGACGACCGTGCTGCACCTGTCGCGCCCCGTCGCACTGACGGCCGTGATGATCGGCACGGCGTGCAACGCGCTCGCGGTGCCGTTCTTCGGCGCGCTGTCGGACCGCTTCGGACGCCGCCCCGTGTACCTCGCCGGCGCGATCGCCGGGATCGTGTGGGCGTTCGTGTTCTTCACGATGCTCGATTCGGCGCGGCCGGGTGCGATCGTCGCGGCGGTTGCGATCGGCCTCGTGATCCATGCGGCGATGTACGGTCCGCAAGGCGCGTTCGTCACCGAACAGTTCCCGACGCGCGTGCGTTACGCGGGCTCGTCGCTGGCCTACACGCTCGCTGGCATCGTCGGCGGCGGTTTCGCGCCGCTCGTGATCGCGACGCTGTTCCGCGAGACAGGAACGACGACGGCCGTGTCGCTGTACGTCACCGCGTCGCTCGTCGTCACGTCGATCGCGCTGCTGGCCGCGCGCGAGACCGCGCACCGGCCGCTCGCGGATTGAGCGTCCCTGCCGATCGTTTCATTCATTCGCACTTCAAACGGATACCCGCATGCAAGCCCTGTCGTTCAACGTGATGTCCCCGCAAGGTGCGTCCGCTCATGTCGACGTCGAGATCGAACGTGTCGTGATTGCCGGCTGGGCCGGCCGCGATCCGGACGCGATCCGCGCGCACATCGACGAACTCGCGGCGCTCGGCGTCGCGCCGCCGTCGACCACGCCGTGCTTCTATCGCGTGTCGTCCGCGCTGCTCACGCAGGCGGCATCGATCGGCGTGCTCGGCGCGCGCTCGGGCGGCGAGATCGAGTGCGTGCTGATCGACAGCCCGGTCGGCACGCTGGTGACGGTCGGTTCCGACCATACGGATCGGGAAGTCGAGGCCTACGGCGTCGCGGTGTCGAAGCAGGTATGCGCGAAACCGCTCGGCCGCGATGCGTGGCGCCATGCGGACGTTGCCGATCACTGGGACGCGATCGAGATGCGTTCATGGTTGATCGGACCCGGCGGAGAACGCGTCGCGTATCAACATGGCGCCGTCAGCGGGCTGCTCGCGCCCGATGCGCTGTGGCAGCGCTTCGATGACCGGCGCACGATGCCCGCGCGCTGCGCGATGTTCGGCGGCACGGTCGCCGTGCACGGCGCGATCGCGGCGATGGGCGACGGTGACACATTCGAGATGGAACTGCACGATCCGGTGCTCGGGCGCAGCCTCCGGCACCGGTATGCGGTCGAGGTATTGCCGGTCGTCGCGTGACGGCAGGTGGCAGGCGCGCATGCGATCACGGACATGAACCGCATGCGGGCCCGCCATTCGCGTGCGCCGCTCGCCGTCATCGCAAGCAGCCCAGCCCGGCCAGCGCCGCCTCCACCGCGGTATCGAGCGGCGTCATCGGCTCGCGGCCCAGCACCGCCGTCACCCGCGCGTTGTCCATCCGGAGCGGCTCGCGCCACAGATAGCGCATCTCGAGCATCTCGCGCATCGTCGTGACGAACGGTGCCGCGGCCCACACAAGCCACCACGGAAATCGCCGCACCGTCGGCCGCATCCCGTGCCGCTGCGCGACGCGGCGCACGGCCTGCGCCATCTGCGTGCCGTCCGCGTCCCAGTGCCCGCCGAGATGGAAGCGCGCGAACGGCTCCAGCGTGTCGCGTCGCTCGAGCAGCTCGACCATCGTGCGCGCGACGTCCGGCACGTACGCCCATTGATGGCCGACGCCCGGCCGGCCCGGCACGCTGATGGCCGCGACGGGCCGCCCGGCCTTGACGAGCCCCTGCCCGAACCAGTTGTTGCCCGCATGCCCCCCGAAGAAATCGCCGGCCCGCACGATGATCGTCCGGACGCCCTGCGCGGTCGCCGCCTGCAAGCGCCGCTCCATCTCGACGCGGATCGCGCCCTTGCGCGTCACCGGATGCTGCGGCGCCTCTTCGCGCAACACGGGAAACGCGTCGGGGCCGTAGTTGTAGATCGTCCCCGGCAGCACGACGGTCGCCTGCGCCGCCGTCGCCGCCGCGATCGTGTTGTCGAGCATCGGCAGCACCTGCGTCGACCAGTTCCGGTAACCGGGCGGGTTCACCGCATGCACGATCACGCTGCAGCCGCGCGCCGCGCGGACCACCGCCTCGCGATCGAGCGCGTCGCCGCGCATCCAGGCGATCCCGTCGCGCTCCACCGTCTCGGCGTCGAGCGCGCGCTTGAGCGCGCGCACCTGCCAGCCGGCATCGCGCAACTGACGCGCGACCTCGCCGCCGATGCCTCCGCTCGCGCCGAGCACGAGTGCCTGTCGTTGCGTTCCGCCTGCGTTTGCCGTCATGGTCGTTCTCCGTGAATGAACCGTTGTCTGCACGCATTCTGGCGCGAGGCCGCCTAGCAAGGAATTGCCGAACATGATGGATTAGCTATACATTTATGTATGGCCATCGATCTGAACTGGGAACGCTACCGCACCTTCCTCGCCGTGTTGACGGAGGGTTCGCTGTCGGGCGCGGCGCGCGCGCTCGGCATCACGCAGCCAACGGCCGGCCGTCATGTCGCGGCGCTCGAGGCCACGTTCGGCCAGACGCTCTTTACGCGCTCGCCGTCGGGGCTGCTGCCGACCGAGGCAGCGCTCGCGCTGCGCGGTCACGCCGAGGCGCTACGCAGCGCGGCAGCCGCGTTCGAGCGCGCGGCCGCGAGCCACGGCGCGGGCGTGCGCGGCACCGTGCGGATCTCGGCCAGCGACGTGATCGCGGTCGAAGTCCTGCCGCCCATGCTTGCGCAGTTGCGGCGCGATCATCCGGGGCTCGTCATCGAACTGGTGCCGACCGACCGCATCCAGGACGTACTAAACCGCGAGGCCGACATCGCAGTGCGGATGGCGCCGCCCGCGCAGGACGCGCTCGTCGCACGGCGCATTGGCGAGATCGACGTCGCGCTGTATGCCCGCGACGACTACCTGGCGCGCAACGGGACGCCATCGTCGACGGACGAACTCGCGCATCACGCGCTGATCGGCTTCGATACGGTGACGCCATTCATCCGCTCGGCAGGACGCGGGATGCCGCTGTGGAAGCGCGATGCGTTCGCGCTGCGCACCGACAGCAATCTCGCGCAGCTCGCGATGATTCGCGCCGGCTACGGGATCGGCTTCTGCCAGAACCGGCTCGCACAGCGCGATGCGCGGCTCGTGCGCGTGCTGCCGGACGGGCCCGCGATGAAACTGGAAACGTGGGTGGTCATGCACGAGGATCTGCGGGCGAGTCCGCGTTGCCGGGCCGTGTTCGATGCACTGGCGACCGGGCTGCGCACGTATGCGGAAGGGGCGGCCGACTAGGCCGTTCCAACCCGCTGCGCCCGCCGATCGACGCGATGCGCTATTCGTGGATCTTGCCGGCGAACAGGATGTCGGCCATGCGCCGCCACGGATTGTCGGGCAGGTCGTAGCAGCGCGGCCCGTCCTCGGACGCCTCGGCCCAGTCGACCATCGCCTCCAGGTACTCGCCGATCGAGCGGTTTTCCCAGCCGAGCGCGGCGGCCGCGAATGGCGACGGCGGCACGTCTGCGTCGAGCTGGCGCTCCTTGTGCCAGTCATGGCCGAGCACGCGCAGGAATTGGATCAGCGAGCGCTCGTCGACCACCCGCTCCAGCGCGTGCTGCAGCCGCGCCGCCATCTTGCTTTTCAGTTCGTCGTTCATGCGTATCGTCCCCCGCTACGCAACGTTCAGAAAGCTTCCACCTCGCACCAACCGGGGTACGTTTCCTCGACGATGAAGAAATCGTCGAAGTAGACCAGCCCGAGCCGCTCGAGCGACCTCATGCACGCATCGGCCGCGTCGCCGCCGAAGAACGGGCCGAGCGACACCAGCCGGTCCGACTCGTCGAAATACTCGGCGAAATTGAATTCGCGCATGACCGCGGACAGGTCGACCGCTTTTTCGACCAGCGCCGCGCGCCGAACGACGATCCCGAAATCTCTCGATATTTTCATTGGTACCGCCCCCGTCGAATACGTGCGTCTGCGCCGACGCGCATGCCTGCGTCACATCAGCAACTGGCGCGACAGCACCTCGCGTGCCTGCGTGACCGTCTCGCGTTCGCCCGGCATCGGCGGCGTCAGCGAGAACACGGCGTCGGGCAGCGCCGGCAGCCGGTATTTCGCGCCGAGCCGCACGAGACCCTCGCCGATCGCCGATGCGCACAGGCAGCCGACGCCGAGCCCCGCCGTCAGCATCGACTGCAGCCCCGCGACGCCCGACGCGCTGTGCACGAGCACATACGGCGCGTGCTGCTCGTCGAGCGAGCGCACGGCGATCTGATGCATCATGCAGTCGTCCGGCAGCAGCACGAGCGGCAACGGCTCGGGCAACTGCTCGGCGAGCGCGGGCGATGCAACCCACGACAGCGGCTCGCGCCGCAGCACCCAGCGCGTATCGGCCGACGCGGGCCGGAACGGCCCGCTCGACAGGTTCATCACGACGCCGAGATCGATCTGTCCGCGCGCATGCGCGGCTTCGATCTCCGCGCTCTTCATCGCGCTCACGTGCAGGCTCAGTTGCGGGTAGCACTCACGCAACCGCGCGAGCAGGCCCGCGACTTCGTGCGTCCGGTAGTAATCGGTGATCGCGACGCGCAACTCGCCCTTGATCGCCTGGCCGCGCACTTCGTCGAACGCGGCCTCGTTCAGCGCGACGATGCGGCGCGCATGCTGCAGCAAACGTGCGCCGGCCGGTGTCGGCTCCACGCCGCGCTTGCTGCGCACGAACAGCGGCACGCCGGCGCGCGATTCGAGCTTGCGCACCTGCTCGCTCACCGTCGACTGTGACAGATGCAGCACCGGCGCGGCCGCCGTAAGGCTGCCCGCATCCGCCACCGCCGCAAAAGTGCGCAACTGATCCAGGTCGAAACCGCGCATCGCCCTCTCCATCCATCGAATAACCCGATGGATGCTACCACCAATTCCCGCTTTTCCGATTCATCGGCAATCCGCAGAATATGGGTTCAACGGCTCGCACGAGCCCGGTTCAACGGGCTTCGACATGCGTTGCAGCCCTCATTCTTCCGGACTTCCGTTCATGACCGACAACACCCTCGCCCCTTGCGCGCCGGCCGGCACGGCCGCCAAGGCACCGCCGCGCAGCCATCACGGCTGGGCGCTCGTGGTCCTGCTGGTCGGCGCCATTCTGCCGCCGCTCGACTACTTCATCGTGAATCTCGCACTGCCGGCCATCCGCGACGGCATCGGCGCGCGACCGTCCGAGCTGCAGCTCGTCGTGTCGGCCTACGCGTGCGCGAACGCGGTCGTGCAGATCACCGGCGGGCGTCTGGGCGATCTGTACGGCCGCAAGCGGATGTTCATGATCGGGATGGCCGGCTTCGTCGTCGCATCGACGCTGTGCGGGCTCGCCGGCAGCGGCGCGGTGCTGGTCGGCGGCCGCGTGCTCCAGGGCCTGTTCGCCGCGGTCCTCGCACCGCAAGTGCTCGCGACGATCCGCAGCGTGTTCAGCCCGCAGGAACAGGTGCGCGTGATGGGTTTCTACGGTTTCGTGTTCGGTCTCGCGGCCGTGATCGGCCAACTGGGCGGCGGCGCATTGATCAGCCTCCATCCGTTCGGGCTCGGCTGGCGCGCGATCTTCCTCGTCAACGTGCCGATCGGCGTTTTCGCGCTACTTGGTAGCTGGCGCTTCATCCCGGAAAGCCGGCCGCCACGCGGCCAGCGTATCGACGTGCCCGGCACGGTGCTGCTGTCGCTGTTCCTGCTGATGCTCGTCTACCCGCTCACGCACGGACGCGAGGCGGGCTGGCCGCTGTGGATGGTCGCGTGCATCGCCGGGGCGCTGCCGATGCTCGGCGCACTGCTGGCGGTCGAAGCGCGCCGGATCGCGGGCGGCCGCGATCCGCTGCTCGACGTGCGCCTGCTGCGCAATCCGGTCGTCGTGCTCGGGCTCACGCTCGCGTTCCTGTTCTACATGCTGAGCGCGTTCTTCCTGAGCTACGGGATCTATCTGCAGGGCTGCCTGGACTGGTCGCCGCTCGCGTCGGGGCTGGCGATCCTGCCGCTCGGCATCGGCTTCCTCGCGAGCCCGCTGTTGATGCCTCGCCTCGTCGACCGGTTCGGCGGCCATCGCGTGCTCATGCTCGGCTTCGCGATGCTCGCGGCCGGCGTCGCGACCGCCGCCGCACTGGCCGGCGAACACGCGCCCGGCCCGGGCTTTTACGCGGGCGTCGCGGCGATCGGCATCGGGCAAGGCCTCGTGCTGCCGTCGGTCGTGCGGATCGTGCTCGCGGAAGTCGACGCGGCGCGCGCCGGGGTTGCATCGGGCATGGTCAGCACGATGCTGCAGATCGGCGCGGCCGTCGGGGCGGCGACACTTGGCGGGCTGTTCTTCGCGCGGCTCGGCGCGCAGCCGGGTGCGCTCGACTACGTGCAGGGGTTCAGGACGGCGATGTGGGCGCTGGCGGTCGTGTTGCTCGTTTGCGTCGCGTTGTCTGCCGCGCTGGGACCGATGCATCGACGCATGCGCGCCGGCGCGTGACGACACGGGTCGGACCACACATCGCCCGCGGCGAATCGGGGCATGCGCGACCGCTTGCGGGTATCAAGCCCGTTTGTGATGCTTGAGTTGCGCGTGCCGCGCTTCCCATTCGGCCAGCTCGACGCGATAGCGCGCCAGCGCTTCGTCGTACAGGTCGAAAACGCACGGCGAGCAGCCGCTGTTGCAGCAGTCTTCCAGTTCGGGTTGTTCGGGCGGGGTCGGACGCGGATCGTCGGCGAGCGTATCCGCGGAGGCAGGCTTGGTCACGGCTTCAGTCACATGATGTCGAACGCCCAGTATACGGTGATGGACCGCGGCATGCAGGCCGCCGGCCGTATGCAGCCGTGCAACCTGCTGATCGACATCGCGGCGATCGCGCACATTCCGCGTGCGCGATTTCGCATGCCCTGACGTCGAAATCGAGTGCGATCGCCCGTCAGCCGCTACGCCACGCGACCACTCACGGGAATCGATGCGCCGGTGATCGCCTGCGCGTCAGTCGACAGCAGGAACCCGATCGTCGCGGCGATCTGTTCGGGCCGGACCCAGCGCGTGAAATCCGCATCGGGCATGTCCGCACGGTTCGGCGGCGTGTCGATGATGCTGGGCAACAGCGCATTCACGGTCACGCCGCGATCGAGCAGTTCCGCCGCCAGCGCCTCGGTGAGTCGCGCGACGCCCGCCTTCGCGGCCGCATACGCGCCCATTCCCGCGCCTGCCTTGAACGCCGCACCCGCGCCGATGTTGACGATGCGGCCCGCCGGGCTCGCCACCAGGTACGGCAGCGCGGCCTTCGACGCATTCAGTGCCGTCTTCACGTTCAGTTCGTACATGCGGTCCCACGTGGCCGCGTCGCCATCGGCGATCGTCTGCCACACGAACGCGCCTGCAATGTTCAGCAGCGCGTCGACCCGGCCGAATTCGCGATTCACGGTGTCAAGCGCGCGTGCAGCTGCCTGCGGATCGACGAGATCGATGCCGCCGAGGCGCAGCGCATCGGCCGGCACGCCGGGCAACGCCTGCGCGTCCGGCGCGCTGCCACGGCCGATCAGCGCGACGCGAGCGCCGCGCTGGCCGAGCCAGGCGGCTGTTGCGACGCCGAGGTGGCCGAATCCGCCGGTGATCGCGACTGCCTTGCCTTTCAGGTCGTGTTCCATCGATATGCTCTCCAGGGTCGAAGGGGGTTGGATGATACGCGGTTCGGTGCGATGCCGGCCGCGACACGGGCATGCCCGGCCGGTGTTTCGGCAGCGTAGCGCCGTTCACGCTTCCGTGTGTGCTGCGACGGATGCGTCATCATCGACGAGGTCGATCTGTTGATCCGCCGCGGCCGTGCAGGTGCGCACCACACACAGCGGCAGGCCGCCGGGCATAATGCGCGATCACGGCGCGCCGCGCGGTGCATCGTGATCGCGCCGGGTCGTCGAACGACCCGCGCCGTTTCCGTATCGAACCCCGAACCTCAATCCGTCTATCCCATGCAAGTACTCGTCGTTGGCACCGGCAAGCTGGCAACCGAACTGCTCGGCTCGCACCGGCTCGCACCGGCAACCTGTCGCGTGATGGCCTGGTCGGACCCCGCCCGTGGCAACGTCCGTTCGATCGTCGTTCACGCCGGATCCGGCCGCGAGCTGCCTGCCGCGATCGAATTCTGCCGCGCCACGGGGTCGCCGCTCGTCGAGCTGTCCACCGGCTCCGACCTCGAAACCGCATCGCACGACTTCCCCGTCGTGCTCTGTCCGAATACGAACATCCTGATGCTCAAGTTCATGAGCATGCTGGAAACCAGCGGCCATCTCTTTCGCGACTGCCACATCAGCGTGACGGAGTCGCACCAGGCCAGCAAGACGTCCGTGCCCGGCACCGCAGTCGGCGTCGCTCAGTCGCTCGGCGTTCCGGCGCAGGACATCCACTCCGTGCGGGACCCCGCCGAGCAGCGCGACGCCTTGCAGATTCCCGACGATCAGCTCGGCCGCCATGCGTTCCACCGGATCCGCATCGAGGACGGCGCATGCAGCCTGCAATTCGAATCCCGCGTGTACGGCGCGTCGCCTTACGCGGATGGCGTGTCGCGAATCGTCGAGGCCGTCCGGCAGCACGAACTCGAACCTCGCCGGTACTCGATCGTCGAGTTCATTCATAACGGCTGGCTTTAGTAGCGACGGGCGCGACCGGCGCGACGGTGCGCGGGTCGCACCGACTGCGCCCCTGCCGGCCCATTCGACGGCCCTCGTCGCACGATCGCGCGCGCGGCCCTTACCCGTCACCCAGCACGGCTCCGCTCTCCGGCAACGTCGCGCCGCCGTCGACGACGATCGTCTGCCCGGTGATGTACCCCGCATCGGCCGACGCGAGAAACAGCATCGCGTTCGCGATGTCCTCCGGCTCGCCCATGCGCGCAAGCGGAATGTCGCGCGCGATCTGCGCGGCGACCGACGCATCGCCGAGATTGCCGGCTGCCGGCGTGCGGATCATCCCCGGCTCGACGCCGTTGACCGTCACGTTGCGGCGCGCGAGTTCAAGCGCCGCAGCGCGAATGAAGCCGTTTACGCCTGCCTTCGACGCCGCGTAGTGCGCGAGCCCCGGATAGACGACGCGCGGCCCGGTCACCGACGACGTGACGAGCAGCCGCCCCGCCCCCGCACGCTCGAATGCCGGCAGCGCGGCCTGTGCGAGCCAGAACAGCGCCGACAGGTTGACCGACAGCGTGCGCTCGAGCAGCGGCGCATCGATCTGCTCGAACGGAGTGAGCGGGAAGTACGCGGCGTTATGAACGACGACGTCGAGCCGGCCACCGTCGCGCTCGACCGCCGCGACGAGCGCGACGAGTTCGTCTCGGCTCGCGGCGTCGACGCGATACGCACGCGCAGCGCCGCCCGCGCTGGCAAGCGCGTCCGCCTGCACGGCAGCGGCATCGCCGTTGAGATCGGCCAGCGCGACGAATGCATCGGATTGCGCGAAGCGGCGCGCGATTGCCGCGCCGATCCCCTGCGCCGCGCCCGTGACGAGCACCACGCGGCCACTGAAATCCGCACGCAGGCGGCCGCTGCCCGGCACGGCGTTCATCGCTGCGCCTCGCCGGCGATCGGATGCACGGTTTCGTTCAGCACCTGCGCATGCGCGCCGATCGGGAAATTCGACAGCATGCCGAAATCGGCGCCCTGGTATCCAAAGATCTTGCCGTCCGTCTTGCGTTGTGCGAGGTCGATCAGCACGACGCCGAGCGTCGGCACCACCTTCTCGCGCCATACGAACAGATACAGCTGCTCGGCGAGCCTGAAGTAATGGCAGCGGTCCACGTCGGCCAAGCCGCCTTCGACGCCCTGCAGACACTGCCATGCGTAGAAGTTCTCGTTCAGGTAGATGTGCTCGTAGCATTCGGTCGGGCTGTAGCGATACATCGTCCGCTTGCCGATCAGTTCGCGCGTGGGCCCGTGCAGCGGGCCCGGCTGCGCATGGCCGCCGAGCGTGCCGTGCCGGAACGTCGCATCGACACCCGTCAGCGGCAGCCCGCGCGCGACACGCGTGAACGCGTCGACATGCGTTTCGGCTTCGGTCGGCAGCGTGCCGATCACCGACGTCCACACGCCGCCGCCGACGTCGATCACGAGACTGACCGACGTCGCGCGTGCTGCCGGGTCGATGTAGTCGACGAAGTACAGGTCGTCGCGCAGCCGCGTGACACGGCAAGGCGCCCGGCCGCCCGTGCCGGTTGCCGCGTCGAGCCATTGCAGCGCGCCCGCTTCGAACATGTAGACGCGCCATGCGCCCGATGCGTCGCCGAGGGCCAGCGACCGCCCGGCGAGCTCGTCCACGGGCGCGAGGATGTTCGCGTCCGGCGCGAAGCCGTCCGCGAGCGCGCCCACCTGAATGAATACCGTGTCCTGTCGTTCCACCTGCCGTCTCCCGCGCAGCTTCAGGCCCGGCGGGCCGTGTACGCTGCTCATGTGCACATGGTGCGGGCTGCGCACGCCGCGCGGTATCGGCCAAAAGGATGAAGGGCGCGCGGCGCCGGAACGCGCTAAAGTGCACGTGATCCGCGCCGCTGCCGGCGCGAGGAGCGCCCATGCACCGTGTCACCCATTACCGACGCACCGATGAAGGCATCGAGGCGATCAGCCTCGAGTCCGACCGCACGTTTCCGCGGCACGCGCACGACGACTTCGGGGTCGGCGTGATCGTCAGCGGCGCGCACCGGTCCTGGAGCGGCCGCGGGCAGGTCGACGCGCTGACCGGCGACGCGATCATGGTCAATCCGGGCGAGATACACGACGGCATGCCGATCGAAACGGGCACGGGCCGGCGTTGGCAGATGCTGTACCTTGCGCCCGTCCTGGTCGCGGGCGTCGCGGCGGAAGAAGGCCTCGGGGGCGTCGAGCTCGTACATCCCGCCGTGCGTGACGCGCGGCTCGCGGCCGCGTTCGGACGGTTGCATGCACGGATCGTCGCAGGAAACGACACGCTGCCGCTCGCCCGCGACGAGGCGCTCGTCACGCTGGTCGCCGGGCTGCTTGCGCGGCACTCGAATCGCGCGCTGCCACCCGCCGGCGTCGCACCGGCGATCCGGGTCGCCCGCGAGCGGCTCGATGCGGCGCCCGCCGCACCCGTTTCGCTGGCGGAACTCGCCGGCCTGAGCGGCGTGAGCCGCTTCCAGCTGCTACGCGGATTCGCGCGCGAACTCGGCATCACGCCGCATGCGTATCTGATGCAGTCGCGCACGCGGCTGGCGCGCGCACTGCTCGCGAACGGCCGGCCGATCGCGGATGCCGCGGCCGAAGCCGGTTTTGCCGACCAGAGCCACCTGACGCGCGCGTTCGCACGCCAGTTCGGGATCACGCCGGGACGATTCACGCAGGCAGGCTGAACAGGCCTCGCCGTCGCTGCGCGGCCACCGGTGCGCGACGATGTCGACCGTCGCCGTCCGGCACGTTGGATGGCGGCGCTGCCGGTCAACGGGAGACACCGGACGCATCGCCTTCCCGCTCACCCGCCCCGCTCGCCGACGCGCTGCAATTTCGTTCAAGACGCCCGTGCCGCCGCACGCGACGATGCGGCACATGAAGACACGACTGATCGGCTATCTCTATCTCGCCGCCGCAATGGCAGGCGTAGGCAGCACCGTCATCGCGAGCCGCCTCGCGGCCGGCGGCCTGCCGCCGTTCGCGGCCACCGCACTGCGCTTCCTGATCGCAACCCCGCTGCTGTTCGCGCTGATGCGAGCGCAGCGAATGCGATGGCCGCGGGTCTCCACACGCGACGCCGTGCTGCTGGTCGTGCAGGCTGCGGCGGGCGGGGTCGGCTATACGGTGCTGCTGATCATCGGCACGAAGTTGTCGTCGCCCATCGATGCAGGCGTGATGCTCGGCACGCTGCCGGCGATGTCGACGCTGATCGCGGCGGTCGTGCTGCGCGAGCGGCAGACGCCGCGCGACTGGGGCGCGGCCGCGCTGGCCACCGCCGGCGTGCTGTTCGTCACGTTCGCGCCCGGCCAGGCCATGCCGTCGCTCCCGACGCTCGCCGGCGACGCGCTGGTGCTGGCCGCCGTCGCTTGCGAGGCCGTGTTCATCCTGCTCAACCGGCGGCTGTCGGCGCCGTTGCCGCCGCTCGCGCTGTCGACGGCGATGTCGGGCCTCGGCTTCGTGCTCGCGCTGGTGCCGGCCGCGTTCGAATGGCACGCGCTGGCGACCGGCTGGAACATCGGCGCGGTGTCGGCGATCGCGTACTACGCGCTGGTGCCGACCGTGCTCGGCTATCTGTGCTGGTACGCGGGTTCGGCTCGCACGAGCGGCACCGAAGCCGCGCTGTTCACGGCGGTCGCGCCGGTCTCGGCCGTGCTGTTCGCGGTCGCGCTGTTCGGCGAGTCGCTGGGCGGCACGCGCGTGCTCGGCATCGCGCTCGTCGTCGCGGGGATGCTGGTGGGTGCGACGCGGCGGCGCGAGCCGCCGGCACGCATCACGTCAGCCGGTTGTCTCGATGGCTAGCCCGTTCGTCGATCGATGGCCATCACCGCCCACCATCGACGACTGTAGGAATGTGTCCGCACGCGGCAAAATCGTTGCGTACCGTCGCGCAAGATGCAATATTCGCGTGGCCGGGCCATTTGACCACCATCGAACAATAATTCGCATCGCCATGAACAAGAAGGAAGCCAAAACAAGAATCGCGGCGCTGCTGTCCGCGGGCGCGAGGAAAGCCGACGTGCTTGCCGAGCTGGCCGGACAGGGCCTCAAGGATCGCGTGCTCGCGCGCCTGATCGCGTCGCGCCCCGACCCCGAACTGTGCAGGAAAAACAAGGTGCATACCCGGGTCCTGATCGCGCTCGGCATCGCGCAGTTGTTGATCAGCGTCGCACTCGCCTATCTCATCCTGGTGGACGGACTCAACATGGGCGCCGCGGTGCTGTTCCTCGCGTTGACGGTGCCGCTGTCGCTGCTGTTCATCTGGGGCTTCGCGACCCATCGCGTCGGCGCGTATCACGCGTTCATCATTCTGTCGCTGCTGCAAGTGCCGAAGACCATCGCCGATCTCGGCCGCGATCCGTCGGCCGCGCTGCCGACCCTCGGCGTGACGGTCATCCTCGTCGGCTACGTCTGGTTCGTCCGCAACCGGCTGTTCCCGGACTTCGGCTGGTTCACGCCGCGCAAGGTCGAGGGCCGTTACGCGTTCGTGGAAAGTGCCTGACGCCGCCCACCGCGCGCCATGAAAAAGGCGCCGGGCCGTCCCGCGATCGCGGGACGGCCCGACGCCTTCTACATTCCGGAACCCGGTAGCTTACTTCGCCTTCTCGGCGGTATCGCTAATTGCCTGGCCACCCTTCGAAATGTCCTGTCCCACGCCTGCAACGGTATTGCAACCAGCGAGCGCGGCGGTCACGACCAGCAGCACTGCAGCAATCGTACGCGTCATTCTCATTCTCCTTGGAGTCAACATGCCCGGCCGGGCGAATCGTATGCGGCGTGATGCCCTGCGGCTCGCAGGACACGGGGCCTGACCTGATTATACGGAGACAGCCGCCGCGCGCCAGTGTTCGCCGGGCCGGCGTGACGCAGGCCACACGGGCCGTCGCGCAGATTTTCCTTGACTTCGGCCAGCCTCGAACTAATATACGCACCGCGTATATTTCTCATCAGGTGCCGCCGATGACCGTTCCCCAGCAAGCCTTCCTGCGCGACGCGATGCGCCGCCTCAACATGACCCGCGAAGCGTTCGCGAACCGCATCGGCGTAAGCCGCCGTGCGCTGGACACGTGGCTGTTGCCCGACGATTCGCAGGAATCGCGCGGCATGCCCGAGATCGTCGAGCGATTCGTGTCGGAAATCGTCGAACGCCCGGCACCGGACGGCGGGGACTATACGCAAAGCGTAGAAAAGCAGGGGCTCGCGAAGCAATTCCTGTTCGAAGGCAAGCCGCAGCTGATTTCCGTGGACCAGTTCTCCCGCGATTCGGTCGAGGCGCTGTTCCGCGTCGCCGACGTGATGCAGCCGATCGCGCGCCGCCACAAGATCTCCCGCGTGCTCGAAGGCGCTGTGCTCGGCAACCTGTTCTTCGAGGCCAGCACGCGCACCCGCGTGTCGTTCGGCGCGGCTTTCTGCCGGCTCGGCGGCTCGGTATGCGACACGACCGGCTTCACGTTCTCGTCGATGGCCAAGGGCGAATCGATCTACGACACGAGCCGCGTGATGGCCGGCTACGTCGACGCGCTCGTGATCCGCCACCCGGAGAAAGGCTCGGTTGCGGAGTTCGCGCGCGCGACCAACCTGCCGGTGATCAACGGCGGCGACGGCCCGGGCGAGCACCCGAGCCAGGCGCTCCTCGATCTCTATACGATCCAGCGCGAGTTCTCGCGGCTCGGCAAGATCGTCGACGGCGCGCATATCGCGCTCGTCGGCGACCTGAAATACGGCCGCACCGTGCACTCGCTCGTCAAGTTGCTCGCACTGTACCGCGGGCTGAAGTTCACGCTCGTGTCGCCGCCGACGCTCGAAATGCCCGCGTACATCATCGACCAGATCGCGACGAACGGCCACGTGATCGAGCAGACGAACGACCTCGCGGCCGGGCTGCGCGGTGCGGACGTCGTCTACGCGACGCGGATCCAGAAGGAGCGTTTCACCGACGAGTCGTTCGAAGGCTACACGCCGGATTTCCAGATCAACCAGGCGCTCGTCGATTCCGTCTGCAAACCCGACACGCTGATCATGCACCCGCTGCCGCGCGACAGCCGGCCCGGCGCGAACGACCTGTCGGTCGACCTGAACCGCGATCCGCGCCTCGCGATCTTCCGGCAAACCGACAACGGCATTCCGGTGCGAATGGCGATCTTCGCGGTGCTGCTCGGCGTCGAGAATCTGGTTCAACACTCGATGCGCGATGCGACGTGGCGCCCACCGGCGTACCTCGGGCCGGAGGATGCGGTGTTTCACGGGATTGATTGACCCGCATCCAGTGTCGCGCCCGTCCGGTCTTGAGACTGCTTCGGCTCAAGGGGCGCGCACAGAAGTAACGCACACGACGCGCCGCCTTGCACGGCGCGTTTTTCATTTTCGATGCAGATAATGCGGGAGCGGCCGGCCCCTGCGTCAGCTGGCCTGCGGGGTCGATCACGCACAAGCCCGCCGCTGCGAACGGCGCGACGTCGCGTGTGGCCACGATCAAGCCGTTCGCTGCGGCCGTTGTGGCGATAAAGCTATTGGCCGATGCCAGCGCGTTGTCCGTCGCACGAGCCTTCGCACGAAGGCTCGCAAATGCTTTGCTGGCTGCATCAGCGAACGCCAGGACCAGGCCGCGAAACAGCGGCACGATGCGCTCCTCGATGCTCTGGTGCAGCCAGTCCCGCCTCCGCCCTTCCGGCAACACCGCCACACCGCCACGGCGAATCGCATTTCCGCGAGACCGATTCGACCATCCTGCCCGCCCCGCAAGCGTTCAAACCCTCTGCAACATTCGTCAACACTCTCATCATAAATGCAAACAAGAACGCTTCTCATTTACTGAGAAATTACATAGAATGCCGCCTGAAACCAAATCGTAATAATTCCCGACGGCGTGCACATTCCCGTGGCGCGTCGTTCCGGGGGCCACACCGCGAGGTCGAAGCGCATCATGAAGTCCCGTCCTGAAGAGCTGAAGCTCGGCAAATTCACCACCCTGTGCAGCGTGCTCGCCGCGAGCCCGGCGTTCGCCGACGGCACGCCGCCGCCCGCACCGGTCAGCACCGAAGGCCATCTCGCGCCGATCGAGGTCCAGGGCAAGACCGAGCGCAGCTACAAGGCCGACTTCTCCGCATCCACGAAATTCACCGCGCCGCTCGTCGACACGCCGAAATCCGTGACCGTGATCCCGCAAGAGCTGATCCAGAACAGCGGTGCGGCAACGCTGACCGAAGCGCTGCGCACCGTGCCGGGCATCACGTTCGGCGCCGGCGAAGGCGGCAACCCGCTCGGCGATCGTCCGTTCATCCGCGGCTACGACACGCAAGGCAGCATGTTCGTCGACGGGTTGCGCGACACGGGCGCGACCACGCGCGAGATCTTCAACACCGAGCGCGTCGAGATCACCAAGGGCTCCGACGGTGCATACGGCGGCCGCGGCGGCGCGGGCGGCAGCATCAACCTGATCACGAAAGCGCCGCACCTCGGGACGACGGCTGCCGCGAGCGCCGGCCTCGGCACCGACCGCTACCGCCGCTTCACCGCCGACGGCAACTGGCAGTTCGCCGATCACGCGGCGTTCCGACTGAACCTGATGAGCCACAACAACGACGTCGCCGGCCGCGACGCCGTCAACAACGAGCGCTGGGGTGTTGCGCCGTCGATCGCGTTCGGTCTCGGCACGCCGACGCGCGTGACCGCGAGCTACTACCACCTGTCGACCGACGACCTGCCCGACGGCGGCATTCCGTACTTCTACACGACGGCGAACAAGCCCGCGAACGTCGACACGATCCATCCGGCGCCCGTCGACCGCCACAACTTCTACGGCCTGATCGACCGCGACTTCCGCAAGACCACGTCGGACATCAGCACGATCAGGATCGAGCACGACATCACGCCGAACCTGACGATGCGCAACACCACGCGCTACACGGAATCGACGCAGGACTACATCTGGACGCAGCCCGACGACAGCCAGGGCAACGTGGTCAACGGCAAGGTCTGGCGCCGCAACAACAACCGCAACAGCTCGATCAACAGCCTCGCGAACCTGACCGAACTGTTCGGCGAATTCCGCACCGGCCCGTTCAAGCACAGCTTCACGACCGGCATCGAACTGTCGCGCGAATGGGGCAAGCGCGATTCGTACACGGTCGCGACCGACAAGGGCACGATCTGTCAGAAAGGCATCGGCGCGCCGTCCGGCTACAACTGCACGAGCCTGTGGTCGCCGAACCCGAACGATCCGTGGGCCGGTTCCGTCACGCGCAACAACGACTATGCGCATGCGCGAACCACGACCAAGTCGATCTACGGCTTCGACACGATCGAGCTCACGCCGCGCTGGCAAGTCAACGCCGGCGTGCGCGTCGACGACTACTCGACCCGCTTCACCGACACCAGGGCGAACGGCGGCAAGACCTACACGCGCGACGACACGCTCGTGAACTGGCAGGCCGGCGTCGTGTTCAAGCCCGCGCGGAACGGCAGCATCTACGCGTCGTATGCGACGTCGTCGACGCCGGCCGGCATGCTGCTCGGCGAAGGCAGCGAAACGCAGTCGCTCACGCCCGGTCGCGGCGGCGTCGGGGCGAACGCCGATCAGCTGTCGCCCGAGAAGAACCGCAGCATCGAACTCGGCACGAAGTGGAACGTGCTCGACGACAAGCTGTCGCTGACCGCCGCGCTGTTCCAGATCGACACGACGAACGCCCGCGTGACGCTGCCGAACAACCAGTACGCGATGGTCGGCAACAAGCGCGTGCAGGGTCTCGAACTCGGTGTCGCGGGCCAGATCACGAAGCAGTGGCAGGTGTTCGGCGGCTATACGTACATGAAGAGCGAGCTGCGCGACAACGGCAAGGATGCCGCGAACAACGGCCACCGGTTCCCCAATACGCCGAAGCACAGCCTGACGATGTGGTCGAACTACGACGTGACGCCGAAGTTCACCGTCGGCGGCGGCGCGTTCTACATGTCGGAAGTGTTCGGCGATCCCGCGAACCTGCGTGCGGTGCCGTCGTACTGGCGCTTCGACGCGATGGCGCAATACCGGATCAACAAGAAGCTCGACCTGCAACTGAACGTGAACAACCTGTTCAACCGCACGTATTTCGATCAGGCGTATCCGGCGCACTATGCGTCGATCGCGCCGGGCCGCTCCGCGTTCGTCACGCTGAACGCGCGCTACTGATCGATGGAGACCGTCTCGCTGAAGGCGCTCGCGTCGGTGTCGCCGCGCGCGCTCGCCGACATCCTGGCCGGGCCGCCCGAGCGCGCCGCGGCGTGGGTCGCGGCAGCCGCCGAAAACGGGATCGTCGACGCGCAAGCCGTCTACGGCCAGTACCTGCTCGACGGGCACGGCGTCGCGCGCGATCCGGCCGCCGCATTCGGCTGGTTCCGGCATGCGGCACGAGCCGGTCACCCGATGGCGATGAACATGCTCGGCCGCTGCTACGAGTTCGGCTGGGGTACGGCCGCATGCGCACCGGTGGCCGTGTACTGGTACCGGCTCGCCGCGCAGGCCGGCCTCGACTGGGGCATGTACAACCATGCGACGGCACTCGCGCTCGGCAACGGCATCGCCGAGGATCGCGCCGCCGCGCTCGACTGGTTTCGCCGCGCCGCTGCGCTCGGCCATGCGAAATCGATCAACCTGATCGGCGGCTTCTACGAGGACGGCTGGGTCGTGGCCGTCGATGTCGACGCCGCGTTCGACCACTATCGCCGCGCCGCCGAGGCCGGTGATTTTCGCGGCCAGTTCAACTACGCGCGGCTGCTCGCCGATCGCGGGCGCGTTGACGAAGCCCTCGCCTGGCTCGCGCGCGTGCCGGCCACCGCCACCCCCGCATTCGTCGCGAAGATGCGCGCGTATCTCGCGTCGTCGCCGCTCGATGCGTTGCGCGCGGCGGCGCTGCAGCTGCCGTCTCATGACATGGAGTCCGAATCATGATGCTTCATATCCCCGGCGTGCTGACCAAGGCGCAGGTTGCGCAATGCCGCGAGATGCTCGATGCCGTCGACTGGATCGACGGCAACGCAACGTCCGGCACGCAGTCGGCGCTCGCGAAACGCAACCGGCAGTTGCCGGAAGGTTCGCCGGTCGCGCGCGCGGTCGGCGATGCGATCCAGGATGCGCTGGCCCGGCATCCGCTGTTCTTTTCGGCGGCGCTGCCGCTCAAGGTGTTTCCGCCGCTGTTCAATCGCTACGAAGGCGGCGAGGCGTTCGGCACGCATGTCGACAACGCGATCCGGCTGCTGCGCGGTACGGATTTTCGCGTGCGCAGCGACCTGTCGGCGACGTTGTTTCTCGAGGAACCGCACGCGTATGACGGCGGCGAGCTGTGCGTGGAAGATACATATGGCGTGCATCGCGCGAAGCTGCCGGCGGGCGATCTCGTGCTGTATCCGGCGTCGAGCCTGCATCGGGTGACGCCCGTGACGCGCGGCGAACGTGTCGCGTCGTTCTTCTGGATCCAGAGCATGGTGCGCGACGACGGCGATCGCACGCTGCTGTTCCAGCTCGATACGCAGATTCAGACGTTGTCGGCGGAAAAAGGCGCGAAGGATCCGATGGTCATTTCACTGACGGGGATTTATCACAACCTGTTGAGGAAGTGGGCGGATGCTTAGGGTGGCTTTTCGGATTCGTGCGTATGCGCACGTGAAGACGCTTTGGTGGCCGTCATCGACCCGTCGGCCAAATTACGACACCGACGGAGCCGGACTTCGGTCGACAGGCGATTCGTCTGACCGAACCGATGGCGACGCTCTTGCGAAACCGTCCGCTATCGATCAACGCACCGCCCCATACCGGTTTCACGCATTACCACGCGAATAGTGGCATTGGCGGCACTACGACCTCCATTGCCTCGCGATGCAAAGCGAATTGCTCGCCATATCCAGCCCCGTCGACGAAACATTGCTCGACGAACACACCCGCCGACGTTCTTTCCGACGACAACACCCCGCATCGGTAACATCCGCACTTGCCGATCCCCGCCCGCTCCCGCACAATCGGCCCACCTGCCTTCCTCCCCCCGCGCCGATGTCCTATGCGTCACTCGCCACCGGCGTCCTGCTCGCCGGCGGTCTCGGTCAACGCTTCGACCCGAGCGGTCTGCACAGCAAGCTGCTCGCGCTGCTTCCCGACGGCACGCCGGTTGCGGTCGCGGCTGCCCGTCGCCTCGCCGCGGCCACGGCCGACGTGATCGCCGTCGTGCGCCCCGGCGCGGAAAAACTCGCGATTCTGCTGAACGAAGCCGGCTGCCAGGTCGTCTACGCGCCCGACGCGATGCGCGGCATGGGCGCGAGCCTCGCGGCCGGTGTCCGTGCGACGCCGGAAGCAACCGGCTGGCTGGTCGCGCTCGGCGACATGCCGTGGATCGCGGCATCTACCTACGAAATGCTCACGCGCGCGCTCGACGCCGATGACGCGTCGATCGTCGCCCCCATCCATCGCGGCGTACGCGGTCATCCGGTCGGCTTCGCCGCGCACCATTACGGTGCGCTGGCCGCGCTCGACGGCGATACGGGCGCCCGCGCGCTATTCGCCAGCGCGTCGGTGAACCTGCTCGACGTCGACGATCCCGGCATCCTTCGCGACGTCGACACGCCTGCGGATCTGCGCTGACATCGGAACGCCCCGGCCGCGCCGCACATCGTGGATGCCGGCCTTCGCGCGATCCGGCGCGATACCTGCAGAGGCTCGCATATCGCCGGCAATCCGCATGCCGCTGCGAGAATCCCGCTGCAAACACCCGCCCGATTGCCTATAACGGAGACGAGGCACGCCCGCCGCGCCACCGCCGCCACGCATTACGCGAGTTTCCCATGGACCACACGACCCCGATGCCCGAGCCCCCGGCCGACCCGAACCGCGATCCGGAAGACGATCCGTTGTCGCCACCGCCACCGGGGCATCCTCACGACAACCCGCAGCAACCCGACGGACCGCCGAGCAAGGACCCGGTCTAGCCGGCATCCGCCCGTGCCATCCGACCTGCTCAGGCATTCGCCCCGACAAGCGACGGCCACCTGCCGTGCGAGTGCCGCCGCCCGCGCCCGCTACCGCGCCGTATACCCGCCGTCGATGGCCAGCGACACGCCGCTGATCATCGACGCCGCGTCGCTGAGCAGGAACAGGATCGGCTCGACCACCTCGTCCGGTTCCGCGAATCGCCCGAGCGGAATCGCCGCGAGCATCGGCGCGCGCTTCTCCGGCTCGCTCCACGCGAACTGCGCCATTGGCGTGAGCGTAACGGTCGGGTTCACGCTGTTCACGCGGATTCCGTGCGCGCCGAGTTCGATGCAGAGCACACGCGTCACCGCATCGAGCGCCGCCTTCGATGCGCAATAGCTCAGATGCGCCGGCAGGCCGACGAGCGCGGCCTGGCTCGATACGTTGACGATACTGCCCCGCGCGCACGCCGCGCCGCGCCCCGCGCGTTCGATCATCTTCCGCGCGACGGCCCGCGCAACCAGCGCCGCGCCGCGCGCATTGACGGCCATCACGCGATCGAAGTGCGCCGCACTCACCTCGAGCGCCGGTTCGAGCGACGCGATCCCCGCGCAATTGACAAGCCCGTCGAACGCATCGTGCACGGCGAGCGCCGCATCGATCGCGTGTTCGTCGCCGCAGATATCGATGCGCAAGGTTTCGCATGCGATCTCGCCCGCAAGCGAATCGAGCGCGGCCACATCGCGCCCCGCCGCGACGACCCGCGCGCCTGCATGGGCCAGCGCAACCGCGCAAGCGCGCCCGATCCCGCTCGACGCACCGGTGACGAGCACTCGCGCACCGCTGAAATCGAATCGTGTCTTCATGATGATGCGCGCAGTTCGTGCATGATCGGCTCGAGTGCCGGATACAACGCCGTATAAAGCGCGAAGCGCGCCGCATACGCATTCGCGCGCGCGGCATCGGGACGCGCGCGTTCGACGAGCGTGACCCAGCCGCCCTGCGCGTCGCCGTGCGACACCAGCCCCGCGCCGACGCCCGCGAGCAACGCGGCGCCCATCGCGGCTTCGACGTCCTGCTCGATCGTCCATACCGGAAAACCGGTCACGTCCGCGATGATCTGCATCCATAGCGCCGAATGCGCGGCACCGCCGACGACGATCAACCGGTCGTCCAGCGCCACCGCGCCGCGCCGGCCGGCCTCGATGTTGTGCCGCAGCGCGAACGCGACGCCTTCCAGCACCGCGCGATACAGGTGCGCGCGCGTGTGCGCGAGGCTCAGTCCGACGAATGCGCCGCTCGCCTTCGCGTCCCACACCGGGCTGCGTTCGCCCATCAGGTACGGCAGGAACAGCATGCCGTCCGCGCCGGGCGGCACGCTTTCGCCCGCTTCCTCGAGCAGCACGTGCGGGTCGCCGTGCGTCAGCAATCGCGCCGCATCGATCTCCGCATGACAGAACTGATCCCGGAACCACGCGACCGATGCACCGGCCGTGATCGCGCCGCCGAACACGTACAGGTCGCGCTGACCGTTGAACACGTGCGGCATGCTGACGAGCCCGTGCCGCGCATCGACGTGCTGGTTCACGTAGCCCCAGCACATGCTGGTGCCGATCATCGCGACATGCTGGCCGGTGCGCGTCGCACCGGCCGCGAAGGTCGCGACGGCCGCATCCACGCCGCCCGCGACGACCGGCGTGCCGGCCGGCAGGCCGAGCCGTTCCGTCCATTGCGACAGCAGCCCGCCGACGACGTCGGTCGATTCGACGAGCCGCTCGGGCATCATGGTCGCGGGGATGCCGAGCATGTCGAGTGCATCGTCGGACCACTCGCGGCGCGCGACGTCGTACACGCCGCCGATGTTGCCGGCCGAACTGTGGTCGACCGCGACTTCGCCGGTCAACAGATAGATCACGTACGCGTTCGGCGGCAGGAAATAACGCACATTCGCCCACACATCAGGGCGCTGCTCGCGCAGCCACAGCATCTTGGTGAACCCGTAGTAGCTGTCGACGCCGTTGCCTGTGATCACGCGCAGCCGCTCGACGTTCACGTTCTCGTTCACCCAGTCGACCTCCGCGGTCGCGCGCCGGTCCATCCAGATCAGGCACGGGTGCAGCGGCCGCATGTCGCTGTCGACCGGAATGCCGGAGCCACCGTACAGGCTGCTCACGCACATGGCGCGGATCGCGTCGGCCGGCACGCCGTGCGCGCGCGCGTCGCTCACGCAGCCCGCGATGCAGTCGAGCACCGCATCGAACCACACCTGCGGCCACTGCTCGGCCCACAGCGGGCGCGGCGTGTCGGGCTGGTAGCCGGCCGAACGGCGCGCGACGATCGTGCCATGCCGGTCGACGAGCAGCGCCTTGGTGCTCTGCGTGCCGATGTCGACGCCTATCACGTATTCCATGGTGTCTCCGGTGAGGGATCGCACGAGCCGTCGTTCAACGCGCCGGCTTCAGCAGCACCTTGATCGATTCGGGCGACTTCGCGACGCGGATCGCTTCGTCCCAGTCCTCCAGCGCGAAGCCGTGCGTGACGATGCCTTTCGACGTGACGAGTCCGCGCGCGAGCAGGTCGATCGCGACCGGATAGCAATATGGCCCCAGATGCGCACCGCGCACGTCGAGCTCCTTGCGATCGCCGATGATCGACCAGTCAGCGGTCGTGTCCTCGCCGAACACGCTGAACTCGACGAACCGGCCGAGCTTGCGGATCAGTTCCAGCCCCTGGTTCACGCCGACCGGCGCGCCGGTCGTCTCGATGTACACGTCGCATCCGTAGCCGTCGGTCAGCGCGCGGACGATCTCGCGCGCATCGTCGCGCGTCGGATTGATCGTCACGTCCGCGCCGTATTGCCGCGCGAGTTCGAGCCGCTCGTCGATCAGGTCGATCACGACGAGCTTCTTCGGCGTCTTCAGGTGCGCGACCTGCGTCATCATCAGGCCGAGCGGGCCCGCGCCTGCGATCACCACGACGTCGTCGAGCTGAAGGTCGCCACGGTTCACGGTATGGATCGCGCACGACAGCGGCTCGATGATCGCCGCATCCTCGAGCGACACACCCAGCGGAATCCTGTGCACGATCGCCGTCGGCGGAACGCGCATGTACTCGGCCATCCCGCCGTCGGCGACCTCGCGCTGGAAGCCGAAGATGTTGTGCACCTCGCACATCCAGTATTGGCCCGACTTGCAGTAGCGGCACTTCCCGCATGGCACGATCTGCTCGGCGATCACGCGGTCGCCCAGTGCGACGCCGAAATGCTCGGCCGCGCCGTCGCCGAGCGCTTCCACGTAGCCGAAGAATTCGTGGCCGGGAATCACGGGCGCCTTTACCCATGGGCTCGGGCCACCCCAGAACATTTTCGCGCCCGTGTAGCATTTGCAATCGCTCGCGCAGATCCCGCACGCGGCGATGCGGATCACGAGCTCGTTCGCGCCCGCGCGCGGCTTCGCGACCTGCTCGACGCGGTAATCCTCGGGGCCGTGGCAAACCACCGCGGTCATGCGCGGCTGGACTTCGGGTGTCGTCATGAGTTGTCTCTTCCGTTGATGTTTCGGATGTCTGATGAATGAATCGTTACCGCGACCGTTCGCGGCTTATGTAGATCGCGAGCAGGATGATTCCGCCCTTGATCACGTTCTGCACATACGGGTTCACGCCGATCATGTTCAGCCCGTTGTTGAGCACACCGAGCAGCAACGCACCGACGAGCGTGCCGAGGATCGCGCCGCGCCCGCCGGAGATCGACGTGCCACCCATCACGACGGCCGCGATGGCGTCGAGCTCGAAACCGACGCCGGCGTTCGGCTGCCCGCTCATCAGGCGCCCGGTCAGCACGATCGCGGCAAGCGCCGACGTGAGCCCGGCCAGCGTGTAGACGATCAGCTTCACGCGCGCCACGCGCACGCCGGTGAGCCGCGTCGCCTGCTCGTTGCCGCCGATCGCATACACGTAGCGGCCGAACGGCATCCGATCGAGCAGCAGCCATGCGATCGCGTAGACGACCAGCATGATCAGCACCGGCGCCTGGATGCCGAGCACCTTGCCGCTGCCGAAGAACGCGACCCAGTCGGGCAGCCCGTCGATCGGATAGCCGCCCGTATAGATCAGCGCGAGGCCGCGCGCGATGCCCATCGTCGCGAGCGTGACGATGATCGGCGGCATCCCCGCGAACGCAACGAACACGCCATTCAGGAAGCCGAACCCGAAACCCACCGCGATGCCGATCGCGAGCGCGGCGACCGCATTCACGCCGGCCAGCATCAACCCGGCCGCCAGCGTGCCGGACAGCGCCATGACCGAGCCGACCGACAGGTCGATCCCGCCGGTCAGGATCACGCAGGTCATGCCGACCGCGATGATCGCGTTGATCGACACTTGCCGCAGCACGTTCTCCAGGTTCGCGGCGGACAGGAAGCTCGGGCTCGCGATCATCATCGCGATGCACACGACGATCAGCCCGACGAGCGGATAGAACAGCGTCGAGTGCCGCAGTTGCGTCCACATCGCGCGCGGCGGCGGCATCTCGCCGGCCGCGGCCGCGAGTGTCGGGGAAGCCGGGGAAGAAGAATCAGGCAAGTTCATGGGTCGCTCCTCGCGTGCCGCCCGTGGCATGGGTCATGACCGTGTCGGGATCGATCTCGTCGCCTTCGAGCGTCGCCTCGATGCGGCCCTGCCGGAACACGGCGACGCGATCGCACATGCCGACGATCTCCGGCAGCTCGGACGAGATCATGATGATGGCGTAGCCGCGCGCGGTGAGTTCGCGCATCAGCCCGTAGATTTCTGCTTTCGCGCCGACGTCGATGCCGCGCGTCGGCTCGTCGAAGATCAGCACCGTCGCGTGGTGATTCAGCCACCGCGCGATCACGACCTTCTGCTGGTTGCCGCCCGACAGCGTCGCGACTTCGGTATGGATCGACGGCGCCTTCACGCCGACACGCCGCATCACGTCGTTCGTCGTACGGGCTTCACCGCGGCGATCGATCAGCCAGCGCATCGACCGGTACTTGCCGAGGTTGTTCAGCGAGATGTTGTCGCGAATCGAGAACGACGTGACGAGCCCTTCCGTCTTGCGGCTCTCCGGCAGAAGGCCGATGCCTGCGCGCAGCGCATCGGCCGGATCGGCGAGCTTCGCCGCCGCGCCGCGCACGCGCACGTCCTTGCGGTGCGCGCGCGTCGCGCCGATGATCGCGAGCGCGGTCTCGGTACGGCCGGAACCGACGAGCCCCGCGAAGCCCAGAATCTCGCCCGCATGCAGCGCGAAGCGGTTGACCGGGCCGTCGCGCTCGATCTGCAGCGCGTCGACTTCGAGCACGGCGGGCGCATCGGCGGCGCGCGCCGGCTTCGGCGGGAAGCTGCTTTCGAGCCGGCGTCCGACCATCATCCGCACCAGTTGCTCGACGTCCGTGCACGCGACGCCGGTGGTCGCGACATACTGACCGTCGCGCAGCACCGTGATGCGATCGCACACCGCGAAAATCTCGTCGAGATGATGCGAGATGAAGATCATCGCGACACCCTGCCGCTTCAGCTCGCGCATGATCGAGAACAGGCGTTCGGCCTCGGCCGGCGTGAGCGTGGCGGTCGGTTCGTCGAGGATCAGGATGCGCGCGTCGAGCGACAGTGCCTTGCCGATCTCGACGAACTGCTGCTGCGCGACCGACAGCGTGCGCAATGGCGCGTCGAGATCGATCGTCACGCCGAGCCGCGCGAAGATGCCGGCCGCGACGCGCCGCATCCGCGCACGATCGCGCACACCCCAGCGGGTGCGCAGCTCGCGGCCGAGGAACAGGTTGTCGACGGCATCGAGGTGCGGAATCAGGCTGAATTCCTGGAACACGATGCCGACTCCGGCCTCGACCGCGTCGTGATAACTCGCGAAATGCCGCGCGCTGCCGTCGATCTCGATCGTGCCGGCATCCGGCTGCTGGATCCCGCAGAGGATCTTCATCAGCGTCGACTTGCCGGCCCCGTTCTCGCCGAGCAGCGCATGAATCTCGCCGCGCGCGATTTCGAGGTGAATGTCCGACAGCGCCTTCACGCCGGGAAAGCTTTTCGTGATGTGATCGAGCGTCAGTATCGTGTCCATCGGCTTCTCCGTGCGAAGGGCGTCGGCCGGGCCGCCGCCCTCCACGTCGCGTTGCGCGTCGCTCACCAGCTGAATCCCTTGGCATTGCCGCGATCGACGACCTTCACGTCGACCGGAATCGCCTTCGGCACCGTCGCGCCCCACTTGCGCGCGATCGCGATGCCGAGCGCGATGCGCACCTGGTCGGCCGGGAACTGCGCGGTCGTCTCGATGAACTTCGAGTTCGGTTTCTGGATCGCCGCGATCGCCTCGGGGGCGCCGTCGACGCTGGTCAGCCTGATGTCCTTGCCCGATCCCTCGATCGCGGCGAGCGCGCCCATCGACCCGCCGTCGTTCACGCTGAAGATGCCCTTCAGGTTCGGATGCGCGGAGATCATGTTCTCCGTCACCGACAAAGCGGTCGCGCGCTCCTGCTTGCCGTTCTGCGTGTCGACCAGCTTCACGTTCGGGAATTTCGCAAGGCCGGCCTTGCATCCGCGCACGCGTTCGAGAATCGGCACGACCGGAATGCCGTCGAGGATCGCCACCTCGCCGCTGCCGCCGATCGCCTTCGCGAGGTATTCGCACGACATCACGCCCGCGTCGTAATTCTTCGAGCCGACGAACGAATCGACCGGGCCGTTCGCGTTCGCGTCGACGGCCACGACCACCGCGCCGGCCTTCTTCGCCTGCGTGATCGCCGACTGGATGCCGGTCGAATCGGTCGGATTCACAAGCAGAATGTCGATCTTCTTCTGCAGCATGTCCTCGACGTCGCTCACCTGCTTGCTGACGTCGTGATGCGC
The DNA here is from genome assembly GCF_902499115.1 of Burkholderia diffusa. Lineage (GTDB taxonomy): Bacteria > Pseudomonadota > Gammaproteobacteria > Burkholderiales > Burkholderiaceae > Burkholderia > Burkholderia diffusa. The sequence continues at coordinate 275,172 of NZ_CABVPN010000002.1, forward strand.
GTCCGTCACGACGACCTGTGCGCCAATCGACGCGGCCGCGTCGTTCAACGCCTTCTGCATCGTCACGAAATACGGGTTGTTCAGCTCCTGGAAAGTCATGCCGATCCGCAGCGGCGCCGCATGCGCGACCATCGGGAACCAGGTTGCGACAGCTGCCGCGGCAACGGCCGCGATGCGGGCGGCGCGGCGGCGGGATGAAGCGAGCGATGCGTGCGTCATGACGGTGTCTCCGGTTATGTGCGGTTTTTTCGTGGGTAAGCGAGCCCCTCGCGACGCGAACGGCGCGATCGGCTGGGTGAAACGGCAAGGAAAGTCAGGCGGGCGAATGCCCGTCGATCATCCGGGCTGCGGTACGAGCCCGAGCGCACCGGACGCGACCACGCGCGGCGGCATCGGATTGCCGGTGGGCGCGGCGTGCAGCGCGAGCTCGCGGCTGCGTGCGTTCAACCGCTGCAGCGCGCGGAATTCGGACGGTGCCATCCCCTTCACCGCGCGGAACTGGCGGTTGAAGTTGGACACGTTGTTGAAGCCGGCCTGGAAACAGATGTCGGTGATGTTCGCGTCGTCGGCGAGCAGCATCTGGCATGCGGATTCGATCCGCAGCCGGTTCACGTACTGGACGAACGGCAACCCGGTATGGCGATGGAACGCGCGCGAGAATGCGCTGACGCTCTGTCCGGTCAATTGCGCGAGATCGGATTCGCGCAACTCGGATGCGAGGTTCTTGCCGATGTACGACAGCGCGTGACTGAGCCGCGTCGGCGTCACGTGAGCCTGGTCGTACGCGGGACTCGCGAGCAGCGTGCGTTCGGCCGCGCCGCACAGCCGTTCGAGAATCGTCATGAACAGCGCGATGCGACGCATCCCGCGCGCGTTCAGCAGTTCATCGAACAGCGGTGCGATCGCGGCGCTCGTGTCGTCGTCGAAGCCGACGCCGCGCCGCGCGTCGTCGAGCAGCGCCTGCGCGTCGCGGCATTCGGGAAACGCGTCCATGCAGCGGCGCACGAACGACGGATCGAACTGGATCACCAGGTTACGGCGCTCGACGGTTTCCCCTTCGGCCATGTCGCTGACCCAGTTGTGCGGCAGGTTCGGGCCGAGCAACACGAGGTGGCCGGGGCCGAATGAGCCGATGTGGTCGCCGACGAAATACTTGCCGCTCGTCGCGACGATCAGGTGCAGTTCGAATTCGGGATGGAAATGCCAGCGGATCGTGCGGTACGGATAGCCGTGCGACCAGACCTTGAACGACTCGTCGCGTCGCACGTCGACCACTTCCAGATCGGGATGCATCATCCTGGCGTCTCCATTCCCATGTCTCGCTGGCCGGGCCGTTCGGCGGTTCGCCTCGTTCGCCGCGTGAGTCGTGCGGCAACGCGACCGGTCGCATGGAAAGCAATGTAGGTCGATCGCGTGCGCGGCTCCACCAACTTTACGCCTGATTTTCGATACTTTTTTGCAGGTTGCGGGTGGAAAGGGACACGAAACGCAAAATTGTGCGGTGCGGCACCCCGTCGACCGAACGCCGACGGGAAGTACGCGCGCGCCGCAGAACGGCCGCCATGCGGATCGACGACGGCCGCTGCCTCGGCTACGCCGCCGCGCTTTCCCGCGCGACACGCACCTCGTACGCCTTCAGGTGGTTGTGCGCGATCCGCAGCAACGACAACGCATCCGCCGCCCGCGGGTCACGGCGGGCAAGCAGGTCGCCGATCACGTGATCGGCTTCGACCCGTGCGCGGTTTTCGACGTCGCGCAGCATCGATGCGGTCAGCGGCGACGGCGTCAGCACCATCCGCTGCATCCGCTCGACCGCGGCGGGATCGGGCCTGTAACCGTTATGCGCGGCGATCGCGCTGCATTCGTCGAGCATCGTCTCGAGCAGGCGGCGGCCGTCCGGCGCGGCGAGAATGTCGCCGACCGAACCGCGAAACAGCGACGTGCTCGCCGCGAGCGTCGCGAGGAACACCCACTTGTCCCACATCCGCGCGGCGATGTCGTCGCTGAGCGTCGCATCGAAACCCGCGCCGCCGAGCACCTCGGCCACCGCGCGCACGCGCGCCGATTCGCCGCCAGCGAGTTCGCCGAACGACAGCCCCGCCGTGTCGTTCAGGTGCACGATCCGCTGCTCGCGATCGAGCGTCGCCGCGATCACGCACAGGCCGCCGAGCACCTGCGCGGCATCGAACCGGTCGCGCAGCACGTCGAGATGGCGCATCCCGTTGAGCATCGGCAGGATCAGCGTCGTCGGCCCGACGAAGGGCGCGAACGATGCGATCGCATCGTCGAGGCTGTACGCCTTGCAGCTCAACAGCACCAGGTCGAACGGCGCGGCCGCGTCGCTCGCGCGCAGCGTCTGCACGTTCGCGAGCGTCAGGTCGCCGCGCGGGCTGCGAATCAGCAGCCCGTCGCGCGCGAGCGCGGCCGCTCGGCCGTCGCGCACCAGGAACGTCACATCGCGCCCCGCCGCCGCGAGCCGGCCGCCGAAGTATCCGCCGACCGCGCCGGCCCCCACCACCAGAATTCGCATCGTTGCCTCCTTTCGGGTTCGTTCGACGCCGCCGCCGTTCGCCCGACCGTCGGGGCACGACGCGCAGCCGCCATCGCCCGACAGTATAGCGACGACGAGTATGTATATGCATAGATACCCGTACCGCGCGCGACGGTATCGCGCCGCTGCCGTTTCTAAGGGATTTCCCGCCTACGGCAACGTCCGCTTCATGCCGTCAAAGAATTATCCCGTCACGCCGTTCCGGCGCGCTTGTTCGACCGACCGACCTCACTACCCATGCGCACCCTTTCCCTGAACCAGAAACTCGCCTCGATGATCGTCATCCTGTGGCTCGGCCTGCTCGTGATCGCCGGCGTCGGCGCGTGGCAGACGCGCGCATCGATGATCACGGACCGCCGCGACCAGCTTGCGTCGCTGGTCGCGCAGGCGACGAACGTCGCCGACCACTACTACAAGCTGTCGCAACAGAACGCATTGCCGGAAGCGGACGCGAAGCAGAAGGCGCTCGAGGCGATCGCCGCGATGCGCTACGGCACCGACGGCTACGTCTCGATCAACGATTCGAAGCCGGCGATCGTGATGCATCCGATCAAGACCGAGCTCAACGGCAAGGACGTGTCGAATTTCACGGATCCGAACGGCAAGCACCTGTTCGTCGAGATCGTGAAGGCCGGCAACGTGGAGGGCGGCAAGGGATTCGTCGAATATCTGTGGCCGAAGCCGGGTGCCGACAAGCCGCAGGACAAGACCAGCGCGGTGCAGCGCTTCGCGCCGTGGGACTGGTATCTCGTGACGGGCATGTACACGGACGACGTGCGTTCGGCCGTGCTCGCGAGCGTCGGCCGCTGGCTCGCGATAACGGCCGTGCTCGGCGCGATCTCGACCGCCGTGATGGTGGTCGTGCTGAAAAGCGTGCGCGCGAACCTCGGCGGCGAGCTCGAAGTGGCGCTCGACGCCGCGCAGCGCATCGCACAGGGCGACCTGACCGGGCGCGTGAGCGTGAAGCACGACGACCGCGGCAGCCTGCTGCATGCACTGCATACGATGCAGAGCGGGCTGATCGACATGGTGTCGCGCGTGCGCGCGGGCACGGAGAACATCAACGTCGGCGCGAGCGAGATCGCGTCGGGCAACACCGATCTGTCGCAGCGCACCGAGGAACAGGCGGCCGCGCTCGTGCAGACCGCATCGAGCATGGACCAGATGACCGCGAACGTGAAGCAGAACGCGGACAGCGCCGCCCAGGCCGCGACGCTCGCGGGCCAGGCCGCGCAGGTCGCGACGCGCGGCAGCGAGGTGGTCGACGATGTGGTGCGCACGATGAACGAGATCACCGACCGCTCGCACAAGATCGGCGACATCATCGGCGTGATCGACGGGATCGCGTTCCAGACCAACATCCTCGCGCTGAACGCGGCCGTCGAAGCGGCGCGCGCGGGCGAACAGGGCCGCGGCTTCGCGGTGGTCGCGGCCGAGGTGCGCTCCCTCGCGCAACGCTCGGCGACGGCAGCGAAGGAGATCAAGTCACTGATCGTGTCGTCGAACGAAACCGTCGAGCACGGCGCGTCGCTCGTCACGCACGCGGGCGAGACGATGGCCGAGATCGTGCAGTCGGTGCGGCGCGTGAACGAGATCCTCGACGAGATCAGCCATGCGTCGCGCGAGCAGAGCGCGGGGATCGAGCAGGTCAACCGCGCGGTGGGCGAGATGGATCAGGTCACGCAGCAGAACGCGGCACTCGTCGAGCAAGCCGCGGCCGCCGCGCATTCGCTGCGCGACCAGGCCGAAGCGCTGCGCGACGCCGTCACGCGATTCGCGTTGCCGGCCTGACGTCGCTCCATCCGTCGGCATCCCGCCGGATTCCGACGGATTTCGCCTGACCGGCCGGCAATGCGCGGCCGGCCCCTGCACGACCCAGGCCCCTCTCGCGCTGCTTGCGCGCTTCGTCCACGCTTACCCCGCTCCGCCCGGCCGGCTCATGGCCTTGACACCGCCGAACCCGATCCCGGCCGCCCGCTGGACCAGTTCGATGTCGTTGGTCACGCCGAGTTTCTTCATCGCGCTGATCTTCTGCGCGCTGACGGTCTGCTTGCCCTTGTTCAACCGCTGCGCGATCGTCTTGATCGGCAGGCCGGCCAGATAAAGGCGCATCACCTCGATCTCGCGCGTCGACAGTTTCACCGGCGCCTGTTCGTGCTCGGCGACCGCATCGAGCGCGCGCCGGACGAGCGGCGACTGATAGCGCCCGCCGCTGTAGCTCGAATGGATCGCGGTGACGATGTGACCGACTTCGTCGAACTTGCTGACGAGGCTCGTGCCGCCTTTCGCGAGAATCGAGCGGAAGATCACCGGATTCTCGTTCCCGACGAGCGCGACGACTCCGACGTTCGGGCGCGTGCTGTGCAGCCAGTCGAACAGTGCGAGACCGTCCAGCTGCACGTCGCCGCGAATCGGATAGTCGACCAGCACGATGTCGCAGTCGAGGCGGCCGAGCACCTCGATCAGATCGCCCGGGGTCCGGGAGACGCCGACGAGATCGATTGCGCACGCGTCGCCTGCAATGTGCTCCATGCCAGCGAGCGTCAGCGGCGAGTCGTACGCGAAAACAGTGCGAATTCTGAATTTCCCCATGCGCAGTTCCAGAAGGTTCGCCGGGCCGCACGACGCGGAATGCGTGCGCGGCCGGATCGGCATTGAATCGACGTTCAGGATATTTTTATCCCGAACATCATTCTAGGCAGCAACGCGCGGCCGGGATATGGGGCGCCGTCTGAATTGATCCGTGCAGGCGTGATACGAGTTTGATATCGGCGCCGGTCGGCTCGTCCGGCGGCAGCCGGGGTCGGCCGGACGGCCGACGTTGCGGGTCGCGCGGGCCGCACGGACGGCCCGCGGGGTAAAATTGCGGCCTTTGCTTGCCACTCCGGGCGACCGGCCAGGGGCAGCGCGCCATTGCCGGCCGCGCCCGCCCGTTCGCCGGCTACCCGTACTCCCCGCTTCCCCCATGACCGAATCCGATCTGCAACCCGACGACACCACCATCCACGAAGACGGCCTCTGGCGCGACAACGGCTGGACGGCCCGCATCATCAAGAACGAGGACGACGACGGCTGGGCCGTCGAGATGATCAAGGACGGCGAAGCCGAGCCCGCGCTCGTCGGCCCGTGGACGATGGGTCGCGACAAGAAGAATCCGAAGCCGATGGATGCGAATGCGTTCCGCACGCTGGTGAAGACCGCGACCGAGGTGCTGATGCGACACGAGCAGCAACGCCGTGCGATGCTCCACAAGGAAGTGACGGTGCAGGACGACGCCGGACAGGATGTGTCGGTCACGCTCGACATCGTGCCGGACGAGTTCGAGCCGTATGCGCAACTGAAGGCGTTCGACCCGTACGGCGAGCTGCTGGCCGACGCGAAGGTTTCCGCCGGGTTCAAGCTCAACAAGGCCAGTGCCGCGCGCTGGGTCGAATCGGGCTTCGAACGGCCGGCCTGACGCCACGGGCCGGCGCCCGCGCGAGCCCGGGCCGCATGCCGCGCGGGCGCAACCGGCATCAGCCGTGCAGGCCGTGCGCGGTCATCAGGCGGTACAGCGTCGCGCGCGAGACGCCGAGTTCCGCCGCGACGTCGGCATGCTGGCGCCGATGCCGCAACAGCGTTTCCTCGATCGTGCGCCGCTCGGCCTGGCGGCGCGATTCCATGAGCGTCGGCGGCCGGTGCGACGTGTACTGGCTCAGTTCGAGATCGACGGCCGAGATCAGCGGGCCATTCGTCATCACGACCGCGAAGCGGATCCGGTTGATCAGTTCGCGCACGTTGCCGGGCCATGCATAGTCGTGGATCGCCTCGATCGCGCACGGCATGAAGCCGCGAATCCGGTGCGCGCTGTCGCCGCGATAGCGCCGCAATATGTGGTCGGCAAGCAGCATGATGTCGCGGCCACGCGCGCGCAGCGGCGGCTCGTCGATACGCAACACGCACAGCCGGTAGTACAGGTCCGCACGGAACCGGCCCGCGCGCATCGCGGCCTCGAGATCGACGTGGGTCGCGGACACAATCCGCACATCCACCGGAATCGACGCATGCCCGCCGAGCCGCTCGATCTTGCCCTCCTGCAGGAACCGCAGCAGGCTCGCCTGGCTCTCGAACGGCATGTCGCCGATTTCATCGAGGAACAGCGTGCCGCCATGCGCGGACTCGATGCGGCCGATCTTGCGCTGATGCGCGCCGGTGAACGCGCCGCGTTCATGGCCGAACAGCTCGGCCTGCAGCAGCGTCGCCGGAATCGCCGCGCAATTCACGGCGACGAACGGCGCGTCGGCGCGCGACGAATGCCGGTGGATCGCCGACGCCGTCAACTCCTTGCCGGTGCCGGATTCGCCGGCGATGAACACGGTGGCCTCGGTGTTCGCGACCTTGCGGATCGTCGCGAACAGACGGCGCATCGCGTCGCACGCGCCGATCATCGTACCGCCGGGCGGCGCGGCATCGGCGGCCGGATCGCCTTCCTCCAGTTTCAGCATCCCGTACGCATGGCCGACGAGATAACCGATCGTCGTATAGGCCGTCGCATTGCGCACGTAGCCGAAGCAGCACTGGCGGATCAGGCGCGCGATGGTGGCATCGCGCAGTCGCTCGTCGTCGGCGAGCGCGACCCAGCCGATCCGCGGATCGCGCAGCAGCGCCTCGAACGACGCGACGTCGGGCGACGCGAAGTCGTCGAAATCGACGATGCCCGCATGCAGGCGGTTCGCCTTCACGAGATTGAGTGCGTCCGCAACGGATTTCGCGCGCCACATGTCCCAGCCGCGCGACGCGAGACAGTCGACGAGCCCCGCATCGGGACGCTGCGACAGATACACGAGCGGGCGTGACTGCACGCTATGGAGACGCGGGACCGCGACGAACTGTGGCGTGCACGGGGCCCGTTCATCCTCCAGCGGGCCTGACAGTCTGATTGGGCAGCATTGGTTCACGATGGCCTCGCCGCATGGGGTTGTCTGGCGGAATGGACGGCGCGAAACGGTGCGCGGCAGGCCGCCCTGCCCACGCGCGACGCTGCCGGCATGTCCGCTCGGGAAAGTTTCGTCATCGGCAGAACACGACACGCTGCAGGTAGATCTGCGGTTCGACGACGGGCCGCGCGGTCTGGTTGAGATCCTCGCGATAAGCACGGTAGGTCTTGCCGTTCACCGTCACTTCCGTCGCAGTCGCCGTCTCGATCGTGTTCAGCCCTTTGCGCTGCCAGTCGCTGACCCGCGCCGACGCGGACACGCTCGACTCGCCGGCGATCTTCTGCGTGATCGCGCTGCTGTCGCTCCACGGCTGCGTCTGCATGTCCTCCGCGTGCTGCATCGCGCCGATCGTCTTGCCGGTCGGCGTCGGCCCGGTCTGCGCTTCGAACGGCGCGCCACGACCGTACACCGGCGATTGCCACGACGGTGCGTGTCCTTCCGCCGGCATCATGTAGATCATCTGCGGATCGCCGACCATCATCATCGGCACGCATGCCGTGTTGTCCGAGCGGCCGAGCGTCGTCAGCGCCTGCTGGACGCTCGCGGCATTCGCGAGGGTCTGCTCGCTCAGGATGACAAAGACCGCAGGGTTCTGGAAAACCGACTGCGCGGCGGCTTGTGTGCCGACCAGCATCAGCGCGACCAAAAAGATCCTCATGATTGAGGCCTCCTTGTACCCTCGTCAGGCAAAAAGAGGTGTTGACCTCGGGGAGGGACCAACACCCGTCAAACTTGCGACCTGCGTCGCGCCGCGGATCCCGGCGGTGCCCGTGCGATCGGCATGCCGGTCGCACGGGCGCCCTGTCCGCATGATTACGACGACGTGCTCGTCGAGATGACGGTCGGCGCCGGCATCATCGGCGCGGCCGGGGCGGCCTGCTGGTCAACCGTGGCCGGCGCCGGATCGGATGCGGCCGGCATGTCGGCGGACGGTGCGGGCGCGGCAGCGGATTCGACGGCTTCCGTCGCCTTCGCGTCGGCGGCCGGCGTGTCGGCAACCGCAGCCGCTGCGGCGGGCTCCGCGGCTTCCGGCGCAGGTGCTTCGGCTGCCGCCTGCGTGGCCGGTTCGGCAGCCTTCGCATCGATCGCGGGCGCGGCCATTGCAGCGTCCTGGGTCCGCGGTGCGGCGTCGGTCGCGGCCGGTCCGGATTGCGCGATATCCGGCGTCTCCGTGACGGCGGCCGGCGCTGCCGCGGCTTGCGCGGCGGTGTCGGTTGCAGCCGGTGCAGGTTCCGGTGCCTTGTCGGCGACCGCCGGCGCGGGTTGTTCCGGCGCCTTCGTATCGACCGCAGGCGCCGCCGTAGCTTGCGCCATGGTGTTGGTTGCAGCCGGCGCGGGTGCCGAGGCCTTGCTGGCAACCACCGGCACGGGTTCCTTCGCCTTCGTGTCGACCGCAGGCGCCGCCGCGGCTTGCGCCGTGGTGCCGGTCGAGGCCGGCGTGAGTTCCGGAGCCTTGTCGGCAACCGCCGGCGCCGCAACGATGGCCGCAGCCGGCACCGCGCTCACCGCGGCCGGTGCTGCCGCAGGCGCGGCGCTCACTGCCGGTGCGGCCGCGGCAACCGGTGCGGCAACGGCGGCAGGCACGAGGGCAGCCGCTTGCGTCGCCTTCACGGCGGCCGCCTGTACTGCAGCAGGCACCGCGGTCGTCGCCGGCGCGGCGATCGACGGCGCGGGCACCGGCGCCGGGATCGGCGCCGCCTGGACCGCGGTCGTCGCCACCGGGCGCGTCTGCACGGGCGCGGCGGCATCGAGCGGCGGCAGGCCCATGCGGTTGCGCACGAGCGGATCGCGATACTTCACGTCGTCGGCCACGGTCGCTTCGGCGGAGGGCGCGACGTTCGAGCGCGCAAGCGGCGCGGTCGTGCCCGGGCACAGGTGCCCGGTCGCTTCCACCGCGCGCCGGTTCGCGTCGCTCTGGCAAAGCAGCGCGAGCGCGACGTCGGTCAGCCCCATCGCGCGGAATTCACGCGCGTCGAGACGACGCACGCATGCCTGGTCGACCAAGGTCGTGCCGCCCGTCGCGCCGAAGCCCGGAAACGACACGCCGACGCTCACCGAGCCCATGCAGGTATCGGACAGCGTGGTCGTGAGACCTGGCGCCTGGATCGCCGGGTTCGTCTTGATCGTCTGGGTGCCCGAGTAGTTGACGTTTTCCGCCGCCTGGGTGTTGTACGGGCTGGTGCCGGGCGAGCCGGCCGCGAGCGAGCTCGTGCTCTGCGGCGTCACGTTCGAGCCGCCACTCGTGGAAGACGGCAAGTTCAAGTTCACCTGCACGCTCGAATTGCCGCTGCTCCGAACGCCGCTGCTGCTCGTGGCATTGCCGCCGGTCGTGTTGTTCGTGTTCATGCTCGCGCCGCCGCCAAGGCTGACTGCCGTCGACGACGTCGAGGACTGCGCGCTTGAAGTCGAATCGGCGGTCTGCGCTTGGGCACCGATCGTGGCCATCGCGAACATTGCCGCACATGCCACCCTGATCTTGTTGCTGTTCATTTCAATCTCCGGACGTGGTTTGACCTCCCACCCAGGCAACCGTATTAATTCCCCTGAATTCCTTCAGCTTTGCCTGCTTCCCCGAACTGCTTCCAGCCGCTGCCCAGCTGGGACCATGAACCGCCCGACATGCCCGGCCATTGCGGGGCCGCCGATGCACCGATGGCGCTGCCCGACGAAAGCGTGTGTTGTTGTGACGGTTTGGTTGTCTGGTCAGGATTGCTTGACGTTTGCACATTCGATTGCACGTCGTCGGCAGCACGGTCAGCGCCATACGCCGTCAGAGACGCGAGCATCAGAGCGGCGGCAATCAGTTTCTGCTTCATGCCAACTCCTTACGGTGACAACAAGGCGAGGAAAGAGAGACCAGCGTCGTTGGGAAGCTGGCCCCCCGACACGCGAATCAGGGACTGCCGGCGGTCGCGCCGGAGCTGCCCTGACTGCCGCCCGATGCGAACGGCGATCCGGCCGGCCCCGTGCCCCATACCGTCGACGAGTTGTAGTGGTTCGAGCCCGCGACCGTTCCCGACCACCCACTTCCCGCCATGCCAGCGGCCCCCGCGTTGGCAATACCGTTGTCGTTCGCGCCGGTTGCCGTGTAGTGGTTCGCGCCGAGTACGATCGTGGCGGTCACCCCTCCCGACAGCGCATTGGCGTTCTCGCTCGTGTTGCCGGTTCCACCGAACGAACCTGCGGCGCCGATACCGCCGCCTGCCGCGAACGCGCCTCCGTTCGTGCCCCAGCCGCTGGCCGTCGAAGTCGAGTCGTGATAGGCGGATGCCGTGCCGGTGGATCCGGCGGGTGTCACGGTGCTTCCGGCGTTCGCGCCCGCGACCGAAGTCGAGTTGCTCGTGTAGCTGCCGGTACCGACCAACACCGAACCGGAGACGCCTGCCGCGACGGATTGCGTCTGGTTGAATGTCGTCGGACCTGCCGCCAGCACGGCTGACGATAGGGCGGTGAGCGCTGTCGCTAAAATGACGTTGGCTTTCATAGCAATTCCTTGCTGTGAGGAAATTCGGTGGCCAGGTCGCCGGGTCCGCCCTCGCGGGACGAAACCCGGCATCCCTGTCACCTATCCATGACGAACGCTATGCGCCGCGGCTTAGTAGTGATACATCGTCCAGCCGGTCGATCCGGCATTCGCGCCGCTGGAACCACCAGCTTGTGCGCCGCCGAAGCCGAAGCCGCTCACCGTCGATGTGTTGGTGTGGTTCGTGTACGAGATCGAGCTGCTCGCGCCGCCACCGGCCGTTGCACCGGCAGCGCCGAGCGCCGCGCCGGAATCCATGGCAGTGAACGAACCGAACCCGACGACACCGGCCATCGTCTGGCCACCGCTCGACGAATTGCTGGTCGAAACCGTGCCGCTCGCTGCGAACGCTGCACCCGAAACCGCCATAACTGCTACTGCAATCAGAAGCTTCTTCATGGTCGACTCCATAACGGCGTGGACGGAACAAGCGAGGAAAGCTGCACGCCTTCAACTTCCCTGCCTCGAGCAATCCCTAAAAATAAGGATCACTATCCAATCACAAAAAAAAGATTCATCTCGAATCCGAGACCACGTAATCGTTGGACATTCCAACTTCATGTTCGTATTTTTTAGTTTTCCGAATTTTTATGAAAATTTTCGATATCGAATATCGATTTTCAAAAATCAGAAAACAAATTGCCTCACGCACCCGAATACAGGAACTCGACATTCGGGACTGGTTTTTTCGAAATTCGCACCCGCGACATACCAGCACATGGCATTCGCTTCAGCGATCGAAAATGCGTGAAAATGGTTAACTACCGAAAATGCAGCGCCAGCGAAAACATGCACGTCATCGTGGCGATAACGGGCCTGCATTACGGTCAGTCGGCATCGCTTCTCCCTGAGTTACCGATCAACGATCTTCCGGGCAATCCGGCCAACGGGTATTCGAGCTAGTCCGGCCAGCGCCGGCATATGCCCGGCGCACTCGATACGGCCGTGCACGGTAGAAGTCGGCTCGGGGTCGAACTGTCCGGCACGAACAGCCCGGTCCACCCGGACGTGATGGAAGAAGGGGAGCACCGCTGTCGGCCGGTTGTCATGCGGAACGACAGGCGTTCCAGCACGTGCAACGCGCGGATGCCGGGAAACCGGCAACGAACCCGCGAGGCTGGCACTGCATCGCGAGCCGTACTCCAATCTGTCCGACTACCCCACGGATGCGCAAGGAATGCGCGGAAAGAATGACTGCTTCTGGTCTTCATCGCTGTTTCCCCGACTGCTTATTGACGAACACGTCGCCCCCCCATCTTTGTCGCATCAGGTTGACCGCTCGCCGGTACGCCCAATGCTGCAAGCGGCATGCCATGCGTGATTCCACCGGCGGTTGCACGACGCTTACCGTCCGCGACACGCGGCCATATCGCCAGGAATCGCTTTTTTCGTTTCAGGAATGTATCGCGACAACCGTAGGCAGCTTGCGCCGATCATTGAATGCCGCGAAGCAAGGCTGAAAAAGGCGGACGAATGCGGCCCGCGGGGCCTCCCGCAAGGGGGTGGCGAACGGGTGTTTCATACTTGAGAAGTGCGCGGTCGCACATTGCGGCCGATCTGCACATCGGCCCTGTCAAACCGCCTGCTGCAGCCCGTTCGACGGCGTTCGCATGCCCGAAAAACGACGAATCGAAATACGCGGCGCCCGGTGCAGCGGAGCCTGCACGGCCGATATCGGCAAAGCTTGCGGATGTGCACACCAGCCGCCGCGAAACGCAATTGATTCATCCGTGAAAATACCGACGGGATCAGGTATCGACCGACAACGCGAACGTGCGGCAAAAACGGCAATTGAGGTGCAGGCTGACATGGCTTTCACGCCACCTGCATATCGGAAAAAATGACGGCGTGTGCCGCACGAACCCTTCAACACCCTTTATTCATTTTTACTGGCGTCATTCGATTCGGCGACATTCAATGTCAATAACCGTCGTGCTCCAATCGCTGGATGACGACACACGATGCGCGCGAGAAACATTTCCGATGCGATATCGGCGCGAATCTCATTGCTGAAACATGTTCGTGCAAAGCACGATTCATGCAGAAAATTCGTGACGGCGCGACTTTTTTGCGAGTTTCGATCGGTCGATTCGTGTGCTGCCGGCAAGTGTCGCACCGGTTCGCGCAATCCAGGGATGCATGCGTGAAACAGAAGTTCGCGCGCGGCGCGGCAGCGCTGTCCGCCGCTCCCTCGCATCCTCACGCAGCAACCCTGGCACGCCGATTGTATGTCGTCCCGATTCGGCAGACCGCGCATCGCGCGACGAAGCCACGCGCGATGCAATCGAAATGAACCGCGCGGCCGCTATGTGCCGAGCAATTCCTTCTTGCGCAGATGCACGACGTCGCGCATCGGCGGCGCGCCGAACAGCCGGCTGTATTCGCGGCTGAACTGCGACGCGCTTTCATAGCCGACGGTCGCGGCCACGGACCCGACGTCGCCGCCCTGCCGCAGCAATAGCCGCCGCGCCTCGTGCAGCCGCAGCTGCTTCTGATACTGCAGCGGGCTCAGCGTGGTCACGTGCTTGAAGTGGTGGTGTAGCGACGACACGCTCATGTTGACCGCCTGCGCGAGCGTGTCGACGCGCATCGGCTCCGCGTAGTGATCGCGGATCCATTCGATCGCGCGTGCGATCCGGTGCGTCTGGCTGCCGGCAACGGCCATGTGCCGCAGCCGCGTGCCCTGCCCGCTCGTCATCAGCCGGTACAGCAGCTCCTTTTCGATCAGCGGCGCGACCACCGGAATGTCAGCCGGCGTTTCGAGCAGCCGCAACAGCCGCAGCGCGGCATCGAGCAGCGGCGGCGTCAGCTCGGCAAGTGCGATGCCCTCGCCTTCGGGGCCGGCATCCGGCTCCGGCAGCCGCATCTCGGCCGCGAGCTCGACGATGCGTTGCGGATCGAGCGTGAGCGACAGGCACAGGTAAGGCGCGTCCGGCGAAGCCTGCGTGACGCGCGAGAGAATCGGCAAGTCGATCGACGCGATCAGGCAGTTCCGCGTGTCGTATTCGTAAGCCTGGCCGCCCACGATCACACGCTTCGCGCCCTGCGCGGCGATCACGAGCGCGGCGCGCGACACGCCGCAGCCGAGATCGACCGGATGCCCATGCCGATGCAGCATCAGCGCGGGCACGGCCGTCGAGTGGGAGCCGTCCGTCGGCGCGAAGCGGGCAATCAGCGATGCCAGTTCGCGCCGCCCGGATTCGCGCGACGCCGCGATTTCGGTCATGTCCATGACGGGTTCCTCGCTTCGTTTCCCTGAACCGCGCGAGCATAGCGAATCGCTTGCCGTCGCGCCGGGGATTTGCAGGATTGTTCAATAAATTTGCAGGATTGGGTAGACGCAAAAATCGCGCGCTCGCGCACACTGCCCGCTAACCTGGCGCATGCCGGGTTTTCCCCATGGAGACATACAAACATGCCTACCTCGTTTGTCCTCAACGGCAAGAACGTTACGCTCGACGCCGATCCGTCGATGCCCGTCCTCTGGGCGATCCGCGAGCACGCGGGGCTGACCGGCACGAAGTTCGGCTGCGGCATGGCGCAGTGCGGCGCGTGCACCGTCCATCTCGAAGGCCAGGCCGTGCGCTCGTGCGTGCTGCCGCTCGCCGGCATCGCGGGCAAGCACGTCACGACGATCGAAGGCCTGCAGAGCAAGCCCGCGCAGGCCGTGCAGGCCGCCTGGGTGAAGCTGCAGGTGCCGCAGTGCGGCTATTGCCAGTCCGGCCAGATCATGTCTGCCACCGCCTTGCTCGAACAGAATCCGAAGCCGACCGACGCAGACATCGACGCGGCAATGAACGGCAACATCTGCCGCTGTGCGACCTACGCCCGCATCCGGGCCGCGATCCACGACGCGGCAGCGACACTGGGAGCCTGACCATGACGATCGAACTCGAGAATCGCGGTTCGGTGCGACCGTCGCGCCGCACGTTTCTGAAAGCCGCGGGCGCCGCGGCCGCCGTCAGCCTGACGATCGGCTTCGAATGGGCCGGCCTCGGCCGCCGCGCACTCGCCGCGACGGCACCCGCCGCCGATTTCGCGCCGAACGCATTCCTGCGCATCACGTCCGACGGCGTGGTCACCGTCGTCGCGAAACACGTGGAAATGGGCCAGGGTGCCTACACGGGCATCGCGACGATCGTCGCCGAGGAGCTCGACGCCGACTGGTCGAGCGTACGCGTCGAAAGCGCGCCGGCCGATGCGAAACGCTATGCGAACCTCGCCTTCGGCACGATGCAGGGCACGGGCGGCAGCTCGGCCATGTCGAACTCGTGGCAGCAACTGCGCGAAGCGGGCGGCAAGGCCCGCGCGATGCTCGTGTCGGCCGCGGCGGCGCGCTGGAAGGTGCCGGCCGGCGAGCTGACCACCGCCAACGGCGTGGTCACGCACGCGACGAGCGGCAAGACGGCCGCCTACGGCACGCTGGTGGCCGACGCGTCGAAGCTGCCGGTGCCCGACAAGGTCACGCTGAAGCAGCCGGCCGACTTCAAGCTGATCGGCCATCGCATTCCGCGCGTCGACGGGTCGGCCAAGTCGAACGGCACCGCGCATTTCACGCTCGACACGACCTTCCCCGGCATGCGCGTCGCGCTGCTGCAGCGCCCGCCGCGCTTCGGCGCGACGGTCAAGTCGTTCGACGCGACGGCCGCGAAGGCCGTGCCGGGCGTGGTGTCGGTCGTGCAGGTGCCGGGCGGCGTCGCGGTCGTCGCGACCGGCTTCTGGGCCGCGAAACAGGGCCGCGACGCGCTGAAGGTCGACTGGGACGAAACGAACGCCGAAAAGCGCGGCTCGGCCGAGATCATGCGCGAGTACCGGCAGCTCGCCGCGAAACCCGGCGCGTCCGCGCGCAAGGACGGCGATGCCGACGCGGCGATCGCGGGTGCCGCGCGCAAGGTCAGCGCGACGTACGAATTCCCGTATCTCGCGCACGCTCCGATGGAGCCGCTCGACGCGGTCGTCAAGCTGACCGCGAACAGCTGCGAGATCTGGGCGGGTGACCAGTTCCAGACGGTCGACCAGGGCAACGCCGCCAGGGTCGCGGGCCTGAAGCCCGAACAGGTGCAGATCCACACGCTGTACGCGGGCGGCAGCTTCGGCCGCCGCGCGAACGCGTGGTCGGACTACGTGGTCGAGGCCGTCTCGATCGCGAAGGCGCTGGGCGCGGACGGCCAGCCGGTCAAGCTGCAGTGGACGCGCGAGGACGACATCCAGGGCGGCTTCTACCGCCCGATGTACTTCCACAAGCTCGACGCGGGGTTGACCGCGGACGGCAAGCTGGTCGGCTGGCGCCACCGGATCGTCGGCCAGTCGATTCTCGCCGGCACGCCGTTCGAGGCGTTCATGGTCAAGAACGGGATCGACGCGACATCGGTCGAGGGCGCGGCGAACCTGCCGTACGCGGTGCCGAACGTGTCGGTCGAACTCACGACCACCAAGGTCGGCCTGCCCGTTCTCTGGTGGCGCGTGGTCGGCAGCTCGCACACCGCGTACGCGGTCGAGGCGTTCATCGACGAAGCCGCGCACGCGGCCGGCAAGGATCCGTACCTGTTCCGCCGCGACCTGCTCGCGAAGGAGCCGCGGATGCGCGCGGTGCTCGAGCTGGCCGCGCAGAAGGCCGGCTGGGATCCTGCGAAGCCGCTGCCGAAGGGACGCGGGCGCGGGATCGCGGTGGCCGAGGCATTCAAGAGCTATGTCGCGCAGGTCGCGGAAGTGTCGGTCGACGCCGCCGGCAAGGTGAAGGTCGAACGCGTGGTGTGCGCGGTCGACTGCGGGATCGCGATCAACCCCGACATCGTCGCCGCGCAGATGGAAGGCGGCATCGGCTTCGGGCTCGGTGCGGCGCTGCACAGCGCGATCACGCTGAAGGACGGCCAGGTCGAGCAGCGCAACTTCGACGGCTATCACGTGCTGCGGATGGCGGAGATGCCGAAGGTCGAGGTGCATATCGTGCCGTCGGCCGAGGCACCGACCGGCGTCGGCGAGCCGGGCGTCGCGCCGGTGGGCCCGGCGGTCGCCAACGCGATCTTCGCGGCGACCGGCAAGCGCCATTACGTATTGCCGTTCGATTCGGGCGACACCGCGAAGGCTTGACCGGCAGGTGAAACGCCGGTCGCGCGGCGGGCGTGTCGCGCGACCGGTTTTCTTTCTTTCCGCTTGGGGCAGGCCCCGGCGCACGGTCCGAAATCGGCAAAAATCCGCCCCAACCCATTGATTCCGCTCTGCAATCCGTCCCAGCAAGGGAGCGTTCGATACAGGGTTCGCCGTCCGGTCGGCGCGCTGCCTGATCGGCGGGAATTTCCCGCCCCCACGTAACACCGCCCGTAACGCCCGTAACGTTCCCGCCGGATGCTACGTAACAATCCTTCACTGTTGCTCCGACCCTTTCGAAGCCTGCCGCGCGTCCTGCGTTAAAAATTCTTTTAGATTCAAGGCCGGCGTACCTCCAGCCCCGCCCCCGCCGCCCGTCGACGCCTGACAGACCCTCCCTGGCCCGGAAGTTGCGGTACATGACCCGCAAACACTCCTTTACGGACATGCGAGGGCCAACATGGATTGCAAATACCTGTACATCGACAACATAAAAATCAACTTCGTGCGCCGCACGATCGAAATCGACAACAAAGTCGTCGACGTCACGCCGCGTGAATTCGACGTCGTCGAATTCCTGCTCGACAACATGAACAAGATCGTGCCGCGGCAAGCGATCCAGGAAGCGGTCTGGGGCCGCGAGCTCGGCGTGTCGTCGCGCACGCTCGACACCCACATCTCGCGCATCCGTTCGAAGCTGCAGCTCGATCACGACAAGAACCTGCGGATCATCCCGATCTATGCGGTCGGCTATCGGCTGGTGCTGTTCGGCGCGGCCATGACGCACGTCGAGCGCCACGACGCGGCGCCGATCCTGCGCGCCGCGCCGCAGCAGGCGCTGGCTGCCGACTACGCGTAACGGCGCACCCGCGCGCCGCCACTGCGCGGCGCGCCGGCAAGGCTCCCCACCGCGCCGCACGTCCGACGTGCGACGCCTCGCGGCCCGGCACGCGTGCCCGCCGCGCCACGACCGCCGCCTCCGGGCGGCGGCCGCCTTTGTGCGTGCGACGCGCCGCATGCGGCCACGTCGCCGCGCAGCAGGCTTCGTAGCTCGCCGCCGCCCGCGCGGCCGGCGCATGCGCGCGACTACGGATTCCGGCGCGGCACGCGGCCGGCGCCGTCCCTACAATCGACGCAGCAGCCGCGCGCCCCCCGCGCCGCCGGCCACAACAACCCGTCGAACCAACGCCGAATCCGCCCCGATCCCGCCGTGCCTGCGCTGTCCCTGACGAATGCCGACGCCGGCGACGCCGCGAACCGGGCCTCGCCCGCCGCGGCGCCCGCCATCCCGCCCTCGCCGGCCGTGGTCGCGCTCGACGCGTCGCCCTGGCTGCCGCGCCTGTCCGCCGCCGCCGCGCGCGGGCTGTCGCATGCGTACGGTGCCACGGGCGCGGTCCCGGTCACGCTCGGCGAACACGCGTACGAGGTGCGCTGGCGCGTCGACGCCGAACCGGCCGCCGACGCGCACGCATACCGCTTCGTCATCGGCCCGGCCGCCGGCACGCTATGGATCGATCCGGTCGCGGAAAGCGCATGGCTCGACGACGCGGCCGACCCGGCCGTACCGGCCGTGATCCGCGCGGCGCTGCTCGCCGACCTCGTCGCACCGCTTTCGGCCGTGCTGCAGGCCGCGACACGGCAGCGCGTGGAACTGCTGCCGCCGCCGACGAGCGTGCCCACGTGGCGCAGCGCGCCAGCCGCGCTGCGCTTCGAACTGCGTCGCGCCGACGGCGCATGGCGCTGCCACGGCGCGCTGCTGTTCGATGCACCGGACGCGCTCGCGGTGTTCTTCGCGGCGCCGGCGGCCACGCGGCCCGACACGCGCGCCGCGTATGCAAGCCTGCCGGTGCCGCTGGTATTCGAGATCGGCCGGACCGAGCTGACGATGGCCGAGCTGGCCGACGTCGTCAGTGGCGACATCATCGCGATCGAGCGCTGGCGCGCGCACGAGCAGAACCTGCTGTGCGTCGCGCGGGTGCCGGCCGCGCCGGCGTGGGAGATCACCGGACGGCCGTCGGGCAACCGGCTGACCGTCGAACGAATCAGGGAGATGCCTTTGGAACCGACCCGCACCGACACCCCGCCCGCGACTGCGCAGGATGGGTCGCCCGACGATGCGCCGCGCTCGCTCGACGGCCTCGCGGTCGACCTGCGTTTCGAATTGCCGCCCACGTCGATCCCGCTCGGCGAACTCGGCGCGCTGCAGCCCGGCGCGGTGATCGAATTGCAGCAAGGCATCAACCAGAGCGTGATCCATCTCGTCGCGAACGGGATGCTGATCGGCACCGGCCATCTGATCGCGGTCGGCCAGAAGCTCGGCGTGCGCGTCGTCACGCTGACGCAGCCCGCGCCGCGCGAGCGCTGAACGATGGGCAGCCTGCCGAATCCGGTCGCGCTGATCGCGGTGATCGCCGCGCTCGGCATCGCGCCGTTCGCGGCGCTGATGGTGACGAGCTACACGAAGCTCGTGGTCGTGCTGGGCCTGCTGCGCTCCGCGCTCGGGATCCAGCAGGTGCCGCCGAACCTCGTGCTCAACGGCATCGCGCTGATCCTGTCGCTGTTCATCATGGCGCCGGTCGGCATGTCGATCCGCGACGCGCTGCAGGCACGCCACTTCGACGCATCGGGACAATTGTCGACCGCCGACATCGGTGCGCTCGCCGATGCCGCGCTGCCCCCCGTCAAGGATTTCCTGGTGTCGCATACGCGGCAGCGCGACCGCGAATTCTTCGTGCGCACCGCGACGTCGGTCTGGCCGAAGAACCGCGCGGACGGCATCAAGGACGACGACCTGCTCGTGCTGGTGCCGAGCTTCACGCTCGCCGAGCTGACGAAGGCATTCCAGATCGGTTTCGTGATCTACATCGTGTTCATCGTCGTCGACCTGCTGGTTGCGAACATCCTGCTTGCATTAGGCATGCAGATGATCTCGCCGACGACGATCTCGGTGCCGTTCAAGCTGCTGCTGTTCGTCGCGCTCGACGGCTGGTCGCTGCTCGTGCACGGGCTCGTGCTGTCGTATCGCGTGGCGGGGGCAGGATGAGCGCGCGTGGCCCGCGCGGCGTCGCCGCGATCCTGTGCGCGCTGCTCACGCTGGTGCTCGCAGGCGCGGGCATGCAGCCGCGCGGCGCGCACGCGGCAGGCATCGCCGCAGGCTTCGCGCAGCTCGCGCGCGCCTGCGCACCGAACGTCGATCCCGACACGCTCGCCGCGCTGGTGCGCACCGAATCCGGTTTCAATCCGTATGCGATCGGCGTGGTCGGCGGCCACCTGACGCGCCAGCCCGCGTCGCTCGACGAGGCGCGCGCGACCGCAAGCGCGCTGGCCGCGCGCGGCTTCAGCTACAGCGTCGGCCTCGCTCAGGTTAACGAACGAAACTTCGCGAAATACGGCCTCGACGACACGACGATGTTCGAACCGTGTCGCAACCTGCGGGCAGGCGGCGCGATCCTGACCGAATGCTTCACGCGCTCGTCGAACACCGGCCGCCCCACGCAGGCCGCGCTACGCGCGGCGCTGTCGTGCTATTACAGCGGCAATTTCACGACCGGGTTCTCGAGCGGCTATGTGAGCCGCGTCGTCGCGAGCGCGCAGCGCAACGCACGCGAAGGCGGCGTCGAACCGATTCCGGTGGTGCGCGACATGCCGCCACCCGCGCGGCAACGGCGCATGGACGCGGCCGCGACCACACCACCCGAACGCGCGCGCAGGCTCGCGTCGCCCGCCGCCTCCGCCGACGCGCCGTCGTGCCATGCGCGACCGGTCGTGATGATGTGCCGCGGATTGTCGGCGAGCCAGGCTAAGCGGCTGTGCGTGCGGTGCCTCGATCAGTGAGCGAGCGCCGAACACCAACATGACGTGACGCGGCTTGCCGCGTCATCCCGCTTCATGCCGCCCACTGATGTTCCAGCCACGCCTGGAACATCAGCACCGTCCACAGCTGATGCTGCCAGTTCATCCGGCCCGTCTGGTGCTGGCGCCACAGCCGCTCGACGGCCGCCGCATCGAAGAAGCCCTCGTCGCGCAGCCGCGACGGCTGAAGCAGCGCTTCGGCCCAGTCGCGCAATGCGCCGCGCAGCCAGTGATCGACGGGCGCGCAGAAGCCCTGCTTCGGCCGGTCGATCAGCGACGACGGCACGTACTGGTCCAGCAGCCGGCGCAACAGCGCCTTCGACTGCCCTTCCGGCAACCGCACCGACGCAGGCAGGCGCCACGCGAATTCGACGACGTGATGGTCGAGGAACGGCATGCGCGTCTCGAGGCTGACCGCCATCGCCGCGCGGTCGACCTTCGCGAGAATGTCGGTCGGCAGGTACGTGAGCGTGTCGATCGCCATCGCCTGCTCGGCGAAGCTCAGGTTCGCGGGCCATGCGGACACCGTGTCGAGCGGCGTCGGCGGCTCCTGGCCGCGCAGCGCGATGCGCTCCGGATGATGTACCGACGACATCAGCAGCCGGTACAGCCCGATGCGGCTCTCGGCCGTCATCACGTGGCCGAGCTTGTGCAGCCGGTCGCCGATGCGGGTCGCCGAGTCGCGCGCGTCCACGCCGCCCCATGCGCCCTGCGCAACCGCCGCGAGCTGATCGGCATGATCGGGGCGCAGCGCATGCAGCGCGGCGGCGATCCGCGCGCGCACCGCCGCCGGCACGCGATGCAGCTTGCGCCACAGGCGCGGCGTCAGGAAGTAGCGCGTATAGCCGCCGAACAGTTCGTCGCCGCCGTCGCCGGACAGGCTCACCTTCACGTGCCGGCGCGTCAGCTCCGACAGGAGGAAGGTCGGAATCTGGGAGGCGTCGGAGAATGGTTCGTCGTAGATCGTCGGCAGCTTCGGCACGACGCCGAGCGCATGGTCGGCCGTCACGTAGAGCTCGGTGTGGCGCGTGCCGAGATGGCGCGCAACCGCCTTCGCGTAACCGGCTTCGTCGTAACCGGCCTCGTGAAAGCCGATCGTGAACGTGTCGACCGGGTTCGCCGACTGCGCCTGCATCAGCGCAACGATCGCCGACGAATCGATACCGCCCGACAGGAACGCGCCGAGCGGCACGTCGGCTTCCATCTGCCGCGCGACGGCCTGCCGCAGGACCGCGTCGAGTTGCCCGACGGCCTCGTCGGCACTGCCCTCGAACGGCTGCTCGCGGCCCGCTTCGATCGCCTGCTCGAGCGTCCAGTACGCGCGCAGGCGCGGCGTGTCGCGCGCATGTTCGAACTGGACGAAGGTGCCCGGCGGCAGCTTGCTGATGCCGCGATAGATCGTATGCGGCGCCGGCACGCTCGACTGGCGCAGGTACAGGCACAGCGCGTCGCGATCGATCGTGCCGTCGAAGCCCGGATACCCGCGCAGCGCCTTCAGTTCCGACGCAAACACGAGTGCGTCGCCGATCCGGCCGTAGTAAAGCGGCTTCTCGCCGATCCGGTCGCGCGCGAGCGTCAGCACCCGCGACGCGCGATTCCACAGCGCGAACGCGAACATGCCGGTCGCGCGCCGCAGCGCCGCCTCGACGCCCCACGCGACTATCGCCGCGATCAGCACCTCGCTGTCGGAGTGGCCGCGCCACGCCGGTGCGCGACCCGCGCGCTCGAGCTCCGCGCGCAACTCGCGATGGTTGTAGATTTCGCCGTTGAAGACCATGACGTAGCGGCCGCATGCGGATGCCATCGGCTGCCGGCCGTGTACCGACAGATCGACAATCGCAAGCCGCCGGTGCCCGAGCGCGATACCAGCCTCCGGGTCGACCCAGAGGCCCTGCCCGTCGGGCCCGCGATGCGCGAGGCTCGCCGTCATTCGCGCGAGCGTGCCGCGCGCTGTCTCCTCATCGCAGGCGACGCTATTCAGAAAGCCGTCGATTCCGCACATTGATTTGTCTGCCCCTGTTGACCTGTTCCGTCAGCGGCGGCGCAATCTCGCAGCCCGCCGCCCGGTTGACGGTCGAGCCATATTACGAAGAAATAAATCAGCAATAATTCATGGGTGAATGTCGGACAAATCCGGAAAAAAAACCGCGTCAAGCCCGACGTACCATCGGCCTGGCGAGCAGGAAACGGGTCCACATCACGGCGCATCGACGCATCGTCGAGTCGCGTGCATGCCGGCGTGCCCGACGGGTCGTATTCGTCATGCCGCGCCGGTCGCCCACTTCAGCAACTGCGCGACCTCGCGGAAATGCTGCTGCTGGATCGTGCCCTTTTCGGGCGTGCTTTCGTACAGCGCGTGCGCGAGGCCGGCGTTCGCGAGCGTCGGGCGCAGCGCGTCGCGCGCGAGCCGCACGATCCGCTCGGCCGCCTCGCCCTCGCCGCGCGCGAGCACCCACGGCAGCGTCCCGATCCCGCCGTAATAGAGCGCAACCGCGACGCTCGACGAATAGACGACCACCGACGCGAAGCCGATCCGGTCGGGCAGCGACGAGAACTGCGCTTCACGCGCGAGCTGCCGGCGCTTTGCCTCGATGTGCGGATCGCCCTCGTCTTCCTTGTGCTCGCGCCGCACTTCGTCGATCGACATCTTCATCTTCTGGTTGAACTCATGGCGCTGGTGAACGATGTCGATCAGCGCCATCACGATGTAGATCAGCGCGGCCCAGCCGAACAGCAGCATCAGCAGCTTCACGATCAGCGCGAGAATCGACATCGGCCGCGTGAAGCCGGCCTGCACCGACGGGTCGAGCGACTCGACGATCAGCCAGCCGAGCGTCGCGGCGAGCAGCACGGTCTTCAGCAGCATCTTCGCGAGATTCACGAGGTTGCGCATCGACCACATGTTCTTCAGCCCCTCGGCCGGATTGAGCCGCGACAGCTGCGGCACGAGCCGGCTCCACGCCATCACGCCGCCCACCTGCACGAAGCCCGCGAGCACGCCGGCCAGCAGCCCGGCCGCGACGATCTGCGCGGACAGCAGCGCCCAGTCGCGCGCGGCGCCGTCGATCAGCACGGCGAGCCGCGCGGACGGATCGGCCGCGCCGGCCGCATCGAACACGAGCCGGAACAGCGCCTGCAGCCGCGCGAACAACGTGCCGAGCCCCACCGCGAGCGCGACGCACACGCCGACGAAGAACGCCGACGAGATCGTCTCCGCGCTCTTCGGCACGTCGCCCTTCTGGCGCGCCTCGCGCAAGCGCTTCGCGGTCGGCTGCTGGTTCTTCTCGGACATGGGCGCTCCGGTTCCGGCGGGCCGTCACGCGCCGCCGTGCGCGGCGAACAGCGCGCGCAGCAGCGCCATCAGCCCGCTGTCGGGGCTCAGCAGCGCATGCAGCGACGCGTACACCACCGGCAGGAACAGCACCATCATCAGCACCGCGAGCGCGCTCTTCACCGGCTGCGCGAACACGAAGATGTTCAGCTGCGGCACCGCGCGCCCGACGAGACCGATGCCGAGCTCGACGAGCACCAGCACGATGATGACGGGCGCGGCGAGCTTCACCATCCATTCGAAGATCGTGTCGGTCTGCCGCACGACGAAGGTCTCCAGCATCGACGAGAAATCGGGGCCGAGCGAGCCGATCGGCCACCACGCGTACGACTGCGCGAACAGTTGCACCAGCACCTGCAGGCCGCCCGCGGTGACGAACAGCGCGATCGCGACGAAATTGAGGAAGCCCGAGGTCGGGCCGCCCTCGTGCCCGCCCATCGGATCGAAGAACGCGGCGCTGCCGCTGCCGGTCTGGAAATCGATCAGGTAGCCGACACCCTGGATCGCGAACAACACCGCGCTGAACGCGCCCGCGAGCAGCATGCCGACCACCGCCTCCTTCGCGACGAGCAGGCACCACATCAGGAACGGCAGCGCGGCGACCTGCGCCGGGTCGATCACCGGCGCGACGAACGCGGCGATCACCACCGCGATTCCGTTGCGCACGAGGCCCGTGACGATCTGCTCGTTGAACACCGGCACGACGAACATGACCGGCAGCAGGCGCGGCATCACGTAGAGCAGCGGCCGCAGCGTGCCGGCGATGTCGTTGAAGTTCGCGGCGTGGTCTAGCATCGGCGGTCCGCGGCGGCGGGTGCCGGGTCGGCGGCGGGGGTGGGTGCAGTGTCTGCGGCGGTCGGGTCGGAGGTGTCGGCCGCGTCCGTCCCATCCGCATCCGCATCCGCCGGCCGCGACACCATCTGCGCATCGAATACGGCGGCCATCTCCGGCTGCTCCGACGCATGCGCGTGCGCATCGCCCGCCCAGACGCCCGCCGTCGCGAAACGCCGCACCGCATGCGCATCCGCAACTTCGTCAGCGTCGTGCTCGACCCGCGCGGCACGCGCATGCAATGCCTTCTCGCCAGCCTTGTCGAGCTTGTCCTCGGCAGCCTTCGCCTTGCGCGCGGCGCGCTGCAGGTCGGCGAGCGTCGCCTCGTGATCACGATGCACGTGCGCGGCTTCGCTGACCGACGCATTCGCAACGCCGATGTGGCGATCGAACGTGCGGGTGTCGGCCGCGGCGTTCTGCAGCGCGCGCGCCTCGCGCAGGTCGTCGGCGAGCCGCGTCTGGATCGCGGCCTTCGCGGCGACCTGCTGCGCGAGCTGCGCGTGCGCGGCATCGAGCGCGCGGCGGCTCTGCGCGGCGATGCCCTGCTGGCGCGCGGCTGCAACGCGCGCGATCTGGCTGCGCATCTCGCGCACGCGCTTCAGGCGCGCAAGCGTCGCGAGCACGAGACGGTCGTCGGCTTCAGACATGGTCGTTCGCGAGTTTCGTCAGCTTCGCGAGCAGCGCGTCGAAACGCACGTCCTCGTGCGAAACCTGCGCGCAGAACGCGCCGATCGCATCGCGCGCACGCAGCGCGAGATCGCCGAGCCGGTCGCTGCCTTCGCGGTACTCGCCGATCTGCACGAGCAGCTCGATCTCCTGGTACTTCGCGATCAGCTCGCGCACGCGCGCGGCCGATTGCTGATGCGCGCGGCTCGCGACGAGCGGCATCACACGCGACAGGCTCGCGAGCACGTCGATCGCCGGATAGCGGTTCGCGAGCGCGATCTTGCGCGACAGCACGATGTGGCCATCGAGGATCGAGCGCACTTCCTCGGCGATCGGATCGGATTCCTCATCGCCTTCGACGAGTACCGTGTACAGCGCTGTGATCGAGCCGGTCGCGCCCTGGCCCGCGCGTTCGAGCAGGCGCGGCAGCACGGCGAACGTCGACGGCGGGAAGCTGCGCCGCGTCGGCGGCTCGCCGCTCGCGAGGCCGACCTCGCGCTGCGCGCGCGCGAAGCGCGTCAGCGAATCGACCAGCAGCAGCACGCGCTTGCCCGCATCGCGGAAGTGCTCGGCGATAGCGGTCGCCACGAGCGCGGATTTCACGCGCTCCATCGCGGGACGGTCGGAAGTCGACACGACGACGATCGAGCGCGCGCGCACCTCGGGCGACAGGCTGTGCTCGATGAACTCGCGCACTTCGCGGCCGCGTTCACCGACCAGCGCGATCACGTTCACGTCGGCTTGCGCACCGCGCGCGATCATCCCGAGCAGCGTGCTCTTGCCGACGCCGGACGGTGCGAAGATGCCGACGCGCTGGCCGATGCCGAGCGTCATCAGGCCGTCGATCACGCGCACGCCGGTCGGAAACGGCGTGTCGATCATCTTGCGCGCAAGCGGGTTCGGCGGGTCCTGCTGCGTCGATACCCACGCGGCACCCGTCACGGGCCCGCGATCGTCGAGCGGGCGGCCGAGGCCGTCCAGCACGCGGCCGAACAGCGCTTCGCCGACCGGGAACACGTGCTCGCGCCCGGACGGCACGACGGTCGTCTCCGGCGACAGCCCGGCCACGTCGCCGAGCGGCGTGAGCAGCGTGGTCTGCCGCGAGAAGCCGACCACTTCGGCGAGCAGCGTCGGCTGGTTCGGCGTGCGCAACTCGCAGATCTCGCCGAGCCGCGCGCGGATGCCGGTCGCGTTGAGGATCTGCCCGACCGCGTGATTGACGCGGCCCTGCACCGACACCGGCGAGAAGAACGCGAGCCCCGCGTCGAGGTCGCCGACGAGGCGGCCGCGATCGAATGGCGCCGCATCGTCGTCGCTGTCACCGCCGAACGACTGCGGATCGTCGAGCGGCACGTTCATCGCGTCGTGCCCTTCAGCGCATCGCGGCGGATCGCCTGGCGCAGCGCGTCGATCTGCAGGTCGAGGCTCGCGTCGATGCGCCCGGACGGCGTCTCGACCGTGCACGCGTGGCGTTCGAGCTGTGCATCCTCGACGATGCGGATCCTTTGACGATTCGACTGTCCGGCGAACGCGCGGTCGAGCGCGTCGCGCATCTCGTCCTCGCGGCCCGGCGCGACCCGCACGATCAGGAACGCCTCGTCGCGCACGAGCGGCGCGATCCGCGCGAGCGCGGCCTCGTAGAGCTTCTGCGTGCCCATCTCGCCGACGATCGCGCGCACGGCCTTCACGACGATGTCGGCCATCGAATCCTTCATCGACTCCATCGTCCGGGCGGCGGCCAGCGCCTGCGTGTATGCCTGCGCCGCATGCTCGCGCTGCGCGCGGCGCATTCCCTCGTCGTAGCCCGCCGCCTGGCGCTTGTCGAATTCGCGCTGCGCATCGGCGACGATGCGCGCGGCCTCGTCGCGCGCGGTCGCGATCACTGCGGAGGCGTCGAGCAGCGCCGCGTATTCGCGCTCCTTGAGCACCTTGCGCTCCGACAGCAGCTGCAGGTTGTCGCTCGTGATCAGAAAAGCCAGTCCCATGACGCAAGCCTCTCGGGAATCAGAAACAGGAACAGCAATTCGCCGAACTGGTCGCGCTGCGCGCGATTCAGCCAGTACGGCGCTTCGTTGTCGATCGCGCGGTTGAATTTCAGGCGCGCGCGCCGCGCGACCGCGTCGCCGGCCACGCCGATGAAATCCGCGAGCAGTCGCCCGCCGCGCGCACGAATCACCACCGGCAGCGCGGCCGGATCGACACGCCACGGTTCGAGCGTGTCCGCGAGCGCGCCGAATTCCGGCGCGCGCTCGAGCGCGAGCTCCAGCGCGTCGCCGCCGAGCTTCGCCGCGACTTCCGCACGAATGCGGCGCACGGTCAGCGCGTCGCGCAGCCAGCCGCGATGCAGCAGCAGCCCTGTATACGACGCGAGCTGCTCGAGCGCCGCGCCGGGCAGCAGCGCGAGCCGCGCACACGGATTGGCGACGTCGAAGTCGTGGAGTCCGGCCACGCCGTTCGCATCGAGCAGGTGACGAGCAAGCAGCTTGCGGCCGGCCGGGCCGAACGCGTCGGGCGAGCGATAGCGCGAGGGCCACTCGGCCGGCACGCGCGTCACGTGCAGATAGCGGTCCGGGCGCAGGTTGAATTCGCAGACGAGCGCGTGAAACGCCGCGCGCCGCGCGGGAGGCGGCGGCGCGAGCGGTTGCAGCCACGGCAGCGACGCGGCATCGGGCCTGGCACCCGGCGGCAGCGCAGCGTGTTCGCTCATGCGCCGTCGCGCGCGCCGTCCGGCGTGCGCAGGCCGCTACCCGACGACGCGGACGCACCGCCGGTCCCGTTCGCCCCGCGCGGCGTGCCGACCAGCCCGGCCAGCCGGGCGCCGAACATCCCGCGCCGCGCGGCCGACAGCGCGATCACCGCGCAGGTCAGCAGGATCAGCACGAACACCAGCCAGCCGAGCGGCGAGCGCAGCCGCAGGACGTCCGACACCGCGCTGCCGATGCCGTCCACGCGCGTCGTGCGCGCGGCGGCCGGCTGCAGGAACAGCGACACGTTGTCGTACTGCAGCCCTTCGATGCTGTGCGCGACGAGATCCTTGACCATCGGCGCCATCGCGCGCAGGTCCACGCCGGGCCGGTAGCGGATGTACACGGCCGCCGACGACGGCTTGATCTTGTCCGCGAGCGGATCGTTCTCCGGAATCACGACCTGCACGCGCGCGACCACCACGCCCTCGATGTCCTGGAGCGTGCGCGACAGGTCCTGCGACACGCCGTACAGATAGCGCACGCGCTCCTCGGCCGGCGTCGACACGAGCCCCTGCTTCTTGAACAGCTCGCCGAGGCTCGCATAGCTCGGCTTCGGCAGCCCGTTCGCCTGCAGCACGGTGAGCGCCGACTGCATGTCGCCGTCCGCGACGCTCACCTGCCATGCGTTGCGATCCGACGTGTCGCGCGCGTCGTTGTCCTTCGACGCGCTGATGCCCGCATCGCCGAGCACGGCGACCATCTGGTTCGCGTCGCGCTCCGACAGGCCGGAGTACAGCTCCTTCTGGCAGCCGGCCAGCAGCGCGAGCAGTCCCGCGAGCAGCGCACGCGCTGCCCGGCTGCGCCACGCATGCATGCGCGGCGTCGAATCGATCGTCGTCATCGTTTGTCCGCTTCAGGGCGCGCGGCCGCTTCAGGCACACGCACCGGCCTTCGTCACTCCTGCGTCTTCAGCACCGTATGCGTGAAGCCGTTCGCCGCCTGCGCGACCGACAGGCTCAACTGGTATTCGGAAATCGTGGTCGTCGCCGTCCACTGGAAATCCATCGCCTTCACCATCGTCATCAGCGGATCGCTGCGGTTGTCCGCCATCGACGTCAGCATCTCGGTGCGATGCTTGTCGATGTTCGCGTACCGCGTGTCGAGATCGTTGCCGTACGTGCGCAACCGCTCGACCAGCGACGCATGATTCGCCTGCGCGGGTGTCGCAGGCGTCATCTGCACCGCCGGCGCCGCATCGGCCGGCGCGCGCGACATCGCGACGCCCGACGCCGACGGCGAGCCCGCGGCGGTACCCGGCTGCATCAACGCATCGAACTGGCGCACCTGCGCCGGATCGGACGCCGTGCCCGCCTGCTGCACGGCGCCCGCGAGCGCGGCCGCGCCCGGCGGTGCTGCACCTACGCCTGTTACCGACATGATCGTGTCCTCCTTGACCGGCAGCGCCGGAAACGAGCCGGCCGACACGCACGCGCGCCCCGCCAGGCACCCTGCACGGGCTGCCCGGGCATGTGGCGTCGCGCGGCGCGGCCGGCGTCCGGCGTCATGCGCGGCCGGCGGAACTCAGGTGTTGCGCAACCTGGGCGTTCGCCGTCCCTTCCTGCGCGGTCACTGCGTTGCTGGTTTCGAACGTCGCGGTCGACTGCTGGACCTGGAAGTTGATCTTCGTCAGTTCGAGCTGCGTCTTGGTCAGGTCGTCCGCCTGCTGCTGGACCTGGGTCGTGTCGTTCGGACCACCCGTGCTACCGGCTGCTGAGGCACCCATATTTCGCTCCTTTTGCGTGAAGAACGTCATCCACTTTCCGGCGGCGGCCCCATGCCCCGCCAGTGACGTGACGCGCCGCATGCATGCGGCGTGTCGCGTAATGCGCGCACCGCGCGACGCGCGATGCGCAAATCCTGTCGCGACGCTAGTGCGCCGCCTCCTTCGATGCACCAGCGGCCGCGACGGCCGGCGCCGCCGGCGCCTCCTGCAGCAGCGTCGGGCCCGGCACCGGCTGCGCGACGCCTGCCGCCGCACCGCTCGCGAGCGGCGGCACGGGCGGCGCCGGCGCGCGCTCGGGCGCGCTCGCGGACGGGCCGCCAAGCGGCATCGTGATGCGCTGGCCGTTGCGCTCGAACACGACTGCGTCCGGACCGATCGACACGACGGTCGGCCCCTCCTTCAGCCGCGCGCCTTCGAAATAGCGGCTGCCGTCCGCCATCTCGATGTAGCGCTGGTCGCCGTCGCCCGCGAATACCGTCGTGATCTCCGGAATCCCCGCGACGCCGCCGAGCGTCGTCGCGGTGCGTGGCGCGGCGGCATCGGCGTCGCGCACGTGGTCCACCACCTCGAGCGCCGGACGCGCGTCCTTCATGTAGTTGCGGATGCGCGGCTCGATCTGCGCGCGCTCGGCCGCGCCCGTCAATTCGATCCGGCCGCGGCCGAGATACGCGACCGTCAGCGCCGTGTCGCTGAAATAGGTCTGCGCGGTCGCGACCAGGTCGCTGACCACGTAGATGTTGCCGAGCGCCGCGTTGTCGACGCCCGCGACGATCTGCGCGACGCGTTCGCGCGCGGCCGGATCGCTCACGTAGCCCGACACGATTACGCCGTCGTCGCGCGGCGCGACGGCCAGCTCCGGATACGCGTGCAGCAGTTGCTGCAGCCGGTGCGTGCGCGCGAGCACCGATTCGTGCTGCCACGGCAGGCGCCCGGACCAGGTGACGAAGCCGTAGCCGAGCGCGCCCAGCAGCACGCCGAGCCACAGCGCGACCAGCGCGATCACGAGCCGCCGGCTGCCGAGGCGGCGCAGCCCGCCTGCGAGCCAGCCGAGCCACGCGGCCTCGCGCGCGGTATCCGGCGCACCGGTCTCATCCGGCAGCGCGACGCTCGCCTGCGCGTGCCGCGCGATGCCGAGCCGGATCGAGCCGACCGTCACGACGTCATGCGGCGTCAGCGAGCGGCGGCCCGCGCCGAGCGGCTCGTCGTTGAACAGCACCGGCGCCCCGCCGTCGCCGCCGTGGTTCTGCACCGTCACCGCGAGCGCGCCGACCTGCAGGCACACCTGTTTCGCGCCGATCTCGCGATCGGGCAGGATCACTTCGCAGTCGGCCGCGGTGCCGACCCAGTTCGCGCCGCGCGCGAGCGACATCGTGCGGCCGTACATCGGCCCGCTCAGGAAGCACAGGTTCCACGGCGACACGAGCGCGGCCGACCCGGCCGCGGCGCCTCCCGCACCGCCGGGCAATGCGCCGTCGCCGTGCGGATCAATGATGGTCGTCGACATGAGTGGACGCTCCTGCGGTCGTCGCCACGGGCTGCGCGGCCGAATCCTTCGGCGGCGGCAGCGCAGGCGGGCCGAACTTCGTGCCGGGCAGCGGCGCGGGCGTGAGCGGCACCGCGATGTCGTTGTCCGGCGGACGGTACATCGACGTGCCGTTCGAACCGGCCGGCCCGTCCGCGCCCGGATTCACCGGCGAGCCGTCGGGCGCATACATCGACGCGGTCGTCACCACGCGCGGCGTCAGCAGGTAGAACCGCTCCATGTGGTTGCCCGACTTGTCGGTGTACTTGAACAGGTTGCCGATCAGCGGGATGTCGGACAGCCACGGCACGCCGCTCTTGTTCAGCCTCACCTCGTCGTCGTTGAAGCCCGCGATCAGCAGGCTCTTGCCTTCGTCGATCATCGTCTTGGTGACGATGTTGCGCTGCTGGATCACCGGCACGTTCGACACGGCCTGCCCCGGCACGATGTTGCCGTCCTGGATGTCGATCGACATCATCACGCTCTGCGGGTTGCCGGAGACGGCGGCCGCGTTGCGGATCGCCTCGTCGACGATCATCGGCGTCACCTTGATGCTCGTGCCGGTCGTCACGCTGTACAGCGACGAATCCTGGTAACCCTGCACCTGCACGTAGAACTGCGTCAGGTTCTCGAGAATGGCCTCGGTGTTGTCGAGCGCGAGCACCTTCGGCTTCGATCGCAGCTGCGCCTGCCCCTTCTGCGCGAGCGCGTTCACGCGCGTGAGCAGGTAGTTGCGCAACGAGCCGCCGATCGACGCGGTCAGCGCGATCCCGGTCGGCATGAAGGCGCCCGTCTGCCCGGTTTCCGACGTGCCGATGCCGAACGTCAGCGGCGGATTGCCGGCGCCGTTGAACTGCGTGTTGCCGTTCAGCGGATTCTGGCCGTTGCCGATCTGCACGTCGCCGTGCGTCGTGTGCAGGCGCCAGTCGATCCCGAGGCTGTCGAGCGAATCCTCGTTGATGTCGATGATCGTCACGTTGATCTCGACGATGCGCGGCCGCTCGTCGAGCTGGTTGATCAGCGACTGGTAGCGGTACATGTTCTCCGGCAGGTCGCGCACGATCACCGCATTGATCGCCGGATCGGCAACGATCTGCGGCAGCGTGTCGCCACCGCCGCCGCTCGAGAACGGCGAGAAGCCGCCCGCGCTGCTGTCCGCCGCGCCATAGCCGCCCTGGCGCGCGCCGCCGGACATGTCCGGGAAGTCGAGCCGCGGCACGGCGATCGTCAGCCCCGAGCCGAGCTTCACCTGACGCGCGGCCTGCCCGAGCGGCGTGCTCGACGGCAGTTCGCTCGTGCCGCCGCCCCTGCCGAACAGCCGGCGCAGGATCGTCGCGACACCCGGCACCGTCACTTCCTTGCCCGAGCGGTTGATCGTGAAGTCGGACGCCCAGCCGTACCTGAGGCGGAAAGCGCGGATGTCCGCATGCGCGCCGTTCGCCGACGGATCGCCGACCGAGCCGACCGCCTGCCGCACGAGCTCCACGTAGCGGCGCGGGCCGGCCACGTATACGCTGTTCGCGCGGTCGTTGATCACGAGCGTGTAGCGCTTGTCGGGAATCTGCATCGCCTGCAGCGCGCGCCCGATCTCGCCGGCCGCGTTCGGCGGGATCGGGATCATCTGCGTCTGCGACTGGTCGGCCGGGTCGACGTACAGAAACGAGCCGTCGTAGTACCACGTGAGCCCGTAGGTCGAGCAGATCGTGTCGAGCGTCTGCTGCGGCGTGCCCGAGAAGCGGCCGCTGATCACGCCGTCGACCTTCGGGTCGACCACGGCCGT
This sequence comes from Burkholderia diffusa, assembly GCF_902499115.1. Classification (GTDB taxonomy): domain Bacteria; phylum Pseudomonadota; class Gammaproteobacteria; order Burkholderiales; family Burkholderiaceae; genus Burkholderia; species Burkholderia diffusa. Next base: position 308,761 of record NZ_CABVPN010000002.1, read on the forward strand.
CACGCCCTGCGACGATGCGAGCTCGCGAATGAAGTCACCGATCTTCTTGCCGTTCGCGACGATCGTAAACGGCTTGTTGCGCCAGCGCAGGTCCGCCGCGCGCGCCGGCTGCGCGACCGTCATGCACAGCGATGCCGTGAGCAGCGCGGTCGCGCACATGGCGAGCGCGGCCCGTTGCAGGCGGCGCGGTTGAAACCGGATCGGGGTGACGCGTCGGCGCATCAAAGCACTCCTGTGGAAGAAACGAACATGCGTTCAAGCGCCTGCTGCGCGAAGCGCAGCACCTCGCTGCCGAGCCAGCCCGACAGCAGCACGAGCGCGACCATCACGGCGATCAGTCGCACCGCGATGCCGATATTGGCGTCCTGCACCTGCGTGACCGCTTGCAGGATCGCGACCACGAGGCCGGTGACGGTGGCGATCAGCACGATCGGCAGCGACAGCAGCAGCACCAGCATCAGCGCCTGCCGGGTCAGGTCGAGGATCGTCGAGCTCGTCATTGCGCGACTCCCGGCGCGCGCACGCCGGCGCCCGCGCCGAGCGTGCCGTCGTCGGGCGGATTCTTCACCCAGCCGACCGTATGCAGTTGCACGTCCTCCTCGACCTCCTGGTACGACAGCACCGCGAGTTCGGGCAGCACCGGCTGCAGGATCGTCTTCACGTAGCGACGCGCGCCGAGCGCGACCATCACCGCGAGCCGCGCGGCGCCTTGCGGGTTGCCATGGCCGCCTGCGCCGGCCGCCTGCGCCGACGTCGCGGCCTGCACGATCGCGCGCACCTGTTCGCCGATGTCCTGCTTGATCGCGCTCGACAGCGCGAGGAAATTGCCCTGCTTCGTGCGCATGACCGCGTTCTCGATCCGCTCCTGCAGGTTCTGCTCGAACAGCACGACGCGCAGCTGCCGCGTCGCGCCCGCATGACGATCGGTGATCATCCGGCGCAGGTCGACGCGCACCAGCTCGACCAGCGCGATCACGTCGTCCGGCTCGTTCGGCGCCCACGTGATGAGGCTTTCGAAAATCACGCGCAGGTTTCGGATCGGCACCTGTTCGGCAAGCAGCCGGCGCAGCACCTCGGTCACGCGCTGCAGCGGCACGAGCCGCGTCAGTTCCCCGACGAGTTCGGGATGCTCGCGGCGCACCAGGTGCACGAGCGCTTGCGTTTCCTGGATGCCGATCAGCTCGTCCGCATGCTGGCGCACGATCTGTTCGACGTGCGCGGCGAGCGCGCCTTCGCTCGTCAGCCACTTGCCGTCCGGCGCCGCGCCGTCTGGCTTGATCCACAGCGCGGTCGCGAACGGGCCGAACGCCTCGGCCGGCTGGCGCTCCGCGCGCTCAGGCAGCGGCGCGACGCCGTCCCACAGCAGCCAGCCCGGCTTCAGCGCGCCATGCGCCGCAAGCACGTCCTGCAGATAGATCCGGTACGTGCCGGCCGCTGCGCCCTCGTCGTCGTTCAGCGTGATGCGCGGAAATACCGTGCCGATATCCGCGTCGACGCGCGCCTTCGCGCTCGACAGCGCGGTCTGCAGCTGCGCAAGGTTCAGCGTCGTGCGCAGGTCGTCCGACAGCGACACCGCGATCAGCGACGTGACGCCCGCCGCATGCGACACCTTCGCGGGCTGGCCGTCGTCGGTCGCGCCGATGCGGCCCGCGATATGAATCAGGTTGAAGCTCGGCGCGGTCGTCTTGCGCTTCAGCTGCGTGAATGCGAACGCGCCGAGGCCAAACGCGATCAGCGCGAACGACCACTTCGGAAAACCGGGCACGACGAGGAAGCCGGCCAGCACCAGCGCCGCGATCAGCAGCGCGCGCGGATGCGCGCCGAGCTGCTCGCCCAGTTGTTCGCCGAGCTGGCGCTGCCGCGTGTCGCGCGTCGCGACGCGCGTCGTCACGATGCCGGCCGCGATCGACACCAGCAGCGACGGGATTTGCGACGCCATCCCGTCGCCGACCGTCAGGATCGCGTAACGTTGCAGCGCCTCGCCGATGTCCATGCCGTGCATCAGCGTGCCGACCGCGATGCCCGCGACGATGTTGATGAACGCGATCACGAGGCCCGCGATCGCGTCGCCCTTCACGAACTTCATCGCGCCGTCCATCGCGCCGTGCATCTGCGATTCCTGTTCGAGCTTCTCGCGACGCTCGCGCGCTTCGTCGGCGCTGATGATCCCCGCGCGCAGGTCCGCGTCGATGCTCATCTGCTTGCCCGGCATCGCATCGAGCGAGAAGCGCGCACCGACTTCGGCGACCCGCTCGGAGCCCTTCGCGATCACGATGAACTGCACGACGGCGATCACGAGGAACACCACGCCGCCCACCACGACGTTGTTGCCGACCACGAGCCGGCCGAACGCGTCGATCACGTGGCCCGCGTTCGCGTGCAGCAGGATCAGCTTGCACGACGCGATGTTCAGCGCAAGCCGGAACAGTGTCGTAAACAGCAGCAGTGCGGGAAACGACGAGAAGCTGACGGCCGAAGGCACGTAAGTCGACACCGTCAGCAACACGACGCTGGCGGCGAGATTCAGCGAGATCATCCCGTCGAGCGCGGCTTGCGGCAGCGGCAGGATGAACAGCGCGACCACCGACACGATGAACGCGGCGAGAAACAGGTCGGCGCGCGGCGATGCCCCGAGACGTCGCCCGGACACGCTGCGGGCGGCGGAAAAGATCCGCTGCCAGTCGCGAGGGAGCGCCTTCGGTTCTGCCATCGTGCCGTCGTCCTGTCGTTGTCGCCGGCGGGCACGGGCCGTCATGCCCCGTGTCGCGCGGACCGTTGAATGGGACGAGTGTAGCGACGCGACACCGCGCAAAAAGGGATGCACCTCGTAGCGGCGCGGCGGTTTTTCGGTGACGATCGGATCCGACTACGAAACCCGGCGGCGCCTGCTCGCGCGCATCGCCGGAACCGCTTCCATCGCGCGGCGGGCGCCGCGCGCGCAGACAGGGTCAGGACTCCAGACGGCGTGCGGCGAGATACGCGAGCTGCGCGCGATTCCGGACGTTGAAGAGTTTTTCGAGCGAACGGATGTGGTGACCGACCTTGTGCAGCGACGTGCGCAGCGCGCTCGCGATCTCCTGGTCGGACAGCCCGTGCACGAGGCGCTCGAGCACCTGCTGCTGCTCGTCGCCCAGCGCGAAGCCGCGCATGCGCGCGATGCGCGCCTCGAGAAACGGCAGCGCGACGCGATGCACGGCGAGGCTCACCGCCAGCGCGCCGCCGATCACGCGATCGTCGATCCACTCGGTACCGTGCGCTTCCGACGTCACGTTCACCGCGACGCGCAGGTCGAGCCGCGGCGCCGACAGGCTGAAGATCACGCCGCTGTTCATCGCATGCGCACGCAGATGGCCGGCCAGCGCGAGCACCTTGCGGTCGCCGCTGCCCTGCGCGGACGACTCGATCTCGTCGAGCCGCCACGCGACCGGAAAGCCGCTTTGCCGCACTTGCGCGAAACGCGGGTCGCTCTCGTAGAGCATGCCCTCGATATACGGCTGCACGAACGTCGCGGGCGCGAGGTCGCGCAGCAGATGCGCGCACAGAATGCGCCGCCCGATCATTTCATATGCGCCGTAACCGAGTGTGCTGAAACCGATTTGCCGCAATCGGGCATGGCATTGGGCGAAATCGACGGGAGCGAGGTCGGATTTACCGGGTGCGATTTGGATGCCGGTAAAAACGTCGCGCTCGATTGCATGAATTTCTTTTGAATAAGCGGCAGCAGCAGCGATATCGGCTTGCGAGAACCACTCGACGCGTGGCGCGTCGTCAGCATATGTCATGAGGAGCCCACCCTTTCCCAATATGTGAACCTGCCCCGTCACGATCTGGTCTTTTCTTTATGTTTTTCTGGTCTTCTCTATACCGGTGCGAATATGAACCTTTCGCCCGAATTAGTATTACGGCATATTACGCGCACACAGGCATTTTTGTACAATGCCCCCGCGTTTCGTCAGGATGACGATCGACGCATATCATAAAGATGCTCGATCGCATCGTCGCGAGCGCCGTACACGATACGGTTGCCGCCACGCGATGCGCGTCGATTCCGAGGGATGGCTCATGTCCGATATTGCATTGCAAGAAGAAGCGGTCGCCCCAACGTTGTCCCGTCCGTCGCGGCGGACGGCCGCCTGCAACGACGCGTCGAGAGAACGCACGGTGCAGGTCGTCTGGTGCGACGACGTCAAGCGCGGCGACATCGCGCAGCCGCACGCGCCGAAGCTTGGCGTCGCCGATACGCTCGCGCACGCGCAGAGCACCGCGGAGCGCAACCGGATCGTCGCAAGCCTGCTGCACCTGACGGGCTTCTCGACGTTCGCGTATTTCGCGCTCGAATTCTCGCGAGAGCGCGTCGAAAGTCTCTACCTCCACGAGGCGTTCACGCCGACCACCTATCGCGGCGACTACGTGAGGCACAACCATCACGACATCGATCCGCGCACGCTTGGCGCGCGCGTCTGCAACATGCCGATCGTGTGGGACCTGCAGCAGCTGCGCCGCGAACACCGCGAGCGCGACGACGCGCCGTGCGTCACGCCGGCAGCGCTCGACGGCTTCCTGCAGACGATGCAGGACGACGGCATGTGCAGCGGCATCATGTATTCGATGGCCGTGCCCGGCACGCGGCTGCACGCGTTCATGAGCTTCACCGCGCCGCGCCGCACGCGCGAGTGGATCACGCCGGCGACGATCGAGCAGGCGCTGTCGATCGGGCTGTCGGTGCACAAGTTCGCATCGCCGCAACTGATCGCGACGTCGCGCGAACGCGCGGTGAACGGGCTCACGCCGTTCGAACAGGAACTGCTGCTGGGCATCGCGGAAGGCGCGTCGGACAAGGAGATCGGCCGGCGCCTCGACACCAGCGCGCACAACGTCGACTATCACCTGCGCAAGCTGCGCAAGCGCTTCGGCGTCGCGAACCGGATCCAGCTCACGTACCTGACGTCGAAGCTCGAACTGATCTGACGCGCGCGACGAACCCGCGTATACGCACATGCCGGCCTCGCGGGCCGGCATGTGCGCACACCTGGCGACGACGCCGTAAGGCGCTACTTCAGCAGCGTCATCTGCACGACCTTGACGATCACGAGGCCGACCGCGATCACCAGATAGCCGCGCATCACGGCCATCCAGACGCGCGTCGCGACCGTCATCTTCTGCGGCTCGAGAGAATCGAGCGGCGGCATGCGCCATGTTTCGCGCAGCGTGCGGTCGATGCTCGGCTCGACGACACGCTTGTTGCGGCGGATCAGCACCGTCGCGAGATAACCGGCAATCGCGAGCACGGTGCCGCCGATCAGCACGTCGACGATCGCTTCGCCGCTGATGTCCGGATACATCACCGATGCCGTCAGGATGATCGACAGCAGCACGAGCACCCAGATCACCGCGCCCGTGAATACGTTCAGCTTCGTGGAGTTGACCCACGGGCCGAGCACCTGGCGATCGTTGCAGAGCACGAGCAGGAACACGGTCGCGCTCGGCAGCAGTACACCGGCGAGCGTCTGCACCGCTTCGGTCAGCAGGCCGAGCGGGCTGCCGGGAATCAGCACGAGCGCGGCGGCCGCCGCGACGATGCCGAAGTAGACGAGATAGAAGCCCTTCGCATCCGACACGCCGCGATGCAGCGAATGACGGATCTTGAACACGTCGCCGATCGCGTACGCAGTCGACAGCGACACCGCCGCCGCGCCGATGATGCACGCGTCGAGCAGCGCGACCGCGAACAGCGTCGCGCTCGTGCGGCCCGCATATCTCTCGAGGCCCGCGATCACGCCGCCCGCGTCGGTGAAGCCGCCCGCTTCCGGATGGCCGCCGAACAGCGCGGCACTGAAGCCGATCATCGCGACCGCGCCGATCAGCACGAACGCGATGCCGATCCACAGGTCGACCTTTTCATACTTCATGAAGCGCGGCGTGATGCGCTTGTCGATCACGTAGCTCTGCTGGAAGAACAGCTGCCATGGCGCGACCGTCGTGCCGACAATGCCGATCACGAGCAGCATCACGTCGGACAGCTTCGCGTGCGCGGGCCAGTTCGGTACGAAGAAGTCGCGCGACATCTGCGCCGCCGGCGGGTGGATCGACACGAGCACCGGCACGAGCAGCAGGCTCATCACGCACAGCACGATCGCGAACCGCTCGAAGCGCCTGAAGTCGCCGGTACTCACCGCCGCCATCGTCAATGCGGCCGCCACGCAGACGCCCGCAACCTTCGGGAGCCCGAAGAAAGCCAGCACGAACGTGATGCCGATGAACTCGGTGACGATCGTCAGCGCATTGAGCAGGAACAGGTCGATCACGCTGAACGCGCCCCAGAACTTGCCGAAGCGCTCGAAGATCAGGCGCGCATGGCCAACGCCGGTGACGGCACCGAGGCGCAACACCATCTCCTGATTCACGTACAGCACCGGCACAAGCAGCAGCAGCGTCCACAGCAGCGTCGTGCCGTAGTTCTGGCCGGCCTGCGTATAGGTGCCGAATGCGCCGGCGTCGTTGTCGCCGACCATCACGATCAGGCCGGGGCCGATGATCGCGAGCAGCGTGCGCAGGCGCGCCCACCACGTCCCGCGCGCGGCGGTGTCGTGATGCGCGATGGTGCCGAGCGCGCCGCGGATGTCGCCCAGGTGGGCTTCGTCGAGCACGGCGCTGCGTTCGACGGCGATCGGTGGAGAGACGTTCGATGGCGTGGACATGATGAATTCCGTACGGCTGGTTTTTGATACGGCAAGCGTGTGGCCTTGGAATACGCGCGCGGAACGGGTCCGCGCGCGCATGCCGAGACGCGCTCGGCGCTTCTTCAGCGGATCAACGATTTCAGCTGGTTCAGCAAACGGGAGAACACCCGCGGACGGGCGTCGAGCGTCAGCATCGCGTCGTAATGCGGACGCGATTCCGTGACGTGCGGGAGGTTCGACAGCAGAAGGCCGAAGTTCATGGTCTGGCTCCTGGCGGCAACGGCATGCGTGCCGGCCGCTTGGTGGGCGCGGGGCCTGAACGACGTGTCAGGCTAGTCGGCCGGCATGTCCCTGCGACCCGGGTTCAAAAGGGTCTGTTGATGCAACGGGCATAAGGGACAACTGTCACTGTCGTTCACGGCGGCTCCTGTGCGGTGTTCCGGAGAACACGGTTGACCGCCATTAGGCGCGCTCCGCCGTTCGGGTGCATGCGAAACGCATGCGCGAACGCGGCCGCGCGCCGGGCGGCGGCAAAACCGGATGGCGCATGCGAAAACGCATCACGCTAACCGGCGCGAATCAGGGTGCACGTAGGGAGTTGCTGCGGAATACTGCTGCGCGCACCGTTTGCCTGGACGACAAACGGCGGCTTCGATGAGGCGCGGACGTCGGTCGCTCAGGCGGAAATTTCGTTCGAAGATCGACTACTGCAGGCGTCCAAGGCGGCGGCCCCAAGAGTGAAGATGCAGGATTCTATGGACCGGCCGAAACGGAAGTCAACCCTCTGACCCGCGCTGGGGGGAATTTTTTTCCGCCCCCTACACACTGAAAGATTCGCGCCCGGAATGGCGCGCCGCAACCTTTCAACGCGTTGCAGGGCGCGCGCCGCCGATGCGTACGAGCAACAGTCGCCGCTGCCGCCGGTGGGTCGGCGTGCCGGGCATCGGCCTGCCTGCGGCGCGGCGGCGCTGCCGATGCAACATGCGCAACGCCGCTGCTTTTTTGCTTGCACCGCAGCAAAGCTCGCGACTACAATCCGCCCCAATTCATCAAGGGAGTCCCTTCGTGGACACATGCTCCAGTTGCAGTTCGATGCCGGTCCAGGCCGACCAAGCCATCGCGAGATAGCAGCCAGACGCATGTCATTCGCCGCTAGCTCGCATTCGTCGGGTTAGCGCGCTTCCCCCGATGCCGGCATAGCCGGCTCGTCCGTCGCACGCTCCGTTACGTTCCAACCGCCGATCGCAGGTCGCGTCATGCACCCGCGCTCGATCACGTCGTCCGGCATGCGCCGGACCGGACGGAGGATCGTCATGTTCTTTCAATCGTTCGCGGCCAGACTCAAGCGACTCATATACGTCGCGTCCGACCGCTTGCTGGTTTCGGGCCTTTCGCCGCTCGCCCACGCGTTCGGCGACTGGCGCGGCAGCGCCCTCGCGCACCTGCCGGCGGCACCGCGCCCGCTCGACTGCGTGCTGATCGGTGCGATGGCCGCCGCCGTCGCGCTCGTCGCGCTGCTCTGCACGGCCGCATCGCGCCTCGGCTTCGCATACGTATGGCGGATCAGCGGCTGGCTGCCGTAACCGGCGGTGCGCAACGCGCGGCATGCCTGCGTGTCGCTGCCCCCACCTGCTCCATCGCTTCGCGTTCCCATTTCTTCAGTCGAGCTAATCAATCAAACAACGGAGCCCGCATGAAAAATCGCTTCGAATCCGCACCGCGTACACCGCGCCTCGATGCGCTCGCCGCGTTGCTGCTGTCGCTCGCCGCCGCGCCCGCGCTCGCGCAATCGTCGTCGCCGGTTGCAGCGTCCGCCGCGGCCGAGCCGGCGGCCGACGTCAGCGACGCCGCCCCCGCACCCGCTGCCGATGCTGCCGCGCCAGCGCCCACCGGTTTCTGGGAGCGCTCGAACCTGCTCGGCAACATGGGCGGCCTGCGCGACGTGCTCGGCGATCACGGCATCACGCTGAACCTGCAGGAAACCAGCGAATACCTGTACAACGCCGCAGGCGGCACGCAACGCGGCGGTGCCTATCAGGGCCTCACGCAATTCGGCTTCAACGTCGATACGGAAAAGGCGATCGGATTGCCGGGCGGCACGTTCAACGTGTCGGCGCTGCAGATCCACGGCACCAACCTCACGCAGCGCTATTTGCAGACGCTGCAGACCGCGACCGGCATCGAAGCGAATTCGACCACGCGGCTGTGGGAGCTCTGGTACCAGCAGGCGTTCCTCGCCGGCAAGGCCGACGTGAGGGTCGGCCAGCAGAGCGTCGACCAGGAATTCATGGTGAGCCAGTACGCGGCGACGTTCATGAACGCGACGTTCGGCTGGCCCGTGCTGCCGTCGACCGACCTGCCGTCCGGCGGCCCCGCGTATCCGCTGTCGTCGCTCGGCGTGCGGCTGCGCTTGAAGCCGGCCGACGCGTGGACCGCGATGGTCGGCGTGTTCGACGGCAACCCGGCCGGCCGCAGCGACGGCGACGCACAGGTGCTGAACGCGCACGGCACCAACTTCAACCTGCGCAGCGGCGCGTTCGTGATCGGCGAACTCCAGTACGCGCTGAACGCGCCGCCTGCCGATCCGAAGGCGCCGCAACCACTCGGCCTGCCGGGCACGTACAAGGTCGGCTTCTGGTATCAGTCGCAGCACGCGAACGATCCGCGCGTCGGCACCGACGGGCTGTCGCTCGCGAATCCGGCCAGCAACGGAATCCCCGCCACGCATCGCGGCAACTACGGTTTCTATGCGGTCGCGGATCAGATGGTGTGGCGGCCGTCGGCGGACAGCCCGCGTTCGGTCGGCGTGTTCGCACGCGTGATGGGCTCCCCGGGCGATCGCAACGTTGTCGATTTCGCGGCGAATGCGGGCGTGACGCTCAAGGCGCCGTTCAAGGGCCGCGACGACGATACGGCCGGCATCGCGATCGGCTACGCGAAGATCGGCTCGCATGCACGTGCGCTCGACGGCGACACGGGCACGTATACGACGCCCGGCTATCCGGTGCGTCGCGCGGAAACGGTGATCGAGGCGACCTATCAGTACCAGGTCGCACCGTGGTGGCAACTGCAGGCCGACCTGCAGCACTTCTTCCGGCCTGGCGGCGGCATCCCGAACCCGAACCAGGCCGGCGCGCGCATCGGCGACGAAACGGTGGTCGGCGTACGCACGACGATCACGTTCTGACACGCGCGCATGTGATATGGGCCGGACTGCCGCTCGCGCGGCGATCCGGCCCGTGTCCGTTTACGTGCCTGCGTGCCTGCGTGCAACGCACGCGGCCCGTCACTCGCCATACAGGCCGAGCAGTTTCAGCGTGACGCCGTTGGTCCAGCCGAAGCCGTCCTGCAATGGATATTCGCCGCCACCGCCACCGCCCGCGCCGGCCCCTTCCACCACGTACTTCTCGACGAGCTTGCCTTCGGTCGCATACACATGCTTCACGTCGGCCAGGAAGCGCGTGCCGATGTCCTTCGCGAGCGCCGGTTCGCCGTAGCGGCGCAGTCCGTCGATCGCGATCCACTGCAACGGCGCCCAGCCGTTCGGCGCGTCCCATTGCTGGCCGGTGTTCTCGGTCGTCGTCGCGAGGCCGCCCGGTTGCAGCAGCGTCTTGCGCACCTCGCGCGCGGTCGCCTTCGCGCGTTCGGGCCATGCGACACCCGCGAACAGCGGATACAGCGCGGCCGCCGTCACGCCGTCGCGCGGCTTGCGCAACTGCCAGTCGTAGTCGCCGTAATAACCGCGACGATTCCACAGATAGTGGTTGATCGCCGCCGCGCGCCGCGCCGCCCGGCCGGAAAAATCCGCCACGCACGCGATGTCGCGCGTGACCGCGCAGCCCTTCACGATCGTCGTCTCGAGATGGAACATCAGGCTGTTCAGGTCGACCGGCACGATCGACGTCGTGCGGATCGTCGCGAGCGTCTTGCCGTCGCCGAACCAGCGCGAGCTGTAGTCCCAGCCGCTTTCGGCGCCCGCGCGCAGGTCGCGGTACACCTCGTTCGCGGGGCGATTCGGCACCGCCTTCGCGGTCGTCACGTCCTCGAGATACGACTCGTCGCGCGGCGTGTCGCTCGCGTCCCAGTAGCGGTTCAGCACCGCGCCGTCCGGCATCGCGACCACGTTGCGCGCCGCCTGCCCGCGCGGCGTCGTGGTTTCGCCCTGCATCCAGTACGCATGCTCCTTGCGCAGCGCCGGCAGGTATTTCTGGTAGACCTTGTCGCCTTCGGCTTGCGCGGCGAGCGTGACCATGTAGGCGAAGAACGGCGGCTGCGATCGGCTCGCGTAGTACGTGCGGTTGCCGTTCGGGACGTGGCCGATCGTGTCGATCAGATACGCGAAGTTGTCGAGCATGTCGTCGACGAGATCCTCGCGCCCCGACACCTGCAGCCCGAGCATCGTGAAATAGGTATCCCAGTAATAGCCTTCGCGGAAGCGGCCGCCCGGCACCACGTACGGCTTCGGCATCGCGATCAGCGAGCTGTACGGCGGCACCGTCATGCTGGTGCGCGTGAGCTGTGGCCACAGCCAGTCGATGTGCTGGCGCAGCGTCTGGTTCGCGGGTGGCGTGACCCCGCCTTCCGGCGGCGGCGTGAAGTGCTGGTCGACGAACGCCTTCAGCGAGAAGCCCGGCTGCGACTTCTGTTGCTGATACAACTGTACGATCGTCGCGGGATCGGTGTTGGGCGTCGCGTCGACGAAGGTCTTCTGATCGGGATAGATTTGAGCCGTCTGCACCGCGACGAACAAGTCGCCGTAGAGCTGGCTCGGTGGCGGCAGCAGCGTGCCGGAAGCCGGGCTCGCGAGCGTCGCCGTGGCGGGCGTGGCAGGCGCGGCGGACTGGCTGGCCGCCTGCATCGAGGCTTGATTTGCGCTGTCGGCCTGCGCCGCGCAACCGGTGACGGCGAGGTAAGCAACGGCGAGGACGGCGGCCCAGCGCAGACGCGGCGCGGGAACGGACGGATGCGAGGCAGGATGCGATGCGGTCGATGCGGCACGACGTGACGTCATGACGTGTCCCCTCCTTTCGATGATGAATGGTTCGGCAGGGGTCTCGTTCGCGCGTGCGCTCGTCTCGATGGCCGTCGATCGATGCGCGTCGTTGTATTACGCAGATGAGTTCCGACTGTCGCACGAAACGCGCATCGCACGCAAGTTTCGCGGCGGCCACCGCGAGCGCACGTCATGTGCCGTGTCACGAATCGCACCCGGCACCGCAGTCGTTCCTTCTTTCACGCGCGGTAACAGGAACGACTGTTGCAACATGCGGAACAACCATTGTCTCGCGTGACGCAACGACCACATTGTGGGCATAATGGCGTCTTTACCGCGCGCCCTGCCCATGTCGCCCGTCTTTCTAGCACCGCTCATCGTTGCCTGTGCGTTGTTCATGGAAAGCGTCGACGCGAACATCATCGTCACCGCACTGCCCGCGATGGCGAGGGACTTCGGGCACAATCCCGTCACACTGAACATTGCGATCACGGCCTACGTGGTCGGCCTCGGCGTATTCATCCCGATCTGCGGATGGCTTGCCGACCGCTTCAGCGCGCGCGCCGTCTTTCGCACCGCGATCGGCATCTTCGTCGCCGGCTCGCTGATGTGCGCGGCCTCCAACTCGCTCGGCGTGCTGACGTTCGCGCGCTTCGTGCAGGGCGTCGGCGGCGCGATGATGGTGCCGGTCGGCCGGATCATCATCTTCCGCGCGGTGCCGCGCTCCGATCTCGTGCGCGCGATGAACTACCTCGCGATTCCCGCGCTGTTCGGGCCGACGCTCGGGCCGCTCGTCGGCGGCTTCATCACGACCTACCTGCACTGGCGGATGATCTTCTTCATCAACGTGCCGATCGGCATCTACGGGATCTACCTCGCCAGCAAGCACATCGCGAACACGCACGAGCCCGATCCCGGCCCGCTCGACTGGTTCGGCTTCCTGCTGTCGGCAAGCGGCGCCGCGCTGCTGCTGATGGGCCTCACGCTGATCGACGGCTCGCTCACGTCGCGCGGCAACGCGCTCCTGATGTGCGTGGCCGGCGCGGTGATGCTCGCGCTCTACGTGCCGTACGCGCGCCGCAAGGCGCGTCCGGTGCTCGACCTCAGTTTCCTGAAGATCCCGACCTATCACGCAAGCGTGGTCGGCGGGTCGCTGTTCCGCATCGGCCTCGGCGCGGTGCCCTTCCTGCTGCCGCTCGCGCTCCAGGAAGGCCTCGGGATGAGCGCGTTCCACTCCGGGCTGATCACCTGCGCATCCGCGCTCGGCGGCGCGGTGAGCCGCTCGACGGCCACGCATACGCTGCGCCGCTTCGGTTTTCGCACGGTGCTGATCTACAACGCCGCATTCGCCGGGCTCGCGATCGCCGCCTACGGCGTGTTCCATCCGGGCATGGCGACCTGGGCGATCTGGACGATCGTGCTGGTCGGCGGCATCTTCCCCGCGCTGCAGTTCACGAGCCTGAATTCGATGATCTACGCGGATATTTCGCAGGCCGATGCAGGCCGCGCGACGAGCCTGGGCAGTGTCGTGCAGCAGATGTCGCTCGGGCTCGGCGTGACGGTCGCCGGCCTCGTGCTGCACTTGTCGCACTGGCTGCAGGGACATCAGACGATGGTGTGGTCGGATTTCTGGCCCGCGTTCGTCGTGGTCGGGCTGTGTTCGTTCGCGTCGATTCCGATCACGCGGCGGCTGCCGCCCGGCGCCGGCGATGAAGTCGCGCGCGGCAAGCGGCAATAAACAGGCTGTCCGGGAAAGGGCTGGCAGCGGAATAACCGGAAAACAAAAAAATCAGCGGACATCCACACGGGGCCGGTGCACAGCCGCATGGATGTCCGCTCAGGGCTCCGGGTCTCTCATTGGGGGTTGAGATTCCCTGATCTGCTTCCTGCGTGCCATGGACATATGTGCGTCGGAAGCCGAATCGTTGCGCGCACATTTCGTCGCGCCATGACTGCACTATAGGGAAAGTCGCGCCGCGCATCTGTCAAGCATTGTCAGAAGCGTCGCGTGCATGCGTCGCACACGTGCGCCGCTTTCGCGCTAAAGTGGTGCCCGACTGCCACCCTCAGCCGCCGTTCCGATGCTTACGCTCTCGCCCGCCGCCGCCCGCGCGCTGCATCTTGCCGCGCAGGGCCTGCTGACCCCGCCCCGCCGCAAGGCCACCAAGGCCGACGTGCTCGACACGATCCGCCGGATGGCGCAGTTGCAGATCGATACCATTCACGTCGTCGCGCGCAGCCCGTATCTCGTGCTGTTCAGCCGCCTCGGCGACTTCGCCCCGCAGTGGCTCGACGAACATCTCGCCGAGGCGCGCCTGTTCGAATACTGGTCGCACGAGGCGTGCTTCCTGCCGGTCGAGCAATTCGGGCTGATGCGCTACAAGATGCTCGATCCGTCGGGAATGGGCTGGAAATACGCGGCCGAATGGCACGAGCAGAATCGCGCGGACATCGACCGCATGCTCGCGCGAATTCGCGACGAAGGCCCGGTGCGGTCGGCGGATTTCATTCGCGAAGACGGCGCGAAGGGCAACGGATGGTGGGACCGCAAGCCCGAGAAAAAGCACCTGGAGGTGCTGTTCACGACCGGCGACCTGATGGTGTCCGAACGCCGCAACTTTCAACGGATCTACGACGTGCGCGAACGCGTGCTGCCCGGCTGGGACGATGCACGCGACCTGCCGCCGCGCGACGCGGTGCTGCCCGCGCTGCTCGACTACACGTGCCGCGCGCTCGGCGTCGTGCGCGCGGACTGGGTGGCCGATTACTACCGGCTGCCGCGCCGTTCGTACCGCGCGGAGCTCGAGCGGCTGGCGGATGCGGGCGAGCTGATTCCGGTGGAGATCGCGGACTGGAAGGAGCCGGCCTACGTGCATCGCTCGCTCGAAGCGCTGCTGCCGGCCGCCGCGGCCGATACGCTGCGCTCGACCGTCACGACGCTGCTGTCGCCGTTCGATCCGGTGGTGTGGGACCGGCGGCGCGCGTCGACGCTATTCGGGTTCGACTACACGATCGAGTGCTATACGCCCGCGCACAAGCGGCGCTACGGCTATTTCTGCCTGCCGGTGCTGCATCGCGGCCGGCTGATCGGGCGCGTCGACGCGAAAGCGCATCGCGCGCTCGGCACGTTCGAATTGAAGGCGGTGCATGTCGAGCCGGGCGTGCGGTTCGGCACGGGGCTCGCGGCCGACGTCGCGAAAGCCGTGAAACGGCTGGCGGCGTGGCATGGGACGCCGGAGGTGGCGGTCGCGCACGCGCCGCCCGAATTGTCGAAGGCGCTGGCCGGCGCGTAAGGCCGGCGGAGCCGCGCCGCGCGACGGGCAACAGCGACGCGCGCGCCGATTGCGATTGCGCGGCGGCGCGCCCGTCTGCCGCCACCTGCCACGACTCAGTCGCGCAGTTTGCGAAAACGCGGGGTGCCGTCCGGCAGGTTCTCGTTGAACATCGCTTCCGGCCGCACCCACAGGCCGCGCGCATGCGGCCACAGATGCTCGTACACCACCACCGATTCCTCGGTTTCGGAATGACGGGCAACGCCGATGTAGCGATAC
Organism: Burkholderia diffusa; assembly: GCF_902499115.1. Classification (GTDB taxonomy): domain Bacteria; phylum Pseudomonadota; class Gammaproteobacteria; order Burkholderiales; family Burkholderiaceae; genus Burkholderia; species Burkholderia diffusa. Next base: position 323,985 of record NZ_CABVPN010000002.1, read on the forward strand.
AGCCCGCCCTTGTAGTGACGATGCGTGGCGAGTTGTTCGGCTTCCTGTTCGGTCATGATCTGCTTCCCTTCGGCAAGAACGAAAGCGCGTATTGTATGCGCTCGCCGCGCGTCAGCGTTTCGCGTAGATGTCGGGGCGGCGAATCTCCATCAGCCGCTCCGGATTCGCGGACGGCCCGAAGCCGACCGGCCGGTACAGTTCGTGCGCATCGGTCGTCACGAGCATGATGCGGCGCAGGCTGCGCACCATCGGCTGCGCGAATACGTGGTCGATCAGCGCGCGGCCATAGCCGTTGCCGCGGTCGGCCGGCAGGACGAAGACGTCGCACAGGTACGCGAACGTCGCGTGGTCGGTCACGAGCCGCGCGAACCCGACGAGCCGGTCGCCCACGTACGCGCCGAAGCACAGCGATCCGTCGATCGCACGCTCCACGACGTCGCGCGGAATGCCCTGCGACCAGTACGCGTCCCGGTGCAGGAAATCGAAGATCGCGTCGATGTCGAGTTCGCGCTTGTCGGTGGAAAATCTCAGCGTGGCGGGAGTGGCTGCGGGCACGTCGGCTCTCCGGTCGGGTCGGGGGCGGAGCAGCAACGATAGCGCGACTCGACCAGCCGAGGCAACCGAACGCCGCGCGACGCACTCTGGCGTCTGCTCTTCCATCTCGTCTCGCCTCGCCACGGGCACAACTGATCGCACGGGCCACGCGGCTCGATTCGGTGATATCGTCACCGGCTCAATGAACTCGCAGCATCGCTTCATGCCCTATCGACTCATCGCGTTCGACTTCGACGGCACGCTCGCCGATTCGCTCGACTGCTTTCTCGCGGCGCTGACCGAAGCGTCGCGCATGCACGGCTTTCGCGACGCGACGGCCGACCTGCGCCCGGCGCTACGTGGCATGTCGGCGCGCGAGATCATCCGCGCGCTCGAGGTGCCGATGTGGAAAGTGCCGCGCGTGACGCTCGACATGCGCCGGCTGATGCGGCCACGCATCGCGCACGTGAAGCTGTTCCCGGGTGTCGACACGACCTTCGACGCGCTCGCCGCGCGCGGCATCCGCATCGCGATCGCGACGTCGAACAGCGAGGACATCGTGCGCGACCGGCTCGGCCCGCATGCGAGCCGATGCGTCGATACGTTCGCGTGCGGCATTCCGCTGTTCGGCAAGGCACGCCGGCTGCGCGCGCTCGTGCGCGAAGCGGGCATGCAGCCCGCCGACGTGCTGTACGTCGGCGACGAAATCCGCGACGCCGAAGCGGCACGCCGCGCGCGGATCGCCTTCCAGGGGGTCTCGTGGGGTTACACGGCCGCCGATGCGTTGCAGGCGCATTGCGCGACGCCATTGCTGCCGCATCTCGACGCCTTGCTCGACCGCGTGTGAGGACGCAGCGCGGATCGCGCGTTCGATTCGGCGGATCGCGAAGCAACCGGCGCGCTCCGCGCGCAAGACGATGAAACGCCGATGACACGCGCACACATCGCAGCCATTGCATGCACGCCGCGCACGCAAAAATTTCCGCCACGATGCGCGCGACAGGTACGCTCTACCTGCCCGCGCGCACACACATCGATTCGTCTTACCAACCGTTACACAAACCACAGCGCGGTTGCACCTGCTACCTGAGCGGTCTCCTAGAATCAGTCGGGCCGGGAAACACTTCGAACGCCGCCGCGGCAGACCGGCCACCGAGTCCGGCCCGGGCGCGCCCGGTCTCTCGCACAGCTGCGGATCACCCGATCCGCCCGTTAATCAGAGCCCCGATTGAAAGGAGGTCCCATGAACCGCTTTCCCCAAGTCTCGCGCCTTGCATTGTCTGCCGCTGGCCTGCTTCTCGTCGCCGTGACGGCGACCGCGCAAACCGCGCAAACCGCGCAACCGGCGCCGGCCGCACCGGCCGCCGCCACGCAGACGCGCATCCACGAAGCCGACCAGACTTTCATCACCGACGGCACGAAAACCGTGTCGACGCAGCACGATGCCGCACGCATCGCCAATTCGCGCACGTCGGACAGCCAGGTGAAGGCGTTCGCGCAGCGCGTGTCGACCGACGACGAGAAGATCATCCAGGCGATGCGCGCGGCCAGCCCGCGCGGCGTCGACGTGCCGGCCGACGATCCCGACACGGCCGTGCTGGACGGCATCAAGAACCTGCGCGGCGCGGAATTCGACAAGGCATACATCGAGCAGGTCGCGCTCGCCGGCCAGCAAAAGACGATCTCGGCATTCCAGGCCGAAATCGCTTCGGGCCGCGACACGAAGCTGAAGGAAGTCGCACGCCAGGCGCTGCCGATCCTGCAGGCGCACTACGCGGACGCGCAGAAGCTCGCCCAGCGTCACCACCTCGCATCGGCACAGTAACGCGATGCCCCACCGCGCATCGCGCGCGGTGCTCCTCTTCCCCGCTTCCCCGCTCGTCGCGTCGCCGTCCCCCCTTTCGGCGGCGCGACGCCAGCGCCTCCCCGGTTCGCGTTACGTCGCCAGCTTCGCGCGCAACCGCTCGCTCACGTCCGGCCATTCGTCGTCGATGATGCTGAAGCGCACCGAATTGCGCTTGCGGCCGTCGGGCATGATCCGCTCGTGACGCACGATCCCTTCCTGCTTCGCGCCGAGCCGCAGAATCGCCGCGCGTGACTTCTCGTTCAGTTCATCGGTCGTGAACTGCACGCGCACGCAGTGCAGCGTGTCGAACGCGTACGAGAGCAGCAGCCATTTCGCCTCGGTATTCGCACGCGTGCGCTGCGCCGATTCGCTCAGCCACGTATGACCGATCTCGAGCTTGCGATTCTTGCGGTCGATCTTCCAGAAACGCGTGCTGCCGATCGCGCGGCCCGACGCGCGATCGACGATCACGAACGGCATCACGGTGCCGGCCGCGCGGCCTTGCAGCGCCGTGTCGACATAGGCGTCGACCGTGTCCTCGCCCGGCACGACCGTGACCTTCAGGTTCCACAACCGACCGTCCGCCGCCGCATCGAGCAACGCTTGCCGGTCGGATGCCTCGAGCGGCCGCAGTACGATGCGCTCGCCGGTGAGCGTCGGTTGTTCGAGGGAAGATGATGCGTCCGTCATGTCCGGTTCCGTTTCCATGAAGATGACGCGGAGGATGACCCACCGCGCAGCGAAACGCCCATCATACGGCCAGCGTCAGCCGGGCAGCGCGGCGAGCCGCTGGCGAATCGCGTGCGCTTCGCCGCGCAGCGCGTCGGCGAATGCGTCGACGAGCAGGCTCTTCGGCCGGTGCTCGGGCACGATCACGCTGACGCGGTACGGAAACGAGCGCGTGAGCGGCCGCACGTGCAGGTCGCGTCCGACGAAATCGAGCGCGGTCAGCGGGTTGACGATCGCGGCGCCGAGCCCCTGCCGCACGAATGCGCACACCGACACGGCCGACGGCGTCTCGACGATCGAACGCGGCGCGACGCCGAGCTGCGCGAACGCCTCGTCGATCAGGATCCGGTACGGGTCGTTCAGCGACAGGCTCACGAACGGGCGGTCGGCGAGATCCGCGAGATCGATCGCGCGTTGCGCGAGCAGCGGATGGCCGTCGGGCAGCACGCATACCTCGTCGACTTCGAGCAACGGCGTGAGGACCGTGCCGGCCGGCGCGATGTCGTGTTCGGTCAGCCCGAGATCGTAGCGCTGCGCGGTCAGCCACTCCTCGAGCACGGGTGACTCCTGCGTCGCGACCGACACGCTGACGCCCGCATGCGCGTCATGGAAACGCCGGCAGGCGCCGGGCAGGATCGCGTGCGAAAACGCCGGCAGCGCGATCACCGACAACTGCCCGTCGCGAAACTCGCGCAGCCGCGCGGCCGTCGCCGCGACACGCTCGAGCCCCACATACGCGAGCCGCACGTCGTCGAACAGCGTGAGCGCGGCCATCGTCGGCCGCAGCCGCCCGTGCGAGCGCTCGAACAGCGCGAAGCCGATCACCTGCTCCATGCGCGCGAGCTCGCGGCTGATCGTCGGCTGCGACGTATAGAGCATCTCGGCCGCACGCGTCGTGCTGCCGGTGACCATCAGCGCGCGGAAGACCTCGATGTGCCGGTGTGTGAGCATGAGCGCCTATATCCAAAATGAATAGAATCTCGAAAAACAGGCATTTTACTGTATAGGCGTTCAGGCGCATCATTCACGCTATCCGTTCATTCGATCCGATTCTTCCGCCATGTCCCTCGATTCCCGCCAGCTCGCGGCGCTCGCGCAGCAATACGGCACCCCGCTGTGGGTGTACGACGCCGACGTCATCCGCAACCGCATCGCCCAACTGCGCCAGTTCGACGTGATCCGCTATGCGCAGAAGGCGAACTCGAACCTGCATATCCTGAAGTTGATGCGCGACGAAGGTGCGTGCGTCGACGCCGTGTCGCTCGGCGAAATCGAGCGCAGCCTCGCGGCCGGGTTCAGTCCGGCGGGCGAACCGGAAGGCGTCGTGTTCACGGCCGACCTGATCGACCGCCCGACGCTCGCGGCCGTGCTGAAGCACGGCGTGACCGTGAACGCCGGCTCGCTCGACATGCTCGCGCGCGTCGGCGAGCATGCGCCCGGCCACCGTGTCTGGCTGCGCGTGAACCCGGGCTTCGGCCACGGCCACAGCAACAAGACCAACACCGGCGGCCCGCAGAGCAAGCACGGCATCTGGATCGACGACGTGCCGCGCGCGATCGAGATCGTTCGCCAGTACGGGCTGAAGCTGGTCGGTATCCACATGCATATCGGCTCGGGCGTCGACTACGGCCATCTGTCGCAGGTGTGCGACGCGATGGTCGACCTCGTCACGTCGCTCGGCCACGACATCGAAGCCATCTCCGCCGGCGGCGGGCTGTCGATTCCGTATCGCGACGGCGAGCCGCGCGTCGACGTCGGTCACTACTTCAGCCAGTGGGACGCCGCGCGCAAGCGGATCGAACGGCATCTCGGCCACGCGGTGCGCATCGAGATCGAACCGGGCCGCTTCCTCGTCGCGGAAGCCGGCACGCTCGTCACCGAAGTGCAGGCCGTGAACCACCGGCCGAAGCACGACTTCGTGCTGATCGACGCGGGCTTCAACGACCTGATGCGTCCGTCGATGTACGGCAGCTACCACGCGGTGTCCGTGCACACGCACGACGGCGCACTGCCTGCCGGCCGGCCGCTCGTCGACATCGCGATCGCAGGGCCGCTGTGCGAGTCGGGCGACGTGTTCACGCAGGACGCGGGCGGCGTGGTCACGCACCGCAAGCTCGCGCAGCCGCAGATCGGCGACCTGCTGTTCCTGCACGATGCAGGCGCATACGGCGCGTCGATGTCCTCGAACTACAACAGCCGGCCGCTCGCGCCGGAAGTGCTCGTCGATCGCGGCACGCCGCGGCTGATCCGCCGCCGGCAGACGATCGACGAACTGCTTGCGCTCGAAACGTTCGAGTAAAACGCGCCTTCGCGCCGCGTTCGACGCGGCGGACGCCAACGGCCAGGCTTGCCACTACCGGCATGCCTGGCCGTTCTGCTTTTCAGCAATCGTTTCGGGCGCAACCGCTCGACCACGCCGTAGCACCCGATGCTGCGCACCCCGTACAACCGCAGCAGATCGCATGCACCGTGCTTCACGCATGGAGAAAAACTTTCCACGCCGCGTGGAAAGTCCATGCTTTTTTGGAAGCACTTTCCTTTTTGACAAAACTAAGATTGCCCTCAGTCGTTCAGCATTTGCGTCACCGGACACGCATCGACGATGCAGCCGGTCTACCCCACTCGCAAGCCGCACGGGCACTCATGAACACGATGCTTGAATTCTTCGCCGCGCAACGCTACGCCACCGTGCCCGAACGCATGCCGTAACGCCTCGCGGCACACGGCTCGCACCGTCTCTCGCCGCACTGTTTCCCGCTTCCCGCCCACGGCGACGCCGCCCGTCGCCGCGGACGCGCTCACCCTGAATTTTCGACAACGACGTTTCGACAACAACCCTGGAGACAACCATGAAGCCCTTCACCCCGACGCTCAAGCAAGGCCTCGCCGCCGCCCTCCTCTGCGTGGCGGCCACCGCGTCGCACGCGGCGGACCTGCTCGACACCGTCAAGCAGGCCGGCGTGCTGAAGATCGCGCTCGAAGGCACCTACCCGCCGTTCGACTACCGCAACGCCGAAGGACAACTCGAAGGGTTCGACGTCGACGTCGCGAAGGCCGTCGCCGCACGGCTCGGCGTGAAGCCGCAGTTCGTCACGACCGAATGGAGCGGGATTCTCGCCGGGCTGCAGGCCGGCAAGTTCGACGTGATCGTCAACCAGGTCGCGATCACGCCGTCGCGCCAGCAGGCGCTCGACTTCAGCATGCCGTACGTGTATTCCTCCGCGCAGCTGCTGCAGCGCCAGAACGACACGCGTGCGTTCAAGTCGCTCGACGAGCTGAAGGGCAAGAAGGTCGGCGTGACGATGGGCAGCAACTACGTCGATCTCGTGAAGACCGTGCCCGCGATCGATCTGCAGGTCTATCCGGGTACACCGGAAAACCTGCGCGACCTCGCGGCGGGACGTATCGACGCGGCGGTCAACGACCGCCTGATGCTGAGCTATCTGATCAAGAACTCGCACTTGCCGCTGCGCCCCGGCTCCGTGCTCGCCGGCGGCGAGGACCGCATGGGGATCCCGTTCCGCAAGGGCAACCCGAAGTTCGCGAAGGCGATCGACGATGCGGTCGCGTCGCTGCAGCAGGACGGCACGCTGAAGAAAATCTCGATGCAGTGGTTCGGCTCGGACACGACCAAACCGATCGCGCAATAACGCAGCCGTCACGCGGCCGCGCACACGCGCGCGCGGGCCGGCCGCCACCTCGGCGCACACGACACACAATCAGGAGACACGCGATGGAAGCACTCGATCTGGTCATTCAAACCCTGCCCGTGATGGTGAAGGGCGCGCTGCTCACGCTGAAGTTCGCGGTGGCGTCGATGGCCCTCGGCCTCGTCGTCGGGCTCGTGGTCGCGATCATGCGGATCGGCAGCAACCGGCTCGCGTCCGGTCTCGCGCGGGGCTACGTCAGCCTGATGCGCGGCACGCCGCTGCTCGTGCAGATGTTCGTCGTCTACTACGGGCTGCCCGATCTCGGCATCACGCTCGATCCGACGACGGCCGGCATCTTCACGCTGACGCTCAACGCCGGCGCTTACCTGTCGGAAAGCATGCGCGGCGCGATCCTCGGCATCGGCCGCGGACAATGGGCGGCCGCGCACAGCCTCGGCCTCACGCACGTGCAGACGCTGCGCTACATCGTCTGCCCTCAGGCGCTGCGCCTCGCGGTGCCGAGCCTCGGCAACACGCTGATCAGCCTGATCAAGGACACGTCGCTCGTGTCCGTCATCACCGTCACCGAGCTGCTGCGCTCGACGCAGGAAGTGATCGCCGCGACGTTTCAACCGCTGCCGCTCTACCTCGCGGCCGCCGCGATCTACTGGGTGCTGAGTACGCTGCTCACGCGGCTGCAGGGCCGCGTCGAGACGCGCCTCTCGCTGCCGTCCACGCATTGAGCATGCGCACCTCGTTCAACCCGAACCTCAACCACGGACAACCATGATTACGCTCGACAACGTTTCCAAGTGGTATGGCAAGCATCAGGTCCTTTCCGAATGCAGCGCGGCGGTATCGAAAGGCGAAGTGGTCGTCGTCTGCGGGCCGTCGGGCTCCGGCAAGTCGACGCTGATCAAGACGATCAACGGCCTCGAGCCATTCCAGAAAGGCAGCATCGTCGTCGACGGCATGCGGCTCGGCGATCCCGCCGCGAAACTCGCGCAACTGCGCGCACGCGTCGGCATGGTGTTCCAGCATTTCGAGCTGTTCCCGCACTTGTCGATCACCGACAACCTGACGCTTGCGCAGGTCAAGGTGCTCGGCCGTCGCAAGGACGAAGCGATCGAGAACGCGATGAAGCTGCTCGATCGCGTCGGCCTGAGGGCGCACGCGCACAAGTATCCGGGGCAGTTGTCGGGCGGGCAGCAGCAACGCGTCGCGATTGCACGCGCGCTGTCGATGAACCCCGTCGCGATGCTGTTCGACGAACCGACCTCCGCGCTCGATCCCGAGATGATCAACGAAGTGCTCGACGTGATGGTCGAGCTTGCGCGCGACGGCATGACGATGGTGTGCGTCACGCACGAGATGGGCTTCGCGAGGAAGGTCGCGCATCGCGTGATCTTCATGGACCAGGGAGCGGTGGTCGAGGATGCGGCGAGCGAAGCATTCTTCGCCGCGCCGCGCTCCGAACGCGCGCGCGACTTCCTCGACAAGATCCTGCACTGACCGCGCGACGCCTTCGCTCCGATTTGACCGACTTTCAAAGGACGACATCTTGAACCAACCGCACTCGACCGACACCCTGCTCGCTCACGAAGGCCGCGCGCACGGCCAGCCCGGCTCGCCGGTGAACCCGCCCGTGTATCGCCAGTCGACGCTGCTCTTTCACGGCACCGACGCGCTCGACGCGGTGCGCGGCACGCCGCTCGCGTACGGACGCCACGGCAGCCCGACCACGCGTGCGCTCGAAAAGGCGCTCGCGCGCCTCGAAGGCGCGCACGCCGCGCTGCTCACGCCGAGCGGGCTCAGCGCGATCACGACCGCGCTGCTCGCGGTACTGAACCCCGGCGACCATCTGCTGATGGCCGACTCGGTGTACGACCCGACCCGCTCGTTCTGCGACGAGACGCTCGCGCGCCTCGGCATCGAGACGACCTATTACGATCCGTCGATCGGCGCCGGCATCGCGTCGCTGATGCGGCCGAACACGCGTGCGGTCTTTACCGAATCGCCGGGCTCGCTGACCTTCGAAGTGCAGGACATTCCCGCGATCTGCCGCGTCGCGCACCAGCATGATGCGGTCGTGCTGCTCGACAATACGTGGGGCACGCCGCTGAATTTCCGCTCGTTCTCGCACGGCGTCGACGTGTCGATTCACGCGGCGACCAAGTACATCGCCGGACACTCCGACGTGCTGATGGGCGTGATCCTGACAACCGAGGCGCTCGCGCAGAAGGTCACGCGCTGCTACCGGCAGCTCGGGATGACCGTCAGCGGCGACGATGCGTATCTCGCGCTGCGCGGGCTGCGCACGTTGTCGGTGCGCCTCGAACGCCACCAGCGCAACGCGCACGTGCTGACCGAATGGCTCGCGCGGCAGCCGGAAGTCGCGCAGATCCTGTATCCGGCCCGGCCGGGCGATGCCGGCCATGCGCTGTGGCAGCGCGACTTCACGGGAGCGTGCGGCTTGTTCGGCCTGGTGCTGCATCCGCAGCCCGACGATGCCGTGCGCGCGCTGCTCGACGGCATGACGTGCTTCGGCATGGGCTACAGCTGGGGCGGCTTCGAAAGCCTGATCATCCCGTCGAATCCGTCGCGCCACCGTACCGCGACGCCATGGCTGGCAGCCGGCCCGCTGCTGCGCATCCACGCAGGGCTCGAGCATCCCGACGACATGATCGCCGACCTCGACGCCGGTTTCGCGAGAATGCGCGCCGCCGCGGCCGCGCTCGCGGAAGCCTGACATCGGGCGCGTCGTACGCATCTCCCCGCACTCCCGTTTTTTTCAACGTTCGTCCACCACTGATAGCGAGGCCATCATGAAAGACACGCTGTTCATTCTCCGCCCGGGTTTCTTCAAGGACTCCGAAGGTCCGTTCTACTGCGGCGACTCGGTTGCCGTCGAAGGGCTGCTGAGCTTCTATCCGCAGTTGCGCGACGCCGTCTCGGTCGAGTACGTCGACGCGCCGCGGCCGCGCCGGCCGATCGTCGCGCTGATCGGCGAGGACAACCAGTCCGCGCCGGTGCTCGTCCTGGGCGACGGGCAGGCGCCGAAGGACGACGCGGTCGGGATTCGCGAACACAACGGCCGCCGCTTCATCGATTCGCCGGCCGATATCCGGCGCTACCTGTCCTCGCAATACGGCGTCGCGCACGTCGCGTAAGCACGCCGGCGCCCGGTGTCGACGGGCGCCGCCGAACGGGGCGCGCGGCAGGCGCGGCCCGTTCGCCGTTTCCGCCACGCACGTCGCCGCGCGCGTGCGACGTACTCGGTCACGCGGCTCGCCGCGACCGATGGCCGTCCCGGGCACCCCGCCTCCGGCCCGATGGACTTCAATGCAACGCGACACCGGATGCTGGCACACACCGGGGCCCGCCGCGACCAGCCTCAGCCGGGCGAACTGCAGACGGGCGCGAACGCGAATGCCGCCGGCTCGGACGGCACGTGGCGTGCGAGCCACAATGCGGCCTCGGTCCGGTTGCTCACGCCGATCTGGCGGAACAGCGCATACAGGTGATTCTTGATCGTGCCTTCCGCGACGTTGAGCACGCGGCAGATCTGCTTGTTCGACTTGCCTTCGGCCAGCAGCCGCAGCACGTCGCGCTGGCGCGGCGTGAGACGCTCGAATGCGCGATCGTCCCCGGCCGGCACGCCGCCCGGGCGCGCCTGCGTCGCGCCGCCGTCGCTCGGCGGCACATAGATCGCACCAGCCGCGACCCGGCCGAGCGCGTCAGCGAACTCGTCAGCGCTCGCGTGCCGGTCGATGATGCCGGCCGCCCCCGCCAGCAGCGCATCGGCAATCGTGCGGCGGCACACGGTGGCCACCACGCACAACCACGGCGCGCCGGCGAACGTCTCGTTCAGCACGCTCGGCCAGCTCGGCCGCGCGGCGTGCTCGTCGCATTCGATCGTGATCGCCTCGACCGTCCCGGGCAGCAACGCGTCGCGCAAGCGCAAAACGTCCTCGGGACGGCGGGCCGACCACACATGCCAGTCGACATCGCGTTTACACAGTACGTCCGCCACGCCCGCGACGAATAACGGCGGGCTATCGATCATCAGAACGTTCATTGCGCGGTTTCCTCGAAATCGGGATGCTCGGTTTAGGTTTTTTTGCTTCCCTACCCGGCGTTTTTTTACCGCTGTTTTACCCGCCGCGCACTAGGCCCGTCGCTCCGTGACGAATGGCCTAATTCATCCACGCCGCGCGTACCGATGCCCGCCGAGGGCCGGCCAGGGCCGCCGGACGTGACGGACGTCATATTTTGTAAACGTCTTCAATTTCCTAATGTAAATAAAGACAACGAATTTCCGTTGTCTTCAACACGAAGAGGAGTTTATTCATGGACGCGAATTTCATCGGCTCAGTGATTAACGCTTTACCCATGGACCAAATGATCGCCGGCCCGTTAAAGGCGATGATCAGCGCGCAGACGCAGGCCGCGAAGAGCTACGCGGATTTCCTGATGCAGGTCTGCATCCAGGGCGGCAAGGCCGTGGCCGTCCAGTTCGACTACGACGAGACGCTGGTGGACGAAGCCGGCGTGTCGAAGGGTGTCGTGCAGAAGACGATGCGCATCCCGCTGCTCGCGGCGATCGTCCACCCGATCATCGCTATCGAGGAAGGCACGATCGACTTCGAAATGGAGATTACGCAATCGGAGAAGTCGTCGTCGTCGACCGAGGCCGGCGGCGAATTCCAGGCGAAGTTCGGCTGGGGGCCGATCAGCGTCAGCGTGTCCGGGCGTGTCTCGCACAAGGCGGAGCAGACGCGCAGCACCGACACGCGCGCGAAATATTCGATCCATACGCAGGTGAAGCGCCAGTCGCCGCCCGAAGCGCTGATGCGCGTGATCGACTTCCTGACCGAAGCCGCGACCAAGCCGGTCGTCACGGAAGGCAACGCGAAGGCCGTGAAGCCGCTGCCGGCGACGCCGACCGACGGCAAGCTGGTCGGCGATGCGTCGGCGGCAGGCGGCGGCACGGCCGCGCCTGCTGCAGCCGGTTCGGATGCCCAGCAGCCGGCGCACGCGTAAGCGCGCGGGCCGGCCATGTTCAGGCTCTTCAGACGGTCTCGCCGCGCGGACGGCGGGCACGACGATGGGGATACGCGTCCGGGCGGCAGCACAGCCCGGCCGGAACCGGACGCGACGGACCCGCCGCCGGCCGGTGCGGCGGCCGGCAAGACCGGGACGGTCTCAGGCACCGGTGCCTCGGCGGCGGTAACCGCCGATCCGGTGCCCCACGTGCCGCCCGAGGCCTCCGGCTCGCCGGCCGGGGCCGCGCCGGGCACGCACGACGCATCGGGCAACGCGCCCGGCGCGTCCGCCGGCGGCCTGCCCCCCGCTCCGCCCGCCCCGCCGGCGCCGCCCGGCACGCCGGCCGACGACGAGCGCCCGCCGCCACGTGGCATCGCGCTCGACGAAATCGCGCGCGGGATGCAGCACGCCGCGGCCGCCGCGAACCAACTGCTCGTGCACCAGTACACGGCCGTGCTCGATCAGTTCTTCGACCTGCGCGACGACGGCCTGCTCGCGCCACGCGAGGTCACGGTCGCGCTCGACGCGGAGCACACGATGCCGGTGCCGCTCGTCGCGCTCGCCACGCCGCGCGGACTCGCGCTCGACCGGATGATCGTGCACCTGACGGTGCGCGGCGACTTCACCGAGGCGTTGCCGGCCGGCGGTGTCGCGGGCGACGACGACCAGCGCGGCCGCTTCTACGTGACGTTCGCGCCGCGCTCCGGGAAGAAGGACGCGCAGGGCAATGCGCGGCAGCGCGACACCGAGCACATCGACATCGAAATGCAGTTCGCGGCCCTGCCGCCGCCCGAAGCGATCATGCGCGTGATCGACGAATACACGCATCGCCTGGTGCCGCGCGCACGGCCGGGCAGCAAGGAGAACGACGATGGCGAACCAGCCTGAACACACCGGTGAGCAAGGCATCGCGCTGATCAAGCAGTTCGAGGGGCTGCGGCTCGCGCGCTATCTCGACGCGGTCGGCAAGCCGACGATCGGCTACGGGCACCTGATCCTGCCGCACGAGCGCTTCACACGACCGCTCACGCCGGCCGAAGCCGAGGCGCTGTTGCGGCGCGACCTGCGCGGCGCCGAGCTGAACCTGCGCAAGCTGCTGCGCGTGCCGGTCACGCAGCAGCAGTTCGATGCGCTGATGTCGTTCGTCTTCAATCTCGGCGCGGGACGGCTGCGCTCGTCCACGCTGCTGCGCTACCTGAACGCCGGCGCGTGCGCGCGTGCGGCCGACCAGTTCCTCGTCTGGAACAAGGCCGGCGGCAAGCCGCTCGCGGGGCTCACCAAGCGCCGCCAGGCCGAGCGCGCGCTGTTCATGTCGTGAGCGCCGCGGCACCGCACCGGCCGAACGTCACGGGTCGCCGCGCATGTCGTTCGCGCCATTTCGCACGTCGTCGGCTGCCCGTAAGCTGAAACTGTCGCTGAAGTCTTGCCGCATCCGTTCCAGCCGTTCGTCATTCGCCATTCGTTACTCGTCACGACAGGAGTCCCGCATGAAGGTCACTTGCTCGCCCGGCCGCACAACGCCGCCCGTTTCCACCGTTTCGCGCACGCTGCGCCGCGTGCTCGGCGCCGTATGCGTCGCCGTTGCCGCAGTGGCGTCGGTCGCGCCGCACGCCGTCGCCGCCCCCGCCGATCCGCTGCCCGCATACGGCGCCGACCTCCAGCGCACGTCGGTGTCGGGGCTGTCGTCCGGCGGCTTCATGGCCGCGCAGTTCGACGTCGCGTTCTCGAGCCGGCTGATCGGCGCGGGCATCGTGGCGGGCGGGCCGTTCTACTGTGCGGGCGTGAACGAGTTGATCCCGCCGGCGGTGGCCGCCACCACGCTGTGCATGCAGCCGATCGGCCCCGCGCCATCCGCGGCCGATGCATGGCGCGCCGCGCGCATGTTCGCGCAGCGCGGCGAGATCGACGATCCGGCCGCGCTGCGTGGTCAGCGCATCTACGTGTTCAGCGGCGCGAAGGATACGGTGGTGTCGACGCGCGTCGTCGACCAGACCGCGCGCTTCTACACGCTCGCGCAGGTCCCGGCCGCGAACCTCCAGTACCGCGAATCGCCGGACGCCGGGCATGCGTTCATCACGAACCGCCCCGAAGACAACGCATGCAGCGCGAACGCGAGCCCGTATATCGACAACTGCGGCTTCCAGCAGGCGCACGACATCGTGCGCTGGATCTACGGCACACCTGACAAGCCGCTCAATCCGCCTGCCACTCAGGCGGGCGGCAAGCTGCTGAAGTTCGATCAGCGCGCGTTCGATCCGCAGCGCGGCGCGTCGCTCGGCGACACGGGCTACGCATACGTACCGGCCGACTGCGAGCGCGTGGCCTGCGCGGTGCACGTGGTGTTCCACGGCTGCGTGCAGAACGTCGCTGCCGTCGGCGAGAAGATGATTCGCGGCGTCGGCTACAACGAGATCGCCGATACGAACCGGCTGATCGTGCTCTATCCGCAGGTCGAAAAATCGGCCGTCAATCCGCTCGGCTGCTGGGATTTCTGGGGCTATACGAGCACCGATCCGCTCCACCCCGGCTTCTACCGCCGCGACGCGCCGCAGATGGCCGCCGTGATGCGGATGGTGCAGCGCCTCGGCGCCGCGCGTCAGTAATCCACGTATCGGCCGCCATCGCGCCGTCACCGCCCCTTCATCACGAGGAATCGCCATGTTCTCCACGTTCATCGCCCAATGGGAACGCGCGCACGCCGACGCGCTCCAGCAGTTCGGCAAGGTCGCCGCGCAGGCGACCGGCACCGGCTGCACGCCCGGCGGCCCCGCGTGGCGCGCGTTCGCGCACACCGCGCTGCTCGCCGGCCACCGTTACACGGATGCCTGCCAGGCCGCGACCGACGCGTTGTGGCGCGGCCAGCTCGAACGGTTCGCGCCCGGCAGTTCGGCCGCCGCTGTCAAGGAGCTGGCGGCACTGAACGCCGATCTCGCGACACGCGTCACACAAAGCCATCTGCAGCATGCGGGCGCGATGGCCGACGCGGCCGCGCAATATCTCGACGATCTCGGCCGCACGCGCGGCCCCGCGGATGCCGTGATGGCGCTCGGCCGCTTCGCGGGCGACCTTCAGGCCCAGGCGCGTGCACATGCGCTGCACGTCGCATCGCTCGCGAACGGTGTCGCGCCCGCGCTTGCGCAGTGGGCCGACCGCACGCTGCGCGACGATCGCGGCACGTCCGATCAGGAGCAGGCGTCATGAACATCAAGCTCCGCTTCGTCAATCGCTCGAACGACTGCGGCAACAGCGAGGTCGTGCTGTTCCAGCGCGACGTGATCCCCGATCTCGACGCATTCGCGATCGCGTGGAAGGTGATCCGTTATTGCGGACGCGACTGCTTCCATCCGTTCGACTACTCGACCGACATCGACGTCGCGCTCGGCGACGAGCACGGCAACTTCTCGCCGCGCGTCACGGCGCCCGCCGGCGTGCGCTTCGTGGTCGACGCGCAGCCGACGGGACGCGGCCGGCTCGTGCCCGACCCGGCCGACGCGCCGGGCGGCGACATCGAGGTCGTCAACCGGCTGCGGCGCGGCGCCGTGAACGTCAACGCGTTCAGCGCAGGCCGGCTGATCGCGGTGAAGGAAGCGGTCGCGCCCGGGCAGAAGGCCGTGTTTCGCTTCACGCCGACGCTGTGGATCGGCGTGGCGTCGCAGATACAGGAAAGCCGCGCGCTGCACGCGGCGGTGCTATCGAGCGCGAACACGCTTCTGCCGCTGGCGGGCGTCGCCGCGGCCGACATCGTGATGACGGGCGGCGGCACCGGCACGGACGCGCAGCCGTTTGCATTCGCGCTCGAACACATCGTGCGCGCGTAGCGCCGCCAGACACGGATTGAACCGGCTTGACGGCACGGCTTCGCGGCCGGGCCGGCGGGAAAGGTGTGCGGCAGACCGACTGCCGTCTTTTCAAACTCAAGGAGCAACGACGTGGATATCCAACTGAACCTGATCAACCGCTCGAACGACGCCAACAACTCGAGCGTCGTGATCTTCCAGAAGAACGTGGCGACCGACTTCGACGAACTCGCGATCGCGTGGAAGGTGATCCGCAATTGCGGCCAGGGCGACAACCATCCGTTCAAGTTCCCGATGACGATGAGCGTGAGCGCGAGCGACAGCTGGGGCAACTACATGCCGCAGCAGGTCGCCTCGAACGGCCAGGTGTTCCAGGTCGTACGCTCGAGCTCGGGCGACGTGCTGCAACTCGGCGGCGACCCGGGCGCGAGCTCCGAGGTGCAGGTGCGCAACGACCTGCCGGCCGGCGCGATCAACGCGACGATCTACAAGGACGGCAGCGCGCTTGCGCGCAAGACGTCCGTCGCGCCGGGCCAGAAGGCCGTGTTCCAGTTCAAGCCGACGATCTGGATCGGCGTCGCGTCGCAGATCGAACAGGGTGCGCTGATGAATTCCGCGGTGATCTCCGACATCAACACGGAACTGTCGCTGCTCGGCATCGCGAGCGCCGACATCGTGATGACCGGCGGCGGCCCCGGCCCGCGCTCGATGCCGTTCACGTTCCGGCTGGAAAACGTGGTGATGGCGTAACGGTTCGCGCGCCGGCAATGCACGGCCGGCGCCCATTCAATCAGTTATCCAAATCGAACCAAGGTGACTCATGGACATCAATCTCAACTTCGTCAACCTGTCGAACGACGTCAACAACAGCCAGATCGTGATCTTCCAGAAGAACGTGTCGACCGACTTCGACGAGCTCGCGATCGCTTGGAAGGTCATCACCAACTGCGGGCGCGGCGACAACCATCCGTTCGTATTCCCGATGCTGACGACCGTCTCCGCGAGCGATGCCGACGGCAACTACATGCCGCAGAAGCGCGCGGACAACGGTCAGGTCTTCAACGTGTCGCGCTCGACGTCGGGCAACGTGCTCGCGTTGGCCGGCCCGGCGCCGACGTCGCGCGAGATCCAGCTGCGCAACGACCTGAGCCAGGGGGCGATCACCGCGTCGGTCTTCAAGGACAACCGGCTGCTCGCGCACAAGACGGGCATCGTGCCGGGGCAGAAGGCCGTGTTCGAGTTCAAGCCGACGCTGTGGATCGGCACGGCGTCGCAGATCGAACAGGGCGCGGTGATGAATTCGGCCGTGCTGTCCGACATCAACACCGAACTGTCGCTGCTGGGGATCAAGAGCGCGGACATCGTGATGACGGGCGGCGGCGGCGGCACCACCGCGACCGCGTACCAGTTCCGGCTCGCGAACGTGGTGATGGGGTAAGCCGCAAGCCGCGCCCGCGCGACGGCGAACGGGTGGCACCCGTCACGTCGTCGCGCGCCGGCGCGTCAGCCCGCGCGCTGCACGGGCGCCATCTTCGAGAAGTACTTCGCCCCCGCGACGCAGCCGACAACCACGGCCGTCACGGCGAGCATCGACGGCGGCACCGTCTCGTGCAGCAGCCCGGCCGCGAGCAGGAAACCGAAGAACGGCTGCAGCAACTGAAGCTGGCCGACGCCCGCGATCCCGCCGAGCGCGAGGCCGCGATACCAGAACACGAAGCCGATCAGCATGCTGAACAGCGACACGTATGCGAGCCCCCACAGCGCGGCAGCGTCGACGCCGTCGAACGTCGCGGGCCACGTGAACCACGCAAGCGGCAGCATCACCGGCAGCGACAGCACGAGCGCCCACGAGATCACCTGCCAGCCGCCGAGCTGGCGCGACAGGCGCGCGCCTTCCGCATAACCGAGCCCGCATGCGACGATCGCGGCCAGCATCAGCGCATCGCCCACCACCGACGCACTTGCGCCGTTGCGCAGCGCGAACGCGGCCACCGCCCCGCTGCCGACCAGCGAGAAGATCCAGAACGGCAGCCGCGGCCGTTCGCCGCCACGCCAGACACCGAACAGCGCGGTCGCGAGCGGCAACAGCCCGACGAACACGATCGCATGCGCGGACGTCACGTGCTTGAGCGCGAGCGCCGTCAGCAACGGGAAACCGACCACGACCCCGAGCGCGACGACGACGAGCGACGCGGTCTCGGTCCGCGTCGGCCGCTTCTGTTTCAGCGCGACGAGCAGGATCAGGCCGAGCACGCCGGCGATCGTCGCGCGCGCGAACGTGAGGAACAGCGGGTCGAGCCCCTGCACCGCGACGCGCGTCGCGGGCAGCGAGCCACTGAAGATGATCACGCCCAGCAGGCCGCTGAGCCATCCGTCGGTCGTCTTTTGCACGGGAAATCCTGATCGGAAAAAGGTGAATGACCGATGATCCGCCGCCCGTGAAAAGCGCGTAAGCTACAGCCCAATACAATTCGGACAAACTGTACTGGACAACCGTCCGTACAGTTCCCTCTCGCCATGAGCCGTTCCATGCAAGCCCCTGCTCCGCCCGCGCCGTCGCGCACCCGCGTGGAAACCGTGATGGACACGCTGCGCGCGCGGATCGCGAGCCGCGCGCTGATGCCCGGCGCGCGCGTGCCGTCGATCCGGATGATGGCCGACGCGCTGCACGTGTCGAAATCGACCGTCGTCGACGCATACGAGCGGCTCGCGAGCGAAGGCGTGCTCGTCGCGCGACGCGGCTCCGGCTTCTACGTGTCCGGGCACGCGCCGCCGCTCGCGCTCGCCGAACTCGGCCCGCGCCTCGATCGCGAACTCGATCCGCTGTGGCTGTCGCGCCAGGCGCTCGAGGCGGCGCCGAGCTCGGTGAAGCCGGGCTGCGGCTGGCTGCCGTCGTCGTGGCTGCCGGACGAAAGCCTGCGACGTGCGCTGCGCGCGGTGTCACGCGACGAAGCCGACGCGCTGACTGACTACGCGACGCCGCTCGGGCTGCCCGCGTTGCGCCAGCAGTTGGCGTGGCGGCTCGCGCAGCACGGCGTACATGCGGAACCCACGCAGATCATGCTGACCGACGGCGGCACGCACGCGCTCGATCTCGTGTGCCGGCTGCTGCTCGAGCCGGGCGACCCCGTCGTGCTGGACGATCCGTGCTACTTCAACTTCCAGGCGCTGCTGCGCGCGCATCGCGCGCGCATCGTCAGCGTGCCGTACACGCCGAACGGCCCCGATCTCGCACGCTTCGAGCAGGTGCTTGCCGAGCATCGGCCGCGCCTGTACATCACCAACGCGGCGCTGCACAACCCGACCGGCGCGACGCTCGCGCCGCCGGTCGCGCACCGCCTGCTGACGCTGGCGGCCGAGCACGGCCTGCTGATCGTCGAGGACGACATCTTCGCGGATTTCGAGAGCACGCCCGCGCCGCGCCTCGCGGCATTCGACGGGCTGTCGCGCGTCGTGTCGATCGGCAGCTTCTCGAAGACGCTGTCGGCCGCAATCCGCTGCGGCTATGTCGCGGCGCGCCCCGAATGGATCGACGCGCTCGTCGACCTGAAGCTCGCGACGTCGTTCGGCAATGCGCAGATCGGCGCGAACATCGTGCACCGGCTGCTGATCGACGGCACCTACCGGCGCCATCTCGACGGCCTGCGTGCGCAGCTGGCCGATGCGATGGGCGAAACGATCCGGCGGCTCGCGCGGGCCGGGCTCGGGATCTGGACCGAACCGCGCGGCGGCCTGTTCGTATGGGCGGAACTACCCGACGGGCTCGATGCCGCGCGCGTGGCGCGTCATGCACTCGACCACGATGTGGTGCTCGCGCCCGGCAACGTGTTCAGTGCGTCGCACGGCGCGACGTCGTTCATGCGCTTCAACGTGTCGCGCTGCAAGGGGCCGGCGGTGTTCGATGCGCTGGCGCGGGCGATGGAGGCAACGCGTGCGGCGGAGCGCAGCGGTCGCGCACTGGCCGGCAACCGATGAACATCCACGGCAGCGGAGCGCACGAACGCCCCGCCGTCGCCCTCACATTTGCGCCGCGTGCGCCCTCGCCCTCACCTCGGCGAACGTCGTATCGACCAGCATTCTCCCCGTATCGAACACCGTTTCGAGCGCCTCGTCCCATTCGCCTTCCAGCGCGCGATCGTCCCATGCGACCGGCAGCGTCACCGTCCGGTATTCGCCCGTGCGCCGATTGCGCAGCAAGGTGAGCCGCCCCTTCTTCGAGCGCTTGCCCTGATCGGTGACCGGATCCTTGCGGACGTCGTGCCATACGTCGCCACGACGGATCGCCGAGCACTTCATCGCGAAGCGCTGCGTATCGCGGTTCACCTGCTGCAGCAGCGCGCCGCCCATGCCAAACACGACGTTGCCGGCCGCATAGCCTGCGTCATCGAGCGCGGAGAGAATCGCGTCGATCGACAGCTCGTCGACGCCGTCACCCTGGATCACGCGGACATGGTTCAACACGCGCCGTCCCTTGCCGTTCACGGACGAACCGAACGATGCGTCGAGCGCGCGCACGGTCTGCAGCACGATCGCCACGGGGTCACCCGAATCGGGACGCACGACCAGCGTCGCGCCCGAATCGATCACGGCTTGCCGAAGCTCGCCGCCCCACATCTCGAGTGCGGCGAACAGATCGTAGGAGTCCGACACAACTGACACGATCGCGCCGGGCAGACCGAAGCGGGCGATCATGTTGCGATACGCATCGGCTTCGTGCTCGCGCCCCCAGGACGTGATCGTGCTGTGCTCGGCCGCCGGCACCGAATACGCGGCCATCGGCTCGCGATAGAAGCGGTTCGCGGCCAGCACGCCGAGCACCGTGTCCGAACCCATGAAGCTCACGAGATGCGCGGCGCCGCCGATCGCGGCCGATTCCGCGCTCGATACGCCGCGCGCGCCGAAGTCGTGCAGCTTGAACGGCAGTTGCGCGAGATCGTCGTCGGTCTTCTCGAGAAAGCGTCGGATCGTCTGCCGCAGGTGCCAGCTGCGCGTCGCGACCGTCACCGGGTACCACACGCGCAGCAGCATCGTCTCCAGATACGACGCGAGCCAGAACACCTTCGGGTCGTCGCATTCGACGGTCATCAGCACGTTGTGCACCGGCACGATCGAACCCTCGGGCACCGCGCGAATCTTCACGGGCAGGTAGCCGTCGTAGTGCTCGACGATATGGCGCCAGCCGTCCTCGTTGAACGGCTCGCCATGCACCGCGAAGAAATCGCGGGCGTCGTCGATCATCGCGTGCGTGACGGGCCGGCACAGATATTCCTTCAGCAGCATCTGCAGGCCGAAGAACAGCGTGCGGTCGTAGCGGCCGCCGCGCGACTCGACGTACGAGAACATCGCCTGCGCGTCGGGCGGATATTGCAGGAAGTGGGAAGCCTTGTACGAATCCGTGTTGAGGATCGGATTGGCGAGAACCGCGGCAAAGCCGCCGGGATCGTTTTGCATGGCTAGAGCTCCTCTAGGCCGTTGAAGTGCCGCCGCGTCTGTCGCGACGGACCGGAATCCGGGGAATCAGCGCGTCACAGCTTCCCCAGGAAGTGATACGCGATCTCGAAGTGATCCTCGAACATCACGTTGCGCATCTGCGCGAATTCGTTGAGCGGCACCCAGCGCGCCTTGTCGGCGTCGTCGCTGCCCTTCACGCGCGGCAGTTCGCCGGTCGGGAAGTTGAACAGGCACGCGTGCGTGATCGTGCGGCCGCGCAGCGAGCGGGCCGGATGATCGAACACCTGGCGATCCTTGATCGAGCCGCGCAGCACGGGCTCCGGCAGCTTCAGGCCGGTTTCCTCGCGCAATTCACGGATGCACGCCGCGTCGAGCCGTTCGTCCTGGTTCACGAACCCGCCCGGCAGCGCCCACAGGCCGCGGCCCGGTTCGCTGCGCCGGCGCACGAGCAGGATATGGCCCGAGTGCACGACCACCGCGTCGACCGTCACGAACGTGACCGGATACGGTGCGGCCGACCATGCCTTGCGATACGCGGCGATGAATTCGGCCTCGGCCTTCAGCTGCGCGAATTGCGGCTGCGTGCGGAAATGCTCGAGCCAGCCGAACACGGGTTCCGGCACGGCCCATTGCACGAAGCTGTTGGTGCGTTCTGCGAAATACTGGTCGCGGATTTCGGTGGCGGAGATGTCTTCGGTCGCATCGACGTCGACGAGCTCCCATTGCGGGAACATCCGCAGGTAATACGACGTGGCGTCCTTTTCGTGGCCGATCAGCCCGACCTTGCGCTGCGCGACGTCGCCGAGCGCGGCGGCCACCGCATCCTGCACCCAGCGCACCCAGTCGCCGTCGTTGTACGTCGAATCCTGCACGGGCGCGACCGTCACGCGCTCGCGCTCGGACGGCTCGAGCAGCGAAGCCAGCATCTGGCAGCGCTCGTCGAACGAGAACGGATCCTTGATGGTGCGGGGCTTGTCGGTCGACCCGATCAGCACGCACACGCGCTCGGCCCGGCTCAGTGCCGACTTCAGCACGTTCAGGTGACCACGATGCGGGGGCTGGAAACGACCAATGAAAACGAGCGCGTCGAAGCGCCGGTTCTGTTGCGTACTCATGAGGCTCCCTCAAGAGATTGAAACGCTTCGGGTCTGTCCCGAAGGCATGGAATCGATCGTAGGGGAATTCCCGCAGAAGGTCAATCGAGCACGCGCTCGACTTGACGAAGTCTGACGAAACGCGCGGCATTGGCGGGTTACACTCGATTTCATCCCAATCCGCGCCACGGCGCCCGCCATCATGAGGATCTCAGTCAGCCGGACCGTCGGCGTCGATCGCAGACGCCTCTTCACGTGGTCGCAGGACTACGCGCGGCGGCTCGTATGGGACAGCTTCCTCACCGACGCCTATCTGCTCGACGAAACGACGGCCGACGTCGGCGTCGACGCGTTCTGCCGCAGTCAGTCGGGCGCGACGATGGTGTCGCGCTACATCTCGTACCGCCCGCCGCAGGTCGCCGCCGTCGAAATGGTCGAAGGGCCGAAGGTGCTCCAACGCTTCAGCGGCAGCTGGAACTTCACCGAACACACGCCGGGTTCGACCGAAGTGAAATTCACGTACCACTTCCGCGCGCAGCCGTCGTGGCTGCGCTGGCTGCTCGAACCGCTGATCGGCGCGTTCTATCTCGTGCACACGCGCCGGCGCCTCGATTCGTTCAAGCGCTGGGCCGAAGCGGAGGCGTTGCCGCGCTGACACGCACTGCCGCGCGGCCCGGCGCATCTGCGCCCTCTCCCTCCGAATGGATTCGAACGCGCCATGGCCGCGCCATCGGGCATCTCGCATTCCGACGGCCCAGGCGCTAACGTACTCCGCCCCGGCCTATCGAGAACGTTTCCGCGCCGGCATCGCGGCGCAACGTGACCTCCGTACCGGTCAGCCATCCCGACGATTTCAGGATCGGGCGCGCGAGCGCGTACAGCCGATCGGCGCTGGTGCCATACAGGTACAGATAGCCGTCGTTGCCGTCGCGATGCAGTTCCGTCTCGCCGAGTTCGCCCGCGCCTGCCTGCCTCACTGCGCGATCCAGCCGACGTTCCAGTGCATGAAGCCGCGCCTGGTCCTTCTCGTAGTAGTCGAAGTGGACCATCACGACGGGCCCGGGCGGCTTCGGCGGCAACTCCGCGGCAACGCTGCCGGTCAACAGTGCAAGGCCGAGCAATGCGGCAAATCGTATTCCTGTACGCATATCAGCAGTCAGTGTGACGCGTTCGCTCACGTCAATGTGCCGCCGCGCGCCACCTGCTGCCGGACCTGCGCCTGCGTACCGAGCGCAGCGGCGATCGCATCGACCGCATCGGCCGCGCGTGCCGCGCCGCACATGAACGCATCGACGGCCGCGAAGCGATGCTCGGGCCACGTATGGATCGTGATGTGAGATTCGGCGAGCAGCACGACACCCGTCACGCCATGCTCGCCGCCGAAATGATGAAAGTGCGCACCGATCACGCGCGCGCCTGCCCGTTGCGCTGCTTCGGTCAGGATCGTTTCAAGCCGTGCGGCGTCGCGCAGCAGCGCCGCATCGATGCCGGCCAGGTCGGCCAGCACGTGCGAGCCGAGCATCGCACGCGGCGCGGCGAAACCGTCGCGCGCCGTCATTTGTGCGACCCGTACGACGAGTAGCCGCTGCGCGCCGACGAACTGCCCCAGCCGCTGCCACCCGACCCGCTGCCGCCGAGCGACGCGCAGCTGAACAACGTGACGACGATCAGTCCGTAAAGTCCGTAGAGGATGTAGCGCATTACGCGTTGCCCCCGTCCGACGCGAAACCCTTCCACAGCCATTCAGGCAGCCACAGCACCAGCAGGCCGACCAGCACGTAGACGGTGCGGCCGCTGAACGAGAACAGCGAGCCCATGTTGAAAATCACGAGCAGCGCGCTGAACACCCACGGCAGCGGCGCGAAACTGTGCGGGTGTTTCCCGCCGAACAGGCCCGTCGACGCGGTGGCGTCCGTCGCAGCCGCCGTCGCGAGCGCCGGCGTGCCGAAGCGCTCGGCCAGCGCGCTGCCCGACAGCGGTTGCGCGCGCGACCACACGATCTCCGCGGCGCTGCGCTCGCGCGTCAGTTTGTCCTTCTGCCGACCGTAATCGATGATCGACGTGCGATCGCCCACCTGCACGCGCCAGTTGAACGCGCCCACCACGTAGACGACCTCCGATTCATACGCCTCGCGCAGGCGGTAGGTCTTGCCGCCGTCGGTCACGTCGGACTCGCTGCCGATCGTCGGCCAATGGTCGAGCACCTGCACGCGCTCCCAACGCCCTTCGCTCTGCACGAGCCACAGGAAGCCGCGCTTCGGGTTCAGCAGCAGGTATTCGTCCCACGTCTCTTCGTCGCCCGGCACGCGGCATCGCATCATGCCGATCACCGTGTACTTCACGCCGTCGAACGTGCCGATTGCACCGAGCTCCAGCGCACCCTTCACCGATTCGAGCTTGCGCTGCGCCGCGAATACGGTCTGCTGCTCGGCCGTGCACTGCACGCCAGCATGACAACTGCCGCACACGACGTAATCGGCCATGTTAGGCGCATAAGACAGCGGCGCGCCGCAGCTCGGGCACGCGAACGGCACCATCTCCGCGCCGCGCTTCTCGCGCGTATCGGTCTCGGTATCGCGCAACCCGGTGAACGCGAGCGCGTCGAACTCGAGTGCCTCGCCCGAATAGACGGCGGGGCTCCCGCCGTTCGCATCGGCGTCGGAATAGTCGAAGGTCGCGAACGCGTTGCCGGTGCGCAGGTCGACGACGCGCGCTTCCCAGCCCGCGTCGACGCGGAACGGCAACTCGCCGTCGCCGCCCGTGCAGCGCGCGGTGCGCACGTCGGACACGAGAAACGCGCGGCCGCCGTGGTCGATCCGCATGCCCGGTTCCAGCGTGCCGAACGCCGGCCACGCGCCGCCGGATGCGTCGTCGGGCTCGCGCACCGTGACCGCATACTGCCCCGACGCATCCGACAGCCAGCCGAACGCGCCGTCGTCGAACACGACGTACCACTCGCTCCACGCGCCGGCGTCGTAGGTCATCTGGAGGCGGCCGAGTACCGTGAACGCGCGCTTGCCGTAGCGTCCGGCCGTGCCGATCTGGATCGGCGACGCGTCGTCGAGCACCGTGGCCAGCTCGCCGATGCGTTCGACGTCGGTGCCGCGCTTGAGCAGCGTGCTGCGACAGAACGCGCAGACGGCCATCACCGCCGCCGCCGAGCGAAACTCGACCGGCGCGCCGCACTGGGGGCACGAAGTGCTGAACATGCGCGACGCTTACCGGGTGAGCTTCGCGAGGATTTCCGCCTTCGCGCGCGAATAGTCCTCTTCGGTCACGAGGCCCTTGTCGAGCAACGCCTTCAGTTGTTCGAGACGCTGCACGTAATCGGTTCCTTCGGCCGGTGCGGCCGGCTGCGCGGCGGCGACCGGTGCCGCAACGGGCGCGGACGGTGCGGCCGGCGCCGGTTGCGCGGCGCCCGCGATCTGGCCGGCCATCGCCTGCCCGATCGCCGCGCCGGCTGCGAGCCCCGCGCCGACGCCCGCGATGCCGCCCGGGTTCTGCGCCGCCAGCGGGATCGCCTGTGCCGTCTGGTATTGCGTCGCGCGGGCGAGATCGCCGGCCATCCCCGCGCCGATCCGCAGGTCGAGCGCCTTCTGCAGCTCGGCCGGCAGCGATACGCTTTCGACCGCGAACGCATCGAGCGCGAGGCCGTAGCGTGTGAACACCGGGACCAGCGCCTCGGCGACGCGTTGCGACAGCAGCGTCTGGTTCGCGGCCATGTCGACGAATGGCACGTCGGCCGAGCCGAACGTCGTGCTCATCGCTGTGACGACCAGGTTGCGCAGCTGCTGTTCGAGATCGTCGACCGTGTACTGCGCGCGCGTGCCGCTCACCTCGCGGTGGAATGCGGCCGCGTCGACGATCCGGTACGAGTAGATGCCGAACGCGCGCACCTGCACGAAGCCGAATTCGCGATCGCGGATCGTCACCGGCTGCGCGGTGCCCCAGCGCCGGCCGAGCTGCAGCCGCGTGCTGAAGAAGTAGACATCCGACTTGAAAGGCGACTGAAAGAACTTGTCCCAGTTCTTCAGGTACGTAAGCACCGGCAGCGTGCGCGTTTCCAGCTTGTACAGGCCGGGCTGGAACACGTCGGCGACCTTGCCCTCGTTGACGAAGATCGCGACCTGCGTTTCGCGCACGGTCAGCTGGCCGCCGTACTGGATCTCCTGGTCTTCCATCGGATAGCGCCAGGCCAGCACGCCGTCGGTGTCTTCCGTCCATTGCAGGACGTCGATGAACTGCTTGCGGATAAACGAACCCAGACTCATGTCGGTCTCCTCGAGCGCGTGGCGCGTCAGGTCAGGCAGGCGGCATTGATGATGCCGACGACGAGCGACGCAGTGCCCATCAGGCCGCCCATCGCGACGTTGCGATCCTCGATCGCATGGTTCATGCCGGGAATCAGGCGGGTCAGCACCGCATAGGTGACGAGCTGCACGGCCATCGCGCCGACGGCCCACAGCATGACTTCGCCGAGCGTCGAGTTGTGCGCGATGCTGGAGGCGAGCGTCAGGCAGAAGCCGATCAGCGCACCGCCGAACGACAGCGTCGCGGCCGCGTTGCCGTCGCGGATCAGTGCCAGTTCGTCGAACGGGGTGACCTTCAGGTACACTGCCGCGAACACGAAAAGCAGCACGAACGCCGACAGCAAATGAACCGCATAAAGATAGGCACTATTCATTCTTTTCCTCGGATTTTGTGCTCGGTTCGCCGCCCCCTCGCCGGCCGGCCCATGGCGGGCCGCCCTACGGAAATCCGCGCCAGTATAGCCACATTGACAAGCCCTGCACAACGGACGCGCCATGCTGCATAAGCGCGCGCTCGTCCTGTCGATCCTCGTGCTCGCGTCGTGCGGGCTCGGCTACGAACTGATCAGCAGCGCGCTGTCGAGCTACCTGCTCGGCGATTCGATCCTGCAGTTCTCGTCGGTGATCGGCTGCTACCTGTTCGCGATGGGGATCGGCTCGTGGCTCGCGAAGTTCGTCGAGGACGACGACGTGCTCGACCGCTTCGTCGACATCGAGCTGCTCGTCGGCCTGCTCGGCGGCGTGTCGGCAGCGCTCCTTTTCGCGGTGTTCGCGTGGCTGGCCGCGCCGTTCCGCGCGGCGCTCTATGCGCTCGTGCTCGCGCTCGGCCTGCTGATCGGGATGGAGATCCCGCTCGTGATGCGCGCGTTCCAGCAGCGCCGCCAGGCGTTTCGCCATACCGTCAGCGAGGTGCTGACCTTCGACTATCTCGGCTCGCTCGCCGTGTCGCTGATCTTCCCGCTCGTGCTCGCGCCGCGTCTCGGCCTGTTGCGCACGAGCTTTCTGTTCGGGCTACTGAACGCATTCGTCGCGCTGTGGACCACGCACCTGTTCCGCGACGAGATCCGCAACGTGCGCGGCAAGCTGATGCGCGCGTCGCTCGTGATCGGACTGCTCGTCGCCGGCTTCGCGCTGTCGGACCGCATCACACACTGGGCCGAGCACGGCGTATACGGCGACGAGACGATCTATTCCGAAACGACGCCATACCAGCGCATCGTGCTCACGCAATGGCACGACGACATGCGGCTGTACCTGAACGGCAACCTGCAGTTCTCGTCGCGTGACGAGCATCGCTATCACGAGGCGCTGATCCATCCGACGATCGAGGCGCTGCCGTGGGCGAAACGCGTGCTCGTGCTCGGCGGCGGCGACGGCCTCGCGGTGCGCGAACTGCTCAAGCACCGCAACCTCGAACGGATCACGCTCGTCGATCTCGACCCCGCGATGACGAAGCTGTTCTCGACCTCCGCGCCGCTCGTGAAACTGAACCAGGGCGCATTGAAGGACCCGCGCGTGCAGGTGATCAACGACGACGCGGTGCGCTGGCTCGAATCGAATGCCGACGTCTACGACGCGATCGTCGTCGACTTCCCCGATCCGACCAACTTCGGGCTCGGCCGGCTGTATTCGGTGCCGGTGTTCCGGCTGCTCGCCCGCCACCTGTCGGAAAACGGCTATGCGGTGATCCAGTCGACGTCGCCGTACTTCGCGCCGCACGCGTACTGGACGATCATCGCGACGCTGCACGAAGCCGGGCTCAACACGTGGCCGTACCATTGCTACGTGCCGTCGTTCGGCGACTGGGGCTTCGTGATCGCGGGCAAGCGCCGCGACTTCACCGTGCCGACGCGCTATTCGGTGCCGACGCGCTGGCTCGACGCGCAGACGGCCGCCGAGATGTTCCATTTCCCGGCCGACATGCCGGCGCTGCCGATGTCGCCGAACGAACTCAACGACCAGCCGCTCGTGCGCCGCTTCGACGACGACTGGAAGCACGTGCTGCGCTGATGGATCGCCGCACGTTCCTCCTCGCGTCCGCGGCCGCGTCGCTCGCCG
Organism: Burkholderia diffusa; assembly: GCF_902499115.1. Lineage (GTDB taxonomy): Bacteria > Pseudomonadota > Gammaproteobacteria > Burkholderiales > Burkholderiaceae > Burkholderia > Burkholderia diffusa. The sequence goes on from NZ_CABVPN010000002.1 coordinate 352,500, forward strand.
CGTGCGGCCGCACCGGCTGGATCGAGACGACGCCGCGCGTCGGCTACCCCGGCATGCGCGAAGGTCACGCGCTGCGAGATCACGCAGCGCTGCCACCGCCGTCCGGCACGATCGAGACCGACGTCGCGATCCTCGGCGCGGGCGCGGCCGGCCTGTCGTGTGCGTGGCAGCTTGCGCGCGCCGGTCACACGCGCTTCGTCGTGCTCGCCGGCCCCGAATTCGGCGGCAATATGGCCGGCGGCCGCTTCGGCGAGCTCGGCTATCCGAAGGGCGCACACTACCTGCCGCTGCCCTCGCTCGAATCCGCGCATCTGCGCGACATGCTCGCCGATCTCGGCGTGATCGAATCGGCGCCGTTCTCCGCGCACCCCGCATACGACGAACGCGCGCTCGTGCACGCGCCCGACGAACGGCTGTTCATAGCCGGCCAGTGGCAGGACGGCATCGTGCCGACGACCGGCCTCGACGACGCCGCGCTCGCGCAGCAAACACGCTTCTTCGCATACACCGACAGTTTGCGCACCGCGCGCGGCGCGGACGGCCGCAAGGTGTTCTGCATCCCGATCGCTGAATCGTCGCGCGACCCGCGCTGGCGCGCGCTCGACCGGCGTTCGTTCAAACAGTGGCTGCTCGACGAGCGCTACACCGCGAGCGCGCTGCACTGGTACCTGAACTACTGCTGCCGCGACGATTACGGCGCGGGCTACGAGCACGTGTCCGCGTGGGCCGGCCTGCACTACTTCTCGTCGCGCGGCGCTCACGCGAGCGATGCGGGCGACGGCGCGGTGCTGACCTGGCCCGACGGACTGCACACGATGGCGACGAAGCTGAGCGACTCGATCACCGCGCGCACCGGCTCGAACGCATGGTCGCGGGACGGCTTCGCCGTTCGCGCGACCGAACGCAACGGCGGCGTCGACGTGCTGTGCGCGCGCGTCGCCGACGACGGAACGCTGACGACGTTCACGCTGAAGGCGCGGCGGGTCGTCAGCGCGATGCCGCTGTTCGTCGCGGCGCGCGTGTTTCCGCAGCTTCACGCATACGGCTTCGATCCCGTGCGCGACCTGCCGCCGCGCGCGCCGTGGCTCGTGTCCAATTTCCTGCTCGACGGGATGCCGGCCGAGGAAGCCGGCGTGCCGCTCGCATGGGACAACGTCGTCTACGACGGCGCGGGGCTCGGCTATGTCGTGTCGACGCACCAGCTGATCCGGATGTCGCCGCCGACGCGTTCGGTGTTCTCCGCCTATCAGGCGCTGAACGCGCGCTCGCCGGACGACACGCGTCGCTGGCTCGCGCAGGCGAAACCCGACGCGCTGCGCGAGCAGGCGGCGATCGACCTGCAGGCCGTGTACGGACGCGAGCTGTGGAAACATGCGACCGCGCTCGAGATCACCGTGCGCGGCCACGCGATGGCGACGCCCGACGTCGGTTTCCTGAGCCGGCCGGGGCTGCTCGCGCTGCGCGAGGCAGACGGCCCCGTCGTGTTCGCGCACGCTGATCTGTCCGGGCTGTCGCTGTTCGAGGAAGCGTCGTACTGGGGCATGCTCGCCGCCCGGCGCATGCTCGCCTGATTGCCGGCTCGCGCCTTCCGTGCGGCAGTGGTCATTGCGTCATTGCGGCGCCGCCGGCAACCGCTATAATCGCGCGACATTCCGACTGCATTGAGCAGGCCGACGGTGCGCGCCATGCGACGCACCGCATGTCCTCCTCGACAACAATAATGACAAACCGAACCGTTCGACGCCTTCGCCCGTTCGTGCGCGCCGCCGCGCACCTGCTCGCGTGCGCCCCGCTGCTGGGCGTGCCGCCGGCGCTGCATGCGGCCGATGCCGCAAGCCCGGATACGCAGCCGGCCTCCGGCCGCTACGTCGTCGTCGACACCGGCCATACGCCGGCCCACCCGGGTGCCACCGGCGCCAGCGGCCGCGTCGAATACCGGTACAACCTCGACCTGTCCACCGCCGTCGCGGAAAAGCTCGCCGCGCACGGCGATCGCGTGCTGCGCACGTCGGCCGACGGCCGCGAGATCGCGCTCGACCAGCGCTCGACGCAGGCGCCCGACGCGAACCTGTTCGTGTCGATCCATCACGATTCGATGCAGCAGCAGTTCATCGACGCGGGGCGGCAACGCGAATTCCGCGGTTTCGCCGTGTTCGTGTCAGAGCGCAATCCGCACTACGCGGAAAGCCTGCGTTGCGCAAAGGCGATCGCCGAGCGGCTGGTCGCGGCCGGTGAACGTCCGTCGCTGTATCACGCGCAGCCGGTCAAGGGCGAGAACCGTCCGCTGATCGATCCGCAACTCGGCATCCACCGCTTCGATGATCTCGTCGTCCTGCGCACCGCGCCGGTTCCGGCCGTGCTGGTCGAGGCCGGCGTGATCGTCAATCCCGACGAGGAAAAGCGGCTCGCGCAGCGCGAAACGATCCAGCGCCTCGCCACCGCGATCGCGAGCGGGATCGACGTCTGTACGGCGACCAGGTAAAGGTAACGCCCGTTGGTTTCAACGGTTTTCACCCAGTGAGGAGGAGTCCCATGAAGAAGAAGAATCTGCTCGTTTCCTGCGCGCTGCTTGCGCTCGCCGTGCCGTTCGCCGCGCATGCGGCCGGCTGCGGTAAACCGCGCAGCGCGTTCGACCAGGTGTACTGCAGCAGCAACGAGTTCTCGCAGCTCGACCGCGAACTGAACGACGAGTACGGCCGCGTGCGCAAGCAGTTGAGCGGCGACCAGCAGGCCAAGCTGAAGACGGGCCAGCTCGCGTGGATGAAGCAGCGCGACGACCGCTGCAGCGAAACGCGCGACGACGGCTATCTCGTGAACCTGCAATGCGCGATCGACTTCACGCAATCGCGCCTGTCGTTCCTGCGCGAACGCGAGCGCGAGTGCTCGAGCACGGGGTGTGTGACGGCGAAGCTCGGGGAGTAAGGGCTGCTCGGGTGCCGTGCCGTGAGCCGATTCGCGGTGCGGTACCTTCTTGCTTGCACCATCCGTGATTCGGAAATCCGATGGCATATCGACGACATCGAACATGACGACGATCGACATCCGCGCCGCAACGTCCGTCGATGCACGGGCCATCGCCGAAATCCACGTCGCATCGTGGCGCGCAACCTATCCGGGCATCATGCCTGCCTCGTACCTCGCCGGTCTGTCGGTCCAACTGCGCACCACCGCCTGGCGCGACGTGCTCGACGCCGGACGGCCACATGTCGCACTCGCGTACGCGGAAGGCTGACCGAGAGGCTGGATTGCCTATGGTCAGACGCGCGACTCCGACAAGGATTCCGCCTGGGGCGAAGTCACGCGTCGCGTCGTCACAGGAACCACCGATACTCCCGCGCCCCGATCTCGTTGCGAAAATCCAGCTCCTCCTGCCGCTTGTTCTCGCAATACACCATCACGAATTCACTGCCGAGCCCTTCACGCACGGCCGCGTGATCCTGCATCGCCGCGACGGCCGACAGCATCTCCTTCGGAAAATCGATCCCGCTGCCGCGATCGACGTTCAGCGGCGCGATCGGCTCGATCCGTGCGTCGAGCCCGTGCTCCATCCCGCTGAGGATCGCCGCGAGCACGAGGTACGGATTCGCGTCCGCGCTCGCGAGCCGATGCTCGATCCGCAGATTGCGCGCATCCGATTCCGGAATCCGGATGCACGCGTCGCGATCCTCGAAGCCCCAGCTTGCACGGCTCGCCGCGTTCACCATCGATCCATAGCGCCGGAACGCATTGTGATTCGGCGCGAACACCGGCATGCAGTGCGGCAGCAGCTCGAGGCAGCCGGCCACCGCATGCCGTAGCGGCCGCTGCCCATCCGCGGCGAGCAGGTTGCGGCCCGCGTCGTCGTATAGGCTCACGTGCACATGCATCCCGCTGCCCGGCGCATGCAGATACGGCTTGCCCATGAAGCTCGCGCGATAGCCGTGCTGCAACGCGACGCCGCGCGTGCTGCGGCAGAACAGCGCCGACCAGTCGGCCGCGCGCAACGCGTCGTCGGTATGGCCGAAGTTGATCTCGAACTGGCCGGGCCCGAGCTCGGCCGTGATCACCGTCGCGTCGACACCCTGCTCGCACGCGGCCTCGACCATCTCGTGCAGCACGTCGGAAAACCGCGACAGGCGTTCGATGTGCATGTTCGGCTGGTCGTCGCGGTCGTCGCTCAAGCGATCGCGCGGATACTGCGGCATCCCGTCCGCGAGCTGCGCGGCGAACAGATAGAACTCGAGCTCGAACGCGACGACCGGCCGGATACCGCGTGCCGCGAACCGCCGCAGCACGCGCGCCAGCACTTCGCGCGGCTCGAACTCGATCGGCGCATCCGTGCCATCGGAGCTGATCAGCATCTGCGCGAGCGGCTTCCGCTCCCAGCGCACCGGCTTCAGCGTGCCGGGAATCAGGCGACGCGGCGCGTCCGGGTCGCCGTCGTTGAAGCAGTAATCGCCGATCTTGTAGAGGCCGCCCTGCGTGCCGAGCAGCACGCAGTTCTGCGGCAGCTTCAGCAGCGAACCCGACGCGACCTTCTCGAGCGCATCGATCGGATAGCGCTTGCCGTAGAAATGGCCCGGCAGGTCGAGACAGATCAGGTCGACATAACCGATCTCGGGATGCGCCTGCCGGAATGCGCGGATTTCATCGACCAGCACGGGAACGACGTCAGCCATGTCTCATCCTTTCCATGTCTTGTATGGCGGTGCCGCTACGCGGCGAACCGGACTCACCGGCATGCGGCACGTCACATGCCCGATATCGGTCAGTACTGCAAACCGGCAACACGGCGAAACGGCCCCTCGGGCCGCCGGCCGACAAACTCAGGTGAACACCCAGATCACACGCGCCGGGGCATCGCCCAGGTTCGCGTAACGGAACCGCTTGTGCGCGGGAAGCTGGAATGCGTCGTTCGGGCCGAGCGTGATGGGTATGTCGTCGCCGTCGATCCAGATCGTCAGCTCGCCTTCGAGCACGAAGCCGCCCTGCTCGTCGCTGTCGTCGACGGAGCGCTCGCCGCTGCTCGCCCCGGGCGCGAGATGACTCTCCAGGATCGAGAAGCGCGAACGCATGTTCGGCGACACGAGGATGTCCGTGATGCCGGCCGCGTAATACACGGTGCGCCGCTCGTCGGGCCGTGTGACCCACGGCACGCTGCGCGGTTTGCTGAGGCTGTAGAAATACGTGGTCGGCACGCCGAGCGCCTCGCCGATCGCGGTGAGATCCGCGACCGTCGGGCGCGACAGCCCGCGCTCGACCTGCGATAGAAAGCCGACGGAGCGGCCGATCCGTTCCGCGAGATCGTTGAGCGTGACCTTGCGATGCTTGCGCAGATCGCGGATCAGGATTGCCAGACTTTCTATCTCTTCCTGCTCGTTCATGATGGATTCCGGTGCGTCAGACGGTATCGCGCAAACGGTACCAGGCCTTGCCGATCGCTTCCAGCGGCGCGGCGAGGCGGTCGCCGCCCGGGAAGCGCGGGTTGCGGATGCGCTGGTACAGCGCGAGCAGGCGATCGTCGCCGAGCACGGCGTCGGCGACCGCGCGCGCGCCGGCGAGCGTCGGCAACACACCGTGCCCCGAGAAGCCCTGCAGCCAGAAACGCTGGCCGCGACGGCCGATGTCCGGCGTGCGTCGCATGCTGATGTCGATGTGGCCACCCCACGCGTAGTCGAGCGACACGCCGGCCAGTTGCGGGAACACGCGTTCAAGGTGCGGGCGCGTCGCGGCCGCGATGTCGGCCGGAATCCCGCCGAGATACGTGCAGCCGCCGCCGAACAGCAGGCGGTTGTCCGGGCTGAGGCGAAAGTAGTCGGGCACGAACTGGTTGTCGATCACGCAACTGTTGCGCGGCAGCAGCGAGCGTGCGACGTCTGGCGCGAGCGGCGCGGTCGCGACCTGGTAGGTGCCGACCGGCAGCAACCGGCGCGACAGTTCGGGATCGAGTTGGTCGACATACGCGTTGCACGCGAGCACCAGCACGTCCGCGCGCACCTCGCCGTGCGCGGTGCGGGCAACGTGACCGCCCTCGGTCTCGCGATACTCGAGCACGCGGCTTTGCTCGAAGATACGGGCGCCGGCCCGTTCGATCGTCTGCGCGAGACCGAGCGCGAGCTTCAGTGGATTCAGATGGCCGGCCTCGGGATCGTGGAGCGCGGCGAGATAGCGCGCGCTGCCGATCCACTCGGGTATCTCGTCCTGCCCGATCACGCGCAGGCGGTCGTAGCCCCAGCGCTGCGCTGCCTCGTCGCGGGCCTGCGCGAGCATCGCGACGCGACGCGGCCGCACCGCGGCCCACAGACTGCCAGGCCGGTAGTCGATGTCGAAGCCGTGCCGCGCGGGCAGTTCGCGCACTTCGGCCGCGGCCCAGCGCATGCTGTCCCACAGCACGCGCGCGCCGGCGCGGCCGAGCGAATCCTCGAGCGGCTGCATGTCGCACGACCAACCGAGCAGCGCCTGTCCGCCGTTGCGGCCCGATGCGGCCCACGCGACGCGACTCGCTTCGAGCACGACCACGCGCTTGCCCGCGAGCGCGAGGCGCAATGCCGTATGCAGCCCGCTGAAGCCCGCGCCGACGACCAGTACGTCGGCGTCGACGCGTTCGTCCAGTTCGGGCCGCCGCGGAATCGGCGCCGGATAAGTGCCGGCGTAGTAGGTTGCGACGTGACGGTCGGACTGCACGAACATGCGGATTCCCGTGAAATTTTCATCGCCAAATTTCATGAAAAATTAGCACGACAATTTCACGAGAGCAAGCGGGAGAATGAAGTCTGAGGAAATCCGACGTGACCCTGGAGTCCGAGGTGACCTTACCCCGCCGAGTACACCGTTCGTAAGTTAATGGTCTCGGCGGTTTTCGGTTGATGCAATTGCCCGAATTGGTCCGGCGCCAATTGCCCCAACGCACTATGCGGACGCACCGAGTTGTAGTCGCGCGCCACGCTTCGATTCGCCTGCGTACATCGTCGAGACTGACGAACGCATGCTGATTCAAACACTCTTCACGCAGTCGGCCGTTGAAGCTCTCGATGTGAGCGTTCTCCACCGGTTTGCCGGGCCGAATGACCTGCGGTTTTACGCCGTGCTCGTGTGCCCAGGCGTCGAGCGCCTTGCTGACGAACTCCGGGCCGTAGTACATGCAGAATGTCAGCCATCAGGGGTAACGGGCATCCTTTGGATTGCCCGCTCATCGCCCGCCGGAGG
>NZ_CABVPN010000003.1 GCF_902499115.1 Burkholderia diffusa
CGTCCGCTTGATCCCTTGCTCCATTTGGCACCTCTTCGTTTCGGCGAAAAAGTGTCAACCTATTTCAGGACGGGTCAATGCCATGAAAAAAGCCGCCGTGCGCGAAGCACGGCGGCTTTTTTTGTCGGCTGCGTGGCGCGGCGTCAGGCCACGCGTTCGCCGGTCGGTGCGGTGCCGTCGGGCGCGTGATGGCGGCCGTGCTGCTTCGCGAGCAGGTCGCGGTACAGGCCCGGACGGTTGCGCAGCACGTCGGGGCTGCCGTCGTCGATCACCTTGCCGTTGCTCATCACGATGATCCGGTCGAAGTTGCGCAGCGTCGACAGCCGGTGCGCGATCGCGATCACCGTGCGGCCGACCATCAGGCGGTCGAGCGCGCTCTGGATCGCTTCCTCGGATGCGCTGTCGAGTGCGGACGTCGCTTCGTCGAGCAGCAGGATAGGCGCATCCTTCAGGATCGCACGCGCGATCGCGATGCGCTGGCGCTGGCCGCCCGACAGCTTCACGCCGCGGTCGCCGACGATCGTGTCATAGCCTTCCGGCATCGCCTCGATGAACTCCGAGCAGCGGGCGTCGCGCGCGGCGGCGAGCACTTCCTCGCGGGTCGCCTCGGGGCGGCCGTATGCGATGTTGTCGTAGATGGTCCGGTGCAGCAGCGAGATGTCTTGCGGCACGAGCGCGATCGCGTGCCGCAGGCTGTCCTGCGTGATCGCCTTCACGTCCTGCCCGTCGACCTTCACGGCGCCATCCTGCGTGTCGTAGAAGCGCTGCAGCAGCGCGAGCACGGTCGACTTGCCGGCGCCCGACTTGCCGATGAGGCCGACGCGCTGGCCCGGTTCGATATGGAGGTCGAAGTGGTCGAGGATCGCGCGGCGATGCGGATACGCGAACGTCACGCGTTCGAAATCGACGCGCCCACCCTTGGCCGACAGCGGTTGCGCGTCGGAGCGGTCCGGCATCCCGTGCGGCTCGAGCAGCGTCTTCACGGCTTCGGACAGGCGCGCCACATGCTGCGTGACGTCGACGAGCGCGACCGCCAGATCGCGCGTGCCGTGCAGGATCGTGAAGCCGAGCGAGCTGACGAGCACGATGTCGCCGGAGGTCGCGCGGCCTTGGTCCCACAGCCACAGTGCCCAGCCGAGCAGGCCGGCGGACAGCATCGCGGTGATCACCGCGTGCAGCAGGCGCAGCTTCTCGAGATAGAGCAGGCTTTGCTGGCGCGCGTCCATCTCGGCCTTCACCGTTGCGCCGAAGCGCTTCTGTTCGCGCAGCGTCATCCCGAACGCGCGCACGAGGCCCATGTTGCCGATCACGTCGACGAGCTCGCCGTCGACCGCCGCGGCCTTCGACGCGAACGCGTGATGGCGCGCGGAACCGCGCCCGGCAAGCTTGAACAACACGACCGAGAGCACGGCCGAACAGCCGAGCAGGCCGGCGGCCATCAGCGGGTTCACGACGATGATCATCAGGATCGCGCCCATCACCGCGATGCACGGCGGCAGCACGTTCCACGCCATCGTGTTCTCGGACGTATAGACGGCGTTCGACGTGGCGGTGATGCGGCTCGCGAGCGTGCCCGGCTGCTTTTCCGAGTAGTACGTCGGCGAATGGCCGATCAGGTACTGGAACAGGTCGCGCCGCAGGTCGCCGGTGACCGCGACGAACGTGTGCGCGGCGACCCAGCCGCCGACGCGCCACAGCAGGTTGTCGGCCGCGATCAGCCCGACGAGCAGCGCGAACGCACTCCACAGCGGGCCAGGATGATGACGCCCGGTCGCGAGCACGTCGATCAGGTGTTTGATCGCGTATTGCGAGCCGAGCGCGCAGCCGACGGCGGCCAGCACGCTGCAGAGCACGATCAGGTGCGCGACGGGATGCAGGCGGATGTAGCGGAACAGAAACGCGATCGGCCGATGCGCGTAGCTCGACAGCTTCGCGTTGTGGGCGTTGCGCTGGGCAGGGGTGAGAGATTCCAAAATATGCGTGCGGTGATTCGGTGATTGAGCGGATCGGTGGATCGCAGCCCACGGTCGCCCGGACTGAATAATCCGGCATTGTAAACAAGGCCGTGCATTGCGCTGCGCGAATCTTGCCTTGGTCACGGGCGCGCGACCAATTTTGAGATAAAATTCGGCATCCGTCCTGCCGCATGCGCCGGAATCGCGATGCCGGCAGCGAGGGGACGACTCGGAACGCCAAAAGGGCCTTCCACTCTAGAACGGACGCCCAAGTCCGCGGGTTGCAAAGTGTTGCACCTTTGTAACAAAGTAAAGTGTTTGAAATGTTGTGCGCCGTATCGGGATTAACCCTAGATAATCGGCTCCGGGTTCGATTCCAGGTTTTTACGAACCCCTGTCAACGGGTCTTCGTTTCAAACGTTCTATGCCTGTCGCGTCGCCGACGCTCCTTGAGCAGCGCGGGTTCGACGCCCCCGGCAGGCTGATTCGTCCGATTTTCGGACGAAATGCATCCAGCCCGGACCGCCGGCAGGTTGCCGACCCATACCTGGTTTTTAGCCGATTTTTTAGGAGTTACGCATGCGAATCGCCCAAATCGCTCCGTTGCACGAAGCGGTGCCCCCGAAACTGTACGGTGGTACCGAGCGAGTGGTGTCCTACCTCACCGAAGCGCTTGTCGAGATGGGGCATGACGTCACGCTGTTCGCGAGCGGCGATTCGCAAACGTCGGCGAAGCTCGAAGCGTGCTGGCCGCAGGCGCTGCGCCTCGACCCGACGATCCGCGACGTGATGGCCCCGCACATGCTGCTCCTCGAGCAGGTGCGCCGCCGTGCGGAAGAGTTCGACGTCCTGCACTGCCACATCGACTACTACCCGTTCTCGCTGTTCTCGCGCCAGCCGGTCCCGCATCTGACGACGATGCACGGCCGTCTCGACCTGCCGGAACTGCAGCCGATCTTCAACGCGTTCAGCGACGTGCCGGTCGTGTCGATCTCCGACAACCAGCGCATCCCGCTGCCGCAGGCGAACTGGCTGTCGACCGTCTACCACGGCCTGCCGGAAAACCTGCTGACGCCGATCCCGAACGTGAAGCCGAGCTACCTCGCGTTCCTCGGCCGCATCTCGCCGGAGAAGCGCGTCGACACCGCGATTCGCATCGCCGAGCAGGCCGGCCTGCCGATCAAGATCGCCGCGAAACTCGACAAGGCCGACCGCGCGTACTACGAAGAGAAGATCAAGCCGCTGTTCGCGCTGCCGCACGTCGAGTACATCGGCGAAATCAGCGAGTCGGAAAAGACCGAATTCCTTGGCAACGCGCACGCGCTGCTGTTCCCGATCGACTGGCCGGAGCCGTTCGGCCTGGTGATGATCGAGGCGATGGCCTGCGGCACCCCGGTGATCGCATTCAAGCGCGGTTCGGTGCCGGAAGTGATCGAAAACGGCGTGTCGGGCTTCGTCGTCGAAGACGAACTGTCGGCCGTCGCGGCGCTCAAGCGACTCGATACGTTGCCGCGCGAGAAGGTGCGCGCCGCGTTCGAAGCACGTTTCTCGTCGAAGGTGATGGCGCAGAACTACGTGAAGGGCTACGAGGAACTGCTGCGCCAGAAGCACCGCACGGTGCTGCGCGAAGTCAACGCAGGCTGATGCCGGCGCGTCGGCCGCACTGCGGCTGAGGCCGTCATTGACGCCCCGTCCGGGTCCCCGGCGGGGCGTTGTCACATCTGCGGCGCCGATCTGTTGTATTCTCGCCGCGCCCGGCGCCGCGAACGGTCCCGGAAGCGGCCCGGCACGCCATCCGGTCGTCTGTCCAGACGGTAATGTCCCTATAATGGCCGTGCCGCGAAATCCGGCCCGCACGAACATCGAGAGGAGAGCAGTCTTGGCGAGATCGAAAACCACGCGCGCAGCGCCGGCCCCCGGCGCCGGCGTGATCTTCGCGTTGCGCGCGATCGGTCTCGTGCTGCTCGCGCGCTGGCTGTTCTCGATGTCGCAGATGGGGTATCGCGCGTCGCTGTCGGCGATGGTGTCGTCGCCGTGGGCATTCGTCTATCTCGTGCTGATTTTCCTGCTGCTCGCGCTGCCGGGCGCCGTCGCGCGCGCCGAGCGGCCGTTCCACCCGCTGCCGCAGTGGCTGCGCCAGGCGCTGCGGGTCTTCGCGCTGATCGGTTTCCTGTTTGCCGTGTGGTCGATCGGCGCGTTCGCGTGGGCGGCCGGCTGGCGCCGTGCGCTGCACGCGGTGACGGCGACCAACGGCTGGCTCATCGCCGCGCCGGCGCTGTATGCGGCGATCGTGTGGATGTGTCGCCCGCGGCCGCTGTGGCGCACCAACGTGGCCGCGCGACGCTTCGCGGTCGGCCGCTACGCGATCTCGCTCGATACGCTCACGCGTACCGCGATCGTCTGGATGGAGAGCCGTAAGGTCGGCCAGTACGACGCGCGCGAACTGTCGGTGCGCTGGCCCGGCCGGGGCGCGTCCGCCGCGGCCGAGCAGGGTGCGCAGGCGGCCGTCGTGCCGCCGCGTCGCGGCAGCCTGTTTCGGCGGCCGAAGGTGGAACTGCTGTGGGATTCTCCGGCGGCCGTCGGCCATAACCGGCAGATCGTGATGCGCGCGCCGCTCGCGACCGAGGGCGACCGCGTTGCGGTGCTCGCGCTCGACGCCGCGCTCAAGCAGATCGTCTGACAAGGCCTGCGCGGCGCGCGGGCGACAAGGAGGCGCAATGATCGTTCGCTGGTTGCTGGCAGCCGTTCACCTCATGGCGTTCGGCGTCGCGTTCGCCGCGATCGCGGGGCGCAACCGCGCGCTGCGCCGGGTCATCGCGTCGGCGCAGGCCGCCGACCTGCCCGGCGTGTTCAAGGCCGACGCGGCCTGGGGATTGTCCGCGCTGGTGCTGATCGCGACGGGGCTCGCACGCGCGTTCGGCGGCTTCGAGAAGGGCGCCGCGTATTACCTTCACGCGCCGCTCTTCCACCTCAAGATGACCGCGCTCGTGCTGATCCTGCTGCTCGAGATCGTGCCGATGCTCGGGCTGATCCGCTGGCGCATCGCCGCGCGGCAACAGCAGATGCCCGATCTGGGCCGCGCACGGACCTATGTGCGCATCGGCCATTGGCAGGCCGTGCTCGTGATGGTCATCGTGTTTGCCGCGTCGGGAATGGCGCGGGGGATCGGGGCGGCCGGTTAGGCCTTCCGGCCGGGCGGACCAGCCGCCCGGCTCGTCCTGCGCTCAGCGCACGAGGCAGGGGCGCTTGTTGTTGAACGTCCAGCCCGGAATCAGATACTGCATCGCGGCTGCATCGTCGCGCGCGCCGAGCCCGTGCTGCTTGTACAACTCGTGCGCGACCGCGACCGCATCCATGTCGATGTCGATGCCGAGACCCGGACGCTTCGGCACTTCCACGAGCCCGTTCTCGATCTTCAGCGGCTCGCGCGTCAGCCGTTCGCCGTCCTGCCAGATCCAGTGCGTGTCGATCGCGGTGACTTGACCGGGCGCGGCGGCCGCGACGTGCGTGAACATCGCGAGCGACACGTCGAAGTGGTTGTTCGAATGCGAGCCCCACGTGAGGCCCCAGTCGCGGCACATCTGCGCGACGCGCACCGAGCCCTGCATCGTCCAGAAGTGCGGGTCGGCGAGCGGGATGTCGACCGCCTGCAACTGCACCGCATGGCCCATCTGCCGCCAGTCGGTCGCGATCATGTTGGTCGCCGTCGGCAGCCCGGTCGAGCGGCGGAATTCGGCCATCACCTCGCGGCCCGAGTAGCCGTTTTCCGCACCGCACGGATCTTCCGCATAGGCGAGCACGTGATGCAGGTCGCGGCACAGCCGCACGGCCTCGTCGAGCGACCACGCGCCGTTCGGATCGAGCGTCACGCGCGCGTCGGGGAAGCGCTCGGCGAGCGCCGTCACGGCTTCGACCTCGCGCGCGCCTTCGAACACGCCGCCCTTCAGCTTGAAGTCGTTGAACCCGTAGCGCGCATGCGCGGCTTCGGCGAGGCGCACGACCGCCTCGGGCGTCAGCGCGGCCTCGTCGCGCACGCGCGTCCAGTCGTCGGTCGCGCCGCGGCCGTCGCGATAGGGCAGCGCGGTTTGCGTCCGGTCGCCGACGTAGAACAGGTAGCCGAGCATCTCGACGCGCTCGCGCTGCTGTCCCTCGCCGAGCAGGGCGGCCACGGGCACGCCGAGATGCTGGCCGAGCAGGTCGAGCAGCGCGGCTTCGAGCGCGGTGACCGCGTGGATCGTGGTGCGCAGGTCGAAGGTCTGCAGGCCGCGGCCGCTCGCGTCGCGGTCGGCAAAGGTGCGCCGCACGTCGTTGAGCACCGCATGGTAGTTGCCGACCGGCTGACCGACGACGAGCGCGCGCGCATCCTCGAGCGTGCGGCGGATGCTTTCGCCGCCCGGCACCTCGCCGACGCCGGTGCGGCCCGCGCTGTCCTTCAGGATCAGGAGGTTGCGGGTGAAGAACGGGCCGTGCGCACCGCTCAGGTTGAGCAGCATGCTGTCGTGGCCGGCGACCGGGATGGCTTGCAGGTCGACGATGCGCGGCGTGTCGTGGGAAGGCGAGGCAGTGACGGCGTTCATGGCGGCGATGGCGAAAGAGTGGGCAATGCCGTGCGGCAAAAGCTTTGCCGCGCGCGGCGGGAGGTGCGATCATTCGACAACCGACGTGCGCGGCGCGCAAGCCCCGCATGTCGACAGCAACCCGAAAGGGTGAGGGCGACCCGCTCGATGCCGGTGTCGCGGCGGACCGGAGCCAAGCGCGGATGCGCGCTTCGGTGTCGACCGTGAAACCGGGCGCCGGCAGCCGCGCACAAGCGCGAATGCTGGCCGATCGTGAACCACGGGACCCGGCAGGTGCTTGTACACCAGCCTTGGTCAACAGGAGATCCGTATCGCGATCATCAGTCGTCGGATGACTTGTGACGCAGTATAATGAATCATCGGCGTTCGCTCAAACCCCGCGTAAACCCTCGGCTCACATTACGATCATTCAAAAAGGAACCGGCCTCATGTCCGTGCCCACGCTTCCCGCAGCGCCGCGCCGTCGCGCACGCAGCCTCGCACAAGATGTCGTCGACGCGCTGACCGCGCAGATCGAAAACGGCACGCTGCGTCCCGGCGACAAGCTGCCGACCGAAACCGAAGTCATGGCGGCGCAGGGCGTCAGCCGCACGGTCGTGCGCGAAGCGATCTCGCGGATGCAGGCGAGCGGCCTCGTCGAGACGCGCCACGGCATCGGCAGCTTTGTGCTCGAACCGACGCGCCGCCAGGCACTCGGCATCGATCCCGCGACCATCACGACGCTGCGCGACGTACTAGCCGTGCTCGAGCTGCGCATCAGCCTCGAAAGCGAATGCGCGAGCCTCGCCGCGCAGCGCGCGAACGATACCGACCTCGCCGCGCTGCGGCGGGCGCTCGACGCAATCGCGTCGGGGGCGGGCGGCGGCCGCGACACGGCGCAGCTCGATTTCCAGTTCCACCTGCAGATCGCGCAGTCCACCGGCAACCGCTACTTCGTCGACATCATGACGCAGCTCGGCGCGTCGATCATTCCGCGCACGCGCGTGAATTCGGCGCGCTTCGCCGGTGACGACCTCGAGCGCTATGTCGGCCGGCTCAATCACGAGCATGAAGACATTTACGAGGCGATCGCGCGTCACGACCCGGAGGCCGCGCGTGCCGCAATGCGCACGCACCTGACCAACAGCCGCGAGCGGCTGCGCCGTGCGCACGAGGCGGCCGAGGCGGAACGCGACACGCAGGCCAGCTGACGAGACGGCCCGCACAATGCCGCGGGTCACGTCGAATACCGTCTAAACATCAGTCATCGCATAAGATCGGCGCGATTGCGCCGATCGTTTTATTGCTTGCGATGCATCCGTCGGCACGCGCATCGTGCGAGAGAAGGCGGGGCGGCGTTTCCGCCGTGGCCCGCCCCCAGGCCGCCTGGCTATCCAGGCAGCTGATCCTGCTCGATCAGCCTCCCTTCGTCACGATGGTCTTCCACGTACCGCTCTTCACCTGATAGAGCGTCGACATCCCGCTCTTCAGCGAGCCGTCGCTCGCGAACGAGATGCGGCCGGTGACACCTTCGAAATCGACTTTCTTCAACGCCGGGCGATAGACCTTCGGATCGGTCGAGTTGACCGCCTGCATCGCCTTGATCGCCGCCCACGCCGCGTCGTAGCCGAACTGCGCATACGACAGCACGTCGACACCGAAGCGCTTCTTGAACCGCTGCTCGAAATCCTTGCCCTGCGGCAGCTCGTCGAGCGGCCGTCCGTATTCCCACGCCATCGCGCCTTCCGCGGCCGGGCCGGCGATCTTGATGAACTCGTTGTCCTTCACGCCGCCGCCGCCGACGAACTGCGCGTTCAGCCCGAGCTGGCGCATCTGCTTGATGAAGTTCGCGGCGAGCGAATCGAGACCGCCGAAGAAGATCAGGTCGGGATTCTTGCCCTTCAGGCTCGTGATCTGCGCGCGGAAGTCGACCGCCTGGTTGCTGGTGAACTCGCGGCCGATGATGTTGCCGCCGGCCGCCTTCACGGCCTTCTCGAACTCGTCGGCCTCGCCCTGGCCGAACGCGGTGCGGTCGTCGATGATCGCGATGCGCTTAGCCTTGGTCACGTCCACGGCGTACTTGCCCGCGTTGCCGGCGTTCTGGCCGTCGGTCGCGATCACCATGAACATGTTCGCGAGCCCGCGCGACGTGAGCGTCGGGTTGGTCGCGGCCGGGTCGATCACCGGGATGCCGGCCTTGTCGTAGACCACCGACGCCGGAATCGTCGTGCCCGAGTTGAAGTGGCCGACCACCACCGACACGTTCTGGTCGACGAGCGCCTGGGCGGCCTGCACGCCGATGCGCGGGTCGGCCTGGTCGTCCTGCACGACGAGGTTGAAGTGCGCGGGCTTGCCGGCGATCTGGATCTTCTGCGCGGCCGCATCGTCGAGCGCGAGCTGTACGCCGTTCTGGAGATCCTTCCCGTAACCGGCGTTCACGCCGGTGAGCGGCGCGGCGAAGCCGACCTTCACGTCGGTTGAGTCGGCCGCCTGAGCGGCCTGTTGCGAGAGGAGAGCTACCGCGGATACGACCGATACCGACAACAGGGAATGACGGAATTTCATGTTCGTTCCTCTTGTTCTTACACCAGCGGGTGGGTACCGCACGCAGCCGGCGGGCCGGGCGCGTGCGACGGGCGGGCGGTTCGACCGCTTCTCGGAATCGGGCGGGGAGGTTGGCATGCTGATGCTTCCCGGAAGAATCTCCCGTCAGGCTCTGCGAGGAGCCCCGATCGCTTCGATATATAGGTCGCCGATATGCGCGGGTCTTGGCAATTTGCTGCGCATTCGGTGCGGATTTGCGCATAGCTTCTACGCGAGCGTGGGCGGCCGGTATCGGGAGTTTCCCGTCGCGAGCGCAACGGGTCGGAAGGCGGGCGGCGGTGGGGGGCAGACACGGCGCGGCCCGCCGGGGCCGCGCCGCGTCATGCGAGCCGTCAGTCGGACAGCGCGTCCGATGCGGTTTCGGCGTCGTCGTGCGCCGCGGTCGTGCGGATCAGCGGGTCGCTGGTGCTCGGGCGGCCGGTCTCGACGTGGCCCGCGAAGCGGCGCTGGAATCCGAGCGGCTTGCCGTCGCTGACGGTCAGGTCGTACCAGCCGTTGCTGCCGCGCAGGTCCCAGTAGTCGTCGACGTGCGTACCCGGCTTGAGGTCGAACTCACGTGCATGGCCGTGGCCGTATGCGTTCGTCACCTTGAGCCGCACGGTCTTGTGGCCGCGGTTCATCAGGCGCAGCGTGATGTTGCCGTTCGCGACGTCGTAGCCGTAGATCACCTCGGGGTTGACGCTCGCGGGGCCGACCGCCGACGCGGCGGGGCTGCGGAAGTGGCAATAGAAGCCGTTCGGGCCGTACACGTCGAGGTCGTACAGGCCGAGCGACGGCGCCGGGCTCCACGTGTCGGAGAGCCGCTTGCCGGCGTCGACCGTGTAGGTCCACGGGCCGTCGACGCGGTTGCGCGCCTGAACCTGGAACGCCGCGCCCGCCGCGCCGGTGTTCGCGAAGGTCAGCCGGAACTGGCCGCTCGCGTTGTCGATCCGGCCGTGCACGAACAGTTCGTACGGCAGCGCGCGCGCCGGACGCAGGCCGGCCTCCTGCTTCGGCAGATGCTGGACGACCGGCGGCACCGGGATGTAGTCGGGGTGACGGTTGCGGTCGGGCGGCGCGTAGCCGCTCGTGTCCGGGAGCTGTGGCCAGCTTGCGTCGGGCGTTGCGAAGTCGAACGCGGACGTCAGGTTGCCGCACACCGTACGGCGCCACGGCGACACGTTCGCCGCGGTGACCGCGTACTGCGAGCCGAAGCGCGCTTCGATGAATTGCAGCAGCGACGTGTGATCGAAGGTTTGCGAACAGACCCAGCCGCCCTTGGTCCACGGCGATACCACCAGCATCGGCACGCGCGGCCCGAGCCCGTACGGGCCGGCCATGTGCGACGCATCGCCGGCGAACACCTCGTTGGTCGTCGCGACCGTTGACAGCCCGTTGTCGCGCGACTGCGGCGCGAACGGCGGCTGCACGTGATCGAAGAAGCCGTCGTTCTCGTCGTAGGTGATAAAGAGCGCGGTCTTGCTCCACACGTCCGGATTCGACACGAGCGCCTTCAGCACCTGCTCGATGTACCACGCGCCGTAGTTCGCCGGCCAGTTCGGGTGCTCCGAGTACGCTTCCGGCGCGCAAATCCACGACACCTGCGGCAGCGTGCCGTTCTTCACGTCCTGCTGCAGCACGTCGAACAGCGTGCCGCCGGCGCTGATGTTGGTGCCGGTGCGCGCCTTGTCGTACAGCGGCGTGCCGGGCAGCGCGCTGCGGTACTGGTTGAAGTAGAGCAGCGCGTTGTCGCCGTAGTTGCCGATGTACGGGTTCTGCGTCCAGCCCCACGAGCCGTTCGCGTCGAGCCCCGTGCCGATGTCCTGGTAGATCTTCCACGACACACCGGCCTGCTCGAGCACTTCCGGATAGGTCGTCCAGCCGTAGCCCTTTTCCTCGTTGCCGAGCACCGGGCCACCGCCCGTGCCGTCATTGCCGACGTAGCCGGTCCACATGTAGTAGCGGTTCGGGTCGGTCGAGCTCGGGATCGCGCAGTGGTACGCGTCGCAGATCGTGAACGCGTCGGCGAGCTGGTAGTGGAACGGAATGTCGTCGCGCTTCAGGTACGCCATCGTCGTGGTGCCCTTGTTCGGCACCCACTGGTCGTAGCGGCCCTTGTTCCACGCGGCGTGCATGTCCTGCCAGCCGTGCGGCAGGTCCTGCAGGAACTGCAAACCGAGCTTGTCGGCGCCCGGGTGGAACGGCAGCAGCTCGGCCGGGCCGACCGGCTGGTGAAACACCGACTTGCCGTTCGCGAGGCGCAGCGGGCGCGGGTCGCCGAAGCCGCGGACGCCGCGCATCGTGCCGAAGTAATGGTCGAACGAGCGATTCTCCTGCATCAGAATCACGATGTGTTCGATGTCACGGATCGTGCCGGTACGGCGGTTCGCGGGAATGGCGAGCGCATCGCGGATCACGGGCGGGAACAGGTTCAGCGCGGCGGCGCCGGCGGTGCCGGCGGCGACGCGCAGGAAGTCACGACGGTTCGATCGGGTCATGGTCGTTATCGTGCGTTAAAGGGGGAGCCGGTTGGCGGGACATGCGGGAAATAACGGGCGCGTCTGCGGCGCAGGATGCGGCTGCACCGGTCGTGCCGCCGCGAGCATAGCGAGTATTCGGTGTCATTCATGTGAAGTCCGGAAACGTTTGCAGGCGCGGCGTTGAACGGACAACGGCCGGCGGTCGTGGTGCAAGGGAAACGGGGACGCGGACAGCGGGAAGGCGGGACAGCAGGACAGCGGGACAGCAGAGGGCGCGCGCCGGCGACGCGGATGCGGCGGCGTCAGGCGTCCGTCACCCACGCACCGAACCATTCGCTCGGGCGGGCGATTTCATCCTGCGCGGCGACGAGTTCGAGCTCGTAGCGGCGCGCGTCGTAGGTCGCCTTCACGACCGCGTGCACGGCCGCGAGCGTGTGCTCGAACGCGGCGCGCACCGAGTCGCCGCGCAGCCGGCGTGCGACGAAGATGGCGCTGGTGAGGTCGCCGACGCCGACCGGATGGCGCGGAAACGCATACAGCGGGCGCTGGCCGATCCACGCCTCGGTCTCGGTGACGGCGAGCATGTTGAAGCGGTCGGCCGGGCTGTTGCGGTCGTGCAGGTGCTTGACGAGGATGATCTTCGGGCCGCGGCGGATCAGCGCGCGGCAGGCATCGACGGCTTCGGCGACGGTCTCGATGCGCCGCCCGGCGAGCTTCTGCAGCTCGGTGTGGTTCGGCGACATGCCGTCCGCGAGCGCTGGCATCTCCTGGACGATGAATTCCTCGACGCCGGGTTCGGGGCGGATGCCGCCCGTCTGGCCCAGCGCCGGATCGCAGAAGTACCACGCGTTCGGGTTCATCGCCTTCACCGTGCGCACGATCTCGACCGTCGCGCGCGCCTGCGCGGGCGAGCCGACGAAGCCGGACAGCACCGCGTCGCAGCGCTTGAGCGCGCCGATCGCGGCGACGCCGTCGACGAGCTGCTCCATCTTCGCGGCATCGATCGCGCTGCCGGCCCAGTGGCCGTACTGCATGTGATTCGACAGCTGGACGGTGTTGAGCGGCCAGACGTTGACGCCGAGGCGCTGCATCGGGAACACGGCCGCGCTGTTGCCGGCGTGTCCGTAGATGACGTGCGACTGAATGCTGAGGACGTTTTTCATGAGCGTTCGCCTGCAGGCGTTTCAGGGTCACGTCACACGATACCCGAGATCGTCGCGTGCGCGGAAGCCGCGCAGTCATCGAGTGTTGCGCGCCGTCGTCAGCCCGACCGCGTAGAATCGCGGTGCGCGGGGCCGCCTGGTTGCCCGCGTGCATTTCTCATTACCGTGATCGCCATGCCCTCGATTTGCAAGATGTTGTCCCTCGCGCGCGCCGCCGTGCTCGGCGCGGGTGTCGCTGCCGCATGCGCGACGCCAGCCGTGGCCGCCGTCCCGGCGCCGGCCGGTAACGACGGGCCCGCGTATGGCCCCCGCCTGGAAGGCTTCGCCTATCCGGAGCCGGTGCACCGCTACGCGTTCGTGTCCCAGCGCGAAACCCTCGAGATGATGTACATGGACGTGCGGCCGGCGCACCCGAACGGCCGCACCGTCGTGCTGCTGCACGGGAAGAACTTCTGCGCGGCGACGTGGGAGGACACGATCGGCGTGCTGACCCGCGCCGGCTATCGCGTGATCGCGCCGGACCAGATCGGCTTCTGCAAATCGTCGAAGCCCGAGCGCTACCAGTTCAGTTTCCAGCAGCTCGCGCGCAACACGCATGCGCTGCTCGAGTCGATCGGCGTGAAGTCGGCGACGATCGTCGGACATTCGACGGGCGGGATGCTCGCGATGCGCTACGCGCTGACGTACCCGAAGGCGACCGAGCAGCTCGTGCTGGTGAACCCGATCGGCCTCGAGGACTGGAAGGCGCTCGGCGTGCCGCCGCTGTCGGTCGACTACTGGTATGCACGCGAGCAGAAGACGACGGCGGACGGCATCCGCCGCTACGAGCAGGCGACCTATTACGCGGGCAAGTGGGCACCGTCCTACGAGCGCTGGGTGCAGATGCTCGCCGGCATGTATCGCGGCCCGGGCCGCGACGCGGTCGCGTGGAACTCCGCGCTGATCTACGACATGATCCTCACGCAGCCGGTGGTCTACGAACTCGGCGCGATTCGCGTGCCGACGCTGCTGCTGATCGGCGACAAGGACACGACCGCGATCGGCAAGGACGTGGCGCCGCCCGACGTGCACGCGAAGCTCGGTCGTTACCCGGAACTCGCGAAACGCACGCAGGCGGCGATTCCCGGCGCGCAGCTCGTCGAATTCCCGACGCTCGGGCACGCGCCGCAGATCCAGGACCCGGACGCGTTCCACAAGGCGCTGCTCGAAGGGATGGAGGCGGTGCACCCGCCGCAATGACGCGTGCGCGGGCGCACCCGCCCGGTCAGCAGGTTTCGTTCGCGAGTTCGTCGCGGATCTGTGCCGCCAGTTCGAACGAGCGCACCCGTGCGGCGTGATCGTAGATCTGCGCGGTGATGATGACCTCGTCCGCGCCCGTCTGCGCGATCCGGTCGCGCAGCTTGTCGCGCACCGTGTCGCGCGAGCCGACGGCCGCGAACGACAGCGCGTGCGCGACGTTCGCGAGTTCGAACTCGCTCGCCTCGAGCGCGTCGACGGGCGGCGGCAGCTTGCCCGGCGTGCCGCGGCGCAGGTTGATGAACTGCTGCTGCAGCGACGTGAAGAGGCGCCGGGCCTCGTCATCGGTATCGGCCGCGAACACGTTGACCCCGACCATCGCATGCGGCTTTGGCCATGCGGCCGACGGCCGGTACTGCGCGCGATACAGCTCGAGCGCTCGCATCAGATAGTCCGGCGCGAAGTGCGACGCGAACGCGAACGGCAGCCCGAGCATCGCGGCGAGCTGCGCGCTGAAGAGGCTCGAACCCAGCAGCCACACGGGCACGTCCAGCCCCGCGCCGGGCACCGCGCGCACGCGCTGGCCGGGCACCGGCTCCGCGAAGTAGCGCTGCAGCTCGGCGACGTCGTCCGGAAACGAGTCGGCGCTGCCGATCAGGTCGCGGCGCAGCGCGCGCGACGTGGTCTGGTCGGTGCCGGGCGCGCGGCCGAGCCCGAGGTCGATGCGCCCCGGATACAGCGACGCGAGCGTGCCGAACTGCTCGGCGATCACGAGCGGCGCATGGTTCGGCAGCATGATCCCGCCCGAGCCGACACGGATCGTCTTCGTCGCGCCCGCCACATGACCGATCACGACGGCGGTCGCCGCGCTCGCGATTCCGGGCATGTTGTGATGTTCGGCGAGCCAGTAGCGCCGATAACCGAGGCGCTCCGCGTGCTGTGCGAGATCGACGGTGTTGCGGAACGCCTGGGCAGCGTCTGCGCCGGCGGGAATGGGAGCGAGATCGAGTACGGAAAACGGAATCATCGGGTGGCCTTCGAAAGGGAGGGGCGCGGTGATGCGCATGCGCAACAGATGGCGACGATTTTGCCAAAGGGTTCCGGAACGCGCTGGCGACGCGCGGATACCCATGCGCCTTTCAGGGGTGCAAGGTAAGGTCTGGTGATTGTTGCAAAAATGGACCCAATCACCAAATAATTACCGATCTTTACCGCGATTGCACGTGTCTTCGCATCGACGTACAAATTTCCACGAAACGTTTGATTTTCAAGACTGCAATATGCCTGCAAAGCGCTTACGCTAACGTGAACGGGGTGGCACCAGAATGGTTCCCCGGCCGCACAGCTTTGCCGAAATCGCACCAGTCCGTTACGCGAGGCGTCCGAGCGCACGTCGGCTCGGGCTGATAAAATCCGGCGCTTGCCCATGTTGTGCCGATGGTAGCCATTCGAATCTTCCCGCATCCCGTCCGGGCATCGCGCGAGGATGTGCCACGCGAAGCCGGGCATGGCCGCCTTCGGGGAATGGGCCGTGCCTCCCCATTACACAGACGCTGCTGGAACAAGGAGTCGGGTCGTGCCCGCGTTCGTTGCTGTCGGAATATCCAATCACGTTCAACCCGGTTCGATCGATCGGCAGGGCGCGCGCGTTGCCGGAGGGCATCGCGCATGACGCCGGCCGTCACGCTGCTGGACTGGCTCCTGACCGTGTTCACGCTGGCCGCGGCTGGCTACGCGCTCGTCGCCGCGTTCGCGCCGCAGCCGCGCACGCCGCGCACCGCCGCGCGCGACGGCTTCGAGCCAGTCAGCGTGCTCAAACCGCTGTGCGGCGCGGAGCCGCACCTGTACGAGAACCTCGCGACGTTCTGCGAGCAGCGCCACCCGCGCCATGAAGTGCTGTTCGGGGTCGCTTCGGCGGCTGATCCGGCCATCGCCGTGGTGGAGCGGCTGCGCGCCGATTATCCCGAATGCGACATCACGCTCGTGATTGACGCGCGCGTGCACGGCAAGAACCTGAAGGTCAGCAATCTGATCAATCTGGCCGAGCGGGCGAAGTACGGCCGCATCGTGATCGCGGACAGCGACATCGCGGTGAAGCCGGATTATCTGGAGCGCGTGACGGCGCCGCTCGCCGATGCGTCGGTCGGGGTCGTCACGTGCCTGTATCATGCGCGCAGCGTCGGCGGGTTCTGGACGCGGATCGGCGCGCAGTTCGTCGATGCCTGGTTCGCGCCGTCGGTACGGATCACGCACCTCGGCCGCTCGAGCCGCTTCGGCTTCGGCGCGACGCTCGCGCTGACGCGCGACACGCTCGCCCGGATCGGCGGCTTCATCGCGTTGAAGGACGAACTGGCCGACGATTTCTGGCTTGCCGAGCTGCCGCGTCGCCTCGGGCGGCGCACCGTGCTGTCCGAGGTCGAGGTCGCGACCGACGTGATCGAGCCGTCGTTCGGGCCGCTCTGGCACCGCGAGACGCGCTGGCTGCGCACGATCCGTTCGCTGAATCCTGCCGGCTTCGCGTTCCTGTTCATCACGTTTACCGCGCCGTGGCTCGCGATCGGCGCGGCACTGGCACTGCGCCTCGACGGCACCGTCGCCGGGACGCTGGCGGGTGGCGCGGCCGTCGTCGGTGCGTTCGGGCGGCTCGTGCTGCACGCGCGCGGCGAGGACGGCTGGTGCGCCTTCTGGCGCGATCTGCCGCTCGTCGCGGTGCGCGACACGCTGCTCGCGCTCGAATGGCTCGCGGCCGCGTTCGGCACGCACGTCGTGTGGCGTGGCGCGAGGATGACGGTCGTCGGCGGCGAACGCGCGACGGCGGCAGTGGAAGGTGGGGACGGCCGCTGAGGTGCGTTCCCCGAGGGAGCCGGCCATGCGTGCGGTCCCGATCGAATCCGGCCCGAAGGCCGAGACGCGCCGCGCGGCAACGCCCGTGCGACGCGACATGACAGAGATGCGGGCGCCGGCAGGGCGGCCCGCGGTTGATTGACTGAATCGTTGAAACGAATCGAACTATGCAGGCTACCGGAGCATTCATGAAAACGCTGTTCTTGCAGGCCCCTTCGTATGACGGCTTCGACGGCGGAGCCGGTTCGCGCTACCAGGCGAAGCGCGAAATCCGTTCCTTCTGGTACCCGACGTGGCTCGCGCAGCCGGCGGCGCTCGTGCCGGGCAGCCGCGTCGTCGACGCGCCGGCCGACGGCCTGTCGGTCGAAGAGACGCTGAAGATCGCCAACGACTACGATCTCGTGATCATCCACACGAGCACGCCGTCCTTCCCGACCGACGCGATGTTCGCGCAGGATCTGAAGAAGATGAAGCCGTCGATGCTGGTCGGCATGGTGGGCGCGAAGGTGATGGTCGATCCGCACAATTCGCTCACGGCGAGCGAGGCGATCGACTTCGTGTGCCGCGAGGAATTCGACTACACCTGCAAGGAAATCGCCGAAGGCAAGCCGTTCCCCGAGATCAAGGGCTTGAGCTGGCGCGCGAAGGACGGCTCGATCGAGCACAACGAAGCGCGTCCGATCCTCGAGAACATGGACGAACTGCCGTTCGTCGCGCCCGTCTACAAGCGCGACCTGAAGATCGACAACTACTTCATCGGCTACCTGAACTACCCGTACGTGTCGATCTATACGGGCCGCGGCTGCAAGTCGCGCTGCACGTTCTGCCTCTGGCCGCAGACGGTCAGCGGCCATCGCTACCGCACGCGCTCGGTCGAGAACGTGCTCGCCGAAGCGAAGTGGATCCGCGACAACATGCCGGAAGTGAAGGAACTGATGTTCGACGACGACACCTTCACCGACGACCTGCCGCGCGCCGAAGCCATCGCTATCGGTCTGGGCAAGCTCGGCATGACGTGGTCGTGCAACGCGAAGGCGAACGTGCCGTACAAGACGCTCAAGGTCATGAAGGAAAACGGCCTGCGCCTGCTGCTGGTCGGCTTCGAATCCGGCGACGACCAGATCCTCGTGAACATCAAGAAGGGCGTGCGCACCGATTTCGCGCGCCGCTTCAGCGCGGACTGCAAGAAGCTCGGCATCAAGATCCACGGCACCTTCATTCTCGGCCTGCCGGGCGAGACTCAGGAAACCATCAAGAAGACGATCGAGTACGCGAAGGAAATCAATCCGCATACGATCCAGGTATCGCTCGCCGCGCCGTATCCGGGCACGACGCTCTACAAGCAGGCCGTGGAAAACGGCTGGATGGAAGAGAACAAGACCATCAACCTGGTTAGCAAGGAAGGCGTGCAGCTGGCGGCGATCGGCTATGCGCACCTGTCGCGCGACGAGATCTATCACCACCTCGAGCAGTTCTATCGCCAGTTCTACTTCCGTCCGTCGAAGATCTGGGAGATCGTCCGCGAAATGCTGACGAGCTGGGACATGATGAAGCGCCGGCTGCGCGAAGGCGTCGAGTTCTTCCGCTTCCTGCGCGCGCACGAGGCCTGATTCGTGACGACGCAGCGGGCGGCGCGGGCGCTGATCTTCACCGCGGACGACTTCGGGCTGCACCCGCGCGTCAACGCGGCGGTCGAGCGCGCGCATCGCGACGGCGTGCTGAACGCCGCGAGCCTGATGGTCGGTGCGCCCGCGGCGCAGGATGCGATCGAACGCGCGCGGCGCCTGCCGTCGCTCGCGGTCGGCCTGCATCTGGTCCTCGCGGATGGGCCGGCCACGCTGCCCGCGCATGAGATCCCCGCGCTCGTCGGCCCCGACGGGCGGTTCGGCGACGCGATGGCGAAGGGCGGCTGCCGCTTCTTCTTCCTGCCGCACGTGCGCGCGCAGCTGCGCCGCGAGATCCGCGCGCAGTTCGAAGTGTTCGCGGCAAGCGGCCTGCCGCTCGACCACGTGAACGCGCACAAGCATTTCCACCTGCATCCGACCGTGCTGTCGATGATCATCGAGATCGGCCGCGACTACGGGCTGCGCGCGGTGCGGCTGCCGTACGAAACGAGCGCGCCCGCGCTGCTCAAGCCGTGGATCGCGCTGGTGCGCGCGCGGCTCGACCGCGCGGGGCTTGCGCATAACGACTATGTGGTCGGGATCGAGCATACGGGCGCGATGGACGAGGCCGTGCTGCTCGACGCGCTGGCCAAGCTGCCGCCCGGAGTCGGCGAGATCTACTGTCATCCGGCGGAAGCGGGCGACGGCCCGATCACGCCGACGATGGCCGATTACCGTCCGGTCGACGAACTGGACGCGCTGCTGTCTCCGCGCGTCGCGGCCGCGCTGAAGGCTGCGGGCGTCGCGACCGGCGGTTTTGCCGACGTATTCGGCCAGCCCGCGGTGCGGCGCGGCGCGCAATCGTCGCGCGCACCGGGAGCGCAGCCGTCATGACCAAGTGGATCAAATGGCTCGGCTGGCCGCTCGGCATCGGCATCCTCCTCGCGCTCGGGTTGCACGAAGGCATCGGCGACGTTACCCAGATGCTCGAGCGCGCCGGTTTCGCGCTGCTGTGGCTCGTGCCGTTCCACGCGCTGCCGCTGCTGCTCGACGCGTATGCGTGGCACCAGCTGCTCGACCGGCGCGCGCCGCTGTCGTTCCTGTGGTGGGTCGCGACCGTGCGCGAAGCCGTGAACCGGCTGCTGCCGGTGGTCGGGATCGGCGGCGAGCTGGTCGGGATCCGGATGGCGCGCTGGCAGGTGCCCGATGCGAGCCGCGTGACCGCGTCGGTGATCGTCGAGGTGCTGGTGACGATCGTCGTCCAGTATGCGTTCGCCGCGCTCGGCCTCGTGCTGCTGCTCGCGACGACGCACGACATGGGCGGCGGCACGATCGGCCTCGCGCTGCTGCTGACGCTGCCGCTGCCGGTGCTCGGCGTCGTGCTGATGCGGCGCGGCGGAATCTTCCACGCGATCGAGCGATTCGCGGGGCGTCTGCTCGGCGATTCGCACCGGTTGCTGCAGGGCGTCGACGGCAAGCGGCTC
The DNA here is from genome assembly GCF_902499115.1 of Burkholderia diffusa. Lineage (GTDB taxonomy): Bacteria > Pseudomonadota > Gammaproteobacteria > Burkholderiales > Burkholderiaceae > Burkholderia > Burkholderia diffusa. The sequence goes on from NZ_CABVPN010000003.1 coordinate 19,906, forward strand.
GATGCCGACATCGATAGCCTGATGTCGCGCACGGGCCTGCTGTTCAGCGCGTTCTTCTGGCAGCTGTCCGGCTATGTGCTCGGCGCGCTCGAAATTTATTGGGCGCTCGCGCTGCTCGGCCATCCGGTATCGATCGGTGGCGCGATCGCCATCGAGGCGATGACGCAGGCCGTGCGGCATGCGGCGTTCATGGTGCCGGGCGGTCTCGGCGTGCAGGAGGCGACCGTCGTGCTGCTCGCGCAGATGTTCGGCGTCGATCGCGAGACGGCGCTGTCGCTCGCGCTGGTCAAGCGCGGCCGCGAGGTGCTGTTCGGCTGCCTGGCGCTCGGTTCGTGGCAGCTGGCCGAACTGGTGCGCACGCGCCGCCGGATCAAGGCCGCGCCGGCCGGGGGGCGCGCGGCGCAGGCGAGCCGCGAGGCCGAGGTGGAAACCGAAACGATGCATTGAACACGAGACGGGCCGCGCGCCCGTCTCGCGCTTTTGGCGTCGCGCGGGTATCCTTGCCGCGTGTTTTCTCGACGCGCATTTCTTCTGATGATTTTCCGTTTCCGGCTTCTTCCCGTGACGATGCTGGCCGCCGCGCTGGCGCTGACCGGCTGCGACGACAAGCAAGGCAATTTCGACGTGCAACGCATCAGGGACTTTTTCAACGCGATCAAGCCGGCACCGCTGCTGCTCAAGGGGCTGAAGGCCGGCGTATCGACCGAAGCCGACGTGCGCGCCACGATGGGCAAGCCCGAGACCGAGCGCGCCTTCACCGACGGCTCGAAGCGCCTCGAATATCCGCGCGGCCCGATGGGCAACCAGACCTGGTTCGTCGACCTCGACGCGAGCGGGCACTACACGGGCGCGACGCAGGTGCTGACCGCCGAGAATTTCGCGAAGGTGCGTCCCGGGATGACCGAGGACGAGGTGCGGCGCCTGCTCGGCAAGCCGGGCGACATCGCGCAATACCCGCTGAAGCCCGAGACGGTGTGGAGCTGGCGCTGGCTCGAGGACGGCGTGAACACCGACGCATTCTTTAACGTTCATTTCGGCCCGGACGGGCTTGTCTATACGACTTCGCGCTCCGACATCCTGAAGGGGCGGTGAGACCGGCTGCGGCGCTATATCGAAAAAGCGACCGGAAAATTGCAAAAAGTCCGCTTACCTGCGTGTCATCCGACTGTCAGGAAGCGGCTTTTTTCCTTTTGAAACAGTGGCGTAGGCCGTGCCTGCAAATGGTGGGACGAATTGCTGCGGCGCAGCAATCGCGTGCACGGTGATTTGAGGCAATCAATTTCGCTTGCGACTATCCGCGTCAGCCCGGCGCGGAAAGGTATGCGCGCCGGTGTTCATATCAACACTGGAGACGCGCGTGTTCCTTTACGGCTTTGGTCCTGTTCTCTGGGCCGGCACCGTGCAGACCATCGAACTGTCGGTGCTGTCGCTCGCCGCCGCGGTGGCGCTGGGGCTGATCGGCGCGGTGGCGAAGCTGTCGCACAACCGGGTGCTGCGAGCGATCGCGACCGGTTATACGACGCTCATCCGCTCGGTGCCCGATCTCGTCCTGATGCTGCTGCTGTTCTACAGCATCCAGATCTGGCTGAACCAGTTCACCGACCTCGTCGGCTGGGACCAGATCGACATCGACCCGTTCGTCGCCGGCGTGCTGACGCTCGGCTTCATCTACGGCGCGTACTTCACCGAGACGTTCCGCGGTGCGTTCCTGTCGGTGCCGCGCGGCCAGCTCGAGGCCGGCGCGGCGTACGGGATGAGCGGCATGCGCGTGTTCGTGCGGATCATGTTTCCGCAGATGATGCGTTTCGCGCTGCCGGGCATCGGCAACAACTGGCAGGTGCTTGTGAAGGCGACCGCGCTGGTGTCGATCATCGGTCTCGCGGACGTCGTGAAGGCCGCGCAGGACGCCGGCAAGAGCACGTTCAACATGTTCTTCTTCATCCTCGTCGCGGCGCTGATCTACCTCGCGATCACGACCGTTTCCAACCTCGTGCTGATCCAGCTCGAGAAGCGTTATTCCATGGGCGTGCGGCACGCAGAACTATGATCGAGATCCTCCAGGAATTCGGCCAGGCGTTCCTTTACTGGGACGGCCAGCGCCTCTCCGGCCTTGCGGTGACGTTGTGGCTGCTCGTCGCGTCGATTTCGCTCGGCTTCGTGTGCGCAGTGCCGCTCGCGGTCGCGCGCGTATCGAAGAATAAGTGGCTTTCGATGCCGGTGCGGTTCTACACGTACGTGTTCCGCGGCACGCCGCTCTACGTGCAACTGCTGCTGATGTACACGGGCATGTACAGCCTCGAGTTCGTGCGGTCGCACTCGCTGCTCGACGCGTTTTTCCGCAGCGGCTTCAATTGCGCGATCCTCGCGTTCGCGCTGAACACCTGCGCGTATACGACCGAGATCTTCGCCGGCGCGATTCGCGCGATTCCGCATGGCGAGGTCGAGGCAGCGCGTGCTTACGGGATGTCGCCGTTCACGATGTACCGCCGGGTGATCCTGCCGTCGGCGCTGCGCCGCGCGCTGCCGCTGTACAGCAACGAGGTGATCCTGATGCTGCACGCGACCACCGTCGCGTTCACGGCGACCGTGCCCGACATCCTGAAGGTCGCGCGCGACGCCAATTCCGCGACCTACATGGCGTTCCAGTCGTTCGGAATCGCCGCGCTGATCTATCTTGCGGTATCGTTCGCACTCGTCGCGGCATTTCGCCGGGCGGAGCGCCACTGGCTCGCGTATCTCGCGGCCGGCCGTCATTGATTTCACTTCGAGGAGAGCCAGTTGGCCGAGATCACTCAAACGAGCGCGTCCGCTTCCGTCAAGCTTGCAGCGGTCGACATTCACAAGCGCTACGGCGACAACGAGGTGCTCAAGGGCGTGTCGTTGAACGCGAAGGCGGGCGACGTCATCAGCATCATCGGTGCGAGCGGTTCGGGCAAGAGCACGTTCCTGCGCTGCATCAATTTTCTCGAGCGGCCGAATGCGGGGCAGATCGTCGTCGACGGCGAGGCAGTGCGCACGAAGACCGACCGCGCCGGCGCGCTCGAGGTTGCCGATCACAAGCAGTTGCAGCGCATCCGCACGAAGCTCGCGATGGTGTTCCAGCACTTCAATCTGTGGGCGCACATGAACGTGCTCGAGAACGTGATGGAAGCGCCGGTGCACGTGCTCGGCATTTCGAAGAAGGAAGCCGAGGAGCGTGCGCGCGAGTACCTGGAGAAGGTCGGCCTCGCGCCGCGCGTCGAGAAGCAGTATCCGTCGCATTTGTCGGGCGGCCAGCAGCAGCGTGTCGCGATCGCGCGTGCGCTGGCGATGCATCCCGACGTGATGCTGTTCGACGAGCCGACCTCGGCGCTCGACCCGGAACTGGTCGGCGAAGTGCTGAAGGTGATGCAGAAGCTGGCCGAGGAAGGCCGCACGATGATCGTCGTCACGCACGAGATGGGTTTCGCGCGCAACGTGTCGAACCACGTGATGTTCCTGCATCAGGGGCGGACCGAGGAAGAGGGTGATCCGAAGGAGGTGCTGGTGCGTCCGCAGAGCGAGCGTCTGAAGCAGTTCCTGTCGGGCAGTCTCAAGTAACGCGAAGGGCGGGTTTCATACGTGGTACCGGTGTCTCGTCCCGCAGGCGCCACCCGCACGACGCAGGTGGTGATCGTTGCATTGCCGCCCGTGTCGATGTCGGGCGTGGGTCCGATCGTCGATGCGTTGCATCTCGCGAACGAGATCGACGGGCGCTTGCTGTATCGCTGGCAGGTGTGTTCGTGGGACGGGCGGCCGGTGCCGCTCGTCGGCGGGGCGCAGTGGCACGCCGATGCGGCGTTCAACGATGCGATCGCGTGCGACTGGCTGATCGTCGTGTCGGAGCGGTTTCAGCAGTTTGCCGACTACCGGTTGTTTCTCGCGAGTCTCGCGCGGGTCGGGCAGCGGACGCCGGTCGTGACCGGCATTCATCACGGCGTGTGGTGGCTTGCGATGGCCGGACAGCTTTCCGGATATCGCGTGAGCGTGAACTGGGAGACGTATCAGCAGTTCGCCGAGCAGTTCGAGCGGTCGATCGTCACGCAGCAGATCTTCGAGATCGATCGGGACCGCGCGACGTGCGCGGGTGGGCAGGCTACCGTGGATTTCATGCTGGCCATGATTGGCCGGGAACATGGGCCCGATCTCGGTGAGCGGATTGCCGATGCGCTCGGGGCCGGCACGCTGCGCAGCGGCGAGGAGCGGCAGCGGATTCCTTTCGTGACTGCGCCGGGCGAGCGGCATCCTCGGCTGAACGATGCATTGCTTTTGATGGAAGCCAATATCGAGGATCCCCTGACGACCGACGAGATCGCCGGGCTCGTGGGCGTGTCGCGGCGGCAGCTCGAAAGGCTCTTTCGGCAGTATCTCGGGGCGATGCCCTCCAAGTATTACCTCAATCTCCGGTTGCTCAAGGCAAGGACGCAGTTGCAGCGCACGAGCAAATCGGTCGTGCAGGTCAGTCTCGCTTGTGGGTTTTCTTCTGCTGCGCATTTTTCCAATGCCTATCGCGAAAGGTTCGGCGTGACGCCTCGGGAGGATCGGCGAGCCTGGCTCGAAAAGCAAACCGGGAGTGAGCCTCGCGGGGGCGCGTTGGTCGAGCGTGGGGGGAAGGATTGATTCTCGTGGGTTGCTCGCCGTTCTTCGTGAAGCACCTGTGATCGTGTCGGTCTATTAGCGTCGCCCCTGCGCGGGGCGGCGGTTACTTTTCTTTGTCTTGCCAAAGAAAAGTAACCAAAAGAAAGGCGCTGTGAAAACGCATGACTTCCCGGTGCCATGGCCCACGAAGTGGCCCTCGCCTAAGTGTCGGCGCCAGTCAGGAAACCGGAGTGGTTCGAGCAATGGTTCTGACTCGTCGCACCACCCGACGGAGCGGTATACCGCCCGCGAGCTCCATCCTCGCTTCGCTCGGCTGCAAGGTGCTTCAAGTCGCAAGATGAGGGTGCTTGCTGTGGCCTTGCCAGGAGGCGTGCGACAAATGGACGACGACGGCGCACATCTGATCCCCAAGAGCAGCGATAGGGGTTAGTCGGCAAGACCTAAGTAGGGTGCGACGTATGGCTTGCAATAGAACAGCGCGGCGAGCAACGTTACAACGAAAAATGCTCCTCCCCAACGACGTCCCGACCATCGTTTATATGCTACCGCGTTTAATATCGCGCATGTGACAGCGGGCCATAACAGCATGGCGAACATGCCCCACAGGAACTTCGCATGCGATGTGCAGTGTTCCATGTCGTTGCAACCCGCTGTATGTGACTTCACCGCAGGCCAACGGATGTGATTGAGGGCGTAGATGGTCACCCATGTGACGAGCAAGCCCCACGCGAACCCTAGTATAGCGAGCGCCATACGTTTCATTTCACTTCCCAGAATAGGATTTCTTTGGAATTGGCCAGGTCGGAGAACCAACTGTTGTTTGTCAGTGGGTTTCGGAATTGCGACATGCCAATGCGGAAGCGTAAGAAACTCACGACGGATGGGGTAAGTGTGTCCTTGTTCCACAGGTCGATATGACCGCCGCTGAGTGTGTCGGCGGAATCGCCATCCTGTCGCCAGTAGCCGAAAAAGTAGATGATACCGGTTCGGTTTCTTATCTTGGTTTGCCAATCTGGACCAGTGATGTTGTCAGGTTTGCCAAGCCCAAGGAACGGGCGAAGCTTTAACCATTCAGCCAGCTCGTACGCGCGTGTCGCTGTCGCTTTGCCACCAAGCATCAGACGGCCTAGCATCTTCTTTCCCGGCATCGGCTTCAACACATTTTGTGAAAACGACTTCATGTCGCTTCCGATGCTGTGAAACGTGACGCTCATGCGAATGGCGCATTGATTCTCATATTCGCCAGTGGGGTCGTCGTAGGGGTCTTTCTTCGGGTACGCGTTCCAAAGCTCTTGAAAGGACAGCACTCGAAGCTGTACAGATTTCTTCGATTTTGGCGTGTCGTTCGTGCGGACCTTCGTAGATGGATTAGGCATAGCTCACCCCGTTGTGTCTTTTTGCAATTGCTTCGTCTTCCCAGTAGACGGTGTAGTCTCGGGGTCCGTCGCCGGTGTGGACGCGCGGTGGCTCGCCGTTTGCATCGAGCACGCCGGAATGGATGCGGCCGTCTGCCGTCTCGATGTAATAGGGGTAACCCGTGGGCCCCTGGGCAGTACTGCCGCTACACTTCGCCTCGACCTGCTCATCAAATTCGCCTTGCTTGATCGACACGACGCGGCCCGTTGTCGTTCGGCCCGAAGCGACCTCCCCGAGACCCTTTAGCCGATCATCACGCCGTGCTTCACCGGCAAGCAAAGCAACGATGCTCGGCGGAGTCGAACAGCCGCACAGGACAATATCGCGGTCTAGTGCGACTTCTCCCTGAAACTTGAGTCGATATGGCCCGCCGGCCTTTGCGATGACGCCGGTGCTTTGACATGCAGTGCAGAACGCACTGCCGCCAATCAAGGCTGCTTGATGCCCGTGGACTAGGAATGGTGGCCCGCTGTATGGGCTAATTGTTCCTCCGCTTGAAAGGCTGTCACCCACAACCGCAATTCTTCTATTCATCGTTTGGCCGTCTCGGAAAGTCACAATGGTAGCCGCACGGCGTAAGGCTATATCTCGATATTGTTCGAAGTACTTGAGAAGGCGTGATCACGCTGGCTGCACTACTTGTCGAACGGTGCTCATTTACCCTTTGCGCTATCAAGCAATGTGCCGACTGCGTCATTCCGTGTTCGCCAGCGGCGTTATTCTCAAGGGCCGTGAGGATGACGAGGTGCTTGTGGGTGGGATTCGAGGCGTCATTTACATGCCGTGGCCCCCGGGACCATTCGACCAACTGTGCTGCTTGAGGGATGTGTCCCCGTCAGCCGAGCGAAGAGAGGATGGAACTGGCGGGCGGTATACCGCTCTGTTGGGTAGTGAGTGGTGTCAGAACCATTGCTCGAACCACTCCGGTTTCCTGACTGGCGCGGACACTCAGGCGGAGGCCACTTTGTTGACCACGGCACCGGGAGGTCATGCGTTTTCACAGCGCCTTTCTTTTGGTTACTTTTCTTTGGCAAGACAAAGAAAAGTAACCGCCGCCCCGCGCAGGGGCGACGCTAATAGACCGACACGATCACAGGTGCTTCGCGAAGAACGTGGGCGCACCACCCGAGAAGCCCCCAAAAAAACACCACCACCCCCGAAGCCCCCGCCGGGAAGGGCAAAATAGACCGAAGAAAAGCGCTTCCGATAGAACCCGTCGCAAATCCGCAAGACGCTTGCGCCACCCTTACCTAAACTTGATCCTGTTGAACCCTCTTACGAAACCGAAAGGAACGACCATGACGACCTCGACCGTGACCCGCCAGACATTCGATGAAGTGATGGTGCCGGTATTTTCCCCCGCGCCGTTCGTGCCGGACCGTGCAGAGGGCTCGCGCGTGTGGGACACGGCCGGCCGCGAGTATGTGGATTTCGCCTGCGGCATCGCAGTGACGTCGCTGGGACACGGCCACCCGGAACTGCTGAAGGTCCTGGACGAACAAGGCCGCAAGCTCTGGCACATCGGCAACGGCTACACGAACGAGCCGGTGCTGCGCCTCGCCAAGCGCCTCGAATCGCTGACCTTCGCCGACCGCGCGTTCTTCGCGAACTCGGGCGCGGAAGCGAACGAAGCCGCGCTGAAACTCGCACGCCGCGTCGCATTCGACCGCCATGGCGCCGACAAATACGAAATCGTGTCGTTCGTCCAGTCGTTCCACGGCCGCACGTTCTTCACGGTCAGCGTCGGCGGCCAGCCGAAATACTCGGAAGGCTTCGGCCCGGTGCCGGCCGGCATCAAGCACCTGCCGTTCAACGACATCGAAGCCGCGAAGGCCGCGATCGGCCCGCAAACCTGCGCGGTGATCGTCGAGCCGGTGCAGGGCGAAGGCGGGGTGATCCCGGCCGATCCGGCCTTCCTGAAGGCACTGCGCGAAGCATGCGACGCGAACGACGCACTGCTGATCTTCGACGAAGTGCAAACGGGCGTCGGCCGCACGGGCCAGTTCTACGCGTACATGGACACGGGCGTCACGCCGGACATCCTCACGACCGCGAAAGCGCTCGGCAACGGCATCCCGATCGGCGCGATGCTGACGACGAACGAACTGGCCGCACACTTCAAGGTCGGCGTGCACGGCACGACGTACGGCGGCAACCCGCTCGCGTCGGCGATCGCGGACAAGGTCGTCGAACTGATCGGCGACCCTGCATTGCTCGAAGGCGTGCGCGAACGCAGCGTCCGGCTGAAGGGCGCGCTGGAACGCATCAACGCACGCTTTGGCATCTTCAAGGACATCCGCGGCAAGGGCCTGCTGGTCGGCGCGGAACTCACCGCCGCATTCGACGGCCGCGCGAAGGACTTCGTCGCCGCCGCAGCCGAGAACGGCCTGATCATGCTGATCGCGGGCCCGAACGTGCTGCGCTTCGTCCCATCGCTCGTGATCCCGTTCGACCTGCTCGACGAAGGCGTGAAGCGCTTCGAGAAGGCAGTCGAGCAGGTGCTCGCGGCCCAGGAAGCCACCGCGCGCTGATCGGCGCACCCATCGCAGACAGGAACGACGATGCTATTTGTTCGCCCCGGCAAACTCACGGATCTCGATGCGCTCGCGCACATGGCGCGCACCGCGCAGCCGGTCCTGCACTCGCTGCCGCACGACCGCGCGGCGCTCGAAGCGCGCGTGGCGCTCTCCGAGGATTCGTTTCGCGCGGACGTCGATTTCGCCGGCGAAGAGTTCTATCTCTTCGTGCTCGAGGATTCGTCGACGGGCAAGCTGCTCGGCACGGCGAGCATCGTGGCCGCGGCCGGCTACTCGGAACCGTTCTACGCGTTCCGCAACGACGCACTGATCCACGCGTCGCGCGAGCTGCACGTGAACCGCAAGATCCACGCGCTCACGATGTCGCACGAGCTGACCGGCAAGAGCCGGCTGGCGGGCTTCTACGTCGATCCGTCGCTGCGCGGCGACGCGGCCGCCCACCTGATTTCGCGTGCGCGGATGATGTACATCGCCGCCAACCGCCGCCGCTTCACGCCGGAAGTGTTCACGCTGCTGCTCGGCGTGAGCGACGACACGGGCGCATCGCCGTTCTGGGAAGCGGTGGGCCGCAAGTTCTTCGGCCGCAACTTCACCGACGTCGACATCGCGTCGGGCGGACGCAGCCGCACGTTCATCGCGGAAGTGATGCCGGCGTATCCGCTCTACGTGCCGCTGCTGCCGGAAGCGGCGCAGCGCGTGCTCGGCGAGCCGAACGAAACGGCACTGCTCGCCTACGACATCCATCTTGAGGAAGGTTTCGAGCCGGACCGCTTCGTCGACATCTTCGACGCGGGCCCGGTGCTGACCGCGCAGGTCGACCGCACCGCATGCGTGAAGCACGGCGCGGAGCGCACCGTGCGCGAAGCCGCGCGTCAGCAGGGCGATGTCGCGTACATGGTGTCGACGGGCAGCGGCGAATCGTTCCGCTGCGTGCTGGCCGACCTGCCGGGCGACACGGCCGACGCGCCGCTGGCCGGCGACGTGCGCGCGGCGCTCGATGTGAAGGATGGTGATGTCGTGCGCTGCGTGCCGCTGCATCGCCGCGACGATGAAGAGATGAAGGGAGACGCAGCATGATCGTCGTTCGGGTCGTACAAACGGGCGACGTCGACGCGCTCGTGTCGCTCGCGAAGGAAACCGGGCCGGGCCTGACCACGTTCAAGCCCGACCGCGACGCGCTCGCCGCGCGCATCGAACGTACGCGTCGCACGCTCGACGGCGAGGCCGCGCCGGGCGAAGCCGGCTACTTCTTCGTGATGGAAGATTCGAAGACGGGCGACATCGCGGGCGTGTGCGGGATCGAGTCGCAGGTCGGCCTCGAACAGCCGTTCTACAACTATCGCGTGAGCACGGTCGTGCATGCGAGCCAGGAGCTCGGCGTGTGGACGCGGATGCACGCGCTGAACATCTCGCACGACCTGACTGGCTACGCGGAAGTGTGCTCGCTGTTCCTGAGCCCGCGCTATCGCACGGGTGGTGTCGGCGGCCTGCTGTCGCGCTCGCGCTTCATGTTCATCGCGCAGTTCCGCGACCGCTTTCCGGAACGCATCTGCGCGGAGCTGCGCGGCCACTTCGACGAGGACGGCACGTCGCCGTTCTGGCGCGCGGTCGGTTCGCACTTCTACCAGATCGATTTCAACGCGGCCGACTACCTGAGCTCGCACGGCCGCAAGTCGTTCCTCGCGGAACTGATGCCGCGCTATCCGGTGTACGTCGACCTGCTGCCGCAGGACGCGCAGGACGCGGTCGGCCTCACGCACCGCGACACGCTGCCGGCCCGCAAGATGCTCGAAGCGGAAGGGCTGCGCTACCAGAATCACGTCGACATCTTCGACGCGGGCCCGGTGCTCGAATGCCACGTCAACGACCTGCGCACGGTGCGCGAAAGCGTCGTCGTGCCGGTCGCGATCGGCGAGCCGGATGCGCGAGAGGATGCGTGGGGCGGCCATCCGCCGAAGTCGCTCGTGTCGAATACGTCGCTCGGCGATTTCCGCGTCGGCGTCGCGCCGGGCGTGGTCGCGAATGGCTCGTTCGTGCTGTCGGCCGACGATGCCGCCGCGCTCGACGTGAAGGCCGGCGATCCGGTCCGCGTGCTGCCGCTCAAAGTCAAACAGGGATAAACGAATCATGACGGAACTCTTCATCGACGGCGCCTGGGTCGCAGGCTCGGGCCCCGTCTTCGCTTCGCGCAACCCGGGCACCGACGCGATCGCATGGCAGGGCGACAGCGCATCGGCGGCCGACGTCGACCGCGCGGTCGCGAGCGCGCGTCGCGCATTCGCCGGCTGGTCGGCACTCGACTTCGAATCGCGCTGCGCGATCGCCAAGCGCTTCGCGGCGCTGCTCACCGAGCGCAAGGAAGCGATCGCCACCGCGATCGGCCGCGAGACGGGCAAGCCGCTGTGGGAAGCGCGCACCGAAGTCGCGGCGATGGCCGCGAAGGTCGGCATCTCGATCCAGGCGTACCAGGAACGCACCGGCGAGAAGCGCCAGGACATGGCCGACGGCGTCGCGGTGCTGCGCCATCGTCCGCACGGCGTCGTCGCGGTGTTCGGCCCGTACAACTTCCCCGGCCACTTGCCGAACGGCCATATCGTGCCGGCGCTGATCGCGGGCAACACGGTCGTGTTCAAGCCGTCGGAGCTCGCGCCGGGCGTCGCGCGCGCGACGGTCGAGGTGTGGCAGGAAGCCGGGCTGCCGGCCGGCGTGCTGAACCTCGTGCAGGGCGAGAAGGACACGGGCATCGCGCTCGCGAATCATCGGCAGATCGACGGGCTGTTCTTCACCGGCAGCTCGGACACCGGCACGCTGCTGCACAAGCAGTTCGGCGGCCGTCCGGAAATCGTGCTCGCGCTCGAGATGGGCGGCAACAACCCGCTCGTGATCGGCGAAGTCGAGGACATCGACGCGGCCGTGCATCACACGATCCAGTCGGCGTTCCTGTCGGCCGGCCAGCGCTGCACGTGCGCACGCCGCATCTTCGTGCCGCAAGGCGCGTTCGGCGACCGCTTCCTCGCACGTTTCGCCGACGTCACGTCGAAGATCACGGCCGACGTGTTCGACGCCGATCCGCAGCCGTTCATGGGCGCGGTGATCTCGGCACGCGCGGCCGCGAAGCTCGTGGACGCGCAGTCGCGTCTGATCGAGCAGGGCGCGAAGCCGATCATCGCGATGACGCAGCGCGATCCGCGCCTCGGTTTCGTGAACGCGTCGATCATCGACGTGACCGGCGTGGCGAACCTGCCCGACGAAGAGCATTTCGGCCCGCTCGCGCAGATCGTCCGCTACGCGACGTTCGACGAAGCGATCGAGCGCGCGAACGACACGGCGTTCGGCCTGTCCGCCGGCTTGCTGGCCGACGACGCGACGGCATGGGACCACTTTCGCCGCACGATCCGGGCGGGGATCGTCAACTGGAACCGCCCGACCAACGGTGCATCGTCCGCCGCACCGTTCGGCGGCACGGGCCGCTCGGGCAATCATCGGCCGAGCGCGTACTACGCGGCCGACTATTGCGCGTATCCGATGGCGTCGGTGGAAAGCACCGAACTGACCTTGCCCGCGAGCCTGTCGCCGGGCCTGCATTTCTGATCGAGGGAACGACGATGAACGCACAAGAAGCCAATTTCGACGGACTCGTCGGCCCGACCCACAACTACGCCGGGCTGTCGTTCGGTAACGTGGCGTCGCTCAACAACGAGAAGTCGGCCGCGAACCCGAAGGCCGCCGCGAAGCAGGGGCTGCGCAAGATGAAGCAGCTCGCGGATCTCGGCTTCGCGCAAGGCGTGCTGCCGCCGCAGGAGCGCCCGTCGCTGCGCCTGTTGCGCGAGCTCGGCTTCTCCGGCAAGGACGCGGACGTGATCGCGAAGGCCGCGAAGCAGGCGCCCGAATTGCTCGCCGCGGCGAGCTCGGCGTCGGCAATGTGGACCGCGAACGCGGCCACCGTCAGCCCGTCGGCCGACACGAGCGACGGCCGCGTGCACTTCACGCCGGCCAACCTGTGCAGCAAGCTGCATCGCGCGATCGAGCACGAAGCGACGCGCCGCACGCTGTCGACGCTGTTCGCCGATCCCGCGCACTTCGCGGTGCACGAGGCGCTGACGGGCACGCCGGCACTCGGCGACGAGGGGGCCGCGAACCATACGCGCTTTTGCGCGGAATACGGCCAGCCGGGCGTCGAGTTCTTCGTATACGGCCGCGCGGAATATCGCCGCGGCCCGGAGCCGAAGCGCTTCCCGGCGCGCCAGACCTTCGAGGCGAGCCGCGCGGTCGCGCATCGCCACGGTCTCGCCGAGACGGCGACGGTCTATGCGCAGCAGGATCCGGACGTGATCGATGCAGGCGTGTTCCACAACGACGTGATCTCGGTCGGCAACCGCGACACGCTGTTCACGCACGAGCGTGCGTTCGTCAACAAGCAGGCGATCTACGACACGCTGACCGCCGCGCTCGACGCGCGCGGCGCACGGCTGAACGTGATCGAGGTACCCGATGCGGCCGTGAGCGTGAACGACGCTGTCACGTCGTATCTGTTCAACAGCCAGCTGCTGTCGCGCGCGGACGGCTCGCAGGTGCTCGTCGTGCCGCAGGAGTGCCGCGAGAATGCGAACGTCGCCGCCTATCTGGACCAGCTCGCGGCCGGCAACGGCCCGATCCGGGACGTGCTGGTGTTCGACCTGCGCGAAAGCATGAAGAACGGCGGCGGCCCCGCGTGCCTGCGCCTGCGCGTCGTGCTGAACGAGGCCGAGCGCGCGGCCGTCACGTCGAACGTGTGGATCAACGACACGCTGTTCGCGTCGCTCGACGCGTGGATCGAAAAGCACTATCGCGACCGTCTCGCACCGGAAGACCTCGCCGATCCGACGCTGCTCGACGAATCGCGCACGGCGCTCGACGAACTCACGCAGATCCTGCGCGTCGGGTCGCTGTATGACTTCCAGCGCTGAGTCCGGCATGCCGGGCGCCGCGCTGCTCGACGATTTTCTCGCGTTCACGCTCGCGGGCGACGCGCCGCCCGTGAAGGACGGCATGTGCGCGGACGGTGCGGTGCACTGGCAATGGCTCGGCCACGGGCTGCTCCAACTCGAGCCGGCTTCGGCCAATGGGGCCGGCGACGCGGCGAGCGTGCTCGTGTCGGCCGGCGTGCATGGCGACGAGACTGCGCCGATCGAGCTGCTGTCGATGCTCGTGCGCGATCTCGCGGCAGGCACGCTGCCGCTCGCGTGCCGATTGCTCGTCGTGTTCGGCAACGTGCCGGCGATGCGCGCGGGCGAACGCTATCTCGACGACGACCTGAACCGCCTGTTCAGCGGCCGTCACGCGCAAGTGCCCGCGAGCCGCGAAGCGCCGCGCGCGGTGCAACTCGAAGCGGCGGCCGCCGCGTTCTTCGCGGCCGCGCCGGCGGGCGGTGCGCGCTGGCACATCGACATGCACACGGCGATCCGCGCATCGGTGTTCGAGCAGTTCGCGCTGCTGCCGCATACGGGCACGCCGCCGACCCGCGCGATGGTCGAATGGCTCGGCGATGCGCGCATCGCGGCCGTGCTGCTGCATAGCGCGAAGGGCAATACGTATTCGCATTACACGGCCGAGCATTGCGGCGCGCACGCGTGCACGCTCGAACTCGGCAAGGTGCGGCCGTTCGGCCAGAACGATCTGTCGCGCTTCGCGTCGGCCGATCATGCGGTGCGCAACCTCGTCTCGGGCGCGCCGCGCGACGTCGACCCTCCGCCGTTGCCGCGCGTGTTCACGGTGATCGACCAGATCACGAAGCAGAGCGACGCGCTCGAGCTGTTCGTCGCGGCCGACGTCGCGAACTTCACCGCGTTCGCGCGCGGCACCGTGCTCGCGCAGGACGGCGACTACCGCTACACGGTGCAGCACGACGAGGAGCGCATCGTGTTTCCGAATCCGACCGTGAAGCCGGGTTTGCGCGCGGGCCTGCTCGTCGTCGACACCACGCGCGAGACGCTCGCCGCACTCGTCTGACGGAAGACCGGCGGTGCGCGGCTACGGCGATCCGTCGCCCGCGCATCGTCCGGCAGCATCCCCGAAGTGCGTCGACGCCCGCATGCCGCGCAGACGGCCCGCGCGTCGCGCCTTGCGTATTTGCGACATCGTCTTGCAAGTTCGACGGCGCATCCGGTCGTCATCGCGCATGCAGTGCAGCATCGTGTGCCGGCGGCCGCTTTGCCGTATCGGGCCTCGCGGATTGGTACAATCGCGGCCTTGCGGCTGTTGCGCCGCATCAAGGCGCGGCATCGGCATTGTGGTTGTCATCCGACCCTGCAATGATGCATGCGCCCGTAGTTCCGGAACATTCGAGTATCGAGGAGAACACCTGATGAAGTTGGATTGGCGTAAAGTGGCCGCGCACGCGGTAGTGGCGGCATCGGCCGTGGCGGCAGGCAGCGCGATGGCTGCGGATCCGAAGGAGATCCGGTTCGGCGTCGAGGCCTCGTACGCGCCGTTCGAATACAAGACGCCCGACGGCAAGCTGACCGGCTTCGACATCGACATCGGCAACGCGGTGTGCGCGAAGCTGAAGACGAAGTGCGTGTGGGTCGAGAACGACTTCGACGGCCTGATCCCCGCGCTGCAGGCGCGCAAGTTCGACGCGATCAACTCGGACATGACGATCACCGACCAGCGCAAGCACGCGATCGCGTTCACCGATCCGATCTACACGATCCCGAACCAGCTGATCGCGAAGCAGGGCAGCGGCCTGCTGCCGACCCCGCAAGCGCTGAAGGGCAAGCGCGTCGGCGTGCTGCAGGGCACGATCCAGGAAGCGTACGCGAAGAAGAAGTGGGCGCCGGCCGGCGTCGACGTCGTGCCGTACCAGACGCAGGACCTGGCCTACGCGGACCTGAAGTCCGGCCGTCTCGACGCGACGTTCCAGGATTCGGAGGCGGGCTCGAAGGGCTTCCTGTCGAAGCCGCAAGGCCAGGGCTTCGGCTTCGCCGGCGGCACGGTCAGCGATGCGGAGATCCTCGGCTCGGGCGTCGGTTTCGGTCTGCGCAAGAACGACGCGGCGCTGAAGACGGCGCTCGATCAGGCGCTGAAGGAACTGAAGGCCGACGGCACGATCGACAACCTCGCGAAGAAGTACTTCAGCGTGCCGGTCACGCTCAAGTAAGCGTTTCGATCCGTCGCACGATGCAGCCGGCCGCTTTCGCGGCCGGTTTGCCTTTGGGGCGCCGCTTGCGTTACGCGGGGAAGAACCGCCCCAGTTCCCGCGCGAGCTCGTTCAGCACGCTCATCTCCTGCTGCGTGATCTTGCGCGCCGGCTGCGCACCGGCCCAGTCGCCGTACAGCAGGCCGACGGTCTTCGTGCCGACGCGTACCGGCAGCAGCACGAACGCGCGCGTGCCGGGAAGCGCATTGAGATACCACGCGGGCAGGCGCTTCACCATCTTCGGGTCCTGCGCCTGCTCGATGAAGATGCCGACCGAGTTCGTGATCGCGAGATGGAACACGTCCGGCTCGAAGCGCTCGTCGAAGCACAGCCGGTCGAGCGCCGCGTCGACGTCCTGGCCGAAGCCGAGCCGCGCGGCGAACGCGCCGTCTTCACGGCGCACGAACATCACGGTGCGCGTGAACGCGAGGCCCGCGAGCAGGCTTTCCGACGCGAGTGCGAGCACCGGCGTCAGCACGTGTTCGGACGGCAGCGCGCGCAGGTCGGCGAGGCCGGCCTCGAGGCATGCCTCGGGATCGGGCTGCGCCCGCGCGATCGCGTCGGCGTTCGCGCGCAGCTCGACGATCTCGCGCATCACGGTGTCGCTCGCTTCCTCGCGTGCGAGCCGGTCGGCGATTTCCACCAGCGCGTCGGCGTCGATGTCCAGTTCCTGCGCGTAGTGCTGCGCGAGCGCCGCGATATGCGCATCGCGCTGCGGGCCAGCAGGCATCGCGAGCGCACCGGCGACGTCGGTCGAGCAGCGGCTCACCGCGCGCAGCCAGCGCACGCGCTCGGGGCTGTCGTCGGCGCAGGCGTCGCGGGGCCGCTGGCGGTCTTCGTCGATGTCGTCCTCGTCGAGGCCGGCGGCGTGTGCGCTACCGCCGTCGCCGTCGGCCATGCCGGCGCGGATCACGTCGGGCAGTCGCCAGCTCGCGGCGGCCTCGAGACCGATCTCGTCGAAGCCGACGCCCAAGACGTCGACACACGCGGCCGCTTCGTCGCCGTTCAGCTCGGCGGCGCGGCGCCGGATCCGGTCCCACTCGCTGTCGAGATAGCACACCACCAGGAGCTTGCCGACCTGACGCATCAGCGTGCAGACGACGGCTTCCTCGCCGCCGCGCAACTCGGCATGCTCGGTCAGCTTGCGGGCGACGCAACCGGACAGCAGTGCGCGGTTCAGCTCGAGCTTCGCGTCGATGCGGCGCGGCGTGCTTTGGTGGAAATGGTCGACGAGCTTGAGCCCGACGACGAGATGGCCGACGGTGTCCATGCCGAGCACCATCAGCGCCCGCGTGACGGTCGTGATGTTGCCGCCGAACGCCATGTACATCGCGGAATTGGCGAGCCGCAGGACTTTCTGCGTGAGCGCGAAATCCGACAGCACGACGCTCACGAGCGCGGTGAAGTCGAGATCGTCGTTCTTCATCGCTGCCATCGTCGCGCGTAGCGACTCCGACAGGAGCGGGAAGTCGCCCCGTTCGTTCATCCGGGCCCACAGCTTGTCGAGCAGCGCCGTGCGGGGCAGGTGTGCGGTGATTGACATACGGATGTATCCGGTTCGCCGCGCGCGTCAGGCGGCGTGCAGGCGCAACTGCTGCGCCTCGAAGCGCCGCGCGAGCTCCTCGGACGGCAGCGCCTGACAGACGAGCCAGCCCTGGATGTGGTTGCAGCCCATCTCGGTCAGCAGCTCGCGCTGCGCCTCGGTCTCGACGCCTTCCGCGACGAGCTCGAGATCGAGCGTTTGCGCGAGGCCGACCACCGCCGACACGATCGCGCGGTCGTTGCGCGACGTCAGCAGGTTCTCGACGAAGCTGCGGTCGATCTTCAGCTTCGCGAGCGGGAAGCGCTGCAGGTACGCAAGGCTCGAATAGCCGGTACCGAAATCGTCGATCGCGAAGCGGATGCCCAGCGCGGTCAGCTCCTCGAGCAGCCCCTTCGCCTGGACGGGATCGTGCATCAGCAGGCTTTCGGTGATTTCCAGCACGATGCGGCGCGGGTCGATGCCCGTCAACGCGATCGCCTCGCGCACGCTTTGCGTGAAGCGCGGGTCGCGGAACTGCTGCGGCGACACGTTGACCGCCACGTACTGCAGCGCGAGCCCCTGGCGATCCCAGGCGACGAGCTGCATGCACGCGGCCTTGAGCACCCAGTTGCCGAGATAGTTGATGAGGCCGATCGATTCGGCGAGCGGAATGAAGGTTGCCGGCGGCACGAGGCCGTGCACGGGATGACGCCAGCGGATCAGCGCCTCGACGCCGTCCACCGCACCCGACTGGCTGCGCGTGATCGGCTGGAAGTGCAGCGAGAACTCGCCGTTGCGCACGCCGTCGTACAGGTCGGCCTCGAGCTTCAGTCGTTCCGCGTCGGCCGGATCGTCGACCGGCTCATGGAACGCGAGCGCATTGCCGCCGGCCGCCTTTGCCTGCGCGAGCGCATGGTCGGCGCGGCGCAGCAGCGGGCTGTGATGCTGCGCGCGATGGTGTGCGGCGCGTTCGTCCGGGTACAGCGCGATGCCGATGCTCGCGGACAGGTGGACGGTCTGCCCCTGGTAGGCGTAAGGCTCACGCACCGCGGCCTGCAGCCGGCGCGCGAGCGCGTCGGCGGCATCGCTTGCCCGCGCGCGGTCCGGCGCGGTGAACACGATCGCGAACTTGTCGCTCGCGACGCGCGCGAGCTGCTCGCCGGGCGCGACGAGCGCCTGCAGCCGCTGCGCGGTGTCGCGCAGCAGCGTGTCGCCGGCGTCGTAGCCGAGCGCGCGGTTGATGCGCTGGTAGTCGTCGAGGTCGAGCAGCAGCAGCGCCGCGCAGGTGCCGCTTTCGTCGGCGGCCTGCTGCGCGCGCATCAGCGCGGGCACGAGCGCGGACAGATTGTCGAGCCCCGTCATCGGGTCGTGGTGCATTTCGTACGTCAGGCGCGCCTCGAGCGCACGCCAGGCCGACACGTCGAACGCCGCGATCGCGAAGCCATCGACGCCGTGGTGGCGGCTCTTGAACGCGCGGATCTCGACGTCGAGCGGGTAGGTGAGCGACTTGACGATGCACATCGTCGCCTTTTCGACCTGGCCGGAACGCGCGGCGCGCGCAAGCAGACCTTCGAGCGCCGCGGTATCCTGTTCCGCGATCAGGTCGCGCAGCGTCAGCGTGTGCAGGTAGTCGCGGTGATAACCGATGAAGCGCAGGCTTGCGTCGGACACGTACAGAAAGCGCAGCTCGCGGTCGACATGGGCGAGGAAATCCACCGTGCCGACCGTCTGTTCCAGCCAGTTGCGCACGGTGTCGTCGCGGCGCGGCGTGCCGGCGCGTGCAGGCATCAGCGCGCCGCCCGACCAGGCGAAGCGGCGCAGCGTATGCAAGGCGTTGCGCCAGGAGCCCTTGCGTGGCGTCTGTTTCCTGTTGGCTTCCATGTATCTCGCTGACGTGAAGGGCTGGAACCGGCTGTCCGGAAGGAATAACGGCAGACCAGGCGGAATCTTTAACCGGTCGGCCGCGGCTGGCGTTGCCGCCGGACCGGGTCATGCATACTGGCGTTCGACAGGCGAACGCCAGTATGGCCTACATCGAGGCTGACTTTATAAGAAATGAGGACGCAGATGAAGCGAAAACTGTTGGTGGGCGCCGCGGCGGCGCTGATGGTGGCCGGCCATGCGCTGGTTGCACAGGCGCAACTGAAGCCGGGCGACACGGCGCCCGACTTCACGACGCAGGCGTCGCTGGGCGGCAAGACCTACGCGTACTCGCTGGCCGATGCGCTGAAGCACGGGCCGGTCGTGCTGTACTTCTACCCGGCGGCGTTCACGAAGGGTTGCACCATCGAGGCACATGCGTTCGCGGACGCGGTCGATCGTTACAAGGCTTACGGCGCGACGGTAATCGGCGTATCCGCGGACAACATCGACACGCTGACGAAGTTTTCGGTGAGCGAGTGCCGCAGCAAGTTCCCGGTCGCGGCCGATCCGGACGCGAAGATCATCCGCGAATACGACGCGAAGCTGCCCGCGCTCGATCGTGCGAACCGCGTGTCCTACGTGATTTCACCGGAGCGGAAGGTGCTGTACGAATACACGAGCCTGTCGCCCGACAAGCACGTCGAGAACACGCTCGGCGCGGTGAAGGCGTGGGCCGACGCGCATCCGAAGCAGTAAGCCGGAGGCAGCAGGCGCGCAGTCGAGCGGCCCGCATCGCGGGCCGCCGGCACGACGAAATGCGCCGCCCCGTGGCGGCCCGGGCGTGTGTTACGCGCGCAACGCCTGTTCGATCGGCACGCTGCCGCCGACGAAACCGACGACCTTGCGTGAAATGCCGAGCTTGATCGCCTCGATCGCGGCCCATGCGACATCCTGGCGCGACACCGGCGGCGCCGAGTCGAGCGGTTCCTCGGTCAGCGCGATCTTGCCGACGCCTGGCCCGTCCGCGAGCGGGCCGGGGCGCAGGATCACGTAATCGATGCCCGACGCGATCACGCGCTCGTCGCCTTCGCGCTTCATCTGCGAGTAGTGGCGCAGCGCGTCGCCGCTGCGCTCCGGCCAGTAGGCGCTCAGCGAACTGATCACGACCAGCTTCTGCACGTTGTAGGCGAGCGCATGCTCGGCCGTGCGGGCGACCGCGTCGCGGTCGATCTGCTCCTCTTCGGCGGCGCCTTCCGATTCCGCCGAGCCGGCCGCGTAGATCACGTGCGAGATGCCCTGGAACGCGTGCGAGAAATCGCCCGTCAGATCGGCCTCGACGACCTTCGCGCCCGGCAGCGCATAGCCATGCCGGCGCACCAGCGCAGTCACCTCGAATTCCGGCTGCTCGAGCAGCAGATCCGCGCAGGCCCGACCCGTGCGGCCGGTCGCGCCAATCAGCAATACCTTCGTCGTCATGAAACCGCTCCTTGCGCGATGCGTCATCCTCCCAGATAGGGACGGACGACCGATACTCAAGTGTATGTCGATTTGGGGCGGCGGCGCGCGGGTAATTGGGGCTGCACCACTCCGTAACGGCCGGCGCTGCAACCCGTTATCCGCGCGGTCGCGCGCATGGATGGCGGAATCGACCCGCCGACCGGCTATCATGTGCGCGATGCATTCTTCGCCGCTACGCAATACAACGCGGCGACCAACCGGTTGGAGTACACATGGCATTACCCCTGGACAACGTCAGCATGGCCGTGTTCTGCGACTTCGAGAACGTCGCGCTCGGCGTGCGCGACGCGAAGTACGAGAAATTCGACATCAAGCCCGTGCTGGAGCGGCTGCTGCTGAAAGGCAGCATCGTCGTGAAGAAGGCGTATTGCGACTGGGAGCGCTACAAGGGCTTCAAGGCGTCGATGCACGAGGCGAGCTTCGAACTGATCGAGATTCCGCACGTGCGCCAGTCGGGCAAGAATTCGGCCGACATCCGGCTCGTCGTGGACGCGCTCGACCTCTGCTACACGAAGTCGCATGTCGACACGTTCGTGATCATCAGCGGCGACTCGGATTTCTCGCCGCTCGTGTCGAAGCTGCGCGAGAACGCGAAGAAGGTGATCGGGGTCGGCGTGAAGAAGTCGACGTCGGACCTGCTGGTCGCGAACTGCGACGAATTCATTTTCTACGACGACCTGGTGCGCGAGCAGCAGCGCGCGCTGGCGAAGCGCGAACAGCAGCGCACGGGCAACGGCGGCGCGAAGCGGCCCGACGAGCCGTCGCGCAAGCCGGAGCTGGAAGCGCGCCGCAGCGAGGCGATCGCGCTCGCGGTCGAGACCTTCGATGCGCTGGCATCGGAGCGCGACGACGTCGGCAAGATCTGGGCGTCGGTGCTCAAGAGCGCGATCAAGCGCCGCAAGCCGGACTTCAACGAGTCGTATTACGGCTTCCGCGCGTTTGGCAACCTGCTCGACGAAGCGCAGGCGCGCGGCCTGCTCGAAGTGGGCCGCGACGACAAGTCGGGCGCGTTCGTGTCGCGGCCGCGTCAGCCGGCCGTGGCCGAACCGGTGATGGCGCACCGCGATACGGGCGGCGCGCACCACGGTCACGGCGGACGCCACGCGGCGCCGGCACCGGCCGAGCGCGGGTCGCGACGTCGCGGGCAGCGCGCGGAAGCGGCCTCGCCTGAACGCGAGCATGTCGACGTCGACGAAGCGATCGTCGACATGACGAGCGAGGCGGCGAGCGTGCCGGCCGAAGCAGCCGAAGTGACCGAAGCGGTCGAGACGCACGGCGACGCGAAGGACAGCCGCAAGCGCGCGCGCAAGAGCCCGGCGAAGAAGGCCGGTGCGAAGAAGGGCGCCGGCGCGAAGCACGGCGGCGACGCGCGCGCGGACGGCAAGCACGCCGAAGCGGCACATCGCGACGCGGAGCATGGCGACGACCGCCACGTTGCGGCGCAGCATGCGGCGCCGACGGCCGACGAGTACGTCGCGGGGGCACCCGCCGCGCAGCCGTCGCACGACGCAGCACCGGCCGTACCGGCGGCCGAGCCGGCCGGGGAAGCGGTTGGTGAAGGGGCTGGTGAAGCAGCCACCGGCACCAAGCCGAAGAAGCCGGCTCGCAAGACGGCGACCCGCGCACGTCGTCCGCGCAAGACGGCGGCTGCCGCCGAGTAACGGTGGCAGGGCGGGGGCCGCTGTCCGACGCGATGGCGCTACCCCCACCCTCGGTCGGGCGCCGGGTGCCCGTCGCTCGTGCCGTCACGTCGGCCGGCGCAACGCCGGCCGATGCGTTCCGTTATCCGTTCAGCACATACGGCTGGGTCATCACTTCGAGGAAGTGACCGTCAGGATCGTCGAAATACACGCCGCGGCCGCCGTTATGGCGGTAGATGTCATCGGGCTGCCGCTTGGCCGGATCGGCCCAGTGCGGCAGCCCTCGCTCGCGAATGCGCGCATACACGCGATCGAAGCCGGCCTCGTCGGTCAGAAATGCATAGTGCTGCGCCGTGATGTCTCCCGCCTTCTCGTAGAAATCGAGCGACACGCCGTTGTCGAGCTGGACGACCAGCATCGCGCCGAATGGCGTCGGCGCCGGCAGTTCGAGAAGCTCGGCGAGAAAGCGGCTCGACGCATGCTTGTCGCGGCACCAGACGATCGTATGGTTCAGTTGGACGTTCATGACGGGTCCCCGGAACGGGGCGCGAGGATGGGCATGGACACACGATAGCCGATTGCGGCCGGTGTGCAAGCCCGTCGCTCGTGCCGTTACCCGCTTACTCGCCCGCCACCGCCGGTCCGCCCGAATTGCCGCGGCGGTTGCGGCGCTTCTCGCCCCACACGCGGAACCGGTCCATGTACAGGTAGACCACCGGCGTCGTATAGAGCGTCAGCACCTGCGACATGATCAGGCCGCCGGCGATCGCGATCCCGAGCGGCGCGCGCAGCTCCGCGCCGTCGCCGTGGCCGAACGCGAGCGGCAGCGCGCCGAGGAGCGCCGCCATCGTCGTCATCATGATCGGCCGGAAGCGCAGCAGGCACGCCTCGTGGATCGCATCGAACGACGACTTGTTGCCGTTGCGCGTCTGGTCGATCGCGAAGTCGACCATCATGATCGCGTTCTTCTTCACGATACCGATCAGCAGGATCACGCCGATCAGCGCGATGATGCTGAACTCGGTCTTGAACAGCAGCAGCGCGAGCAGGGCGCCCACGCCGGCCGACGGCAGTGTCGACAGGATCGTGATCGGGTGGATGTAGCTCTCGTACAGGATCCCGAGCACGATGTAGACGGCCAGGAGTGCCGCGAGAATCAGGATCGGCTGGTTGTTCAGCGACTGCTGGAACGCCTGTGCGGTGCCCTGGAAGCTGCCGACGATCGTCGGCGGCACGCCGATCTGCGCCATCGTCTGGTAGATCACCTGGGTCGCCTGAGACAGCGACACGCCCGGCGGCAGGTTGAACGAGATCGTCGTCGCGACGAACAGCCCCTGGTGGTTGACCGACAGCGGCGTCGTGCTAGGGCCGAAGGTCGCGATCGCGGACAGCGGAATCATCGTCGACTTCGACGTCGACACCGCCGCGCCCGACGATGCGCTCGACTTGCCGCTCGACGCGATCGAGTTCAGCGCCTGGTTGCGCGCCGAATCGGACGCGATCGCCGCGGCGCTGGTGGCGGCCGTCCCGGCGCTCGACGTGCCGGCCGAGGTCGCGACGAAGGTACCGGCCGCGGCGTTGGTCGTCTGCGAGCCGTTCGCGCTGCCTCCCGACGTGCTGATCCACACCTGGTTCAGCATCTCCGGGCTCTGCCAGTATTTCGGCGCGACTTCCATCACGACGTGGTACTGGTTCAGCGGGTTGTAGATCGTCGAGACCTGGCGTTGGCCGAACGCGTCGTACAGCGTGTTGTCGATCTGTGCGGGCTTGATGCCGAGCCGCGCGGCAGTTGCGCGGTCGATCGTCACCATCGCTTCGAGGCCGCCTTGCTGCTGGTCGGAGTTCACGTCGGTCAGCTCGGCGCGCTTCTGCAGCGCCTCGGTCAGCAGCGGCCCCCACTTGTACAGCTCGGCGCTCGAATCGCCGAGCAGCGTGAACTGGTACTGCGCATTGCTCTGCCGGCCGCCGACGCGGATGTCCTGCGCGGCCTGCAGGAACGTGCGCGCACCCGCGACGTCCGCGAGCGGCTTGCGCAGCTGCTGGATCACCTGGTCGGCCGACAGCTTGCGCTCGGTGCGGTCCTTCAGCGTGACGAACATGAAGCCCGAGTTGGTCTGCGTGCCGCCGGTGAAGCCCGCGACGCTCTTCACGTTCGGGTTCGCCTGCACGATCCGCATCATCTCGGAGAATTTCAGCTTCATCGCCTGGAACGACGTCGACTGGTCGGCCTGGATGCCGCCGATCATCAGCCCGGTGTCCTGCTGCGGAAAGAAGCCCTTCGGCACGACGATGTACAGGTAGACGTTCAGGCCGATCGTCGCGAAGAGGATCAGCAGGACCAGCAGCGGACGGCGCAGCGCCCACGACAGCGTGCGCTCGTAGCCGCGCTGCATCCGCGTGAAGAAGCGCTCGAGGAACCGGCCGAGGCGGCCTTCCTCCTGCACCTCGTGCGACTCGCGCAGCAGCCGCGCGCACATCATCGGCGTGACGGTCAGCGAAACGGCGAGCGACACGCCGATCGCGAGCGACAGCGTCAACGCGAATTCGCGGAACAGGCGCCCGACGATGCCACCCATCAGCAGGATCGGCAGGAACACCGCGACGAGCGAAATGCTCATCGACAGCACGGTGAAGCCGACCTCGCGCGCGCCGTCGAACGCAGCCTGCAGCCGCGGCTTGCCGTTCTCGATGTGACGCGTGATGTTCTCGAGCACGACGATCGCATCGTCGACGACGAAGCCGGTCGCGACGATCAGCGCCATCAGCGACAGGTTGTCGATCGAGAAGCCGAGCAGGTACATCGCGCCGAACGTGCCGATGATCGAGATCGGCACCGCGACGCTCGGAATCAGCGTCGCGCGCCAGTTGCGCAGGAACAGGAACACGACCATCACGACGAGGCTCACCGCGATCAGCAGCGTGTGTTCGGTGTCCTTCAGCGACGCGCGGATCGTCGTCGAACGGTCGAGCACCGGCGTCACCGTGATATCGGCCGGCAGCGACGCGGTGAGCTGCGGCAGCGCCGCGCGCACGCGGTCGATCGTCTCGATGATATTCGCGCCGGGCGAGCGGTAGAGGATCACGAGCACCGCGCGCTTGCCGTTCGACAGGCCCAGGTTGCGGAGGTCCTCGACGCCGTCGACGACCTCGGACAGGTCGGACAGCCGCACGGCCGCGCCGTTGCGGTAGGCGACGACCAGGTCGCTGTACTGCGACGCCTGCGAGGCCTGGTCGTTCGTATAGAGCTGGTAGTGCTTCGGGCCGAATTCGATCGCACCCTTCGGGCTGTTCGCGTTCGCGGATGCGAGCGCGGCCCGCACGTCCTCGAGGCCGATTCCGTAGTGGAACAGCGCGTGAGGCTCGAGCTCGACACGCACGGCCGGGTTCGCGGAGCCGCTCACCGACACCTGGCCGACCCCGTCGATCTGCGACAGCGACTGTTGCAGCACCGTCGACGCGGCGTCGTACAGCTTCGCGGGCGACGACGTTTCCGATGTCAGCGACACGACCATGATCGGCGAATCGGCCGGGTTGACCTTGCGGTACGTCGGGTTGCTCTTCAGTGATGCGGGCAGGTCGGCGCGCGCCGCGTTGATTGCGGCCTGCACGTCGCGCGCGGCGCCGTCGATGTCGCGGTTCAGCCCGAACTGCAGGATGATCCGTGCGTTGCCGACGGTGCTGGTCGACGTCATTTCGCTGACGTCGGCGATCGAGCCGAGGTGCCGCTCGAGCGGGCTCGTCACGCTGGTCGCGACCGTCTCGGGACTCGCGCCGGGCAGCGACGCCTGCACCGAGATGGTCGGGAAGTCGACCTGCGGCAGCGGCGACACCGGCAGCTTGATGAATGCGAACAGGCCCGCGAGCGCGACGCCGAGCGCGAGCAGCGTCGTCGCGACCGGGCGGGTGATGAAGGGACGCGACAGGTTCATCGCTTATGCGCCCGTGTGCTTGCCGGTGTCGCGGCCGGGGCCGTGCCGTTCGAACCAGTCGCGCACGCGCCGTGCGAGGCTGTCGAAGCCGAGGTAGATCACCGGCGTCGTGAACAGCGTCAGCACCTGCGACACGATCAGGCCGCCCGCGATCGCGATCCCGAGCGGCTGGCGCAGCTCGGAGCCCGCGCCGGCGCCGACGATCAGCGGCACCGCGCCGAGCAGCGCGGCGAGCGTCGTCATCAGGATCGGCCGGAAGCGCAGCAGGCACGCCTGGTAGATCGCCTCACGCGGCGGTTTGCCTTCGACGCGCTCGGCCTCGAGCGCGAAGTCGATCATCATGATCGCGTTCTTCTTCACGATGCCGATCAGCAGCACGATCCCGATGATCCCGATGATGTCGAGGTCGTGCCCGGTGATCATCAGCGCGAGCAGCGCGCCGACGCCGGCCGACGGCAGCGTCGACAGGATCGTGATCGGGTGGATGTAGCTCTCGTATAGCACGCCGAGCACGATGTACATCGTGACGACCGCCGCGAGGATCAGGAGCAGCTGGTTCGACAGCGATGCCTGGAACGCGAGCGCCGCGCCCTGGAGGCGCGTCTGGAACGAGCCGGGCAGGCCGATGTCCTTCTCGGCGGCGTCGATCGCCTTCACGGCTTCGCCGAGCGACGCGCCCGGTGCGAGGTTGAACGAGACCGTCGTCGACGGGAACTGCGACAGGTGCGCGACGAGCAGCGGCGACGGCCGTTCATGGAACGACGCGATCGACGACAGCGGCACCTGGCCGCCACCCGCTGACGGCAGGTAGATGTCGTTCAGCGATTCGGCGTAATGCTGCTCCTTCGGCTCCGACTCGAGAATCACGCGGTACTGGTTCGACTGCGTGAAGATGGTCGACACGATGCGCTGGCCGAACGCGTCGTACAGCGCGTTGTCGACGGTCGCCGGCGTGATGCCGAAGCGCGCGGCACTCGCGCGGTCGATCTCGATGTAGACCGACTGGCCGTTGCTCTGCAGGTTGGTCGCGACGTCGGCGAGCGACGGCTCCTTCTGCAGCCGCGTGACGAGCTTCGGCACCCAGGTCGCGAACTCGTCCGGGTTCGGGCTCGTCAGCATGAACTGGTACTGCGTCGGGCTCACGGTCGAGTCGATCGTCAGGTCCTGCACCGACTGCATGAAGAGCGTGATGCCGGTCACGTTCGCGACACGCTGCTGCAGGTTGCGGATGATCTGCGCGGCCGACTCGGCGCGCTCGTCGCGCGCCTTCAGGTTGATCAGCATCCGGCCGCTGTTCAGCGTGATGTTGCTGCCGTCGACGCCGATGAACGACGTGAGGCTTTCGACGTTCGGATCCTTCAGGATCTCGGCCGCGAGCGCCTGCTGGCGTTCGGCCATCGCGCCGTACGAGATCGACTGCGGCGCCTGCGTGATCGCCTGGATCACGCCGGTATCCTGCGCGGGGAAGAAGCCTTTCGGCACGTACACGTAGAGCAGGGCGGTGAGCCCGAGCGTCAGCAGCGCGACGACGAGCGTCGAGCGCTGGCGGTTCAGCACCCATTCGAGCGCGACCGCGTAGCGCGCGATCACCCAGTCGATCGCGCGGTGCACGCGCGCCTCGAAGCGGTGGCTTTCGGGCGGCGGCGAGTGACGCAGCAGCTTCGCGCACATCATCGGCACGAGCGTGAGCGACACGATCGCCGAGATCACGATCGTCACTGCGAGTGTGATCGCGAACTCGTGAAACAGCCGGCCGACCACGTCGCCCATGAACAGCAGCGGGATCAGCACCGCGATCAGCGACACCGTCAACGATATGATCGTGAAGCCGATCTGCCGCGAGCCCTTCAGCGCGGCCTCGAGCCCCGAATCGCCTTCCTCGACGTAGCGCGCGATGTTCTCGATCATCACGATCGCGTCGTCGACGACGAAGCCGGTCGCGATGGTGAGCGCCATCAGCGACAGGTTGTTCAGCGAGAAGCCGGCCATGTACATCACCGCGAGCGTGCCGATCAGCGACAGCGGCACCGACAGGCTCGGGATGATCGTCGCGTAGACGTTCGCGAGGAACAGGTACATCACCAGTACGACGAGCCCGACCGCGAGCAGCAGCTCGAACTGCACGTCGCGCACGGCGGCGCGGATCATCGTCGTGCGGTCGGTGACGATCTGCACGTCGAGCGCGGCGGGCAGCGTCTCCTGCAGCTTCGGCAGTTGCGCCTTGATCGCGTCGACGGTCGCGATCACGTTCGCGCCCGGCTGGCGCTGCACGTTCAGGATGATCGCGGGCTCCGAGTTCACCCACGCGCCGAGCTTGGTGTTCTCCGAGCCGGCGACGACCTTCGCGACGTCGGTCAGCATCACCGGACGGCCGCTCTTGTAGGCGACGACCGCGTCGTTGTATTGATCGGCGCTGGTGAGCTGGTCGTTCGCGTTGATCGTGTACGCGCGCGTCGGGCCGTCGAAGTTGCCTTTCGGCGTGTTCACGTTCAGGTTCGAGATCGTCGTGCGCAGGTCGTCGAGGTTCATCCCGTACTGCGCGAGCGCGGTCGGGTTCGCCTGGATCCGCACGGCCGGCCGGTTGCCGCCCGACAGGCTGACGAGGCCGACACCCGCGATCTGCGAGATCTTCATCGCGAGGCGCGTGTCGGTCAGGTCCTGCACCTGCGTGAGCGGCAAGGTCTTCGACGTGATGGCCAGCGTCAGCACCGGCGCGTCGGCCGGGTTGACCTTCGCGTAGATCGGCGGGGCGGGCAGATCGGACGGCAGCAGGTTGCCGGCCGCGTTGATCGCGGCCTGCACTTCCTGTTCGGCGATGTCGAGCGGCAGGTCGAGCGAGAACTGCAGCGTGATCACCGACGCGCCGGCCGAGCTTTGCGACGACATCTGGTTCAGCGACGGCATCTGGCCGAACTGCCGCTCCAGCGGCGCGGTGACCGACGACGTCATCACCTCCGGGCTCGCGCCCGGATAGAAGGTCTGGACCTGGATCGTCGGGTAGTCGACTTCGGGCAGCGCGGCGAGCGGCAGGAAGCGCAGCGCGACGAGGCCGGCCAGCATGATCGCCGCCATCAGGAGGGCGGTGCCGACAGGCCGGAGAATGAAGAGGCGGGACGGATTCATCGAGCGGCCCGCGCGTTACTGGGCCGCGGGGGCCGCAGCCTGCGACGCGTCGTGCTTGTGTCCGCCACGGTGGGCGGCCGCACCCGATGCGCCGGACGCCGCACCGGCGCCATGCGCGCCCGACGCGCCTTTCGGCTTGTCGGCCGGGATCGTGATCTTCGCGCCTTCGCGCAGCCGGTCGGAGCCGTCGGTGACCACGCGCTCGCCGATCGCGACGCCGCTGACGATGCTCGTGCGCTCGCCGTCGACCGGGCCGACCTTGACCTTGCGCACCGTCACCGTGTTGTCGGGTTTCACGATGTACACGAACTGGCCGATCGAGCCCGTCAGCACGGCGGCCGTCGGCACGATCGTCGCATTGCGCATCACGTCGACCAGCAGCCGCGTGTTCACGAACTGATTCGGAAACAGCAAGCCTTCCTTGTTGTCGAAGGTCGCGCGCAGCTTGACCGTGCCGGTGCTCGTGTCGATCTGGTTGTCGAGCGTTTCGAGCGAACCCGTCTCGAGCGGCACGGTGTTGTTGCGATTGTAAGCGGTGACCGACAGTTTCTGGCCCGCGTTTACCTGCTTCACGATCTGCGGCAGGTTGTCCTCCGAGGTCGTGAAGATCACGCTCATCGGCTGCAGTTGCGTGATCACGACGATCCCGTTCGTGTCGCCCGCAGTCACGTAGTTGCCGGGGTCGACCTGGCGCAGGCCGACGCGGCCCGACACGGGCGCCGTGATGCGCGCGTACGTGAGGTTCAGTTTCGCGGAGTCGATCGCTGCCTGGTCGGTCTTCACCGTTCCTTCGTATTGCTTGACGAGTGACGCCTGGGTGTCGACCGTCTGCGACGCGATCGAGTCCTGCGACAGCAGCGTCTGGTAGCGCTTCAGGTCGATGCGGGCCGTCGCGAGCAGCGCCGAGTCGCGCGCGTGCGTGCCTTCGGCATTCTCGAGCGCGACCTGGTACGGGCGCGGGTCGATCTGCGCGAGCAGGTCGCCTTTCTTGACGATCTGGCCTTCCCGGAACGCGACCGACTGCAGATAACCCGACAACTGCGTCTTGACAGTCACGCTCGCGAGCGGCGTCACGGTGCCGAGCGCGGACAGCACGATCGGCATCTCGCCCTGCGTCGCGGTCGCGACCGATACGGGCTGCGGAACGTTCGCCATGGCGGCGGGGCCGCCGCGGCCGCGATGGCCGTTACTGCCGCCGGCGCTCGCGCCGGAGGCCGCGTTGCCTGCCGCCGACGCGTCCGCCTGCGTACGGCTCCACGGGTGCCACCACAGCAAGCCGCCGATGACGACGACCGCGAGCGTCCCGATCACCAGCGTGCGGCGCGGGCGGCGCGCGGCGGGGGAGGCGGGATCCTTCGAAGGGGGCGTGGGCTTTTGTTGGTTGTCCATCGTGTTCTGTCAGGAAGACGGCGCGGCGGGCCGGGAGACGAGCCTGGGGCGGCGCGTGGGCATGCGGTGCCGGAGGGCCGGCTCGGTCCGGGCCCTTCCGGTCCGCGCGGGAAAAAGAAAAGAGCGGTGCGCGCCGCGGATGCGGCGCGACGATGGGCATGATGCTACGTCCCGTCCCCGTTACAGTCCAGTCGTCTATCTTTCAACGGGTTACGGTCGTTACATAAGGCGACAGGACGATGACGGACCGATTACACGGCGCTGCGCCGGGCTGGCGCGCCGCCGATCTCGCGGGTGATTTTCGCGATGCATTCGTGCAACGCGGGCACCACGTGTTCCTGCAGCCATTCGGGCGGGCACTGACTGGATGCGCCGCCGCAGTTCACCGAATAGCGCTGGCCCGACGGGCCGACGAAACCGGCCGCGACCGCGTTCAGCCCTTCACGCCATTCGCCGATCGCGATCGCATGGCCCGCGCGCATCGCGTCCTCGAGACCGGGGGTCAGGCGCGCCGATACGTGCGGCCAGTCATCGCCGGCCGTCGCGCGCAGCGCGTCGAGCAGCGCGCGGCGCTCGTCGTCCTCCAGTGCCGCGAGATACGCGCGGCCGACCGCGGTGCGTGCGATGTCCATCCGCGAGCCGATCTCGAGGCGCGTGACGAGCACGGCCGAGCGCGGCCGGATCACGTCGATCGCGACCATGTCGAGCCGGTCGCGCACCGCGAGGTGCACCGACAGCGACGTGCGCTCGGCGAGTTCGATCATGAACGGCCGCGAGCGCGCGCGGATGTCGAAGTTGCGCAGGAAGCCGTGGCTCAGCTCCAGGACCGACGCAGTCAGCACGAAGCGCTCGCTGTCGGGCAACTGGAACAGGAAGCCGGCGCTGACGAGGGTCGCCGTGATGCGTGACACGGTCGGCTTCGGGATGCCCGTCAATTCGGTGAGCTCGCGGTTGCTGACCGGGGCGTCGGCGGCCGCGATGCGCCGCAGCACGGCGAGGCCGCGCGCGAGCGCGGTGATCTCGTCCGGCGACGATTCGCGGTCTCGGGGCGCGGGAGGCGTTACAGGTGTCGACACGAGGGATTCTCTCTATTTCCGAAACTCGATTTCAATTTTGTTGGTATTGTAGGATGATTGTCAAAAGATGCATGTTCCATGGGTGAATCGTTCATCGGATGAGATTTTACGGGTTCACCCTTGGTTTATTAGGAAAGCGCTCAAATGAGCATTGCCGGAAAGCGAGCAGACCGGTGCAAATACCGCTTGACTTGTCGGGCGGAAACGGAAAGAATGTCTCACGTTTTCGAAACATCGTTTCAGGAGTTTAACCGGCAACGGTGTTTCGCGCAGTCTCTCAGGTTCTAGCACGGCCCTCGGAATGGCTAGAACTTTTTTAGCGCCACGGTCTCCGTGGCGCTTTTTTTTGCCCGTCCGCCGGACGCGTCAGGTCCGTATTATCCCCCGATCGCTGAAATCGCCCGTTCGACCGGGCTCGTGCGCACTCGCGTGCGCGTGGCGCGCGCAAAAAAAAGCGCGATGCCCGCAATGGGCATCGCGCGTAAACCGGCGTGGAGCGCCGACGAATGAACGGTGATGAAGAAAGGGACGCCCAGTCAGGGACGCCCGGTCAGGGGCGGCCTGCCAGGGGCGCTGCCCCCCCCCTCGTGCGAAGCGGTCAGGCCTTCGCGAGCTTGATGCTGGTCGGCTCGGCCGTCAGGTAGCCGACGCTGGCGCCGAAGCGATCCTTGAAGTTCGCGCGCACGAGCGGATCGAGCGTCGGCTTGACCTTGTCGTGCAGCGGTGACTCCCAGTCGCCCGCGTGCTGGAAGTTGCTCATGATGTAGGTCCAGCCGTTGATCTCGTCGACCGCGTGCAGGCCCGTCGATTCGGCGCCGGCCGGGCACGACAGCACGCGCGCGAGCGACTTCGTGTCGACGTTGTACGCCCACAGGAAGTTGTTGACGTGCATGCCCGAGTCTTCGCCGATGAAGAGCGTGCGCAGCTTCTCGGAGAACTTCAGGTTGTCGGGGTTCGCGATCTTGTCCGGGTTCGCCAGGTTGCCGAGCGCATCGGCCGCGGCGAGGTCCTCGCCGACGAGCGCGGCCGGCGCGCCCATGTCGACCGGCACCCACTCGCTGTCGATCGCGCCGCCCGTCGTGTCGCGCTGGCCGGCCTTCAGGTTCAGCGCGTAGACCGCGCCCGAGGCGATCTTCTTGTCGACCGCGACGTCGCGCGACGCCGCGTTGCCCTGGACCATCGACGTCTCGATCCGCGACATCGCCGTGTAGACGATCTTGTCCTTCGCGTTCACGGTCGTGCCTTCGAGCTTCGTGAACGCCATGCTGCCGCCGAGCAGCGCCGCGTAGCGGTGCGTCTCGAGGAACGCGGCCGCTTTTTCCATGCCCGGCTTCACGCGGATCCAGTTGAACTTGCCGCCGAAATGGATCTTCGTGTAGCTCGCATCGTTCGGGTCGGTGGTCACCAGGTCCATGATGTCCGACGCCTTCAGCGTGTTCGCGAGCGTTTCGATCTCGCCGCTGGTCGCATGGCCGATCCTGATCCACGTGAGCGTCGCGGTGCCGGCGCCGGCCGATGACGTCTGCGTCCACTTCGCGACGTACAGCGTGCCGGCCGACAGGTCGGCCGCCTTGTCGGCGACGAACATGAACAGGCCGCCGTTGGTGGCGTCGTCGCCCATCATCACGGTGCGCTGGTCCGGCATCACCTGGATCAGCTCGTGCGAGATGCGGCCGAGGCAGTAGTGCTTCTTCACGGTGCCGGTGCCGTCCGGATTCACGGTGATCTCGGGCAGGTGGCCGTAGTGGTAGGGGTTCGCCTTCGTCTCGTCACCGAACGTGTTCTTGCTGAACGCCTTGAACTGCGCGTCGGTCGCGGCCTTCGTCGCGTCCGGCTCGTATTCCTCGCTCGACAGGTGCGTGCCCCACGGCGACAGGCTCGCGCCGCAGGTGATCCACAGGCCGTGCGCCTTCGACGTGTCGACGTTGTGGTACTTCACGACCTTCAGCGCGCCGGTGGACGGATCCTGGTCGAGCGTGAGCACGGCGATCGGCGACGGCAGCTGGCCGTACTGCGACGCGCTCGCCTGGTCGCGCGTCGTGTATTCGAACTGCACGACCGCGAACACCGTGTTGCCCTTCACGCCGGGCACGTTCGCATTTTTCAGCGTCAGCAGCGAGCTGCCGTCCGGGCAGTCGGAATAGAACTGGCGCTCCTTGCCGGCCACCGAGCGATCGATGATCGGCTGGTTGTTGATGTCGTAGTAGCCGCCCGCGAGCGTCGTGCCGCCCTTGCCGTCCGGCACCATGTCGCCCGTCACGAAGAACGGCCGGTACGCGAGCTTGAAGTTGCGCGACGAGCCGTCCGAGAAGGACACCGACAGCGTCGAACCGACCGTCGTCGTGGCCATCGCGGCCGCGTTGTCGAGCGTGGGCGCGGCCATCGCCGAGAACGCCGCCGACGTGTACGCGGCGGCGGCCGGCGTCGCCGCCGGATTGTCGTCGCCGCCGCAACCTGTCAGCAGGGCCGGCAGCGCGAGGCCGGAGAGGGGCAGCATGGGTGCGCCGGCGAGGATCTTCAGGGCCTGACGACGGGAAGCATTGGGCAACGCGGGCATGTGGAGTCCAGTTTCGAATGTTGGAAGAATCGCCTTTCGCGCAGCAGGCGATCAGCAAGCATTGCGAAGGCAAGTTGAAAACTGGACCGAAGTTTAGGGGCGCTCGATGAAAGTTTTTTGAATTGAAAACGTAATGATGCGTTTGGGCGTCCGTCAGGCGGGCTGCCGGACGCCGATCGGACGCGTATTCGCGCTCAGTCGCGCTCGGGCGTCGCCGAGATGCGATGGATCGACAGGTCGGCGCCGTCGAATTCGGCTTCGCGCTCGAGGCGCAGCCCGACGGTCGCCTTCAGCGCGCCGTACACGAGCGTGCCGCCCGCGGTGGCGATCGCGATGCCGCCGAGCGTGCCGATGAGTTGCGACATGAACGACACGCCGCCGAGGCCGCCGAACGCGGGTTGCCCGAACACGCCGGCCGCAATGCCGCCGAGCGCGCCGCACATTCCGTGCAGCGGCCACACGCCGAGCACGTCGTCGATGCGCCACTTGTTCTGCACGCAGGTGAACATTGCGACGAACAGAGCGCCGGCTGCGGCGCCGGTGACGAGCGCACCGATCGGGTGCATCACGTCGGAACCCGCGCAGACCGCGACGAGGCCCGCGAGCGGGCCGTTGTACGTGAAGCCCGGATCGTTGCGGCCGGCCATCCACGCGGCGAGCGTGCCGCCGACCATCGCCATCAGCGAGTTCACGGCGACCAGGCCGCTGATCTTGTCGAGCGTCTGCGCGCTCATCACGTTGAAGCCGAACCAGCCGACCGCGAGCACCCACGCGCCGAGTGCGAGAAACGGAATGTTCGACGGCGGGTGCGCGGCGATCCGGCCGTCCTTCGCATAGCGGCCGTGGCGTGCGCCGAGCAGCAGCACGGCCGGCAGCGCGACCCAGCCGCCGAACGCATGCACGACGACCGAGCCCGCGAAATCGTGGAACGGCGCGCCGAAGGCATGCGTGAGCCAGCCCTGCACGCCGAAGCGTTCATTCCATGCGATCCCTTCGAAGAACGGATAGATGAAGCCGACGATGATCAGCGTCGCGACGAGCTGAGGATTGAATTTCGCGCGTTCGGCGATGCCGCCGGACACGATCGCGGGTATGGCAGCCGCGAAGGTCAGCAGGAAGAAGAAGCGCACGAGCGCGTAGCCGCTGTGCTGCGACAGCGTGCCGATATCGTCGAAGAACTCGACGCCGTACGCGATCGTATAGCCGATGAAGAAATACGCGAGCGTCGACACCGAGAAGTCGACCAGGATCTTCACGAGCGCGTTGACCTGGTTCTTCTTGCGGACCGTGCCGAGCTCGAGAAATGCGAAGCCCGCGTGCATCGCGAGCACCATGACGGCACCGATCAAGAGGAACAGTGTATCGACGCCGGATTTCAGACCATCCATGCCGTGGCTTCCTTGCGCAAAAAACGGGCAAGGAATGCAAATATCGAGCCAACTTGGTGAACGCGTGCGTACAAGTGGTGCGGAAGGCCGTGCGATGCGGCACGCCGGCGATGCGTGCACGGTAGCGGGGCAGGCCGCGTGTGAGTCCGGACCCGCAGTGGGTGCACGCACGTGGTGCGATGAGAGCTCAAATGGTGCGTGCGATGCGTGGCGTGGTGCGCCGCGATGCACCGGTCTGGCGCGTCAGCGGCGGGCGAACGGCACGCGTGAGCGCCGCAGCCGCAATGCGCAGGCGCACCAGTAGGCGGCGACGGTGGTGAGCCCGAGTGCGGCAAATGCGAGCGCCGCGAAGCCGGCGTGCGACTGGCCGTCGCCGTCGGGGCCAAGGATGCCCTGCGCGACGATCAGCGCGGCCGTCCAGAAGCCGATCACAGCCTGAACGAGCAGGCGAGCGCACGCGACGCGGCGCGGGCGCCCGGCTGCACGCAGGCGCGGCGCGGACGGTGAACGAAGGCACAGGAACAAGGTGGTGGCGAGCGCGGCGGCCAGCGCGATGAACCAGTCGATGAGGAAAGCCATGAAGAAACGGGAAGCAGACGGAGCGGATTGAAGCCTGCCCACTTTAGTCTCGGCACGCCTGCAATTGAATCAGACAAATCCGAAATTGAAAGGCATTTTTAATAACGAGTCGTCATTGGCCCTGTTCCACAGGCGGTATCATCGACGCTGGTCCAACCATTCAGGCCGTGCGGCGCACGGCCGGAGATCGCTGATGAAGATGAAGACTTGGCCGGCGCGTCGCGTGCCCGGGTCCGTGCTGGCGGCCGCGGCCGTCGGTGCGGTGCTGTTGCTCGCAGGCTGCGAGAAGTCCGGCACGCCGGCCACGCAACCCGATACGGCCGCCAGCGCGGCCGCCGATGCCGCCAACAACGCGGCCAAGGCGCTCGACCAGGTGGCGAGCACCGTCAACCAGCAGATCAATGCCGCGAAGGCCGGCATTGCGAGCGCGGCCTCGGCCGTGCCGCCGCTGTCGGCGAGCGGCCTTGCGTCCGCCGCGCAGGCGCAGATCGATGCGGCCGCTTCCGCCGTCGTCGCACACGCGGCATCGGAAGCGGGCGCGAAGATGGCGGAGGCCGGCAAGAAGCTCCAGCAGTGGAGCCAGCAGAACGCCTCGGGTGCGAAGCCGGCCAGCGGCGAGTGAAGGGCCCTTGCGGAATCTTCAATATGTAATTATCATGGTTACACATCGTCGCCGGCTGCCGTTCGAGCCGGCGTCACCGAGAGAGTGAGGAATGAATACCAGCAGCCGGTTCGCGTTTGCCGTTCATGTGCTTGCGTTGCTGTCGATGCAGGAAGGTGCGCCGCTGTCGTCCGACATCATCGCGGGTAGCGTGAACACGAATCCGGCGCTGATTCGCCGTCTGCTGTCGATGCTGGCGGCCGCGGGGCTGACCACGTCGCAGCTCGGCGCGGGCGGCGGCGCGCTGCTGGCGCGCGAACCCGGCGAGATCACGTTGCTCGACGTGTATCGCGCGGTCGACGATGCGCAGCTGTTCGCGCTGCATCGCGAGGCGCCGAATCCCGCGTGTCTCGTCGGGCGGCACATCCAGGGCGTGCTGCTCGACTATATCGGCGACGCGCAGCGCGCGATGGAAGCATCGCTCGCTACGCGCACGCTCGCGGACGTCACGGCCGACGTGCTCGAATCGGAGCAGCGCAGCCGGCCGGCAGGAAGCGCCGGCGGGTGATCGCGGGCAATGGATGATGCCGGGCAGGAGGCCGGGTGACGCGCATGCGTGGCGACCGGCACGACGGAGTGTTGCTCCGTTTTTTTTCGGTCTTATATGTAATCATTGTAGTTACTTTTATTTCTGGAGAATCGACATGACGCAACGTACCTTGAACATCGCACTGTTCGGCGCCACCGGGATGATCGGCTCGCGCATCGCCGCGGAAGCCGTGCGTCGCGGCCATCGCGTGACCGCGCTGTCGCGCCACCCGGGCGCGGCCGGCGACGGCATCACGGCGAAGGCTGCCGACCTGTTCGATGCGGCCAGCATCGCGGCCGCGCTGCCGGGCCACGACGTCGTCGCGAGCGCGTACAGCCCGAAGCAGGACGATCCCGCGAAGATCGTCGCCGCGGCGAAGGCGCTGGTGGAAAGCACGCGCCAGGCGGGCCTGAAGCGGCTCGTGGTGGTGGGGGGCGCCGGTTCGCTCGAAGTTGCGCCGGGCAAGCAGCTGGTCGACACCGAAGGTTTCCCGGACGCGTACAAGGCGGTCGCGCTCGCGCACCGCGATGCGCTCGATTATCTTGAGACGGTCGGCGATCTCGACTGGACGTTCTTCGCGCCGGCGGCCCTGATCGCGCCGGGCGAGCGCACCGGCACGTTCCGCACGGGCGTGGGCAAGCTGATCGTGGACGCAGAGGGCAACAGCAGAATCTCGGCCGAAGACTATGCGGTCGCGTTCGTCGATGCGCTCGAGCAACACGGCTTCGTGCGCGAGATCGCGACGGTCGCGTATTGAGCGATCCCACGGCGAGGCGGCGCGCAGGTGCCGTATTCGCCGTGAGCGGCTGGCCAGGCAGCGCAGCCGCAGTGACTTCAGGCGATTCCACCTCGACGGGTGGAATCGCCTGTTTCGTCTGGTGTGCCGATGATCGATGGACCGCTGCGCACGGGATCGTGCGTGATGCGGATTCTTCACGGCCTGATTGGTATTTATCCCGGTCGACGCCGCGCAGCGGTTTCCATATTGTTCCCCGTCATGCAGGATGCATAGAAAAAATTTCTATCTACGAGGGACTGGGTAAATGGATGCCATCGATCGCAAACTGCTTGAGCTGTTGCAGGCAGATGCCACCTTGCCGATCGCGGAGCTCGCGCAGCGCGTGAACCTGTCGCAGACGCCGTGCTGGAAGCGCGTGCAGCGGCTCAAGGAAACCGGCGCGATTCGTGCGCAGGTCGCGCTGTGCGATCCGCGCAAGCTCGGTGTCGGCACGACCGTGTTCGTCGCGATCCGCACGAACCAGCACACCGAGGAGTGGGCGCAGCGCTTCACGCAGGCCGTGCGCGACATGCCGGAAGTCGTCGAGGTCTATCGGATGAGCGGCGAGACCGACTATCTGCTGCGGGTCGTGGTGGCCGGCATCGACGATTACGATCGCGTGTACAAGCAACTGATCCGCGCGGTGCCGCTGTTCGACGTGAGCTCGTCGTTCGCGATGGAGCAGATCAAGTATTCGACCGCGCTGCCGGTGCGCGATCTGTCCGAGCCGGCATAGCGCGCGGGACGGCAACGGATCGCGTCGGTGCGCATGGATGTTACGTGTGTGCGCCGCCAATACGCGCCATTGTCGCCCGGTCAGCGGCCGCGCGACAGCGCGCGTGCGCGTTCGTCCGCCAGCGCGTCGCGGCGCACGAACTCCGCGACGAACGGACTGGCCGGATGGTGGTGCAGCGCGTACGGCGTGTCCCATTGCGCGAGCTGGCCATCCTTCATCACGCCGATCCGGTCGGCGATCGCGAATGCTTCCGCCTGATTGTGCGTGACGAGGATCGCGGTGTGACCCGTGCGCTTCAGGATGTCGCGCAACTCGAACGCGAGCCGCTCGCGTGTATCGACGTCGAGATTCGAGAATGGCTCGTCGAGCAGCAGCAGCTCCGGTGACGGCGCGAGCGCACGGGCGAGGGCGACGCGCTGCTGCTGGCCGCCCGACAGTTCGTGTGGATACGCGTCGCCGGAAGCGGCGAGCCCGACCAGTTCGAGCATGTCCGCGACGCGCGCGCGCCGCTCGGCCTTCGGCATGCGCCGCAGGCCGAACGCGACGTTGTCGGCCGCACTCAGGTGCGGGAACAGCGCGTAGTCCTGGAACATCATCCCGATGCGCCGCCGCTCGGGCGGCACGTCGAGCGACGGCGCCGCGACGGGCGTGCCGTCCAGCACGATGCGTCCCATGCGTACGGGCTCGAAGCCCGCGATCGCGCGCAGCACGGTGGTCTTGCCGCAGCCCGATGCGCCGAGCAGGCAGCCGATATCGCCGCGCGGCAGCGCGAGGCTCAGCCCGTCGACCACCGCGCGGCGGCCGTGCGGCGTGTCATAGGCGACGCAGAGGTCGTCGAGTTCGAGCAGATTCACGGTGTCAGGCTCCGATCTTGTGACGGGTGCGCGCGAGCAGGATCACGGGCACGAGCCCGGCCAGCACGATTGCGAGCGCGGCGACCGCGCCTTCCTCATAGGTGCCGCGCGCGGCCTCCGCGTACAGCCAGGTCGCGAGCGTGTCGAAATTCAGCGGGCGCAGCAGCAGTGTCGCGGGCAGCTCTTTCATCGCGTCGACGAAGACGAGCAGTGCGCTCGTCGTGAGCGCGGGCCGCAGCAGCGGCAGGTGCACGCGGCGCAGCGTGCCGCCGGCCGTCTCGCCGAGCGAGCGCGCGGCGTGTTCGAGCGACGGCGGAATGCGCGCGAGGCCGGCTTCGATGCTGCCGGCCGAGATCGCGAGAAAGCGGACGGTGTAGGCGATCACGAGGGCGGCCGCCGACCCCATCAGCAGTAGCCCGTCACGGCCGAGCGCCGCACCGAGCAGCCGGTCGGCCGCCGCGAACGGGATCAGCAGGCCGATCGCGAGCACGGTGCCCGGCACCGCGTAGCCGAGGCTCGCGATGCGCGCACACACGCGGGCCGGGCCCGCACGCGCGCTGTCGCGCTGCGCGCGCGCCGCCCACGAGACGACGAGCCCGCATGCGAGTGTCGCGACGGTTGCGGCGGCGGCGATCGTCAGCGTGTTCGCGAGCCCGGTCATCAATTGAGCGGATACGCCGCCGACGAGATGCAGCCGCTTGCCGGTCTCGACCGCGAGGTATGCGGCCGGCGCGCCGAAGCCGAGCAGCACCGGCAGCCAGCCGAGCGCGGCGGCGCTCCACGCGGCCGCGCCCGTCAGCTTGCGCGGTGCGACCGGACGCATGCGTCGGCCGTGCGCGTAGCGCTGGCGACGGCGCCCGTAACGTTCGAGCACGATCATGCCGACGACGATCGCGAGCATCGCG
Source organism: Burkholderia diffusa (assembly GCF_902499115.1). Lineage (GTDB taxonomy): Bacteria > Pseudomonadota > Gammaproteobacteria > Burkholderiales > Burkholderiaceae > Burkholderia > Burkholderia diffusa. Next base: position 60,700 of record NZ_CABVPN010000003.1, read on the forward strand.
AGCGCGATCTGCGCGGCGCCGGCGAGATCGGAGCGCGTGATCCACGTCGTGTAGACCGACACGGTGAGCGTCTGCACACCGAGGAATTCCGACGCGCCGATGTCGTTCAGCGTTTCGAGCAGCGCAAGGCTCACGCCGACGGCGATGGCGGGCCGGGCGAGCGGCACGACGACGCGCCAGAACGTCGCGATGCGTCCCGCGCCGAGCGTGCGCGCGGCTTCGAGAAGACTCGCGGACTGCGTGACGAACATTGCGCGCGTGCTCAGGTACACGTACGGATACAGCACGAAGCCGAGCACGAAGATCGCACCGGGCAGCGAGCGCAGGTCGGGCAGACGGAACTGGCGGGGGCTGTCGAAGCCGAGCAGCCAGCGGATCGCGCCCTGCACGGGGCCGATCGGGTGGAGCAGGTCGAGATAGGCGAATGCGACGATATAGGTGGGCACCGCGAGCGGCAGCAGCAGCGCCCAGGTCAGCATCCGGCGGCCGGGAAAATCGTACGCGGTGACGAGCCACGCGCAGCCGGTGCCGACCACCGTGACGATCGCGCCGACGCCCGCGAGCAACAGCAGCGTGTTGACCAGCGCCTGCGGCAGCACGAACTCGGCGAGATGCTTCCAGTGCGCGAGATCGGCGCCGAACGCGGCGGCGACCAGCACCGCGAGCGGCGCCGCGACCGCCGCTGCGATCGCGACGGCCGCGCCCAGCCAGAGGCCGCCCGCGCGCGAACGGAGCGGCCGGCGGCGCGTGCGGGCGAACGTTGCGTCAGTTGTCAAAGCCGACCTTGTCGACGAGCTGGCTGGCCGCCTTGCGGTGCTTCGCGATGTCGGTCAGCGCAAGCGGGTCGACCTTCAGCGTGCCGAAGCTCGCGATCACCGGATCGAGCTTCACGTTCGCGCGCACCGGATATTCGTAGTTCGCCTGCGCATACAGCGCCTGCGCTTCCGGCGACACGAGGTACTCGAGCAGCTTCACTGCATTGGCCTTGTGCGGCGCGTGCTTCGCAACCGTCGCGCCGCTGATGTTCACGTGCGTGCCACCGCTCTTCGCGTTCGCGAACGTCGGCCGCACGACCTTGATCGCGTCGCCCCACTTGCGCGCATCGGTGCCCGGCTCCGCGTTCTTCATGTGACCGACGTAGTACGCGTTGGCAAGACCGACGTCGCAGATGCCGCCGAGAATGTCGCGCGCGACGTCGCGGTCGCCGCCCGTCGCCTTGCGGGCAAGGTTCGCCTTCACGCCTCGCAGCCACTTTTCGGTCGCGGCTTCGCCGTCGTGCGCGATCATTGCCGCGACGAGTGCCGTGTTGTACGGATGCTGCCCCGAGCGGATGCAGACCTTGCCCTTCCATTTCGGATCGGCGAGATCCTCGTAGCGGAACGCGTCGACCTTCAGGTCCTTCTCCACGTACAGCACGCGATCGCGCAGCGACAGCGCGTACCAGTCACCCTGCGCGCCGCGCAGGTTCGCGGGGATCGCATCGTCGAGCACCTTCGAGCGCACCGGCTGCGCGAGCCCGCCGTCGACAAGGTCGAGCAGGTTGCCGATGTCGACCGTCATCAGCACGTCGGCCGGCGACTGCGCGCCTTCCGCCTTCACGCGCTCGAGCAGGCCGTCCTTCACGAACACCGTGTTGACCTTGACGCCGCTCTGTTTCGTGAACGCGTCGATCAGCGGCTGGATCAGCTTCGGTTCGCGGGTGGTGTACAGGCTCACTTCCTCGGCCGCGTGGGCGAGTGGCGCGAATGCGGCGGCGGCAAGGGCGAGGGCGCCGGCGAGTGGCAGCAGGCGGGTGCGCGGATTCGACATGAAGACTCCGGTGAGGCAGGCGGACGAAGAAGCGTTCCGGGGCGTGCCTGCCGTCCGAGCAACCCGAAACATTACAAAACGAAAGATTTCGGATTCTAGATTGGAATGGGAATGATTATCAAATGAAAGGTGACGGAAAGCAGGGAGGAAGGTGGGAGGAGGGGGCGCTACCGGGGCGTCGCAGCGCGGGCGCAAGCGCGTAGAATGCCCGCTTCAACGAAATCGACGGAGCCGTACCGATCATGAACGATCAGCGCAAGAAGAACCCTGTCCGCAACGTGAGCATCCTGATCGTCGTGGCCGTGCTGCTCGTGATCGGGACGATCCTGTATAACGCGATCTCGCAGAAGCACGCGTACGACGAGGCCCATCCGGCCGAGGCCGCGAGCGCCGCGTCGCACTGACGCCGGCGCGGATGCGCATGATCGCTGGGTGGCCCGGTCGGGCCGCCAGCGATGCGCTGAAACGGCAGGAAGCGTGGACGCGGTGCGCGGCGCGAGGCATCGCGCCGGGACGGGCGCGGGCGCCGAAGCCGGCGCGCCGCGTGGAAGGGTCAGCCGTGCGTCAACGTGACGCAGGCGCAAATTTCGGGCGGATTCGTGCGTAGAACACGGCCGCGAGCAGCACGAGCCATGCCGCGCCGACGTAGAGCGCGACGCGCGTATCTTCGAACCAGCCGAGCATCACGATCACGAAAGCCATGAATGCGATCGTCAGGGCGGGTGCGACGGGCCACAGCGGCACCTTGAACTTCAGCGCCGCGACTTCCGCGCTCGACAGGCGACGGCGCATCGCGACCTGCGACAGCAGGATCATCAGCCACACCCACACGGTCGCGAACGTCGCGATCGCCGCCACCACCAGGAACACGTCCTTCGGCATCAGGTAGTTGAGCACCACGCCGATCAGCAGCGCGCCGGCCATCACGAGCACCGTGACCCATGGCACGCCGTGCCGCGACGTCGCCATCAGCACGCGCGGCGCCTGGCCCTGCCGCGCCATCCCGAACATCATCCGGCCCGCGCCGAAGATGTCGCTGTTGATCGCCGAGATCGCCGCGCTGATCACCACGAGGTTGAGAATGGTCGCGGCCGACTTCACGCCGAGCGCCGAGAAGATCTGCACGAACGGGCTGCCGTCGCTGCCGACGCCGGTCCACGGGCTGATCGACATCAGCACGACCATCGTCAGCACGTAGAACAACAGGATGCGCGCGGGCACCGCGTTGATGGCGCGCGGAATCACGCGCTCCGGATCCTTGGCCTCGCCGGCGCTCATCCCGATCACCTCGATGCCGCCGTACGCGAAGATCACGACCGACAGCGACGCGATCAACCCGCCGATCCCGTTCGGGAAGAAGCCGCCGTGGTTCCACAGGTTCGCGAACGTCGGCACGTCGGCCGAATGGCCGAAATGCATGCCGGTCAGCAGGATCGCAACGCCGCCGCCGATCATCGCGACGATCGCGCCGACCTTGATGAGTGACAGCCAGAATTCGAGCTCGCCGAACACCTTCACATGGCACAGGTTCAGCCCGCAGATGACCGCGACGACGCCGAGCACCCAGATCCATTGAGGGACGTCCGGAAACCAGAAGCCCATGTAGATGCCGAACGCGGTGATGTCGGCGATGGCGACGATCACCATTTCAAGCGTGTAGGTCCAGCCGGTGACGAAGCCCGCGAATGGGCCGAGGTTTTCGGTCGCATAGTGGCCGAACGAGCCGGCGACGGGCTCGCGCACGGCCATCTCGCCGAGCGCGCGCATCACCATGTAGACAGCCGCGCCGCCCAGGATGTAGGCCAGGATCACCGCCGGGCCCGCGAGCTGGATCGCGGACGCCGAGCCGTAGAACAGGCCGGTGCCGATCGCCGAGCCCAGCGCGAGAAAGCGGATGTGCCGCGCGCTCAGATGGCGCTGCAAGTTCTTCATTGAGTCTCCGATATCGTTATGCGACAGACCGGGCGAACGGGGCCGGCCCGGTTGGTTCAAGTTGTATATACAACTTAGGCGTGCCCGAATGATAACAAGCCTGACCATGCGACCGGAATCGGGTATTCCCTGACTGGCGCAACCGGCACAATCGAAGGTGGGGCCATCGCGCAGCGGGCGCGTGGGCCGTAAGGGACGTGCGGGTCATGCTTCGGGAGGGTGTTGCGGGAGCGTGGAGCGCTGCCGGCCGGCCCGCTCGTGTGTGCGGGCGGCCGGTGGCGGAACGACGTCATGGCGTTATGCGGGCAGGCGGATGACGCTCGCGTCCTTGCGAATCAGCAGCGACGACGCGAGCATCTGCTTGCACTGGTGCGCGAGCACCTTCAGGTCGTGCGTGAGCTCGGCGCCGACCGCGTCGGATTTTTCCGCGGACACGACCATCGCGTCGAGGTCGCGGGTGATCTGCTTCGTCGCGTCGAGCTGGTCGGCCGGCGGCGGTTCGCCGGCTTCTGCCTTCTCGAGGTTCTCGAGCACGGCGGACAGGCCGCGGCGCAACGCATCGTCGTGGACGATGTTCTCGTCGGCCGCACACGCGCTCCGGATCAGTGGCGCGGCGGCGGTGATCTGCGCACCGAGCACGTGGGTCTGCACGAGCAGGTCGTTCAGCTCCGGCACGAAGCGCTGGTGCGCCTTCGGCTCGATCATCATCCGCTGGAACGCCTGGCCGAGGTTCGCGAACGCGATGTGCACGTCCTTGCGTGCGAGGCGGTAGCGGTAGTCGTCGTCGAGGGCGGCGGCCGGCGTCTCGATTGCCGCCGCGACGACCGGCACGACCGCCGCGCCGTCGGCGGCCGGCACGGGCGGCGGCGACACGCCGCGCCCGGCGCGCCACACTGCTTCGAAATACCTGCGTGTCGAGGTCAGCATGTCGGTGACGAGCTTGCCCATCAGCCGGTATTCCCAGTACGGGAACAGGCGGCTCGCCGCGATCGCGATCATGCAGCCGACCACCGTGTCGATCGCGCGCTCGCCGATGATCCGCATGCTGCCCGGCGCGAGCAGGTGGAACATCAGCAGCACGTAAGACGACGTGAACACGACGCTCGCCGCGTAGTTGAACAGCAGCAGGCTGTAGCTCATCACCATCGACCCGAACATGATTGCGATCAGCAGGTGCGGTTCCTTGACCGTGTAGATCAGCGCGATGCTCGCCGCGCAGCCGATCAGCGTGCCGACGATACGCTGCGCGTTGCGCTGCTTGGTGAGCGAGTAGCCGGGCTTCAGGATGATGATGGTCGTCATCACGATCCAGTAGGCATTCGTGAGCGGTAGCAGCCGGCCGAGCCAGAAGCCGACCGCGACCGCGATCGTCACGCGCAGCGCGTGGCGAAAGCTCGGCGAGCGCATGTTCAGGTTCGAGAAGATCAGGAGCGGCGACATCCGGCGCCGCTGCAGGAAGCGCGTGAGCGCCTTGTCGATCTTCAGTTCGGTCTGCTGCGGATCGGCATGGCCCGACAGGTTGCGGCGCATCCGGTCGATCAGGCGCGTCGCGCTCCAGATGCGGCGGAAGGTCGCGAGCACGGCTGCGTAGGCTTCCGCGTTGGTGGCCGGGAAGTTCTTCTTGCGCATCAGCTCGATCTCGTACTCGATCGCGCGCAGTTCGGCCTTCACGCTGATCCGCGAATGCGGCGCGCGATTCTCGAGCACCGCGAGGCCGATTTCCTCGAGGTCGCGGGCCGCCTTGTGGATCAGGTCGCGATAGAAAATGATCAGGTCGGAGCCGCCGAACGTGTTGCGCACGAGCGGGTAGTCGGTGTGCGCGCCGACGAACAGCTCGTGCAGGTCGACGCTGTTGATGAACAGGTTGTACATCATCGTGCGGCCGGGGTCGAGCTTGCCGCGGCGCAGCTTCGGCAGGTTGCGCAGCACGATGTCGCGCGCGGTTTCCTGGGTTTCGACCGCGGTGATCTGCTTCGCGACGAGATTGCGATAGCACTCGTCGAGATCGGCATCGAGATCGTAGAATTGCGCACGGGCGAGCAGGTAGTCGGCGCATGCGAACAGGCTTTCGGCGAGCGCCTGCTGTTCGATCCGGCGCGCCTGCCATTGCGACACGAGCGTCGCCCAGTACGTGTACCAGAGGCCGCCGGCGAGAATCCAGCCGGCATTGACGAACGCTTGCAGCGGCGTGAAATTCTCCTCGAGCGTCATCACCATCATGAACAGCGTCGCGAAGCTGATCTGCGGCCAGCGGTTGCCGTAGACGACGATCAGCGACAGCAAGAACGTGAGCGGCACGATCGTCAGCCACAGCGCGAAGATGTTCGGCGTGGCGAGGCCGGTCGCGAGCGCTGCCAGGAAGCCGATTACGCTGCACGCGAGCATTTCGTTGTGCTTGTACTTCAGCGGGCCCGGCATGTCGACGACGCACGCGCCGAGCGCACCGGTCGAGATCGTGAAGCCGAGCTCCCGGTTGTGAAACACGATCAGGCACAGCACGGCCGGCAGCGATACGCCGACCGCGATCCGCAGGCCGCCGAAAAAGTACTGGCTGTAGAAAAACTTTCTGATTTCGACCGAATAGCGCATCGATGGGCTGAATGACAGACGAAGACGCCCGGGGCGTCGTAATGACTGGCGACGAGTCTATCGTATTTCGCGGTCCGCAAAACCTGGCCTTTCGGACGAGGTTCGCTGCGACGGCCCTTTTGCTATCCTTGGTGCTCCCGTTCGCACGGCCTGGCCGGCGCGAGGCTCCGACACCCGCTTCATGCTCCATCTCTTCTATTCGAACCGTCACGAAACGCTGGCCGACGCGCTGCTCGACGACCTGGCCGCGTTCCCGGCCCGCAACGGCCCGTGGGCGCCGCAACAGGTCATCGTACCGAGCGCGGCGCTTCGCCGCCGTCTGGAACTCGACATCGCCGCGCGCCACGGCGTGTGCGCGAACGTCGAGTTCACGTATCTCGCGCAGTGGCTGTGGGCGCAGATCGGCCGCGTGCTGACGGTGCCCGCGCGCTCGCCGTTCGCACCCGATCGCCTCGTGTGGCGCTGCTACCGGCTGTTCGCACAGGGCGCGGGCAGCGCGCCGTGGCTCGCGTCGCCGCGGCTGGCTGCGTATCTGTCGGCGTCCGACGACGCGATGCGCTACGAGCTCGCACAGCGCGTCGCGGCCGTGCTCGATCATTACCTGACCTATCGGCCCGAATGGCTGGCCGCATGGCAGGCCGGCGAGTCGGTGCTCGCGGGCGACGCCGCGCCGCGCGGAATCAGCGATGCCGCACGGGACGACGAGCACTGGCAGGCGGCGCTGTGGCGCGCGCTGCTCGCGGAGCTGAGCGACAGCGGCACGCCACCCGCGCATCGCTTCCTCGTGGAGGCGCGCAACCTCGATCCCGAGACCGTCGCGCGTGCCGACTGGCCGGAATCGGTCAGCGTGTTCGCGCTGCCGACGATGCCGCCGCTGCACGTCGCGTTGCTGCGGGAGCTGTCGCGCTGGATCGACGTGCGCGTCTATGCGCTCAATCCGTGCCGCGAATTCTGGTTCGACATCGTCACCGCCGCGCATGCCGAAGCGCTCGATGCGGCCGGCCGGCTCGACTATCAGGAAGTCGGCCATCCGCTGCTCGCGGAGTGGGGCCGGCAGACGCAGGCGCAGCTGCACATGCTGCACGAACTGACTGAAAGCGCCGCGTCAGGCGATGCGTCGCGTTTCGTCGGGAATCCCGCGCCGACCTGGCTCGCGCGCGTGCAGAACGCCATCCTCGACCTGCAACCGGAGGCCGAGCTGGGCGAAGCGCCGGCCGAGCGCGGGATCGAGGTGCACGTATGCCACAGCCTCGCGCGCCAGCTCGAGGTGCTGCATGACCGCCTGCTCGCGTGGTTCGATGCGGACGCGACACTGCAGCCGTCCGATGTGCTCGTGGCGGTCGCCGATCTCGCGGCGGCCGGGCCACTGATCGATGCCGTGTTCGGAACGGCGGGCGCCGGCGGCGCGCGCGTGCCTTACCGGATCACCGGCCTGCCGCCGTCGCAGGCGAACCCGGTCGCGCGCGTGCTGCTGGAATGGCTCGCGTTGCCGGAGCGGCAGGTCGGCGCGCCTGAGTTGGTCGAATGGCTGCGCGTCGACGCGGTGGCAGCCCGTTACGGCATCGACGCAACCGCGCTCGAGACGGTTCAGACCTGGCTCGCGGCCGCAGGCGCGCGGCGCGGGCTGTCGCCGACGGTGAGCGACGATGCGGCGGTGCCTGCACCGCGCCATACGTTTTCCGATGCGCTCGCGCGGCTCTTCCTCGGCTATGCGATGCCCGAAGGCGCGGCACCGGTCGGCGCGTGGCTGCCGATCGAGGCGGCGACCGGCAGCGAGGCCGAACTGCTCGGCCGGCTCGCGCGCTTCACGGACGATCTCGACGGCTTCTCGCGACGGCTCGCCGACGCGCACATGCCGCGCGCCTGGAGCGAACTGTTCGCCGACACGCTCGCGCGGTTCTTCGACTCGGGTGCCGCGTATGCCGATGCGCTGTCGGGCGTGCGCGACGCGCTCGACGCGATGCTCGCCGCGATGACGGAAGGCGCGCCCGACGAAGCCTTGCCCGCGGCCGTCGTACGCGCGGGGCTGGCAGCCGCGCTCGACGATCCGGCGCGCGGCGGGGTGCCGTGGGGCGGCGTCACGTTCTCGTCGCTGACGAGCCTGCGCGGGCTGCCATACCGCGTCGTGTGCCTGCTCGGCATGGACGACGGCGTGCTGCCGAGCCTCGCTCGCGCGGACGAGTTCGACCTGATGGCCGTGTTGCCGAAGCTCGGCGACCGGCAGCGCCGTGACGACGAACGCAACCTGTTCCTCGACCTGCTGCTCGCCGCGCGCGACCGGCTGCTGATTGCCTATACGGGGCGCAGCATTCGCGACAACGCGCCGTTGCCGCCCGCGGCGCTCGTCGACGAATTGCTCGACCATCTCGCGCTCGTCACGGCCGGCGCGGACGCCCCGCCGGACGCCGTCGATGCCGCGCGGCGCGCGTTCATCGTCGAACATCCGCTGCAACCGTTCGCGGCCGAGTATTTCCGGCCCGGCAGCGAACTGGCTTCGTACGACGCCGAGCGCGCGACGCTCGCGGCACTGCTGGCAGCCGAAGCCGCACGCGATGCCACGCAAGAGCAGCCGTTCTTCGCGCAACCGCTGCCGGCCGAGCCGGTCGAGCCCGTCGCGTTCAGCGAATTCGAGCGGTTCTGGCGGCATCCGGCCCGCGCGCTGCTGCGCGCGCGGCTCGGCATCGTGCTGGCCGACGCGCAGGCCGAACTGCTCGATACGGAGCCGTTCGCACTCGACTTCGCGGGCAGCGACGCGCTCGCCGAGCGCCTGCTGCCGCTTTTGATCGAATCGGATGAAGGCGGCGTGCACGATCACGCGCTGCGCATCGCGGACGCCAGCCCGGAGCTGCCGGGCGGCGCGACAGGCGCCGTCTGGCGCGACCAGGCGCTCGGCTCGATGACGCAGCTTGCGTCGAACGTGCGGCGTGCGCTGGCCGACGGCATGGAACGGCGGCCATTCACGCTCGCGATCGCGCCTGCATGGCCCGACACCGAACAGGCGCTGTTCGGTGCCGATGACGCGATGCTGTCGGGCGATGCGGTGAGCGCGCCGCTCGAGTTGCACGGCACGCTGAACCGGCTGACGCCGGCGGGCCAGATCATCTATCGCTATGCACGGCCGAGCGCGCGCGACTACCTGTCCGCGTGGCTCGCGCACCTCGTCTACTGCGCGGTGGAGCCCGACGGCCCGCGCCGCACGCTGTGGTTCGGCAGCGGCGGCGCGTTCGAACTCACGCCGGTCGCGGCACCGCTCGAGCGCCTCGCGCCGCTCGCCGCGCTGTTTCGCGCGGGGCGGCGCATGCCGCTGCGGTTCTTCCCGCGCAGTGCGTGGGCGCGCATTTCCGACGGCGAGGCGAAGGCCGCGAGCGTCTGGATCAACGAGCGCGTGGTGAGCGAAGCCGACGATCCGGCGATCGCGATCGCGTGGCGCGGCGCGCATCCGTCACTCGACGAGCCGTTCGGCACGCTCGCCCGGCTCGTGTTCGAGCCGATGCTGGAACATCTGAAGGAGGTCGCATGAGCGCCGCATCCCAGCCGCAGGCGGCGCTCGAACTCGACGTGTTCGCGTGTCCGCTCGACGGCGTCAACCAGATCGAGGCGTCGGCCGGTACCGGCAAGACGTGGAACATTTGCGCGCTTTACGTGCGCCTGCTGCTGGAGAAGGATCTCGGCGCGGACGAAATCCTCGTCGTGACCTTCACGAAGGCGGCGACGGCCGAACTGCACGAGCGGATCCGCGGGCGGCTGGCGCAACTCGCGCATGCGCTCGATACCGGTGACGACGGCGGCGATCCGTTCGTCGCGCGCCTGCTCGAGACAACGCTCGGCGAAGCCGGCGCGCTCGACCCCGAGACCGCCGCGAAGCGGATCCGGCGCGCATTGCGTGCATTCGACCAGGCGGCGATCCACACGATCCACGCGTTCTGCCAGCGCGCGCTGCAGGAGGCGCCGTTCGCGGCCGCGATGCCGTTCGCGTTCGAGATGCAGGCCGACGATGCGGCGCTGCGCTTCGAACTCGCGGCGGACTTCTGGCGCACGCGCGTCGAGCCGATGGCCGCGCGCTGGCCCGGCTTCGCGACGTGGCTCGTCGATTCGGGCGCGGGCCCGGCCGCGCTCGACGCCCAGCTCGCGCGGCGGCTGAAGAAGCCGCTCGCCGCGCTGCGCTGGGACGGCGTCGTCGAACCGGACGCATCGGCGGAGGCCGCTGCCGTCGAATGCTTCGCGGAGGCCGCGCGGATGTGGGCCGACGAGCGGGATGCGATCGACGCATTGCTGCGCACCGCGCAGCCCGTGCTCAATCAGCGTTCGCACAAGCCCGACGCGGTTGCCGATGCGCTCGGCGCGTGGTCCGCGCATTTCGCGCAAGGCAACGCGGCTGCCGCGATACCGAAGGCGGCGCTCAAGCTCACCCGCACCGCGCTCGCGAAGGCGACGAAAAAGGGCGGCGCGACCCCCGAACACCCGTTCTTCGACGTGGCCGACGCGCTCGAAGCGGCGGTGGCCGCCGCCGAGGCCGCGCAACGCGCGCGCTGGCTCGCGCTGGTCGCCGACTGGCTCGACACAGCGCCGGGCGAGCTGGCCGAACGCAAGCGTACGCGCCGCGTCGTGTCGTTCGACGATCTGCTGGCGAACCTGTATCACGCGTTGCACGCGCATCCGTGGCTCGCCGAGACGCTGCGTGCGCGCTATCCGGCCGCGCTGATCGACGAATTCCAGGATACGGACCCGCTGCAGTTCGCGATCTTCAACAGGATCTTCGCACCGGGCGGGCCGCTCTTTCTCGTCGGCGATCCGAAGCAGGCCATTTACAGCTTCCGCGCGGCGGATCTGCATACGTATCTCGCCGCGCGGGCAAGCGCGAGCGCGTGCTATACGCTCGCGGTCAACCAGCGCTCGACACCGGCGATCGTCGATGCGTGCAACCGCTTCTTCATGTCGAACCCGCGTGCGTTCGTGCTCGACGGGCTCGACTATTACGCGGTGCGCGCCGGCACGCGCGTGCGCGCACCATTCGTCGACGGAACCGATCCTGGTCCATCCGGCGATTTCCGGATCTGGGCGCTCCCGGGCGGCGACGGCACGCTGCTCAAGCGCGACGCGCAGGCACAGGCCGCCCAGGCGTGCGCGGCCGAGATCGCCCGGCTGATGCGCGGCGCGCGCGAAGGACATGTGCGGCTCGGCGATACGCCGTTGTCGCCGGGCGACGTCGCGGTGCTGGTGCAGACGCACCGGCAGGGGAGCCTCGTGAAGCGCGTGCTCGCCACGTGGGGCATCGGCAGCGTCGAGCTCGCGCAGGCGTCCGTGTTTTCGACCGGCGATGCGGAGCAGCTCGAGCGCGTGCTTGCGGCGATCGATGCGCCGGGCGACCTGCGGCGCTTGCGTGCGGCGCTGGCCGCCGACTGGTTCGGCCTCGATGCGGGGGCGCTGTGGCGGATGGAGCAGGGCGACGGCGATGCGTCGCGCGCAGCGGCCGACGGTGCGGACGCGATGAGCTGGGTCGAGCGCTTCTCGCGCTATCGGCTGTTGTGGCGCGAACGCGGCTTCGCGGTGATGTGGCGCACGTTCACGCGCGAGCTGCGGGTCGCCGAGCGGCTGATGGCCGGCGCCGACGGCGAACGCCGCGTGACCGACATCAACCACCTGGCCGAATTGACGCAGGCGCGTGCGTCCGCGCAGCCGGGCATCGCGCCGACGCTGCGCTGGCTCGCCGCGCAACGGCTCGACGGCGGCGGCGAGGAAGCGCAACTGCGTCTCGAATCCGATCGCAACCTCGTGCAGATCGTGACCGTGCATAAGTCGAAGGGCCTCGAATATGCGGTCGTGTTCTGTCCGTTCCTGAACGACGGGGGGCTGCGCGAGCCGCCCGCGTCGGCGCTACCCGACGCGCGCGAGTATCACGACGATGCGGGCGACGCCGTGCTGCATTACGGGTGCGACGACGAAGCAGCCGAGCATGCCGCGCGCCAGGCGTTGCGCGAACAGGCGGCGGAACGCGCGCGGCTCGTCTACGTGGCGCTCACGCGCGCGGTCTATCGGTGCTATCTCGTCGCCGGGCCTTATCTGTCGTCGCGCTCGACCCGCGAGGCGCGGCGCAGCGTGCTGAACTGGCTCGTGGCCGGGGCCGGCCAGTCGTTCGACGCGTGGCTCGACGAGCCGCCCGACGAAGCGGCGCTCGACGCCGCGTGGCAAGCGCTCGCGGGCGGGCCCGTGAGCGTTGCACCGTTGCCGGTGCCGGCGCGCCGTGAGCGGCTGGCTGCCGGCCACGATGCATCGCAGACGCTCGCCGCACGCCATGCGACGCGCGTGCTGCGCGACGCGTGGCGGATGGCGAGCTTCAGTTCGCTGACCGCGTCGATGGCGCGCGAGGAGGCGGGCGTCGCGGTCGTGCCGGACGACGATCTGCGGCCCGATCACGATGCGCTTGCCGCCGTTGCGCCGGACGGCGCGCTTGCCGTGGCCGACACCGTCGCGGTCGAGGTCGAGCCGCCGGACGACGATATCCTCATGTTTCCGCGCGGCGCGGCAGCGGGCGAGTGTCTGCACCGCCTGTTCGAACTCAGCCGGTTCACCGAGCCCGATTCGTGGCACCAGGCGGCGCTCGGCGCGCTGCACGACCGGCCAGTCGAGGCCGAGCCCGAACTCGCGACGCGTCTGCCCGCGATGATGGCGCGGCTCGTCGACGATGTCGTGCGCACGGAGCTCGTGCCGGGCATGCGGCTCGCGGATCTCGATCCCGCCAAGCGGCTCGACGAAATGGGTTTCCTGTTCCCGGCGCCATCGCTCGAGCTGGGCGCGCTGCGTCGGCTGCTGGTCGCGCACGGCTATCCGGACGTTGCGCTGGACGCGGGCGTGCTCGCCGGTTTCATCAAGGGTTTCATCGACATGATCGTCGAACACGACGGCCGCTTCTGGATCGTCGACTGGAAGTCGAACCATCTCGGCAATACGCCGGACGCTTACGGCCCGCGTGCGCTCGACGTCGCGATGGCCAATCATGCCTATCACCTGCAGGCGCTGCTCTATACGGTTGCGCTGCATCGCTATTTGCGCGGGCGGCTGCCCGACTATGACTATGACACGCATATCGCGGGCTATCTGTACCTGTTCGTGCGTGGCGTGCGGCCGGACTGGCGCAGTGCCGGCGAACCGGCCGGCGTGCATGCGCGGCGGCCCGCGCGCGAACTCGTCGACGCGCTCGACCGGATGATGGAAGGGGGCCGCGCATGAACGTGTCCGACGATACGCTCGAATTCACCGGCGGCCTTGTCGCGCGCCTGCCCGAGCCGGCTGATTTCGGCATCGCGCTCGCGGAAGGATTCGCGCGGCGCATCGGCGACCTGTCGCGCCGCGCGGGTGCGCCGGCCGCGGCTGCGCGCTGGGCGGCGCGTGCCGCGTTTGCGACGAGCCGGGCGACCGCGGGCGGCCACGTATGCGTGTCGCTCGGCGCGCTCGCGCAGCGCTACGAGGAACCGGTCGACGACGTGCGCGCGGCGCTTGCCGCGAGCGGCGTGGTGGCCTTCGGCACGCTCGCGCGCGGCGACGAGCGGCCGCTGATCGTCGACCGGCACGACCATCTGTATCTGTCGCGTTATTTCGACTACGAACGTCGGCTCGCCGATGCGCTCGTCGCGCAGGCCGGCGTCGCCGCACCGGGCGACGTGCTGTCGCCCGACCGGTTGCGCGACAGTCTCGTCCGTTACTTCGGGCCCGCGACGGGCGAAGTGGACTGGCAGCGCGTCGCGGCGATCGTTGCGCTGACAGGACGCGTGACGATCGTCAGCGGCGGCCCCGGCACCGGCAAGACGACGACCGTCGTCGGCGTGCTGGCTTGTCTGCTCGACGCGCAGCCGGGATTGCGCATTGCGCTGGCGGCACCCACCGGCAAGGCTGCGCAGCGGATGCAGGAAGCGCTGCACGCGCGGGCGGGCGACCTGCCGCCGGAACTTGCCGCGCGCCTGCCCGACACGTCGTACACGCTGCATCGCCTGCTCGGCGGCGGCGGGGCGGCGGGCTTCCGCCATCATCGCGACAATCCGTTGCCGTACGACCTGATCGTGGTCGACGAGGCGTCGATGATCGACGTCGCGCTCGCCGCGCATCTGCTCGATGCGCTCGCGCCGGGCGCCCGGCTCGTGCTGCTCGGCGACAAGGATCAGCTTGCCGCGGTCGAGGCCGGCGCCGTGTTCGCCGAACTCAGCGCACGGCCGACGTTCACCGCCGCTGCGCGCACGCGCATCGCGGATGCGCTCGGGATCGACGAAGCGGCTTTCGTCGCGGCCTTGCCGGTGCCGGACGGCGAGGCGGCGGGGGTGGTTGCTGTTGCGGCTCAACCCCCGGCGTCCGCGCCATTGTCGGCGAACGGGGCGCGCAAGTCATCGGCGCGGCGCAACGTGGATACGCGCCAGGCGTCGTTGTTCGACGACGACCCGCAGGACGAGGTGCTTTCTCCGGCGGCTTCGTCGTCACCTGCACCCGCTGACCTCGAAGGCACCTCCGTAGCCACCGATCCTGCATGGATCGAGGCCGACGAACTCGCGTGGCTCGACGCGGTCGAGCTCGCGCCGCTCGATCCGGCCCATGCGGGAGGGGCGGCAACGCGGGTGTCGACCACTGCAACGCGAGCCGATGACATCGCCGCCCCGTCGCCCGCACCGCTCGCAGACTGCGTCGTGTGGCTCGAACGCAATTACCGCTTCGGTCTCGATTCGCCAATCGGCCGCCTGTCGCTCGCGATCCGCCGCGGCGACGTGCAGGGCGCGCTCGACGCGTTGCCGGCTGACGATGCCGCTGCCGCGTCGTTTCACGACGACGCGGGCGAGACGCTTGCGGCGTCGACGGTCGAGCGGCTCGCGCGCCGGTTCGGTGCGTACATCGATGCGTTGCGCACCGCGTTGTCCGGGCCGCAGCCCGATCCGTTGCCGTTGTTCGATGCGCTCAACCGCTTCCGGATCCTGTGCGCGACGCGCACCGGCTCACGCGGCGCCGAGCACGTCAATGCACTGGTGGCCACGCACGTGCGGCATGCCGTGCACGTGCCGCTCGCGGTCGGCGCACACTGGTTCACCGGGCGGCCGATCATGGTGACGCGCAATGACTATGCGCTCGGGCTGTTCAACGGCGACATTGGCATCGCGTTGCCGGACGCGCACGGCGTGCTGCGCGTATGGTTCCGCCGCGCGGACGGCACCGCGCGCGCCGTGTCGCCCGCGGCGCTGCCGCCGCATGAGACGGCGTTTGCGCTGACCGTCCACAAGTCGCAGGGCTCCGAATTCGACGAGGCCGCGCTCGTGCTGCCGGCGTCGTTCAGCCGTGTGCTCACGCGCGAACTCGTCTACACCGCCGTCACGCGTGCGCGCACGCGCGTGCAGGTGATCGGCCCGCGGCGCGTGCTGGCGCAGGCAGTCGCGACACGTACGCAACGCGATTCGGGCCTCGCGGCCCGCGTCGACGAGGCGCTCGCGCGGCGCCGCAAGGAGACGTCGCGATGATGATCCGCTATACGCTCGATCCGGCCGAAGTCGAATGGACTGCCGTGCGCGCGCAGGGTGCCGGCGGCCAGAACGTCAACAAGGTGTCGAGCGCGATTCACTTGCGTTTCGACATCCGCGCGTCGTCGCTGCCGCCCGTCATCAAGGAACGGCTTCTCGCGCTGTCCGACCAGCGCATCACGCGCGACGGCATCGTCGTGATCAAGTCACAGGAATACCGCACCCAGGAGAAAAACCGCGACGCAGCACTCGCGCGGCTCGATGCGTTGATCGGCAGCGTCGCGTACACGCCGCGTGCGCGGGTCGCGACACGGCCGACACGCGCATCGAAGGAGCGGCGGCTCGAACACAAGTCGCGCCGCAGCGTGGTGAAGTCCGGAAGAGGGAAGGTGATCGACTGACGAAAGAAAAGGCCGACCGGCCGGCATGGCGGGCGGCGTCGTGCGGCAATATGCGCTACCGCATCACGGTGCCCGCACTGTCGAGCACGAAGTCGACGCAGAACACGACGAGACGGTTTTGCGCGCGAATCGCGACGGCTGCGGTGTAGCAATCGCGGCCTTCGGTCAGCGAGAAGTGCGGACCCATTAGCGCGACGCGCCCTGGCGCCGCGATCGCGCGCTGGAAGTACGGTCGCCGCGACCAGTTGCTGTGCGTCTCCGGGAACAGCGGCGAGAGCCGCGTGCCGCTCGTCTGGCCGTCCTCGGGACGCGCGCCGATCGACGGCAGGAACTGTTCGCCGATCTCGTCCGTGACGAACACCCGGCGCGCGGCCGGCACCACGAATACGCGCTGCGCGGCGTCCTGCAGGCTGCCGCTCGCGGAAAATGCGGCCGCGCCGGCGAGCACGAGCCGCTCGATCGCGTCGAAGCCCGGCTGCTCGGTGATCGCTGGCGTATGCCGACGGGCGATAAAGCGTTGCCACGCGGCGTCGAGCATCGCGGGCGCCGCGGCGCTCGCGTGCGCGATCGACGCATCGGGCTGGCCGAACTGGAAGCCCTGGACGAAATCGATATCGGCCTCCATCAGCGTCTGCAGCGCGTCGTCGCTTTCGACGCCCTCGGCGAGCACCATCGCGCCGGCCTGATGGAGCATCGATACCAGGTGATGCATGATGCGGCGATCGTCGGCCGACGCGTTCGCGCGTTCGACGAGCGATCGATCGAGCTTGACGATATCGGGCCGTGCGCGCCACACGCGGTCGAAATTCGAGAACCCGGTGCCGAAATCATCGATCGCGATCAGGAAGTCCCGATGCTGGATCATGTCGATCGTGCGGGCGAGCGCGGCTTCATCGCGCGCCGGCTGCTCGACGACTTCCAGCACGATGCGGTTCGGCGGCAGCGCGAAATGACGGCACAGCGCCTCGACGAATTCGCGCTGCACGAGGCCCGAATCGAGCACGCGCGGCGTCACGTTCAGGAACAGCCAGCCGTCGCCGATGCCTTGCGCAACGAAGTTCGCCGTATGCAGGCAGCGAGCGAGCCGGTCGAGCAGCAACGCGTCGGCAGCGGCACGCGTTCTGTCGAACAGCGCGACCGGCGAAACCAGCGTGCCGTTCTCGTCCACGACGCGCAGCAGCGCTTCATAGCCGACCACGCGCTTGTGCGTGATCGACAGCACGGGTTGAAACACACTGCGCAGCGTCGTCTCGCGATACGTGGCGATCCAGCCGCTGGGCGTCGGCGTGAGGCGTTCGAGCAGGGAATCGAGCGAGAGGTCGCGGGAGGGCTTCATGTCAACGATGCCCTGGGGCGATCGGGGGGCGGTATCGTGCGCGCCACGCAGAAGCCGTCGCACGCGCAGGTGGACGCGAAAGAACGTGGTGCATCTTGACCGCCTTCTGCGGATGAGTGATCCGAGTGTAACGGGAATGGCGCGGCGCGCGTATCAGGGTAACTCCAGACGCAAACGCTACACCGACGGCTGGACGGGGCATCCCGCCCGGGAGCGCGACACGCAAGGGTCACCGGTCGCGTATGCGGCGACAGCGTCGCGTGTGTCGCGTGCATCGCGTGCGAAGAATGCGGGATAGCGGCAAAGCCGGGCGGCTGCATCGGCATCAGGCGAAACTCGACATGCGCCGTCGCGCACCGGTCGACGCGCGGCGCTCGAGGATCGGCGGCCGGCGCGTCGCGGGGAGCCCGCACCGGCGGGGTGCCGGGCCTGCCCGCCGCTCAGGCTGCTTCGCCGCCGCGCGGGCGGAGCCCGGGAATCCGCTTGATCACGCCGGTGGCAAGCGCGGTGCCGACGAGCACGATCGCGCAGCCTTCGATCATCACGACCGATACGTGTTCGCCGAGGAACAGCGCGCCCCATAGCAGGCCGAACACCGGGATCACGAACGTCACCGTAATCGCGCGGGCCGGGCCGACATGCGCGATCAGGTAGAAGAAGATGAAATACGCGATCCCCGTGCAGGCGATGCCGAGCGCGAGCACGGCGCCCCATGCATGCGCGCCGACGGCTGCCGCGGGCCAGGTCGCGATCGCGAACGGCAGCAGCAGCACGGTCGAGCCGATCATGCTGCCGGTCGCGTTGACGAGCGGATCGACGCCGCTGAGCGTGCGTTTCGTGTAGTTGGCCGCGATGCCGTACAGCAGCGTCGCGCCGAGAGCGGCGGCGGCGGCGAGCGCGGTCGCGTTGGCGCCGGTGCTGCCGTGCGCGTTCGCGATCTGATCCCACACGAGCGTGAGGACGCCGGCAAAGCCGATGACGAGGCCGAGCGCGCGCGGCAGCGACAGCTTGTCCTTCAGCCAAACATAGGCGACGAGCGCGCCCCACAGCGGTGTCGTCGCGTTGATCACCGACGTCACGCCGGCCGACAGCGTCAGTTCGGCGAACGCGAACAGGCAGAACGGGATGCCCGAGTTCAGCGCGCCAACGACGAACAACGGCCACGCGCGACGGCGTAGCTGCGCGCCGAGCTCGGCGGGCTTGAAGCGCGTCAGCGCGAAGCCTGCGAGAAACAGCGCGCCGATTCCCACGCGCAGCGCCATCAGCGGCGCGACACCGAAGTCGGCGACGCCGATCCGGATGAACAGGAACGACGCGCCCCACAGGGCAGCGAGGACGGTCAGCAGAAAGGCGTTCTTGGGTGACATCGAGCGTGGCGGGCGAGGGGACGGGATGCGGAGAATCTTACACCTCGCTCCCATGCCATCGTTTCACGATCGGATGAAACGGCAAGAACCGGGAAATGCGCTCGCCCCGACGCGAACCGGCCGGACGGCCGGCCGGGGCGGCCGTTCAATGATGGCGCCAGCCGCCGCGTCCACCGAAGCCGAAATTGAGCGACACCGCGGGGCCCCAGTAGCCACCCCAGGCCGGAGCATAGGCGGGGGCCGGATAGTAGTACGCGGGGCCCGGATCGACATAGACGGGCGCGGGCTGCACCGGCGCCGCCGTGTAATAGCCGGACGGATAGTAGCCGTAAGGGTAGTAACAGCCGGCGAGCGTCGTGCACGCGAGCGCCGCGGCGACGAGGGTCCTGTTCATGATGTCTCTCCGGCGGAGCCGGCAATCGGCAGATGCTTAAAGCTTAGGCCGCCCGGGGATGACAAGATGCGCTAAACGGTAACGGATCATTTCCGGGCCGCTGCGGCGTGTTGCGGCGCCGCATGTGAAAAACGGCGTTTCCGCCGTGCGGAAACGCCGTCAGGCCGGAGCTTGCCGCGCGCCGCGCGGCAGCCGGATAAGCCGGCCGGCTTATTTGCCGACCTGGTTGCCGATGATGCCGCCGGCTGCCGCGCCGCCCAGCGTCGACAGCGCGTTGCCGCCGATCGCCGCGCCGGCGACGCCGCCGACACCCGCACCAATCGCGGTATCGCGCTGGCGTCGTGTCATCGAATCACAGGCCGAGAGGCTGGCCACCGTCGCGACGAGCAGCGCGCATACCCCAAAACGCCGAATCGAATGGTTCATGATCGTTGTCCTTGTGGTAGTGAACGGAGGTCGCGCGACCGCCTGACGGCCGCGCATGCAATCAATCTACGCGTCGTTCCGCGCGGCGGTTGTAAGGACTTGTTAAGGCTCGAGCGGTTTCGTAATCAATTGTTTCCCGTGCGCCGGCGGGTACACGGGATGCGTGCGCTCGGGATGCGTGCGCGCAAAAAAAGCCCGCTCGAAAGCGGGCTTTCTGCCGTGCTTCACGAAGCGAAGCGGTCCGTGCGGACCGCCGCGTTCGCTTGCCGACTTACTGACGGTGATAGATCTCGGCGCCGGTCTTCACGAACTCGACCGCCTTGACTTCCATCCCCTTCTTCAGCGCCTCGGTTTCCGACACGCCCTGCTGCGCCGCGAACTCGCGCACGTCCTGCGTGATCTTCATCGAGCAGAAGTGCGGGCCGCACATCGAGCAGAAGTGCGCGACCTTCGCCGAATCCTTCGGCAGCGTCTCGTCGTGGAATTCGCGCGCCTTGTCCGGGTCGAGGCCGATGTTGAACTGGTCTTCCCAGCGGAACTCGAAACGCGCCTTCGACAGCGCGTTGTCGCGCACCTGCGCGCCGGGGTGACCCTTGGCCAGGTCGGCCGCGTGCGCGGCGAGCTTGTACGTGATGATCCCTTCCTTCACGTCGTCCTTGTTCGGCAGCCCGAGGTGCTCCTTCGGCGTCACGTAGCACAGCATCGCGGTGCCGAACCAGCCGATCATCGCGGCACCGATGCCCGACGTGATGTGGTCGTAGCCCGGTGCGATGTCGGTGGTCAGCGGCCCGAGCGTATAGAACGGTGCTTCCTTGCACCAGTCGAGCTGGAGATCCATGTTCTCCTTGATCAACTGCATCGGCACGTGGCCGGGGCCTTCGATCATCACCTGCACGTCGTGCTTCCACGCGATTTGCGTGAGCTCGCCGAGCGTCTTCAGTTCGCCGAGCTGCGCTTCGTCGTTCGCGTCGTAGATCGAGCCGGGACGCAGGCCGTCACCGAGGGAGAAGCTCACGTCGTACGCCTTCATGATCTCGCAGATCTCTTCGAAGTGTTCGTACAGGAAGCTTTCCTTGTGATGCGCGAGGCACCACTTCGCCATGATCGAGCCGCCGCGCGACACGATGCCCGTCATCCGGTTCGCGGTGAGCGGCACGTACTGCAGGCGCACGCCCGCGTGGATCGTGAAGTAGTCGACGCCTTGCTCGGCCTGCTCGATCAGCGTGTCGCGGAAGATTTCCCAGGTCAGGTCCTCCGCCTTGCCGTTGACCTTTTCGAGCGCCTGGTAGATCGGCACCGTGCCGATCGGCACCGGGCTGTTGCGGATGATCCACTCGCGCGTTTCGTGGATGTGCTTGCCGGTCGACAGGTCCATCACCGTGTCGCCGCCCCAGCGGATCGCCCACGTCATCTTGTCGACTTCCTCGCCGATCGACGACGTGACGGCCGAGTTGCCGATGTTCGCGTTGATCTTCACGAGGAAGTTGCGGCCGATGATCATCGGCTCGGATTCCGGGTGGTTGATGTTCGCGGGGATGATCGCGCGGCCGCGCGCGACTTCGTCGCGCACGAACTCGGGGGTGATCTCGGCCAGCGCGTTCGCGCCGAAGGCCGCGGCGCCGAACGCCTGGCCCGGGTGCTGGCGGCCCATCATCGCGGCGAGCTTCGCGCCGTTCGGGCCGCTCGACTTCAGGCTCTCGATGTACTCGGCGCGGCGCTGGTTCTCGCGGATCGCGATGTATTCCATTTCCGGCGTGATGATGCCCTGGCGCGCGTAGTGCATCTGCGTGACGTTCTTGCCGGCTTGCGCGCGGCGCGGGTTGCGATGCAGGCCCGGGAAACGCAGGTCGGCGGTGGCCGGGTCGGCCGCGCGCTCGAGGCCGTACCGGCTCGACAGGCCGTCGAGCACCTCGGTGTCGCCGCGCGCTTCGATCCAGCGCTGGCGCAGTGCCGGCAGGCCGGCGCGGATGTCGATCTTCGCGTCCGGATCGGTGTAGGGGCCCGACGTGTCGTACACGTAGATCGGCGGGTTCTTTTCGCCGCCGAAGCCGGTCGGGGTGTCGGCCTGCGTGATTTCACGCATCGGCACGCGGATGTCGGGCTGCGAGCCGGTTACATAAACCTTTCGCGAATTGGGCAGCGGGGCGACGGCAGCGGCGTCGACATGGGCGTCCGCGGACAGAAACTTCGGATTGGCGTTCATGCAATCTCCTGTGTGAGCGCCGGACAGGCGCCACGGCGCTTGCCCGGAGCCCTTGACGAATGTGGGGCTCGAGCTAAGCAGGAGACGAGGCTTGGTGAGGCGGCGGATTTCGTCAGAAGGATGGCGGCGAAATCCGTACGCTTCCCTGCGCTGGCATTATCCAGATCAGGTTCAAAGGGTATTTCTCACCCGCAATGCCGGTTGTTTGACCGAACGCATTGCAGGACCCCCGCGTTAGCAGCGCACACGATACACTGGCTTCGCGGCGGTTTCAACCGGTGGCAGATCGGTTGCCGCGGTGCAGTTGCAGCATTGCGGGCGGCGCGCCAGCCGCGCAAGCCGCGATGCATGACACCGCCGCACGGCCCTGCAGCCCGGCTGACAACGACGGCGCGGCGCAGCATTGCGGCACTTCTGGCAGCCCCAAAAAAATATTTTCGAAACGGCTGTCATATCCCGCGACGTCCTCCGTCTATTCGTCTCCTCAAACCCATGTTTCGGAGAGATGTCATGAAAAAAGTACTGATCGCAGCGTGTGTCGCCGGTTTCGCCATGGCCGCAACGGGTGCGTATGCGCAGAACGACGCGATGTCGAAGGAAGGCTCGTCGATGTCGAAGGATGCGATGGGCCACGACGCGATGGCGAAGGATGGGGCGATGAAGAAAGGCGCCATGAAGAAGCACGCGATGAAGAAGGACGCGATGTCGCACGACGCGATGGGCAAGTCGATGTCGGGCGACAAGATGGCACCGTCGAACTGACCGACGCGGGCGGGGCGCGGCCCGCGCATGCGGTATACGAGGCCGCCCGCGCATCGCGCACCGCCGCAACGTTTCGGGAGTCTTCATCATGCAAACCGTTCCCGCTGCCGGGCGCACGGCAGCCACGCCGCCCGCCCGCAAGATTCATCCGCTGTGGGTGCGCGTGAGCCACTGGCTCAACGCGCTCGCGGCGATCCTGATGGCACTGTCCGGCTGGCGCATCTACGATGCGTCGCCGATCTATCCGCCGTTCACGTTCGCGCACGGCATCACGCTCGGCGGCTGGCTGGGCGGCGCGCTCCAATGGCATTTCGCGGCGATGTGGCTGCTGGTCTGCAACGGGCTGTTCTACCTCGCGATGTCGATCGCGACGGGCCGCCTCGCGCGCAAGATGCTGCCCGTCACGCCAGCGTCGATATGGCGCGACGTGCGTGCGGCGCTGGGCGGCCGGTTGTCGCACGACGACCTGAGCGTCTACAACGCGGTGCAGCGTGCCGCATACCTGACCGCGATCGTCGATCTGATCGTGCTGGTGCTGTCGGGGCTCACGATCTGGAAGTCCGTGCAGTTTCCGCTGCTGCGCGAGTTGTTCGGCGGTTACGACAACGCGCGCGTCGTGCACTTCTGGGCGATGTCGCTGCTCGTCGCATTTTTCGTCGTACACGTCGCGATGGCGCTGCTGGTGCCGCGCTCGCTGCTCGCGATGCTGCGCGGTCGCTGACCCGCACGCCGCGGGCGAAGGAACCCATCATGTCGGAATCCGGAAACAACCGCGGTCAGCCGAGCTGGATGCTCGACCGCAAGTCGCTCGAGCTCGACGTGCGCCGCGAACTCGAGATGCCGTCGCGGCGCCTCTTCAACCGGCGCGTGCTGACGCTCGGCGGCCTGACGATGCTGACCGGCTGCACGCTGCAGGACGACGCATCGGTCAACGCGTTCCTCGAGAAGGTGTCGCGCATGAACGATCGCGTGCAGGCCTGGCTGTTCAGCGGCGAGCGGCTCGCGCCGACCTATACCGAGGCCGACATCACGCGGCCGTTCCCGTTCAACGCGTATTACGGCATCGACGACGTGCCGCACGTCGACGCATCGACGTACCAGCTCGTGCTGTCGGGCCGGGTGACGGGCAAGCGCGTGTGGACGCTCGACGAGCTGTATGCGCTGCCGCACGCGGAGCAGATCACGCGGCACATCTGCGTGGAAGGGTGGAGCGCGATCGGCCGCTGGGGCGGCACGCCGTTCGGCGCGTTTCTGGCACGCGTCGGCGCCGATACGCACGCGAAATACGTCGGCTTCAAATGCGCGGACGATTACTACGAAAGCATCGACATGCCGACCGCGCTGCATCCGCAGACGCTGCTCGCATTCGACTACGACGGCCGTCGCCTGCCGCCCGAATTCGGCTTTCCGATGAAGCTGCGGATGCCGACCAAGCTCGGCTACAAGAATCCGAAGCACATCATGGAAATCTTCGTGACCGACACCTACCCGGGCGGCTACTGGGTCGATCAGGGGTACAACTGGTTCGGCGGATCGTGAGCGGCGGGGCGCGGCCCCGCACCGCCGTGCTTCACGGCTGCGTCAGGCGGATTCGCGTACCTGCAGATCGACGCGCAGGCCGACCGCCGCCGCCATGCTCACGGGCGCGTCGAACCCGAACAGGTTCATCTTGCCGCGCAACAGATCGGACCCGCGCGGCTGAGTGACACCCAGCTGCTTCGCGGCTTCGGCCGGCTGGCCCTCGCTGGCGTCACGGACATGCGTATCGCATCCGTCGGTCATCGTTTCTTCCCGATCGTCAACGCACGATAGCGCCGTGCGGCCCGCGCGACGTCCGCGCAGCGCATATCCGGCCCCGGATTCCCGTTCGTCCGGATGCCGAAAAATGTCGCGCCGAAACGTCAGTCGATATCCTTTCAGACGGGTCCGATGATGCTTTCGAATCCTTGATGCCATAATGCCGAGCGTGCGCGGCCAAAGCCGTCTGCGCGCGTATTTTTGACCCTCTGCCGCCGCTTGCCGGTCCTTATTCGTCGCCGTTCGCACTGCCATGTCGTTCCGCACGTTCGTCTCCGCCTTCCTGGTCCCGTCAGGGCCGTTTGCCGGCATTGCCGGCGTCTTTCAGCGGAGCACGCGACACGTCGTGCGGGCGAGCTGAACGATGACGCCGCTCGACCGCCTCCTCGATTTCCTCGCTCGCCTGCCGATCCGGATCCGCCTGCCGCAAAGCCGCGGCGGCCGTGTCGCTCTGGCCCTGGTATTCATCTATTTCGTCTGGGGCTCGACCTACAGCGGCCTGCATTTCGCGCTGCAGTCGTTCCCGCCGCTGCTGCTGTCGGGGCTGCGCAACCTGCTCGGCGGGATCGGTCTGTTCATCTTCGCGCTGCGTCGCAAGCCCGAATGGCCGACGCTGCTGGAAATCCGCAACTCGGCGATCGTCGGCACGATGCTGGTCGCGCTGTCGTCCGGCACCATCGCGCTCGGGATGCGCACGGTCAGCAGCGGCTCGGCCGCGGTGATGGTCGCGACCGTGCCGCTCTTCGCGACCGTGATCGCGGCGGTCGCCGGGCGTCCGGTGACGAAGGGCGAGTGGGCGGCCGTCGCGCTCGGGATGGTCGGCATCGTCGTGCTGAATTCGGGCGGCGCGGCCGCCGCGAACTCGGCGCTCGGCACGATCTGCGTGCTCGCCGGCGCGCTGTTCTGGGCGGGCGGTGCGCATCTCGCGACGCGGCTCAAGCTGCCGTCGGACCTGTTTCTGTCGACATCGCTGCAGATCGGCCTGGGCGGGTTGATGTCCACGATCGCCGCGTGGCTGATGGGCGAGCGCATCGAGCAGGTCGCGGTCGGTCCGGTGTTCGCGTTCGTCTACCTGATGGTGTTCTGCACGATGGCCGCGTACGTCGCGTACGGCTACCTGATTCGCCATACGAGCCCGATCATCGCGAGCAGCTGCATGTACGTGAACCCGATCGTCGCGGTCGCGCTCGGCGCGCTGATGCTCGGCGAGCCCGTGACGACGGCGACCGTGGTCGCGACGGTCGCGATCCTCGGCAGCGTCGGGCTGTCGTTCGTGTTCGATCCCGCGCGCCGGCCCGCGGCGCGCGCGGCGGCCGACGCTTCATCGGCCGCGGCAACCGTGGCCGTCGAATCAGCGGCAGGTGCGGCGTCCGCACCGGATCAAGCCGCGATGCCGGACCCGGCACCGATCCTCGCGCCTTCCGCGGTATCGCTTGCGGTGCCGGTACCGGCTGCCGTCGTGGACCCGACCGCGGTCATGGATCCCGCCCCGGCATTCACGCTTCCACCGGCCGACGAACCGGCCGCGTCTCGCGCCGACGCGTGACGCCGGCGCGCGGGGCGGCGTTCAGCCGTGCCGTGCGCCGCGATGGTGGGACCAGCCGGCGAGCGCGGCAAACAGCAGGCCGGCCGCGCACATGCCGGTCCAGCCGAACGCGTGCCACGCGGCGACTCCGGCCGACGAGCCGAGCGCGCCGCCAATGAAGTAGCACACCATGTACACGGTGTTCACGCGGCTGCGCGCCTCGGGCTTCAGCGCATAGATGCGCGACTGGTTCGAGATCTGCGCGGCCTGCACGCCGACATCCAGCACGATCACGCCGATCACGAGCCCGACGAGGCTCGTCCCCGACAGCGCGAAAATCACGAACGACGCCGCGAGCAGTGCGATCGCGAGCGAGATGATCGCGCGCGGGCCGCGCTTGTCCGCGAAACGTCCCGCGTATGGCGCGGCCAGCGCACCCGCCGCGCCGACGATCCCGAAGAGACCTGCGGCCTGCGGGCCGAGGTGGAACGGCGCGCCGGCGAGCAGCAGCGTGAGCACCGGCCAGAACGCGCTGAACGCGGCGAACAGCGCGGCGCCGGTCAGCGATGCCTCGCGCAGCCCGCGCAGTTCGACCACGAGGTGCCACATCGAACCGAGCAGCTTGCCGTACGGCAGCGTCGACGTCGGCGAACTGCGCGGCAGTCGCAGCACGATCACCGCGGCCAGCGCGACGAGCGCTGCGACCGATGCACCGAACACCGCCCGCCAGCCGAAATATTCGGCGACGAAGCCGGCCGCCGTGCGCGCCAGCAGGATGCCGAGCAGCAGGCCGCTCATCACGGTGCCGACTGCATGCCCGCGCTCGGCCGGCGGCGCGATTTCGGCCGCGAACGGCACGGCCTGCTGCGCGATCGTCGCGAGCACGCCGATCGCGAGGCTCGCGCCGGCGAGCACCGCGAGCGATGGCGCGGTCGCGGCCACGATCAGCGCGATCGACAGGCCCGCGATCTGCATCAGGATCAGCCCGCGGCGATCGAAACGGTCGCCGAGCGGCGCGAGCAGGAACATGCCGGCCGCGTAGCCGAGCTGCGTCGCGGTCGGCACCGCGCCGATCCATGACGCGCCGTCGGGAAAGGCCGAGCGGAAGCTGTCGAGTAGCGGCTGGTTGTAATAGATGTTCGCGACCGATACGCCCGCGATCGTCGCGAGCAGCAACAGCAGGCTGCGCGAATAGTGGGGCGAGGCGGCGTCGGTCGGACGATCGGTGGAGGCGGCGGACATGGCGGCAACGGAACGAAGTTGGGCGGCGTGGGCGCGCGGCACGGCGTCGGCCGCGCGCCGATC
The DNA here is from genome assembly GCF_902499115.1 of Burkholderia diffusa. Lineage (GTDB taxonomy): Bacteria > Pseudomonadota > Gammaproteobacteria > Burkholderiales > Burkholderiaceae > Burkholderia > Burkholderia diffusa. The sequence goes on from NZ_CABVPN010000003.1 coordinate 88,034, forward strand.
GAGGGTGCCGATCATACCGGAGCACGGTGAATCCTGCCGGCCGTGCCGCCAGGCGATCGGGCGGCACGGCCAGGGCGTGACGGGCCGCTTTCAGTCGCTATCGGTCGCTATCGGTCGCGATCCGCCGAACGGGCCGCGACCGCCCGCAGCCGCCCGTCATCGCGAGCGACGCGCGCCTTCAGTCGACCAGTTCGCCGCTCGGTTCATAGAACGGATAAGGCCCGTCGCCTTCGTCCACGTACACGTGATGGGACATCATTCCCCCTTCCGGCGTATGCACGTGGACCGCGAACGCGGGCGGCTCGAGCCGGAACGCGGACGGCGCGTCCGCGCGCAGGTCGAACGCGACCTGGTGCGCGGGCGCCGGCACGGCCGACGCAAGCGTGCCGCCGAAGCGCGTGAACATCGTCCGGTGCACGTGGCCGCACAGCACGCGTTCCACGTTCGGATGGCCGCGCAGCAGCGCATCGAGTTTCGCGGCGGCGGCGGGCGCGAGGCGCAGCGCGTCCATGTGCCCGATCCCGGATGCGAACGGCGGATGGTGCAGCGCGACGATCACCGGCCGGTCGCGCGCGGCGTCGAGCTGCGCGGCGAGCCACGCGAGCCGCGCGTCGCACAGGTCGCCGTGGCTGGCGCCTGGCACCTGCGAATCGAGCGCGAGCACGCGCACGGCGCCGATGTCGAGTGCGTACTGCACGAATTCGCCGTCCTGCAATTCGGGGCGATCGGCGAACGCGCGGCGCAGCCCCGCGCGATCGTCGTGATTGCCGACCATCAGGTAATACGGAATCTCGAGCGGCGCGAGCAGGTCGCGCAGATGGCGGTATTCGTCGTCGTGGCCGAAGTCGGTCAGGTCGCCCGTGACGAGCACCGCGTCGGGACGCGGCACCAGCGCGTTGAGCTTCGCGATGCAGCGTGCGAGCGCGGCGGCGGTGTCGACGCGCCGGTACGCGAGCTGGCCCGGACGCTTGATGTGGAGATCGCTGATTTGAGCAAGCAGCATCGTCGTTCCTCGGAATGTCTGGTTATCGTTGGGCGGTGTTACTCACGCGGCGAGTGCGATCAGGCCCTCCGCCGCGATCGCGAGGCCGACCGCCGTGCCGCGCGCGAGCTCGATGCGGCCCGGCACGTCGATGACGAGCGCGTCGGGTGCCGCATGCTCGATCGTGAGCCGCGTGCGCTCGCCAAGGAACGCGCACGCGCCGATCGCGCCGCGCAGCGGCGCATGCGCGGGATCGGCGAGCTGCGCATCCTCCGGGCGGAAGAACCACTCGTCGGCGGCGTGCGGCGTGACGATCGAGCCACCGGTCGTCACGAGCGCGCCGTCCCGCCATTGTCCCGCAAGCCGGTTCAGCGTGCCGATGAACTGCGCGACCGTGCGGTTCGCCGGCCGGTAATAGATGTCGCGCGGCGTGCCGATCTGCTCGATGCGGCCCGCGCCCATCACGACGATCCGGTCGCCGAGCTCCATCGCCTCGGCCTGGTCGTGCGTGACGTACACGGTCGTCACACCGAGGTCGCGCAGCAGCGTATTCATCTCGCGGCGCAGCACGTCGCGCAGCTTCGCGTCGAGCGCGGTCAGCGGCTCGTCGAGCAGCAGCACGCGCGGGCGCACCGCGAGCGCGCGCGCCAGCGCGACACGCTGGCGCTGGCCGCCCGACAACTGATCGACCGGTTTGTCCGCATGCGCGTCGAGCCGCATCATCGCGAGCAATTCGTCGACGCGTTCGCGCAACGCGCGCGGCTCCGTCTTGCGGATCTTCAGTCCGTAGCCGACGTTGCCGCGCACCGTCAGGTTCGGGAACAGCGCGTAGTTCTGGAACACCATGCCGACCTGGCGGCGCTCGATCGGAAGCGCGGTCACGTCGTCGCCGCCGAACAGGATCGTGCCGCCGGCGTCCGGCGTGTCGAGGCCGGCGATCAGGCGCAACGTCGTCGTCTTGCCGCAGCCCGACGGGCCGAGCAGCACGAGCGTCTCGCCCGCGCCGATCGACAGGTCGAGCGGTTCGAGCACGCGCGTGCCGCGGAACGTCTTCGCGCAGCGGGTCAGGGTGATGGGAGTGGAATCGAGTTTCATGGGAGCGGGAAAGTCAACGCAGGGTCAGCGCGGGCGACGCTTCAGCGCGCGCGTGCCGGACGGATCGACGCCGAGCCACTGCATCGCGACGAGAAGCGGCAGCGTCATCAGCAGGAACACGATCGTGTAGGCGCTGCCGACCTCGAGGCGCAGCGATGCGTAGGTGTCGGCGAGCCCGACGGGCAACGTCTTCGTGTCGGGCGTATGCAGCATCCACGTCAGGTTGAATTCGCCGATCGACAGCGTGAGCACCGCGAGCGCGCCCGCGACGATGCCGGGGCGCAGGTTCGGCAGCACGATCGTGACGAAGCGCGTGACGAACGACGCGCCGAGGCTCGCCGCGCCTTCCTCGAGCGTGCGCAGGTCGGCACCGGCGGCAACCGCCGCGACCGCGCGCACCATGAACGGCAGCGTGAACACGACGTGGCCGACGACGATGAACCACAGGCTCATCCGGAACGCGGTGAAGCCGCCGTACACGACCAGCAGCGCGAGCGCCGAGGCGAGGCCCGGCAGCGCGACCGGCAGCACGAGCGCTTCCTCGATCACGCGGGCGACGCGGTTCTTGCTGCGTGCCAGCGCATAGCCGGCCGGCACGCCGACGACGAGCACGATCGCGAGCGTCGCGAACGCGACGCCGAGCGACAGCGCGACCGACCCCTGGTATTGCTGCCACACCTGTTCGAGCCAGCGCAGCGTGAGGCCGCTCGACAGCCCGCGGAAATAGTTGACGGTGAGGCCCGCGAGCACCGACATCACGACGGGCACGATCAGGAACGCGCACAGCAGCAGCGTGACGCCCCATTGCAGCGCGGCGATTGCACGCGCGCCCGACACGCGCGGCGCGCGCCGTGCGGCGCCGTGCGCATGCGACGGGGCGGGTGCCGGCGACGGCGCCGACGAACCGGAAAGCGATTGCATGAAGAAATCCTCAGGCCGCGGCGGCGGCGGTGTGGCCGGTGAAGCGGCGCGCGAGCGCGAGCACGGCCCAGGTGACGATGCCGAGCACGATCGACAGGCCGGCCGCCGTCGCGATGTTCGCGTTCAGCGTGAATTCGGTATAGATCGTCATCGGCAGCACGTTCAGGTCGGTGGCGAGCGTGAAGGCGGTGCCGAACGCGCCCATCGCGGTCGCGAAGCAGATCGCGCCGGCCGCGATCAGGCCTGGCGCGAGCGCCGGCAGCACGATGTCGACGAAGATGCGCCACGGCGACGCGCCGAGCGAGCGCGCGGCTTCCTCGAGCGACGCGTCGAGCTTCGACGCGGCCGCGATCACCGTGACGATCACGCGCGGAATCGAGAAGTACAGGTAGCCGACGAACAGCCCCGCAACCGAATACGCGAAGACCCACTTGTCGCCGGTCAGCTTCGCGGACAGCATCCCGATCAGCCCTTGCCGGCCGGCGAGCATGATCACCATGAAGCCGACCACGACGCCCGGGAACGCGAGCGGAAAGGTGAGCAGCGCGAGCAGCACGCGCTTGCCGGCGAATTCGCGGCGCGCCAGCAGCAGGCCCGAGATCGTCGACAGCGCGAGCGTCGCGAGCGTGACGCCGGCCGACAACGCAACCGTTTCACCGAGGCTCTTCATGTAACGCGCGTTGCCGAGCAGCGTCGCGTACTGCGTGAAGAACGCGCCGTCGGCGGACACCTGCACGAGTGCCGCCATCGGCAGCAGCCAGAACGCGGCGAACACCGCGAGCGCCGGCGCGACGAGCGCGACGCGCCAGCGCAGCGGGAAAGTCAGGTCGAGCATGGCTTGAGTCCGGCGCTTACTGCATCACCTGCAGGTATTGTTGGCCGAACGCCTGCTGACCGGCGGCCATCTTGCCGAAGTCGACCGATTTCGCCCGCGCATATTCGCTCGCCGGCAGGAACTTCGCGGCGACGTCGGCGCCGAGCGTCTGCGCGCGCACCGGACGCAGGTATGCGTTGGCCCACAGCTTCTGGCCTTCGTCGGACAGCACGAAGTCGAGCACCTTCCTGCCGTTCGCATCGTGCGGCGCGCCCTTGACGAGGCTCATCACGTACGGCACCGCGATCGTGCCTTCCTTCGGAATCACGAACTCGACGTTCGCGTGATCCTTGTACTTCGCGCGATACGCGTCGAAGTCGTAGTCGAGCAGGATCGGAATCTCGCCGGACAGCACGCGCGCATACGCGGTCTGCTTCGGCACGATAGGCGCGTTGGCCTTCAGCTTGCGGAACCAGTCGAGCGCCGGCTTGAAGTTGTCGAGGCTGCCGCCGAGCGCCTGGTTGACGGCGACCGCGCCCGCATAGCCGACGAACGCGCTCGACGGATCGAGGTAGCCGACCATCCCCTTGTATTCGGGCTTCAGCAGGTCGGCCCACGAGCGCGGAACCGGCTTCCCGTCGAGCGCGTCCTTGTTCACGAAGAAGCCGAGCGTGCCCGAGTGGATCGCGAACCAGTAGCCCTGCGGGTCTTTCAGGTTCGCGGGGATGTCGTTCCAGTGCGCGGGCTTGTACGGCGCGATCACGTCCTTGTCCTTCGCCTGGAACGCCGACGACACGCCGAGATAGACGACGTCGGCGACCGGGCTCTTCTGCTCGGCGATCAGCTGCGCGATCGCCTGGCCCGAGTTCTTGTTGTCGAACGGCACGCGGATGCCGGTCTTTTGCTTGATCGCCGCGATCTGCGCGGCCCAGTCTGCCCATTCGGGCGGGCAGTTGTAGCAGATCGCGGTTTCGTCGGCGTGGGCGGCGGGTGCGAACGCGACGAGCGCGGCGCAGGCGAGGGGTGCCGCGAGCACGCGCAGCAGCGAGGTCAGGCGAAAGGACACGGTGGGTCTCCGGGCAGGGTAAGGGTATGTCGCCGCGCCGTGCGCGATGGCGCGGCGCGTGCGTTCAGGCCTGGTGCAACTGAAGGTCGGCGGCCGGCGGCGCGACCGTCGCGCCGTCGCGCACGGTATGCGGCAGGATCAGCGACGTGCGCTCGATCGTCGCGCCGCCGATGCATTCGACGAGACGCCGCCATGCATGGCGGCCGATGTCCTGGTTCGGCGTCGCGACGCTCGCGAGCGGCGGCGCGAGCAACTCGCCGATCGCGATGCCGTCGAAGCCGAGCACCGACAGGTCGTCGGGAATCGAGAAGCCCGCGCGGCGCAGGCCGCGCATGACGACCATCGCGAGCAGGTCGTTGCTGCAGAAGAGGGCGGTCGGGCGCGTGGCCTGCGCGGTGAGGTGCGCGAGCACCGCGTCGGGCAACTCGGCCGCGTTGAAGTCGACTTCGACCGGCGGCAGCGTCGCGACGCCGGCTTCCTCGAGTGCCTGCGCGTAGCCGAGATGGCGCTGGCGTGCGCGATCCGACGCGGCGAGCGAGCCGGCCAGCATCAGCACGCGGCGATGACCGCGCGCGGTCAGCAGACGGACGCCGTCATAGGCGGCGCGGCGGTTGTCGACCGACACCGACGGGCGGCGTTGCGTGTCGTTGTGCATCAGCACGTAATGCGGGCCGTCGCGGTCGAGCATGTCGAGCAGCGGATGCGTGTCCGCATCGGCGACGGTCAGGATCAGCCCCTCGACGCGCTGCTCGCGCAGCGTCTCGATCGCATGGCGCTCGCGCGCCGCATCGTATTCGGTCGTCATCAGGATCAGCTTGAAGCCGGCCGCGGTCGCGAGTTCGTCGATGCCCTGCAGGCAGTCGGCGAAGACCGGGTTCGACAGCGTCGGCACGACGACGCCGACGAGCCGCGTGCGCTCGCCGCGCAACTGCCGGCCGAGCGGGCTCGGGCGGAACTGCAGCGTGTCGATGGCGGTGCGGATCGTCGCCAGCGTGGCGGGGCTGACGGTGTGCGGCGCGTTGATCGCGCGCGAGACGGTGGCGATCGAGAAGCCGGCGAGCGCGGCGACGTCCTTGATGGTCGGGGTCATGAAGTTACGCGATGTAAACGTTTTCGGCAGGGAAATTATCGAAAACGTTTGTGACCTCGCGATGACGCGCGAGACGTCTGTTTCGCGAGCAGCACGACACAAACATCTGACGTTTGGCGCCCGGCGAGCGGGGCGGATTCGATTGTATCGGCGGATGCTGCGGCGCGGGACGAAATCGATGAAGGTGTCGCGTCGATGTCGATGACGGCGGATAGATCGGGGCGCGGACGGTGTGGGCCGACATGCTGCATCGCGATGCAATGCGCGTGAATCCGCTAACGCATGTGCAAGCAATGGTAGAATCGCGTCCGCCCTTTTGCCGGGGTGATGAAATTGGTAAACATAGCGGACTTAAACGATTGAGTGCCCGGCCGGAAACGGTCGGTGCAGAACCCTTCAAATTCGGCGAAACCCCTGATGCGCGCATCGAGGCAACGCCGAGCCAAGCCTCGCGGTACAGCTCAAGCGAGGAAGGTGTAGAGACTAGACGGGGGGCGCCTAAGGCGCACGGGCGGCGATCACGCCCGCGCGCGACGGCGAAGGCATAGTCCAGCGCACGAACGGCTTCGTTTCGACGCCGCCGGCTTTGAAAGAAGCAGTGTGACGAAAATCCGCCGCCTTGATTGGCTTGCCGGTTCAAGTCCGGTCCCCGGCACCAGATTCGCTTCAATGCGATGCCATGAAGTTCAGAAGACCCGCGAGAAACACGTTTCTCGCGGGTCTTTTGTTTTCAGGCCCTGCTCGGGTGCCCTTCACGTCCGAGGGCATGCGGGTGTATGCCGGCGTATGGGTACGGGCTGTTACGCGTCGCACGTCGTCGCCCCCGATGAAGTGGTCTTTACCGCCTTGCTATCCGGTTTCCGTGCCGAAAAATAGTCTCTGTTCCGGAGAGCACCTTTCCGCTGCCGGTCACTAACAGTAGAAAAACGGCTCATTACACTGCGCCCGTCGCATCGCGGGATACATCGACGCGGCACGCATTCGCAGCGCGCAAGCCTTGCGACCAGCAAACGAGAGACCTTGGGGGGTAAATCATCATGAACAAGCGTTGGGGGATCATCGTGCCAGCCGCGTTGCTTGCCACCGCCGCGCATGCGCAAAGCAGCGTGACGCTCTACGGCAAGATCGAGGACGGTATCAACTACACGAGCAACGCACGCGGCCACGGTACCGTGCAACTGCAAAGCGGCTACGATTACGGCAGCCGCTGGGGCATCAGGGGTACAGAGGACCTCGGCGGAGGCTACCAGGCCATCTTCACGCTCGAGAGCGGTTTCGACGTCAACAACGGGAAAATGAGCCAGGGCGGCCGGGAATTCGGCCGTCAGGCTTTCGTCGGCATCGCGTCGGAGCGTTACGGCACCGTGACGTTCGGCCGCCAGTACGATCCGAGCGTCGACATTTTCTCGCCGCTCACCGCGAACGGAAACTGGACGGGCTATCTGTTTGCGCATCCCTACGACAACGACAACACCGATTACTCGTTCCGGGTGAACAACTCGGTGAAATACGTGTCGCCCGTGTGGCACGGGATTACCGCGGAAGCCATGTACGGATTCAGCAATCAGGCGGGCGGCTTTGCGAACAATCGTCTGTATGGCGCCGCGCTGCAGTACCAGCAGGGCGGGCTGACGGTCGGCGCGTCGTATTTGAAGATCAACAACGCACACAATGGCGATACGACCGGCGCGATCACCGGCGATAACACGTTCGATGCGTCGTCGCAGCAGAACATCGGCATCGGCGTGAACTACGCGTTTGCGAATGCGCTCGTCGGGTTCACATACTCGCACGTGGATGTGTACGATCCGACGTCCAATGCGTATTTCACCGGGACGACGCAGCCGGCCGGCGGCACATGGAACGCGTGGAAATTCGATAACTTCGAGGTCAACGGGCTCTATCATTTCACGCCCGCGTTGTACCTCGGCGCGGCTTACACCTATACGCAGGCCCGTGTCGCCTCGACGGTCGGCTCGTTCAATCCGAAGTGGCATCAGCTGAGCACGAAGTTGAATTACGACATGTCGAAGCGCACGTCGGTATTCGTGGAAGGGGTCTATCAGCATGCAATGAACGCACACACCGGGACCGACTTCGACTACGCGTACGTTCCGGGCGCGGCCGACATCTCGTCGAGCCCGAACCAGTACGTCGTGCGTGTCGCGCTACTGCATCATTTCTGACACGGCTGCTGTTCGCGGGCACCGTTCGCCAGCCACCGCATCGGCCCGCACGCGATAGCGTGAAGGATCGCGGGCCGTTCTCCTCTTGCAGTGGTGCCGGACGGGTGGATCGCGTGGAGTCCGGCCTCGATAAGACCCGCGAGATGCCATGCACTCGCGGGTTTTTCATTGTGCGCGCCGCCCGCATCGGCGTTGCAACGCTGCCCGCGGTGCAGCTTCGCTGCGACGAACGTGAGGCCATGTGATACTTGGAACACACGTCGCGCCGCACGCATGTGCTTCACCGGCACACGCACCTGCGCCGAGCGCTTTCAACACAATTTGCCTGTCGCAACACGATCCGCCATGACCGATTCGAACTACCACTATTACGAACCGTCGCAAGGCCACGGGCTGCCGCACGACCCGCTGAACGCAATCGTGGGTCCGCGCCCGATCGGCTGGATTTCATCCCGAGGCGCCGACGGCACGCTGAACCTCGCGCCGTACAGCTTCTTCAACGCGTTCAACTATCGTCCGCCGATCATCGGCTTTTCGAGCACCGCCGCGAAGGACAGCCTGCGCAACGTGCAGGAAACCGGCGAGTTCGTCTGGAACCTCGCGACGCGCGACCTTGCCGAGCGGATGAACCAGACCTGTGCCGCGGTGCCGTATGGCGTCAACGAATTCGAACTCGGCGGCCTGACCGCGATTGCGTCGCGCCTCGTCGACGTGCCGCGCGTGGCGGAAAGTGGCGTGAACTTCGAATGCAAGGTGACCGACGTGATCCGGCTGCGCGATCACCGCGGCGTCGAGACACCGGCGACGCTGGTGCTCGGCGAGGTCATCGCCGTGCATATCCGTCATGACCTGCTGAAGGACGGCATCTTCGACACGTTCGGCGCGGGCATCATCCTGCGCGCCGGCGGCCCATCGGCCTACGTGCACGTGACGCCCGGCAGCCGCTTCGACATCGCGCGCCCCGACGCGTGATTCATCGCCCGCCGGGGCCAGCCGGCCAGCCGGCCAAGCTGGCGCGCAAGCGCCCCGACGCACCGAGACCCCGCCGGGATCCAGGATTTCGCGGGGTCTTTTGCTTCGTATCGTCCGATATGACCGCGGTGTGCCGATCGGTCCGGCCTCGATACGCACGCTCCACCGGCCGTTGACGCAGCGCAGCACGGGCGGCGCGCGTTCACGCCGCCGCCAGCATCGATCGTCCATCGACCCCGCCATGGCAAATCTGCTCACCCGCAACGAGCGGGTTGGCCATCGACGTTTCGCGCCATAAGGCATAAATTTCCAAGGTTGGCGCGCTTACCCGTGCGCCAGCTCGCGCGTGAGCCGGCAACCGGCCGCGCGTTTCCATCAGCGTGAGACACAATCGAGCGTGGAGACGACACGATGAGCCTGTCAGAGCCATTGCGTCTGCATGTGCCGGAGCCCACCGGGCGTCCGGGCTGCAAGACGGATTTTTCCTATCTGCATCTATCGCCGGCAGGCGCGGTTCGCCGCCCGCCGATCGACGTTGCGCCGGCGGATACCGCCCATCTCGCCCGCAGCCTGGTGCGCGTGCTCGACGACCACGGCGAAGCCCTCGGCCCGTGGGCGCCGGACCTCGACGATGCGCGCCTGATCGCGGGTATGCGAGCGATGCTCAAGACCCGCATCTTCGACGCGCGCATGATGATCGCGCAGCGTCAGAAGAAAATCTCCTTCTACATGGTGAGCCTCGGCGAAGAGGCGATCGGCGCCGCGCATGCGATGGCGCTGCGTCATGGCGACATGTGCTTCCCGACTTACCGCCAGCAAAGCATCCTGATTGCGCGCGACGTATCGCTCGAACGGATGATCTGCCAGTTGATGTCGAACGAAGGCGATCCGCTGAAGGGGCGCCAGCTTCCGGTCATGTATTCGGACCGCGAAGCCGGCTTCTTCTCGATCTCGGGCAATCTGGCGACGCAGTTCATCCAGGCGGTCGGCTGGGCGATGGCGTCGGCGATCAAGGGCGACACGAAGATCTCGTCCGCATGGATCGGCGACGGCGCGACCGCGGAATCCGACTTTCACACCGCGCTGACGTTCGCGCACGTGTATCGCGCGCCGGTCGTGCTGAACGTCGTCAACAACCAGTGGGCGATCTCGACGTTCCAGGCGATCGCGGGCGGCGAGGGCACGACGTTCGCCGGGCGCGGCGTCGGCTGCGGCATCGCTTCGCTGCGCGTCGACGGCAACGACTTCCTCGCGATCTACGCGGCATCGACCTGGGCGGCCGAACGCGCGCGCCGCAATCTCGGCCCGACGCTGATCGAGTGGGTGACCTATCGCGCCGGCGCGCACTCGACGTCGGACGATCCGACCAAATACCGGCCGAGCGACGACTGGGCACATTTTCCGCTCGGCGATCCGATCGCCCGCTTCAAGCAGCACCTGATCGCGAAGGGCATCTGGTCGGACAGCGCGCACGACGCGCTCACGGCCGAGCTGGAGGCCGAGGTGATGGCCGCGCAGAAGGAAGCGGAGAAGTTCGGGACGCTGGCCGACGACCGGATTCCGTCGCCGGCCTCGATGTTCGACGACGTGTACAAGGAGCTGCCCGCGCATCTGCGCCGTCAGCGCCAGGAACTGGGAGCCTGATCATGGCGCAACATGAAACGACGACGTCATCGGCGCAGCCGATGACGATGATCCAGGCGCTGCGCTCCGCGATGGACGTGATGCTCGGCCGAGACGACGACGTGGTCGTGTTCGGGCAGGACGTCGGCTACTTCGGCGGCGTGTTCCGCTGCACCGAGGGGCTGCAGGCCAAGTACGGCAAGTCGCGCGTGTTCGATGCGCCGATCTCGGAAGGCGGGATCGTCGGCGCCGCGGTCGGGATGGGGGCGTATGGATTGCGGCCGGTCTGCGAGATCCAGTTCGCGGACTACTTCTATCCGGCGTCCGACCAGATCGTGTCGGAAGGCGCGCGGCTGCGCTACCGCTCCGCGGGCCAGTTCACGGCGCCGATGACGATCCGGATGCCGTGCGGCGGCGGCATCTACGGCGGCCAGACGCACAGCCAGAGCCCGGAGGCGATGTTCACGCAGGTCTGCGGATTGCGTACGGTGATGCCGTCGAATCCGTACGACGCGAAAGGACTCCTGATCGCCTCGATCGAGAACGACGATCCGGTGATCTTCCTCGAACCGAAACGCCTGTACAACGGGCCGTTCGACGGCCATCACGAGCGTCCCGTCACGTCGTGGCTCAAGCATCCGGGCAGCGCGGTGCCGGAAGGCTATTACACGGTGCCGCTCGATACGGCTGCCGTCGTGCGGCCCGGCAACGACTTGACGGTGCTGACGTACGGCACGACCGTGCACGTGTCGCTGGCCGCCGCCGAGGAGACCGGCATCGATGCGGAAGTGATCGACCTGCGCACGCTGTGGCCGGTCGATCTCGACACGATCGTCGCGTCGGTGCGCAAGACCGGCCGCTGCGTGGTGGTGCACGAAGCGACGCGCACCTGCGGCTACGGCGCGGAACTGGTGTCGCTCGTCCAGGAGCACTGCTTCTACCATCTGGAAGCGCCGATCGAGCGGACGACCGGCTGGGACACGCCGTATCCGCACGCGCAGGAATGGGCGTATTTCCCCGGCCCGGCGCGGGTCGGCGAAGCGTTGCGACGCGTGATGGAGGCCTGAGATGGGGATTCATGTCATCAAGATGCCGGATATCGGCGAAGGGATTGCCGAGGTCGAGCTGGTGGCCTGGCACGTGCAACCGGGGCAGACGATCGCCGAAGACCAGCCGCTCGCCGATGTGATGACCGACAAGGCGGCGGTGGAGATTCCGTCGCCGGTGGCCGGCAAGGTGCTGGAGCTTGGCGGGCGAATCGGCGAGATGATGGCGGTCGGCAGCGAGTTGATCCGTCTCGAAGTCGAAGGCGACGGCAACCTGAAGCCGGGCGCGAAGGCGCGCGATGCCGGCGCGGAGGTGACGCGGCCTCCGGCGGCGGTCGATGTGCGTGCGGAGACGTCGTCCATCGCTGAGGGATCCGAAACACATGCGTCACCGACGGCGCCGCCGCCTGCCGCGTCCCGCGTGCCGGCCGAGCCGGGCCGCGCGGAACACGCGGTGCCGCCGCGCGTGGCGCTCGCGCCGGGCGAACGGCCGCTCGCGTCGCCGGCGGTGCGCCAGCGCGCATGGGACATGGGCATCGAGCTGCGCTACGTGCGCGGCACCGGCGAAGCCGGGCGGATCCTGCATGCGGACCTCGATGCGTACGCACGCACGGGCGGCGGCGCGCCGCGCGGATCCCAGGCGCGCGGCTACGACGAGCGCAACGACGAAACCGACGTGCCGGTGATCGGCCTGCGGCGCGCGATCGCGCGCAAGATGCAGGAAGCGAAGCGCCGCATTCCGCACTTCAGCTACGTCGAGGAGCTCGACGTCACCGAGCTCGAATCGCTGCGCGCCGAGCTGAACCGGCGCCACGGCGACACGCGCGGCCGGCTCACGCCGCTGCCGCTGCTGATTCGCGCGATGGTGATCGCGCTGCGCGACTTCCCGCAGATCAACGCGCGCTACGACGACGAAGCCGGTGTGGTCACGCGCTACGGCGCGGTGCACGTGGGCGTCGCGACGCAGACGGACGGCGGTCTCACGGTGCCGGTCCTGCGTCACGCGGAAGCGCGCGACGTGTGGTCGATCTCGGCGGAAATCGCGCGGCTCGCCGACGCGGTGCGCGCGAACCGCGCGCAGCGCGACGAACTGACCGGCTCGACGATCACGATCTCGAGCCTCGGCGCACTCGGCGGCATCGTGTCGACGCCGGTCATCAATCATCCCGAGGTCGCAATCGTCGGCGTGAACCGGATCGTCGAGCGGCCGATGATCCGCGACGGCGCGATCGTCGCGCGCAAGATGATGAACCTGTCGTCGTCGTTCGACCATCGCGTCGTCGACGGCGCGGATGCGGCCGAATTCATCCAGGCCGTGCGCGGGTTGCTCGAGCGTCCGGCGCTGCTGTTCGTGGAGTGAGCGCGATGAAGAACGAACACACCACGTTGCTCGTGATCGGCGGCGGGCCGGGCGGTTACGTCGCTGCGATTCGCGCGGGGCAGCTCGGCATTCCGACGGTGCTGGTCGAGCGCGAACGGCTCGGCGGCACGTGCCTGAATATCGGCTGCATTCCGTCGAAGGCGCTGATCCATGTCGCCGATGCGTTCGAGCAGGCGTGCGGGCAGGCCGGCGAGGGGATGCTCGGGATTCGCGTGCGCACGCCGGAGATCGACATCGCGAAAAGCGTCGCGTGGAAGGACGGCATCGTCGAGCGGCTCACGCGCGGCGTCGGCGCGCTGCTGAAGAAGCACGGCGTGCGCGTGTTGCACGGCGATGCGCGCGTCGTCGACGGCAAGACGGTCGACGTCGTGGCCGGCGACCACACGACGCGGATCGCATGCGAGCACCTGTTGCTCGCGTCGGGTTCGGAACCGGTCGCGCTGCCGTCGATGCCGTTCGGCGGCCACGTCGTGTCGTCGACCCAGGCGCTGTCGCCCGCGTCGTTGCCGAAGCGGCTGATCGTCGTCGGCGCCGGGTACATCGGGCTCGAACTCGGATTCGTCTATCGCAAGCTCGGCGTCGACGTCGGCATCGTCGAGGTGGCCGAACGCGTGCTGCCCGCATACGACGCGGAACTCGCGAAGCCGGTCGCCGATTCGCTCGCGCGGCTCGGTGTCGGGCTCTGGCTGGGCCACAAGGTGCTGGGCCTCGCGAGCGACGGCGCGGTGCGCGTGCAGGCGCCCGACGGCGCGGAGAAGACGCTGCCGGCCGATCGCGTGCTGGTTGCGGTCGGCCGCCGGCCGCGCGTCGACGGCTTCGGGCTCGAATCGCTGCCGCTCGATCGCAATGGCCGCGCGCTGCGCATCGATGACGAATGCAGGACGTCGATGCGCAACGTATGGGCGATCGGCGACGTCGCCGGCGAGCCGATGCTCGCGCATCGCGCGATGGCGCAGGGCGAGATGGTGGCCGAGCTGATCGCCGGACGCCGCCGCAAGTTCACGCCGGCATCGATCCCGGCCGTGTGCTTCACCGATCCCGAGGTCGTCACGTCCGGCTGGTCGCCCGACGACGCGAAGGCGGCCGGCGTCGACTGCATCAGCGCGTCGTTCCCGTTCGCGGCGAACGGCCGCGCGATGACGCTGCAGGCGACCGATGGCTTCGTGCGCGTCGTCGCGCGGCGCGACACGCATCTGATCGTCGGCTGGCAGGCGGTCGGGCGCGGTGTGTCGGAACTGGCCGCGGCGTTTTCGCAGTCGCTCGAGATGGGCGCGCGGCTCGAAGACATCGGAGGCACGATCCACGCGCATCCGACGCTCGGCGAAGCGATGCAGGAGGCGGCGTTGCGTGCGCTGGGGCATGCGTTGCATGTGTGATCTCCGCGTCGTTGCTCATATCGATCGAAGCCCCGCCACGGCGGGGCTTTTTTGTGTGCGCGGGTTACGCACACGGCCGTTCGACCGTCCACCGCAGCTGAAGAGCATCGCGACGCTGCTGAACACGAGCGAGCACAGGCTCACGCGCCGGCTGCAGGAAGAGGGCGCATGCTTCGGCGACATCTCGAATGCGGTGCGCAAGACGCGCGCGCAGGCGCTGGTCGCCGAAGGGCGGTTGTCGATCAAGGAAAATCGCGGCGGAACTGGGGTTCAGCGACATGTCGCCGTTCTCGCAGGCGCACAAGCGCTGGACCAGCGTCGCGCCGAGCGTGTCGTGGCTGGCGGGAACGCGCTCGTAGCGGGCGGGATGCGGGTTGCGGTTGACCCTCCCGCGCGGACCGTTCATCGTGTCGGTTCCACGCCGATTCACCGGCCCCACACGGAATGACTTGCCATGAAACTGTTGCTCGTCGGCGCGACCGGACTCGTCGGGCGTCACGTCCTTGAAGCCGCGCTGGCCGATGCGCGGGTGGACCAGGTCGTCGTGCTCGCGCGCCGGACGTTGTCGCCGCATCCGAAGATGCGCGCGCTGGAGGTCGACTTCGATCATCTGCCCGAGGCGGCCGACTGGTGGCAGGCCGACGCGGTGATCTGCACGCTCGGCACCACGATGCGCGTCGCGGGCTCGCAGGCCGCATTTCGACGCGTCGATCACGACTATCCGCTCGCTGTCGCGCATCTCGCGCATCGGTCCGGCACGCCGACCTACGTGCTGAATTCCGCGCTCGGCGCCGATCCGGGCTCGCGCATCTTCTACAACCGCGTGAAGGGCGAGGTCGAGCGCGCGCTCGCGGGCATCGGGTTCGCGTCGCTTACCTGCGTGCGACCGGGCCTGATCGGCGGCAGCCGCGACGAATTCCGGTTCGGCGAACGGATGCTGGTGCTTGCGTTGAGCGTCGCAGGGCCGCTGCTGCCGCGGAAGTGGCGCGTGAATCCCGCGCCGCGCATTGCCCGCGCGCTGCTCGACGCCGCGCTAGAGGCGCGCCCGGGCGTGCATGTGATCGGATCGGAGCGGTTGGCCTGAACCGGAACGGGCGACGACGCGCTGCCGGCGGCACGGATGAACGAACGGACGGCCTGCGCCGGCTGTTCGCGCACGACGCCGTCGAGCGGGCCGAACTGCTGTAAGACTGTTTCGTCACACCACGCAATGGCGGACAAGTGGCTGCACGCTGACCTACGATGAAGACATCGCGTCCATCGTCTGCCCAATCGTGTGCACCCACTACCGCGCCCCTGATGAAGACCCGGGTATCAGCGAGCTGAGGATCGGCATCGGCGACCTGTTTCGTCGCGCTCCGTGGGAGCCCGACGTCTATCCGGATTACGCGGCACCGATCGCGCGTGCCGACGGTGACGGCCTCGCGGTCGTTCGCGCGGTGTTCGGCTTCTGGCCGAAGTTCATGCAGCCCGAGCGTCTCGACGAGAACGGCCGTAAGCGAAAGAAGCTCGATACGGTGAACGCGCGCGCGGAAACGATCGGTTCGTCGCGACTCTACGGCAACGCCTGGCGCAACGGCCAGCGCTGCCTGATTCCAGTGCGCTGGATCTTCGAGCCGTGCTACGAAACGGGCCGCAACGTATGGCACCGGATCGGTGTCGACGGCTGGCAACCGTGCTGCGTCGCCGGCCTCTGGCGGCGTTACGAAACCGCCGATGGCCATGAGTGCATCGGCATGACGATGCTCACGGTCAATGCCGACGATCATCCGGTGTTCGCGCGCATGCATCGGCCCGGCGACGAGAAGCGGGGCGTCGTGATCCTGCGTCGCGACGACTACGACGAATGGCTGCATGCGCGCGACGTCGAGGCTGCGCGGCGCATGCTGACGCTCCTTCCCGCCGGCGACATGGTCGCCGCATCCGATCAGGTGTCGCCCGCCGGCACCTGAGGTTTCGTTTTCCCTGCATTTTTCATACGTTCAACTGACGCATCCGGCCGCCGGATGTGCTCGGCTTTCCCGGGCGATATGCAAAACTGCCAGACACCGGGTAATCACCGATATCAGCCATGTTGTATATACAAGATGATCCGCTGGCACTCTCGGCGCGGGTCGTGCCGGCTGCGCGCCCGCGTGCGGACCTTGCGTGGTGCGTGCCCCGGCGATCCACGGCGCGCCGCACCCGACGAGTCGAAGGGGCGGCTCGGCACGTTCCCCGTCTCGTCCAAACCATTTGCGATCCTCAGTATCCTGGAGATTTTCCCGTGTCGACGAATCCCAATGGAAAAGCCGGTGGTCTGATCGAGGTACGCTCGATCGATTTCATTCCCGACGCCGAACGCCACGGCGGCCTGCTGAGCCAGTTCACGCTGTGGCTGTCGGCGAACATGCAGATCACGGCCATCGTCACGGGGGCGCTGGCGGTCGTGCTCGGCGGCGACGTGTTCTGGTCGCTGGTCGCGCTGCTGCTCGGCCAGTTCGTCGGCGGCGCGGTGATGGCGTTGCACGGCGCGCAGGGGCCGCAACTCGGCTTGCCGCAGATGATCTCGAGTCGCGTGCAGTTCGGCGTCTACGGCGCGATGATCCCGATCGTGCTCGTGTGCCTGATGTACATCGGTTTTTCCGCCAGCGGCTCGGTGCTGGCCGGGCAGGCCGTCGCGCAACTGCTGCACGTCGGCGACGCGGCCGGCATCCTGCTGTTCGCGGCCGTGATCGTCGTGCTGACGGTGTTCGGCTATCGTGCGATCCACTTCGTCGGCCGGATCGCGAGCGTGGTCGGCATCGTCGCTTTCGTCTACATGTTCGCGCAGCTGTTCGCGAACCACGACGTCGGCGCGCTGCTCGCGAACCGGCACTTCTCGCTCGCGAGCTTCCTGCTGTCGATGTCGCTGTCCGCGTCGTGGCAGATTGCGTTCGGCCCGTACGTCGCCGATTATTCGCGCTACCTGCCGCGTTCGACGTCGTCGGTCGCCACGTTCCTCGCGGTTGGCCTCGGCTCGGTGATCGGCGCGCAGGCGGCAATGGTGTTCGGCGTGTTCGCGGCCGCGCTGGCCGGCAGCCAGTTCGCGCACCATGAGGTGTCCTACATCGTCGGCCTCGGCTCGACGGGCGCCGTGGCTGCGTTGCTGTATTTCACCATCGCGTTCGGCAAGGTGACGGTGACGGCACTCAACGCGTACGGCAGCTTCATGTCGATGGCGACGATCGTCAGCGGTTTCCGCGGCAAGGGCGCGGTGTCGTCACGCAGCCGTCTCGCGTACATCTTCGGGATGATCTGCGTGTCGACGCTGATCGCGCTCGCCGGCCGCCATTCGTTCCTGAAGGAATTCACCGCGTTCATCCTGTTCCTGCTCGCGTTCTTCACGCCCTGGAGCGCGATCAACCTGGTCGACTATTACTGCTTCACGCGCTCGCGCTACGATGTGCCGGCGCTGTCCGATCCGGACGGCCGCTATGGCCGCTGGAACGTGATGGCGATCACGATCTACGTGGTCGGCATCCTCGTGCAGCTGCCGTTCATGTCGACGCATATCTACACGGGCCCGCTCGTCGACGCGCTCGGCGGCACCGACATCTCGTGGATCCTCGGCCTCGTCGTGCCGGCCGTGCTGTACTACGTCGGTGCGCGTGCATCGCGACGCAGCATCCCCGAGCGCCTGATCCTGCCGCTCGAACGCGGCGAGGTTCAGCACTGAACTGACTGACGCATCGCCTCGCCCGCGTGCCGGCAGGCAGCCGAGCTGTCCATGCCGGTGCGGGCGTTTCCCGATTGCGGTGTCGCTTACCGCCGCCGTGCGGATCGCCGTGTGCTTACGAACGCGCGGCGACCGGCGCGCGGCGGCGCTGGATCATCTGCAATGCGACCAGCGCGAGTCCCGCCGCGGCGATCAGCCCGCCGACGAGGTGTCGCGCCTGTCAGGTGTTCGAGCGTCGGGGCGACATACGTGTACAGCGTGAACATCGCGCCGGCGCCGAGCACCGTGGTCCCGAGCGCGCCGAGCACGACGGGGCGCGTGAGCACGGACAGTTCGGCGCGCAGGTTCGGCATCTTGCCGGCTGCGCCCTTCGGCAGGGCGGCCAACAGGCCGGCGATCGCGATCAGGCCGAGCGCCGCGGTTGCCGCGAACGACATGCGCCAGCCGATCATCTGGCCGAGCCAGGTCGCGGCCGGCACGCCGCCGACGTTCGCGATCGTGAGGCCCATGAACATCGTCGCGACCGCGCTGGCCTGCTTTTCACGCGGCACGAGGCTCGCCGCGACCACCGAGCCGAGCCCGAAGAATGCGCCGTGGTTGAGGCTCGTGACGAGCCGTGCGAGCAGCAGCGTCGTGTAGTCCGGCGCGACGGCCGACAACAGGTTGCCGATCGTGAAGATCGACATCAGCGCGATCAGCGCCGAGCGATGCGACCAGCGCGCGAGCAGCAGCGTCATCAGCGGCGCGCCGACCATCACGCCGATCGCATACGCGCTGATCAGCATGCCTGCCTGCGGAATCGACACGTGCACGCCGTCGGCGATCACGGGCAAGAGGCCCATCGGCGAGAACTCGGTCGTGCCGATGCCGAAGGCCCCGGCGGCGAGCGCCAGCAGCGGCAGCGCGGCGCTGCCGCCCGGGCGGGAAGGGGAAGAAGTCGTGCTGTTCACGCGATGAGCTCCTGCAAGCATTGGGCAACGGCACCGGGCCATTGCGGACAGGGTGAAGTGTGCCTGCATTACTTTTGCGGAAAAAGCCGCGCTCCGGCGAAATTATCTTGATTCGATATCAATAATCCGGAGTCGAGGCGGCATGCGCGTGCGGCCCGTGGGGCGCAGGTTTCAGCGATTCGTCGGCGCGGCTCGCCGTCGAAAAAAGCCCCGGTCACAGGGGGGCCGTGACCGGGGCGAAAAGCATCCGCTCTTTGGCACGAGGGTTGGATGCGGGCGCAGTATATTTCGGGGCATAGGCTTTCGAACTGACGTTTAACGGCCTCTTTTGGTGCCAATTTAACAATTCCGACGTGACGGCGTCATTCGCCTTCGATCTGAAAGATTTTTCGTCGGTCCGAGCGGATGTTTAGTGCGCGATAACGGCGAAGCCGGCTGAATCCACGGCCATGCGACGAGGCGGAATCCACCGCCCGCGCACGGATGGCGCATGTCGGCGATCGATCATTCCGCCTGGCCGGCCGCGTCGCGCACTGCTTCGAGAAACCGCGCGACGACGGGAGACGCCGGCACCGCCGCACCGTCGAATACGAACTCGATGTCGAAGCGGCTCGCGAGTTCGTCGAGCGCGACGAGCCGGACCGTGCGCGGGCACGTCGGCGACGCGCTTTCCGGCACGAATGCGCAGCCCATGCCGGCCGCCACGAGACCGATCAGCGTCGGGATGTCGCTACCCACCTGCGCGATGCGCGGCGTGAAGCCGGCCTGTTCGCACTGCACCATCAGGAAGCGGTGGTGCGCGGCGGAGCGCTGCGCGTCGAACCAGACGAACGGTTCGTGTGCGACGTCGGCGAGCGTGCGCGGCGCGCGGAAGCGGCCGCCGGGCGGCGCGGGCATCGCGAGCACGAAGCGGTCGCTCAGCAGCCGCACGCCCGACAGATGCGGCGCTTCGTCTCGGCGCCACGCCATGATGCCGCCGTCGAGCTGGCCGCGCGTCAGCGCTGCCGCCTGTTCGGCAGACAGCATCGGCGCGATCGATAGCTTCACGTCCGGACACGCGTCGCGAAACGCCTTCAGCACGTTCGCGACGACCGGCAGCGGCAGGCAGTTCGGCAGCGCGCCGAGGCGCAGCTCGCCGAGCTGGCCGGACGCGCTGCGCAACGCGCGTTCGCGGCTGTCCTGCAACGTCGCGAGCAGGCCCGTCGCATCCTGCAGGAAACTCGCGCCGGCCGCCGTCAGCGTGACGCCCGTCGCGCGGCGGATCAGCAGCGGCGTGCCGATCGCATCCTCGAGCTCGCGAATCTGCCGCGACAGCGCAGGCTGGACGATGCCCGCCGCGCGGGCGCCGGCCATCACGCTGCCGGCCTGCGCGACGGCCACGAAGTAACGCAGGTGACGCAGTTCGATCTGGCGCATGCGGTGTCGACTCCGGTTGTCGGCCTTGATTCGGTGGATATGCCTGTCAAGCATAGCAAGTGCCATTCGATGGTATTGGAAAAGCATGGCGGACGTGCCGTACGATGATCGACGTTGCCGGGCCCGTTCACGGGCCGCGTGCGTTCCCTTTGTCCCGACCGTGTCCCGCACCATGCCGCTTCATATCCAGACCCCCTATATCCGCTCGCAAATCGCGTCGCGCCGTCTCGGCAAGCACATCCGATTGAAGCTCGACGCGCTGCAGCCGTCCGGTTCGTTCAAATTGCGCGGCATCGGCGCGGTGTGCGAAGCGCGGCATGCGGCCGGCGCGCGCCGGTTCGTGTCGTCGTCGGGCGGCAATGCGGGCATCGCGGTTGCGTATTGCGGTCGCGAGCTCGGCGTGCCGGTGCTCGTCGCCGTGCCGGAAACCGCGTCGGCCCGCGCGCGGGCGCTGATCCGCGCGGAGGGCGCGGAGGTGGTCGTACACGGCGCGAGCTGGGTCGAGGCGAACGCTTACGCGCTGTCGGCCGTCGGTGCGCATGACGCGTTCGTGCATCCGTTCGACGACCCCGTGCTGTGGCAGGGGCACGCGACGATGATCGACGAGATGGCGGCGGCCGGCCCGAAACCCGACGCGGTCGTGCTCGCGGTCGGTGGGGGCGGGCTGCTGTGCGGCGTCCTC
The DNA here is from genome assembly GCF_902499115.1 of Burkholderia diffusa. GTDB lineage: Bacteria > Pseudomonadota > Gammaproteobacteria > Burkholderiales > Burkholderiaceae > Burkholderia > Burkholderia diffusa. The sequence continues at coordinate 109,331 of NZ_CABVPN010000003.1, forward strand.
GAGGGGCTCGCACGCAACGGCTGGCACGACGTGCCGGTCGTCGCGGTCGAGACGGAGGGCGCGGACAGCTATGCGCGCTCGGTCGCGCAGGGGCATCCGGTCGAATTGCCGGCGATCACGAGCATCGCGACGTCGCTCGGCGCGAAGCGGCCGTGCGACGCGGCGGTCGAGTGGGCGAAGCGGCACGCGATCCATCCGGTCGTCGTGTCGGATGCGCAGGCGGTGGCTGCGTCGCTGCGGTTCGTCGACGAGCACCGGATCGTCGTCGAGCCGGCGTGCGGCGCCGCGCTGGCCGCGCTCGAACAGCCGGTGCCGGTGCTTGCTCGTGCGTCGGATATCGCGGTGATCGTGTGCGGCGGCGTGACGGCGACGGCCGAGCAGTTGCAGACGCTGAACGCGACGTTGCAGTAACGCGGTGGCGCGCGTGCCGCGGCGCAGCCGGGCGGCGATGCGGGCGAAGACGTAACGACGGCGTGATCGCGCGGCGGGAATGATCGGGGGCGTCCGAGGACCCGGGATTCATGTGGTCCGCGCGACGGGTTGCACTCGATCGCCGGTCACGTTACGGCGCGCATGCGCAACCGGCCTTCGGGTGTACGACGATCACGTGGCGCGGCGGGGAAGGGCGCACATGGCGCGCCGCGCGCGACGGGCGCACGACGCGGAGAGACGGTCGCGCGATCAGTTCGCGGACGGCGCGCTGGCACCGGTCGGTGCGGACGAGGCGACTGGATCGGCGGCAGCGGGCGCGGGGGCCTTGTCAGCCGATACCGGAGCAGCGTTCGCGGGGGCCGGTGCCGAGGCTGCCGGGGCAGGCGCGGCCGATGCCGACGTTGGTGCAGTTCGCGTGGCAGCGGCAGGCGTCGATGCGGGCGGTGCCGAGGCAGACGCGGGCGTCCGAACGGAGGCAGGTGCCGAAGCCGACATCGAAGCAGGCACAGCCGACGCGGGTGCCGGAGCCGATGCCGAGGGCGAAGCCGGCACGCCACCCCGCATCGCCGCCGGCGCGACCACGGCCGATGCCGCAGGCGAGGCAGGCGCGGCCGACATGCCCGAAGCCGGCGCGACGCCCGGCCCCGACAGCGGCACCGGCGCGGCGGGCGGCGTCGGCACGACCGGCGTCGTCATCTTCATCGGCTCGCCCTGCGGCGTCGGCGCGGGTTCGGGCAGCGGCGTGACGGGTTCCTTCTCGGCCGCCTTCACGGTTGCGCGGTCGCGGCGGGCCGGATCGATCTTCAGAAAATGCTCGACGAGGTTGAAGAAGCGCTCGTAGAACACGCCGGCGGGAATCGTCTCGCTGGCGGTCTTGACGAGCGCGTCGTCGCTCGACCCGATCGGCAGCGACAGCGAGCCGAACACGCTGAGCCCGACGCTCGCCGACGTATTCGACTTCTTCAGCGTGTAGCGGTCCTGCACCGCGTTCACGTACGCGATGCTCGACGAGCCGTCGGCATTCGCGTCGGCGCACACGACGTGAAACTCGATCACGACGTGCATGTCGTTGCTCGGCTGGAAATTCTTGCTGCCGTCGACCGCATCGTTGCGCGACGACGACACCACGTAGCCCTGGCTCAGCAGCGCGCGCCGCGCGGCCTCGCAGGACGCGTCGGATTTCGAGCGGAACGTGTGCGCGTACGGGCTGCTCGTTGCGTCGAACTGCTCCTGCTGGTAGATCGGCTTGGGCGGCGACGAGCACGCCGCCAGCACGGTCGCGGCCGCGAGCGCGCACGAAACGGAAAACAGGCGAAATCGGTTGTGCATGGCGTCTTTCAGAAGGCTCGGCGAGATGCGCGGAGCTGCGGGCGCAGCGGCGGGGCCGGTGCGATGCGCGTGGCAATCTCGTATGGCCGGGGCGTCATTATAGTTTCGTTTGATGTCGCGCTCGCTTCAGGCGGTCGGCGCCGGCCGCGCGGCGGCGAGCAGGCGCGACGCCAGCGGGTGGTGTTCGCCGCGCCGCGAGCGGATCGCATGGATCTCCTCGGTCACGTCGCCCGCCCGGCCGAGCCGGCGCAGCCCGCGCAGCAGCGACGCGTCGTTCGCGCCGAGTTCGCTGAGCGGAAACACGCCGAGGCCGCGCGCCGCGAACACGGCCATCAGCGCGCTGTCCTCGAATTCCCCGGCCACGCGCGGCACGATCCGTTCCCGTTCCAGCCACAGGTCGAGGCGGGCGCGCAGCGCCGAGTGGGCGGTCGGCAGCAGCACCGGCAGCTCGGCGAGGCACTGCGGAAAGCGCTGCCGCGCAGCCGGCGTGACGAGTGCCGCGGGTCCGTACCAGTCGACCGGCGACGCGACGAGCCGCTCGCTCGTCACGCGCAGGTTCGACCCCGACGGCGCGCCCTGGCCCGCCAGCACGAGGTCGAGGTGATGCAGCGCCAGTTCCGCGAGCAGCGCGTCGTGCTCGCCCTCGTGGCACAGCAGCCGCAGCGTGGGCGTATCCAGCACGGGCGCGAGGATCGCGTGCGCGGCGAGCTTGGAGATGCCGTCGGCGAGCCCGACCGCGAGCCGCACAGTCGGCTGGCTGGCCGCCGCGCGCACTTCGTCGGGAATCAGCCGGCCCATCTCGAAGATGACCTCCGCGCGCGCATACGCGGCCTGGCCGGCGTCGGTCATCGCGACGCCGCGCCCGGCGGGGCGCAGCAACTGGTGCCCGAGCGCCTTCTCGAGTTCGCGCACCTGCGCGCTGATCGTCTGCACGGCCATGTCGAGCCGCGCGGCCGCGCGCGCGAAGCCGCCTTCCTTCACGACGACCCAGAAATAGTACAGATGTCGGAAATTGAGCATCGGATCGTAATTTCGGAAAAACCGAATTAAAAATCAGATTCTCTCTGATTTTTACGAAGTTCGTGGCGGCATATCATCTGGCTTTCCACTTTCGTATCGGCCCATTCATGGACTACCTGCTGACGCTTGCCGCCGACCCCGCCGTCTGGGCCGCGCTCCTCACGCTCGTCGTGATGGAAGTCGTGCTCGGCATCGACAACCTGATCTTCATCTCGATCCTCAGCAACAAGCTGCCCGAAGCGCAGCGCGCCCGCACGCAGCGCCTCGGTATCGCGCTCGCGCTGGTGATGCGCCTCGCGCTGCTCGGCAGCGTCGCGTGGATCGCGAGCCTCACCGAACCCGTATTCACCCTGTTCGATCACGCGTTCTCGTGGCGCGACATGATCCTGCTGTCGGGCGGCCTGTTCCTCGTGTGGAAGGCGACCACCGAGATCCATCACCACGTGTCGCACGACGGTGAAGGCGCGGGCGGTGCCGGCGGCGCGGCCGGCCTGACGATGTGGGCCGCGATCGGCCAGATCGTGATGCTCGACATCGTGTTCTCGATCGACAGCATCGTGACCGCGATCGGCATGACCGAACACGTGCCGATCATGTTCGTCGCGGTGATCGTCGCGGTGAGCGTGATGCTGTTCGCCGCGCAGCCGCTCGCACGCTTCATCGACCGCAACCCGACCATCGTGATGCTCGCGCTGTCGTTCCTGGTCGTGATCGGCATGACGCTGATCGCCGAAGGGTTCGGTTCGCACGTGCCGAAGGGTTACATCTACGCGGCGATGGCGTTCTCGGCCTTCGTCGAAGGCATGAACATGCTGGCTCGGCGTGCGAAGGCGAAGCGCGCGGCACGCACGCAAGGTCACTGAGCCACCGCGCGTGACGCCGGCTGTGGCCGGCTCGCGCGCGTCACACGGAACCCGGACGACATTCGCCCGGAAAGGAGAGACGCGATGAAATGCCCTGTCTGCAAGACGCCCGACCTGCTGATGGCCGAGCGCCAGTCGATCGAGATCGACTACTGTCCCACCTGCCGCGGCGTGTGGCTCGATCGCGGCGAACTCGACAAGCTGATCGCCCGCGAAACCGATGACGCGCCGGCACGCCGCGACGCCGCGCCGGCGCCACCCGATGCGCCCGCGCAGCGCGGTCGCGACGACGGTTGGGGACGCGACGGGCGCTCGCACGACGAGCGTTACCGGCACGACGGCCGGCGTCGCAAGAAGTCGGTGTTCGACCTGTTCGATTTCGATTGAAGCCACCGGCAGCCGCCGCATGCCGCGCGTCGTGAAACAAGCCCCGCACAGGCGTTGCCTGGCGGGGCTTGTTCATCGCCGGTACGGCCACGGGCAGTGCCGGGGCGCGACGCTCATGCGTCGCCGGCTTTCACGTCGATACGGCGCGGGCGGGCTTCTTCGCGACGCGGAATCGTCAGCGTGAGCACGCCGTCGCGCAGGTTCGCGTCGATCCTCGACGTGTCGAGGTCCGCACTCAGCGCGAACGTGCGAACGAAGCGCGGCGCGCGAACTTCCGCATGCCGCACGCGCAACTCGGCCGGCGTGTCGATGCGCGCTTCGGCTTCGATCGTCAGCGTACTGTCGTGCACCTTCACGTCGAGGTTTTCCCGCGGCACGCCGGGCAGATCGGCGCGCAGCGTGACGCACTGCGAATCTTCGACGATGTCGACGGCCGGCACGATCGCGGGCCGACGCGATGCGTCCTCGGCGGCGGCGGTAGCGCCAGCGGACGGGGTGCCGGGCTGGCGTTCGGTCAGGGTCTGGCTCGTATTCATGTCGTTCTCCTGAGGGTGATGCCGAGGTTACTGGACGGTGATGGCGCGCGGCTTCGATTCTTCGCGACGCCCGACGCGAATCAGCAGGCAGCCGTTTTGGTAGCGGGCGCTGACGTTGTCGGGATCGGCGTTCTGCGGCAGCTCGACCACGCGGCGGAACTTGCCGTGAAAGCGCTCCTGCGCATACGTGCGCACGTCGTCGCCGGCTTGCTGCGGCACGGGCTTGCGCTCGCCGCTGATCGTCAGCAGATCCTTGTCGATCGATACGTCGAAGTCCGCCGCGGCCATGCCGGGCGCGAACGCGACGATTTCGATCGTGTCGTCGGTGGCGCCGATGTTCAGCGCGGGGAACGCGCTTGGCCGGCCCTCGCGGATGCCGGTCGGAAGCCCGCCGAACAGGCCCGCCATCTGGCGCTGGACGCGGGCGAATTCGTCGAACAGGTCGTTGCCGAAATAGAGATCGCTCATGATGGTCCTCCTGCACGTGAAGCGCGGAATACGCGACGGGCGTTGACGACAAGGTGCCGCGCGGTTTTCCGCGGGATTGAAACGGGGCGGTGCGCGATACCGGCACTGCCCGGCACCGCGTAATTAGAGGCCGTCGAAACGTATTTCAAGAGGGAAATCGCACGTTGCATCGCCGCAGCGCGACGCCGCGAATCGATGCGACAATCCCCGCGCATCAACTGACCACGGAAACGGGACGCACATGGACATTCAACGTATCGCGATCGTCGGCACCGGCGTGATCGGCGCGAGCTGGACGGCTTTCTATCTGACGCAGGGTTTCGACGTCGTCGCGACCGACCCGGCGCCGCAGGCCGACGTGCGGCTGCGCGACGCGCTGGCTGCGTTTCTCGGCGAGCGCGCCGCCGAACTTGCCGCGCGGCTGTCGTTCGATGCCGATCTCGTGCGTGCGCTGGACGGTGTCGACTTCGTGCAGGAGAACGGCCCCGAGCGGCTCGACCTGAAGCGTGCGCTGTACCGGCAGATGGACGACGTGCTGCCCGCGCACGTGCCGATCGCGTCGAGCTCGTCGGGCCTGAAGATGTCCGATATCCAGACCGCGTGCGCGAAGCATCCGGAACGCTGCCTGATCGCGCACCCGTTCAATCCGCCACACCTGATCCCGCTCGTCGAGCTGGTCGGCGGCGACGCGACCGACTCGAGCATGATCGCGCGCGTGAAGGATTTCTACGACGCGCTCGGCAAGCAGACGATCGTGCTCAACAAGGAGATGACCGGCCACGTCGCGAACCGCCTCGCGGCCGCGCTGTTCCGCGAGGTGTATCACCTCGTCGGCGAAGGCGTCGTGAGCGTCGCCGATGCGGACAAGGCCGTCGCGTGGGGCCCGGGCTTGCGCTGGGGGCTGATGGGGCAGTGCCTGACCTATCACCTCGGCGGTGGCGCGGGCGGGATCGCGCACTTTCTCGAACACCTGTCGCGGCCGATCACGAGCTGGTGGGACGACCTCGGCACGCCGTCGTTCGATCCGGAAGTCGATCGCAAGCTGAACGATGAACTGCGCGCGATCCAGGGTGAGCATTCGATGCAGGAACTGGCGGCCGAGCGCGACCGGTTGCTCGTCGAGCTGATCGACGCGCGGCGCCGTAGCTTCCTGCCCTGATCCGGGCGCGCCGGCGCGGCTGCGCTGGCTATTGCTGCGACATCGCCTGGCGGGCGGGCGGCGTCTGGGCCAGCCAGGCGGGGCTCGCGGCCTGCACGAGTTCGCGATTGCGCGCGCGCGTCGCAGCGTTCGGCGGGTAGTTGCCGTCGTTCGTCGGCAGTTCGCCGTCGAGATAGGCCTGCTTGAGCTGGTCGATGACTTCCGCGCGGGTCAGCCCCGGTGTGGGGGCCGACGCATCGGTCTGGGCAAAGGCGGGGGACAGCAGGGCGGCTGCAGCGGTCGCGACGGCGAATCGCAGGACGTTCTTCATGGTGGGCTCCGATCAATGGGACGGGGTACCGGAGGCGCGCGGCGAGGTGCGATGCGTTCCGATGTGAGCCCATTGTCGCGAGCGGGTGCTGCGCGGACGATGACGCGTTCCGGGCAACGCTGTCAGGTGCGACGGACGCGCCCGGGTGCGGCCGGGCGCGCGGTGCCGCGCTACAGCTCGGCCGCCGCCGTGATCAGCGTGGCTTCGAGCGCGAGCGTCGAGCGCGACGCGGCCGCCGGGCGGTCGATCACGTATTCGAGTTCGCCGAGTTCGGGCAGCCCTGCGTCGAGCCGCGCGAGCCCGGCCGGAATCACGTAGCCGGCGAACGCGCTGACGCCGAGCCCCGCGCTCGCGGCCGCGCGCAGCACCGCGATGCTGCTGCTCACGACGGCGATCCGGTACGGGCGGCCGACCGCCTCGAGCGACTCGAGCACGCGGCGGCGCGACACGCTCGGCTCCGGATGCATCGCGAGCGGCAGCACGGCCTCGTGGCCGGTGATCCGCGAATCGGGGCCGGTGCACCAGTACAGCGGCTCGCTGCGGATCACGCGGCCGCGCCGGCTGCCGGCGATGCGTTTCGCGAACACCAGATCGTGCCGGCCTTCGTCGAGCGCGTCGAACAGGTCGCCCGACAGCCCCGTCGAGATCGCAAGCTCGACGTCCGGATTGCGCTGCACGAAGCTCGCGAGCGCGGCCGTCAGGTGCGCGGACGCGAAATCCTCCGACATCGCGAGCCGCACCTTGCCCGACAGCGGTGGGCCGCACACCGACGTGACGGCCTCGTCCATCAGCTCGAGGATGCGCACCGCGTAGCGGAACAGCGCGTCGCCGTGCTGCGACAGGTGCACGTTGCGCGTGTCGCGCTCGAACAGCGGCCGGTCGAGCAGCTCCTCGAGGCGGCGGATGTGCTGGCTGACGGTCGACTGCGACAGGCTCACGCGCTCGGATGCGGCGGTGAAACTGCCGGACTGGGCGACGGCAACGAAGCTGCGCAGCAGCTCAGGCGGTAACGGGCGCATTGCTAAATCCACTGAATCGGTTTCGACAACTTCATAAATGGCCGGATTATGCGGGGCTAGTATCGGATCACGCGCCGGTGCGACCTCTGCGACCGGGGGCCACCAGACGCGTAGCCCGTGTCGCGCCGCCGGCTGCATCGGTCAGTCTAAGCCATCCGGCGTCCGGCCCGAAACCGCATCATCCCATCGACCCCGAGAACGTGCTCGCACGACGAGCCGCCGGGCCGCGGCGCACCGCCGCAGGAGACAGACAGTCCGCCCGGGATCGGCGTGCGGGCCTGACTCCCGCACGCGTTCGGCGCCCGTCACGAAGAGACTGGAGACGACTCATGATCATCTACGGAACCGCGCTGCTGGCGTTCTGCCACCTGGCCGGACTGTTCCTTGGCGACCTGCTTGGCACCGCGATCGGCGTGAAAACCAACGTCGGCGGCGTCGGCATAGCGATGCTGCTGCTGATCTGCCTGCGCCTGTGGCTGCATCGCCGTGGCTGGCTGCCGAAGGAGACCGAGGCCGGCGTCGGTTTCTGGGGCGCGATGTACATCCCGGTGGTCGTCGCGATGGCCGCGAACCAGAACGTCGTCGCCGCGCTCAAGGGCGGCCCCGTCGCGCTGCTGGCCGCCATTGGCGCGGTCGCGATCTGCGCATGCTGCATCGCGGTACTCGTGCGCACCGGGCGCGACGACACGGCCTTCGCGGGCGTGCCGCAATTCGAAGAACAGTGACGGAGGCCACCATGTTGCAGATGCTCGAAAAAACCGTCGCCCACAACGGGCTCGTCGCATCGTTCGCGCTGGTCGGCCTGATCATGTGGCTGTCGTCGATCGCGTCGCGCAAGCTCACGTTCGGCCGCGTGCACGGCTCCGCGATCGCGATCGTGATCGGCCTCGTGCTCGCCTATGTCGGCGGCGCATTCACCGGTGGCGAGAAGGGGCTGGCCGACGTCAAGCTGTTCGCCGGTATCGGCCTGATGGGCGGCGCGATGCTGCGCGATTTCGCGATCGTCGCGACCGCGTTCGAAGTGCAGCCGGCCGAGGCGCGCAAGGCCGGCCTCGTCGGCGTCGTGTCGCTGCTGCTCGGCACCGTGCTGCCGTTCATCGTCGGCGCGTGCATCGCGCGCGCGTTCGGCTATACCGACGCGGTCAGCATGACGACGATCGGCGCGGGCGCCGTCACCTACATCGTCGGGCCCGTCACGGGCGCGGCGATCGGTGCGGGCTCCGACGTGATCGCGCTCAGCATCGCGACCGGGCTCGTGAAGGCAATCATCGTGATGGTCGGCACGCCGGTCGCGGCCAGCTTCATGGGCCTGAAGACGCCGCGCTCCGCGATGATCTTCGGCGGCCTGGCCGGCACCGTGAGCGGCGTGAGTGCGGGGCTTGCCGCGACCGACCGCCGGCTCGTGCCGTATGGCGCGCTGGTCGCGACGTTCCATACCGGCGTCGGCTGCCTGCTCGGGCCGTCGGTGCTGTTCTTCACGACGCGCGCGCTGGTCGGCGCGTGACCGCGCATGGCCCGTCGCGCGCGGGCCGCATCCATCGCGGCGTCCTCTGAGTCGCATTCGTCAACATCATCAATCGGCGGCGGCGCCAGGCTTAGAATGCCGCTGAACCATCGAAGCGGGAGAACTGTTCATGACGGGATGGAATCACGCGCGGCAGGCGCGCGATGCACGCCTCGCGGCCGGCGCGGCATTCGCGCGGGGCAAGCGGGTCGATGCGCGCGACGCCGTCGCGTTGCTGGAAGCAGTGCTGCGGCCCGGCGACCGCGTGTGCCTCGAAGGCGACAACCAGAAGCAGGCCGACCTGCTCGCGACGGCGCTCGCCGACGTCGACAGCGCGAAGATCCACGACCTGCACATGGTGCAGTCGGGCGTCGTGCTGCCCGAGCATCTCGACGTGTTCGAGCGCGGCATCGCGAAGCGGCTCGACTTCGCGTATTCGGGCCCGCAGTCGCAGCGGATCGCGAAGCTGCTGTTCGGCGGCAAGATCGCGCTCGGCGCGGTGCACACGTATCTCGAACTGTTCGCGCGCTACTTCATCGACCTCACGCCGCATGTCGCGCTGATCGCGGCGGTCAGCGCCGACGCCGACGGCAATCTCTATACCGGCCCGAACACGGAAGACACGCCGACCGTCGTCGAGGCCACCGCGTTCAAGGACGGCATCGTGATCGCGCAGGTCGACCGGATCGTCGACAAGGTGCCGCGCGTCGACATCCCGGGCGACCGCGTGCATTTCGTCGTCGAGGCCGGCCGGCCGTTCTACGTCGAGCCGCTGTTCACGCGCGACCCGGCCGCGATCACCGAGACACAGATCCTGACCGCGATGCTCGCGATCAAGGGCATCTACGAACCGTACGGGATCAAGCGCCTGAATCACGGGATCGGCTTCAACACGGCCGCGATCGAGCTGCTGCTGCCGACCTACGGCGCGAAGCTCGGGCTGAAAGGCAAGGTCTGCACGCACTGGGCGCTCAATCCGCACCCGACGCTGATTCCCGCGATCGAATCGGGCTGGGTCGAGCAGATCCACTGCTTCGGCTCCGAAGTCGGGATGGACGACTACATCCGCGCGCGCTCCGACGTGTGGTTCACGGGCCCGGACGGCTCGCTTCGCTCGAACCGTGCGTTCTGCCAGACCGCCGGCCTTTACGCGTGCGACATGTTCATCGGCTCGACGCTGCAGATCGACCTGTCCGGCCATTCGTCGACGGTCACCGCCGAGCGGATCGCCGGTTTCGGCGGCGCGCCGAACATGGGCAGCGACGCGCGCGGCCGCCGCCACCCGAGCGAGCCGTGGCTGAAGGCCGGCGCGGAAGCCGACCCGGACACGCCGGCGGCGCTCAGGCGCGGCCGCAAGCTGGTCGTGCAGATCGGCGAGACCTTCGGCGACAAGAACGTGCCGATGTTCGTCGAGAAGCTCGATGCGCTGAAGCTCGCCGACAAGCTGCAGCTCGACCTCGCACCGATCATGGTCTACGGCGACGACGTCACGCACATCGTCACCGAGGAAGGGATCGCGAACCTGCTGATGTGCCGCGACAAGGACGAACGCGAGCATGCGATCCGCGGCGTGGCCGGCTACACGGAAGTCGGCCGCGGCCGCGACCGCAGAATGGTCGAGCGCCTGCGCGAGCGCGGCGTGATCCGCCGCCCGGAAGATCTCGGCATCGATCCGCTCGACGCCGACCGCCGCTGGCTCGCCGCGCGCTCGATCAAGGATCTCGTGCACTGGTCGGGCGGCCTGTATGCGCCGCCGGCCCGGTTCCGCAACTGGTGAGGAAGAGGGCATGGAACAGTTGAACTATCGCTTCACCGCGCGCGGGCGTGCGCGGGGCGAACTGGCCACCGCGCTCGTCGGCGTGGTCGCGTCCGGCAATCTCGAGGTGCTCGTCGAGCGCGTGCTGCCGGGCAACGAATGCGAGATCGACATCCGCACCGCGGCGGTCGGTTTCGGCGCGGTGTGGCAGGCGGTGGTGTCGGACTTCGTCGAACGGCGCGCGCCGGGCGGCCTGAAGCTGTCGATCAACGACGGCGGCGCGCGGCCGGACATGGTGTCGCTGCGGCTCGCGCAAGCCGTGCGCGCGATCGAGGGGGACGCATGATGACCGACGCGATCCACGACGCGCCCGCGTTCGTCGCGAACGCCGCGAGCTGGTACGAAGCGTCGGCGCGCCAGCGCGTCGACGGGCTGCTCGACGCGGGCAGCTTCACGGAATTTCTCGGGCCGGGCGAGCGTGTGATGAGTCCGCACTTGCCGCTGTTCGACCTGCCGCAGCAGTTCGACGACGGGATGGTGGTCGGCCACGGCCGGCTCGGCGGCCAGCCGGTGTTCGTCGCCGCGCAGGAGGGCCGCTTCATGGGCGGTGCGTTCGGCGAAGTGCACGGCGCGAAGCTCACCGGGTTGCTGCGCGCCGCGCGCGACGTCGGCAAGCCGGTGCTGATCCTGTTCGACACCGGCGGCGTGCGGCTGCAGGAAGCGAATGCGGGCGAGCTCGCGATCGCCGAGATCATGCGTGCGCTCGTCGAGGCGCGCGCGGCGGGCGTGCCGGTGATCGGGCTGATCGGCGGGCGCGCGGGCTGTTACGGCGGCGGCGGGCTGCTCGCCGCGTGCTGCTCGGCGCGCGCGGTGTCCGAGCAGGGGCGCATCAGCGTGTCGGGGCCCGAGGTGATCGAGACCAACCGCGGTGTCGAGGAATTCGACGCGAAGGACCGCGCGCTGATCTGGCGCACGATGGGCGGCAAGCACCGTCGGCTGATCGGCAGCGCGGATCGCTATGTGGCCGATACGCCCGATGCGTTTCGCGCGGCCGCGCTCGACCTGATCGGCCGTGCGCCGACATTCGATGCGGCGATGCTGCGCGCGGAGCAGGCGCGGCTCGAAGCGCGCGTCGAGCGGTTCGGCACGTGCAGGGATGCGCTCGACGTGTGGCGCGCGCTCGGCGCGAGCGAGCCGGAAGCGATTCCCGGCATGTCCGACGATGAATTCGCGAAGCTCGCCGATCAACTGCAGGAGCAGAAATGACACGACCCCCACGCTTACTTGGTTCGCTGCCCCCCGAGGGGGCGCCTGCCTCCCTTGGGGTGGCCCGGCGGGAGGCAGCATGACGCTCGATGAAGTTCTGAATTCGCTGTTTCCCGAAGGCCATTCGATCAAGCGAAACGGCGGCCTGCTGACGGGCCACGCTGAACTGACCGGCACGCGCGTCGACGTGATCGGCGTCGCCGATCGCTTGCCGTTCGGCATCGACGAAGCCATCACGCTCGCATCGCACGTGCTCGACACGATCGAGCGTGGCGGCGGCACGCCGATTCTCGTGCTCGTCGACAGCGACAGCCAGCGGATGAGCAAGCGCGACGAACTGCTCGGCCTGAACGAAGGGCTGTCGCATCTCGCGAAATGCCTGATGCATGCGGAGCTTGCCGGGCACCGGACGATCGGCCTGCTGTACGGCCATACGGCCGCAGGCGCGTTCATCGCGACCGCGCTCGCGACACGCACGCTGCTCGCGGTGCCGGGTGCCGAGCCCGAGGTGATGGACCTGCCGTCGATGTCGCGCGTGACGAAGCTGCCGATCGACGTGCTGAAGGCAATGGCACGCTCGACGCCGGTGTTCGCGCCGGGGCTCGACAATCTCGTGAAGATGGGCGCTGTCGACGCCGTGCTCGATCCAGCCCGCGCGCTCGACGCGCAGGTCGGCGAATGGCTCGGCAAGCCGGCCGATCGCACCGATGGTCGTGCGGCGCGCGGCCGGCCGGTCGCGGCCGATGTCGCGCGGCGCGTCGAGGCACTCGCGCGTGCCGCACGCTGACACGCCGCTGCGACGCCACACGCTCGTCACGCTGACGGCGGCCGGGTGGCGTGCGGCATGCGCGCGCGATCCCGCGCTGGCGGCCGATCCGCTCGTGCACGCGTGGGCCGCGCGCGGCTGGCCGACGATCGTGCGCCGCGCGTCGCCCGACGAGGCCGATGCGCGGCGCGTGCCGCTCGGCTTGCCGCTGCCGCCTTCCGCGGGCAAACGGCGCGTCGCACTGAACGTCGCCGACGACGCGGTGGAGTCGGTCGGCCCGCTGCCCACGCTGGCCGACGTGCTGGCCGCTGCGCCCGACGCATGGCACGCGACGCTGCGCGAGCTGGATGCGCTCGGCGCGCGCTGCGGCGTGCAGGGTCGCGTGTTCGGCAGCCTCGCGTGGCAGGCGCTGACGGGCGAGCGCTATCTGAGCGCGTCCTCCGATCTCGACATCGTGTTCCCGCTGCCGGACGCCGCATCGCTCGCTGCGCTGCTCGACGGCCTGGCTGCACTCGACACGCGCGCGCCGATGCGCATCGACGGCGAACTGCTGCGCGACGACGGCGCGGGCGTGAACTGGCGCGAATTGCATGCGCGGCTGCCTGAAGTCGCGGTCAAGACGGCGATCACCGTCGAACTGATGTCCGCCGACGCATTCACGGGAGGCACGCGATGAGTGCTTGGGCCGCACGCCGGGCGGCGGCGCCGTCCGAGGCCGAGCGCATCGCCGAACTCGCCGAGCGCAGTCTCGTGCTCGAAATCGAGACTTATCCGAAACCGGGCCTCGTCAGTCACGTCGACACCGGCAGCCATGCGGACATGGACGCCGCGACGTTCGCGCGCAGCGCGGCCGTGCTGCGGCCGTACTTCGCGGAACTCGCCGACGCCGGCGCGCGTGACGCGGACATGGCCGTGCTGCGCAAGATCGGGCTGCGCGCGGAACACGCGATGCTCGCGGCGACCGGCGGCGTCAACACGCATCGCGGCGCGATTTTCGGGCTCGGGTTGCTGTGCGCGGCCGCCGGCCGCCGCACGGTGCCCGGCACGGCGGCCCGCACGATGACGCTCGGCGCGTTCGTCGCGCAGCGGTGGGGCACCGAGATCCTCGGCGGCCCGCGGCTGCCCGACAGTCACGGCGAGCGCGCGAGCCGCCGCTACGGCGTCGGCGGCGCGCGTCGCGAGGCGGCCGACGGGTTCGCGACCGTGTACGGCGTCGGATTGCCGGCGCTGCGCAGCGCGCAGCGCCGCGTGCCGGACGATCCGGAGGCCGCGCGCGTCGACGCATGCTTCGCGCTGATCGCCGCGCTCGACGATACGAATCTGCTGCACCGGGGTGGGCAGGCCGGCCTCGATTTCGCGCGGGCCACGGCACGCGCATTCGTCGCCCGCGGCGGCATACGCGCTCGCGACTGGCGATTGCGCGCGGCCGCCGCGCACCGCGCGTTCGTCGCACGCCGGCTGAGCCCGGGCGGCGCGGCCGACCTGCTGGCGATGAGCGTGTTCGTCGACGCACTCGAAGCGGCCGAGGAGGGGGGATGACGCTGGCGATCCTGTGTTCGGGGCAAGGCGCGCAGCGGGCGGACATGTTCGAATTGACCGGCGCCGCGCCACAGGCTGATCCGCTGTTCGAGCATGCGGGCCGGCTCCTTGGCGACGATCCGCGCGACTGGGTGCGGCATGCCGAACCGGACGCGCTGCGCGAGAACCGCGCCGCGCAGATTCTTTGCACGGTGCAGGCGCTCGCGGCGGCCGCGTTGCTCGAAGCGGTGTGGCCGCGCCGGCGCTGTGTCGCGGGGTACAGCGTCGGCGAAGTCGCGTCGTGGAGCGTCGCGGGGATGATCGATCCGCACGACGCGCTGGATCTGGCCGACGCGCGCGCGCGCGCAATGGACGCCGCGAGCGGCGGCGACGAGCGGATGGCGTTCGTGCGCGGGCTGACGCGCGCGCAGCTCACGCAACTGTGCGACGGTCGCGATGCGGCGATCGCGATCGCCAATCCGGGCGACGCATTCGTGGTGGCGGGGCGGCAGGCCGACGTTGCCGCGGTGGCCGACGACGCGGCACGCGACGGTGCGGTGCGCGTCGCGCCCGTGTGCGTAAGGATCGCGTCGCACACGCGCCGGCTCGCGTCGGCGGTGCCCGCGTTTCGCGCGTCGCTGGCTGGCGTGAACGTGCGCCGGCCGTTGCCTGGTACGCGGCTGTTTTCGGGGATCGACGGTGCGTCGGTGCTCGATGTCGGCACGGGGCTGGACAAGCTCGCGCGGCAGATCGCGGAGCCGGTCGAGTGGGCGGCCTGCCTGGCCGCGTGCGTCGAGGCCGGCGCGACCGCGTTTCTCGAGCTCGGCCCGGGCCGAGCCTTGGCCGAGATGGCGGGCGGCGCTTATCCGGCACTGCCGGCACGCAGCGTCGCGGATTTCCGTTCGGTCGACGGTATCGCGAACTGGCTCGCGCGCGTCGCGCCCGGCTGACGGGCGGCGCGCGAGCGGCCCGGAAACGCCTGGAAATCCCGGCGAGATCGATTCCGGAACCGGCCCGCCAGGTGGTGGTTGCGCACCGGGTGTTGCGCCGGCGCAGCAGCGTCGCAGCAGGCGCTTGCCACGCGAATTGGCGTCGCTACAATGGCGCCCGCCATGAGACCAGCCGCCTTCCTCCTCGCCGTGCTTTGCGGCGCGGCGACCGCCCACGCCAGCCCGATTCCGTCCGATGCCGCATCGGTCGGCACGTACTTTTCGTATGACAATGCGGCGGCCGACGCGACCGTCGACCTGATCGGACAGGCGCAGCGCCGCGTGTTGCTGGCCGGCTACGCGTACGTGCCGCCCGCGGTCGCGGCGGCGCTGCGCGACGCGCGTTCGCGCGGGATCGAAGTGCGGGTCGTGCTGGTGCGTTCGCCGCGTGCGGGCAAATACAGCGGCGCGGGTTATCTGAAATCGGCCGGCATCGACGTCGCGATCGATTCGCGGCATGGCGATCCCGCGCCGCGCTTCGTGATCGTCGACGACAGCGTCGCGCTGACGACGCTGTCCGACGGCGCGCCCGCGCACGCGGAAACGGTGAACGTGTTCCAGCGCGCACCGGAGCTCGCGCAGTCGTACGCGCAGTCGTTCTGGCGGCTGTACCGGCAGGCCGGCGGGCTCTGAGCGCCTGACGGCGGACCCGCCCGGGCAAACCGCCACCCATCCTTTTCCCGCCGTAATCCGCATGCCGCGCGCGCCGGTATGACCCCGCTTGCATCGGCGCGTCCGATGAACCATGCTCGTTGAACAGGGTGCCGGTGCGTGCGTCGCGCATCCGGCGCAACGGGCAGGGAGCCATCGTGATCGAATGTTTTGCCGATCGCGCCGACGCGGGGCGCCGGCTTGCGCATGCGCTGCAGGACTATGCGGGGCGTCGCGACGTCGTCGTGCTCGCGCTGCCGCGTGGCGGCGTGCCGGTCGCATTCCCGGTCACGCAGGCGCTGCGCGCGCCGCTCGACGTGCTGGTGGTGCGCAAGCTGGGCATGCCGTCCGATCCGGAATTCGCGATCGGCGCGATCGCGACCGGCGGAGCGATCTACCTGCAGCATTCGGCGATCCGCGCGATGGGCGTGACCGATGCGCAACTGGCGGACGTGATCGCGCGCGAGACAGCCGAACTGCAGCGCCGCGAAGCGCTGTATCGCGGCGCCCGGCCGCCGCTGCCGGTCGACGGCCGGATCGCGATCGTCGTCGACGATGGCGTTGCGACCGGCGCGTCGATGCGCGTTGCGCTGCAGGCGCTGCGCGAACGCCACCCCGCGCGCATCGTGGCCGCCGCACCCGTCGCGCCGGGCGGTGCCCGGCATGCGTTCGACGATCTGGCCGACGCGTTCGTGACGGTGTTGCAGCCGCTGTCGTTCCTCGCAATCAGCCAGTTCTACGCGCGTTTCGACCAGACCGGGGACGACGAGGTGCGTGCGCTCCTCGACGCGGCCCGCGCGCCTGACGACGACATCACGTCCGCCTGATACGGCGCCGGCGCGATCCCGGGCGAGCGGCTTCGGCCTGCACGAATACGCGCTGCAGCGCCGGATGGACTTCGCCGTGCCAGCGCGCGCCCGTGAACAACCCGTAATGATCGCAATCGTCGACATCGAGGCGCTGGCGCTCACCGGCCTTGAGGCCGCGGCACATGGCCAGCGCTGCATGCGTCTGGCCGACGCCCGTGACGGCGTCGCATCCGCCTTCGACCGTCAGCAGCGCGACGCCGCGCAGCGCGGCCGGCTCGACGCGCTGCCCGCCGACGTCCCACGTGCCGTTCGCGAGGCACATTCGCTGAAACACGATATCGACGGTATCCAGGAAGTATTCGGCCGGCATGTCGAGCAGCGCCGTGTATTCGCGCAGCGCACGCCGCGCGTCCGCCAGCGCCGTCAGGTCGAAATGCGACGCCGCGCGCGCGTAGTCCTCGATCAGCGTCAGAAAGCGCTGCGGATACAGCAGCGCGATCTCGCCTTGCTGAAGATAGGTCGGGAACACGTGCCGGCCGCGGCCGGGGAAGCGGGGCGGCACAATGTCGATCAGGTGGCGGCGGCACCACGCGAGCGACCGGGACGCGGCGGTCGTGCCGAGCGTGGTCGGGTTGACGCGCGCGTCGAGCGGCCCGCCGATCAGCGTGATGCTCGCGGGCGGTGCGAGGCCGCGAGCGGCGCGCAGCGCAAGTGCGCCGAGCGCGGGAACGGTGGCCTGGCACACGGCGACGACGTGCAGCGGTCGCTCGTCGCGGGCGAGCGCGTCGACGAAGCCGTCGAGCGTCGCCACGTATTCGTCGAGCCCGAAGCGACCGGCCGCGAGCGGGACGTCGCGCGCATTGACCCAGTCGGTCACGCAGACGTCGCCGTCCGCGAGCAGCGCCTCGACGGTCTCCCGCATCATCACGGCCGCATGTCCGGCGAGCGGTGCGCACAGCAGCACCGTGCGCCGCGCGGCGTCGCGCGCGAAGCGTCGCAACTGGCAGAACGGCGTGCGCGCGACGATCCGCTCGTCGATCGCCGGGCGCCGGATCTCGAATCGCGGCGGCCCGGCGGCGGGCCCGAGGAGCGGCTCGAACAGGTCGTCGTAGCACGACGACGCGGCGTGCGCCAGCGTCGCGGCGGGCCATGTGTCGAACGCGTGGCGCGTCGCCGCGCGCCAGGCGCGCATCCATTCCCGCTGCTGCTCGACGACGGTGTACCACATGGCGAACCTTGGGGCGGAGGGGGCGTGAATCTGCATTATGGTCACTCTGGCCGCGCAGCGGGTGTCGGAAACGCGAACAGGCCCTAGGCGGCGACGCACGGCGCTGCTACAGTCGTCGGTCCCATTCCCTCAAGCGGAGCGTTCGCGATGAAGCTGATCGGCATGCTGGATTCCCCGTTCGTGCGCCGTGCCGCCATTTCGGCGAAGCTGCTCGACCTGCCGTTCGAACACGAGTCGATCTCGGTGTTCCGTCAGTTCGACCGGTTCCAGACATTCAACCCGGTCGTGAAGGCGCCGACCCTCGTGACCGACGACGGTGCGACGCTGATCGATTCGTCGCTGATCGTCGACTATCTCGACCATCGCGTCGCGCCCGAGCGGCGCCTGCTGCCCGACGCCGCCGACGCGCGGCTACGCACGCTCGTGCCGGTCGGATTCGCGCTGGCAGCGGCGGAGAAGACCGTGCAGGTGGTGTACGAGCACGCGCTGCGGCCAGCCGAGAAGCAGCACTCGCCATGGCTCGAGCGCGTGCTGGGCCAGATCGAGGCCGCGTATGGCGAGCTCGAGCCGCTCGTCGCGGCCGCGAACGGCTGGCTCGGCGGCGCGCGCCTGCTGCAGTCCGACGTGACCGTCGCCGTCGCGTGGCGCTTTACGCAATTCATGACCGCCGATTACCCGGCGCTCGCACGGATCGATCCGGCCCGTTATCCGGCACTCGCCGCGCATTCGGCGCGGGCGGAAGCGCTGCCGGCGTTTGTCGAGACGCCGCTCGACTGAAGCCGGCGGCTGTCGCGTCGGCACGGGAGCGGGGGCGACGGGCGACGCGACCGGCGTGCGGTCCCGCCGGGACTCGTGCCGGCTTCCGGCACCGATCGACCCGGCCGCTATCGGCTGCCCGGTCGCCCGTTTTCGCCCGGCGCGGCGTCCGCAAGACGCCGCCGCGCGCCGTCCGTCTGGCGCTCCCGAACCATCCGCCGCCGCCCGCTCGGCCCCGTGCGCCAAAGGCCCGGCCGATTGTTCTCCGTCACTGACAAGTGACTTCGCATTCGCGCTGTTTATCCGGTTGCGGCCGATCCCTAGAATCCATTCCATCGAATAAGCATTGCCTGATGGAGCCGATGATGAGAGCGCTGATCGAATCGAGTCTGTACCACCCGTCCGTCGTGTTGCCGCTTGCCGCGCTGACGCAGCTGATGGTCGAGCGCGATTTCAATCTCGGCCAGGTCGGCCTGATCGTCGCGGCGCGCGGTGCGCAGGCTGCGGTGTCGCGTTCGCGGGCGCTGATCTTCTGCCGCCACTGCGAAGCGCACGCATGATCGCGCAGCCACCCAACAGATGAAAAAAAGCCCGGCCGGCGCAAGCCGGTCGGGCGGATCGGATTCGATCTGGCCCCGGCTTTTGCCGGGGCTTTTTCTTGGGCGTTGCTCAGGCGCGTACAGTCGACACGACGCCGTAAATCTCCGCATCGTCGTCCTCGCGCATCTGGCGTACCAACTGGTGCGCCTCGCGGCGCGTCGCGACGGCCGGCGGCGAGCCCTTGAGCGGCTGGCGCGCGGTTTCGGCAAGCGCGACGACCGACACGATGCCGATCACGGCGGCGCCCATCATGTAGTACGCGGGCATCATCAGGTTATGGGTCACGTCGACGAGCCACGCGGTGACGAGCGGCGTCGTGCCGCCGAACAGCGACACCGACACGTTGAAGCCGATCGCAAGCGCGCCGTAGCGGATCTCGGTCGGGAACAGCGCCGGCAGTGCCGACGGCATCACACCGGTGAAGCACGACAGCAGCACGCCGAGGATCAGCAGGCCGCCGAACACCGACGCGGTGGTGGCCGTATGGATCAGCATCATCGATGGGATCGACAGCACGAGCAGGCCGACGCAGCCGGCCAGCATCACGGGCTTGCGGCCGATCCTGTCCGACAGGCGGCCGGCGGCGAGCGTCAGCGGCATCATCAGCACCATCACGATCAGCACCAGCACGAGGCTGTGCGATTCGTCGAAGTGCAGCGTCGACGACATGAAGCTCGGCAGGTACGACAGCACCATGTAGTCGGTCACGTTGAAGATCAGCACGAGGCCGACGCAGAGTAGCAGCGCACGCCAGTTGCGCATCAGCGTTTCGCGGAAGCGCGCCTTCGGCACGGCCTTGTCCTGCGCTTCGCGCTCTTCGGCCTGGCGCTTGAACGCCGGCGTTTCCTCGAGCTTCATCCGGATGTAGAGGCCGATCAGGCCGAGCGGGCCGGCGATCAGGAACGGCACGCGCCAGCCCCACGACAGCAGCGCCTCCTGCGACAGCGATGCGGTCAGCAGCGCGACGACACCCGCACCCATCACATAGCCGATCAGCGTGCCGAACTCGAGGAAGCTGCCCATGAAGCCGCGGCGCTTGTCGGTCGAGAATTCGGCGATGAAGGTGGCGGCGCCGCCGTATTCGCCGCCGGTCGAGAAGCCCTGCACGAGGCGGGCGACGAGCAGCAGTATCGGCGCCAAGATGCCGATCGACGCGTAGCTGGGGATCAGGCCGATCGCGAAGGTGCCGACGGCCATCATGATCATGGTGGCGGCGAGCACGCGCTGGCGGCCGATGCGGTCGCCGAGCGGGCCGAACACCATGCCGCCGAGCGGGCGCACGAGGAATGCGGCCGCGAACGTGCCGAAGGTCGCGAGCAACTGCGCGGACGGGCTGCTGGAGGGGAAGAACACCTTGCCGAGCGTGACGGCGATATAGCTGTAGACACCGAAGTCGAACCATTCCATCGCATTGCCGATGGCCATCGCGCTGACGGCGCGCTTGAGCAGGCTCTGGTCGACGACGGTAATGTCGTCCGCGGCGAGTGGGACCTCGCCGGACGACGTGGAGGAAGAAGCAGCGGTCGGGCTGACGTGTGTTGCGGTCAAGGTCATGCACTCCTTTGACTGCGCCGGAACGGGCGGGCCGTCCGACACGGTTTGCCGGCGAGCGCGATGTCGCGTGCTGCGCGTCGGGGCAGGCCATTTAAGCGCTTACTGCACATGAGGCGGTAAAGGGCCGGAAGGGACTGCTTCGACGCGGGCCCGATGGGCCGTCGCGACTGTGCGCTCATGAAGAATGGGCCGCGTGATGCGAGCGGCAGATGCCGGTGCGGACGGTGTCCGGCGTTCCGGCAAGCGCCCCGGAGGGGCAACGAAACGAGAAAAGCGGGCCTGTCGGGCGGGCTTTCCTGTGGATGCAATTTCGGTCGAAGCACCGGCCTGCAACGCGCGGACGGACTCCTTTCGAAATCGAATAGACAGATATTGAATGTTGAAACTGGCGACATGATAGCACGATGGCAGACGATCGTGCAAATTGCCCGGAATCTCCCGTCTGGCGGCGGTTCCGCCCGGGTCGCCTCCGGTATGATCGGCGGCGCGCGGCCCACCGGGCGGGTGGGGCGAATCTGCGAGGAACCGGATGACCGAACTGATCAGGATTGCGGCGCTGTTCGCCGTCACTGCACTGGCCGAAATCGTCGGCTGCTACCTGCCTTGGCTCGTGCTGAAGGGCGGCCGGCCCGTGTGGCTGCTGGTACCGGCAGCGCTGTCGCTCGCGTTGTTCGCGTGGCTGCTGACGCTGCATCCGAGCGCGGCGGGGCGCACCTATGCGGCATACGGCGGCGTGTATATCGCGGTGGCGTTGATCTGGCTGCGGGTGGTCGACGGCATCGCGCTGTCCCGCTGGGATGTGGCTGGCGCGGTGCTTGCGCTCGGCGGGATGGCCATCATCGCGCTGCAGCCGCGCGCGTGAGCGCGGCTGCAGGCGCCGGTCGGGAGATGCTGCGTCAGGCGGCTTTGGCGGCTTCGCCAGCATCCGCATCGGCGGACTTGCGCCACACGCAGGTGCCCTTGACCGACTTGTCGAGTTCGTCGAGTTGGGTCTGGTGGGCGGCGAGTTCGTCGTCGCTCGCTGAGAGAACCGGCAGGTCGAGCGACGTGAGTGACACGCGCTGGCCGTTCGCGGCGCCACCGTCGGCGCCTGCGTCGTCGAGCATGTCGATCACGAGGCTGTCCTGGCCGCGCGTCATCGCGAGATAGACTTCGGCGAGCAGTTCCGAGTCGAGCAGTGCGCCGTGCAGCGTGCGGTGCGCGTTGCTGATGCCGAACCGGTCGCACAGCGCGTCGAGCGAATTGCGCTTGCCGGGAAACATCTGCTTGGCCTGCACGAGCGTGTCGATCACGCCGCTGCAATGCTCGCTGAACGGCGGCAGGTCGAGCCGGGCGAATTCGGCGTCGAGGAACCCGAGGTCGAACGGCGCGTTGTGGATGATCAGCTCGGCGTCCTTTACGAAGTCGCGGATCTGGTCGACGACTTCCGCGAACTTCGGCTTGTCGCTCAGGAATTCGGTCGTGAGGCCGTGCACGGCCAGTGCGCCCGGATCGCTGTCGCGCTCGGGGTTCACGTAGATGTGCAGGTTGTTGCCGGTGAGCCGCCGGTTCAGCAGCTCGACGCAGCCGATTTCGATCAGGCGGTCGCCCGTGCGGGGATTCAGGCCGGTGGTTTCGGTATCGAGAATGATCTGGCGCATGTCGGATAAATCAGGAAAGACAGTAGGGTTGGGTGGCCTGCGTTCAGGCCACGAGCGATTCGACACCGCGATTCGCGAGCGCGTCCGCGCGTTCGTTTTCGGGGTGGCCCGCGTGGCCCTTCACCCAGCGCCACTCGACCTCGTGCTGCGCGACGAGCGCGTCGAGGCGCTTCCACAGGTCGGCGTTCTTCACCGGGGTTTTCGCCGCGGTGACCCAGCCCTTCTTCTTCCAGCCGTGGATCCACTCGCTGATGCCTTTCTGCACGTATTGCGAGTCGGTATGCACGATCACGCGGCACGGCCGTTTCAGCGCCTCGAGCGCGGCAATCACGCCCATCAGTTCCATGCGGTTGTTGGTCGTGTCGGGCTCGCCGCCGAACAGCTCCTTTTCGCGGTCGCCGTAGCGCAGCAGTGCGCCCCAGCCGCCGGGGCCGGGGTTGCCCTTGCAGGCGCCGTCGGTATAGATGTCGATGGTGTCGGTGGTCATGAGTGTTCTTGATGGGTGGTCGGGGTGGCCGCCGGCGTGAGGCCCGGCGCGAGCACGGGCTTCTTCATCTTGATCGGGCCGACGAGGCGCATGCCGCGCACGCGCTTGACGGCCGTGACCATGTAGACGGCGCCGAAGATTGGCCACCAGCGGTCGCCGGCGGCTTCCATGAAGCCGTAGCGGGCAAGCCATTTGTCGGTGACGAGCGGCGGCCGGTAGCAGCCGAAGCGGCCGCGCTCGAGATCGAAGCCGAGCAGCTTGATCCAGTCCTTGAGCCGGATGAACGCGATCTGGTCGCGCGCGGACGGCACGAACGGACGGTTCGCCATGCGTCCGAACGATTGCCGCATGCCCCACAGGCTCAACGAATTGAAGCCGGTGATCACGAGCTGGCCTTCCGGCATCAGCACGCGTTCGGCTTCGCGCAGCAGGCGGTGAGGGTCGGACGTGAATTCAAGCGTGTGCGGCATCACGATCAGGTCGACGCTCTGCGACTCGAACGGCAGGTCGAGCAGGTCGCACCACGTGGTGCTGCGACCGGCCGGCGCGTGTTCGGGCGCGTGCGCCTCGCGCGCCCACGGATACTGGTAGGGCGCGCTCGCGCCGCTTGCCGGGTCGAGCACGAGGCCGCGATACGGCATGCGGTTCTCGCGCAGCGCATCGAGCTGCGGCAGGCCGAGCTGCAGCGCGTGAAACCCGAAGACGTCGGACACGATCCGGTCGAGCTGCGCTTGCTCCCAGTCCAGCACATAGCGGCCGGGCGGCGAGTCGGTCCAGGCGGGCCAGTCTATAATTTGACGATCGGACATAACGATGATTGCGCGCCCATGAACGAGCTGGAATACGTGCCGGTTCCGGCATTCGAAGACAACTATATCTGGCTCGTCTCGGACGGCCGCGATGCGATCGCCGTCGATCCGGGTGAAGCCGCGCCCGTACGCCGTGTTCTTGCCGAACGCGGCTGGCGGTTGACCGCTATTTTACTCACGCACCATCACGCCGACCATGTCGGCGGTGTCGCCGCGCTGCGCGATGGCCAACCGGACGATGTGCCACTGGTCGTCTTCGGCCCGGCGGCCGAGGCGATCGGCGTGGTCATGCGGCCGCTCGAGGGCGGCGATCGCGTGACGCTCGACGCACCGGCGCTCACGTTCGACGTGCTCGACGTGCCGGGGCATACGCGCGGTCACATCGCCTATTTCCAGGCGGCCGGGCAGGGCGCCGCCACCCCTCATGTGTTCTGCGGCGACACGCTGTTCTCGTGCGGCTGCGGTCGCCTGTTCGAAGGCACGCCCGCGCAGATGCTCGCATCGCTCGACGCGCTCGCGGCGCTGCCCGGCGACACTCGCGTGCATTGCGCACACGAATATACGCTGTCGAACATCCGCTTCGCGCTCGCGTGCGAACCGGGCAATGCGGCGCTCGCCGCCTGGCGCGACGAAGCGCAGGCGCTGCGCGCGCGCGGCGTGCCGACGCTGCCCACTACGATCGCGCACGAACGCGCCGTCAACCCGTTCATGCGGTCGGACAGCGCGGCCATCCATGCGACGCTCGAGGCCGAGCTGCACGAAACCGTGCCGGATCGCCTGGCGGCATTCACGCTGATGCGCGAGTGGAAAAACCGGTTCCGATGACGATTTCCGGAGGACTCCAAAAAGCTCAGGCAGAGCCTGTAAAAATTGCTCCAACTGTAGGATTTGGCTGAGTTTTCGGTGTTTTTATTGACGTGAAGCACGCACTTCCGTAGTATCGCCAGCAATTTCCAGCCGTCGGAAGCCGAGATTTTCATGCGACTTATATTGAGTGCGATGGTGGTCCTGCTGCTCGCCGCTTGTGCGAGCCAGGCTCCTGTCGCCAACAACGCCGCCGATTCGCAGGCAGCGTCCAACTACCTCCGTAAATCAGCCACCGCCAAAGAAACTGTCGACGTCGACAAGCAATCCGTCGGCGACCTGACCAGTGCAGATTCCGATCTCTGGGGCCGTATCCGTCGCGGCTTCCAGATGCCCGACCTGCAGAGCGACCTCGTCGACATGCAGACGACCTGGTACACGCAGCGTCCCGATTACGTGCAGCGCATGACCGAGCGCTCGCAGAAATATCTGTACCACATCGTCGAGGAGCTCGAAGCGCGCCACATGCCGACCGAGCTCGCGCTGCTGCCGTTCATCGAATCCGCCTACAACCCGCAGGCGCTGTCGGTCGCGAAGGCGGCCGGCATGTGGCAGTTCATGCCGGGCACCGGCCGCACGTACAACCTGAAGCGCAACATGTGGCAGGATGAACGACGCGACGTGCTCGCGTCGACGAGCGCCGCGCTCGACTACCTGTCGCGCCTGCATGACATGTTCGGCGACTGGTATCTGGCGCTGGCCGCGTACAACTGGGGCGAGGGCAACGTGCAGCGTGCGATCGCACGCAACCAGGCGGCCGGCCTGCCGACCGACTACCAGAGCCTGCGGATGCCGAACGAGACGCGCAACTACGTGCCGAAGCTGCAGGCGGTGAAGAACATCATCGCGAATCCGCAGCAGTTCGGCCTGACGCTGCCGGAGATCCCGAACCACCCGTATTTCGTGACGGTCACGACGTCGCGCGACATCGACGTGGCGGTGGCCGCGAAGCTCGCGAACCTGTCGCTCGACGAGTTCCGTTCGCTGAACCCGTCGTTCTCGAAGCCGGTGATCCTCGGCGCGACCGAGCCGCAGATCCTGCTGCCGTTCGACAACGCGTCAGCGTTCGAGAAGAACCTGAAGGCTTACAACGGCCAGTTGTCGACGTGGACCACCTATACGGTCAGCGAGCGCGCGCGCCCGGCCGCGATCGCCGAGAAGATCGGTGTCGACGCCGATACGCTGATGTCGGTCAACAAGATTCCCGCCGGCATGCGCCTGAAGCCGGGCTCGACGATCGTCGTGCCGCGCGGCGATGACGACGACGAGGACATCAGCGCGGACGTTGCGGAAAACGGCGTACTCGCGATGGAGCCCGACGTACCCGACACGCGCAAGATGCTGATCCGCGTGCGCCGCAAGCAGTCGATGGCGGCGATCGCCGGCCGCTACGGCGTGTCGGTCGGCCAGCTGAAGGCATGGAACCGCACGCATCGCGATCTCGCGATGCCGGGCCAGGCGCTCGTGCTGCACGTGCCGGTCGGCCGCGCGGTGCCGGCCGAGCCGGGTCCGGAGCGGATCGCGACGTCGACCTCCGGCGCGCATATCGAGCGTGCGAGCCTGTCCGTTGGCGGCAAGTCGCGCGGCGCGAAGCGCGGTGCCGCGAAGCCGGCGGCTCGCGCGACGAAGGCTGCTCCCGCGAAGGCTGCTCCCGCGAAGGCGGCGCCGGCCAAGGCAGCGCCGAAGGCCGCTGCAAGCAAGGGCAAGAAGAAGTAGCGCGACCGCGGCGCGGCGGTCCGGCCGGACCGTGTGTTTGCGTTATCATCCGATGAAATACGAAGCAACGCCGTCACCGAGGTGACGGCGTTTTCGTTTGTGCGCGGCAGCGGGGTCGCTGCTTCGCGGGGCCGGGATCGGATCACGAGGAGGAGCGATGTCGTCGGTGCAGGTGAGGGTGCTCGCGCTGTTTGCGGTCGGATATTTCGTGTCCTATGTGTTCCGCGGCGTCAATCTCGGCTTCGCGTCGTTCGTCACGCACGAGCTCGGGCTATCGGCCGCCGATCTCGGACTGCTCACCAGTCTCTATTTCCTCGGTTTTGCCGGCGCGCAGATTCCGGCCGGCGTGCTGCTCGACCATTTCGGCCCGCGCCGCGTGACGGCCGGGATGTTGCTGTTCGCGGCCGCCGGTGCCGCCGTGTTTGGCGTCGCGCACGACCTCGGCACGATGATGGTCGGCCGGCTGCTGATCGGCGTCGGCGTATCGGTGTGTCTCGGTGCGGCGTTCAAGGCGCTCGCGCAGCATTTTCCGGTCGGCCGGCTGCCGCTCGTCAACGGTCTCGTGATGGCCGTCGGCGGCCTGGGCGGCGTCGCGGTCGGCTCGCCGTTGACCTGGCTGCTCGGCGTCACGAGCTGGCGTGTGATCTGCGGCGGCCTCGCGGTGCTGACGGTCGTCGTCGCGGCCGCGATCGGCTTTGGTGCGCCGGAAGCCGAGCGGCCGCGCCATCAGGGCGGGCTCGTCAGCCAGTTCAAGGGCACGTGGCACATCCTGGGCAGCCGCGCATTCTGGAAGATCTCGTC
Source organism: Burkholderia diffusa (assembly GCF_902499115.1). Taxonomy (GTDB): domain Bacteria; phylum Pseudomonadota; class Gammaproteobacteria; order Burkholderiales; family Burkholderiaceae; genus Burkholderia; species Burkholderia diffusa. The sequence continues at coordinate 136,568 of NZ_CABVPN010000003.1, forward strand.
ATTCTCGATCGTCACGCAGGGCGTGTTCTACGCGATGCAGTCACTGTGGGTCGGTCCGTACCTGCGCGACGTCGCGGGATTCGATGCGCAGCGCGCCGCGCGGCTCGTGTCGGTGCTCGGCTTCGCGATGATGGCCGGCTGTGTCGGTTTCGGCGCGGCGGCGCGCGTGCTCGAGCGCCGCGGGGTGTCCGTCCAGGCATTTTGCGGCGTCGGCATGGTGCTGTTCGTCGCCACGCAAATCGCGATCGTCGCGCGCGTGCCGCTGCCGCCGGCCGTGCTGTGGGCGGCCTACGGAATGTTCGGCGGCGTCGGGATCCTGACCTATGCTGTGCTTGCCGGTCACTTCCCGGCCCATCTGATCGGCCGCGCGAATACGACACTGACGCTCGTGATCTTCGTGCTGATCTTTGCGTTCCAGATCGGTATCGGCGCGGTGCTGTCGCACTGGCCGGCCGTCGACGGCCATTACCCGGCTGCCGCCCACGTCACCGCGTGGAGCGTGCTGCTCGCGCTGCAGCTTGCCAGCGCGGTCTGGTACGTGTGGCCCGCGCGCAGTGCTGGCAAGCACGTTGATCCGGCGGTACGCTGACGGGTAGGGCGGCTGCGGAAACGGGGCCGCAGCAAGGAATGTCGCGCCTGATGCCACGGCATTGCGCGCGCCGCATGCGTGATCGGACGGCCATATCAATTGAAGATAAGGTCATTTTCGGGCTATAATTTGAAAGTTTGTGCTGATCAACCTCGCACCCTAGCGCCTACCTCACTTATCCCGTTCATCCGCCGCACGCCGCACGCCGCCTGTCGGGCGATGCCGCGAAGCCTCGTGCGCCACGCGCCGGGTTCGCGTGCCGACACAGCAGGTCGCGTCCAGCTAGCGACTCCGCGCGCCTATGCAGCGCGGCGCTCGCGCGGCAGGGTAAACAGGTCGGCAGCAGGGTGTTCCCCAAGGAGCCTCCCGTGTTGCCGTCTTTTTCTCCCGCCTTGCTTGCACTCGCCGACGGCACGGTCTTTCGTGGTTATTCGATCGGGGCCGAAGGCCACACGATCGGTGAAGTCGTGTTCAACACCGCGATTACCGGCTATCAGGAAATCCTGACTGATCCGAGCTACGCGCGTCAGATCGTCACGCTCACCTACCCGCATATCGGCAACGTCGGCGTCAACGCCGAAGATGTCGAAGCCACGAAAGTCCATGCCGCCGGCCTGATCATCCGTGATCTGCCGACGCTCGCATCGAATTTCCGCATGGACCGCACGCTCGGCGACTACCTGCGCGACGAAGGCGTCGTCGCGATCGCCGGCATCGATACCCGCAAGCTCACCCGTATCCTGCGCGACAAGGGCGCGCAGAACGGTTGCATCCTGGCCGGCTCGAACGACGAGGCGAAGGCGATCGAACTCGCTCGCTCGTTCCCCGGCCTCGCGGGCATGGATCTCGCGAAGGTCGTGTCGACCACGAAGCCGTTCGAGTGGAAGCAGACCGAATGGCGCCTCGGCAGCGGCTACGGCATGCAGGAAGCGCCGAAGTACCGCGTCGTTGCGTACGACTTCGGCGTCAAGTACAACATCCTGCGCATGCTCGCGGAGCGCGGCTGCCACGTGACGGTGCTGCCGGCCGAGGCGAGCGCGGCCGACGCGCTCGCGCTGAATCCGGACGGCATCTTCCTGTCGAACGGCCCGGGCGACCCGGAGCCGTGCGACTACGCGATCGCGGCGGCCAAGGAGTTCATCGAGCGCGGTGTGCCGACCTTCGGCATCTGCCTCGGCCACCAGATCATGGGCCTCGCGGTCGGCGCGAAGACGCTGAAGATGAAGACGGGCCACCACGGCGCGAACCACCCGGTGAAGGATCTCGGCGACGGTCGCGTGGTCATCACGTCGCAGAACCACGGTTTCGCGGTCGACGCGGATTCGCTGCCGGCCAACGCGCGCGTGACGCACGTTTCGCTGTTCGACGGCACGCTGCAGGGTTTCGAGCTGACCGACAAGCCGGCATTCTGCTTCCAGGGTCACCCGGAAGCGTCGCCCGGCCCGCACGACATCGCGTATCTGTTCGACCGTTTCACCGCACTGATGGACGCGGCGAAGCAGCGCAACGCCTGACGCGACTGAAGCAACCGAAGAACGGGAGATTCGCATCATGTTCGGCCACGCACTCGGCATCACGGATATCTGGACCTACGTGTTCGGCGTGATCTTCATCATCCTGCTGCCGGGGCCGAACTCGATGTACGTGCTGTCGCTTGCGGCCCAGCGCGGCGTGAAGGCCGGCTATCGCGCGGCCTGCGGCGTGTTCCTGGGCGACACGGTGCTGATGGTGCTGTCCGCCGCGGGCGTCGCGTCGCTGCTGAAGGCGAACCCGCTGCTGTTCTCCGTCGTCAAGTACGGCGGTGCCGCGTACCTGCTGTACATCGGCACGGGGATGCTGCGCAGCGCGTGGCAGAAGCTGCGCGCGCGCGCCGATGCGCCGGCCGATGCACCGCGTGCGGTCGACGGCGAGCGGCCATTCCGCAAGGCGCTGATCGTGAGCCTCCTGAATCCGAAGGCGATCCTGTTCTTCATCTCGTTCTTCATCCAGTTCGTCGACCCGGCGTTCCCGCATCCCGCGCTGTCGTTCGTCGTGCTCGGGGCGATCGCGCAATGCGCGAGCTTCCTGTACCTGAGCACGCTGATCTTCGCGGGCGCGCGGCTCGCCGAGCATTTCCGCCGCCGCCGCAAGCTCGCGGCGGGCGCGGCGAGCAGCGTGGGCGGCCTGTTCATCGGTTTCTCGGTGAAGCTCGCGCTCGCCACCATGAGCTGAGCGCAACCGCCGATCCGCGACAACGCCACGACAAAGATTACTTACTGAATTCACAAGCCATGCCAAAACGCACAGACATCAAAAGCATCCTCATCATCGGCGCCGGCCCGATCATCATCGGCCAGGCGTGCGAGTTCGACTATTCGGGCGCGCAGGCTTGCAAGGCGTTGCGTGAGGAGGGCTACAAGGTCATTCTCGTCAACAGCAACCCGGCGACGATCATGACCGACCCGAACACGGCCGACGTGACCTACATCGAGCCGATCACGTGGGAAGTCGTCGCACGCATCATCGAGAAGGAGCGCCCGGACGCGATCCTGCCGACGATGGGCGGCCAGACCGCGCTGAACTGCGCGCTCGACCTGCACCACCACGGCGTGCTCGAGAAGTTCGGCGTCGAACTGATCGGCGCGTCGCCGGAAGCGATCGACAAGGCGGAAGACCGCCAGAAATTCAAGGAAGCGATGACCAAGATCGGTCTCGGCTCCGCGAAGTCGGGCATCGCGCACTCGATGGAAGAGGCGACCAAGGTGCACGCCGAGATCATGGCGGAGACGGGCGGCAGCGGCTACCCGGTCGTGATCCGTCCGTCGTTCACGCTCGGCGGCTCGGGCGGCGGCATTGCGTACAACCGCGAAGAGTTCGAAGAGATCTGCAAGCGCGGTCTCGACCTGTCGCCCACGCGCGAGCTGCTGATCGAAGAGTCGCTGCTCGGCTGGAAGGAATACGAGATGGAAGTCGTGCGCGACCGCGCCGACAACTGCATCATCGTGTGCTCGATCGAAAACCTCGACCCGATGGGCGTGCACACCGGCGACTCGATCACGGTCGCGCCGGCGCAGACGCTCACCGACAAGGAATACCAGATCCTGCGTAACGCATCGCTCGCGGTGCTGCGCGAGATCGGCGTCGACACCGGCGGCTCGAACGTGCAGTTCTCGATCAATCCGAAGGACGGCCGCATGGTCGTCATCGAGATGAACCCGCGCGTGTCGCGTTCGTCGGCGCTCGCATCGAAGGCGACCGGCTTCCCGATCGCGAAGGTCGCGGCCAAGCTGGCGGTCGGCTACACGCTCGACGAGCTGAAGAACGAAATCACCGGCGGCCAGACACCGGCGTCGTTCGAGCCGACGATCGACTACGTCGTCACGAAGATCCCGCGTTTCGCATTCGAGAAGTTCCGTGAAGCCGATTCGCGCCTGACCACGCAGATGAAGTCGGTCGGCGAAGTGATGGCGATCGGCCGCACGTTCCAGGAGTCGTTCCAGAAGGCGCTGCGCGGCCTCGAAGTCGGCGTCGACGGTCTCGACGAGAAGTCGACCAACCGCGACGAGATCGCGATCGAGATCCACGAGCCGGGCCCGGACCGCATCTGGTATGTCGGCGACGCGTTCCGCATCGGCATGACGGCCGAGGAAATCTTCGCGGAAACCGCGATCGATCCGTGGTTCCTCCATCAGATCGAGCAGATCATCCTGAAGGAAAAGGCGCTCGCGGGCCGCACGCTCGCGTCGCTGACGTTCGACGAGCTGCGCTACCTGAAGCAGAGCGGCTTCTCCGACCGCCGCCTCGCGAAGCTGCTCGGCGCGACGCCGGAAGACGTGCGCCGCCGCCGCATCGAACTCAACGTGCGTCCGGTGTACAAGCGCGTCGACACCTGCGCGGCCGAGTTCGCGACCAAGACGGCCTACATGTACTCGACCTACGAGGAAGAGTGCGAGGCGCAGCCGACCACCAACAAGAAGATCATGGTGCTGGGCGGCGGCCCGAACCGGATCGGCCAGGGCATCGAGTTCGACTACTGCTGCGTGCACGCAGCGCTCGCGATGCGCGAGGACGGCTACGAAACGATCATGGTCAACTGCAACCCGGAAACGGTGTCGACCGACTATGACACGTCCGACCGCCTGTACTTCGAGCCGCTGACGCTGGAAGACGTGCTCGAGATCGTCGACAAGGAAAAGCCGGTCGGCGTGATCGTCCAGTACGGCGGCCAGACGCCACTGAAGCTCGCGCTCGACCTCGAGGCGCACGGCGTGCCGATCGTCGGCACGTCGCCGGACATGATCGATGCGGCCGAAGACCGCGAACGCTTCCAGAAGCTGCTGCAGGACCTCGGCCTGCGCCAGCCGCCGAACCGCACCGCACGCGCCGAAGACGAAGCGCTCAAGCTCGCCGAGGAAATCGGCTATCCGCTGGTCGTGCGCCCGTCGTACGTGCTGGGCGGCCGCGCGATGGAAATCGTCCACGAGCCGCGCGACCTCGAGCGCTACATGCGCGAGGCCGTGAAGGTGTCGAACGATTCGCCGGTGCTGCTCGACCGCTTCCTGAACGACGCGATCGAGTGCGACGTCGACTGCATCTGCGACGGCGAAGCCGTGTTCATCGGCGGCGTGATGGAGCACATCGAGCAGGCGGGCGTTCACTCGGGCGACTCGGCATGCTCGCTGCCGCCGTACTCGCTGTCGAAGGAAACGGTCGCCGAACTGAAGCGCCAGACGGGTGCGATGGCGAAGGCGCTGAACGTGGTCGGCCTGATGAACGTGCAGTTTGCGATCCAGCAGGTGCCGCAGGCGGACGGGTCGAAGCAGGACATCATCTACGTGCTCGAAGTGAACCCGCGCGCATCGCGCACGGTGCCGTACGTGTCGAAGGCGACCAGCCTCCCGCTCGCAAAGATCGCGGCGCGCGCGATGGTCGGCCAGAAGCTCGCGCAGCAGGGCGTGACGAAGGAAGTCGAGCCGCCGTATTTCAGCGTGAAGGAAGCGGTGTTCCCGTTCGTGAAGTTCCCGACCGTCGATCCGGTCCTCGGGCCTGAAATGCGTTCGACCGGCGAAGTGATGGGCGTCGGCCAGACGTTCGGCGAGGCGCTGTTCAAGTCGCAGCTCGCGGCCGGTTCGCGCCTGCCGGAGTCGGGCACGGTGCTGCTGACCGTGATGGACGCCGACAAGCCGAAGGCGGTCGAAGTCGCGCGCATGCTGCACGACCTCGGCTACCCGATCGTCGCGACCAAGGGCACGGCTGCCGCGATCGAAGCGGCCGGCGTGCCGGTGAAGGTCGTCAACAAGGTGAAGGACGGCCGTCCGCACATCGTCGACATGATCAAGAACGGCGAGATCGCACTCGTGTTCACGACGGTCGACGAGACGCGCCAGGCGATCGCCGATTCGCGTTCGATCCGCATGAGTGCGCAGGCGCACAAGGTCACGTACTACACGACGATGTCGGGCGCGCGCGCGGCCGTCGAAGGCTTGCGCTACCTGAAGGATCTGGAAGTCTATGATTTACAAGGTCTTCACGCTCGCCTAAACTAAGCGGTCAGTTACCTGTCGAAGCAACACGTGCCGCGATTAAGCGGTGTTTCCGGTTCGCCGGAAATGCGCTTAATCGCGGTGATTTTTTTTAAAGCCGTTTTTAGCGATTGAGCCGTTTATGAGCACCATTCCGTTGACAAAGCGTGGCGCAGAACTCCTGCGCGATGAATTGCAGCGCCTCAAGTCCGTCGAGCGGCCGGCCGTGATCAACGCGATCGCGGAGGCCCGCGCACAGGGCGACCTGTCCGAAAACGCCGAATACGATGCCGCGAAGGAAAAGCAGGGCTTCATCGAGGGTCGTATCGCGGAACTCGAATCGAAGCTGTCGGCCGCGCAGGTCATCGATCCCACCGTGCTCGACGCCGAAGGCCGAGTGGTTTTCGCATCGACGGTCGAACTCGAGGATCTCGAGTCCGGCGACACCGTCAAGTACCAGATCGTCGGTGACGACGAAGCCGACATCGATCACGGCCTGATCTCGGTCAGCTCGCCGATCGCACGCGCACTGATCGGCAAGTCCGAAGGCGACGTCGCGGCCGTGCAGGCGCCGAGCGGCGTGCGCGAATACGAAATCATCTCGGTCAGCTACATCTGAAGCGGGGCGACGTGATGCCGCATCGCGTGTTCCGTCTGCTGTCGGCCGTGTGGGTCGGCAGCCTGCTGACGATCGGGTATGCGGTCGCGCCCGTGCTGTTCAAGACGCTGGAGCGGATGACGGCCGGCACGGTCGCCGCCCAGTTGTTTCGCATCGAGGCGATCCTCGGTGTCGTATGCGGTGTGTTGCTGCTCGCGCTGTCGAACCAGCAGGTGCGGCGCGGCAGCGGTGATTACCGTCGCGTGCGCTGGATCGTCGCGGCGATGGTCGCGTGCGTGCTGGTCGGGTATTTCGCGCTGCAGCCGTTCATGAACGCGCTGCGGGTGGCCGCGATGGAGGCGGGCACCGATATCGCGAACTCGCCGTATGCGAGCCGCTTCGGGATGCTGCACGGCGTCTCGAGCCTGTTCTATCTCGTCGAGAGCGTGCTGGGGCTGATGCTGATCTGGCGTTTGCCGGCGCAAGACGCCTGAACGGCCTGAGCGCCGCACCGGCAGGGCAGCACGGGCTGCCCCGTGCCGCGCGGCAGGATTACTTGTCCTGGTGCGGCCGCTTCGTGCTGGCCTGGCGCTTTTTCGCGCGCTTCACGTTGCCGCCCGCCGTCACGCGCTCGTTGCCGCGCACGACGACCTTGGTCGGCTTCGGACGACGCACGGGGCTCGCGTTCGGCGACACCTTGACGACCTTGACGGTGCGCGGCGCACGGCCTTTCTTGTCGTCGACGGCTTCGGCTGCGCTCGGCAGCGCGCCGGCACGACGACCGCGGGTCGGGGCCGCCACGGCAGCCTCGGGCTTCCAGATCACCAGCAGCTTGCCGATGTGCTGGATCGGCGCCGCGTTCAGGCGGTCGCAGATCTCGTCGTAAATGGCGACGCGCTCGTCGCGCTCGTCACCGAACACACGGATCTTGATCAACTGGTGCGCGGCGAGGTGTACCTTGATTTCCTTCAGCACGGCGTCGGTCAGCCCTTCGGCGCCGATCAGCACGACGGGCTTGAGCGCATGGGCCTGGGAGCGCAGCGCGGAGCGCTCGGCGGGGGAAAGCGAAAGGGCGGGCATGGAAATGTCGAAATCTAAATAGGGGCGCGCTGCATCAGAAGCGAATCGCGGGAAGTTACCGCATCAGCCGCGCGCCGAAACCACGTAAAATCGCGGCTTGGGCCCTGGAAGGGGCCGTAGCCGCGCGAAGAAGACGCGTATTATCCGCCAAAAGCACGGCTTCACGAAGCAAATAGCAGCAATCTCTCTCTCGAATGGCAAAAAACCGCTTTAACCAGCACTGGCTGCACGATCACATCAACGACCCGTACGTCAAAATGGCGCAGCGGGAGGGCTATCGCGCGCGTGCCGCGTACAAGCTGAAGGAAATCGACGAGCAGGACAAGCTGATCCGTCCGGGCCAGGTGATCGTCGATCTCGGCGCGACGCCGGGCAGTTGGAGCCAGTATGCCCGCAACAAGCTCGCGCAGGGCAAGAAGCGTGACGCGGAGCGCGAAGGCGGCATCGACGGCACGATCGTGGCGCTCGACATCCTGCCGATGGAACCGATCGCCGACGTCCACTTCCTCCAGGGCGACTTCCGCGAGGACGAGGTTCTTCACCGGCTGGAGGAAGTGCTCGAAGGCCGCTCGGTGGACCTTGTTATTTCGGACATGGCCCCCAACCTTTCAGGCGTGGCCTCGGCGGACGCGGCGCGCATCGAGCATCTGTGCGATCTGGCGCTCGAATTTGCGCAGAATCATCTGAAGCCGGAAGGTGCGCTGCTCGTGAAGTGTTTCCACGGCAGCGGCTACAGCCAGATCGTCGAAAAGTTCAAACAGCAGTTTAAGATCGTCGCGCCGCGCAAGCCGAAGGCGTCCCGCGACAAATCGTCCGAAACGTTCATTTTGGGCCGGCAACTGAAGCATCCGCGGTGACGCGGAGCGCTGTGCCGCAAACGGGCTCCGGCCCTTGCCAGACAAGCGAAGCGCTATTGCGACGGTTGTCAATGCTTATGGCAGGGGTGGTCGGACTGGATTAGAATGACCGAGGAGCGCCGCAAGGAAAATGTAGGCGCTCGTCTACGAGTGAAGGAGTGGTGCTTTGAACAACAATATGTTTTCGAAGGCAGCGGTGTGGCTGGTGATCGCACTGGTGCTGTTTACGGTGTTCAAGCAGTTCGACAAGCCCCGCGTCCAGGAAGGTGTGTCCTATTCGCAGTTCATGGACGACGCCAAGAACGGCAAGGTCAAGAACGTCATCGTGCAGGGGCGCAACCTCACCGTCACTCCGGCTGATGGCCAAAAATACCAGATCGTGTCGCCCGGCGACATCTGGATGGTCGGCGATCTGATGAAGTACGGCGTGCAGGTCAGCGGCAAGGCCGATGACGAACCGAACGCGCTGATGTCCGCGTTGTACTACCTCGGGCCGACGATCCTGATCATCGTGTTCTGGTTCTACATGATGAGACAGATGCAGGGAGGCGGCAAAGGCGGCGCATTTTCGTTCGGGAAATCGCGGGCGCGGCTGATCGACGAGAACAACAACGCGGTGAACTTCTCCGACGTCGCGGGCTGCGACGAAGCGAAGGAAGAAGTGTCCGAGCTCGTCGACTTCCTGCGCGACCCGCAGAAATTCCAGAAGCTGGGCGGTCGCATTCCGCGCGGCGTGCTGCTCGTCGGCCCCCCGGGTACCGGCAAGACGCTGCTCGCCCGCGCGATCGCCGGTGAAGCGAAGGTGCCGTTCTTCAGCATCTCGGGTTCCGACTTCGTCGAAATGTTCGTCGGCGTCGGCGCGGCCCGTGTGCGCGACATGTTCGAGCAGGCGAAGAAGCACGCACCGTGTATCGTGTTCATCGACGAAATCGACGCGGTCGGTCGTCATCGCGGCGCCGGCATGGGCGGCGGCAACGACGAGCGCGAGCAGACGCTGAACCAGATGCTGGTCGAGATGGATGGCTTCGAAGCGAACTCGGGCGTGATCGTGATCGCCGCGACCAACCGTTCCGACGTGCTCGACAAGGCACTGCTGCGTCCGGGCCGTTTCGACCGCCAGGTCTATGTCGGCCTGCCGGACATCCGCGGCCGCGAGCAGATCATGCGCGTGCACCTGCGCAAGGTGCCGATCGCGAACGACGTCGACGCAGCGGTCATCGCGCGCGGCACGCCGGGCTTCTCGGGTGCCGATCTCGCGAACCTCGTGAACGAAGCGGCGCTGTTCGCCGCACGTCGCGGCAAGCGCATCGTCGAGATGCAGGATTTCGAGGACGCGAAGGACAAGATCTTCATGGGTCCGGAGCGCAAGTCGGCGGTGATTCGCGAAGAAGCGAAGCGTGCGACGGCTTACCACGAGTCGGGCCACGCGGTGATCGCGAAGCTGCTGCCGAAGGCCGACCCGGTGCACAAGGTCACGATCATCCCGCGCGGTCGCGCGCTGGGTGTCACGTGGCAGCTGCCGGAGCATGACAACGAGACCTACTCGAAGGACTACCTGCTCGACCGCCTGGCGATCCTGTTCGGCGGCCGCGTGGCTGAGGAGCTGTTCCTGAACCTGATCAGCACCGGCGCGTCGGACGACTTCAACAAGGCGACGCAGACGGCGCGTGCGATGGTGGCGCGTTTCGGCATGACCGATGCGCTCGGACCGATGGTCTACGTCGACGACGAGAACGACAGCAGCCCGTTTGGCCGCGGCTTCACCCGCACGATCTCGGAAGCGACGCAGCAGAAGGTCGACAGCGAAATCCGTCGAGTGCTCGACGAACAGTACGGCCTTGCGCGTCGCCTGCTCGAAGAGAACCGCGATAAGGTCGAGGCAATGACGGCCGCGCTGATGGAGTGGGAGACGATCGACGCCGATCAGATCAACGACATCATGGAAGGGCGTCCGCCGCGCTCGCCGAAGAGCTCGCCGGCCGTCGGTGGCGATTCGTCGGGTGGCGGCACGGCTGCCGAAGTGAAGCCCGGCAACGCGCCGGCGCCTGCTTCGCCCGCCTGACCTTCGCCGTAGCGCCGTTCACGGGCTGGTGTGGCTTCACACCGGCCCGTTTTGCATTCATCAACGTCTCCCGCCCGTGCCCGAATCCGCAGTTCCAGCCTCCATTCCCGCGCCGCTCCAGTGCGGCCGTTTCTCGCTGACGTTCGAACGCCCGCTCGTGATGGGCATTCTCAACGCCACCCCCGATTCGTTTTCCGACGGCGGCCGCTTCCTCGCGCGCGACGATGCGCTGCGCCAGGCCGAGCGGATGATCGCCGAAGGCGTCGACCTGATCGACATCGGCGGCGAGTCGACGCGTCCCGGTGCGCCGCCCGTGCCGCTCGACGAGGAACTCGCGCGCGTGATCCCGCTCGTCGAAGCGCTGCGGCCACTGAACGTACCGCTTTCGATCGACACCTACAAGCCGGACGTGATGCGTGCGGCGCTCGCTGCCGGCGCGGATATGATCAACGACATATGGGGGTTCCGCCAGCCGGGTGCGATCGACGCCGTGCGCGAAGGCAACGGCGGGCTGTGCGCGATGCACATGCTCGGCGAGCCGCAGACGATGCAGGTCGGCGAGCCCGACTACGGCGACGTCGTGACCGACGTGCGCGACTTTCTCGCCGCACGCGTGCAGGCGCTGCGCGACGCGGGCGTCGCGCCGGAACGGATCTGCGTCGACCCCGGGTTCGGATTCGGCAAGGCCGTGGTCGATGACAACTACGCGCTGCTGGCCGCGTTGCCGGACACGGCGCCCGCGCGGCCCGACGGGCGCGCGTATCCGATTCTCGCGGGCATGTCGCGCAAGTCGATGCTCGGCGCGGTGATCGGCGGCAAGCCGCCGATCGAACGCGTCGCGGCGAGCGTGGCGGCCGCGTTGTGCGCGGTCGGGCGCGGTGCGGCGATCGTGCGTGTGCACGACGTCGCGGCGACGGTCGATGCACTGAAGGTCTGGAACGCCGTGCGCGAAGCCGCGCGGCAACGATAAGTCAGAAGTCAGAAAGACGAAGGAGGAAGGTTCGCCATGGGACGTCGATATTTCGGCACGGACGGCATTCGCGGCACGGTGGGCGATGCGCCCATCACGCCTGATTTCGTGTTGCGTCTCGGCTATGCAGCCGGCAAGGTACTGGCCGGCGCGGCCGACGTCGCGGCGGGGGTACGTCCGACGGTGCTGATCGGCAAGGACACGCGCGTGTCGGGCTACATGCTCGAGGCCGCGCTCGAGGCCGGTTTTTCGGCGGCAGGCGTCGACGTGATGCTGGCCGGCCCGATGCCGACGCCGGGCGTCGCATACCTGACGCGCGCGCTGCGCCTGTCGGCCGGTGTCGTGATCAGCGCATCGCACAACCCGTATCAGGACAACGGGATCAAGTTCTTCTCGGCCGATGGCAACAAGCTGCCCGACGATACCGAGGCCGAGATCGAAGCATGGCTCGACAAGCCGCTCGAATGCGCGTCGTCGGACCGGCTCGGCAAGGCGCGCCGCCTCGACGACGCGGCCGGCCGCTACATCGAGTTCTGCAAGAGCACGTTCCCGGCTGCATACGACCTGCGCGGGCTGAAGCTCGTGATCGACTGCGCCCACGGCGCCGCGTACCAGATCGCACCGCACGTATTCCACGAACTCGGCGCGGACGTGATCCCGATCGGCGTCGCGCCGAACGGCTTCAACATCAACGACGGTGTCGGCGCGACGGCGCCCGACGCACTGGTGCGTGCCGTGCGGGCGAACCATGCGGACCTCGGCATCGCGCTCGACGGCGATGCGGACCGCCTGCAGGTCGTCGATTCGACGGGCCGGCTGTACAACGGCGACGAGTTGCTCTACGTGCTCGTGAAGGACCGGATTGCGACCGCCGGCAAGGTCGACGGCGCGGTCGGCACGCTGATGACGAACCTCGCGGTCGAGGTCGCGCTGCAGCGTGAGGGCGTGCAGTTCGTGCGTGCGGCCGTTGGCGACCGCTACGTGCTCGAACAGCTGCGCGAGCGCGGCTGGCAGCTTGGCGCGGAAGGCTCAGGCCACATCCTGTCGCTCGACCGCCATTCGACCGGCGACGGCATCGTGTCGGCGCTGCTCGTGCTGGCCGCGCTCAAGCGCAGCGGCCGCACGCTTGCGCAGATGCTGGACGGCGTCACGCTGTTCCCGCAGAAGCTGATCAACGTGCGGATGAAGGCGGGTGCCGACTGGAAGGGCAGCGTATCGATTCGCGCGGCGATCGACGCAGCCGAAAGCGCGCTCGCCGGCCGCGGCCGTGTGCTGATCCGCGCGTCGGGCACCGAGCCCGTGCTGCGCGTGATGGTCGAGGCACAGCATGCGGCCGACGCGACCCTTCACGCGGAAGCGATTGCCGACGCGGTGCGCGCGGCGACAAGCTGAGCCGAACCGGTGACGGCGCGCGACGGTCAGGCCGTGTGCGCGCCGCCTCTTTGGTGATTCGACGGGCGGCGCTCTCAGGCGCCGCAATTCGTCAGACGCAAAGGTTTGCGCTATTAAATAGAGGGCGACTTCGGCGCGGATTTCGTCTGACGGAGGAAAACATCCGACCCTGAATTGCATTGGCTGTGGCGATGGGTTTTCCTGCCCCCACGTGCGGTGCATATGTTTCGCTCCGGGCCTCGCATCAGCGGGTACCGAACAGCCCTTCCTGACCGGTAATTCTTGCCGTCATTCCCGCCGCGCTGCCCTTGCGCGGCCGCCCTCACAGGGCCCGATACTCCCTTTCAACCAGTCATGCTACTGTCACACCAGTTTCATCGATTGTCACATTATCGTCATGAGGAGCCCCTAACCTTCGCGGTGCCGTAGTCATCCGCTCACACACTGGAGGTCTCATGAAATTGATGCAAACCGCGATTGCCGGCCTGGCTGGCGCGCTTTTCGCAGTCGCCGCGCAAGCTGCCGACATCACGGGCGCAGGCAGCACGTTCGCGATGCCGATCTATACGAAATGGGCTGCCGACTACCAGCAGTCCGGCGGCGCGAAGGTGAACTACCAGGGTATCGGTTCGTCGGGCGGCCTCAAGCAGATCAACGCGAAGACGGTCGATTTTGCCGGTTCGGACGCGCCGCTGAAGGATGAAGAGCTCGCGAAGGAAGGCCTGTTCCAGTTCCCGACGGTGGTCGGCGGCGTGGTGCCGGTCGTCAACGTGCCGGGCGTGAAGGCCGGCGAACTGACGCTGTCGGGCCCGGTGCTCGGCGACATCTACCTCGGCAAGATCAAGAAGTGGAACGACCCGGCGATCGCCGCGCTGAACCCGAAGGTCAAGCTGCCGGATACGGACATCGCGGTCGTTCGCCGCGCTGACGGTTCGGGCACGAGCTTCATCTGGACGAACTACCTGTCGAAGGTCAACGACGAGTGGAAGTCGAAGATCGGCGAAGGCACGACGGTCAACTGGCCGACGGGCACGGGCGGCAAGGGCAACGACGGCGTCGCGGCCTTCGTGCAGCGTCTGCCGGGCGCGATCGGCTACGTCGAGTGGGCGTACGCGAAGAAGAACAACATGACCTACACGGCCCTGAAGAACTCGACGGGCACGGTGGTCGAGCCGAAGACCGAAACGTTCAAGGCTGCTGCTGCTGGCGCGAACTGGTCGAAGTCGTTCTACCAGATCCTGACGAACCAGCCGGGCAAGGAAGCATGGCCGGTCGTCGGCGCGACGTTCGTGCTGCTGCACGCGAAGCAGGACAAGCCGGAGCAGGGTGCCGAAACGCTGAAGTTCTTCAGCTGGGCGTTCAAGAACGGCGAGAAGGCAGCCGACAGCCTCGACTACATCTCGCTGCCGTCGTCGGTCGAGACGGAAATCCGCAAGCAGTGGAAGACGAAGGTGACGGACGCATCGGGCAAGCCGGTCGCCGCAGAGTAAGCAATCCAGCGGTTCGCTGCCCGGCCGTGCCGGCCGGGCAGTGTGTGCGGTAAGGCCGGGCGTCACGGCGCCCGGCGATCCAGAACAGGCGCCCATGTCTGATATTTCCTACACGTCTTCTCGGCCCGATGTCGCGCAGCAACGCGCGCCGAGCCGTCTCGGAGACGTTCTGTTCGGCGGCCTCGCACGGCTCGCCGCGATCGTGACCCTGCTGCTGCTGGGCGGGATCATCGTTTCCCTGATCATTGCGTCGATGCCGACCATCCAGAAGTTCGGCCTCGGCTTCTTGTTGCAAACCGAGTGGGATCCGAACTCGGATATCTACGGTGCAGTGGTGCCGATCTACGGCACAATCGTGACGTCGCTCATCGCGCTTGTCATCGCGGTGCCGGTCAGCTTCGGCATCGCATTGTTCCTCACCGAATTGTCGCCCGTGTGGCTGCGTCGCCCGCTCGGCATCGCGATCGAGCTGCTCGCCGCGATTCCGTCGATCGTGTACGGCATGTGGGGCCTGCTCGTGTTCGCGCCGATCTTCGCTGAATACTTTCAGAAGCCGATCGGCCGTCTGTTCAAGGACGTGTGGGTGCTCGGTCCGCTGACGGCGGGCCCGCCGATCGGCATCGGCATTCTCGCCGCCGGCGTGATCCTTGCGATCATGATCATCCCGTACATCGCATCGGTGATGCGCGACGTGTTCGAAGTCACGCCCGTGCTGCTGAAGGAATCGGCCTACGGGATCGGCTGCACGACGTGGGAAGTGATGTGGAAGGTCGTGCTGCCCTACACGAAGACCGGCGTAATCGGCGGGGTGATGCTCGGCCTCGGCCGCGCGCTCGGCGAAACGATGGCCGTGACCTTCGTGATCGGCAACACCAACCTGCTCGACAGCGTGTCGCTGTTCGCGCCGGGCAACAGCATCACGTCGGCGCTCGCGAACGAATTCGCGGAAGCGGAACCGGGCCTGCATACGTCCGCGCTGATGGAGCTGGGCCTGATCCTGTTCGTGATCACGTTCATCGTGCTGTCCATCTCCAAACTGCTGCTGCTTCGTCTCGAGAAAGGAGAGGGCAAGAAATGAGCGAGCCCGTCATGAATTTCCCGGGGCCGAACGGCGCCGCGCTCGACGCGATGCGCAACCGCCTGCAGCGCAAGCGCAAGGTGACCAACGCGATCGCGCTGACCGCGTCGCTCGCCGCAATGGCGTTCGGCCTGCTGTGGCTTGTATGGATTCTCTACACCACGGTGCATCTCGGCGTCGGCGGTCTGTCGCTGCAGCTGTTCACCGAATCGACGCCGGCACCGAACACGGAAGGCGGCGGTCTGGCGAACGCGATCGTCGGCAGCCTGCTGCTGTGCGGTTTCGGCACGCTGGTCGGCACGCCGATCGGCATCCTCGCGGGCGTCTATCTCGCCGAATACGGCCAGAAGAACCTGCTGGCGGGCACGATCCGCTTCATCAACGACATCCTGCTGTCGGCGCCGTCGATCGTCATCGGCCTGTTCGTGTACGCGATCGTCGTCGCGAAGTCGGGGCGCTTCTCGGGCTGGGCCGGCGTGATCGCACTCGCGCTGCTGCAGATCCCGATCGTGATCCGCACGACCGAGAACATGCTGAAGCTCGTGCCGAACGCGCTGCGCGAAGCAGCCTTCGCGCTCGGCACGCCGAAGTGGCGAATGGTGCTGAAGATCACGCTGCGCGCATCGGTGGGCGGCATCATCACGGGCGTGCTGCTCGCGATCGCGCGGATCGCCGGCGAAACGGCGCCGCTGCTGTTCACCGCGCTGTCGAACCAGTTCTTCTCGTGGGACATGAGCCAGCCGATGGCGAACCTGCCCGTGACGATCTACAAGTTCGCGATGAGCCCGTTCGCCGAATGGCAGTCGCTCGCATGGGCGGGCGTGTTCCTGATCACGCTCGGGGTGCTCGGACTCAACATCCTGGCGCGCTCGATCTTCTCGAAAAAGTAACGGCGGAGCAATCCGATGAATATGGCAGAAAGCCACCTGAATCCCGTCGAGCGCACCGCTGCGCCCGCCGGCACGCAAGATGCGGCACATGGCCGTCCGCTGGCGCCGCTGAACGCGAAGATCGAGGTCAACAACCTCAACTTCTTCTACAACAAGTTCCACGCGCTGAAGAACATCAACCTGCGCATTCCCGAAGGGAAGGTGACGGCGTTCATCGGTCCGTCGGGTTGCGGCAAGTCGACGCTCCTGCGCACGTTCAACAAGATGTACGCGCTCTATCCGGAGCAGCGCGCCGAAGGCGAAATCCTGATGGACGGCGAGAACCTGCTGACCACCAAGCGCGACATTTCGCTGCTGCGCGCGCGGATCGGCATGGTGTTCCAGAAGCCGACCCCGTTCCCGATGTCGATCTACGACAACATCGCGTTCGGCGTGAAGATGTTCGAGAAGCTCACGCGCTCGGAGATGGACGATCGCGTCGAGTGGGCGCTGACGAAGGCCGCGCTGTGGAACGAAGTGAAGGACAAGCTGAACCAGAGCGGCTACGGGCTGTCCGGCGGCCAGCAGCAGCGTCTGTGCATCGCGCGCGGTATCGCGATCCGTCCGGAAGTGCTGCTGCTCGACGAGCCGTGCTCGGCGCTCGACCCGATCTCGACGGGCCGCATCGAGGAGCTGATCGCGGAGCTGAAGAGCGACTACACGGTCGTGATCGTCACGCACAACATGCAGCAGGCTGCGCGCTGCTCGGACTACACGGCCTACATGTACCTGGGCGAACTGATCGAATTCGGCGAAACCGAAAAGATCTTCATCAAGCCGGTGCGCAAGGAAACGGAAGACTACATCACCGGCCGTTTCGGCTGATGACGGAGAATCACAACCATGTCGGATAAACATCTGTCGAGCCAGTTCGACGCGGACCTGAATGCCGTGTCGTCGAAAGTGCTGGAAATGGGCGGACTCGTCGAGTCGCAGATCGTCGGTGCGATGCATGCGCTGAACGAATTCGACCGCGAGACGGCCGAGAAGGTGATCGCGGCCGAGGAAACGCTGAACGCGATGGAAGTCGACATCGACCAGGAGTGCGGCAACATCATCGCGCGGAGACAGCCGGCCGCGCGCGATCTGCGTCTTCTGATGTCGATTTCGAAAACGATTACGAACCTCGAGCGCGCCGGCGACGAGGCCGAGAAGATCGCGAAGCGCGTGCGCCGCCTGATCGACGAGCCGGCCGCGCGTGCGGTGAACATCGCCGAGATCAAGGTGTCGGGCGAGATGGCCGTGACGATCCTGCGCCGCGCACTCGACGCGTTCGCGCGCCTCGATACGGTAGCGGCCGCGCAGATCGTCAAGGACGACAAGGAAATCGACCTCGAATTCCGCGCGTTCGTGCGCAAGCTCGTGTCGTACATGCAGGAAGACCCGCGCACGATCTCGGTCGGCCTCGAGTACCTGTTCATCGCGAAGGCGATCGAACGGATCGGCGACCACGCGAAGAACATCGCCGAATTCATCATCTACATCGTGAAGGGTACCGACGTGCGGCACCAGCCGCGCGACAC
Organism: Burkholderia diffusa; assembly: GCF_902499115.1. Classification (GTDB taxonomy): domain Bacteria; phylum Pseudomonadota; class Gammaproteobacteria; order Burkholderiales; family Burkholderiaceae; genus Burkholderia; species Burkholderia diffusa. The sequence goes on from NZ_CABVPN010000003.1 coordinate 154,637, forward strand.
GCTCGATCGCGAAGCCAACAGTTAATCGACTCCGTAAGGAAGAACAGAGGTGCCGATGCCCAGCAACATTCTCGTCGTCGAAGATGAGCCCGCGATTTCCGAACTGATCTCGGTGAATCTCCAGCATGCCGGTCACTGCCCGATTCGCGCGTACAACGCCGAGCAGGCGCAGAACCTGATCAGCGACGTGCTGCCCGACCTCGTGCTGCTCGACTGGATGCTGCCGGGCAAGTCCGGCATTGCGTTTGCGCGCGACCTGCGCAACAACGAACGGACCAAGCACATCCCGATCATCATGCTGACCGCGCGGGGCGACGAGCAGGACAAGGTGCTCGGCCTCGAGATCGGCGCGGACGACTACGTGACGAAGCCGTTCTCGCCGAAGGAACTGATGGCGCGGATCAAGGCCGTGCTGCGCCGTCGCGCGCCGCAGCTGACCGAGGACGTCGTGTCGATCAACGGGCTGCGCCTCGATCCGGCCACGCATCGGGTCGCCGCGCACGGCGACGGCAGCGAGATCAAGCTCGATCTCGGCCCGACCGAATTCCGCCTGCTGCATTTCTTCATGACGCATCCGGAGCGCGTGCACAGCCGCACGCAACTGCTCGATCAGGTCTGGGGCGACCACGTGTTCGTCGAAGAGCGTACGGTCGACGTCCACATCAAACGATTGCGCGCGGCCTTGAAACCGGCCGGTTGCGATGCGATGATCGAGACCGTGCGCGGCAGCGGCTACCGGCTCGCCAAGCACGCGTAACGTATCCGGACATGCCGTGTGCCACGGCATGTCGTTCATTCTTTCGGGCGCTGAAACATGAACATCATCTGGGCGCGCTTTCTCGTGTCGCTCGTGCTGCTCGTGCTGATCAGCGTATTGGTCGGCGTGTTCGCCGGCCCGATCGCGGGCCTCGGGTTCGCGGTCGTGATGCTGGTCGCGCAGGGCTTCTTCAGTACCTTCCATACGCAACGCCTGTGGCGTCTGCTCGATGCGCCCGTCTACGGCGAGGTGCCGAGCGCACCGGGCATCTGGGGTGAAATCTACTATCGGCTGCACAAGCTCGCGAAGCAGTGGCATGCGCAGGTGCGGCAGGTCGAGCAGCAGCATTCGCGCTTCATCCAGGCGATCCAGGCGTCGCCGAACGGCGTCGCGATGCTCGACGATCATGACCAGATCGAGTGGTGCAACGCGATCGCCGAGGTACATTTCGGCCTCGATGCGAAGCGCGACCTGCGCCAGCACATCACGAACCTGGTTCGTCATCCGGAATTCGTCCGCTACCTGAACGCGCAGCATTACGACGAGACGCTCGTGATGCGCGGGATGGGCGACTCGCGGCAGAATGTGCTGGAAGTGCAGGTGTTTCCGTACGGCGAGAACCGCAAGCTGCTGCTCACGCAGGACATCACGGAGCTCGAGCGGACCGACGCGATGCGGCGCGACTTCGTCGCGAACGTGTCGCACGAACTGAAGACGCCGCTCACCGTGCTGTCGGGCTTCCTCGAGACGATGCGCGAACTGCCGCTGAACGGGGAAGATCGCGCGCGCTATCTCGAGATGATGGAGCAGCAGGCGTCGCGGATGCGGCACATCGTCACCGATCTGCTGGTGCTCGCGAAGCTCGAGGGCGAAAGCAAGCCGCCGATGGATCACGCGATCGACATGCGTGCCGTGTTCGACCATCTGAAGGAGGATGCGCAGACGCTGTCGAACGGGCATCACGAGATTACGTTCACGATCGACGAGACGCTCGGCGTCACGGGCGCGCAGACCGAAGTGTTCAGTGCGTTCGCGAATCTCGTGACCAATGCGATCCGCTATACGCCGGACGGTGGCAAGATCTTCGTGTCGTGGCGGCGCGAGGGCGCGCAAGGCGTGTTCTCGGTCACCGACAGCGGCTTCGGCATCCCGGCCGCCGACCTGCCGCGGCTGACCGAGCGCTTCTACCGCGTCGACCGCAGCCGCTCGCGCGATACGGGCGGCACGGGGCTCGGCCTCGCGATCGTCAAGCACGTGCTGCAGCGGCACGACTCGCACCTGTACGTGCAGAGCGAGGAGGGGCGCGGCAGCACGTTCACCGCGCGCTTCCCGGCCTCGCGAATCATCGCGATCCGGCCGGCCGCGTTCGAAGCATGAGCGCGTGACGCGAGTCGGGTGCCTGACGTCGGCATCCCAACGCAAATACGCCGCAAACAGAAAAGCACAGCCCGTGGGCTGTGCTTTTCTGTTTGGTGGCGCGGTACGCGAAACCGCGCGCCGCCCCGTGTCTACGAACAGAACTTCGCGAGCAGCCCGAGCTGCGCGTTGCGGAGCGTCTTGCCCGCACGGCGCCGGCGGTAGTGGCCGTCGCTGAGCATCTGCCAGGCCGACTGGTTGTCGCCGAGGCAGACCGACAGCCCTTCGGCGATCACGCGGCGCTTCAGCTTGCGCTCGCGGATCGGGAACGCGACTTCGACGCGGCGGAACAGGTTGCGGTCCATCCAGTCGGCGCTCGACAGATAGACGTCCTCGGCGCCGCCCGCGTGGAAATAGTAGATGCGGTGGTGTTCGAGGAAGCGCCCGACGATCGAGCGCACCGTGATGTTTTCCGACAGCCCCGGCACGCCGGGCTTCAGCGCGCACACGCCGCGCACGATCAGGTCGACCTTGACGCCGGCCTGGGACGCTTCGTACAGCGCGGCGATCACCGACGGCTCCAGCAGCGCGTTCATCTTCGCGACCACGCGCGCGCGCTTGCCGGCGCGCGCATTGTCGATCTCCGCGCGGATCGATTCGATGATGCGCGGATGCAGCGAGAACGGCGACTGCCACAGCTCGTGCAGCGTGAGCTCGCCGCCGATCCCGGTCAGTTGCTGGAAGACGTGGTGGACGTCCTCGCAGATTTTCTGGTCGGCCGTCATCAGGCCGAAGTCGGTGTAGAGGCGGGCGGTGCGCGGGTGATAGTTGCCGGTGCCGAGGTGCACGTAGCGGCGCAGCGACGCCTTGCCGTTCTGCACGACGCGCCGCACGATCAGCATCATCTTCGCGTGGCACTTGTGGCCGACCACGCCGTACACGACGTGCGCGCCGACGGCTTCGAGCTGCGACGCCCAGTTGATGTTGGTTTCCTCGTCGAAGCGCGCGAGCAGCTCGACGACGACGGTCACTTCCTTGCCGTTGCGCGCGGCTTCCATCAGCGCGTCCATCAACGGCGAATCGGTGCCGGTGCGGTAGATCGTCTGCTTGATCGCGACGACGCTCGGGTCCTTCGCGGCCTGCTGCAGCAGTTCGAGCACCGGCTGGAAACTTTCGTACGGATGGTGCAGCAGGATGTCGCCGTCGTCGATCGCGTCGAACATCGTCGGCGCGTTGACGATCGCAGGCGGGATCGACGCGGCGAACGGCGCGAACTTCAGGTCGGGGCGATCGACGAGATCGGGGATCTGCATCAGTCGCACGAGGTTCACGGAGCCGGCCACGCGATAGCAGTCCTTCTCGCTGAGCAGGCTTTCCTCGAGCAGGCGCCGAACGATATGCGCCGGCGTATCGGCCGACACTTCGAGCCGTACCGCGTTGCCGAGGTGGCGCGCGGGCAGCTCGCCCTGCAGCGCGACGCGCAGGTTGGTGATTTCGTCCTCGTCGACGAAGAGCTCGCTGTTGCGCGTGATGCGAAACTGGTTGCAGCTTTTCACGACCAGTTGCGGGAACAGTTCGCCGACGAAGCGCTGCATGAACGAGCTGAGCAGCACGAAGCCGTGCTCGAAGCCCGACAGCGCCTGCGGCATGCGCACGACGCGCGGCAGCGCGCGCGGCGCCTGCACGATGCCCATCACCGCCTGGCGGCCGAACGCGTCTCGGCCCTCGAGCTCGACGACGAAGTTCAGGCTCTTGTTCAGCACGCGCGGGAACGGGTGCGCGGGATCGAGGCCGATCGGCGTCAGCACCGGCAGCAGTTCATCGAGGAAGTAGTGGCGCGCCCATTCGAGCTGCTCTTCGTTCCACGTGTCGCTCGCGTGGAAGTAGATGCCTTCCTGTTCGAGCGCGGGCAGCACGGTATCGTGCAGCATCGTGTACTGGCGGTGCACGAGCCGTTGCGCGCGCTCGACGACGAGGTCGTAAGCGTGCTGCAGCGACATGCCGTCGGGGGTCAGTGCGCCCGGGTTGTCGCGGATCTGTTCCTGAAGGCCGGCCATCCGGACTTCGAAAAATTCGTCGAGGTTGCTGCTCGTGATGCAGATGAAGCGGAGTCGCTCGAGCAACGGAATCTGCGGGTCAGCCGCCTGGGCCAGCACGCGCTCGTTGAAACCGAGGATGCCGAGTTCACGATTGAGAAGCGGATAGCGGACGGACATCGGCAGAGTAGGGGGTGATTCGGGCGATGATTCGAAAGGACGCTCGGAAACTCTCACGGTACGATGACGTGCTGATGACGATAATGTATTTATATCGGGAAATTCTACGCCTGAACCGTTTTGTCTCATAAATGTTTCGGCCATATACAATCTACCCGTGTACATGCCCGTGAAGCGTGGCAACGGCAAGCGTTCCACGCTTAAAATGTCGCCTTTGATTGATCGCCCAGCGTGGCCGGCCGGCTGCCGCGGGCGAACGCGCACGGAGCCCCCTTCTGATGGTTACATCCCCCCACTTGCTGGCTGCCGTCGATCTCGGCTCGAACAGCTTTCGGCTGATCGTCGGGCGCGTCGAGGAAACGCCGGCGGGCAGCCAGATCTATCCCGTCGATGCGCTGCGCGAGCCCGTTCGACTGGCCGCGGGCCTGTCGAGCGACAAGATGCTCGATCGCGCGTCGCAGGAGCGTGGCTGGGAGGCGCTCAAGCGGTTCGGCGAGCGCCTGCGCGATTTCCATCCCGATCATGTGCGCGCGGTGGCGACCAACACGCTGCGCGTCGCGAAGAACGCGGGCGAATTTCTCGGCGAGGCCGAAGCGGCGCTCGGTTTTCCGATCGAAGTGATCGCGGGCCGCGAAGAGGCACGTCTGATCTATGCGGGCGCCGCACATTCGGTGCCAGCGAGCGCCGGCAAGCGGCTCGTCGTCGACATCGGCGGTGGCTCGACCGAATTCATCATCGGCTCGCACTACACGCCGATCGTGATGGAGAGCCTCTACATCGGCTGCGTGAGCCATAGCCGCGCGTTCTTCCCGGCCGGCAACGTCGACGAATACACGATGCGGCAGGCCGAACTCGCGGCCAAGCGCGAGATCCAGATCATTTCCAGCGAGTACAAGAAGGCCGGATGGGACCAGGCGATCGGTTCGTCCGGCACGGCGCGTGCGCTCGCCGAGCTCGTCGAGGCGAACGGCTTCAACGACGCGGGCATCACGCACGGCATTTCGCGCGGCGGGCTCGAACGCCTGAAGCGCGCGCTGATCAAGTCCGAGAACGTGAACCGGCTGAAGCTGATCGCGCTGAAGCCCGATCGCGTGCCGGTGCTCGCCGGCGGCCTCGCGATCATGCTCGCGGTATTCGAGGAACTGGGGGTCGACTACGTCGATACCACCGACGGCGCGCTGCGTCTCGGCGTGCTGTATGACCTGCTCGGCCGGACCCAGCACGAGGACATGCGCGCGGTGACCGTCGAGGGCTTCACGCGCCGCTACGGCGTCGATCGCGCGCAGGCCGGGCGCATCGGTGCGCTCGCGGTGCGGTTCTACGACGAGCTCGACGAATCCGACGACGAAGAACGCGAGGAAGGCAGGATGTTCCTCGGTTGGGCCGCCGCGTTGCACGAGATCGGCCTGTCGATCTCGCACAGCTCGTATCACAAGCATTCCGCCTATATCGCGAGCAACGCCGACATGCCGGGTTTCTCGCGCACCGACCAGGCGCGCCTTGCCGCGCTCGTGCTCGGGCATGCGGGCAAGCTCGGCAAGCTATCGCAGGCGCGCGACGTCGAATGGCCGCTGCTGTTCTGCCTGAGGCTCGCGGCGCTGCTGTGCCGGCGCCGGACCGATGCCGGGCTGCCGGACATTTCCGTGTCGCAGATGAAGAAGGGTGGGTATGAAGTGCGCCTGCCGGGCGCATGGGTCGAGCAGAACCCGCTGACCGACTACAGCCTCAGCCAGGAAGCGGCCGAGTGGGAGAAGGTCGGTATTCCGTACCGCGTGGTTTATACGGGCGCGTGACGCGCCGGCACGACGGCGGTGCGCTCGCGCCGCCAGGCTGCCTTGCGATGCACTCAGTCCGAGCACACGATCGCGGTCAGGAACGGGAATGCCTGCTTGACGGTCGCGTCGCTGCCTGCCTTGCGCACGGCCTGCTCGACCGCGTTCTTCGTGCCGCGCACCACGACGCCGTATGCCCAGTTGCCGATCGGCGTGCCGTCGCCGGGCTGGAAAATCGGATCGTTCGCCTGGTAGCCGAGCACGACATAGACGCCGAAGCCGTAGGCGGTCAGCGGATGGTTCGTGCGGAATGCGTTCACCGAATTCGATTCGACGTGCATCGGCTCCGACTGGATGTCACCTGCCGCGAGCAGCGGCGCGACGAACTTGTGGCCGTTCGAATGGCAGTCGAGCGCGTCATCGAGCGACTTGGCCGATGCGACGCTGGACGCACCGAGGGTGCCGATTGCGAGCAGCACGCCGAGCAGGGCAGTCTTGAAAACGTGGTTTTTCATGCGCGATTGCGGGTTGGTCGCGGACATTATCGCGTGTTCCCGCAATTTTCGTGCGCGGGCTGCGGGCGGTACGGCACCGGTGGCGCAAGCGGGCAGCGGACCAAACGAAAAAGGGCTGCAAGCGCGAGGGCTTGCAACCCTTATCGTGTATCTCGTGGTCGGAGCGATAGGATTCGAACCTACGACCCTCTGATCCCAAATCGGGTGTCCCTGCAATTTTCAACGTCGCTGGCGATCGATGGAAGTTATAAATCATTGATTTGATGTGGAACTTAAGCTCATTGCGATTTGCTGTTCCGATCCACAACGCTGCACGTAGTAGCAAAATGCTAGCAACGATGAGCGATAGCGAGAAAACGCAGCGGGCGGGCAAGGATGCCTTGAATTTTACGAAAGCAGCGACCGAAGCGTTGCTGATGCCAGAGAAGGGCTGGAAGTATTACTACGACACGAAGGTGAGCGGTATTGCGATCGGCATCGGCCCGAGCGGCGTCAAGACGTTCATTCTCTATCGGAAAGTAAATCGTAAGCCAGGCGGATCAAGATTGAGGGCTATCCCGATCTGACAGTCGATAAGGCAAGGACGCAAGCTCTGACCCTTATCGCTGGTTGAGCTGTCGCGCACACGACAGGTGGTTGCTTCACACATAGACTTTCATTGCTGGCGCTTCTCGATGATGCGTTGGAACAGCAAGAACGCGGCGGCCACGGGCAGCACGTTCCCGTCACGAGCGTTCATATCATTGCGGCGACTGGGCTCGCTGGTAGGCGTGGTGGATGCGCTCGATGTGGGAAGGGAACGTCCCGACAAAGCCGTCTGTGGCGGTTTTCGATACCGGTCGAGCGGTCGGTCGAAAAGGTCGTGCTGAACGGCTTAATCGAAAGATTTCGGCGCTCCGTCAGACTCCGCAGATTCGCTCACCCGCAAAGATCACACAAGATGACAGTGTGCTCGTCGATCAAATGACGACGAAATATTCTCGGTTTGAGCACTCAAAGTGCGACGAGTTCGACGCCACCCTTCCCGGAGTCGACGAGCTGGCCGATGACCCGAAACTCATGATCGATTGGATTGGGGAATTTGATAAGCGTGCGGTGGCGTAGGGACGGGGAAAGCTCGGCGACCTGTACCGGCAAAGAGAGTGGCGATTCTCCCGCGACTAGCGCCGGGGCCGGTCTTGTTGTCGCTTAGCCGTTCTGCGCCACCTATTGCGTGCACTTCGTCCACGAAGTGACGGAGGGGCGAACCGGCCTGGACTTGTTCCAGGCCGCTGATGAAGCGGCGCTTCACGATTGCGTCGTCTGCGGCAAGGCTGAAGACAAATTCACGACTATGGCCGATGGCATGGCCGCGATCCAGAAGGTACTCGTCCTCCGAAACGAGCAATTGCTGAATTACCCGTCGTGCGTCATTGCCAACGCCCAAGCGGAGCTCAGCAAATTTGTGATCAATGACTCGCTATCGCCGATTGCACCTGAGCGCGAGCCTCCGCTCCGCTAGATGACCGGGGGTCAAACTCAGTCAAGCCGCACCATATTTCTCAGACTTTAGATTAGAATCGCGCGAGAAACTTGCTGTAGCAATGGCTGACCGTCGCCTTTATCACTGGATTGACGGTCGAACCTGAGAGAAATAACGAAAATGGATATCAGACCGTCCGCACTCGGGGACCTGAAGTTGCGCGACCTCTATGAGGCGATCAGCAAGGGCGTTTTGCAGCAGGGGCGACTGCTGATGCTGGATACGCCGCTCGGCAAGAATGCGCTGGTGCCGTTACGGGCCCGCGGATCGGCCAGAATCGGGCGCGACTATTCGTACACGATTGACGTCGCGTCGACGCGCGATGACACTGCGCTGCTGTCGTTGATGCACCAACCCGTTACCCTGCGGATTCAGCAGGTTACGGCTCCTTTTGCGGTTCCCGTCTATCGTCCGGTCCACGGCTTCGTACATCGGGTGGCCTATTTGGGCGGAAACGGCGGCCTTTCGACATACCAGATCGAGTTTTCATCGGCACTGGTCTTCCTTGAGAAGACCCACAACGAAGAAGGCTGGCTCGAGAAAGACGCTCGCGAGATCATCTCCGACGTGCTCGATCGGTACCCGCAATTGCGCGGGCAGTACCGTTTTGCGCTGTCATCCGATCCTGCCAAGCGTTCTTGGTGCAGGCAAAGCGAATCCGATCTTCACTTTGTGAACCGCTTGGCTGAGGCCGAGGGCTGGTATTTCTACTGGGTCCACGAAAACGTTAGCGAAGGTGACGCGCCCAAGACGACGCTCGTCATCGTTGACCGCGTCTCGACCCTTCCCGATGCCAAGTCAGTTGAGTTCATTCGAGCGAACGACAGCAACGAATCTGACGGTTTCGCGCATTGGGCTGCGGTGCAGACGATGCAGAGCACGCGCTACATGTCGCGTGCGTTTGATTACAAGCGGCCCGCGTCCGATTTTCAGGTTGAAAGCGGACTTGCCGCGACGAGCTATGTTATGGAGGAGCGCGGCCAGAAAGCTGAGCATAGCGTTCCTGATGCGCCGATGACGGTCTACGAATCGACGGCTTACGGCTATTCCAGCTCAGACACCGGTGAGGTGCGAGCGCGACGGCGAGTAGAGATGTGGGATGCGCGAGCAAGCCGATATTTCGGCGTAGGCGGTGTGCGGTGGCTGGATGCCGGTTTGCGGTTCGTCTTGAACGGTCATCCCCGCCACGAGGACGGCGATTCGAAGAAGCGAGAGTTTCTGGTGGTCGAGGCACGGTGGTTCATCGAGAACAACGTCCCGATCGGCCCGCAGACGGCCGAGTTTCCGCAAAGTCTTCGCGCAACGCTGGCCGAGCAGCAGGCGATTCACCGTGAGCGATTCAAGACGCTGGGACATGAGGCGGATGGTTCGGCCGGATTTTTCGTGCTCGAAGTCGAGGCGCAACCTACGGCTGTCGAATACCGGAGCCCGCTGGATCATCCGAAGCCGGTCATCTCGATCGAACACGCGCTTGTTGTGACCCCGGATGGCGCGGAGGCGTGGACGAACGACCGAAACCAGATCAGGGTGCATTTCGCATGGGATCGCAAGAACCCGCCGGAAGCCTTCAATTCCTCACCATTGCTGTCGTCGCTTCAATCCGATACCGGGAACGGTTATGGGGCTGTCCACGTCCCGAGGGCGCGGGAATGGGTCATCGTTGGTTACTGGAACGGCGACTGTGACAAGCCGTTCGTATTAGGGCGTATCAACGGAGGCGCGACCCCCTCTCCATGGCATTCAAACGCATTGTTGTCCGGGTTCAAGTCGGAGGGATTCGGCAAGACAGGAGCATACAACTCGTTCGTCCACGACGATTCTACGAATCAAGGCGGCACGCGGCTGGTCAGCTATACCGGCAAGAGCTATGCGGCGCTGACGCAGGGCTACCTGATCAAGCATGACGGCAACACGCGCGGACAGTACCTGGGTAAAGGTTTCATCCTGCACGCCGACGAGTTCGGGGCAGTTCGTGCCAGCAAGGGGTTGTCCATCAGTGCGCACTCGAAATCCTACGACGATGAACAGATGGGCGTGGACGAGGCGCGGTCGCAGTTGCAGCAGGCGGGAATGCTGGTCGAGTCGCTGTCTAGCGCAAGCACAACCGCTCAGGCGGAATCACTGCAAACCGGACAGGATGCGCTCAAGGCGCTATCGACGGACATCCAGCATCCGGTGTCGGGCGATACGTCGGGCGGCGTGACGGCGGGTGGCGGTACTGGCAGTGCCAACGGATTTGCGCAGCCGAACATATTGGTATCGACGCCGAAGGACATTGCACTGGTCGCAGACAACTCGACGCATATCGTGGCCGAGAAAGAGGTCAACGTCGTCAGTAACGAGAACACGTACGTGGCAACTGGCAAGTCGTTCGTCGTGGCGGCCGCGGAAAAGGTGAGCTTCTTCGCGCACAAACTCGGCGCATTCTTTGTGACGGCGAAAGGTCCGATCAAGCTGTCGGCCAACACGGATGACGTGAACGTTAATGCGGGTAAAGACGTGACGGTGAAGGCCAAGCGTATTGTGCTCGACGCCGATGAAATCATCATCAAGGCGGGCGGCTCATACACCCGTTGGGTGGCGGCTGGCATTGAAGACGGTACGCAAGGCCCGCGCACGATTAAATCGGCGTCGCTCAGCCGTCAGGGGCCGAGTTCGATTGCGCAGCATATGAACAGTCTGCCGCAGGCCAAATTTAACGATCCGTATGTGCTGCGTGATCGCATCACGGGCGAGGTGCTGAAAAACCACCCGTACGAACTGATCCGCGGGGACGGCACACGTCTGACCGGGATGACGAACGAGCTGGGGCACGTGGCCGAGCAGAAGAGCGAGGATATCGAGAAGTTGGCGGTGCGCGCATTGCGGCCGAAGCCGAACGGTCCTGCAGCATGAATCCGATAACCGATGGTCGAATCTGAAGAACGACGATGAGCGAAAACACAGATCAATCCGGCGGCGGATCGCCGTTCAATGACGATGCCGAGAACGAAGTCGTCCAGCAGGCCGGTCGCACGGACAAGGACGGGGCCTCGGTCGGGCACTTTACGTTGACGCCGGCGAGCGATACACGACAAAAGGAACTGCTTTGCGATGTGCGACCGATCATTCCGGTGATCTTCCTGCCGGGCGTGATGGGCTCGCCGTTGGTGAACGTTGACACCGGTGACGAGCTGTTCTTTGCGCCGGAGACGGACGGCCTATTTGGGAAGGCGGGCGCATTGCCCGCACTGATCGGCCTGTGGTTCAAGGGCGCGTCCACGCGAGAAACGCAGTTCGACCCGACTAAGGCCGCTGTGACACCGTTCGGGCCGGTCAGTGCTGGCAAGCACGAAAAGGATGACGACCCGAACCAGTACGTGGACGAGAAGGAGGCCATTCGGCGGGGTTGGGGCTCGGTGTATCGGTCGAGCTATCAGCCGATGTTGGCGTGGCTACAGGAGCAACTGAACGAGCCGATGCATCTGGGAAAGCATAAAGGGCCGTGGATTCAAGGCGACCCTGAAGGCAAGAAATGGGCGCTCAAGCCACTGCTGGACACCGAGCCTTCCGACTATGGAGCGATCGACGCTGGCGCACTACGCAGGGGGCAGGCGATCACGAAAGATTCGGAGGTGTTCAAGCACTTCATGAAATTCCAGTACCGTGTGTACGCGATCGGCTACAACTGGCTGCAATCGAATGAAAAATCGGCGCAACAGGTGATTGATGGCGCGAATTTCACGGACAAGAAGACCGGCAAGACGGCGCGCCTGATGGGCATCAGGGAGATCATCGAGGAGAACCATAGCGGCAAGGCGATTATCCTCACGCACTCGATGGGTGGGCTAGTTGCACGGATGGCGATCGCCATGCACGGCGGAGCGGACCTAATGCACGGCGTGTTCCACAACGTGCTACCAGCGACCGGGGCGCCAATCGCGGCGAAGCGGTTCCGCACTGGTGGCGGTAGCGAGGGTGGGGTGAACGGTTTTATCAACGGCGCCTTGCTCGGGAGCAATGCAGACGAGTTTGTGGCGGTAGCCGCGAATGCGCCGGGACCGCTTGAGTTGTTACCGATGCCGGATTACCACAACGGGGAGGCATGGTGGATCTTTTCGCGACTCGACGGCACTCCAGTGATGAAGTTTCCGAAGGAAGGAAGTGCATACAAGGAAATCTATGCTAATTCGAAATGGTATGGCTTGGTGCCGAGTGAATCGAATTCATTGCTTGATCCTGCTGGGATCATTAAGAAGCGACTCGACAGTCGACCAATAAAGGCGACCATATCTGAAAATTTCAACGATGTTATGGGTGTTGTGGTGGATAACCAGAAAAACATAATAAATACATACCACGATAGAACGTACGTTGCCTATGGGGACGGGGATTTGAAACCCAAGGGTGCACCCACGTCAGGCGACAATCACGGCGAACCCAGGAGCGACAGACCCGAGATCGAGAAAAGCGAGAAGCTGGAGGATTTGTTGGCATGGGGTACAGTGATTTGGAAGGGTAACGTGCCGCCGGATGTGACGGAGGAAGAGTTGCGCGCCGCACGGTTCTTGAGTGAAAAGGGCGCCGATTCGCACACTGGGACGCTACGCGTGCACCTGGATTCTCGTAACCTCACCATCGAGTTCGAAGTGCAAAAGGTGGCGAAGCTGCCGCCGGGCAGCGACACGCCCGATCCTAAAAAAAATGGCATTGTGCCAGGCGACGGTACAGTACCGGTCTGGTCCGCGGAAGCTCCTGCGTACGGCGCAGAAGGCGGAGCGGCGCACGGCGTACAAATGATATTTGACCAAGGAGGCTATGTGCACCAGGAAAGCTATAACCACCCGTGGTCCCGATGGGCGCTCCTGTACAGCATCGTACAAATTGCTCAGGATGCGCAGGAGCCATCATGCTGACGCGTATTGGGCGACTCCTGTTTTTAGTGGTGGGCGTTTGCGCCTGCTCGGTAACGTTCTCCGGGGAACCGACCATGACAAATCCCTTGTTGTCCAAGCAGCGCCCGTGGTGCATCGGGCGCTTCGTTTTCCAACGACCTGCTACCAGCGAAATTACGAATCAGCGATACGCATTTTGGGGAGAGAAACTGGAGACGCAGCACAATGTGTCGGCTGCAACGTATCAGACCAAGATTGGTAGCCTCGAAAGAGAATTGAATGCAAAAAAGCGCACTGATCCAGGTAGTAGAGGCAATAAAACATATAATCCGTGGTTGGAAAAAGTGTTGTCGCCAACGGCTGACTCAAAAGTTTTTGCTTATAAAAAATTTTATACTGAAGGGGTCGCTCAGCCGTTTCATACTGAAGGTTATATTTTCGAAAACAACACGTTATTCCATACAACTGGGTCATTTGGCTCAAACGGTTTGGATAAATTTGATCCGGTTTACACGGACCTCTATCGGCGCATCAAGGCACGCGACAATTGGTCGGTACCGACCGAATCGGGATTCTGCTTTGACGGCGGCATTGCCACTGGCTCGTCGACCTACTCCGAGGAGGTCAGCCAGTCGTTCGCATTGATGCCGGGGCGACCGGCGCTGTTCGTCATCCAGATGCGCGAGTCGGTAGACGGGGACCAGAATTCGCCATTGACCAAAACGCTTCCTGATCTTCGTGCGAAGATGGATCAGGTGTCGAGCGGGAGCTACCGCATTCTGCGGCAGGGCAAGCGCACGGTGGCGGGGATGGACGCGGAGGAAGTGCTGTTCGCGTTGAAGGAGGGCGAGATCACGTCGTACCGTTTCTACCTGCTTGCGCCAGGCGATCCGACCACGCTTGCGAAGCCACATACGGCAATTCAATTGCTGTTAGGCGCCCCCAGTCACGACCTGTCGCCCGACCAGGCAAGTTCTCCGGTTGATGAGGCCGGCGCACTGCAAACATGGGATACGCTGCTGAACAGCCTTCGGCTGCGGCCGGGCGCGGTTTGAGCAGGAGGGCTTGCGATGAGGCGCTATGACATCGTGAAAGGTGATGCGACGACGGTTGGAGGCATAGTGCAGGGTGGTGACGGACAAGACATTCTGCACGACCGAGAACAAGCGTATGAACACGATCCGGTGTGGTGCCCGGTGTGCAAGACGCTCGGCGTGATCGTGTGCGACGGCCCACGTCATTCGAGTACTGGGCCGGATGGCCGACAGTCGGCGTTGAGTGACGACCTCTGTCGGTGCGCTTGTCCAACGCCGCCGAAGCTGGTGGCGTCGCAGTCGGTATCGTATGTCGAGGTCTGAACGGCAGGTGATACGAACGGAATATTGAACGGATCAAGTGACTCCGTTTGGCACTGGGCCGATATCGAGATGCCGGCTTCTTTTCTACTCTATCGGTAGCGAGACCCTGTTTCAGTGACAACCCGTGACGAACGTTTCGAAATGCTTCGGGCTTACCTTGCGGACGCGGGTTTTGTATTACTCGACCGCAAGTGGCATACCGTACATCATCAGTATCGATTCCGTTGTGGGCAAGCACGTTTCGTCGATGTCCGGGGCAAGTTTTATGCTCCGGGTGCGCGGACGTGGCGGGCCATTAATATGCCATCAGTGCTGGATTAAAAAGACTCTGATTCGTATTTATGACGTCGCCCATCAAGCAGGCGGTCTGTGCCTGAGCAAGCGGTATCGTGGAAAACATGCGAATTACCGCTTCGTCTGTGCCGCAGGCCATAAGTTTGAGGCCACGGCCGCTTCAGTCTTGGGCGGTCACTGGTGCGCAAAGTGCTCGACTGAACGGCGATCCGAGCGTCGTAGATATCAAGGCGGACTGAAGCCGATACAGGATCGTGCGCGAGAGCGGGGCGGCGAATGCTTGTCGACCGTCTACGATGGCCGGATGGCGAAATACCGATTGAGATGCGGCTCAGGACACGAATGGGAGGCCGCGGGCTACGACGTCTTGCGCAAGGCGTGGTGCCAAGAATGCTCTTCAGATCGTAAGCGAATGCCAGACGGACTTGCGAAGCTACAAGAGAAGGCGGCAGAGCAAGGCGGCAGATGTCTCGCATCCCGCTATCAACGTATTCAGGCTCGTTACCCATTTCAGTGCGAGCGGGGACACGAGTGGATGGCGTGGGGTACGGAAATCTTGAAGGGGCACTGGTGTCCGACATGTCGCACCGAAGATAGGCAGCGGCAGGCCATCGAATTGATGCGATCGATTGCCGCGGACCGGGGCGGCATCTGCGTATCTGAGCACTATGTCGACAACAACACGAAGCTCAAATGGGAGTGCGCGCGCGGTCATCGATGGTGGGCGAGACCCCGGCAGGTTTCGTCAGCTGGCAACTGGTGCGCTCAATGTCAGTACCTGTCGCAGATTACCCTGGAAAAAACGAGGCGGAAGCGTCGCTACGAGGTAGTTAAGTCGTCAGAACCTTGATTCGGCGTCGCTTGAGCGGATTTGACCGGACTGGAAACCAATATCGAGCCTCGTTTTGGCATTTCAGCGCCCGGTTTGGGTGGGTAATAAAGGCATCAGCCTATATTTCGGGGTGCAAAGTACCTGGAATGGCCTACTTTGCTCAAAAAATGAGCAAAGTACCCATTTTTCGCCCCTGTAACGGTTCCATCCTGCGTCTGCCATGTTGCGCAAACATTACAAAATACTTTCTAAGTGAAAATCCGGCCCGTCGCCGCCGCATGGTTGCACCCATGCAACCCCCTATCCGGGGTGAATTGCAGCCCCTGACGGGCCACAAAAGGGGGCGGAGGGTCATTTCCGATATGGGCAGAGCATTCGAGACGGATTCGAAGCCACTGAGAAGCAAAAAATTACCGATTCAGGGGCTGGAAATCTGTCCCTTTTATGAATTTTGGCCGGATTGTGATACATTTCGCTTGCTGAAGTGTCGTTCTAGGGTGTTTTTTGTCGATTTCCAGCAAAAATCCCTAGTTTTGCCTTTCTGCCTCGCGGTTGCCTGCCCGTTTCCGGCTCACCTGAGCATCGCGCCTTCAACGGCTCCCGCGATCCCGTTCATCGCACCTCGCTTGCCTGAAACGTCCCTGTATCACCTCGCGTTTCAGTCATTCCCATCCTTGAGCTTGCTCCCGAACATCAGTTCGGCACCTTCGCTCGTCTTAATTGATATGGATACCTAATTATGTATGCATATCGTCGTGAACCTTTGTTCCCTCTCGGCTTGATTGTTGCCACACCGGGCGCGCTCGATCTTCTCGACCGAACCGGCACGAACGCCAATGCATTACTTCGACGGCACGGTAGAGGCGATTGGGGTGCGGTCTGTGCAGACGACGCTCGCTCGAACGATCGCGCCGTGACGAATCGAACGCGGCTGCTGTCTGCATACGAACTTGGCACCCTTCGCGAGCGGCTGTGGATCATCACGGAAGCCGATCGCCGAGCAACAACGCTCTTGTTGCCATGCGAATACTGACCCGATGGAGTTCACCGTGCAGAAACTTCATCCGGCTCTTCAGTCTGGCGGACGCCTCACGCTTGTCGGCTCGAATAGGCGGGTTATACCCCAGCGTTCGCGAATATGGTCTAGGAGCGGAAGTACAAGGTGGTTGGGATGTTTGGCCCGATACTGTTCGTAGGTCGTGCCCGATTCAGGTTCTGGGGCGCAAAAATACCCATCCAGGAACATTTTGGGAAACGGGAGCGGGGGAACGTCTGTAACTCGCTGATGCCAATCGGCAAAATCCTGCGCGTACTGATTGTTGCGTCGGAGCAGTTCCCAAGCCCCAATAGACGGGTCCTGAAGTTTGGTGGGCGGGTACTTGGCGTCATCACGCCAGTCTTCACGGGCGATGAACAAGCGGTGTTGAACAGGGACGGGATCGGCTACCATCGGATGTAGTTCTTTATGGGAATCGATCCAGATGGTAGCAATGCCCGCGCGACGCCCCAAAGAAAAAGGGGTTAGCTTTCGCTAACCCCTTGATTCCTTTGGTCGGAGCGATAGGATTCGAACCTACGACCCTCTGATCCCAAATCAGATGCGCTACCAGGCTGCGCTACGCTCCGACGTAGCCAAAGATTCTATCGTCTAATGGGTAACTGGGTCAATCACGTTTTGCATAAGGCGCACGTCATCACGAAACGCTCACGATTGGCGACAATTCGAGGCGTGATCGTCCGGCCTGCGAGCGTGCGGCCGGATCATTCGTCGAAGCATGGAGAGACATCATGATGAACCTGATCCTGTGGCGCCACGCCGAAGCCGAGGACTACGCGGCAAGCGACCTCGCACGCCAGTTGACGGCCCGCGGGCGCAAGGAAGCGCAGGCCATGGCCAAATGGCTGCGCGGCCGGCTCGAGTCGAGCAGCGTGATCCTCGCCAGCCCGGCGGCGCGCACCGTGCAGACCGTCGAGGCGCTGACCGACCAATACCGGACCGTCGATGCGCTCGCGCCGGGCGGCAGCGTCGAAGACGTGCTGGCGGCCGCCGGGTGGCCCGACGGCATCGCGCCGACGGTCGTGATCGTCGGGCACCAGCCGACGCTCGGCAGCGTCGCGGCGCAGCTGATCGCTGGCAACGGCGACAGCTGGAGCGTCAAGAAGGGCGGTATCGTGTGGCTCGCGAGCCGCACGCGCGACGGCAGCCGTCAGGCCGTGCTGCGCGCGGTATTGACGCCAGACCTTGTCTGAAGGGGTTCGAAGGCATTGATCATACGGTTTCGCAGGCTTTCTGCTAAAGTCAATTCGGCGACACGTCATTGAAAGGACACGGTCGTGCCACAGAACGGTAACGACCGGTTACTACATTGGCTGGCATGTCGTCCTATTCCTTACGATCAGGAAAGCCTAATGCGAGAACTGCCGACGCCTACGCTCCCCTTTGCCTCGCTTCCCCTCGACACGTCGCGGCGTCACCTGCCGCGCGCTGCTGAAACCGTCACATCCGAGTTCCGTCTGCGGGCCGCCTGGGCCCGCACGGAAGACGAACTGCGCGAGGCCCAGCGCCTGCGTTACACCGTGTTCGCCGAAGAGATGGGCGCGCAGGTCAGCGGTCCATCCGGTCTCGACGTCGATCCGTTCGACGCCTATTGCGATCATCTGCTGGTGCGCGATCTCGATACGCTGAAGGTGGTCGGCACGTACCGTGTGCTGCCGCCGCACCAGGCCGCGCGTGTCGGCCGTCTCTACGCCGAAGGCGAATTCGACCTGTCGCGCCTGACGCACCTGCGCGGCAAGATGGTCGAGGTCGGCCGCTCGTGCGTGCACAGCGACTACCGCAGCGGCGCCGTCATCATGGCGCTCTGGGGCGGTCTCGGCGCGTACATGATGCAGAACGGCTACGAGACGATGCTCGGCTGCGCGAGCGTGTCGATGGCCGACGGCGGGCACTATGCGGCGAACCTGTATCAGTCGCTGCCGGCCAACTCGCTGACGGCGCCGGAATACCGCGCGTTCCCTCATACGGCGCTGCCGGTCGACGAACTGCAGACGGGCACCGTCGTCGCACCGCCGCCGCTGATCAAGGGCTACCTGCGTCTCGGTGCGAAGATTTGCGGTGCTCCGGCGTGGGATCCCGACTTCAACTGCGCGGACTTCCTGACGCTGTTCCGGTTGTCGGACATCAACGCCCGCTACGCCCGGCACTTTCTGGGCTGAGCCATTCTGATCGCGGCGCGCTGCTCAGGCGCGCACGCAAGCGAACGCCGTCGCACGGCAGATTGCCGCGCGACGGCGTTTGTTCGTTCCGAGGAAGTTGTTCTATCCGGCCCTGTTAATTTGGGTGATACGCACTGCCCACCGTGCACGCAGGCGCACGTTCGGAGCAGGCCGCGCAAGCGGCGGCCCGGACGACAGGGCGGGCTTGCCTAGTGCTTGCGCCGCCAGTCGAGCAGGTGGTGTTCGGCCATCCAGTGATGGATCATTCCTTCGCCGCCGTGGCTGCGCTTGTATTCGCGCGACTCGAAATAGGACAGGGCGACGAGCACCATCAGACCGATGAACAGACCGATCAGGCCGGCGATTTCTTCAGACGACATGGCAGCCTCCTTTCAACGGCACAGCGCCATGGGTACATGGTAGAACATGCGCGGGACAACCCCTAGCCCGGAATTCCGCTAGACTCGGCGCGGTCCTGGCGCGCGATGGGCGCGCCGTTTTCCGGAGCCTCACCGATGACCCGTTTCATGCTGGCCGTGCTGGCCGCGTCCGTTCTCGCCGGCTGTTCCGGCGATCCCCGCCAGACCCGCCGCGGCCACCCGCCGCAAGATCCGGCCGATTACCACGGCGTGCCGACCGACATGACGCCACCGTCGATGCTCGGTGCGCCTGCGCCGTCAGCACCCGCACCCTCATCCGCGCAATAACGAAACCGGCCGGCCTGCGTGGCCGTCAGGTGCCGGCTGCGGGTGCGTCGGCGCCGATTCGCCGCGTCAGCGCCGGCAGGTAGCGCGCGAGCGTCGCGCCGCGCGCCACCATGAACAGCAGCAGCGCGAACCACAGCCCGTGATTGCCGAACGGGCCGACAGCCGCCAGCGTCGCGGCAATGAAGATCGCGAACGACACGACCATCGCGCGCATCAGCGATTGCGTCTGCGTCGCGCCGATGAACACGCCGTCGAGCAGGAACCCCCATACGGACACGATCGGCGAGATCGCCGCCCACGGCAGGTATTGCAGCGCGACCGCGCGGATCCCGGCCTGGTCGGTCAGCTGTGCGACGATCCAGCCGCCGGCCGCCCAGTAGACGAGCGCGAACAGCAGCGCGCCGAGAGCGGACCACAGCAGCGTGACCCGCACGGCCCGCCGGAATGCGGCGCGGTCGCGCGCGCCGGATGCGGCGCCGACGAGCGCCTCGGCCGCATGCGCGAAGCCGTCGAGCCCGTACGCCATGAAGGTCTGGAAATTCAGCAGCAATGCGTTGGCCGCGAGCGTCGCGTCACCCTGTTTGGCGCCCAGGTGCGCGAACCAGCCGAACGCGCCGAGCAGGCACAGCGTGCGAAGGAAGATGTCGCGATTGAGCGCGATCAGCCGCTTGAGCGCCGCGCGATCCGCCAATGCACCCGCGGCCAGCGGCGCAAGGCCGCGCGGGCGCAGTTGCCATAGCATCCATGCGCCGAGCGCGAAGCCGCACGCGTCCGCGGTCGCGGTCGCCGCACCGATCCCGGCGATACCCCAGCCGAAGCCGTACACGTACAGCAGCACGGCGCCGATGTTCACCGCGTTGATGAAGACCTGCGCGACGAGCGCGAGCCGCACGCGCTGCACGCCGAGCAGATAGCCGAGCACGACGTAGTTCGCGAGCGCGAACGGCGCGCTCCAGATTCGTGCGTGGCCATAGGCCAGCGCCGTCGCGCGGACGGCGTCGCTGCCGCCCAGCGCGGTCAGCGCGAATGACAGCAGCGGCACCTGCAGCGCGAGCACGGCGGCGCCGAGCGCGAACGCGACGATCAGCGCGCGCAGCACGTTGAGCCGGATGCTGGCGGCGTCGCCGGCGCCGTGCGCCTGCGCGACGAGGCCGGTCGTGCCCATGCGCAGGAAGCCGAAGCCCCAGAACACGAAGTTGAAGAACAGCCCGCCGAGCGCGACGCCGCCGAGATACTGCGCGCCGTCGAGGTGGCCGGCGACGGCCGTGTCGACCGCGCCGAGGATCGGCTGGGTCAGGTTCGCCAGGACGATCGGGAAGGCGAGCGCGAGGACGCGCCGGTGCGAGACCGCGGCCGACCCGGTGCCGGCTCCGTGCGGTAATGCGGATTCGGACATGGCGAACGCGTCAGGCGCGTTCCTGCACGCAGACCCACGGCGACACGACTACCGCCCACAGCTCCGGATTGCGCGCCGCGAAGTCGGCGGCGGTTTCCGCGGGCATGCGCGCGACGAGACCGGACGACAGCCAGCGCGTGACCTGTTCGGCGTCGTCGCCGGCGATCGCTTCCGCGACGCTGACGAGATCGAGATCGCGTGCGACCGACAGCAGCTTGCCCTGCGCGAAGAAGCGCTCGAGGTCGCACCAGTCGATCTTGGCGGTTTCGCCGAGGAGTTTGGCGTAGAGCGGGCTGTGCGACGCACCCGCGGCGGATTCGTGTTGGTCGGAGGACATCGGTCGTGTACTGAAAAGACTGCGTGGGCGCCACTATAAACCATCCGGGCGCGCGGCCAGCCACGCGGCGCGGCGGCGCGCGCCCGGTTCATGCGTCGCGCAGCGCGCGGCGCACGATCTTGCCGGTTGCCGTCATCGGCAGGCTGTCGACGAACGCGATCGCGCGCGGGTACTCGTGCGCGGCCAGGCGCGTTCGCACGTGGGCCTGCAGTGCCTGCACGAGCGCGTCGTCGCCGACATGGCCGGGGTTCAGCACGACGAACGCCTTGACGATCTCGGTGCGCGTCGGATCGGGCACGCCGACGACGGCCGCCATCCGCACCGCCGGGTGCGTGAGCAGGCAGTCTTCAATCGGCCCCGGCCCGATCCGGTAGCCGGCGCTCGTGATCACGTCGTCGTCGCGGCCGACGAAGCGCACGAAGCCGTCGTCATCGATGGTGCCGGTGTCGCCGGTGAGGAGGTAGTCGCCCACGAACTTGTCGCGCGTCGCGGCGGGATTGCGCCAGTATTCGAGGAACATCACCGGGTCGGGGCGACGCACCGCGATGCGCCCCTCGACGCCGGGCGGGAGCGGCGTGCCGTGCTCGTCGACGATCGCGACCGCATGGCCGGGCACGGCCTTGCCGATCGCACCGGGCTGCGCGTCGAACAGCGCCGCGCATGACGACAGCACCATGTTGCATTCGGTCTGTCCGTAGAACTCGTTGATCGTCACGCCGAGCGCGTCGCGTCCCCAGGCGGTCAGTTCGGTGCCGAGCGATTCTCCGCCGCTCGCGACCGATTTCAGCGCCAGCGCATGGCGCTCGCGCGGCGCGGGCACCGCGCGCATCAGCTTCAACGCGGTCGGCGGCAGGAACGCGTGGGTCACGCCGTGCCGCGCCATCAGCGCGAACGCGGCTTCGCCGTCGAACTTCTCGAAGCGGCGCGCGAGCACGGGCACGCCGTGGTGCCATGACGGCAGCAGCACGTCGAGGAGCCCGCCGATCCACGCCCAGTCGGCGGGCGTCCAGAACAGGCGCGCGTCGCGCGGAAAGCATTGCTGCGACATCTCGACGCCCGGCAGGTGGCCCAGCAGCACGCGATGCGCATGGAGTGCGCCTTTCGGCTTCCCGGTCGTCCCGGACGTGTAGATGATGACCGCCGGGTCGTCGGCGGCGGTGTCCGCCGGCACGAAATCCGGCGATTCGGCGGCGAGTGCGGCGTCGAAGCGCAGCACGCCGGGCGCATCGGGCGCATCGTCGCCGATGCAGTAGCATGTGCGCAGCGCCGGCAGTTGCGCGCGCAGCGGCGCGATCTTCGCGTAACCGGCCGCGTCGGTGACGAGCGCGGCGGCTTCGCTGTTCGCGAGCCGGTATTCGAGCGCGTCGGCGCCGAACAGCGTGAACAGCGGCACCGCGATCGCGCCGAGTTTGTACGCGGCGAGATGGGCGATCGCGGTTTCGGGGCCCTGCGCGAGGAAGATGGCGATCCGGTCGCCGCGTTGCAATCCCGCACGCGCAAAGCTGTTCGCGAGCCGGTTAGAAGCATTCCTCAGGTCGTCGAACGTGAGGTGGGACACGTCGCCTTGCGTCGTTTCGTGAATCAGCGCGAGCCGTCCGCTCCCGTCGGCCCACTTGTCGCAGACGTCCACACCAATGTTGTAACGGGCCGGAACGTCCCACGCGAAGCGGGAGAGCAGGTCGTCGTAGCGGTCGGCGGCGGGTAGCATCGCGTGTCTCCTTGGCGTCGATCGTCGGCATTGGTCGATAGATTACATCGGCATTTCACGCGACCGAATTCACAATGGCGCCTGACGGATAGGGAATGTGCGGACTCGTCCAACGGGGGCGGCTCAGTGCACGATTCCGCCATGACGCATAAGATCATGAAAAAACAGTGATGAGACCATGGATTTGCTTCTGATAGCTGCGGGGTTCAGCCTGTTCGGAATCGGTGCGCTGGTGGCGTTTGCCAGCCGCGTCGATCCGTTGTCGGGCCGGTTCACCGGCCGTCTGCGCAAGCGCTGACACAACCTTACCGATCTCCCTCGCGACGACATGCGATGCATGCCGGCATCGCGTGTCGTCCTCCTTCGGCGGCGGCGCGCTCAGCGCGCCGGCAGGAAGCGTGCCGGATCGATCGAGCGGCCGCCGTAGCGCAGCTCGAAGTGCAGCGCGACGCGATCGCTGTCGCTGTTGCCCATCTCCGCGATCGTTTGCCCCTGCGTGACCGACTGACCTTCCTTCACGAGCAGCGCACGGTTGTGCGCGTAGGCCGTCAGGTAGTCGGCATTGTGCTTGAGGATGATCAAGTTGCCGTAGCCGCGCAATCCGTTGCCCGCGTAGACGACGGTGCCCGGTGCGGCGGCCAGCACCGGCGTGCCCGTGGCGTTGGCGATATCGATGCCCTTGGATTTCGAGCCGTCGAAGCTGCGCACCACGTTGCCGGCGGCCGGCCAGATCAGCGCGATGCTGGTGGCCGGCTTGACGGCCGATTCGACCGGCGCCGAAGGCGCGGGGCGGCTGCGGCCCGCACTGCCGGTGCCGGTGGTCGATGCGGCCGTCGTGCCGGGCGGCGGCGCGACGCGCAGCACCTGGCCGACCTCGATCGCGTCGGGATTCGTGATCTGGTTCCAGCGCACGATGTTCGCCATCGACGTGCGATTCTCGCGCGCGATCTTGTAGAGCGTGTCGCCGCGCTCGACGCGGTAGTAACCCGGGCCGACGGGTGCGGAGCCACACGCGACGAGCAGTGCGGCGCAGGCGGCCGCGAAGAGCCGCTTCGTTGTTGTTCCGAACATTGAACCTCGCAAAACCCCGCCGCGCGCGATGCGGCAGGCGATACAAAACGTCCGATTTTAACGGGTTCGACCCGAGCACCGCAGTTTCGGGCCGCGGGCGCGGCCGGCGCGCACCGGTTCGCCCGTGCGGCCGACGTCAGCCGGCGAGCGGCAGCACGCGAATCCGCAGCGATGCCGTTTCGGTCGCGCCGGGTGCGAGCGTGCGCAGCCCAAGGCCGTTGTGGATCGCGTCCGGCAGGCCGAGCCACGGCTCGACGCAGTAGAAGTCCGATTCCGGCTTTTCCGTCCAGGTCGTGACCGCGTACCACGGGATCGAGCCCGGGACGTCGAGCGCGATCTCGATCGTGCGGCGGCGGCCCGGCATCACGATGCGCACCGGCTCGGACGGCGCGCCGTCGAGGCAGTGGAAGCGGTCGAGAATGTCCGGATCGCCGAGGCTGTACGATGCCTCGCCGGGCTCGAGCGGGCTGATCGAGCCGTCGGCGCGCTGCATGCAGCGGCGCGTCGGCGGCAGCTCGAGCGTGGTTTGCGCGCGCTCGCCGTGCGGCAGCGCGAAGTAAAAATGGTGGCCCGCGTAGTAGGGCAGCGGCGTGTCGCCGCGATTGGTCGTGGTGAGCGCGACGTCGAGCGTGTGGGCATCGGCGAGCCGGTAGGTCGTCTCGAACCGGAAATCGAACGGGTAGCTGTCGCGCAGCGCGTCGTTCGCATCGAGCGTCATCGACAGCGCGGCGCCGTCGGCCGACGGTTGTGCCGCGAACGGGAGGTCGCGCGCGAAACCATGCATCGGCAGGTCGCGGACCACGCCGGCGGCATCGCGCCAGCGGCCCAGTTCGCCGTCGACGCGATGGCGGCCGAGGAACGGGAACAGCAGGGGATTGCCGCCGCGCACGCGCGCGAGGTTGCTCCAGTCGGCGGCTTCCGGCCAGAAGATGACTGGCTCGTTGTCGACGTGCCACGACAGCAGGCGGCCGCCGAATTGCGGGGCGACCCGGACGAGCGACGGGCCGGCGTGAAGTTCATGAATGTCGTGCTGCTGGAAGATCGGCATGGCGAATCGGTATGAACGGGTGGACGGGTGCGCGATGGTGCGCTCCATTATCGGGCCGCGAGGCGGTCGGGGAAAACCCTTCTCGGGGAAATCGCGAGTTTTTCAGACTGCCGACGGTCTGGATAATGGCGTTAAACCGGTGATGTTGCCGGGTCATGACACTTCGTGGAGGGGGCCATGGATCTGGCAATGGCAATGGGTATCGCACTGTTCGGCATGTTTACCGGCAGCACGGTATTGTTTTTCTATCAGCTCGGCCGCTGACGGCAATTTCTGCCGGAATCGAAAGGCCCGCCATGCAAATGGCGGGCTTTTTGCTTTCTGAGCGCTTACAAGTTGCAAGCGTTTGTGTGCATTGCCGCAATAACCGGCCAAATGCCTTGGCGCAGTAATCCTGGCTGGGCATAATCGGGGCGCGTTTTTTCGGACGCGCGATGCGTCGTCCGCTTTTCTACCCGATTGATCATCACTAAAAGGACCGACGCGTGAGTCTCTGGTTTCTGATATTCCTGAGCGTCCTGCAGGGCGTCACCGAACTCTTCCCCGTCAGCAGTCTCGGCCACACGCTGCTCGTGCCCGCGCTGTTCGGCATGCACATCGACAAGCACGCACCGCAGTTGCTGCCGTTCCTCGTCGCGCTGCACCTCGGCACCGCGCTCGCACTGCTGTGGTACTTCCGCGCACGCTGGATCGCGCTGATCAGCGGCTTCTTCGCGCAGCTCGGCGGCCGCAAGAACGACGACGGACACCTGATGTGGGCGCTGATCATCGGCACGATCCCGACCGGGATCGTCGGCCTGCTGCTCGAGAAGCGCATCGAGCGCGTGTTCCACGACCTGCGGATCGTCGCGATCGCCCTGATCATCAACGGCGTGCTGCTGTGGGTCGGCGATCGGATCCAGCGCAGCCGTGCACACCAGCCGCCCGAGAAGATGACGTTCAAGCAGGCGTTCTTCGTGGGCCTCGCGCAGATCGGCGCGCTGATCCCGGGTTTTTCGCGCAGCGGGCTGACGATGATCGCCGGTAACGCGGCGGGGCTGACGGCGGAAAAGGCGGCGGAGTTTTCGTTCCTGCTCGGCACGCCGATCATTTTTGCGGCGGGCGTGCTGGAACTGCCGAAGCTGTTCCATGCACGCGATCAGCTCGCGGACGCGCTGCTCGGTGGCGTGCTGACGGCGATTGCCGCTTATCTGAGCGTGCGGTTCTTGATGCGCTATTTCGAAGGGCGCGGGCGGCTGGCTTCGTTCGGCGTGTATTGCGTGATTGCCGGAGTGTTTTGCCTCGGGTGGTTCATGCTGCATCCGCAGCCGGTTTGACGGTTGCGGTGCCGGTTGCGCGTCGCGCATGATATGACGCGATGATCGGGTATAATTTCGGGCTCGGCTTCATGCCGGGCCCGTTTCGT
Organism: Burkholderia diffusa; assembly: GCF_902499115.1. Classification (GTDB taxonomy): domain Bacteria; phylum Pseudomonadota; class Gammaproteobacteria; order Burkholderiales; family Burkholderiaceae; genus Burkholderia; species Burkholderia diffusa. The sequence goes on from NZ_CABVPN010000003.1 coordinate 181,021, forward strand.
ATCGGGGCTTTGAGTCCGGTTTGTGCCGTGTTGTGCTCGAAGCCTTTCGCGTCAAATGCGGCCCGGGTTGTGTGGCCGTGTCTTTTCCCCTCGACCGCCCTTAGCTCAGTTGGATAGAGCAACGGCCTTCTAAGCCGTAGGTCACACGTTCGAATCGTGTAGGGCGGGCCAGTGAAATCAGTGCGTTAGCTGGTATTTTCAAATTCCCCATCCTCTGTCGGCATGCTCGTGTAGGCAGCATGCCTGTTGACCAATCCACAGCTGTTCGAGCGTGTCGAGGTGGTGGGGCGTTAGCGAGCGGACCGAGCAAGCGCAGCAGTTCAAACAAACTGTCGGACAGGATCCGAGATTGGATTTGGCCGACGTTGCGCAATGTGCAAATCCGACCAATCCAACTGCTGTTCCGGTTGACGCAGATTCAGGTGATTTCGAGCACAACGGGGCCGTTGACGGAGCGGGCCTTCTTACTGAGCAGTCGCAGGCTCAACTGCTTGGTCAAGCAGCGCGTACAGAACTGCCTCGAAACCTCACAACATCTAAGCTGGCAGCGGCTTTTGCATGACATGCATGACTGCATGTACCAGACGGGTAGGGGGATCAGAGATCACGGAAACTCCTGAACGAAGTGCGCCGATGCGGAAATGCATCGGCGGAGCGACCATATCTGGCCTATTCAGGAATGTGATATGTGGTTGAAAAAATGTTAATTCCGAGTCGCGCGCCGATTCGACCTCGCAATCCTGTCAGGGATTTTTGAGATGAGAGGTGGGGTAACATTCCGCCGATTGCTGTAGCTAATATCGTTGATATTTTCGACTAGTTGAATACGTTGTCCGGTCGCGAGATCGAGAGTGCCGATCGACGGACCCACTGCTGGGTGGGGGCGATGAGGTTATTCGAATTTCACAATTCGTCGATTCCTGGCAACGCTTGACACTTGTTGACGCTGTTCGATTAGATTCCGTGCGATGTTCGAAGGCCGTGAGAGCGGATCAGACGAATCGCGAGTAGACCAAGACCATGAACAAAAACCATTATCGGCTGGTATTCAGCCGCGTGCGGGGTATGTTGATTGCGGTGGAAGAAACCGCGAGTGCATCAGGTAACGCAGGGCGGGGCGAAATCGGTTTCGCCATTCGTTCGCCGCGCGCATTCGCAAGATTCGCGCTTCGTCATGTGGCACTCGCGGTACTGGTTGCGGCCGGCGTGGTGCCGATATGGGCCAATGCCCAGGTTGTTGCGGGCGGCGCACACGCCCCGTCCGTGATCCAGACACAGAACGGACTTCAACAGGTGAACATCAACCGCCCCGGCTCGTCGGGCGTGTCGATGAACACGTACAACCAGTTCGATGTACCCAAGCCCGGGATCATTCTCAACAACTCCCCGATTAACGTCCAGACTCAACTGGGCGGCATTATCGGCGGGAACCCCAATTTCCAGGCCGGCGATGCGGCGCGTCTGATCGTCAACCAGGTCAACAGCAACAACCCGAGCTTTATTCGCGGCAAAGTCGAAATCGGCGGCGCGTCGGCGCAACTCGTGATCGCGAATCAGGCCGGTTTGGTTGTCGATGGTGGCGGTTTCCTGAATACGAGCCGAGCCACACTGACAACCGGCAATCCGAACTTCGGGCCTGACGGCTCGCTCACGGGTTTCAACGTCAACCAGGGCTTGATTTCGGTTGTCGGCGCGGGGCTCGACACGGCCAATGTCGATCAGGTGGATTTGTTGGCCCGCGCCGTACAGATCAACGCGAAGGCTTACGCGAAGACCCTGAACGTGGTGGCTGGATCGAACCAGGTCGACTACAACACCCTGAACGCCACGCCGATTGCGGGCAATGGCCCCGCGCCCACCATCGCGATCGATGTCAGTCAACTCGGCGGCATGTACGCGAATAGGGTGTTTCTCGTTAGTTCCGAGAATGGCGTCGGTGTTGCGAACGCGGGCGACATCGCGGCACAGGCGGGTGATCTGACGCTGCAAGCGAACGGCCGCCTCGTGCTGTCGGGGCAGACCAATGCGGCCGGCAATATGTCGCTGTCGGCCTCGGGAGGCATTCAGAACAGCGGCGTCACGTATGGCAAACAGTCGGTCACGGTCAACACCGGTGCGGACCTGACCAACAGCGGTGCGTTGACCGCCCAACAGAACCTGACCGCCAACGTCGGCAGTCTCAACTCGACGGGCACCCTCGGCGCAGGCATCAATGCCGACAGCACGGTCGGCTCGAGTGGCGATCTGAGTGTCACGAGCAGCGGTCAGTTGACCGCAACGGGGACTAACAGCGCGGCCGGCAACGCGACCTTCGCCGGTAGCGGCGTCGATCTGTCGAACAGTGCGACGGCTGCCAACGGCAACCTCGCGTTGACAGCGACGGCGGGCGACGTGAACCTGACTGGCTCGACCGCCAGCGCCAAGGGCGCTGTGAACGCGCAAGCGAGCGGCACGGTTATCAACGACCGGGGCAATCTGTCCAGCGGCGCGGGCATGACGCTTGGCGGCGGCAACCTGTCGAATCAGGGCGGTCGCGCCAATTCGCAAGGCCCGCTGTCGGTACAGATGGCCAGCACCGTGTCGAACCAAAACGGCATGCTGAGTTCCCAAAGCACGGCCGACGTTCGCGGGAGTGCGATCCAGAACAATGCCGGGCTGATTCAGAGCGCGGGCAAGCAAACGATTGCTGGCGCATCGATCGACAATAGCGCCGGTCGGCTGATCTCCTTGAACGCAGACGGCCTGTCGGTGACGGCAACCGGCGCACTCACGAACGCGGCCGGCGCGAACGTGAGCGGCGATCCGGGCGGCGTCATCGGCGGCAAGGGTGAAGTGACCGTACAGGGCAACACGGTTACGAACAGCGGCTCGATGTCGGCCGACGCGAACCTGCACGTGATCGGTCGGAGCGTCGACAACGGCAACGGTATTCTGCACGCCGGGCAGGCCGCGACAGTCGACGCCGGCAATCATTTTGCGAATGCCGACGGCCGAGTTGAAGGCCAAAGCGTCGTGTTGAACGGCACGACGCTGGACAACTCCCAAGGCACGGTCAATGCGGCGACGGTCTCGCTGAACGGTTCGACTCTGCTGAACCACGGCGGTACGGTCACGCAGACCGGCACCGGCCCGATGACGGTTGCGATTACCGACACGCTCGACAACTCGAACAACGGTCTGATCCAGACGCGCAGCACGGATCTGTCGCTCGCGCCCGCCGTCCTGATCAACGACAACGGCGGCACGATCACGCACGTCGGCACCGGCACGCTGACGGTCGGCAACGGTTCGGGTACGCTCAGCAACAAAGCGGGCTCCATTGCCAGCAACGGCCGAACCGTCCTGCAAGGCAAGACGATCGATAACTCGGCCGGTTCGGCGTCCGGCCAAACGGGCCTCAGCGTCAATGCGGCTGACTCGATTACGAATGCAAGCGGCAAGCTCACGTCGAACGCCAACGTCGACGTGACTGCAGGCGCTGCACTGATCAACGACGGCGGCGAACTTGGTTCGAAGACGGCGACCACGACGATTCATAGCGGCTCGCTGTCGAACCTCGGCGGCAAAATCGTTTCGCCCACGCTCACGGCAACCGTCGCCGGACTCGTGGACAACAGCCAGAATGGCGACATCGAAAGCAATCAGCTCTCACTGACAGCCGCGAACCTGAAGAACCAGGGCGGCCGCATTTCGCAATGGCAGAGCGGGCCGACCACGCTTGCCATTTCCGGCACGCTCGACAATTCGAACGGCGGCGTCATCCAGAGCAACAGCACGGACCTGACGCTCGCACCGGCCGTTCTGGACAACTCCAAGGGCACCATCACGCATGGTGGCACCGGCACACTGACGCTCGCACCGGGTAATGGCGCGGGGACCTTGCAAAATATCGGCGGCACGATCGGTACCAACGGACAGGCCATCGTGAAGGCCGGTAGTCTGGACAATGGTAGCGGGGTCATCGCCGCCAAACTGGGTTTGTCGGCCACGATCGCCGGGGCGATGAACAACGCTCAAGGCCTGATGCGCTCGAACGCGGCGCTGTCGATCATCAGCAACGGGGCGCTGTCGAACCAGCAAGGGCACATCGAAGCCGGTCAGACGGGTGACGCCAGCACGCTGTCGATTCAGGCCGCATCGATCGACAATACGGATGGCGCTGTGCACGACTTCGGCAGCGGCGCGATGAACGTGCAGGGCGGCAGCCAGATCGTGAACAGCCATGCGGGCGGTGTCGCCGGCATGGGGCAAATGACGGGGCAAGGCGATGTGACGATCGGTGCGAGTTCGATCTCGAACACGCAGGGCGGCCAGTTGATGGGCGGATCGCTCCATGTCAAAGGCGATACGGTCGACAATTCCGGCGGGCAATTAGGCAACGTCGCCGGCAAGGTTACAAGCGCGACCGGCGACGTGGATGTCACGACGACGGGCGCGATCTCGAACGCCAACGGTTCGATCAGCTCGACTCGCGACCTGACGATAGCGGCTTCGACGCTGCTTGGCGGCGGCGCATACAGCGCGACGCACGACGCGACGATCAACCTGCAAGGCAACTTCACGACCACGCCACAGACGCAGTTCAACATCGGTCACGACCTGACCTTCACGTTGCCGGGTACCTTCGCGAACAGCGCGGACCTGCAATCGGTCAACAACCTGACGGTCAACGCCGGCAACATCGTCAACACGGGGGCGATGACGGCAGGCAGTCTGCTCAGCACGCATTCGGGCGATCTGACGAACTACGGCGCGATGGTCGGGGGCAGCGTCTCGATTCAGGCCAGCGGCACGGTGTCGAACCTCGGCCCTGTCGCGTTGATCGGCGCATCGGACACGTCGGGCCTGCTGGAAATTCTCGCGCACGACATCGAAAACCGCGACGACACGACGCTGGGCGATTCGATGCCGACCACGACGATCTTCGGGCTCGGCAAAGTGGCTTTGGCGGGCGGCAAGGATGCGAACGGCAACTACACGAACGCGGCGTTGATCAACAATTCGTCGGCGGCGATCCAATCGGGCAGCTCGATGGAACTGCACGCCGATAAGGTCACGAACACGCGGCGCGTGATGCAGACCTCGGGCAACACGAGTCAGGTCGATCTGGCATTGCTGCAACAGCTCGGCATCAGTATGTCGGGGTGTGCCGCTTACTACATCGCGGCCTGTAGCGGTCAGGACGTGCACTGGATCAACTTGTTCCACGATCCGAATTACCCGGATTACGATCCCGCGCCGATTATCGCGGCGCTCAAATTGCAGCCGGGCGGTGTCTTTACGGTACCGCCGAACGGTGGCCAATGGAACAGCGGCTATCAGTACACGACCTACGAGGGCAAGGCGGTCGCCAACACCGTGACGAATCTGAGCCCGGGCGCGCAGATCGCGTCCGGTGGCGATCTCGACGCGTCGACGGTCAAGACGTTCCAGAACTACTGGAGCAGCGTGACGGCGGTCGGCAACATCAAGCAGCCCGTGAGTCTCGATATGGATGGCTGGGGCGCGACCGGCCAGCAAGCGCCGGGCGTGACGGTCACGTATTCCGGGTACTACCACTACAACAACTACGACAACTCGGAACACAACTGGACCTTGCCGTTCGGCGACAAGCCCTTCGTCGGCGGGCCGGGCGGCTATACGCAAGCCGCGCCGGCCGATGTGCGGCAATACAGCTTGCCCGACTATCGCTCGACGTGGGGTGCGAACCGCACGATCTCGGGCAACGGCGTGAGCGTGAACAACACGGCGGCCAACGCGACCATTCCGTCGCTCGGCCTGCTGCCCGGTCAGGCCGTGCCGGGGCTGACGATCGGCACGGTGAGCGGCAACGCGAGCGGCACGCAGTCGGGAGCCGCCGCGATCAAGGGAGGTACGCCCACCTGGATCGATCCGGTGATCGCGAGCGCGACCGCCGTGAACGTGCTGAACAACCTGACGATTCCGCAAGGCGGCCTGTACCGGCCGAATCCTGCCCCGAACCCGACATACCTCATCGAGACGAACCCCGCGTTCACTCGAATGAACAATTTCCTGTCGAGCGACTATTACCTGAACCAGATCGGCGTGAATCCGCTGACGACCGAAAAGCGTCTCGGAGACGGGTTCTACGAGCAGCAGCTCGTGCGCAACCAGGTCACGCAACTGACGGGCAAGGCGGTATTGGGGCCGTATACGGACCTTCAGGGTATGTATCAGTCGCTGATGCTGGCGGGGGCTGAATTGTCGAAGTCGCTGAACTTGCCGCTCGGCATGAGCTTGTCGCCGCAGCAGGTGGCCGCGCTCACGACCAACGTGATCATCATGCAGACCGAGACGGTCGGCGGCCAGCAGGTATTGGTACCGGTCGTGTATCTTGCGAAGGCCGATCAGCAGAACGCGAACGGTCCGCTGATCACGGCCGGCAATATCGATTTGAAGAACACGCAGGTCTTCACGAACAGCGGCACCGTGAAGGCGGACACGACGCTCGCGCTTCAAGGCAAGCAGATCGACAACGCATTCGGCGCGCTGCAAAGCGGCGGGCTGATGTCGCTCGACACGACGGGCAACGTGGATCTCACGTCGGCCAATGTGAAGGCCGGTAGCCTCGACCTGAACGCGGGCAACAAGCTGATTCTGGATACCGCGACGCAGACCACACACCAGGTGAGCCGCGACGGCGCGACGAGCGACAAGACGACGCTTGGCCCCACCGCGACCCTGGACGTGAAGGGCGACGCATCGATCAAAACCGGTGGCGACTTCCAGCAGAACGCGGGCAACCTGAACGTCGGCGGGAACCTGAACGCCGATGTCGGCGGGAACTGGAGTCTCGGCGCGCAGCAGACCGGTGAACACAAGGTCGTGCAGCGTGCGAACGGAGTGTCGGATACGGACCTCAACAGCGCAACGGGCAGCGCCGTGAGCGTCGGCGGCAAGTCGGCCATCGGTGTCGGCGGCGACCTGACGGCGCTAGGCGCACAACTCAATTTCGGTCAAGGCGGCACGGTCGCGGCCAAGGGCAACGTGACCTTCGGCGCGGCCAGCACCACGTCGACCATCAACGCCAATAGCTCGGGCGATCAAGGGAATCGCAGCTATGCGGAAACCCGGCATGGGTCGGACGAGGCGCTGGCGGGCACGACCGTCAAGGGCGGCGATACGCTCAATGTGGTGTCGGGCAAGGACATCAATGTCATCGGCAGCACGATCGACCTGAACAAGGGCGATGCGAACTTGCTGGCCGCCGGCGATGTGAATGTCGGCGCAGCCACCGAAACGCATGTGTACAACTCGCAGGAGACGCATAGCCGTAGCGGTGTCGTGAGCGGCACGAAAATCGCCAGCAGTCAGGACGCGACCAGCACCGTGGCGAACGGCAGCCTGATTTCGGCGGATGGCGTCTCGATTGGTAGCGGCAAGGACATCAACGTTCAGGGTAGTACGGTCGTCGGTACACACGACGTGACACTGAACGCGGCGCACGACGTGAACGTGACGACTTCGCAGAACACCAGCCAGTCGTCGACCACCTATCAGGAACAGCACTCGGGCCTGATGTCGGGCGGCGGCCTGTCGTTCTCGGTCGGCAACAGCAAACTCGCGCAGCAGAATCAATCGTCGAGCGTGACCAACAACGCCAGTACGGTCGGTTCGGTAGACGGCAATCTGTCGGTTCACGCGGGCAATACGCTGCACGTCCAAGGCAGTGATCTGGTCGCGGGCAAGGACATGACAGGGACGGCCGCGAACATCGTGATCGATTCGGCCACCGACACCACGCATCAAGCGCAACAGCAACAGACGAGCAAGAGTGGGCTGACGGTCGGCCTGTCGGGCTCGGTGGGCGATGCGATCAACAATGCGATCAGCGAGACGCAGGCCGCGCGCGAATCAGCGAAGGACAGCAACGGCCGCGCGTCGGCGCTGCATAGCATCGCGGCGGCCGGCGACGTGGCATTCGGCGGCATGGGCGGCGCAGCGCTTCTGAACGGTGCCAAGGGGCCGCAGGCTCCGAGCATCGGCGTGCAGGTCAGCGTTGGTTCGAGCCATAGCTCGATGCAGTCGTCGGAAGATCAGACGATTCAGCGGGGTTCCAGCGTCAATGCGGGCGGAACCGCGTCGCTGATTGCGACGGGCAACGGCACGCCAAAGGATGGCAACATCACGATCGCGGGCTCGAACGTGAACGCGGCCAACGTGGCGCTCGTCGCAAACAACCGGGTCAATCTCGTCAACACGACCGATACGGACAAGACGCAGAGTTCGAACTCGTCGTCGGGATCGAGCGTCGGCGTGTCGATAGGTACGAACGGTATTGGCGTGTCCGCGTCGATGCAGCGTGCGCATGGCGACGGCAATTCGGACGCGGCGATCCAGAACAACACGCATATCAACGCGAGCCAGACGGCGACCATTGTGAGCGGCGGCGACACGAACGTGATCGGTGCGAACGTGAACGCGAACAAGGTCGTGGCTGATGTGGGCGGCAACCTGAACGTGGCGAGCGTTCAGGATACGACTGTGAGCGCCGCGCATCAGTCGAGCGCGGGCGGCGGCTTCACGATCAGCCAGACCGGCGGCGGAGCTAGTTTCAGTGCGCAGAACGGCCACGCGGACGGCAACTATGCGGGCGTGAACGAACAGGCGGGCATCCAGGCCGGTGCTGGCGGGTTCGACGTGACCGTGAAGGGCAACACCGACCTGAAGGGTGCGTATATCGGCAGCACGGCCGATCCGTCGAAGAACAGCCTGACGACCGGCACGCTGACGACCAGCGACATCGAGAACCACTCGCACTACAGCGCGAACAGCGCGGGCTTCAGCGCGGGCGCATCGGTCGGGCCGAGCAACAAGGCAGTTGGCCCGTCATCGGTATCGGGCTCGGGCGGCGTCACGCCGATGGTGTTCCAGAACGACAGCGGCGACCAGAGCGCGACGACGAAGAGCGCGGTGAGCGCAGGCACGATTACCATCACGAAGCCGGGCGAGCAGACGCAGCACCTCGCGAACCTGAACCGCGATGCGACGAATCTGAACGGGACCGTTTCGAAGACGCCGGACGTTCAGAAAACGCTGTCGCAGCAGGCCGATACGATGAACGCGGCGCAGGCGGCCGGTCAGACGATTTCGCAGGGGATCGGGCTGTATGCCGATGGCAAGCGCAAGGATGCGATCGACGCGGCCAAGGCCGCATACGAGCGCGGCGACCTCGTTGCGATGCAGTCATACATCGACCAGGCGAAGAGCTGGGATGAGGGAGGTGCGTCGCGCGCGGGCTTGCAAGCAACTGGCGGTGCGCTGATCGGCGGGCTCGGCGGCGGCAGTGCGCTCACGGCGATCGGCGGCGCAGCGGGAGCCGGCACGTCGTCACTGCTGGCCGGACAGGCCGAGAAGATTAGCAAATCGGTTGGCGATACGACCGGCTCGTCGCTGGTCGGCAACATCGCTGCGAACGTCGCGGCAACGGTCGGTGGCGCACTGGTCGGCGGCAGCGCCGGAGCGGCCGCCGCATCGAACGTCGAGCTTTACAATGCCAGCGAAGACAAGCTTCGGGGCGAAGATCAGAAGGAAATCGCGGAGCTTAAGAAGGCGCTGGATAAAGAGCGCGCGATGATCGGCCAAGTCAATCTGACGCAACGCCAAGAGGACGGACTGACAACTGTGCCGGCCACGGCCGTGGCGGGTGTGTTGAGCGGCGGCAAGGCCACGGGAGGCGCAGGGAAGTCATCGGGGAAGGCCACAAACAGCACCTCCGGCTCTGCACCCATGATCAATGGCGTTACGGTAACCGACCGGGTTACCGGAAACGTCTACCAAGGCACCGTTGATCTTCAGCCGACGCTAGATCGAATCGCGTCTGGCGTGAAGTATCCTTCACGTAACGACAGCACCACGTTCAGCAATAACGAAGGGCTTTTGCCGCGGCAGCCAGCAGGCTACTACACGGAATACGTTGTTCCGACACCTGGGGTGAACGGTGTTGGTCCGCAGCGGATCGTGACCGGGCAAAATGGCGAGGTGTATTACACGCCCGACCACTATAAGACGTTCATTCCCGTAAAAAGGTAACCGCGATGACAATCGTCAACCCGTTTCGTTACGAGGCACAACCAAATGGTTACCGCCCGAAAGACGCATTCGTTGCCATGCTTCCCTCGACCATTGGAACGAAGAGCGGCTTGCTTGAGGCGCTCGCGTCCTTACTCGCATTTCCGGCATATTTCGGCTTCAACTGGGATGCGTTGTTTGACTGCTTCCGTGACTTCAGTTGGCTAAACGAACACGACATCGTGTTGATCCATCCAGAGCTCCCGATGTTGCAGCAGTCGGAGCTCAAGATATATCTGCGTTTGCTGCGCGACTCAGCTCTCGATTGGCGTCCAGACGAAGCACATCGCTTCGAGGTCGTATTTGCCGAATCTGACAAGGAGACCGTAGAACGCTTGCTGCGTGAGGGGTAGCCGGCTAAAGGGGAATTGAATGTCCATTACCGAAACGAATGTTGTTGATTTGATTGGCGTTGATCCATCCAAGAAAATCGCCAAGCTCGGGATTTCCGATCATTTGGAATGGTCGGCGCCAGAAGATGAACATCTTCTTCTTCTTCAGGAAAAAATCAATACATATTTGAGATTCATTGAGGGTGGCGAATTATATCAGCACTTCCCAAATGCGCGTGGTTGTCAGTGCGAGATTGAATTGCTTGCAAAATATCCGCTGTCGCCGGCCGCACTCGACTTTTTTGAGAAGGCGAAAGCGGTTATTCGTGAGGCGGGATTTGATTTGTCATGTCAAGTTGGGTGAGCTTGGAGTCGCTGGGTTGATTTGACAAAGGCTGCGATCGCCGCTCCACCCGGAGGACGCAAATGAAGAATTCCTTGATAAATATGAAAGAGCGTCTCAAAGATGATCAATTGGCGAGGTGCATCGAAATTTATTTTATGGAGCTTGGGAGGTCACGCCCAATCATTACGTCGAGAAATTACGGAAATTCCAGCAAAGCCCTGTACGCCCAGGGGCAGCGAGAAGACGAATGGTGTTGGATCAACGTAATAGAATGGCCGCCGGGGCAGCGAATCGCTAACGATTGCCCCTACGCATGCTCGATCGAGAGTCGAGGGGATGAATTGTTTTCGGCTATTGTTGTTTCTGCAATCTCGTTGGTGACGGGCGGAATAATTTACGACGATGCGGGATATCTATGGTCCGGGCATGAATTTTCTCCTGATGAGTTCAGGGAAAAATTGCTGGTTGAAGTTAGTCAAAAATATTCCTGACCAGAAGTGACCAATCTTAAAAGGGAAATTATGAGGAGGTTTGCGTTTTGGTCACTTTTCGTCTTCATTCCGTTCGTAGCACGGGCACAACAGGCCCCCACTCCGAACGACCAGGCCGCCGCCGCTCGCGCGAACGCCGAGCAAATCCAGCAAGTGCAGCAGCGCCGTGACGCGCAGCAGCGCGACGCCACCGTGCAAACGCCGGGCGTGCGTTCGGACGTGCCGCGCCCGGAAGCCTATCCGGTACTGCCGACCGAAACACCGTGCTTTCGAATCGATCGTTTCGCGCTCGACGTGCCCGACTCGTTACCGGCTGCGTCAAAGGCGCAAGGCGCATCCGCCTTGCCGATGGATCGCTTCGCCTTTGCCCGCGACTGGCTCGCTTACTACGCCGGCCAATGCGTCGGTAAGCAAGGCGTCGACCTGATCGTCAAAGGGGTGTCGCAGGCCATCCTCGCACGCGGCTATATCACGACCCGCGTACTCGTGCCCGAACAGGATTTGTCTACCGGCACATTGAAGCTTGCCCTGATTCCGGGCGTCATCCGGCACGTGCGTTTCGAGGACGAGAAGTTGCGCGGTACGTGGAAGACCGCGTTCCCGACGCGCGACGGCGAAGTGTTGAACCTGCGCGACATTGAGCAAGGGCTTGAGCAGATGAAGCGCGTCTCAAGTCAGGATGTGTCAATGAGGATTGCACCCGGAGATACGCCCGGCGAAAGCGACGTCGTGCTCGACGTGAAGCGCAGCAAACCATGGACCGTTGTTGCGTCCATCGACAATTCCGGTACGCGCGCGACCGGCAAACTGCAAGGCAATGTGTCGCTTGGCATCGACAACCCGCTGGGTCTCAATGACATCTTCAACGTAGGCTTCAACCAGGATCTGGAATTCGGCGACAAGCGCTTCGGCTCGCACGGCTGGAACGCGTTCTACTCGGTTCCTTGGGGTTATTGGACCGGCACTCTCTCGGCCTATACCAGTACGTACTTTCAACCACTCGCGGCCGTGAACCAGACGTTCGTTGCGAGCGGCAACATGAAGACGGTCGACTTCAGGCTCAATCGTGTGTTGGCGCGCAGCCGGAACGATGTGTTCGGTGCACAGGTTCGCCTGACGCGCCGTTTCGGCGACAGCTATATCGAAGGCACGACGATACCGTCGTCACATCAGAACGCGACCTTTCTCGAATTCGGGCTGAACGACCGGCACTATTTCGGCTCGTCGCAGTTCGATGGCTCGCTTGCCTATCGTCAGGGGCTCGGCTGGCTTGGCTCGACCGACAGCATGTTCGCGGCGGAGGGTGGACAGACTTACAGATTCAAGATGGTCGTGCTCGATGCGAATCTGTCGACACCGTTCGTCATCGGTACGCAGCCGTTCAAATATGTGACGACCTTTCATGGTCAGTACACCGGCAATACGGTTTCATACCTCGATAGCGTCACGATCGGCAGTCGTTATACCGTGCGGGGATTCGACGGTGAAACGCTGCTGGCGGGATCGCGCGGGCTCTACTGGCGCAACGAATTGCAGGTTCCCATCGCGCAGACCGGGCTATCGGCCTATGCTGGTCTCGACTACGGTCGGGTCTGGGGGCCGGAGCCGGTTGCCTTGGTTGGCACGCAGCTCGCCGGTGCAGTGATTGGCGTCAAGGGCAGTGTCACGACTCGGTTCGGCGGATACGGCTACGATCTCTTCGCGGGTACACCTGTCTACAAGCCGTCCGGTTTTCCAACCGCGCGCGTGACGCTCGGTTTTCAGGTGACTGCTCAGTTCTGAAGACAATGAGCCAAGGCGCATCAACGCTCGTGTTCTGACGGCTTCGAGTTTCGTTGCGACAACGGCGAACCGCTGCGCCTAACGTTCGCGTTGGACTGCTGCGACCGCGAAGCGATGAGCTGGGCGGCGACGCTGAGAGTGTGGAGCGGTATCGCCGGCTTCCGTGGATTGTTATGCCTCGCGCTTGTGCCTCGCGTCGTAGCGCTCTCGCAGCGGTTTGGTGATTCGCAGGAGTTCCGAAAAATCATCGAAGGCTACCTCCCGGAGTTTTTTTGCGAAAACCTCATACGACTCCATGATCGGATTCGGATCGCGTTTCATATCTGAAAGCCATGATATTTTTCGCGTAAGCATCTGCTCCTCGAATCCACCGTGGACATAGCTCGATAGGTTGTCGTAAACCTTCGCAATCTCGGGAATCTTGTCCTCTAGCGACTTCACAAGGGTCATGACGTTGAAGCCGTCGCCTTTGAACATTCCACGAGCGGATTTCTCGTTCGATCGATATTTCGCCATTAAGCGTCCGACTCCTGATCGCAGCTCTTCAAGAGTTGTTGTCCCTGCTTTGTATTGACGCCAAAGCCGCAGCCCTTTTCGAAGACTCCCGACGTTCAGAAAACGCTATCTCAGCAGGCCGACACGATGAACGCGGCGCAGGCGGTCGGGCAGACGGTTTCGCAGGCGATCGGTCTGTATGCCGACCACAAGCGCGACGCAGCATTGGACGCGGCCGACAAAGCCTACAAGGCTGGTGATTTGGCGGGTGCACAGGCGGAGTTGAACGAAGCCAAGGGCTGGATGGAAGGCGGTGCGTCGCGCGCGGAACTGCAGATGGGGGGCGGTGCGCTGATCGGCGGACTCGGTGGCGGTAGCGCGCTCACGGCGATTGGTGGTGCAGCGGGAGCCGGCATGTCGTCATTGCTGGCGAACCAAGCTGAGAGGATCAGTAAATCGGTCGGCGATACGACCGGCTCGTCGCTTGTCGGCAATATCGCTGCGAACGTCGCAGCAACGGTTGGTGGCGCACTGGTTGGCGGTAGCGCGGGCGCCGCGATGGCGTCAAACGTCCAGCTTTACAACGCAGGTAACGACGCCAACAACAAGGATGCGCAAGCGAAGGCGGCCGGGCTTCAGGGGCAGATCAATCAGGCATTGGCGGCCACCTTTGGCACATTCGGAGCTGCGGCCGGGCTACGAAACCCCGTGAGTGACGCAATTGGTAAGGCGATCGATTGGGCTGCGAGCCAGTTCAGTACGCTGATGAAGCGGGACGCGCAGGATAAGATTTCGCAGTCGCCGGCCCAGTTGATTTCTCAGAGCATAGCGAATGGGGCCAACACGGTCCTGGGTTCGAAAGGCGGCGAGCCGCCGATGGCCGGTCCAGGTACAGTACTGGTAAATTCCTCTATGGAACAGGCTGCGAACGCTTCGTTGACGGGTTCGCGAGGCGCGCCGTCCAAAGCAATCTTGTCGAATAATGGTGGGGGTGACGCCAATGCTAATGCGAACGGTGCAACTGGGAATGGCCCATATTCGAACCTTACCGATTCCTCAAGTGTGGGGCCAGGGAAAAATTTCACGGCAACGCAGAAGAAAAACATCATTGAACAGAACATTGCTAACAATGGTGGCGAATTGAGGTCTGATCTGGATGGGACACTGTTGGTGCCTGCGAGTAAAAGTCAAAAGGGGGTTACTCCGCCTCCCAATGAGGTTCAAATTGACCACATTGTGGCAAAGAATCCGGCAGATTCGAATGCACCAGCGGGGACCAATAGCTATAGTAATGCGCAAGTTTTGTCTCGGGAGCAGAATCGAGACAAATCGAATAAGCCGCCTAAATAAGGGTTTTTGATCATGGAAAAAAAGGAATGGCCGTTTTCTGATCCGCAAAACGTAGCTGTTATCGCTGACAAGAGAATCGTGAGCCGACAAGACTGGATTGCATACGTTTCTCACGACCGCGATGACGGAATGTGGCAATTCCATACAAATCGCACTGAGCCATTGGGGGAAGGCGATGCATCTGTGGTAAGTTTGAAAAACATTACTGATCTTGATTCGTCGGTGCTTGAATTGGCAACCCTTCCAATTGGTTGGCATGCCTGGAGAGCTTCGATCGATTCTCGATGGGAGGTTGCCGAAACTCGAAATTGATTCCTCTTATTCGGTGAGATTGATCATTCGCTCAATCCATGGGTTGAAGATAGTGAGAGTGAAAGAGGGGGTAATTTTTGGGGTGCTATTGATGTAGATTTCGTTAGATGAAAAATGTTCGTTTCGCAAAATTAATTGTTGACGTTTCGATATTTTTGGAATATTCCGGGGAGGGTATCGTAGATCTGGATGCGTCCATAGAGTTGCTGCAGCAAATTGGTAGCGAATTGCAAAAAATGACGGATGCTGAAAGAGCGTCTCTTGCGAAGAATATTCGAGAATTGGCGCTGCAATACGGTCCGAGATCGAATTTCGTGACTGATCTCCCGTCAAATTTTGGGATTTCAGAGTGGCGATGGCGTGTGCGAAACCGCCCACGTCGATCACTTCATGAATGCTTTCTCGGCTCAAGCGACTTCTGCAGATTTTGTGCCGCTTACTTCTAGGTTTTTGAGTGAGGTGAATAAAATCTTGCTTATCAAGGTGATTGGTAATGTTCCGCAAAAAAATGCAGGCGAAGATCATTCTAGTCAAGTGAGGCGAAAATGGCGGGATCGATAGTTATTTCTAAAGACGTTCGCGTTCCGGTGAGTACGAGTCAGTTCGACTATTTGGTTAGCAGAATCGGTGATCAGTTTGGCTTGTCTGACATTTGGGTTAAGGATGAGGTTTATCTTCCTATGGAAGAAGGAGGGATGAGCTTTATCTCAACGGAATCGTTGAATTCTAACGAGCTGTCAATTTTTCTGACGGCTGTGATGCGGGCTAGAACCGCTTCTCAGGATGAGGGATCATTTCTCTTATACGAGGGTGTCTGGAATCAACTGGTTGAGAAGTTGCGGCAGGACGCGCGGCTCGGAGTTTCGGGGAATTGATTTAAATATCGATCATAGTGAGGCGTTGATGCGAATTGATGGTCAGCGTTATATCGATAACGGGGAATTTTTGCTGCTTATTCCCGTTAATTAAAAATAAGCAAATGAAAAAGACCAGACGGCTGGCGGTTTTACCAATCGGCTGGCGGTTTTACCAATCACTACTCTGATCACGCTTGCTGCGCAAGCACAACAGGCGCCGTCTCCGAGCGACCAGGCCGCCGCTGCCCGCGCGAACGCCAACAAGGTGATTGCGGAGGTGGGGGGCAGGATACAAGTCGCAGCAAGGCCCACGCAGTACGAACGAATCGAAGAGTGCGAGCGTTGGGGGGGCATATGGCACCGGCGGATTCGGCGTCTCAGCGTCGATGTCGTGCGCGCACGGCGATGCGAATTGCCATCATCTTGTTCAGGTTCCTGTCTTTCCCGAGGCCGAATCCGGATTCGGCAAGCAATTGGAAGGCTGCAAAAGCGTTGCGCTTCGAAGGATCAATTGCCGAGACAGCCCCGCATCGACCGACCTTCGCACGCCGCCATCGCCTCGGTTCGCCGTCGGGGTGACTCGCCATTGTTGTTTTAGAACGACCGTGCTAAATTCCCGCCAGCATTTGCAGTCACCGACCTAATCATCCGGTTCCGGCAACCGGCGCCAACGGGCGCGCCGGCGCGTCGCCCGACAGGAGACAGACGTGATGGAGCGCATCGATCGAGCACCCGCGGACCGAGCGGGGCGTGCGGGCCGCGTGGAGGGCGTCGCGATGAGCCTGCTGATGTCGCGACGCGATCTCGCGTTCCTGCTGTATGACTGGCTCGATGCGGATGCGCTCGCCGCGCTGCCGCGCTATGCGGAGCACAGCCGCGAGACGTTCGATGCGGTGCTCGACACCAGCGAGCGGATCGCGGCGGACCTGTTCGCGCCGCATGCGGCGCGCGGCGACCGCGAGGAGCCGCAGTTCGACGGCGAGCGCGTGACGCTGATTCCCGAGGTCGAGCCGGCGGTGCGTGCCTTCGCCGACGCCGGCCTGATCGCCGCGGGCCAGGACGAAGCATTCGGCGGGATGCGGCTGCCGAAACTCATCGAAGCCGCATCGTTCCTGTTCTTCCAGGCCGCGAACATCGCGACCGCCGCGTATCCGTTCCTCACCGTCGCGAACGCGAACCTGCTGCTCGCGCACGGCAGCCCCGCGCAGATCGACGCGTTCGCGCGTCCCGAGCTGGAAGGGCGCTTCTTCGGCACGATGTGCCTATCCGAGCCGCAGGCCGGTTCGTCGCTGTCGGACATCGTCACGCGTGCCGACTTCGAGCGCGCGTCGCCGCTCGGCCCGCGCTACCGGATCACCGGCAACAAGATGTGGATTTCGGGTGGCGAGCACGAACTGGCGGAGAACATCGTTCACCTCGTGCTCGCGAAGATTCCCGACGAACAAGGGCGGCTGCTGCCCGGCACGCGCGGCATCTCGCTGTTCATCGTCCCCAGGTATCTGCCGGCCGAGGACGGCGCCGCTCACGGCGAGCACAACGACGTGGTGCTTGCGGGCCTGAATCACAAGATGGGCTATCGCGGCACGACGAACTGCCTGCTTAACTTCGGCGAAGGCACGCGCCATCGTCCGCAGGGGCGCGCCGGTGCGATCGGCTATCTGGTCGGCGAGCCCAATCACGGCCTCGCTTACATGTTCCACATGATGAACGAGGCGCGCATCGGCGTCGGCGCGGGTGCGGTGGCGCTCGGCTACACCGGTTACCTGCATGCGCTCGACTATGCGCGCAACCGGCCGCAGGGGCGTCCGCTCGGACCGGCCGGCAAGGACGCGGCGGCGCCGCAGATGCCGATCGTCGCGCACCCGGACGTGCGGCGCATGCTGCTCGCGCAGAAGGCGTACGTCGAAGGCGGGCTCGCGCTGATCCTGTACTGCGCGCGGCTCGTCGACGAAGCGCGCGCGCACGGCGATGCGGCGGTGCGCGCCGAGGCCGCGCGCCTGCTCGACATCCTGACGCCGATCGCGAAAAGCTGGCCGTCGCAGTGGTGTCTCGCCGCCAACGATCTCGCGATCCAGGTGCACGGCGGATATGGCTATACGCGCGACTATCCGGTCGAGCGGCTCTATCGCGACAACCGCCTGAACCCGATCCACGAAGGCACGCACGGCATCCAGGCGCTCGACCTGCTGGGCCGCAAGGTCGGTCAGGACGACGGCGCGCTGCTGCGTACGCTCGATGCACGTATCGAAACGACGCTCGAACGTGCGCGGGCGGCGGATGGCGATACGCGCGTGCATGCCGATGCGCTGGCGCCGCGCTGGGCACGGCTAGTCGACGTCACGCGCGCATTGGCCGCGCTTGGTGATCCACAAGTGCGGCTCGCGAATGCGAGCGTCTATCTGGAGGCGTTCGGCCATCTGGTCGTCGCGTGGCTGTGGCTCGACGTGACGCTCGCCGCGCGCGGACGCGATGACGATTTTCACGACGGCAAGCGAGCCGCCGCGCGATACTTCTTTCGCTGGGAACTGCCGAAGGTGGATGCGCAGCTCGACCTGCTGGCGAGCGTCGATACGACGACGCTCGACATGCGCGACGCGTGGTTCTGAGCGTCGCGCCGCACGGATGAAGGTGTCGCGGTGCGGGCCGCCTGGCCTGTGCCGCGCGCCGGTCGCGCGGGCGCGTCCCGCTGCCGTATCGATGCGCGGCGATGTCGCGCAAGGAGAATGGAGAGCATGAAAGCGCTGTTGTGTACCGCATTCGGCCCGATCGACCGCTTGCGTATCGAGGACGTCGCGATTCCCGAACCGGCCGCTGGTCAGGTGCGGATTCGCGTGAAGGCGGCGTCGCTCAATTTCCCCGATGCGCTGATCGTTCAGGGGCTGTATCAGGTGAAGCCGGCATTGCCGTTCTCGCCCGGCGCCGAATTCGCCGGCGTGATCGACGCGGTCGGCGACGGCGTGAGCGCCTGGCGGCCGGGCGACGAGGTGGTCGCGTTCGCCGGCCACGGCGGCTTCGCCGCGCAGTGCGTGGCCGACGTGCACCAGATCGCGGCGCTGCCGCCGGGGATGACGTTCGAGCAGGGCGCGGCGCTCGTGCTGGCGTATGGCACGTCGCTGCATGCGCTGCAGCAGCGCGCGCGCCTGCAGCAGGGCGAGACGCTGCTGGTGCTGGGCGCGGGCGGCGGTGTCGGGCTCGCCGCGATCGAGATCGCGAAGGCGCTGGGCGCGCGCGTGATCGCGGCCGCGTCGAGCGCGGACAAACTGGCGCTATGCCGCGAAGCCGGCGCCGACGACACGATCGACTATGCGACCGAGGACCTGCGGCGCCGCGTCGACGAACTGACCGGCGGACGCGGCGCGGACGTCGTCTACGATCCGGTCGGCGGCGCGTACAGCGAGGCCGCGCTGCGGGCGACCGCGTGGCGCGGCCGGTTCCTCGTGGTCGGTTTCGCGGCCGGCGAAATTCCGAAGATCGCGCTGAACCTTGCACTGCTCAAGGAGCGCGACATCCTGGGCGTGTTCTGGGGCGATGCGGTGCGGCGCGACCCGGCGCAGCATGCGGCGAACATGCGCCAGCTCGCGCAATGGTTCGCGGCCGGCAAGGTGCGGCCCGCGATCACCGAGCGCGTGCCGCTCGCGGGTGCGGCCGACGCCATTGCGCGCATGGCGAACCGGCAGGTCAAGGGCAAGGTCGTGATCCTGCCGGACGCGTGATCACGCCGGTGCCGGTTCACGCGGCGGTGGCCCGACCGGGCATCGCCTTCGATCGAGGTTCTTTCGTGTAACGTTACCGGAGTCGCTGACCATGCAATCCCTGTCGAATCTGCAGCCTGCCGTCGCGGCCTCGCTTGCTGCGTGGCACGCGATGCTCGCGCGCAAGGATTTCAGCGCGCTCGACACGATCGTCCATCCGGATGCCGTGTTCCGTTCGCCGATGGCGTTCAAGCCGTACGGGCCGGCGCCCGCACTGTTGCTCGCGCTGCGCACGGTGCTCACGATCCTCGAGAACTTCGAATATCACCGCGCGTTCGCCGACGACGACGGCACGAGCGTCGTGCTGGAATTCAGTGCGACGGTCGGCGACAAGCGGCTGAAGGGGATCGACATGATCCGCTTCGACGCCGACGGACGGATCGTCGAATTCGAGGTGATGATCCGTCCGTTCAACGCGCTGCAGGCGCTCGGCGCGGAGATGGGCGCGCGGCTCGGGCAGCAGCTGCCGGCGTTCAGGAGCGGCGGGTGAGGGGGCGACGACGCCCCGCTTGCATTCATTGGCCCAGTGAAATGGACGATGCGCGGCCGGCTAGGCCACGTGCCGTATTTTCCGGTGCGTCGCCGAGGAAGTCCGGCAACGCCCGCGGCGGTAGAGTAATCACGAAGCGTGCGCCGCCGAGCGGCGAATCCTCGAGCCGCACGTCGCCGCCGTGCACGAGCGCGACGCGTCGCACGATCGCGAGCCCGAGCCCGAATCCGCCGGTCTGCCGGTCGCGGCTCGAATCGAGCCGCTGGAACGGTTCGAATACGCGCGCGCGTTCGGCGACCGGAATGCCGGGACCGTCGTCGTCGACGCTCAGCACCAGCGCGCCGGACGCATCGTGCGTCGCGGACAGCAGGACGGTGCGCGACGCATAACGCGCGCCGTTGCGGATCAGGTTCAGCAGCGCGCGTGCGACGAGCTTCGGATCGCACACGTGCGATGCAGGGGCGCCGCTCGTCGACACGCCGAGCGTGAGGCCGCGGTCGGCGACGTCGTTCGCGACGTTGCCGGCCACGCTGTCGATCAGCGCATCGACGACGACGTCCATCGGCGCGAGCTCGCTTGCGCCTTGTTCGAGCCGCCCGATCGTCAGCAGCTCGGTCACGAGACCGTCGAGTTCGCGCACGTCGCGTCGAAGTTCGTCGCGGCGTTCGCGCATCCGCCCGCTCTCGTCGGATTCGGCGAGCAGCGCGAGCCCGAATTCGAGGCGCGCGAGCGGCGTCTTCAGCTCATGCGAGATGCCATGCATCATTTCGCGCTGCTGCTTGATCGACGCCTCGATCCGCTCGGCCATGTCGTTGAACTGCTGCGACAGCTCGTAGATGTTCGATCGCCCGGACAGCTTCACGCGCGTCGACAGCTTGCCCGCGCCGAACGCGTGCGCGGCGGCCTGCAGCTTGCGCAGGTCGCGCCAGTGATACGAGATCCACAGCACCACGGCGAACAGCGCGGCGAGCGCGAGCAGCAGGTACGCGTAGATCTTGATGTCGAGATCGGCCGCCTCGGTCGGGCGCGCATGCAGCACGGACCCGTCCGCGAGCGGCATGTAGTAATCCTTGGCGTCGTAGCTGATCGCGATCCGGCCCGCGTCGAGATCGCGCAGCGGTGTGCCGCTCAACTGCGCGCGGGCGTCGGCCATCGTCATGAAGCCGAATCCTTCGTTCCCGTGCTTCGCGAGTTCGCGCAGCGCGAGCATGCGCTGCGCGCCCGGATGACGCTCCAGATAATCGTTCAGCACGAACGCGTAGGTCGTCAGCGAATCGCGCTGCGCCTGCGCGACGCGATCATAGAAGATCCGGTCGAACGAGAACTGGATGAATGCGATCGATCCGGCGACGCACAGGATCACGATGAGGTACAGCCTGATCAACGGGCGCAGCATTTATTCGTCCCACGCGGAAGGGCTGAACAGGTAGCCGCGGCCCCAGATCGTCTTGATCTTGTGCGGCTCCGACGACGCATCCTCGAAGCGGCGGCGCAGCTTCGAGATGCCGGAATCGACCGAGCGGTCGAGCCCGTCGAACTCGATCCCGCGCAACTGCTTCAGGATGTCGTCGCGGCTCAGCACGGTGCCGGCCGCGCGCGCGAGGATCAGCAGCAGGTTGAACTCGGCCGTCTTCAGGTCGACAGGATCGCCGCGCCATGTGACGGTGCGGTTCGGCGGCGAGATCGTCAGTTCTCCGAATACCAGCGCTTCGGGCGCGGTAGCGGGCCTGTCCGTCGCGGCCGGCTGCGCGCGGCGCAGCAGCGCGCGGGCGCGCGCCACCAGCACCCGCGGCTCGATCGGCTTCGTCACGTAGTCGTCGGCGCCGGTTTCGAGGCCCGCGACCTGATCGTAGACGTCCGCGCGCGCGGTGAGAATCAGCACCGGGACGTTGGTGAATGCGCGAATGCGCCGGCACACTTCCATCCCGTCGAGGTTCGGCAGCATCAGGTCGAGGATCACGAGCGCGGGCTGGTGTTCGCGCACCGCCGCGACCGCCAGGTCGCCGCGTCGCACGACCGTCACCGCGAATTCGTAGTTGTCGAGGTATTCGCGCACGAGCTGCGCGAGGCGGTCGTCGTCCTCGATCAGCAGTACACGGTATTTGAGCGGATTGTCGTACATGGTCTCCTCGATGCGCGCGCGTCGTCCCGCATCCCGGCAGGCGGGCGCGCGGCGCGGCACGCGAATTCTATCCGGCGTTCCGGCGGCCTGGGCAGCAAGGCGACAATCGCGAACAATCGAACACAATTGAGCACAGATTCCCCGCAGATTCCGGACAGTCCCGGCGCACGGCGGCACCTAGACTTCGGGCTCCGTCACTCTTAATTCAATATTGTGCGCCCAACCCTTCGCCGCTCCCGTTATTGCGTGCCGCTTGCCGGCCTGACCCTTGCCGCCGCCGCCCATGCGGAAAACCAGTATTCGCTTTCGCTCGGCGGCGGGTTCGCGCCGCGCTACCAGGGGAGCAACCAGTATCGCGGCGTCGTCGCGCCGGGGTTTTCCGCGAAGTTCGGCAACGGCTTCTTCATCGACAGCACCGCGGGCGCCGGCTATCGGCTGGACCTCCCGCACGGCGCGTTCGTGTCGGCGGCGGTGAGCTACGACGCGGGCCGCGCGGACGAGAACCGCTTCGACCTGCCCGGTTCCGACTACCTGAAGGGGATGGGCCGGATTCCCGGCTCGGTGCTCGTCGGCGTGCGGGCAGGGCTGACGCTGTTCGATGCGGCGGAGCTGAGCGTGTCGGTCGACACCCCGGTGACGCATACGTCGCGCGGCGTGTCGGGGCATGTCGACCTCGCGGTGCCGGTGTTCAAGACCGCGCGGCACGAGATCGTCGTGACGGGCAGCGTGCATGCCGGGACCGGACGCTACACGCAGACGTTCTACGGTGTGACCGACGCGCAGTCGATGGCGAGCCGCTTCCGGCCATATTCGACGAGCGGCGGGATCGACAGCGCGACGATGTCGGTCGCGTGGCACTGGAACCTGTCGCGGCACTGGTCGGTCGTCGCGACGGGCGGCGTGACGCGCCTGCTCGGGCGCTATGGCGACAGCCCGATCGTCCAGTCGCGCAGCAACTACTACGGGATGGCCGGCGCGACCTACAGGTTTTGAACGGGTGGCCGGCGCGCGCGTGCCGGACATGACGCGCCGGTGCGCCTGAACGGCCGTCGCCGCGAACCGCGTGCGGTAACATGCGGGCGGGTCCGGCGTCGCGCCGGGCCTGCGACGCCGGTGCGCCTGAACGGCTCGACCGCGTTGTGCATCGCCGCCATTCGCCGGCTGCCATCCGTCAGGATAGGGCCGGCGGCGCGCGGCGCCGATCACGCAAGCGATACCCGGCCTTGCACGCATGCCGCACGTGAATCGCCGGGCCGCGACTGGGAGATACCGATGAAGAGAACGATCGCGATGCTCGTGGCACTCGTTGCGAGCGCAACCTTCGCAGGATGTGCGGATATGAACACGAAACACCGCAACGCCACCGCCGGCGGCGCAGTGACGAACCCGGCTCCGTCGGGCGCCGTGAACGCATGCAAGGCGGACGCCGCGCCGGACGATGCGCTGATCGGCAAGACGGAGGGCGAGGCGGCCGCGCTGCTCGACGGCTGCCTGTGGCGCGTGCTCGAGCGCGACGGCCAGTCGTTGCCGGGCACGATGGACTATCGCCCGGAGCGCCGCGACCTTGGCATTCGCGACGGCAAGGTGATCTGGGTGCGGCGCGGGTGATGTGGCTGGGCGGTGCGTGCGTTACTTCGAGATATACCAGAGCGCGTCGGTGCTGACGCGTGCAGCCGGCTTCGTCGCGGCCGGCGCCTGAGGTGTCGCGACGGGGGGCGGCGTGTTCGACGTCACGGCGGTGGGCCACGTCGCGGGCGTCTGCGACGTGGTCGATGCCGTCGAGGTATTTGCCGTACTCGAGGTCGCCGCCGATCCTGACGTCGACGCCGTATCGATATACCAGAGCGCATTGGCAGTGTGCTTCACCGTCGGCGCCGCGGCAGCCGTTGCCGCCGTCGCGCCTGAACGCGGCGTTCCCGCTGCCGCTCCCGCCCCAGCCCCTGCCTGCGCAGTCGCCCCTGCCGCACCGCGCTGCGCGCGCGCCTCGAACGGCCCGAGCTGGAAGATTAACGTTTGCGCGGGACGCGTCAGAACGGCATACGGGAACTGCAGCTCCCACGACATCAGCACGCGGCCCGACGACGTCTCGGTGAAGATCGCCGGCACGTGTTTCATGTCGCTGAATTGCACGTAGATTCGCGCGCCGTCGTCGAACACCTGGGTCGGCTTGGCCTGGTCGGCACCCGTGACCGTCCAGCCGAAGTTGTACGTGCCGGCCGGGCCGGCGGGCCCGCCTTGCGGCTGCGGCGGCGGGGCGGCCGGCGCGAGCGTGCGGGCACGCGCGACCGGCGGTGCCGACACGCTCAGGCTCGCGAACGGGTTGTACGCCTGCACCTGCTGCGGCGGCGTGAAAGAGGGTGGCAGGATGGGCATGGGAGTATCCGGCGAATCCGGCATGGTCCGGATTGCATCATAGACCTTGCGGGCATACGCGAGGCGCTTGTCGGGCGACGCGGCGTTGTACGCGCCGATCGCGTTCCAGTTGGCGCCGAGCTGGCGGATGTTCTGCGACAGGATCCACGCGCCGACGTACGCGTTGGTGCACGCATCGAACAGGCTTTCCCGCGAGATGCCTTCGCGCGCGAGCGTCGGCAGCCACGTGCTGTTGATCTGCATCAGCCCGATGTCGACGGTGCCGTTCGTGTTGGTGTTGACGGCATTCGGGTTCATTCCCGATTCGACCTGCGCGATGCCGCGCAGCAGGCTCACACTCACCTTCTGGAACGTGGCCGCGTCGTCGAGGCAGTCGGCACGCGCGAATCCGTGCAGCGCGCACGACAGCGCGATCGTCGCGGCGATCTTCGGCGTGGCGTGGCTGATCGAACGGGCAGTCTGACGCGGCATGGCAGGATGGGGCGGAATCCGGCCGCCCGGTGCAAGGAAATTACGCAGACGCGAAGTGTGCCATAGCGCGCAGTCAAATGGCTCGCGTCAAACTTTCCTTTGCATTTGCCGGCGCATGTGTCGCGCATTTTCGTTGGCGCCGGTATCGACGCGCGGCAGGACGGAATCGGTAAAAAAGACTGCAATCGTGCGCATGCCGGCAGGCGCGCGCAGTCGCAATACTGACGCCACGCGTCAGATGCGCCGCGGAGGCGGCAGTGAATGGCGCAGCGAAGCGGAGACGAGAGGCGCATCCGGCGCTGCGCGGGCCGTAGAAGCGACGACGGCGGCCGCAGCCGCCGTGTCGGTGATTTCTCGATCCCCGATTCGGTACCGATCGACCGGCCACGCGATGCCGCGCAACCGGCCATCGTCGATCAGAAGCGGTGACGCAGGCCCAGGTTGACCATCGTCTGCGAGCTGGTGCCCGCATAGCCGTACGAACCGATCGACGCCTGCGCGGCCATCGCCCCGCCGTTGCCGTCGCCCGTCTGGCCGCTCGCGTGCTGGTACGCGGCGGTCAGGTACACGTCCGTGCGCTTCGACAGGTTGTAGTCCGCGCCGGCCGACACCTGGTGATAGGTCGCCGACGTATCGCCGCCCGAGCGCGTATAGCTGTAGCCGACGCCGACGAGCAGCGAATTGGTCGCCTGGTAGTTCACGAAGCCCTGGCCGGTGTTGTAGTGCTCGTTCGAGTTGAACACCGAGCTCGCGTCGCGGCGGTACTGCGCGTTGCTGTAGCCGAGGCCGAACGTGAACGGGCCGGCGACGTACTGGCCCGCGATGCGGGCGATGCCGATCGAGTGCGCGCTCGCATAGCCGGTGTTGATCGGGCCGTCGAAGGTGCCGTCCGACGAGCTGGTCCAGCCGTTGCGCAGCCCGTTCGACGCGGGGCTGTTGGTCGCGTGGAAGTAGCCGCCCGCGACGCTGAACGGGCCATTGTTGTACGACACGGCAGCCGAATACGACTGCGCGGCGCCGGTGCTGCCGGCGATGCCTCCGAACGAGTACATCGCCGAGAACTGCAGGCCCGAATACACGGCCGACGTGTACTTCACCGCGTTGTCGACGCGGAAGCTGTTGTCGTAGTTGTCGACGTCGCCCGGCGTCGCGAACACGCTGCCGAGATAGTTGTCGGCGGTGATGCCCTGCACGAGGTCGACGAGCGGATCGTACTGGCGGCCGAACGTGAGTGTGCCGTAGCGGTCGCTCGACAGCCCGACGAACGCCTGCCGGCCGAACAGGCGGCCGCCCTGGCCCTGCCGGCCGCTGCTCGGGTCGAAGCCGCTCTCGAGCTGGAATAGCGCCTTCAGCCCGCCGCCGAGATCCTCGGTGCCCTTCACGCCCCAGCGGCTGCCAGCAAGATTGCCCGCGCTGCTGTTGCCGAGCATCCATGCATTGTCCTTACCCTGCGCGTGATTCACGTACGTGATCGACGTGTCGATCACGCCGTACAGCGTGACGCTCGACTGCGCATGCGCGGCGGGCATCGCCGCGAACGATGCGAGCGAAATCAGCGAGAGGGTCGTGCGTTTCATTTCATCTCCTTGCGATTGGCTTGCTTGAACCGGATGGGCAGGAGACTACCGAGCCGCCGACGAACGGCAAAAATGAAATTCTTCGATGTGACGTAAAGCAGACATGCACGTGCTGCGGCAAGGTCCATTGAGAGATTCACATTATTGAGAACTGTGCATCAATCGATCTGAATTTCAGGGTGGGGCGATTGGTGCATTGCCGGATTCGTGATAATTCCGCGTGATTTTCGGTCGAATTTCGATGGCGACGCATTCGTCGTCGATTCATCAATTGATTATTTAATGAATTGAATCGCGTGATGCAGACCGGGGTGTGTTATGGCGCGCATCGCGCGAGCGTGATGCGGCGCGCTCGCCGTCAGCGGCAATTGGCATCGGGTGCGAGAATGCGGCCTTCGGCCGGCACGCGTCGTGCCGCTCACCAGGGAACCCGCATGGACACTCACATCGCTCCGGTGGAGCTGAAGAAAGCCTACCGTCTTCTCAACCATGGCCCGACCGTGCTCGTGTCGGCCCGTCATGACGGCGTCGACAACGTGATGGCCGCCGCATGGGCCTGCGCGCTCGACTTCCTGCCGCCGAAGCTGACGGTCGTGCTCGACAAGTCGGCGAAGACGCGCGAGCTGGTCGAGCGTAGCGGGACGTTCGTCATCCAGGTGCCGACGGCCGCGCAGCTGCAGCTCACGCATGCGGTGGGCAGCCACAGTCTCGCGGAGCGGCCGGACAAGCTGCGCGAGGCGGGCGTCACGCTGTTCGACGTCGAAGGCCACGACCTGCCGTTCGTCGCCGGCTGCTCGGGCTGGCTCGCGTGCAGGCTGGTTCCCGAGCCGCACAACCAGCAGACCTACGACCTGTTCATCGGGGAGGTGGTCGCGGCGTGGTCCGACACGCGGGTGTTCCGCGACGGGCACTGGTATTTCGAATCGGCCGATCCGGCGCTGCGCAGCCTGCACTACATCGCGGGCGGCAACTTTTATGCGATCGGCGAATCGCTGCACGTCGATCCGGCCGCAAAGTAGGCGTCGGGCGGGCAGCCGGCCGCGTCCAGCGCGGCGTCGACGACGTCGTGCGCGAGATCGAGCGTGCAGTAACCGGAACCGGGCGGCGTGGCGCCGCCCGCGCATCACACGTACGCGTAGCGCACGAGGTGGAAGAACACCGGCGCGGCGAAGCAGATCGAATCGACGCGATCGAGCATCCCGCCATGGCCCGCGATCATCGAGCCCCAGTCCTTGGTGCCGAGCGAGCGTTTCACGGCCGACAGCACCAGCCCGCCGACGAAGCCCGCGATCACGATCGCGAGCGAGATCCCGAACGCCGCGCCGAAGCTGAACGGCGTCACGCGATACAGCGATGCACCGCACAGCGTGGCCAGCAGCCCGCCGCCGATGAAGCCCTCGATCGTCTTCGACGGCGACAGCTGCGGCGCGATCTTGCGGCGTCCGAACAACTTGCCGACGACGTATTGCAGCACGTCGCTGATCTGCACGACGAACAGGAAGAAGAACAGCAGCAGCGCGTTCTGCCCGGCGTAGCGCGGGATGTCGAGGATCAGCACGGCGGGCGCATGGCTCAACCCGTACACGCACACCATCAGCGCCCAGTTGATCTTCGCGTTGCGGCTCAGGAATTCCCGCGTGTCCTGCGTGAGTGCCGACACCAGCGACATCGCGAAGAACAGGTGCACCGGCACGAAGATCGAATACATCCCGTACCAGTTGATCCCGAGCAGCAGGTACTGCACCGGAATCGCGATGAAGAACGCGATGAAGAGCGTCGTGTGGTCGCTTGCGGTCGTCGGCGTGAGCGTGATGAATTCGCGCAGCGTCAGGTACGACAGCAGCGCGAACACCAGATACGTGACGTTGTTGCCGAGGCTGATCGCGATGACCATGATCGCGATCATCGCCCACCACGCGCGGATGCGCTGGTTCAGGTTGACGATGGTCGCGCTGGTGCCGCCGCTGCGCGCGCCGAGGATCGCGCCGATCACGGTCGCGAGCACCAGCACGCCGGTGACGCCTGCGACCAGTTCCCAGAAGAGAGTTCGCATGGAGAGGTCCGGAAAAGGGAGAGAGAGGGGCGCCGCGTTCAGCCGGCCGGCCGCTGCGGCGGCGCGAGCGCGACGATCGCGTCGCGCATGCGGGCGAGGAAGGTCGGCTTGTCTTCGCCGGCGCCGAGCGCCTCGTTCGCACCGAAGTGCACCTTGCAGATCAGCGGCACGGGCCAGATCGCGCCCTTCGGCATGATGCGTTGCAGGTTCTCGAGATAGACCGGCGCGAGCGCGACCTCCGCAAACTCGGTCGCGAGATGGAACAGGCCGCTCTTGAACGGCTGCGGCAAGACTTCGGCGCCGCGCGTGCCTTCCGGAAAGATGATGATCGAGTGGCCTTGCCGTAGTGCATCGCGCACCGGGTCCAGCGGGTCGCCGCCGCTTTCGCGGTGACGGTCGATCAGCACGACATTCAGCAGCTTCTGCGCGATGTGACGCTTCACGTTGCTGCTGTCCCAGTAGTCGCGCGCGGCGACGGGCCGCACGACCGCGCGCACGTCGCGCGGCAGCGCGGCGAGGATCGCGAGCGTGTCGATGTGGCTCGTATGGTTCGAGAAGTAGATCTTCTGCGTCGGGGAAGGCGGCGCCTGATGCCAGACCGGATACGCGCCGGCGACGAGCCGCACGATCGACAGCAGGAAATCGCGCTGCCAGACGTTCAGGATGTTCATCGGCGCCGCGCCTCCTGCATGCATGCCCGCGCGGCCGCGCATGCGCGGCGGGCGGAATCCCGGAATGCCGGTGCGGCAGGATGCGCGCCGGTCGGCCCTTGTTTAAGTTTTTTCAAATTCGTGGCTGCCTGTTGCAGGGCCGCGATAATCGGACGATGCACCGGCGGGTATTGCGTCGCGGCGAATTCGCCGTTCGACGGCGTGATAATCGGCTGTTGCACGCGCGCCCGGCCACAGTTCGAATGAATTGCTGCGCTCGCGGGCCAGCGGATTATCGCGAGTTTCCGTCGAAAACGCCAGATTGCCCGGCGTGGCACGGAGCGGGGTGCGGCTTGACGCGTGGGGACCGCTCGGCGACGATTACGCCCACCTGTCGAAAGCCGCCGCCGACGGGTGCGCTGCCCGGGGCCGGGCCGCAAACGTGTCCGAACGCAAAGAACCAATAAAACGATGAGCCTCTACGCACTCAAACCGAAATTCCAGAATCGTCTGCGTCCGTTCGCGGATTCGCTTGCCGAACGCGGCGTCACGGCCAACCAGGTCACGCTGTTCGCGGCCGGCGGCTCGATCGTCGTCGGCGCGCTCGCGGGGCTTGGCGTGTTCGCTCGCGTGCTGTTCCTGCTGATCCCGATCTGGCTGTTCGTGCGGATGGCGCTCAACGCGATCGACGGCATGCTTGCCCGCGAGCACGGGCAGAAGAGCACGCTCGGTGCGTACCTGAACGAGCTCGGCGACGTCGTGTCCGACGTCGCGCTCGTGCTGCCGTTTCTCGCGATTCCCGCGTTCGCTGCGGCGGACGTCTGGCTGTTCGCGCTGACGGCGGTCATCGTCGAATGCGCGGGGCTGATCGGCCCGCTTGCCGGCGCGACCCGCCGCTACGACGGCCCGTTCGGCAAGAGCGACCGCGCGCTCGCGCTCGGCGCGTTCGCGCTGTGGATCGGTTTCGGTCTGCCGGTCGGCAGCCTCGCCGCGTGGCTGTGGCGCGTGCTGATCGTGCTGTCGATCGTGACGGTGGTGCGGCGCGTGCAGGCCGGGATCGCCGAAGCGGGCGGCTGACGGCGGTAGTGGGACCGGCGCCGGAGGGCGCCGCCGCATGATTCGAATAACGAAACGAGCGAGACCGCATGAACGCAAGCGCGGCCCGCGAGGCCGACTTCATCACGCGCGATGGCGAAACGCCGCTCTATCGTCACGGGCCCGCGACGGGTCCGCGCTGCCGTGGTGCGATCGTGCTGCTGCATCGCGGCCACGAACATTCTGCGCGCGTCGCGCACGTCGTCGACGAGCTCGACCTGCCGGACTTCGCGTTCTTCGCGTGAGAGGCGCGCGGCCGCGGCCGCTCGCCCGGCGCGCGCAGTGCGCTTGACGCCCGCGCGGGTTGG
This sequence comes from Burkholderia diffusa, assembly GCF_902499115.1. Classification (GTDB taxonomy): domain Bacteria; phylum Pseudomonadota; class Gammaproteobacteria; order Burkholderiales; family Burkholderiaceae; genus Burkholderia; species Burkholderia diffusa. The sequence goes on from NZ_CABVPN010000003.1 coordinate 211,969, forward strand.
TCAGCCATCCGTGACCGGCCCGGACGGCCGCGGCTCGCGGTGGCCAAGCGGGTCATGCGTGCGCCGCCCGCTGCGTCCGCGTGCGCTTCACCGCGTACATCGCCTGGTCCGCGTGCTCGATCAGCGCGTTCATGTCGGTGCCGTCGTCAGGCAGTATCGCGACGCCGACACTGACGCCGAGCCGCAGCGGATGCCCCTCGAATTCGAACGGCTCGCCGACCTGCCGGGCGAGCCGTGCGCGTTGCGCATCGACGTCGTCGCGGCTGCCGATGTCCGGCAGGATCACCGCGAACTCGTCGCCGCCCACGCGCGCGACCGTGTCCGAGCGCCGCACGGCGCGCTGCATCCGCGTGGCGATCGCACGCAGCGCGGCGTCGCCCGCGCGGTGGCCGTAGTCGTCGTTGATCGGCTTGAGCCCGTCCATGTCGATGTTGAGGATGCCGAGCCGGCCGTTCGCGCGCAGCGCCGTATGCATCGACTGGCGCAGGCGGTCGTAGAACAGCGCGCGGTTCGGCAGGCCGGTGAGCGCGTCGTGCGTCGCGCGCAGGTACAACTCGTTGGCCTCGTTGCGCGCCGCATGGAACATCGCGGCGGCGATCAGGTCGGCCGTGAGCCGCAGCGTCCCGGCATCGGCGGCCGAAAAACCGTCGAGGTCCGGCGACATCACCTTCAGCACGCCGACCGTCGTGTCCGCATGGGTGAGCGGCATCACCAGCATCGAGCGCAGCCCCACGCGGCGGCACGCATCGCGGTCGACGCGCGGGTCGGATTCCGAATCCTTGCAGTGCAGCAGTTCGCCGCGCGTCACGCACAGGCCGGACAGGCTGCCCGAGCGGCGCAGCCGCAGCCCGAGCATCCCGGCGGCGGAGCCTGACGCGGCGCGGTACACCATGTCGTCGCCTTCGGCGAATTCGACCGCCGCGCCGCTCGCGCCCGTGAGCTGCGGCACCTGCTCGGTCACGTAAGCCATCACACTGCCGAGGTCGAGGCCGAGTTTCGCGATCTCGGTTTGCGCGGCGATGATGCGCAGCAGCGTGTCGGGGGACGGAGTGGCGGTGTCGACGATTTGATCCAAGTCAGTTTTCCAGGAAGAAAGCACAGCGCGCGGCCCGAGCTTGCGGTAGCATACGCGCCGCTCACGCGGCAGCGCGTTCCGGGCGGCCCGCAACGGGCCGCCGCCGGCATCCGGCCGGTTTCCCGGGGCGCCGGGCCGTCGGTTCGGCAGCGCCGGGAGTATGCCGGTCGGTCCGGCCGGCAGCAACGGTGTAACTCTTGCCATTCCATCGCGACGCGCAGCATTTCCGACCGGATTGAGTTGTTTTTCGCTTCGTCAGCACGAATCAGGGCGAGTTTTGTCTTGATTTTGAGATAGTGTGACGAATGTGCGAGCGCCGGTGCCAGGTGCGCGCTGTCCGACGAGTCGGCAGCGAAATGATTCGCCGCGTTGTTTCGATAAATGCATTCAGGCCAGACTTTGAGGGGAAGCAGTGGGGATGTGCACTCACGGGCATAGCTGCTTTGCGCGCGTCGGTTGCGGCGCGCTTGATGACCGGACGATCGTGACGATGCGGGGCCGCGCATGAAGCCGGCCGCGTCGCTGTTCGTCCTGTCGGTCGCCACGTTCGGCGCGTTCCATGCGGCCGCGCTGGCGGCCGCGCCCATGCCGGCTGCGGCCGCTTCGGCGTCAGCCGGCAGTCAGGCCGTGCCGGTGCCCGCCAGCGGCGCGGCCGTGCCGCCGCTCGCGGCCATGCCGAGCGCCGCCAGCGCGGCGTCCGCCGGCCTGCCCGCGACGACCGTACACCTGCCGTTCGCGTCGCTCGGCGCGTTCGATCCGGTCCACCTGCGCGGCGCCGACGACGCGCGCACGATCAATGCGGGCGTGCGGCTCGACCGCGTGGTCACCGGCGCGCGGCTGCGCCTGACCTACGCGTATTCGCCGTCGCTGGTCTTCCCAATGTCGCACCTGAAGGTGTCGATGAACGGCGAGGTGGTCGCGACCGTCCCGTTCGACGCGACGCGCGCGGGCCGCACGGTCACGCAGGACATCCCGATCGATCCGCGCTACTTCTCCGATTTCAACCAGATCGGCCTGCGCCTGATCGCGCATTACACACTCGACCACTGCGAGGATCCGTCGAGCTCGGCGCTGTGGGCCGACGTGAGCCCGACGAGCGAACTGATCCTCGACGAGTCGCCGGTGCGCTTGCCGAACGATCTCGCGCTCTTGCCCGCGCCGTTCTTCGACCGGCGTGACAACGGGCTCCTGCGGCTGCCGTTCGTGCTGCCAGCGTCGCCCGACTCGGCGACGCTGCGCAGCGCCGGCGTGCTCGCGTCGTGGTTCGGTGCGCAGGCCGACTACCGGCAGGCGCGCTTCCCGGTTGCAGCGACGCTCCCGGCCGACGACCAGGCGGTGGTGGTCGGCACGGCCGCGACGTTGCCGGCCGGCCTCGCGCTGCCGTCGGTCAACGGGCCGTTGCTCGCCGTCGCCGACAACCCGGCCGCGCCGGGCCGCAAGCTGCTGGTCGTGACGGGCCGCACGGCCGCCGAGGTCGACGACGCGGTCGCGGCGCTCGTGCTCGGCCGCGCGGCGCTGTCCGGCCCGGCAGCGACGGTCGCGCACGTGGATCTCGGCGCGCCGCGCAAGCCGTACGACGCACCGCGCTGGCTGCCGGTGAACCGGCCGATCGCGTTCCGCGAATTGGTGTCGGATCCGCGCGAACTCGAAGTGCGCGGCACGTCGCCCGACGCGATCCGGCTGAACCTGCGCGTGCCGGCCGATCTGCATTCGTGGAACGGCTCGGGCGTGCCGATCACGCTGCGCTACCGCTACACGGCGCCGACCGTGCAGGACAACTCGACGCTCGCCGTCGAGATCAACGAACAACTCGTGAAGTCGTACCGGCTCGGGCCGGCCCACGCGGAAGACGCGCGCGGGCGCATGCAACTGCCGCTGCTGTCGGTGCCGGAAGGGCGCGTGACGAGCGATGTCGACATCCCGGCGTTCCGCGTCGGCAGCGGCAACCAGCTGCAGTTCCGCTTCACGCTCGATTCGCAGAAGACGGGGCTCTGCTCGAGCACCGCGACCGAGCCGCAGCGCGCGGCGATCGATCCGGATTCGACGATCGACTTCTCGCACTTCGTCCATTACGCGCAATTGCCGAACCTGGCGTTCTTCGCGAACAGCGGTTTCCCGTTCACGCGCTTCGCCGACCTGTCGCAGACGGCGGTCGTGATGCCGGACCGGCCGTCGCCGCAGGAACTGGAAGCCTACCTGACGATGCTCGGCCACATGGGGCAGTGGACCGGCTTCCCGGCGCTGCGCGTGCAGGTCGCGCGACCCGGCGACGTCGCCGCGCTCGCGGGCCGCAAGGACCTGCTCGTGATCGACGGCTCGCCCGCGTCGCCGCTGCTGTCGCACTGGCGCGCGGCGTTGCCGCTGTCGATCGACCAGCAGGCCGGCACGGGCGCGACGCGTGTCGCGTTTTCGGTGAAGGAGCGCTGGCGCAACGGCATCGGCATGGCCGACGGCGGCGCGCATATCGAACAGACGGGCTCGCTCGCGGCGCTGGCCGGGTTCGAGCTGCCGGGCAGCCATGGCCGCAGCGTCGTGGCGCTGACGGCCACCGACCAGACGCGTCTTGCCGACCTGCTCGACGTGTTCGAGAAGCCGGGCCTCGTGTCACAGCTGCAGGGCGACCTCGCGCTGGTGCGGCCGGGGCAGGTCGACAGCCTGCGCGTCGGCGAGCCTTACGTGGTCGGCTTCGTGCCGTGGTACGCGCGCGTCTGGACGCACGCGGCGCAGCACCCGGTGGTGCTCGGCGTGGTCGGCGTCGTCGCGGGGCTGCTGCTCGCGCTCGGCGTGTTCAGCGTGCTGCAGAGAATCGCCGCGCGCCGACGGGGGATGTAACGGATGGCGTGGGCATTCGCAAGGCGACGGGCAACGCAGCCGGCGCGGCGGGTCGGCACGACGCTCGTGCTGGCCGTCGCGGCTGCGTGCGCGGCGACCGGCGCCGCCGGGCGCGCGCAGGCCGCGCAAAGCGGCGCGGCCGACGAGCGGTGCGGCGCGGTGTGGCCGCGCTGGGACGCGTTCAAGCGCGATTTCGTGTCGGCCGACGGCCGGGTGATCGACGTCGGCTCGGCGGATTCGCGCACGGTATCGGAGGGGCAGGCGTATGGACTGTTCTTCGCGCTCGTCGCGAACGACCGGCACACGTTCGACACGATCCTCGCATGGACCGAGAACAACCTTGCACAGGGCGACCTGAGCGCCCGTCTGCCGGCGTGGCTGTGGGGCCGCGCGCCGGACGGCGCGTGGCGCGTGCTCGACGCGAACGCGGCGTCGGATGCCGACCTGTGGATCGCGTACACGCTCGTCGAAGCCGGACGGCTGTGGCACGAGCGCAGCTACACCGCGCGCGGCGCGCTGCTCGCGAAGCGCGTGCTCGACGACGAGACGGCCAGCGTGCCGGACCTCGGCCTCACGCTGCTGCCCGGGCCGACCGGCTTCAGGCTGGCCGACGGGCGATGGCGCGTGAACCCGAGCTATTCGCCGCCGCAGGTGATCCGCGGGCTCGCCGCACGCCTGCCGGACGATCGCCGCTGGTCCGCGCTCGCGGCCAGCACCGGCCGCGTGCTGCTCGACACCGCACCGAAGGGCTTTGCGCCGGACTGGGCGTTGTATCGCGCCGGTGCCGGCTTCGCGCCCGATCCGCAGACCCACGCGGAAAGCGCCTACAACGCGATTCGCGTGTATTTGTGGGCCGGCATGCTCGATCGCGCCGATCCGCTCGCGGCACCGCTGCTCGCGCGCTTCGCGCCGTTCGCCGATCACATCGCCGCGCATGGCGCGCCGCCGGAGAAGGTCGACACGACAACCGGCGTCGCGGGGCCGAACGACGGCAATGGCGGCTTCTCGGCGGCGGCCGTGCCGTTCCTCGACGCGCGCGGCCAGCATGCGCTCGCCGATGCCCAGGTGGCCCGTGTCGACGCGCTCGCGCGCCAGTCGGCGCCCGGCTACTACACGAGCGTGCTGACGCTGTTCGGCCTCGGATGGCGCGATGGCCGCTACCGGTTCGGCGCGGACGGGTCGCTCGATGCGCGCTGGGAGGGCCCGTCATGCGCAGGCCGATGAAGTCCACCGCGCGGCGTGTCGCGGGGCTTGCGTGGCTCGCGTCGTCGGTCTCTGCGGGGGTGCCGGCCGCCGTTGCCGTCGCGGCGACGAAACCCGTCGCGCCGAAAGCCGCGTCGGCGCCGGCTTCGACCGCTGCGTCCGATGCGCGGCTTCAGCTCGCGACCGCCCGCATGTGGGGCGCCAAGCATCGCGACGACCTCGCGCGGGACGCACTGCGCAAGGGGCTCCTGATCGCGCCGGACAATCCCGAACTGCTCGCGGAACAGGTGCGCGTGCTGCTGCGGATCGGCGACGCGCAAGGTGCGCAGGCCACGCTGGCGCGCCTGCAGGCGCGCGCGCCCGCGGCGCCCGACACGCGCCGCGCGGCCGACGAATACCGCGTCGCGACGAGCGGCCGCGGCGAGATGGCGCAGATCCGCCTGCTCGCGCGCAGCGGCCGCGCCGACGAGGCGGCCCGGCGGATCGTCGCGCTGTTTCCGAACGGTGCGCCGTCTGGTGCGCTGGGCGCCGAGTACTACCAGATCGTCGCGAACGCGCCGGGCGGCCGCGAACCGGCGATCGCCGCGCTGCGCCGCGCGGTCGCGGCCGACCCACAGGATTCGAGCGCGGCGCTGGCGCTCGCGCGGCTCCTGAACCAGCGCGACGACACGCGTGCGGAGGCCAACCGCATCGCGTGGTCGCTCGCGAAGCGGGGCGACGCCGATCATACGGAAGCGATGGCCGTGTGGCGGCGCGTGCTGCAGTCCGCCGGCACCGATCCCGCGTATCTCGACGCATTGCATGCATATCTCGCGCTCGTGCCGGACGACACCGAATTCCGCGATCGCGTCGCCGCACTCGACCGGCAGCGCGACGCGCAGCGGCTGCTTGAGCGCGATCCGGGCTACATCGCGCAACAGCGTGGCTTGCAGGCGCTTGCGCGCGGCGACCTGGCCGGCGCCGATCCGCTGCTCGCGCGCGCCGCGCAGGCGCGTGCGGGCGACGCCGATGCGGTCGGCGGGCTCGGCCTGCTGCGTCTGCGCGAAGGCCGGCACGACGAAGCGCGCGCGCTGTTTACGCGCGCCGCGGCGCTGTCGACCGACCAGCGCGGCAAATGGCAGAGCCTCGCACGCACCGCGCAGTTCTGGGGGCTGATCGCGCAGGGGCGCGCGGCGGCGTCGGCCGGACGGCCGCAGGATGCCGAGCGCGCGGCGCGCGCCGCGCTCGCGATGCAGCCCGACAGCCCGGACGCGAAGCTGCAGCTTGCCGATGCGCTGCTCGCGCAGCGCGACTGGGCGCGCGCGGAGCCGTTGCTGCGCGAGTTGCTCGCCGCACGTTCGCCGAATCTGTCGGCGGTGCGCGGCACGGCGACGCTGTACGAGAACACCGGCCGCGCGGATCGAATCGGCCCGCTGCTCGACGCGCTGCAGAGCCGCGTGACGGGCCGCGACGACCGCCGCGCGCTCGACGGCTTGCGCGCCGACCTGCTCGCGAGCGAGGCCCGCGCGCTTGCGGACAAGGGCGAACGCGGGCCAGCCGCGCAACGCTACGAAGCGGCGGTGCGCGCGGCGCCCGATGCGCCGTGGACGCGTTTCGCGCTCGCCCGGTTGTATCGCGACATGGGGCTGCCGCAGCTCGGCCGCACGGTGATGGACGACGGGCTCGCGCAAAGCGGCACGCCCGAGATGCGCTATGCGACCGCGCTGTATCGCAACTCGCTCGACGACATCGCGGGCGCCCAGGCCGCGCTTGCGGGCGTCGATGACGCGCAACGCTCGGACGGCATGCGTGCGCTCGCGCGCAAGCTCGACGCGGAAAGTTCGCTGGCCGGCGCGCGCGGCGCGCTCGGCCGTGGCGATCGTGCGGCCTTCGCCGCGTCGCTCGCACATGCGCAGGCGAGCGCGCCGGACGATCCCGACATGCTGGCCGCGATCGGCGCGCAGTGGATCGACGCGGGCGAACCCGAGCGCGGCCTCGCGCCGCTGCGCGACTGGATCGCCGCGCATCCGCACGAGGCCGATCCCGACGTGCGGCTGCGCTACGGCGACCTGCTCGGCAGCGCGGGGCGCGACGACGCGCTCGCCGCGTGGCTCGACGCGCTGCGCCGCGAGCCGGCGTTGACGCCGGCACAGACCGCGCGGATCGAGGACCAGTCGCTGCGGCTCGTTCTGCGGCGGACGGACGATGCGATCGCGCAACGCGACTATGCGCGCGCCCGCACGCTGCTCGAGCAGGCGAGTCCGGCGGGACGCGCGGACAAGCGCTACGCACTTGAACTGGCCGACCTCGAACGCGCGCAGGGCCATTACGACGCGGCACGCGATGCGCTCGCGCCGGTCGTCGCGCGCACGCCGGACGATGCCGATACGCAGCTCGCGCTCGCGCGCATCGACGAGGACGGCGGCCACCGCGCGGCCGCGCTCGCACGCGTGCAGGCGGTGCTCGCGCGCACGCCGGACGACGACGTCGACACGCGGCTGTCGGTCGTGCGCCGCCTGAACGCGCTGCGCCGCCCGGACGAAGCCGCACAGGTGATCGACCCGCTGCAGGCCGCATACCCGGCGCGTGCCGACGTGACGGTCGCGGCGGGGCGCGTGGCCGAGGCGCAGGGTCGCTATGACGATGCCGCATCGCTGTACCGGCTGTCGCTGTCGCAGGAGCGCACGAGCGGCGTGAGCCCGGGCCGCGACGGCCGCACGCCCGCGCAGGCCGCATTCGCGGATCTCGCACAGCGGCGCGATCCCGAGATCGAGATCGGCTGGCTGCCCGCGTACAAGTCGGGCGACGAGGGGATTTCCGCGTACCGCGCGCAGCAGGTGCCGATCTACATGCAGCTGCCGGTGCGCTACGACGGGCATGCGTTCCTGCAGCTCGACACCGTGCATCTGGACGCCGGCACGCTCGATACGAGCGACCCGAACGCGTATTCGCTGAAGACCTTCGGGACTTACGCGGCGCTCAAGGCGCTGAACGGGCTGCCGCCGCCGTTCCATCTGACCCGGCCGGCCGATGTGTTGATCGCGAACCCGCCGGGTGCGTTGCATCAGTCGATGACGGGCGTCGCGCTCGGCGCCGGCTATCGCACGGATGCATGGCGCGTCGATCTCGGCACGTCGCCGCTCGGCTTCCCGGTGCATTACCTGGTCGGCGGCGTGCGCTATCGCTTCGACGCGGGGCCGGCGAGCTTCAGCGTGAACGCGTCGCGCCGGCCGGAGACGAGCAGCGTGCTGTCGTACGCGGGGATGCGCGACCCGTGGTCGGGCGCGGTATGGGGCGGCGTGCGTCGCGATGGCGTGAACCTGCGCGGGTCGGTCGACGTCGGCCGCGTGAACCTGTTCGCCGAACTCGGCGCGGGCGTGCTGTCCGGCCGCAACGTCGAGCGCAACGCGGAAGTGACGCTGCGCTCGGGCTTCACGGTGCCCGTATACGAGCGCGCGACGATGAAGGTGAGCACGGGGCTCGTCGGCAATGCGTGGCACTACGCGCAGAACCTGCGTTACTACACCTACGGACAGGGCGGCTATTACAGCCCGCAGCGTTACCTGTCGCTCGGCGTGCCGATCGAATGGGCAGGGCGGCGCGACGCGCTGTCGTGGGACCTGACCGTCACGGGCGGGATCTCGAACAGCTACGAAAAGGATTCGCTGTTCTACCCGACCTTCGCGAACCAGCGCGCCGCGCAGGAGGCGGCGGGGTTCGTCTACGCGGGCAGTTCGACACGCGGCGTGTCGTTCTCGTACGGCGTGAACGGCATCGTCGAATATCGCGTGAATCCGCACCTGAGCGTCGGCGCGCAACTGCACGTCGACCGGTCGCACGACTATGCGCCAAGTTCGGCGCTCGTGTACCTGCGCTATGCATTCGACGCACGCGCGGAGCGCAGCTGGCTCGTCACGCCGACGCCGGTGCGGCTTTATTCGGATTACTAGGGGAAGCGCGTGAATACGGAAATCGATGCAACCCGTCCCGCGCTCGGCGCCGCCGGCCTGCTGGGCCGCCTGCGCGCGCTGCTGCGCACCGGGCGGCCCGGCGGCCGCACCGGCCCGCTGAGCCGGCTCGCGATCGACGGGCTGCCCGATGCGTGGACGCAGCTGGAAGCGGGCGGCCTGTACACGATCTATGCCGCTGCCGGCACGCCGGCGTGCGACGCGCTGGTGTGGGAAAGCGCGCGGCAGTCGCGCACGCGCGACGTGACGGTCGTGCTGTCGCGCGACGCGGCGCGCGTTGCCGCGCAGATGGCGTCGCGCGGTTTCGCGGGCGGCGCGCAGCCGGCGGGCTGGCCGCGTAACCTGAACGTGCTGGCGATGCCGCCCGCGCATGAGCCGGCCGGCGGCGATGCCGCGCGCGAACCGGGTGCGCCGCGCCGTGCGGCGCCCGCTCCGTTCGCACGGCTCACCGGCGGCTTGCGCGCGATGAAGCGCTACGGCTTTCGTGCGCGCTCGCTGTATTTCATCGAAGGCGCGCAGCGCTGGTTCAGCTGGGACGATCCGGCGGCGCTCGCGGAAGAGGCGCATGCGCTCGCCGACTGGTGCCGCACGCACCGGATCGCGCTGGTGCTGCTGGTCGATCCCGAGATCGTGCGCACCGGCGCGGACCCGGATACCGACGATCCGCCGCTCGTGCGCGATGCGAATCGCGCGCCGCGCAGCGGCTTTCACGCGGTGTGCTCGGGCGTCTCGCAACTGCAGCGCACGCATGGCGAGCTGCTGTGGGTCGTCGATTTCTGGCGTGCCGGCGACACGCTCGCGGCCGGTGAAGTGCGGCCGCTGCGTTTCGCGCCGAGCGGTCGGCTCGCGGCGATCGTCGACGGCGCCGCCGCCGAGCCGTCGCGCCGGATGAAGCTCGCGATCGACGAGGATCGCGTCGTCGTCAGCCGCGCGGCGCTCGACGAAGCGAGTCGCGTACCCGCCGGCTGGGAAATCGTCGACGACAACGCGGCGGTCGTCGCCGCCTGTGCGCATGCGCAGGCCGCGACCGCGGTTCTGGCGTTCCGCACGCACGCGCAGCTCGAGGCGCTGTGCGCGGCCGTTCACACGCTGCGCCGGCAATCCGGCGGCGCATTGAAGATCGCCGTCGTCGAACGCGGCGAGGTGCTGCGCCAGCAGTTCGAGATGCTCGTGCTGAGCGTCGGCGCGAACCGCGTCGTCGCGCGCGACCTGCCGGTGTCGCGGATGCACGCGGCCGTGAGCGCGCTGCGCGGGCAGCTCTATGCGCGGCCCGTCGCGGCCGACTATCGTGCGGCGCTCGCGGCCGCGCTCGGCGATTCGGTGCTGGGCTACCTGCCGGTCGGCGCCTTCTGCCTGCGAATTCGCGCCGTGCTCGATCGCGGCGCCGTGCTCGCGTTGCCGCATACGCTCGCGAAGATCGCGCTGCTGCCCGGCGTGTCGCACGTCGATGCGCTGCGGCACTGCCGGCCGCGCCGCGCGGGCGATGTCGTGACCGCCGATGCCGGACACCTGTACGTGTTCCTGTTCGCGTGCGAGCCGGCCGATGCCGATGACGCGCTCGCACGGATCTTCGACGTACCGGTCGATACGCTGTCCGATCGCGTCGTGTGTCTCGGGCAGGGCAGCATCGACACCGAGCTCGATGCGCTGAAGACCGAGAACCGGCGCGCGCCGATCGCCGACTACAGCGACCTGTTCGCGACGGTGAAGCCGGCCGGTGCGGCGCGCGTGCCGGTCGAACGCGCGGGGGATGTCGCGACGCCCGCTGAACCGGACGCCGAAGTCGCAGCGGCCGGGACGGTCGACGAGCATGCCGATGCGCCGCCGCACGCCGACGACGCAACGCCGGCCGCCGATGCGCGGGCACCGTCCGCCGAATTTCCCGTCGCGCGCACGCGCGGCGCCACCCGCAGTGCGATGCCGCTGCGCAAGCCGGAGGGCGCATGATCGCCGAACTCGTCATCGGATTCGTTGTCGGCATCGCGATCGCGGTGCCGGTGTGGATCATCGCGCAGCACCTGGGCCTCGGCCGCGGTTTTCATGCGCCGCGCGGGCTGCACCGGCGCGACGCGGTGCCGTGCGAACTCGTGCCGGTCGCGCTGCGCGGGCGCCTGTTGCCCGAAGCCGGCCGTACCGACGAGGCCGCGCCATGAAGACGATCGCCGTCACGTCGACGACCGGCGGCGCGGGCCGCACGACGCTCGCGGGCGCGCTCGCGGTGCTGCTCGCGCGCCGCGGCCGGCCCGTCGTCGCGGTCGAGTTCGACGCGCAGAACCTGATGGGCGCGACGCTCGGTCTCGATACGCTGTCCGAGCACGGGCTCGCGCACAGCCTGCTCGGTGACGCGGGCGACGCCGCGCCGTGGCACGCGCATACGTGGCGCAATGCCGATGGCGTGCTATTCGTGCCGTACGGGCAAGTCGACGCGGCGGGCGCCGCCGCCTGCGATGCGCGGCTCGCGGCCGATCCGGCCTGGCTGTCGCGCGCGCTCGACGAGATCGCGCTGCCGGCCGACGGTGTCGTGCTGGTCGACACCGCGCGCTACCCGTCGCCGCAGGCCGAGCAGGCGATTCGCCGTGCCGACCTGACGCTCGTCGTCGTGCCGCCCGAACCGGCCGCGTGCGCGACGGTCGCCGCGCGCCTCGATGCGTTGCGGGCCGGCGGCGGCGACCTGCAGATCGTCGTGAACCGGCTGAACCCGGCGCGCGACATGCAGCGCGATGCACTCGCGATGCTGCGCGCGGTCGCGGGGACCGCGTCGATGCTCGAACAGCGGATTCACGTCGATGCGGCCGTGCCCGAGACGCTTGCGCGCGGCACCTGGATCTTCGACGACGCGCCGTATTCGCAGGCGTCGCACGACCTGAACGGCGTCGCGAACTGGGTCGACACGTGGCTCGTGGCAGCCGCGGCCGGCCGCACGGGAGCGCGGCGATGAAGGCCGCGTTCGTGTCGCGCTGGCGCGCCGCGACTCGGCGTGCGACCAACTGGTGCGCGCGCGGGATCGGGCTGCCGGCCCAGCGCACACTGCTCGACTGGCTCGTGCGGCTGTTCTTCCATGCGCCGCCGCCCGGCCGGGCCGATCCCGTGGGCCGCCGGGCGCGCGTCGTCTTCCTGCGGCTCGCGCAGGAGTGGGGCGTGCTGCAGCCGCTGAGCCCGCGCGAATGGCTGTGGCGCGCGATCGTGCGCGCGCCGCGCGCGGCCGACGAGCGGCCCGCGCGCGATCCGCTCGCATGGTTCGACACGTTCGTCGTGCCGGTCTACGTCGCGGCGCGCGCGCTCGGCGCCCGCCTCGACGCGCTCCTCGGGCGCCTGCCGTGGGCGCGCTGGGGCGGCTGGCTCGACGCGCGCGCGCACGGCGTCGGCCAGCACCGCTGGCTTGCGCCGCTGCTGCTGATTGCCGGTGCGCTGATGTGGGCCGCGGCCGGGATGTCGCCGCTGATGCCCGGCGCGCAGTTCGCGTTTTTCGCGATCGTCGCGGTGCTGGCGCTGGCGCTGCGCCGCCTGCCGGGCCATCTGCCGACCCTCGCGCTCGCGTCGCTCGCGCTGCTCGCCACGGTCCGCTATGTGTGGTGGCGCACGACCCAGACACTCGATTTCCGCAGCCCCGTCGAGGCGTTCGCCGGCTACCTGTTGTACGGTGCCGAAGCCTACACGTGGATGATCCTGCTGCTCGGCTTCATACAGACCGCATGGCCGCTCGATCGGCCGATCGTGCCGTTGCCCGACGATCCCGACAGCTGGCCGAGCGTCGACATCTATATCCCGACCTACAATGAGCCGCTGTCGGTCGTGAAGCCGACCGTGTTCGCGTCGCAGAGCATCGACTGGCCGACGGCCAAGCTGCGTGTCTACCTGCTCGACGACGGCCGCCGCCCCGAGTTCGAGGCGTTCGCGCGGGAAGCGGGAATCGGCTACCTGACGCGCGACGACAATCGCCACGCGAAGGCCGGCAACATCAACCGCGCGCTGCCGAAGACGCACGGCGAATACATCGCGATCTTCGACTGCGATCACGTGCCGACGCGCTCGTTCCTGCAGACCACGATGGGCGTGTTCCTGCGCGATCCGAAGTGCGCGCTGGTGCAGACGCCGCACCATTTCTTCTCGCCCGATCCGTTCGAGCGCAACCTCGGCACGTTCCGCGAGATCCCGAACGAGGGCAACCTGTTCTACGGGCTCGTGCAGTCGGGCAACGACCTGTGGAACGCGACGTTCTTCTGCGGATCGTGCGCGGTGCTCAAGCGCAGCGCGCTGGAGGAGGTGGGCGGCGTCGCCGTCGAGACCGTGACGGAGGACGCGCACACCGCGCTCAAGCTGCATCGCCGCGGCTACACGTCGGCATACTTGCCGACCGTGCAGGCGGCCGGCCTCGCGACCGAGAGCCTCGCGGGCCACGTGAAGCAGCGTACGCGCTGGGCGCGCGGGATGGCGCAGATCTTCCGCATCGACAATCCGTTCCTCGGGCGCGGGCTCGGCTTCATCCAGCGGATCTGCTACGGCAATGCGATGCTGCATTTCTTCTACGGGATCCCGCGGCTCGTGTTCCTGACGATCCCGCTCGCATACCTGTTCTTCCACCTGTACTTCATCAATGCGTCGTCGATCGCGCTCGCGAGCTACGTGATCCCGTACCTGGTGCTCGCGAACGTCGCCAACTCGCGGATGCAGGGGCGCTATCGCCACTCGTTCTGGGCCGAAGTCTACGAATCCGTGCTCGCGTGGTACATCGCGCTGCCGACCACCGTCGCGTTCTTCAGCCCGAAGCACGGCAAGTTCAACGTGACCGACAAGGGCGGCAAGATCGACGAAGGCTACGTCGACTGGTCGACGTCGAAGCCGTACCTCGTGCTGTTCGCGCTGAACGTGCTCGCGATCGTGGCCGGCGTGTGGCGGCTCGTGGCCGACCAGGGCGACGAGGCGTCGACGATCCTGATCACGCTCGGCTGGACCGTCTACAACCTCGCGATGCTCGGCGCCGCGCTGGCCGTCGCGCGCGAGACCAAGCAGGTGCGCGTCACGCACCGGATCGCGATGCGTGTGCCGGCGACGTTGCTGCTCGCCGACGGGTCGACGGCCGCCTGTTTCACCAGCGACTACTCGACCGGCGGGCTCGGCCTCGAAGCGGTGCCGGGGCTGCCGCTCGCGGTCGGCGACACGCTGACGGTGTGCGTGTCGCGTGGCGACCGGCCGTTCCCGTTCCCGGTGCGCGTGAGCCGCGTGACGCCGACGCATGTCGGCGTGAGCTTCGAGGCGCTGACGCTCGAGCAGGAGCGCCAGCTCGTGCAGTGCACGTTCGGCCGCGCGGACGCGTGGCTCGACTGGCACGCGGGCGCGCGTACGGACACGCCGCTGCGCGGGCTGAAGGAAGTGCTGCGCGTGGGCCTGGACGGTTACGTACGAATGTGGAAGGGCGCGGCGCGCGGCGTGCAGTCGATTCTGGCGCCGAAGCTCGATCGGGCGCGCGACTGACGCGGCGCCCATCACGGAGTGGTTTAGATGACGTTCTGGAATCTGTATTTCATCCTGAAGTTCGCGCTGTTCGCGACCGGCCACCTGCAGCCGCTGTGGCTCGCGAACCTCGCGTTCGCGCTGGCGCTCGCGGTGAGCGCGCCGATCCGGCGGCGCGCGTGGCGCATCGTGCGACAGCTCGTCGCGATCGCGATCGCGGTGCCGCTTCTCGCGCGCGAAATGCATGCGCCGCCGCTCGCACGCCTCGCCGAAGCCGCGCGCGAGGTCGCCACGTTCCGCCTCGACTACTGGATGGAGCTGCTGCCGCGCCTGTTGCCGCCGGTGCTGGTGCTGACGGTCGCGGGCGTGCTGATCGTCTATTTCGTCGTCAACCGCTGGGTGCGTGTCGCGACCTTCGTGCTGGCCGCGCTGATCGTGATGCCGCTGTGGCAGGCCGGCAACGGGCTGATGGCGCGCGTCGTCGCGCCGCTTCCGCAGCAGGCCGATGCGACGGGCGCGCGCGCCGGCCAGCCCGAGGATCACAACGCGGCGCTCGCGACGTTCCGCGCGCAGGAATCTCAGCGCCAGGTCGCGTTCGGTCATCTCGGCAACGACTCGGCCGCGCAGTTCGACGTGATCGTGCTGCATATCTGCTCGCTGTCGTGGGATGACCTCGACGCCGCGAAGGTGCGCAACCACCCGATGCTGAGTCACTTCGACTACCTGTTCAACAACTTCAGCACGGCCGCGAGCTACAGCGGCCCGGCCGCGATCCGCGTGCTGCGCGCAAGCTGCGGGCAGGAAGCGCATGCGGACCTCTACAAGGCCGCCCCCCAGCAGTGCTATCTGTTTTCGCAGCTCGCGTCCGCCGGCTACACGGTGCAGTCGCTGCTGAACCACGACGGCCACTTCGACAACTTCCTGCAGGTCATTCACGACAATATCGGCGTGCCCGACGCGCCGATGATCTCGAACGCCGCCGCCCCGGTCGCGATGCATGCGTTCGACGGTTCGCCGATCAAGGACGATTACGGCACGCTCGCGAACTGGTATGCGCAGCGCGCGTCGGTGCCGGGCCCGGTCGCGCTGTACTACAACACGATCAGCCTGCACGACGGCAACCGCGTGGCGGGGAGCGCGCTGACCAGCATCGATTCGTATCCGCAGCGCGCGACCAAGCTGATGAACGACTTCGACCGGCTCGCCGACCTGATCGCTCAGTCGGGCCGGCGCGCGGTGATCGTATTCGTGCCCGAGCACGGCGCCGCGCTGCGCGGCGACAAGAACCAGGTCGCGGGCCTGCGCGAGATTCCGACGCCGCGCATCGTTCACGGGCCGGTCGGCGTGCGGCTCGTCGGTTTCGCCGGCAATCACGGCACGACGACCGTGATCGACCAGCCGACGAGCTTTCTCGCGCTCGCGCAGCTGCTGTCGAACCTCGTGTCGAACAGCCCGTTCAAGCCGGGCGCGACGCTCGCGCAATATGCTGCCGACCTGCCGCGCACGCGGATGGTCGGCGAGAACGAAGGCACGGTGACGATACAGACGAGCGCCGGCTATGCGGTCAAGACCCCGGACGGCGTATGGATCGACGAACAGTAAATATCGGCGAAGGCGACGACGATCGCCTGTCGCAACCGAACGACGTGCTCGGCCTTGCGCGGCACTTGCCCGCGCTGGACCCGGCACGCTACGTCGACGAGCAGGCGCGGCGCGCGTTCGTCGAATCGCTCGACCGCTGGCCGGTGCTGGCGAAGCTGATGGGATTGAAGCGGTAAACGCGACGCGGCCGGCGCGAATGCCGGCCGCGTCGCATCGATGAGCCGACTGCTGCCGGCCTACTGCGCGCGGCGCGCCGGCTGGCGCGTCCATTCGTTTTCCTCACCGGGCACCTTGCCGAAGGTCTGCTCGGCCCACGCGTTGCGGGCCGCCTCGATTTTCGCGCGCTCGCTCGACACGAAATTCCATTCGATGAACCGCTCGCCCGGCAGGTGCGCACCGCCGAGCAGCATGACGCGCGCGCCGTTCCCGCTGGCGAGCGCGACGTTCGCGCCGGGTTCGAGCACGGCCATCGTCGCGGCTGCGAGCGGCGTGCCGTCGATCGTGAGGTCGCCGTCGACGAGATACACGCCGCGCTCGTCGTGTTCCGCATCGAGCGCGAGTTGCCCGCCCGCGGCGAATTCCGCATACGCATACAGCGTCGGCGAGAACACGGCGACGGGCGACGTGAGCCCGAATGCAGTGCCCGCGATCACGCGCACGCTCGCGCCGTCGCGCGTGAACGACGGCAGCGTGTCGGCCGCGTGATGCACGAATGCGGGCGCCGTGTCCTCGTGCTCGACCGGCAGCGCGACCCAGGTCTGGATCCCGTGCACGGGCTGTTCATGCGGGCGGTCCTCGTCGGGCGAGCGCTCCGAGTGGACGATGCCGCGCCCGGCCGTCATCCAGTTCACGTCGCCGGGCACGATCTTTTGCCGGAAGCCGAGGCTGTCGTGATGCATCAGCGTGCCGTCGAACAGGTAGGTGACGGTCGCGAGGCCGATGTGCGGATGCGGCAACACGTCGATCCCGCTGCCGGCCGGCAGCACGGCCGGCCCCATTTCGTCGAAGAAGATGAACGGACCGACGAGGCGCGCGGCGCGCGCGGGCAGCACGCGCCGCACGACGAGGTTGCCGATGTCGCTCTCGCGCGGCGTGAGCAGGGTCTTGATCGATGCGGACATGGTGGGTCTCCCGGTTTCGGTGAGTCAGGCGATGGCCGTATCGATCGTGATCGGGTGCGTGAGGATCTTGTGCACCGGGCACGCGTTCGCGATCTGCAGCAGGCGCTCGCGCTGCTCGTCGGTCAGGTCGCCGTCGAGCGTGATGCGGCGCATGATCGTGCTGCCCGCGCTGCCCGCTTCGTGGGCGAGCTTCACGTGGACTTCGGCGAGCGGCCAGCCCTTGCGTTGCGCGTACATCTTCAGGGTGATCGCGGTGCAGGCGCCGAGGCTCGACAGCAGCAGCGCGACGGGTGTCGGTGCGGTGTCGCCGCCGCCGAGCGACACGGGTTCGTCGGCGCGCCACTGATGCACGCCGTCGGTGAAATGGACCAGGTAATCGACGGAGCCGATGCTCGCTTCGACGGACAGTTCGCTCATTGCAATTCCATGTGGGGAAAGGGGAGACGGGCCGGCCAGGCATGGCCGGGCGTCACGGTTCGAGCAGGCGCTGCAGTCGCAGTTCCTCGAAATCCAGCTCGGATTCTATGCGGTGCAGCACCGCGTCGTCGACCCGGCCATCGCGATGCAGGTCGAGCAGCGCGTCGCGCGACACGCCGACCAGCTCGAGCTCGACGCGCAGCATCCGCGCGCGTACGTCCGCCGGTTGCGCGCCGTCGCGGTGCGCGTGCTCGTTGAACGCGACGCGGCTGCGGTATTCGGTCAGCAGCCGGTCGAGCGATGCACGTTCGAGGCCCGGGCCGCGCTGTTCGCGAGCATCGAGTTCGGCGAGCGCCGCGCCGAACGTGTACGCGCGCGCCGCATGCTCGGACATCGTGTGCCGCGCGGCCGGGCGCAGCTTCAGCACGCGGATCAGCGGCGCGAGCGTGCCGCCTTGCACCACCAGCGTCGCGATGATCAGCAGGAACGTGCTGAACAGGATCAGGTCGCGCCCGGGGAAGTCGTTCGGCAGCGCGATCGCGGCCGCGAGGCTCACGACCCCGCGCATGCCGGACCAGCCGAGCACGACGGCTTCGCGCCACGACCACGGCGCGTGGCCCGCGCGCGGCGCGCGCAGGCGGCCCGGCAGCCACATCGCGACGAACACCCACACGACGCGCGCGGCGATCGCGGCGGCCGTCGCCGGCAGCGCGACGCGCAGGCCGGCCATCAGCACCGCGCCTTCGTGGTTCACGCGCGCGAGGATCGCGTGCAGCGCGAGGCCGATCAGGATGAACACGAGCGCGTCGAGCACGAAGACGATCGCTTCCCAGGTCGCCTTCGCCTTGATCCGCATGTCGGCGTCGAACACGCGATGTTGGCGCACGCCGAGCACGAGGCCGCAGGTCACGACCGACAGCACCCCCGAGCCGTGCACGGCTTCCGCGATCCCGTAGCTGCCCCACGCCATCGCGAAGGTCACGACGATGCCGAGCATCGGCTCGCGCAGGCGCTGCAACACCCAGCACATCGCATGACCGCATGCGAGACCGACCGCGATGCCGATCAGCGTGAGCGAGAAGAACAGGCCGGTGGCGCTCGCGGTCGTGATGGTGACGGCGAGCGCGGCGGACACGGCCATCTGATACAGCAGCAGGCCCGACGCATCGTTGACGAGGCTTTCGCCTTCGAGCACCGCGACGAGCCGGGCGGGCAGCGGATGGCGCTGCAGGATCGCCTTCGCGGCGACGGCGTCGGGCGGCGACACGATCGCGCCGAGCGTGAAACACGCGGCCCACGGCAGCGCCGGATTGACCGCATGCACGGCGAGCGCGACCGCAACCGTCGTGAACGCCACCGCACCGAGCGCGAGCGACGCGATCGATCCGAGCTCGTGCCGGAATTCCTTCCATGCCGTATAGAAGCCGCTCGACATCAGCAGCGGCGGCAACACGGCCGCAAGCAGCAGCGCCGGGTCCATGTCGGGCACGCGCTTGCCGGCGACGGCCACCACGCAGCCGCCGAGCAGCAGCACGACGGCCGGTGGAATCGAGATCCGCTCCGCGAGCCACGTTAGCGCGCCGGCGCCGCAGATCAACAGCAGCAGGTAATGAAACAGTTCGACGTTGGTCATGAGCCTTGCATCACGACGGTTTGCGGTCGTTCGCGGCGCCGCCCGGCAGCGCGCCGAACATGTGCTGGCTGCATTGCGCATCGCGCCACGCGGTATTCAGCCCGTAGCCGGACAGCATCCGGCGCGCGAGCGGCAGGATCTGCTCGCCGGCCAGCATGCCGAGCAGGCCGAGGAGCGCGATGATCGGCGGCGCCGGCGAATTCACGCCGAGCGCGCCGTAGATGACGCCGGCGAGGATGCCTGCGAACAGCGACAGAAAATACGGTTTCATGATGAAAATCGTTCGTGATAGGCTGATCGGGGGGCGAAGGGCGCGTCTTCAACGTGCTGGAAGCGTATCGGGTTTACGTGTGGAACAAAAGGGCGGATAGCCCTTGAAGAGCCCCTTCTTTCGGAATTCGATCGATTCCATTTCTTGGATGTTCGAGCCGCGGCTTTTCCGATTAAATGCCTGCAACCGGAAGACGCAGATCCGGGGTAACGCACAGCCGGCTCCTCTCGGTTTCCGATCGAGGCAAGCCTCCCACGATTCCTGTTCAAAGGATGATTCGCGCCATGCGCAACCCGAAGCTTGAAGTCCTCACCCCCCAGAACAGCCAGTTGATCTTCATCGACCAGCAGCCGCAGATGGCATTCGGCGTGCAGTCGATCGATCGCCAGACGTTGAAGAACAACGTCGTCGGGCTCGCCAAGGCCGCGAAGGCGTTCAACATCCCGACCACGATCACGACCGTCGAAAGCGACAGCTTCTCGGGTTACACCTATCCCGAACTGCTCGACGTGTTCCCGAACCAGAAGACGCTCGAACGCACGTCGATGAACTCGTGGGACGACCAGAAGGTGCGCGATGCGCTGGCCGCGAACGGTCGCAAGAAGGTGGTCGTCTCGGGCCTGTGGACCGAAGTCTGCAATACGACGTTCGCGCTCTGCGCGATGCTCGAAGGCGACTACGAGATCTATATGGTGGCCGACGCGTCGGGCGGCACGTCGAAGGACGCGCACGACTTCGCGATGCAGCGGATGATCCAGGCCGGCGTCGTGCCCGTCACCTGGCAGCAGGTCGCGCTCGAGTGGCAGCGCGACTGGGCACGCCGCGAGACGTATGACGCCGTGATGGCGATCGCGAAGGAACATTCGGGTGCGTACGGCATGGGCGTCGACTACGCGTACACGATGGTCCACAAGGCCGCGCAGCGCACCGCGACGCCGCACGAGTCGATCCCGGCCGTGCCGGCGAAGTAACGGGCGCGGGCCGCCCGTTCAGACGGGCGGCAGAGCCCACGGCGCGTGCGACAGATGTTCGACGAGGAAGTCGAGCAATGCCGTCACGCGCGCGGCACGCAGCATGCCGGGTGGCGTGACGAGATTGACGTTGATGTCGGCGATTTTCCAGTCGTGCATGACTTCCTCGAGCTCGCCGCTTTGCAGCGCATCCCACACCAGGAATGTCGGCTGCAGCGCGAGACCGTGGCCTGCAAGCAGCGCGGGGCCAATGACGTCGGCGTTGTTGGTGCGGATGCGGCCGCGCACGGGTATGCCGATTTCGTCGTTCGACGCGGCATGGCGAAAGCGCCAGTAGTCGGGCGTCGGGATGTTCGTGTAGGTCAGGCACACGTGCTGGTCGAGTTCGCTCGGATGGGTCGGCCGGCCATGCCGGTCGAGATACGCAGGCGATGCGACGAGCGGCCGGCGCACCGCGCAGAGACGACGCGCCCGCAGCGAGGAATCGTTCAGCTCGGCGATCCGGATCGCGACGTCGAAACCGCCCGACACGATGTCGACGAAGTGGTCGGTCAGCACGAGGTCGATGTCGACGCGCGGGTAGCGTTCGAGAAACGTGGGCAGCACCGGTGCCAGGTGGTGCAGCCCGAACGACATCGGCGCGTTCACGCGCACGAGGCCGTGCGGTTCGAGCGCGTGCGCGGATGCCTCGCCCTCGATCAGCTCGGCGTCGGCGAGCAGCCGGATCGCGCGATCGCGCAGCAGTTCGCCGGTCGGCGTGAGCGACAGCTTGCGCGACGTGCGGTACAGCAGCATCGCGCCGAGGCGCTTTTCGAGGCGTGCGATCGCTTTCGACACCGTCGGTTGCGAGATGCCGAGCAGGTCGGCGGCCTTGGCGAACGAACCGGTCTCGGCGACGCGCGCGAAGATGGCCCAGGCTTCGAGATCGGGAAGATGTTGCATGGCTGGAGAGCGTGGCGGCGAAGTGAAGCGGACGGGGCGGCAACGGTTCGTGCAGCCGGCGCACCGCGCCCGGGCGGCAATGCGGCACATTCTAATTCAGTCGGGAAGGGCGTATGGAATCGTATCTGGCTTCATTGGGCGCGGGCGTGCTGGTCGGCGTCATATACAGCGTGATCAAGGTGCGCTCGCCCGCACCGCCGTTGATCGCGCTGGTCGGGCTGGCCGGCATGCTGATCGGCGTGGCGGTCGTCGCACCGGTCCGTCACTGGCTCGGTTTCTGATTGCATCGAGGACATATTGATGAGCGCAACCGAGTCCCAACCGGATCTGATCCTTCACGACGGAAGGTTCACGACGCTCGACCGCGCAAACCCGTCTGCGACCGCAGTGGCGATCACCGCGGGCCGCTTCGTCGCGATGGTCGTGGCGAACGATTTCTGGAACCGCTCGGGCGCCGAACATTTCATGGCGCTCAACAGCTTTTTCGAGCATCTTGGGTGATCGCGGCACTCGTGCTCGCGACCGTGCTCGACGATGCTCGGCCACCGGCCGGCGACGGCCTCGGGTGACCGGGATCGCCCGAGCCGCTGCACCATTTGATGAAACAACAAGGACATCCGTCATGAAAATCCTTCGTTCCGCGTTGCTGGCGCTTGCGGTTGCCAGCGGCCTCGTCGCCGCGCCTGCCGCGTTCGCGAAACCGCCCGTGCCGCCCGCCGTCGCGCCCACGGTTGCCGTCGGTCCGCAGTACGATACGACGCACGTGTGCGTGGCACCGGAAGATTTCGACCGCTTCACCGACAGCTTGGTCGCGACGTTCGGCGGCAAGAAGTCGAAGCAGGGCGTGTTCCAGGTCACGCCGACACCGAGCCAGACGATGTCGCAGCTCGTGTTGACGCCCGTCGGCACGATCTCGGTGTTCGGCTTCAAGACGCCGATCCCGTATCCGTTCTGCGCGGAGCGCACCGGCTATCTCGTCACGGACATGGATGTCGCCGTGAAGTCGGCGCGCGAGCATGGCGCCGACGTGATCATCGACACGTTCCCGGATCCCATCGGCCGCGATGCGGTCATTGCGTGGGCGGGCGGCGTGAAGATGCAGCTCTACTGGCATACGCAGGCGCCGAACTACGACGCGTTGCAGACGATCCCCGAGAACCGCGTCTACGTGTCGCCGCAAAGCGTACGCAAGTTCGTGCACGACTTCGTCAAGTTCTCGAAGGGCAAGGTGGTGTCGGACAACCTGAAGGCGCCGGGCATCGAGATCGGCCGGCCGAACGACACGTACCGCCGCATCCGCATCGAGTCGGGCTTCGGCAAGATGACCGTGCTCGTGACCGACGGCCATCTGCCTTACCCGTTCGGGCGCGAGATGACCGGCTACGACGTGCCCGATCTCGCCGCGACGCTGAAGAAGGCCGAAGCCGCGGGTGCGACCGTGCTCGTGCCGCCGTTCACGGCGGATGGGCGCGACGCTGCACTCGTGCAGTTCCCGGGCGGCTATGTCGCCGAGATCCATGCGAGCGCCGCGCGATGAAGCACGAAGACACGCTCCTTGCCGCGGTGGCCGGCTTCGTCGATACGCTGAGCTTCGTCGCGCTATTCGGGCTGTTCACCGCACACGTGACCGGCAACTTCGTGCTGATCGGCGCGGGCATCGCGGGCTTCGGCCAGGGTGTCGTGCTGAAGCTCAGCGTGTTTCCCGCGTTCGTGTGCGGCGTGATCGCGAGCAGCCTGATCGCGCGGTCGATGTCCGGGCGGCCCGCCTGGCAGGGTGCGCGCGCGCTGCACGCGGTGCAGGCCGTGCTGCTGCTCGGCTTCTGCGCGGCCGGCGTGTGGGCGACGCCCGTCACGCAGCCCGACGCGTTGCCGGCACTCGTGGCCGGCATTGTCGGTACGTTCGCGATGGGGGTGCAGAACGCGCATCCGCGCGTGATTCCGCGTGCGGGCGGCGTGCCGAATACGGTGATGACGGGCAACGTGACGCAGGCAATCCTCGATGTCGTCGACCTGCTGTCGGCCGGCACCGCAGACACCGCGCGCGCGGCGGCGCGGGCGCGCTTCGGCAAGATGCTGCCGGCGATCGTTGCGTTCGCGCTCGGCGCGGCGGGCGGTGCGCTCGGGTTCCGCCATGTCGGATTCCTGGCGCTGCTCGTACCCGTCGGCGTGCTTGCGATGCTCGCACTGTGTGCGGCGCAAGCGGCCGGACCGGCCACGCAGGAGCGCGCATGATCGCGCGGGAGCGGGGGAGTCAAGGGAGGCGCCACGGCCGCCGCTTCGAGCAGGCCGCGCGCTTGTCCATCGTCGCGGGCCTGCTGTTCGCGGGCGCCGACGCGGCGTTCGCGGAAACGGCGGCGACATCCACGTCGACTTCCACGTCGACATCGACACACGGTGACGCAACCGCTTCGACATGCACGGCGAAGCGGCCGACGGTGCTGTTCAACCGCTGGCAGGAAGACTGGTCGGTGCTGGCGAATCCGTGCGTGCCGCGCGCGCCGCTCGACGGGCTCAAATACATTCCGCTCGGCAATGATCCGGCCTCCTATCTGTCGCTCGGCGTGAACCTGCGCGAGCGGCTGGAGACCAACGACGCGCCGCTGTTCGGGATCGGCTCCGCGCAATCGGATACGTACCTGATCCAGCGCGTCGAAGTGCATGCCGATGCGCATCTGGGCCAGCACTGGCAGTTCTTCGTGCAGTTGCAGGACGACCGCGCATTCGGCAAGAACACGATCTCGCCGGTCGACAGGAACCCGCTCGATCTCGAACAGGCGTTCGCGACCTACACGGGCGCGCTCGGCGGTGGCACGTTCAAGTTCCGCGTCGGCCGGCAGGAAATGGCGTTCGACTTGCAGCGCTTCATTGCCACGCGCGACGGCCCGAACGTGAGGCAGGCGTTCGATGCAGTGTGGGCCGACTACGAATATCAGAAGTGGCGCTTCATCGGGTATGCGACGCAGCCCGTGCAGAACCGCACGGTGTCCGCGTTCGATGACGTGTCGAACCGCGACCTCACCTTCAGTGGCGTGCGCTTCGAGCGGCAGTCGGTCGGGCCGGGGGATCTGTCCGGCTACTGGTCGCGCTACAACCGCAGCAACGCACGTTTCCTCGATGCGAGCGGCCCCGAGCATCGTGACGTATGGGACTTGCGCTACACCGGCACGCAGGGCCGCTTCGACTTGGATCTCGAGACGATGCTGCAGACGGGGACGGTCGGTAACAACACGATCGGTGCGTGGGCCGTCGGCTCGATCGCCGGCTACAAGCTCGATGCGCCGTGGTCGCCGCGCATCGCGCTGCAGGTCGATGCGGCATCGGGCGACCGGCATCCGCACGATGGCCGCGTCGGCACCTTCAACCCGCTCTTTCCGAACGGTTATTACTTCACGCTTGCCGGCTACACGGGCTACTCGAACCTGATCCACGTGAAGCCGTCGGTGACGCTGAAGCCGTCGCCGAACCTGTCGCTGCTCGGTGCGCTCGGCTTCCAGTGGCGCGAGACCACCGGCGACGCCGTCTATCAGCAGCCGAACGTCGCGGTACCCGGCACGGCAGGCAAGGGCGGCCTGTGGACGGGGATGTACGTGCAGCTGCGTGCGGACTGGACGATCGCCGCGAACCTGATCGGCGCGGTCGAGGCCGTGCACTTCCAGGTCGGCGACGCGATCCGGCAGGCGGGCGGGCACAACGCGGACTACGCCGGCATCGAGCTGAAGTACGGCTGGTGACGCGGCCGCGCGGCACCGCGCGCGCATGAAAAAAGGGCGGCCGCGCGGGGCCGCCCTTCGTGCGTCCGGGCCGGCACCGCGGCCGGCCCGTTTGCCGCGATGGCGTTACAGGTTCGGCGACAGCGCGAGCGCGTTCGTCAGGTCGCCCATCGGCTGCGCGCCGTTCGCCTTCAGCGCGTCGTCGCGCTGCTGCAGGCCCGCGAGGCGCGGCAGCGAGAAGCGACGCGTGATGAAGCGCAGGATCGAACCCGTGTCGTACTGCGTATGGTCCACGAAACCCTTCTTCGCGAACGGCGACACGATCAGCGCCGGAATGCGGGTGCCGGGGCCCCAGCGATCGCCGCTCGGCGGCGCTGCGTGATCCCAGAAGCCGCCGTTTTCGTCGTACGTGACGACCACGACCATGTTCTTCCACTGCGGGCTGGCCTGCAGGTGCGCGATCACGTCCGCGATGTGCTGATCGCCGGAGGTGACGTCCGTGTACCCCGGGTGCTCGTTCAGGTTGCCCTGCGGCTTGTAGAACGTAACTTGCGGCAGCGTGCCCGCGTCGATCGCCTTGATGAAGTCCGCGCCGTTCGCGCCGCCGTCGAGCAGGTGCTGCGCGCGGCTCGCGGTGCCCGGTGCCTGGTTCGCGTAGTAGTTGAACGGCTGATGGTGCGGCTGGAAGTTCGGCGTCGAGAGGTCGGCGCCGTAGATCACGTTCGACGTGCCGTTCTGGCTCGCCTGCAGCGCCTGGCCCCATGCGCCGCTATACCATGCCCACGACACGTTTGCATTGGTCATCAGGTCGCCGATGTTGGTCGCCGTCTGCGGCGGCATCGTCGAAGGATTGGCCGGGTCGGCGAGCAGCGGGTCGCCGCCCGTGGCCGCCTTGTTACCGCTCGGCTGGTACGCCGGCTGCATCGTGTTGACACCGTAGAAGTCCGGCGTCAGTGCGCCGTCGTTGACGAACTTCGGCGGGCCGCTCAGCGCCGAGGCCGGCGAGTTCGCGGCGACTGCGAGCGACTTGCCGTCGGCGTTCAGGACTGCGATCTTGCCGGCCGCCGGACTCTTGTCGGCGTTCGCGTAGAACGGCGCGCACGCGCAGATCAGGTACTGGTGGTTCAGGAACGAGCCGCCGAACGCGCCCATGAAGAAGTTGTCGGCCAGCACGTATTGCTGCGCGATCTTCCACAGCGGCAGCTTCGACGGATCCGGCGTGTAGTGGCCCATCGTCAGGCCGCCCGCATCGGTCCATGCGGCATACATGTCGTTCTTGCCGCCGTCGATCTGCATCTGGTCCTGGTAGAAGCGGTGCACGATGTCGCGCGTCGCGATGCTCATCGACTGGTTGAAGCCGTTGGGATCGTCGATCGCGAACGGTGCGTTCGGCAGGTTCGCCGTCATCGCTTCGGTGACCGCGGGCGTGATGCCGGTTGCGGTCAGGCCACCCCAGACCTTCGGCAGCGTCGCCATCGTCGAGCCGTCGCGATCCTTCTGCACCGAGTTCGCAGCCGTTGCGTTCTGCAGACCGTTCGCGCCCGGGAAGTTGCCGTAGAGGTTGTCGAAGCTGCGGTTTTCCGCGTAGATCACGACGACGTTCTTGACGGCCGACAGGCCTTGCTGCGTGACATCGTCGCCGCCGCAGGCGGTCAGGCTGAGCGCGGCCGCGAGGGCGATCGGCGTGTAGCGAATCCAGGCGTGCTTCTTCATGCGATGTTCTCTCTCTTTCGTCGTTTGTCGCGTGTGGGAACCGGGTTGGCGTCGGGCCGGCGCAGGAACCACGGGGCACCAACCGGCTGCGCGCATTATCTGAAACCCGTTTGACAGCCGGGTGTAGGGGCGCTTTCAATTGACTGTCGGTCGAACGTCATGCACCGGTCACGGAACTGACATAAGCTCCGGCCGATTGCCCACCGCTACAAGAAGAACGACGATGCACAGCCTTCTGAAATCCTTCGCGTTCGCGCGATCGTTGATCCCCGCCGCGGCGACGCTCGCGCTGATGGGCGGGCTCGCGCCGCTCGCCGGCTGCGATGCGCGGCCCGGTGCGAACGCGCAGGCGGTCTCCGTCGTGTCGGCGGCACAAGCCGCCCCGGCCGCCCCGGCCACCCCGGCGGTCGCGCCGGCCAGCCAGCCGCAGACACGCGCGCAGGTATTCGAGGGCGTGAAGCAGATGACGGCGCTCGGCAAGCAGTTGTTCTTCGATCCGTCGCTGTCCGGCTCCGGCAAGCTCGCATGCGCGTCGTGTCATAGCGCCGAGCATGCGTTCGGTCCGCCGAACGCGCTGTCGGTGCAGCTCGGCGGCGACGACATGCATCGCATGGGCTTTCGCGCGGTGCCGTCGCTGAAGTACGTGCGCGGCATTCCGCCATTCACCGAGCACTTCCACGATTCGCCCGACGAAGGCGACGAAAGCATCGATGCAGGCCCGACCGGTGGATTGACCTGGGACGGTCGCGTCGACACGCGCGATGCGCAGGCGCGTATTCCCCTCACGTCGCCATTCGAGATGAGCAGCTCGCCGGCGCGGGTCGCGAAGGCGGTGCGTGCCGCGCCCTATGCCGACGCGTTCCGCAAGGCATTCGGCGATCGGGTCCTCGGCGACGACCAGGCGACGTTCGGCGCGGTGCTGCGTGCGCTCGACGCATTCCAGCAGCAGCCGGCATTGTTCGATCCGTACACGAGCAAGTACGACGCGTATCTGGCCGGCCACGCGCAACTCACGCCCGCCGAGTTGCACGGGCTGCAGCTGTTCAACGACGAGAAGAAGGGCAACTGCGCGAGCTGTCACGTGAGCCAGCGCACGCTCGAAGGGGGGCCGCCGCAGTTCAGCGATTTCGGCCTGATCGCGATCGCTGTGCCGCGCAACCGCGCGCTGCCGGTCAATCGCGATCCGCGCTTCCACGATCTCGGCGCGTGCGGCCCCGAGCGCACTGACCTGAAGGGCCGCGACGAATTCTGCGGGCTGTTCCGCACACCGTCGCTGCGCAACGTCGCGTTGCGCAAGACGTTCTTCCACAACGGCGTGTATCACTCGCTCGAGGACGTGATGCGCTTCTATGTCGAGCGCGACATCCATCCCGAGAAGTTCTATCCGGTCGTGCACGGCAAGGTGCAGGTGTATGACGACCTGCCGAAGCGCTACTGGCCGAACATCAACCGCGAGCCGCCGTTCGACCGCAAGCGCGGCGACGCCCCCGCGCTGAACGCGGCCGAGATCAAGGACGTGATCGCGTTCCTGAACACGCTGACCGACGGATATCAACCGGCGGCCACGTCGGCCGCGCGCTAGAACACGGGCCTTGCGGCACGCATGCTATGCTCGCTGGCTGACGGGCGTGGCGCGTGCCGGGTCGCCGGCCGCGCGCCACGCCGTTCGATCGAACATCCAAGGAGAACAACACATGTCGATGCGTGCATCCCTTTCCGTCGTCACGCGCGTGCTGGCCGGCGCCGCGTGCGCAGCCGCGATGCTGCCCGCCCACGCGCAAAGCAACCTGGGCTTCCTGAACGACACGCCGCTGACCTACTTCAGCAAGACCGACCGCGCGTCGCTGGCCAAGGCCGTCGTGCAGGTGCGCGACGAAGGCAAGGACGGCGAGACCACGACGTGGCAGAGCAGCGGCCGCGGCACGCAGATCGACGCGAAGCTCACGCCGTCGACGTCCGAGAACGACGGCAAGACCTGCCGCGAAATCGCCACCGACATTACCGCGAAGGGCCAGACGATGACGCTCAAGCCCGTCTACTGCAAGACCGCCGCGGGCAAGTGGCAGCTGCAGAAGCGCTGAGCGCGCGAGCAATGAAGCGCAGCGGTGCGCGGCGCACGGTATCGTGCGGCGTCGTGATTCTCGACGGGGCCGGCCGCGTGTTCCTCGCGCACGCGACGGATACCACGCACTGGGACATCCCGAAGGGGCAGGGCGAGCCCGGCGAGTCACCGGCCGACGCGGCGCTGCGGGAGTTGCGCGAGGAAACCGGCATCGAACTCGCGGCGGCGCGGCTGCTCGATCTCGGCCGCTTCGCATATCGTCACGACAAGGACCTGCACCTGTTCGCGGTGCGGGTCGCGGACGACGAGATCGATCCCGCGCACTGCACGTGCACGTCGATGTTCCCGAGCCGTCGCGACGGCTCGCCGATTCCCGAGATGGACGCGTATCGCTGGACCGCGCCCGGCGACGTCGACGCATATGCGAGCCGCAGCCTCGCGCGGTTGTTTCGCACGACGCTGTCGCTCGCGGATCTGCACCGGCGACTGGCGGGCGCGTGAGCGCTGCCGCGTCGATTCCGACGATCCCGCGCGCGCAATAAAAAACCGGCCCGAAGGCCGGTTTTTTTATCGCTACGCGACGCCGGCCCGGAGCCGCGCGCCGTGCATGGAGCAGGCCGTCAGGCCGGCTTGCCCCAGCTGTCACGCAGC
Source organism: Burkholderia diffusa (assembly GCF_902499115.1). GTDB lineage: Bacteria > Pseudomonadota > Gammaproteobacteria > Burkholderiales > Burkholderiaceae > Burkholderia > Burkholderia diffusa. The sequence goes on from NZ_CABVPN010000003.1 coordinate 241,570, forward strand.
CCGACGATCCGGTTGAACACGGGCTTGCCCGGTTTCGAATCGACGCGGTCGGCGACGAAATAGCCGTGACGCTCGAACTGGAGGCGCGTTTCCGGCGCAACGTCGCCGGCGCCTGGTTCGACGTAGGCCTGCGTGACCTTCTTCGAATCCGGATTCAGCGCCTCGAGGAAGTTCGCACCGCCCGCGTCCGGATGCGGCTCCTTGAACAGCCGGTCGTAGATCCGGACTTCGGCCGCCTGCGCATGCTTCACGCTGACCCAGTGGATGTTGCCCTTGACCTTGTAGGTGTTCGCGCCTTCGGTGCCCGACTTGCTGTCCGGGAAATAGTTGCAGTGCACGGCCGTCACGTTGCCGTCGGCGTCCTTGTCGAAGCCCGTGCACTCGATCACGTAGCCGTAGCGCAGGCGCACCTTGTTGCCCGGGAACAGGCGGAAATAACCCTTCGGCGGGTTCTCGACGAAGTCCTCGCGTTCGATCCACAGCTCGCGCGAGATCGGGAACGTGCGCACGCCGCGCTCCGGGTGATGCGGATGCACGGGCGCCGTGCACGCTTCTTCCTGGCCTTCCGGATAGTTGTCGATCACGAGCTTCAGCGGATCGAGCACCGCGACCGTACGCGCCGCCTTGTCGTCGAGGTCGTCGCGCAGCGCGCCTTCGAAGATGCTCATGTCGATCCACGAATCGATCTTCGTCACGCCGATCCGCTCGCAGAACAAGTGGATGCTCTCCGGCGTGAAGCCGCGGCGTCGCACGCCGACGATCGTCGGCATGCGCGGGTCGTCCCAGCCGTCGACGTGGCCTTCGGTGACGAGCTGCAGCAGCTTGCGCTTGCTGGTGATCGCGTACGTGAGGTTCAGCCGCGAGAATTCGATTTGCTGCGGCAGCGGGCGCGTGAACACGCCGGCTTCCGCGAGTTCGTTCAGCACCCAGTCGTACAGCGGGCGGTGATCCTCGAACTCGAGTGTGCACAGCGAATGCGTGATGCCTTCGAGCGCATCCGAGATGCAGTGCGTGTAGTCGTACATCGGATACACGCACCACGCGTCGCCGGTGCGGTAGTGGTGCGCGTAGCGGATCCGGTAGATCACCGGATCGCGCATGTTCATGTTCGGCGAAGCCATGTCGATCTTCGCGCGCAGCACGTGCTCGCCTTCCTTGAACTCGCCGGCCTTCATGCGGCGGAACAGGTCGAGGTTTTCCTCGGGCGAACGGTCGCGGAACGGCGACGGCTTGCCGCCTTCGGTCAGCGAGCCGCGGTTCGCGCGCATTTCCTCGGCGCTCTGGCTGTCGACGTATGCCTTGCCGCGCTGGATCAGCAACTCGGCGAATTCGTACAGCTTGTCGTAGTAGTCGCTCGCGAAATACTGGTGATCGACCGCATCCTTGCGCCAGTCGAAGCCGAGCCAGCGGACCGCGTCGACGATCGAGTCGACGTACTCGACGCTTTCCTTTTCCGGGTTCGTGTCGTCGAAGCGCAGGTGGCACACGCCGCCGTAGTCGCGCGCGACGCTGAAGTTCAGGCAGATGCTCTTGGCATGGCCGATGTGCAGATAGCCGTTCGGCTCGGGCGGAAAGCGCGTCTCGACGCGGCCGCCCCATTTGCCGGTGCGGTTGTCGTCGTCGATGATGTTGCGGATGAAATTGGAAGCCGCGGGGGCGTCGTTGCGTTCGGTGCTCATGCGGTTGGCGTCAGGTTGTGTCGGCGCGTCGCGCCGGGGTAATCCCGCAATTCTACCTGACCGGGGTCCGTCCCGCGCGGGTTGCGCCACCGGGCGGGCGGTTCGCGGCGCGGAACCGCAATATCTCGATTGTGTGTCGGCTGTAACACGACGTAAATCGGATTGCCCGGCGCATTCGGCTTTTCCTATGATGGCTTTTACCGATTCAATGCCGCCATTCGTATTTTTTGCTGGCGGGAGGACACCAACAATCATGATGAAGAAGACCACTTTTCTCGTTCGTACCGCGGTAATCGTCGCGGCCCTGTCGCAGCTCGGCGCATGCGCGATGACGACGACGCAGCGTAATGCAGGTATCGGCGCGGCCGCGGGCGGCGCGCTGGGCTACCTGATCACGGGCGGCCCGGTCGGCACGGTTGCCGGCGCCGCGGCGGGTGGCCTGGTCGGCGCCGGCGTGCGCTGATCGAAGCCGGCGCGCGTGAGCGCCGGCTGGTCGTGACGGTATTGCCGCAGCGTCACGGCCCGTTTCTGCTTCGCACATCCATTCCGCGATTCGACAGGCAGCATCAGGGAGGAGCGGGTGTGCGACACTTCGTCGACGTTACATAACGACTTCATTCGTCGACGAACCATCCATGAGCGATTCTCTTGTTTTCGTGCTGCCGGGCTACGGCAACTCCGGTCCGCTCCACTGGCAAAGCCGTTGGGAGCGCGCCGACGCGCGTTTCGTGCGCGTCGCGATGCCCGACTGGAACAGTGCGTTCCGCAACGCCTGGTGTCTCGCGCTCGACCGCTCGATCGAGACCGCACCGGGCCCCGTGACGATCGCCGCGCACAGCCTCGGCACGTTGACCACCGCGTGGTGGGCGACGCGCTACGCGCGGCCGGCCGCGCTCGCGAAGGTGCGCGGTGCGTTGCTCGTCGCGTTGCCCGATCCGGCCGGGCGGGCGTTTCCGGCCGACGCGCACGGCTTCGGACCGGTGCCGCATGAGCGGCTGTCGTTTCCGACCTGCGTGGTTGCAAGCAGCGACGATCCGTACGGCTCGATCGCGTTCGCGCGCGGCTGCGCGGATGCGTGGGGCAGCGCCTTCCATGACCTGGGCCCGCGCGGCCACATCAACGCGGACAGCGGACTCGGCGACTGGCCCGACGCGCGAGGCTGGCTCGATGCGCTCGCGCGCTAGTGGTTAGCTGCTAACCGCCGGTCCATCGAGCCGTCAGCGTCCGCCAGCGCTCGGGCACGCCGCGTGCCCCCGGAAGACGCTGCGGCGCACTCGTCCCGGGTCGGTTCAGATCGCCTGTTTCGCCTTCAGCGCCGCAATCCGAGCCTCGTCGTAGCCGAGCATGTCGCGCAGTACGTCTTCCGTCTGCGCGCCGAGCAGCGGCGGGGCGGTGCGCGCATCGGGCGGCGTCGCGCTCATCCGGATCGGATTGCGCACGAGCTTCACGTCCGCGCCGCACGGGTGCGGCAGCGACACCTGCATCCCGCGCGCGACCACCTGCTCGTTGTCGAACACCTCGTCGAGCTCGTTGATCGGCCCGCACGGCACGCCGGCCGCTTCGAGCGCGCCGATCCAGTCTGCCTTGCCGCGCGTCTTCACCATCTCGGCGAGGATCGGCACCAGCGTATCGCGATGGCGCACGCGCGACGGGTTGGTCGCGAACCGTTCGTCGTCGGCCAGCTCGGGCCGGCCGCCGGCCTCGACGAACTTGCGGAACTGCCCGTCGTTGCCGACCGCGACGATGATCCAGCCGTCGCTCGTCTGGAACGTCTGGTACGGCACGATGTTCGGGTGCGCGTTGCCCCAGCGCACCGGCGGCTTGCCGCTCGCGAGGAAGTTGGTGTTCATGTTCGCGAGCAGCGCGACCTGCACGTCGAGCAGCGCCATGTCGATGTACTGGCCTTCGCCCGTCCGGTCGCGGTGCGCAAGCGCGGCGAGTACCGCGATCGTCGAGTAGAGGCCCGTCGCGAGATCGGCGATCGCGACGCCGGCCTTCTGCGGGCCGCCGCCCGGCTCGCTGTCGCGCTCGCCGGTGATGCTCATGAATCCGCCGATTCCCTGGACGATGAAGTCGTAGCCCGCGCGGTGCGCGTACGGGCCTGTCTGGCCAAAGCCCGTGACCGAGCAGTAGACGAGATCGGGTTTCACCGCGCGCAGCGATTCGTAATCGAGCCCGTACTTCTTCAACTGCCCGACCTTGTAGTTCTCGAGCACGACGTCGCTCTGCGCGGCGAGCTCGCGCACGATCTGCTGGCCTTCCGGCGTCGCGATGTCGACCGTCACCGAGCGCTTGTTGCGGTTCGCCGCGAGATAGTACGCGGCCTCCGCCGTATCGTCGCCGTTCGCGTCCTTCAGGTACGGCGGCCCCCAGTGGCGCGTGTCGTCGCCGGCGCCGGGGCGCTCGACCTTGATTACGTCCGCGCCGAAGTCGGCGAGCGTCTGCGCGCACCACGGGCCCGCGAGCACGCGGGTCAGGTCAAGCACGCGGATATGGCTCAAGGCACCCATCGTCGAATCGTCTCCTTTCATGGCTCGCCTGGCCGGGGCAAGGCGGATTGGCATGCCGAGCATCTTAAGGCGAATCGGCCGCACGGGTGGCCCAGGCCGGTCGTCCGCCGCGCCGGGCCGCTGCCGTCTGGGGCGCCGGTCTGTATCGTATAATCGATCGTTTACGATATTTGCCCGCCGTGCGTCCGCGAGGACGGCCGGCGTTTGAAGCCGTCTCAGCCAGACATTCCCCGCACGCCATGAAAGCTGCCGAAATCCGCGAGAAATTCCTCAAATTCTTCGAATCGAAGGGCCACACGATCGTCCGCTCGTCGAGCCTCGTGCCCGGTAACGACCCCACGCTGATGTTCACGAACTCGGGCATGGTCCAGTTCAAGGACGTGTTCCTCGGCACGGACCCGCGTCCGTACTCGCGCGCCACCACGGCGCAGCGCAGCGTGCGCGCGGGCGGCAAGCACAACGACCTCGAGAACGTCGGCTACACGGCGCGCCACCACACGTTCTTCGAGATGCTCGGCAATTTCTCGTTCGGCGACTACTTCAAGCATGACGCGATCAAGTTCGCGTGGGAACTGCTGACCACGGTCTACCAGCTGCCGAAGGAAAAGCTGTGGGTCACCGTCTACCAGGAAGACGACGAAGCCTACGACATCTGGGCGAAGGAAGTCGGCGTGCCGACCGAGCGGATCATCCGCATCGGCGACAACAAGGGCGCGCGCTACGCGTCGGACAACTTCTGGACGATGGGTGACACGGGCCCGTGCGGCCCGTGCACGGAAATCTTCTACGACCACGGCCCGGACGTCTGGGGTGGTCCGCCGGGATCGCCGGAAGAAGACGGCGACCGCTACATCGAGATCTGGAACCTCGTGTTCATGCAGTTCAACCGCGACGCGCAGGGCAACATGACGCGCCTGCCGAAGCAGTCGGTCGACACCGGCATGGGCCTCGAGCGTCTCGCCGCGGTGCTGCAGCACGTGCATAGCAACTACGAGATCGACCTGTTCCAGAACCTGATCAAGGCCGCCGCGCGCGTGACCGAGATCAGCGACCTGAACAACAACTCGCTGAAGGTGATCGCCGATCACATCCGCGCGTGCTCGTTCCTGATCGTCGACGGCGTGATCCCCGGCAACGAAGGCCGCGGCTACGTGCTGCGCCGCATCGTGCGCCGCGCGATCCGCCACGGCTACAAGCTCGGCCGCAAGGGCTCGTTCTTCCACAAGCTGGTGGCCGACCTCGTCGCCGAAATGGGCGCCGCGTATCCGGAACTGAAGGAAGCCGAGCAGCGCGTGACGGACGTGCTGCGTCAGGAAGAAGAGCGCTTCTTCGAGACGATCGAACACGGGATGTCGATCCTCGAGGCCGCGCTGGCGGATGTCGAGGCGAAGGGCGGCAAGGTGCTCGACGGCGAACTCGCGTTCAAGCTGCACGACACCTACGGCTTCCCGCTCGACCTCACGGCCGACGTGTGCCGCGAGCGCGGGATGACGGTCGACGAGCCGGCGTTCGACGACGCGATGGCGCGCCAGCGCGAGCAGGCGCGCGCGGCCGGCAAGTTCAAGGCCACGCAGGGCCTCGAATACTCGGGCGCGAAGACCACCTTCCACGGCTATGAGGAAATCGCGTTCGACGACGCGAAGGTCGTCGCGCTGTACGTCGACGGTTCGGCCGTCAACGAAGTGAAGCACGGCCAGGACGCGGTCGTCGTGCTCGACCACACGCCGTTCTACGCGGAATCGGGCGGCCAGGTCGGCGACCAGGGCGTGCTCGCGAACGCCGCGACGCGCTTCGCGGTGGCCGACACGCTGAAGGTGCAGGCCGACGTGATCGGCCACCACGGCACGCTCGAACAGGGCACGCTGAAGATCGGCGACGTGCTGCGCGCGGAAATCGACGCGCACCGCCGCGCGCGCACCCAGCGCAACCACTCGGCCACCCACCTGATGCACAAGGCGCTGCGTGAAGTGCTCGGCGCGCACGTGCAGCAGAAGGGTTCGCTCGTCGACGCGGAGAAAACCCGCTTCGACTTCGCGCACAACGCGCCGATGACCGACGATGAAATCCGTCGCGTCGAGCAGATCGTCAACAACGAAATCCTCGCGAACGCGCCGGGCATCGTGCGCGTGATGCCGTATGACGAAGCGGTGAAGGGCGGCGCGATGGCGCTGTTCGGCGAGAAGTACGGCGACGAAGTGCGCGTGCTCGACCTCGGCTTCTCGCGCGAACTGTGCGGCGGCACGCACGTGCACCGTACCGGCGATATCGGCTTCTTCAAGATCGTCGTCGAAGGCGGCGTCGCGGCCGGCATCCGCCGCGTCGAGGCGATCACCGGTGACAACGCGGTGCGCTATGTGCAGGAGCTCGACGCCCGCGTGAACCAGGCGGCGGCGGCGCTGAAGGCACAGCCGTCGGAGCTCACGCAGCGCATCGCGCAGGTGCAGGACCAGGTGAAGTCGCTCGAGAAGGAACTGGGCGCGCTGAAGTCGAAGCTCGCATCGAGCCAGGGTGATGAACTCGCGCAGCAGGCCGTCGAAATTGGCGGTGTGTACGTGCTCGCGGCGACGCTCGACGGTGCCGACGCGAAGACGCTGCGCGAAACGGTCGACAAGCTGAAGGACAAGCTGAAGAGCGCGGCGATCGTGCTCGCGGCCGTCGAAGGCGGCAAGGTCAGCCTGATCGCGGGCGTCACGCCGGACGCGAGCAAGAAGGTCAAGGCCGGCGAGCTCGTGAACTTCGTCGCGCAGCAGGTGGGCGGCAAGGGCGGTGGCCGTCCGGACATGGCACAGGCAGGCGGCACGGAACCGGCGAACCTGCCGGGCGCGCTGGCAGGCGTCAAGGGCTGGGTTGAAGAGCGTCTTTGATCGGCATGGCTGATGCGATGCGGTCTTGCTGACCCCGTCGCAGCGCACGAGAAAACGACCCGATCGGCGGTGGCCGGTCGGGTCGTTTTGTTTTTGCCGGTGCGCAGGATGAGCGCATGCCGGCGCGTCGGCGCGGCGGAATCAGGCCGGTAATGCCGTTGCCGGCAACGAGGGCGAATCTCCCGACTGCCGCGCGGCATCGCCGAGCGCATCGCGCAACGCGGCGAGTGCCGCCGACGCGTAACCGTGCCGCCACGCGAGCAGCGTGTCGATTGCTTCGAGTTCCGCGATCCTGTGGGCGGCGACGTTGCCGGTCTCGGGCTGAAGCTCGAGCACCGAGCGCGGCGCGACCGCGACGCCCGCACCGGCCGCGACGCACGCGACGATCGCGTGATACGAACCCAGTTCGAGCACGCGCGCGGGTTTCATCCCGTGCGCCGCATACCATCGCTCGACATACTTCCGGTACGTGCAGCCGCGCTCGAACGCGATCAGCGTCGGCAGGATCACGTCGCGCGGCGTGCGCACCGGCGGATGGCCGCGCGGCGTCAGCAGCACCAGGTCCTCGCGGAAGATGGGCACCGTCTCGAACGTGTCGGGCAGCGTGTCCGGCTCGGGCGGCCGCGCAAACAGCGCCGCGTCGACCTCGAAGTCGCGCACCTTGTCGATCAGCCAGCCGGTCGTGCCGGTCACGAGTTCCAGCGATACGTCGGGCCACGCATGGTGATAGCGCGCGAGCACGGCCGGCAGCCGGCTCGCGGCCGTGCTTTCCATCGTGCCGAGCCGCAGCCGCCCGCGCGGCGTGTCCTCGCGCACGGCGTCGCGCGCCTCGTCGGCAAGCTCGAGCAGCCGCTCCGCGTACGGCAGCAGCGTATGCCCGGCCGGCGTCAGCACGAGCCGGCGGCCGTCGCGCACGAACAGCGCCGCGCCGAGTTCCTCCTCGAGCTGCTTGATGCGCGTCGTTACGTTCGACTGCACGCGATTGAGCTTCACCGCCGCGCGCGTGATGCCGTTCTCGCGCACGACGGCCCGGAAAATCGCCAGCGCCGCCAGGTCCATGATTCTCTCCGTGAGATTGCTGGATTCTCAATTATTCGTTTTTAGAGAACGTTCGGTCAAGCTACGATACAAGCAATCCGATTCTCGTTCCGGCCGTTGCGCAACCCGCGCGGCCCATGCCGCCATGTCCCGTTCCGATGCTCCGAGCGCCGCCGGCGTACCCCTTTCCGATGACGCCGACCGTCGCGCCCGCGCGGTCGCGCTTGCCTGCATGATCGGGCTTGCCGTCGCGCTCGGCATCGGCCGCTTCGCGTTCACGCCGCTGCTGCCGCTGATGCTCGCCGACGGTTCGATCGGCCTGAAAGCCGGCAGCTGGCTCGCGTCGGCGAACTACGCGGGCTATTTCGTCGGCGCGGTCAGTTGCGCGGCGATGCGCGTCGCGCCCGCGCGAATGGTGCGCTTCGGGCTTGCCGCCACCGTGCTGCTGACCGCCGCGATGGGCGTCGGCCATGTGCTGCCGGTGTGGCTCGTGGTGCGCTTCGTCGCGGGCGTCGTCAGCGCATGGACGTTCGTATTCGTGTCGCAATGGGGGCTGCGGCGGCTCGCCGAACTGCACGCGCCCGAATGGAGCGGGGTGATCTACGCGGGGCCCGGTGTCGGCATCGTGCTGACGGGCCTGATCGGCAGCGCACTCGCCGGCCATCGCGCGGCGCCCGGCTGGCTCGGCTTCGCGGCGTTGTCGGCGGTGTTGTCGATCGCGATCTGGCGCACGTTCGGCAGCGCGCCGGTGCCGGCGGCGGCAGGCGCCACGTCAGCCGCGCCCGTCCTGCATGCGGCGACGGACGCGGCACCGCACGACGCGCGGCGCCATCGGGCCGACGCCGCATGGCTCGTCGTCCTGTACGGGATGCCGGGTTTCGGCTACATCATCACCGCGACGTTCCTGCCAGTGATCGCGCGCGCCGCGCTGCCGGCCGGCTCGCCGTGGCCGGACCTGTTCTGGCCGATGTTCGGCGCGGCGCTGATCGTCGGCGCGATCGCGGCCGCGCGGCTGCCCGGCCGCTGGGACAACCGGCTGCTGCTCGCCGCCGGTTGCGCGACGCAGGCGCTCGGGATCGCGGCGGGGATCGTGTGGCCGAATGCGGTGGGCTTCTCGATCGGGAGCGCGCTGCTCGGCCTGCCGTTCACCGCCATCACGCTGTTCGCGATGCGCGAGGCGCGGCGGCTGCACGGCGAACGCGCGGCCGGGCTGATGGGCTATGCGACCGCGTCGTACGGGGTCGGGCAGATTGTCGGCCCGCTCGTCGCGGCGCCGCTGACCGCGCGTTTCGGGTCGTTCTCGCCGGCGCTGTGGGTCGCGGCGGGTGCCTTGCTCGTCGGTGCCGCCGGCTTCGCGGCGACGGCCGCACGCGGGCGTGCGCAACCGAGCATGCAACCCTGACATCATCGGGGCCGGATCGTCAGCGACGCGGGCAAACTCGCTAGAATGAAGCCTTTCCTGCGCCGAGCGGGCGTGCGAGGCGGCTTGCCGGCCGCCGTCGGCGCCTGCCAGATCCCCATCGATGACCATCGCCGACTACCGTTTTTGCCCGCGCTGCGCGCGTCCGCTGACCGAGCGCGCCGATCCCGAACACGAGGGCGGGCGCGTCCGCCAGGCCTGCCCGGATGACGCGTGTGGCTACGTGCACTGGAACAACCCGCTGCCGGTGGTGGCCGCGATCGTCGAGCTCGACGGCAAGATCCTGCTCGCGCGCAATGCGGCCTGGCCGGAGGGGATGTTCGCGCTGATCACCGGTTTCCTCGAGAACGGCGAGACGCCCGAGGACGGCATCGCGCGCGAGGTGTTCGAGGAAACCGCGCTGAAGGCCGAGCAGGTCACGCTGGTCGGCGTCTATGAATTCATGCGCAAGAACGAGCTGATCATCGCGTACCACGTGCGCGCGTCGGGCACCGTCGCGCTGTCGCCGGAGCTGCTCGAATACCGGCTCGTCGAGCCGCCGTTGCTGCGCCCGTGGCGCGCCGGCACCGGCTACGCGCTGGCCGACTGGATGCGCGCGCGCGGCCTCGATTTCGAATTCGTCGATCGAGCTGGGCAGTGACGGGCCGCGCCGCTCCCGGAATGTCATCCGCCGCGCCGCGCGCGATCGCGACGCGGCATCCCGCCGTTGGCCGGCGCGCCGTCGCGAACGGCCACCGCGCGCCGTCCGCTGCGCCTTCTTCATCCTGACCGCCATCGCCATGTCCGACAAGCCGCAGCCGCGTTCCCGCGACGCCTATCGCCACTTCCTGCCGATCACGACCCGCTGGATGGACAACGACGTCTACGGGCACGTGAACAACGTCGTCTACTACAGCTACTTCGACACCGTCGTGAACGAATACCTGATCCGCGCGGGTGTGCTCGACGTCGAGCACGGGCAGACGATCGGGCTCGTGGTCGAGACGCAGTGCAACTACTTCGCGCCGCTCGTGTTTCCGCAGTCGGTCGATGCGGGGCTGCGCGTCGCGAAGCTCGGCACGTCGAGTGTGCGCTACGAGATCGGACTGTTCGCGGCTGGGGAAGCCGCGCCGGCCGCGCAAGGGCATTTCGTGCACGTGTACGTCGATCGCGGCACGCGCCGCCCGGTGCCGCTGCCCGACGCGCTGCGCGCGGCGCTCGAACCACTCGCCGGCTGACGGGCGCGCGGCGTGCACGCGTTCGCGCTCCAGGCGTTCAATGGCCTCAGCTACGGGTTGCTGCTGTTCATGCTGTCGGCTGGCCTCACGCTGATCTTCAGCGTGCAGGGCGTGCTCAACTTCGCGCACGCGAGCTTCTACATGCTCGGCGCATACATTGGATACAGCATCGCCGCCCGCGCGGGTTTCTGGGCCGCGCTCGCGCTCGCGCCGCTCGCGGTCGGGTTGCTCGGCGCCGGCTGCGAGCGCTGGCTGCTGCGCCGCGTACAGCCGCATGGACACACGAGCGAACTGCTGCTGACCGTCGGGCTCGCGTACCTGATCGGCGAGGGCGCGAAACTCCTGTGGGGCCTCGCGCCGCTGCCGGCGCCGGTGCCGCCGCTGTTCGACGGTGCGCCCGTGGCCGTGTTCGGCCTCGCGCTGCCGCGCTACCGGCTCTTCATGATGGCGATTGCCACGGCGATGCTGGTCGCGCTCGGCGCGCTGCTGCGCGCGTCGCGCATCGGGCTCGTCGTGCGCGCCGCGCTCACGCACCGCGCGGCCGTCGAGGCGCTTGGCTACGACGTGCCGGGCGTGATGACGGGGCTGTTCGGCGCCGGCACCGCGCTCGCGGCGCTGGCCGGCGTGATCGGCGCGCCGCTTGCGGTGATCGAACCGGCGCTGGCCGAGACCGTCGGGTCGGTGGTGTTCGCGGTCGTCGTGATCGGCGGGCTCGGCTCGCTCGGCGGCGCGTTCGTCGCGTCGCTTGCGGTCGGCTTCGCGCAGACCTTCGCGGCGGCCAGCGACACGTCGCTGCGCGACCTCGCGCAAGGGTCGGGTGTCGCGCTGCCCGACAGCGTCGCTGCCGTGTCGATCGCGCAGCTCGCACCGCTGGTCCCGTACCTGCTGCTCGTCGCGGTGCTGGTCGCCCGCCCGCGCGGACTGTTCGGCGAGCGTGTCGATGGCTAGCCGCGCACGGGCCGGCGCGCTGCGCTGGGTGCTGTTCGCCGCGTGCGTCGCGCTGCCCGCGTGGCTGTGGCCGCACGGCGCGGTGCTTGGCTATCTCGCACAGACGGCCGCGCTCGTCGTGCTCGCGCTGTCGTACAACCTGCAGCTCGGTACGACCGGGCTGCTGTCGTTCGGTCATGCAGCCTTCGCGGGCCTTGGCGCATTCGCCGCCGCGCATTGGTTCAATCATGTCGGCGGCCCGCTGCCGCTGTTGCCGCTCGTCGGCGGCGTGGCCGGCGCGGGCTTCGGGTTCATCGCCGGACTGCTCGCGACACGCCGCGCGGGCACCGTGTTCGCGATGATCACGCTCGGCCTCGGCGAGTGCGTCGCGGCTGCGGCGTGGAGCGTGCCGGCGTGGTTCGGCGGCCTCGGCGGCGTACCGATCGACCGCGCGAGCGGCACGCCTTTGGGCGGCTGGCATTTCGGCGCGCAAATGCAGGCCTACGCCGTGATTGCCGCATGGTGCATCGTCTCCGCGGTGGCGATGCACGCGCTGACGCGCACGCCGCTCGCGCGGCTCGCGAACGCGGTGCGCGACAACCCCGCGCGCGTTGCCGCGCTCGGCACCGAGCCGCGTCGCGTGCGGCTTGCGATGGTGACCTCCGCGTCGTTCTTCGCGGGCATTGCCGGCACGTTGACGCTGATCGACGTCGAGATCGCGACACCCGACAGCGTGTCGATGGCGCGTTCGGCGACCGTGCTGATTGCAGCAGTGATCGGCGGCACGGGCACATTCTTCGGGCCGGCGGCCGGCGCGGTGGTGCTGACCGCGCTGAGCGTCGTCGTCGCGGGCGTGTCGCGCGCATGGGCGCTGTATCTCGGCCTCCTGTTCGTCGCGGTCGTCGTCGCGGCGCCGCGCGGGATCGCGGGCATCGCGCAGACGCTGGCGCATGCGTTGCGCGGCGACGCACCTCCCGCCGAGCGCTGGCGCGTGCTGTGTGGCGTCGGCGCATGTGCGTTCTGGGCCGTCGCGATCGTCTGCGCGGCCGAGCTCGGCTATGCATGGCGCTTCGCGCAGGACGACGGCACGGGCATCGCGTTCGGCGCGTGGGGCATCGACGCCGATGCGCCGGCGGGCTGGGCCGTCGCATGCTCGGCGGCCGGCATCGGCACGTTGCTGTGGGGCTGGCGTGCACGGTTCCAGAGCCACGGGCAAGGCAAGCGGGGGGACGGGCGATGAGCGGCAGCGCGATCGAGTTGCACGGGATCGTACAGCGCTTCGGTGTGCAGACCGTGCTCGACGGCGTCGAGCTGAACGTCCCGGCCGGCGAGCGTCACGCGCTGATCGGGCCGAACGGCGCGGGCAAGTCGACGCTGTTCGGCGTGATCGCCGGCGCAACGCGGCCGACGCGCGGGCGCGTCCTGCTGCACGGCGTCGAGCTGCGCGGGCGCGGGCCGATCGTGGCGAGCCGGCTCGGCGTCGGCCGCAGTTTTCAGCAGACGAGCGTGTTCGCACGATTGAGCGTGTTCGACAACCTGCGCTGCGCGGCGCTGCATGCGCCGGCCGAGCGGCCGCGCTGGTGGAACCGGCTGCGCGAATCCGCGTCGGTCGATCGCGTGGCCGCGCGCGTGCTGGGCGACATCGGTCTCGATGGGCGGCGCGACACGCCGGCCGGCGAACTCGGCTATGCGGAACAGCGCGCGCTCGATCTCGGCATCGCGCTCGCGAGCGGCGCGCGCACGCTGCTGCTCGACGAACCGACGGCCGGCATGAACCGCGACCAGGCGGCGCGGATGATCGCGCTGATCCGTGCGACGACGCAGGGCCGCACGGTGTTGATGATCGAGCACGACATGGATGCGGTGTTCGGCTTCGCCGAGCGCATCACGGTGCTCGTGCGCGGCGCGGTGGTCGCAACCGGCGCGCCCGACGCGATCCGCGCGGACCGGGCCGTGCGCGCCGCCTATCTTGGCGAGGGCACATGAGCGTGCTGCTCGACATTCGCGGCCTGCGCGCGTGGTACGGGATGCAACCCGTGCTCGACGGTGTCGATCTCGCGCTCGCGCCTGGCGAGACGCTCGCGCTGCTCGGCCGCAACGGCTCGGGCCGCTCGACGCTCGCGAAGGCCGTGATGGGACTCGTGCGCACGGCGGGTTCGGTGCGCGTCGCCGGCGCCGAATGCGCGGGCGCGCGCACCTTCGAGATCGCGCGGCGCGGTGTCGCTTACGTTGCCGAAAGCCGCGACGTGTTTCCGCTACTGAGCGTGCGCGACAACCTGCGGCTCGGGCTGCGCGGCGTGCACGGCACGGCCGAACGCGCGGCGCTCGACCGGTTGCTCGCGCGCTTTCCGCTGCTGGCCGCGCGGGCGGACGTGAAGGCCGGACGGCTGTCGGGCGGCGAACAGCAGGTGCTCGCGCTGGTGCGCGCGCTCGCGGGCCGCCCGAGCGTGCTGATCGTCGACGAACCGGCCGAAGGGCTCGCGCCGCTCGCGGTCGACGAGGTGGGCGCCTGTCTCGCCGCGCTGCAGGCCGACGGCGTCGCGATCCTGCTGATCGAGCAGCGGCTGCAACTCGCGCCGCGGCTCGCGCGGCGCGTCGCGGTGATGGGGCGGGGACGGATCGTCTACGACGGCGCGCTCGACGGGCTCGGCGCCGACGTCGTCAGTGCGTGGCTGAGTGCCGGTTGAGCGCAAGCGCGCCGATTGTTCGGCAAACCCCGCCAGTCAATTCGTGCCGAGCCGCTTTATCGCCGTCGCGCGAACCGCGAATATTGCCAGCAAGGCCGACGCGCCGCGCACGCGGCAACCGGCCCTCATCCATCGAATGTCTTCCGACTGAGGAATGAAATCATGAGCAAGCTGACAGGCAAGGTAGCGATCGTCACGGGCGGGTCCAAGGGAATCGGCGCCGCGATCGCGAAGGCGCTGGCCGCCGAAGGCGCGTCGGTCGTCGTGAACTACGCGAGCAGCAAGGCCGGTGCCGACGCCGTCGTGAGCGCGATCGTCGAAGCGGGCGGCCGTGCGGTCGCGGTGGGCGGCGACGTGTCGAAGGCAACGGACGCGCAGCGCATCGTCGATGCCGCTATCGAAAACTATGGCCGTCTCGACGTGCTGGTCAACAACTCCGGCGTCTACGAGTTCGCGCCGATCGAGGCGATCACCGAAGAGCACTACCGCCGGCAGTTCGACACGAACGTGTTCGGCGTGCTGCTGACGACGCAGGCCGCCGTCAAGCATCTCGGCGAAGGCGCGAGCATCATCAACATCAGCTCGGTCGTGACGAGCATCACGCCGCCCGCGAGCGCCGTGTACAGCGGCACCAAGGGCGCCGTCGACGCGATCACCGGCGTGCTCGCGCTCGAGCTTGGCGCGCGCAAGATCCGCGTGAACGCGATCAACCCGGGCATGATCGTGACCGAAGGCACGCACAGCTCGGGCATCATCGGGTCGGATCTCGAGAAGCAGGTGCGCAGCGAGACGCCGCTCGGCCGCCTCGGCGAGCCGGACGACATCGCGTCGGTCGCCGTGTTCCTCGCATCGGACGACTCCCGCTGGCTGACCGGCGAGCGCCTCGTCGCGAGCGGCGGGCTGCACTGATCGCGCGAGTCGGCGCGGGCGGCTACGCGATCATCGCGAGCGCGTTCGCGCCGACATGCCAGCGCAGGCTCTCGATGACGAGTGCGTGATCGCGTGCGTCGTCGAGCCCTGCGATGGTCATCGCGCCGACGATGCCGCCGCCGGCAAGCCGCAACGGCACGCCGCCGCCATCGAGCGCATAGTCGGCGTCCGACAATCCCTGCGACTGCAACGACCAGCCGGCGCGGCGAAAGCGCGCGCCGACCTCGAACGAACTGACGCCAAAACGGAACACCGTGTTCTGTCGTCGGCGGATCGCGTCGCTGTCGTTGGCGCGGCTGCCGTCCAGCGCGCAATAGAACAGCGGCGCGGTTTCACCGACGATGCCGACCGCGATCGGCAGCCCGCGGCGCGCCGCGAGATTGACGGCGATGTCGCCGAGCCGGCGCGCGACGTCGGCATCGAAGTGCGACAGCATCGGTGTCGACGCGGTGTCGCAGATGGGCGCGGGTGCGAAGCGGGGGAAGGTGGTCGCCATGGCAACTCCGTGTCGTCGCAAATGCGGCTCACGCACGCGTTTTCATCCTGCGTCTCGCGCGCCGGCCGTCGATCGTTCAGCGCATCGATGCGTCAGCGCCCGGGTGCCGCGTCGAGCATCCATTCGTGCGCGGGGTCGTTCTTGAATGCCCACGCGCGGCTCGGCCCGGCCATCACGTTCAGGTAGTACAGGTTGTAGCCATGCGGCGCGACCACCGGGTGATAGCCGCGCGGCACCAGAACCACGTCGTGGTTCTCGACCGCGCACGCCTCGTCGAGGCTGCGGTCGTCCGTGTACACACGCTGAAACGCGAAACCCTGCGGCGGATCGATCCGGTGGTAATAGGTTTCCTCGAGCGACGTCTCGTCCGGCGCCGCGTCGCGATCGTGCTTGTGCGGCGGATAGCTGCTCGAGTGGCTCGCGGGCGTGATCACTTCGACGACGAGCAGCCGGTCGGCGGCCGGATTGTCGCCCATCAGGATGTCGCACACGTAGCGCGTGTTGGTGCCGTGCCCGCGCACCGCGCGCCGCATCCGTTCGCCGTCGAGGCGCTGCACGCGCTTGTCGCCGCTCGCGTAAGGCGCGGTGCACAGCGCGACTTCCGCATCGCGCGTCGCGACCAGCGTGACGGTCTTGCCGCCCGGCACGTACAGCGCGTCCGGCGACACTTCCTCGAACACGCTGTCGCGCTTGCCGAGCGCATCGTACGTCTCGCCGTCGACTTGCGCGCGCAGCGTACCGGTGAGCACGACGACGCACAGTTCGCGCGCGCCGGTATCGAGCGTTTCGGTGTCGCCGGCCTTCAGGCGCAGCGCGCGAAAGCCGACATGTTTCCAGCCGGCCGACTCGGGCGTCACGTTGCAGATTTCGCGGTCGGCGGATGCTTTGACCAGCAGGGGAGAAATCGTCATGGAACGGGGCTCCGCAATGGGGTGACAGGGCTTACGCGCTCAACTGGTCGACGATCGCGCGCAGCGATTCGTAGCCCTTCTTCGCGTACTGATAGCTCGGCGCGACGGCCGGGTCCTGCTCGGCTTCGACCACGAGCCAGCCTTCGTAGCCGGCGTCCTTCAGCGTGCGAAGCGTCGCTTCGTAATCGAGCGCGCCGTCGCCCGGCACCGTGAAGGTGCCGTTGATCACGCCGTTCAGGAAGCTCCAGCCGCCGTTGCGCGCCTGCGTGACGACCTGCGGCCGCACGTCCTTGCAGTGCACGTGCACGACGCGCGACACGTGCTTCTTCAGCAGTGCGACGGGATCGGCCGCGCCGCCGAAATACGCGTGACCCGTGTCGAACAGCAGGAATACCTTCGCCGGATCGGTCAGCGCCATCAGCCGGTCGACGTCGGCGGGCGATTCGACGTAAGCGCCCATGTGGTGATGGTAGGCGAGCTTGATCCCGTAGGTCTCGAGCAGGTGCGCGCCGAATGCGTCGAGGCGTGCCGCATAGCGTCGCCAGGCTTCATCGTCGACGAAACGCGGACGCTTCGCGACCGGCGTGTCGATGCGGCCCTGGATCGTGCCCGCACATTCGCCGTACACCGCGACCTTCACGTCGTTGAACTGCAGCTTCGTCATGTGCGCGCGGCAGCGCTCGATTTCGGCGGCGAGCGCATCGGCGTCGCTCATGCCCGGTTCGACTTCCGCGAGGAAGCCCGAATACCAGCCCGACACGCATACGAGCCCGAATTCGGCGAGCTTCGCCTTCAGCTCGGGGCCCGTCTTCGGAAACTTGTTGCCAAGCTCGAAGCCCGCATAGCCGATTTCGGCGCCTTCCTTCAGCGCCGTCTCGAGCGGCGTCTCGCCGCCGAGCGACGGCAGGTCGTCGTTCATCCACGACAGGGGATTGATACCGATGCGAACGTTCCAGCTCATGACTTGCTTCCTTGGTTCGAATGTTGTTGTCGCGGGGCGGCGGATTGAAACGGAAAGCGGGTCAGCGCCGCTGCCGGGTCTTCGCGTCGAGATACGCGCGATGCGCATCGTCGACGCCGGCGCGCGCGGACACTTGCGGCACCGCGACTTCCCACCACGCGCCGCCGTCCGCGGTCGTGCGCTCGTGCGTCGTGTCGATCACGATGACCTGGCTCGTCTTCGCCGCGCGCGCACGCTTCATTTCGCCGCGCAGCTCGCCGACGTCGCGCACGTGCACGGCTTCGGCGCCCATCGCGCGCGCATGCATCGCGAAGTCGATCGTCGAGCGTTCGCCGCCCTCGGGCACGCAGTCGTCGAGCATGTTGTTGAAGCTCGCGCCGCCGCAGTTCAGTTGCAGCCGCTCGATGCAGCCGTAGCCGCGGTTGTCGAGGATCACGACGATGATCTTGCGGCCGAGCATCACGGACGTCGCGAGCTCCGCGTTGAGCATCATGTACGAGCCGTCGCCGACGATCACGATCACTTCGCGCTCGGGCCGCGCGAGCTTCGCGCCGAGGCCGCCCGCGACCTCGTAGCCCATGCACGAGTACGCGTAGTCCATGTGATAGTTGCCCGGCACGCCGCTGCGCCACAGCTTGTGCAGCTCGGCTGGCAGCGTGCCGGCCGCGCACACGACGAGATCGTCGCGCGCGCTGTCGTGCCCCGCGTCGGCCGCGGAGTCGCGCACCGCGCCGATCACTTCCGCGTCGTACGGCAGCGTGTCCTTCGGCACGCGCGTGGTCAGCTCGGTCACGCGCGCGTTCCACGCGGCGGCCTGGTCGCGGTTCGCGGCGGTCCACGCCGCATCCGCCTGCCAGCCCGCGAGCGCGGCCGACAGCTGGCCGAGGCCGGTGCGCGCGTCGGCGATCAATTGCCGGCCGCGTTTCTTGCCCGCGTCGAACGGCTGCACGTTCAGGCTCAGCAGCGTCGCGTTGCCGAATAGCGCGTGCGAGCCGGTCGTGAAGTCCTGCAGGCGCGTGCCGACCGCGAACACCACGTCGGCCTGTGCGGCCGCGCGGTTCGCGGCAGGCGAGCCCGTCACGCCGATCGAGCCGAGGTTCAACGGGTGGTCCCACGCGAGGCTGCCCTTGCCGGCCTGCGATTCGGCGACCGGCACGCCATGCGTGTCGGCGAACGTGCGCAGCGCGTCCCATGCCTGGCTGTACAGCACGCCGCCGCCGGCGACGATCAGCGGCTTCTTCGCGGCCTTCAGCACGTCCAGCGCATCCGCGAGTTCGAGCGAGTCCGCGGGCGGCCGGCGCGTCCGGATCACTGGCGGCGCGAAGAAATCCTCCGGCCAGTCGTACGCGAAGGTCTGCACGTCCTGCGGCAGCGCGAGACACACGGGTCCGCACTGTGCGGGATCGGTCATCACCTGGATCGCGCGCGGCAGCGCCACGAGCAACTGTTCCGGCGACGTGATCCGGTCGAAGTAGCGCGTCACCGGCCGGAAGCAGTCGTTCGCGCTGACGTCGCCCTGTTCGAAATCCTCGACCTGCTGCAGCACCGGGTCGGGCAAGCGCGACACGAACACGTCGCCGGGCAGCAGCAACAGCGGCAGCCGGCCGACGTGCGCGAGCGCGGCGGAGGTCAGCATGTTGGTCGCGCCGGGGCCGATGCTCGACGTCGCCGCCATCATCCGCTGGCGGAAATTCGCTTTCGCGAACGCGACGGCCGCATTCGCCATGCCTTGCTCGTTGTGCGCGCGGAACGTCGGCAGCCGGTCCTTTTCGGCGTGCAGCGCTTCGCCGAGCCCGGCCACGTTGCCGTGCCCGAAGATCGCGAAGACGCCGCCGCAGTACGGCAGGATCTCGGTGCGGCCGTCCGGCTGGACGACTTCGGCGCGCAGGGCGGCCAGGTAGCGCACGAGCGCCTGGCTGACGGTCAGTCTCACGGTGGTGGTCATCGTCTGTCGATCAAGAGGAGTCGGGTGGTCGTCACGGACATCTGCATCAGGCTGCTGCCGCGGTGCGCGCGGCGGCACGGCGGCCGAGCCAGGCGTCGACCAGCTGCGCGAAATTGCCGGCCACTTCGTCGATCAGCGCCTGGTCGTCGATCCGGCCGGCGAGCCAGTGCAGCGACGCGTCGGCCCACAGCGTACGGCCGACCATGAAGCCCTTGACGATCGGATTGGTCGCCGAGCGGAAGCTGTCGACGAGATACTGCAGCGGCTGGTTCAGCCCGAGGATCACCGCGCCGCGGCAGTACGGGTCGCGCTCGGCAACCAGCGTCTCGAGCCGCGCCCAGCCGTCGGCGCTCATCGGCGCGAGCTTCCACCACTCGGGCATCACGCCGAGGTTGTAGAAGCGCGCGACCGTGCGCAGCACCGCGTCGTCCTCGGTGCCGGCCGGCGTGACCGCGCGCGGCGGAATGATTTCCAGCAGCAACTCGTTGCCGCTCGCGCGCGTGGCTTCCCACAGCTCCAGCACGCGCTGCTCCTGCGCGACGCGCAGGTCGACGTCGTCATCGGGGTGGTAGTGGACGAGGCACTTCACGACCTGCTCGGTCGGCCAGTGCGTGAGCGACGAGCCGACCGAGCGCGTGTCGTCGAAACACAGCGGCCGCGAGCCGGGCAGTTCGACCGGGCGGCCGACCCACCAGCCGCGGCCGGTGGCCGACGCGAGCGCGTCGCTGCCGTACGCGCCGCCGTCGATCAGCACGCCGACATGGCCTTCGATATGGCGATCGCGCTCGACCTGTTCGGCCGCGCGCACGAGCAGGCGCTTCAGCGTCTTGATGCGCGCCTCGTCCGCGCCGGCCTGCACCGCGAGTTCGTAGAACTGGCTGCGATGGTCGAACGCCATCACGCACAGGTCGTCCCATTCGCGGCGCGGCACCGTCACGCGATGCAGGTGCGCGAGCGTGCGATCGGCGTCCACCCGCGGATTGCGGCTGCCGCCGAACCAGTGTGCGAGCTCGGCAGGCGTCGGCATCGCGGCCGAACACGCGTGGCGCGACACGACGATCGCGCCGCACGCATTCGCGATGCGCGTCGATTCGGCCCAGTCGCGCCCGCGCAGCAGCCCGGACAGCAGGCCCGACAGGAACGCGTCGCCCGCGCCGAGGACGTTCAGCACTTCGACGCGTTCGCCATGGAAGGTCGGCGCATCCTCGATGCGTGCGGGGATGTCGCCCTCGATCACGCAGCAGCCGAGCGCACCGCGCTTGACCACCAGCGCCGCGCCGCTCGCGCGGCGCACGGCCTGCAGCGACGCGATCAGGTCGTGCGGCACGCCGCCCGCGATCAGGAATTCTTCCTCGGTGCCGACCAGCAGATCGAATTCGCCGAGCACCTGCTGCAACTGCCGTGTGACCTGCGCGTCCGGCACGTAACGGTTTTCGCCCGCGCCGCGCGCGGTCAGCCCCCACAGCACCGGCCGGTAATCGATGTCGAGGATCCGCACGACGCCGTGGCGGCGCGCGTAGCCGAGCGCGGTCAGCGATGCCTCGCGGGTGCCCGGCGTCGACAGATGGGTGCCCGTGATCGCGAGCGCGCGGCAACCGGCGATGAAGTCCTCGCGGATCTCGTCGGCGCGCACGGCCATGTCCGCGCAATTCTCGCGTACGAACAGCAGCGGGAACGTGTCGCGATCCTTCAGACCGAGCAGCACCAGCGCGGTCAGCCGTTCCGGATCCGTCTGCAGCTGGCTCGTGTCGCAGCCTTCGCGCTCGAGCGTCTCGCGCACGAAGCGGCCCATCTGCTCGTCGCCGACGCGCGAGATCATCGCGGTCTTCAGCCCGAGCCGGGCGACGCCGAACGCGACGTTGCCCGACGAGCCGCCGAGATACATCTGGAAGCTGCGCGCGTCTTCCAGGCGGCTGCCGTACTGTTGCGCGTAAAGGTCCACGGCGACGCGGCCGAGGCAGGCGAGATCGACGGGGCGGTCAGTCGGAAAGTTCAACGGGCTCATATCACGTATCACGCTCGCGGCCGGCGTTCGACCATGCCGGCGGATTGGGGACCGATCCAGCGACGGATCTTCGTCGCATGTCACGACGCGACGCGAATGCGCCTGCCGCAACGACTCGGGCTACGGAACGGAGTCTAGACTTTTTGGAAATCCAGTTCCCTAGGTGAAATCACGTAGAAATAAATTTCCAAATGTTCGAGGAAGTGATCTACAGTTTCATCCGGATGCTTCAGTCCGTTATCGGACTCGGCCCGGCGGCGCGCAACGCGCCGTTTTCCGCCCCCCGGAGATGAGGAGACAGAGTGATCATGAAGACCAAGCTGATGGCCGCCGCGGCCGCCGCGATCCTGGCCATGCCGCTCGCGCATGCCGAGAAGATCGGCGTGACGATGGCATCGTTCGACGACACGTTCCTGACGATCCTGCGCAACAGCATCGCCGATTCGGCGAAGAAGGACGGCGCGACCGTACAGATCGAGGACGGCGGCAACGACGTCGGCAAGCAGTTGAGCCAGGTCCAGAACATGATCGCGCAGAAGGTCGACGCGATCATCGTGAATGCGGTCGACACCGACGCGACGCCGAAGATCACGAAGATGGTGACCGCCGCGAAGATTCCGCTCGTCTACGTGAACCGCAAGCCGGTCGATT
Source organism: Burkholderia diffusa (assembly GCF_902499115.1). GTDB lineage: Bacteria > Pseudomonadota > Gammaproteobacteria > Burkholderiales > Burkholderiaceae > Burkholderia > Burkholderia diffusa. The sequence goes on from NZ_CABVPN010000003.1 coordinate 263,811, forward strand.
TCGACAAGTTGCCGGCCGGCGTCGCGGTGGTCGCGTCCGACGAGAAACAGTCCGGCACGCTGCAGGCGCGCCAGGTGTGCAAGCTGCTCGGCGGCAAGGGCGACATCCTCGTGCTGATGGGCGAGCTGTCCAACGAGTCGGCCCGCGCCCGCACCAAGGACATCGAGGACGTGATCGCGACCAAGGACTGTTCCGGCATGAAGATCGTCGACAAGCGCGAAGGCAAGTGGAGCCGCACGCAGGGCCAGGACATCACGATGAACTGGCTGAGCTCCGGGACGAAGTTCGACGCGATCGTGTCGAACAACGACGAAATGGCGATCGGCGCGATCAACGCGCTGAAGGCCGCGCGCAAGCTGACGCCGAAAACGGTCGTCGCGGGCATCGACGCGACGCCGGACGGGCTCGCGGCGATGAAGAGCGGCGACCTGAAGGTGTCCGTGTACCAGAACGCGGCCGGGCAGGGTGCGCAGGCTGTCGCGACCGCGCTGAAGCTCGCGAAGAAGCAGCCGGTCGACCGCTACGTGAACGTGCCGTTCGAGCTCGTCACGCCCGAGAACATGAACCAGTACGCGAAGCACTGACCGGTTTTTCCGCTGAACTGCGCGGGCCCGGCGCGTCCGGGTTCGCGTGTGAATTTCGAGGAACGTCCATGTTTACAGCCAGGATGGCGCGCTCGATGGCCAGCGAAAGCGCGCCGGCCGCCTCGTTCGCCGCATCGGGTTCGTCCGCTGCGCCCGTCGACGATTGCCTGCTGGAGGTGCGCGGCGTCGGCAAGTCGTTTCCCGGCGTCGTCGCGCTCGACGGCGTGCAGTTCCGCGTGCGCCGCGGCACCGTGCATGCGCTGATGGGCGAGAACGGCGCCGGCAAGTCGACGCTGATGAAGATCATCGCCGGCGTCTACACGCCTGACCAGGGCGAGATCCTGATCAACGGCGAGCCGGTCGTGCTGAGCGGCCCGCTCGACGCGCTCGATCGCGGGATCGCGATGATCCACCAGGAACTCAACCTGATGCCGTACATGACGGTCGCGGAGAACATCTGGATCCGCCGCGAACCGAAGAACCGCTTCGGCCTGATCGATCACGCCGAGCTGCGCCGCCGCACCGCCGCGCTGTTCGAGCGGCTGTCGATCGACATCGACCCTGAAGCCGACGTGCGCACGCTGACGGTCGCGAGCCGCCAGATGGTCGAGATCGCGAAGGCCGTGTCGTTCGACTCGGACGTGCTGATCATGGACGAGCCGACTTCCGCGCTGACCGACAAGGAGGTCACACACCTGTTCCGGATCATTCGCCAGCTGCGCGAGCAGGGCAAGGGCATCGTCTACATCACGCACAAGATGAACGAGCTGTTCGAGATCGCCGACGAATTCTCGGTGTTCCGCGACGGCAAGTACATCGGCACGCATGCGTCGACCGACGTCACGCGCGACGACATCATCCGGATGATGGTCGGCCGCGAGATCACGCAGATGTTCCCGAAGGACGAGGTGCCGATCGGCGACGTCGTGCTGGCCGTGAAGAACCTCGGCGTCGACGGCGTGTTCCGCGACGTCAGCTTCGAGCTGCGCGCGGGCGAGATCCTCGGTGTGGCGGGCCTCGTCGGCTCGGGGCGCTCGAACGTCGCGGAGGCGCTGTTCGGCGTCGTGCCGGCGACCACGGGCGAGATCCGGATCGACGGCAAGCCGGTGCGAGTTTCCACGCCCGCGCAGGCGATGAAGCACGGGATGGCGTTCCTCACCGAGGACCGCAAGGACACCGGCTGCTTCCTGAATCTCGACCTGCTCGCGAACATGGAAGCGGCGGTGCTCAGCCATCGCTACGTGAAGTTCAATTTCGTGCGGCAGGCGCAGTTGAAGCGCGACTGCGAGGAAATGAGCCGGATGTTGCGCGTGAAGACGCCGGGGCTGCACGAGGAAATCCAGAACCTGTCGGGCGGCAACCAGCAGAAGGTGCTGATCGGCCGGTGGTTGCTGACGCAACCGCGCATCCTGATCCTCGACGAGCCGACGCGCGGGATCGACGTCGGCGCGAAGGCCGAGATCCACCGGCTCGTCAGCGCGCTCGCCGGCAAGGGCGTCGCGGTTCTGATGATCTCGTCGGAAATGCCGGAAGTGCTCGGCATGAGCGACCGCGTGATGGTGATGCACGAAGGCCGGATGACCGGCATCGTCGAGCGCAAGGACGCCGACCAGGTCCGCATCATGGACCTGGCCTCGCGCTGAGCCGCAACAAGCATGGAGACAACTGAAATGGGCAACCTGAATCCGGTCGCGGACGCGCAGTCCATGACGATCAAGACGCGGCACGCGAAGTGGCCGCCCGAGCTGAGCATCTTCCTGGTGCTGGTGGGCATCAGCCTGTTCTTCGAGGTGATCGGCTGGCTCGTCGTCGGCCAGAGCTTCCTGTTCAACGCCGAGCGGCTCGAGATCATCGTGTTGCAGATGGCCGTGATCGGCATCATCGCGGTCGGCGTGAACCTCGTGATCATCACCAGCGGGATCGACCTGTCGTCGGGGTCGGTCGTCGCCGCGGCGGCCGTCGTGTCGGCCAGTCTCGCACAGGTATCCGATTTTCCGCGCGCGGTGTTCCCGCACCTGACCGACCTGCCGATCATCTGGCCGGTGCTGGCCGGCGTGTGCGTCGGCCTGCTGGTCGGCCTCCTGAACGGCTCGCTGATCGCGCTGACGGGAATCCCGCCGTTCATCGCGACGCTCGGCACGATGGTTGCCGCGCGCGGCTTCGCGAAGTGGTTCACCAACGGGATGCCGGTGTCGATGCTGACCGACCAGTTCGCGGCGATCGGCGCGGGGGCGAACCCGGTCATCATCTTCGTCGTGGTGGCCGCGATCTTCCACGTCGTGCTGCGCTACACGCGCTTCGGCAAGTACACGTACGCGATCGGCGCGAACCGTCACGCGGCCGTCGTGTCGGGCATCAACGTCACGCGTCACCTGGTGTTCGTCTATGCGATCGCGGGCCTCTTGAGCGGCATTGCCGGCACCGTGACGGCCGCGCGTGCGATCTCCGGCCAGTCGGGCATGGGCGTGATGTACGAGCTCGACGCGATCGCGGCCGTCGTGATCGGCGGCACGTCGCTGTCGGGCGGTCTCGGGCGCGTGACGGGCACCGTGATCGGCGTGCTGATCCTCGGCGTGATGACGTCGGGCTTCACGTTCATCCGGATCGACGCGTATTACCAGGAGATGGTCAAGGGCGCGATCATCGTCGCGGCCGTGATCGCCGACCAGTATCGCAACAAGAAGAAGCGCCGCTGAGCGCACGCCTGCGCTCGCGTCAGCCACCCCCATTCGCGAAGGAAGCCCGATGAAGATTGCGCTGGATCCCTACATGATTCGCCACCTGCCGCTCGACCGGCTGCCGCACGCGGTGGCCGAGCTCGGCTACGACCAGATCGAGTTGTCGCCGCGCAGCGACTTTCTCGACTGGTGGGTGATGCCGCGTGCGACCCGCGAGCGCATGGCCGCGTTCCGCCAGGCGATGCGCGCAAGCGGCGTCGGCCTCGCGTCGCTGCAGCCGATGTACCGCTGGGCGAGCCCGTTCGACGACGAGCGGCAATGGGCCGTGCGGTGCTGGAAGAAGGCGATCGAGGTGGCGGTCGAGATGGAGTGCGCGCTGATGGTGTCGGAGTTCGGGCGCGGCGCGTCGCCCGAGCGCTCGGTCGGCGAGCGGCCGGGGGCGAACCCGAAGGAGCTGTGCGAGGCCGCATGGTTCCGGTCGATGGACGAACTGCTGCCGATTCTGGAGCGCGAACGCATCGTGCTGTCTGTCGAGCCGCATCCGGAGGACTGGATCGAGCAGCTGCAGCCGGCGATCGACATCGTCACGAACCTCGGCTCGCCGTCGCTGAAGCTGTCGTACATCGCGCCGCACACGTTCTACTACGGCGACGACATGGCCGCGATGATCGCGCAGGCCGCGCCGATCCTCGCGCACGCGCGCGTGGCCGATACGTTCGACCACCGCAAGAGCAGCCAGCTGCGCTACATCGTGAACCCGCCCGGTTCGAACCAGGTCCGTGTGCACCAGCATCTCGACATCGGGCAGGGCGAGATCGACTGGGACGAGTTTTTCCGCGCGCTCGGCACCGCCGGCTTCGACGGCGTGATGTCGTCGTGCGTGTTCGCGTGGGAGGACCGCGCGGAAGCATCGTCGCGCTACATGCGCGACACCATCCAGCGCTACGTCGATCGCCATTTCGACCGCACCGCGCGCTGACCGATTGTTGACCGGCGCGGCACGGGCCGCGCCGCTGATGAACGACTGGAGACTCGTAGATGACCTTGCAAATCGGCGTGATCGGCTGCGGCGCGATCGGCCAAGACCATATCCGCAGACTGACCCGCACGCTGTCCGGCGCGCGCGTCGTGGCCGTCAACGACATCGATCCGCAGCAGGCGCGCGACGCGGTGACGAAGTACGGGCTCGATGCGGAGATCTACGGCGACGGCCACGAGGTCGTCGCGGCCGCCGACGTGCAGGCCGTGCTCGTCACGTCGTGGGGGCCGACGCACGAAGCGTTCGTGCTCGACGCAATCGCGCACGGCAAGCCGGTGTTCTGCGAGAAGCCGCTGGCCGTCACGGCCGACGGCTGCATGCGGATCGTCGAAGCCGAAGTCGCGCACGGCAAGCGGCTCGTGCAGGTCGGCTTCATGCGGCCGTACGACGAAGGCTACCGCGCGCTGAAGCGCGTGATCGACAGCGGCGAAATCGGCGCACCGTTGATGCTGCATTGCGCGCACCGCAACCAGTCGGTCGGCGAGCGCTACACGACCGACATGGCGATCACCGACACGCTGATCCACGAACTCGACGTGTTGCGCTGGCTGCTCGGCGAGGATTACACGAGCGCGCAGGTCGTCTATCCGAAGAAGACGCGCCATGCGTTAGCGCATCTCGCCGATCCGCAGATCGTGCTGCTCGAAACCGCGAGCGGCGTGCGCATCGACGTCGAGGTCTTCGTGAACTGCCAGTACGGCTACGACATCCAGTGCGAGGTGGTCGGCGAGCAGGGCATCGCAAAGCTGCCCGATCCGCCGGCCGTCGGGCTCAAGCATGCGGCACGGCAGTCGGTCGAGATCATGACCGACTGGAAGGAGCGCTTCATCGCGTCGTACGACGTCGAGCTGCAGGCGTTCATCGACGGCGTGCGGCAGGGCGCGCTGACCGGGCCGTCCGCGTGGGACGGCTACGCAGCGGCGGTCGCGGCCGATGCGTGCGTGCGCGCACAGAAGAGCGGCGCGGTCGAACCGATCGCGATGGCCGACCGTCCCGCGTTCTATCGCGGCTGATCCGCGGCCACCCGCCGCTTGTCTAACGGACCGACCGACATGACGATGAAGATTGGCTGCGCACCGTGCTGCTGGGGTGTCGACGACGTGAAGAACCCGCACCTGCCGCCGTGGCGGCAGGTGCTCGCCGAGGCCGCGCAGGCCGGTTACTCGGGCATCGAGCTGGGGCCCTACGGCTACATTCCGCTCGAACTGGACGTGGTGAGCGCCGAGCTCGAGCAGCAACGCCTGAGCATCACCGCCGGCACGATCTTCGACGATCTCGTGTCGCCGGAGAACCTGCCGAACCTGCTGCGCCAGACCCGCGACATCTGCGCGCTGATCACGCGGCTGCCCAGGCTGCCGACGCAGGACGGCCAGCGCCATGCGGCGCCGTACCTGGTCGTGATGGACTGGGGCCACGAGGAACGCGACTACGCGGCCGGCCACGGCGATCGTGCGCCGCGGCTGTCGGACGAGCGCTGGTCGACGATGGTCGACCATATCCGGCAGATCGCGACGATCGCGCGCGACGAGTTCGGCGTGCGCGCGGTGATTCATCCGCACGCGGGCGGCTACATCGAGTTCGCGGACGAGATCGACCGGATCGTCGCGGACATTCCGGCCGACACGGCCGGCCTCTGTCTCGACACGGGCCACCTGTACTACTCGGGCATGGAGCCGGAAGCCTGGCTGCGCCGTCACGCGGCGCGCGTCGACTACGTGCATTTCAAGGATATCGACGCGGCGGTGTACGACGCGGTGATGGGCGAGCACATCGCGTTCTTCGCCGCGTGCGCGCGCGGCGTGATGTGCCCGATCGGCACCGGCGTGCTCGACTACCGCGCGATCCGCCAGGCGCTCGACGAGATCGGCTACGCCGGTTACATCACGATCGAGCAGGAGCGCGACCCGCGCAACGCCGGCACGAGCCTGCGCGACGTCGCCGCGAGCCGCGCGTTTCTCGCGTCGGCCGGTTTTGCATGATCTTATGAACACGTACCAGGAACACCACCATCATGATTGACGGACAGATTCTGCTCGGGCATTCGATTCCCTGGGGCATGGTCGGCGGCGGCCTCGGCAGCCAGATCGGCTATAGCCACCGATCGGCCGCATTGCGCGACGGCAGTTTCCAGCTGGTCGCCGGCGCGTTCGACATCGATGCCGAGCGCGGCCGGCAATTCGGCGTGAAGCTCGGTGTCGACGCGCAACGCTGCTATTTCGACTACCGGACGATGTTCGAAGCCGAGGCGAAGCGCGCCGACGGCATCCGCGCGGTGTCGATCGCGACGCCGAACAACACGCACTTCGAGATCTGCCGCGCGGCGCTGAGCGCTGGGCTGCACGTTGTCTGCGAGAAGCCGCTGTGCTTCACGACCGAGGAAGCCGAGGCACTGCAGCGGCTGTCGGTCGAGAAGAATCGAATCGTCGGCGTCGCGTACGGTTATTCCGGACACCAGATGATCGAGCAGGCGCGCGAGATGATCGCGCGCGGCGATCTCGGCGAGATCCGCATCGTGCAGATGCAGTTCGCGCACGGCTTCCACAGCGAGGGCGTCGAGGCCGCGAGCGCGGCTGCACGCTGGCGCGTCGACCCGAAGTTCGCGGGCCCGAGCTACGTGCTCGGCGACATCGGCACCCATCCGCTGTACATCTCGGAAGTGATGGCGCCGGAACTGAAGATCAAGCGGCTGATGTGTTCGAGGCAGAGCTTCGTGAAGAGCCGCGCGCCGCTCGAGGACAACGCGTTCACGATCATGGAATACGACACCGGCGCGATCGGCTACGTCTGGTCGAGCGCGGTGAACGCGGGGTCGATGCACGGACAGAAGGTGCGCGTGATCGGGTCGAAGGCGAGCGTCGAATGGTGGGACGAGCATCCGAACCAGTTGCGCTACGAAATCCAGGGGCAGCCCGCGCAGGTGCTCGATCGCGGAATGGGGTATCTGCATCCGCAGGCATTGCGCGAGGATCGCATCGGCGCCGGGCATCCGGAAGGGCTGTTCGAAGCGTGGTCGAACCTGTACGCGCGCTTCGCGCTCGCGATGGACGCCGCCGATCGCGGCGACGGGCAGGCGTTGGAGGCCATCCATTTTCCGGACGTCCGCGCGGGTGTCGAGGGCGTGCGATGGGTCGAGAACTGCGTGCGCTCCGCCGATGCGGGCGGCGTGTGGGTCGACTATCGTTGAGCGATGGAGGGGCGATGCCGGCATCGGCGTCGGTGAACGCCCTAGTCTTTACGCCGGGGCAAGCACGTTGGAAAATCGTTTCCAGCCAAGCCGTGGAGCGTGTGCAGGTGATGATCGAGCGCGTGGGAGCGAGCGTGCGGCGCGGTCCGTGCCGCAAACGTGATTAAATTCGCCCTTCATGCATGTGTACAGGTGAGTCCCGGGCGGCGTGCGTCGGTATCGCGCGCGCATCGGGGCCGTCAATTTCGCGCTATCCGATGAGTTCATCCGAGAAACCTCCCGCCACCGTCGAGCAGTTCCTGCAGCATCTGACGCAGGAGTACGACGGCCTCAGCAATCGCCTGAAGGTGATCGCGCGTCACGTGGAAACGAATCGGGATCAGCTTGGCCTGGAAGGCATCCAGTCGCTCGCGGAGGCGTGCGGGGTCCAGCCGTCGGCCGTCGTGCGGTTCGCGAAGCATTTCGGCTTTTCCGGCTTCTCCGAGATGCAGCGATTGTTCCGCGAGGGCCTGGCCCAGCAGATCGCGCCGGGCCGCGCGTACAACCTGCGATTGCGCGACGTCATCGAATCGGGCTCGTCGAGCCTGCAGCCCGAGCAGATCGCCGACGAATTCATCAAGGGCAGCATTGCCGGGATGCAGCAGCTGCGGCAGACGCTCGACCCGCAGGCGCTCGCGCAGGCCGTCGACCTGCTCGCCGACACGCAGGCAATCTGGATCGCCGGCTCGCGCCGCGCGTTTCCGATCGCCGTCTATCTCGACTACGCGCTGCAGCACACCGACAAGCGCATCGGCCTGTTCAGCGCGCTCGGCAGCATGCATCTCGGGCAGATCCGGTCGGTGCGCGAAGGCGACGTGATGATCGTGATCTCGTTCATGCCGTACGCGGAAGAGACGGTGCAGGTCGCGCAGCAGGCCGTGCAGCGCGGCGCGCGCCTGATCGCGATCACCGACAGCCGGATGAGCCCGCTGGCGCGGGATGCCGAGGTGACGCTGATGGTGCAGGACAGCGCGACGTTCGGGTTCCGTGCGCTGACCGCGACGATGGGCCTCGCGCAGAGCCTGTTCGTGGCGCTCGCATACCGGCTCGAGCTGTCGTACCTGCCGACCGCCGACGGAGCGCACGGCACGAAGGCCGGCTGACACCGGCCTTCCGCATGCCTGCCGCCCGCGGGCACATCCGGCGGGCGGCATACCCATCGCGCTTACTTCGCGGTCGGCATCGCGAACTCGGCACCCTTGCCGATGCTTGACGACCAGCGCTGCATCACCGACTTCTGGCGCGTGTAGAAGCGCACGCCTTCCTCGCCGTATGCATGCATGTCGCCGAACAGGCTCTTCTTCCAGCCGCCGAAGCCGTGCCATGCCATCGGCACCGGGATCGGCACGTTGATGCCGACCATGCCGACCTGGATGCGCCGCGCGAATTCGCGCGCGATGCCGCCGTCGCTCGTGAAGCACGACACGCCATTGCCGAACTCGTGCGCGTTGATCAGGTCGACCGCTTCGCCGAAGTCCTTCACGCGCACGCAGCCGAGCACGGGCCCGAAGATTTCTTCCTTGTAGATGCGCATGTCGGGCGTCACATGATCGAACAGCGTGCCGCCGGTGAAGAAGCCTGCCTCGCGGCCCGGCACGCGCAGCCCGCGCCCGTCGACCACCAGTTGCGCGCCTTCGCTCACGCCTTGCTCGATATAGCCTTCGATGCGCTTCAGCGCTTCGCCGGTGACGATCGGGCCCATCTCGACTTCCGGCGACATCCCGTCGCCGATCACCAGCGCGCGCGCGCGCTCGGCGACCGCCTGCACGATCTTGTCGGCCACGTCGCCGACCAGCACCGCGATGCTGATCGCCATGCAGCGTTCGCCCGCCGAGCCGTACGCGGCGCCGATCAGCGCGTCGACCGCCTGCTCGATGTTCGCGTCGGGCATCACGACGAGGTGGTTCTTCGCGCCGCCGAGCGCCTGCACGCGCTTGCCCGACTGCACCGCGCGCTGCTGCACGTAGGCCGCGATCGGCGTCGAGCCGACGAAGCTGACGGCTTGCACATCCGGATGGTCGAGCAGCGCGTCGACCGCGCCCTTGTCGCCCTGCACGACGTTGAACACGCCGGCGGGCAGGCCGGCCTGCGTCAGCAGGTCGGCCATGAACAGCGCCGCCGACGGGTCGCGTTCGCTCGGCTTCAGCACGAACGTGTTGCCCGTCGCGAGCGCGACCGGGAACATCCAGCACGGCACCATGCAGGGGAAGTTGAACGGCGTGATCCCGGCGACAACGCCGAGCGGCTGGCGCATCGTCCAGTTATCGATGCCGGTGCTGACCTGATCGGTGAAGTCGCCCTTCAGAAGCTGCGGCACGCCGCATGCGAATTCGATGATGTCGATGCCGCGCGCGACTTCGCCCTGCGCGTCGGAGAACACCTTGCCGTGCTCGGCCGTGATGATCGCGGCGAGCGCGTCGCGGTGTTCATTCATCAACTGCAGGAAGCGGTGCAGCACGCGTGCGCGGCGGATCGGCGGCGTCTCGGCCCAGGCCGGGAACGCGGCGTGAGCGGACGCGACGGCTTTCTGCACCTCGTCGTCGCCGGCGAGCGCGACGCGGCGCACCGCGCGGCCGAGCGCCGGATTGAGGACGTCCTGGAAGCGGCCGCTGCGGCCGGCAACGGGCGCGCCGTCGACATAGTGGCCGACGTCGGCGTCGGACGTGTAGGCGGGAACCGGGTTCATCGTGTCTCCAGAGGATGGGGGTGGACGGAACCTAGTCTAGGCAAAGCGGCGGGGCGGGAGAAGGCCGCGCAGCTTGATTCACTGTTCAGAATTATGAATAATCGGTGAATGAATCAGCAAAATGTCCAGGCGCTCTGGCCGCATATCCATTCGCTGACCGTACTGGCGGCGGCAGGCAGTTTCACGGCCGCCGCGCAGCGGCTCGGCATCAGCAAGGCCGCGATGAGCCAGCGCATCGCCGATCTCGAGAAGGCGGCCGGCGTGCCGCTGGTGCGGCGCACGACGCGCAGCGTTCGGCTCACCGACGCGGGGCAGACGCTGGTCGACAGCACGCGCGACGCGTTCGAATCGATCGGCCAGCACTTCGCGCGCGTGAAGGACCTGGCCGGCGAACCGCGCGGGCTGCTGCGCGTGACGGTGCCCGTCGCGCTGGGGCGCCAGCAGGTCGTGCCGCACTTGCCCGATTTCCTGCGGCAGCATCCGGGCGTGCATATCGAACTCGACCTGTCCGACCGGCTGCATTCGCTGACGCAGGAGGGTTTCGACCTCGCGATCCGCCATACGACGATCGCGCCGCAAACCCACGTCGCCTGGAAGCTGTGCGACACGCGTTCGTTGCTCGTCGCGAGCCGAGACTACCTCGACGCGCGCGGCACGCCGCGCCACCCGAGCGAACTCGTCGACCACAGCTGCCTGTGCTACCTGCGCGACAACGAACCGGCGGCCTGGAGCTTCGAGCCGGACGGCCGCCGGCGCCAGCGCGTGAGCGTGCCCGTGCGCGGCAGCTTTGCGGCGAACAACAGCGAGGCGATGCGCGAGGCCGCGCTCGGCGGGCTCGGCATCGCGCTGCTGCCGGATTTCAGCGCGCGGCGCGATCTCGACGCCGGCCGGCTCGTCGTGCTGCTCGACGGCTGGCGACCGTCGGGCGCGTTCGGCGACCACATCTTCGCGATCCGGCCGTACAGCCCGGTCGTGCCGAGTGCCGTGCGCGCGCTCGTGCGGCACCTGCGCGAGCGGCTCGCGGGCGGTTTCACGGGCGCCTGACGGGCGAGGGCTCGCGAGGGCGGGCTCGCCGCGTCGCATGGCCGGGCCCCGGCCGCGCGGGCAGGGGGGCGCTGCGGTAAAATCGCTGTTTCCTCCCGCGCCCGTGTGGCGCGTCATTCGAAGGTCGACAGCCGATGCAGATTCACAAGGAAGTGGATGCGCGCGGGCTCAATTGCCCGTTGCCGATCCTGCGCGCCAAGAAAGCGCTCGCCGATATGGAGAGTGGGCAGATCCTCAAGGTGCTCGCGACCGATCCGGGCTCGCAGCGCGATTTCGCCGCATTCGCGAAGCAGACGGGCAACGAGATCGTCGAAGTCACGACCCAGGACAAGACGTTCGTATTCCTGATGCGCCGCCGCTGACGGTCCGCATCACGCGCCGCTTGCGGCACCCACGGGCAGCGCTCGTTGCGGCCTGGCCGCGCCTCTGACACCTCTGACAATTCTTAAACCTCGTCACACGGCCGGCTGCGTATACTGACCCGGCCGGTCGTCCGTCTCGGATGGATGCGCCGGCCACGGTACGTCACATGAGGCTGGCACGGGGGCCATGCCTGACGCTACCGTCGTACAAACGGGGAGAGGACATGTCCTTCAGACCAGGGACCATTCGAAGTCCGTCCGCAGCGGAATGCATCGCGCCCGCACGCGCGGCGGGGTTGAGCCGGATCGAGCTCGACCCGGAACGGGATCGCCACGCGCGTGCCGCGCTGGAAGCGTATGCCGATTCGGCGGCGGCCGAGATGCCGTGGCTGGCCGAATCGCTCGATGAAAGGCTGCGCGGCGCAGCGCAGGACGACGGCGCAGGCTTCACGTATTGCGGCGCAACGGTCGAGCGCGTGTTCGATATCGCGCAGACGTGGGCGGCGAGCCAGCCCGACTACGCGGCGCCGGCGTGGGAGCGCGTGCGCGGCCAGCTGGAGCGGCTGCTGCGGCAACCGGAAGATCTCCCGGTCGCGCGGCTGCGGCGCCTGTCGACCGACGATCTGGCCGAGCCGGTGGCCGGCAAGGCCGGCCCCGACTAGGCGCGTGATCGCGCGACGGGAAGGATTATTCGAATAAAGGACCGTAGTTCGCGCAATTTCTTGGCGAATTTCATACTACTATGGTGAAATCGCCGGTTCGTCCGTGCCCCGTTTTCGAGATATTTTGCCGGGGTGCCGTGTCGCGCAGGTTGCGCGCTCGGCAAACGACGGCTCGCCGGCCGGCGTCGGCGGTTGCGCGGGGTGAGCGCGGGGAGCTGAACTGGACGAATCGATTTCGATTTGCGGGGTGCTATGAGAATTGCTGTACTGGATGACGATCCGGCCCAGACGGATTTCGTCAGTCAAACGCTGACGGCCGCCGGCCACACATGCTATGCGTTCAAGGAAGGCAAGGCCCTGAAGAAGCGTCTGCAGCGCGAGACGTTCGATCTGCTCGTGCTCGACTGGAATGTGCCGGACATGTCCGGCGAGGAAGTGCTCAAGTGGGTGCGTGCGAACCAGACCGAGCACAGCCTGCCGATCATCTTCATGACGAGCCGCGACGACGAGGCGGGGATCACGCAGATCCTCAATGCCGGCGCCGACGATTACGTGGTCAAGCCCGTGTCGGGCCCGATCCTGCGCGCGCGCATCGGCTCGCTGCTGCGGCGCGCGTATCCGGTCAACGCGGAGGCGACCGTTCGCGAGTTCGACCAGTTCCGCTTCGACGTGAACCTGAAGCAGGCGTACGTCGGCGACAAGGCCGTGAGCCTCACGCAGAAGGAATTCGAGCTCGCGCTGCTGCTGTTCCAGCACCTCGACCGACCGCTGTCGCGCGCGCACATTCTCGATCTCGTGTGGAAGCAGGCGACCGACATTCCGTCGCGCACGATGGACACGCACATCTCGATGCTGCGCACGAAGCTCGGCCTGCGGCCGGAAAACGGCTATCGCCTCGCGCCGATCTACGGCTACGGCTACCGGCTCGAGCGGGTCGGCCAGGGAGAACCGGAGTGACCCAGCGAATCACGCAGCGCACGGCGCGCTTGCGCACGGCGGCACTGCACGCGGCGTGCGCGGTCGCGGTTGCGTTCGCGTTCGCGGCACAGCAGGCCGTTGCGCAGCCGCCCGCTGCCGTGGGCAAGACGGTCGTCTACCGCACGCATGCCGGCGACACGCTGTACGACGTCGCCGCGCGCTACCTGCAGGGGCCGGACGACTGGCAACTCCTGCAGCAGATCAACGGCGTGCCCGCGCCGAAGCGCCTGCAGCCGGGCGTTGTGCTGAAGCTGCCCGTCGCGCGCTTGCGCAAGGAAAAGCTGACCGCGCGCGTCGTCGCAGTGCAGGGCACGGCCGAGCGCGCGTCCGGCGCCGCTTACGCGCCGCTCGTGAGCGATGCGACGCTCACCGAGGGCGACCGCGTGCGCACGGGCGCGAACGGCTTCCTGACGCTTGAACTGGCCGACGGCACGCACATGAGCCTGCCGCCCGACAGTCAGCTCGACCTGAAGACCTTGCGCCGCACCGTGCTGACCGGCACGCTCGATCGCGAATTCGAACTCACGCGCGGCTCGGTCGACAGCGAGGTCACGCATCTGAAGAAGCGCGACGACCGCTTCCAGATCCGCTCGCCGTCGGTCGTGGCCGGTGTGCGCGGCACGCGGTTCCGCGTGAACTACGACGCCGCCGGCAACGCGGCGACGCGCGTCGAGGTGCTCGACGGCACCGTCGGCGTCGCGGGCAAGCAGCAGTCGGCCGATCCGACGCTCGTGCATGCGAACTTCGGCAGCGTCTCGACGTCGTCCGGCGCGGTCGGCGCACCCGTGCCACTGCTGCCGGCGCCCGCGCTCATGCATCCCGACAAGGTGCAGGACGAGTCCGACCTCACGTTCGACATCGTGCCGCTCGAGCGTGCGCATGCCTATCACCTGCAGCTCGCGCGCGACGCGGGCATGCTCGAGCTGTTCAGCGAAACGCGCACGGTCTCGTCGCGCGCGGTGTTCCGCGAGGTGCCGAACGGTACGTACTTCGTCCGGATTGCCGCGATTGACGACAACGGCCTCGAAGGCATGCCGCACATTTACGCGTTCGAGCGGCGCCTGATGGGGCTCGACGCGACGGCGTCGCCCGGCCCGAACGGCTATGAGTTCCGCTGGTCGCCGAACGGCGCGAGCAAGGATGCGCGTTATCGGTTCGTGCTGTCGCGCTCGAAGGACCTGAGCGCGCCGGTCGTCGACCAGATGGGCCTGCAGGCGCGCAGGATCACGGTTTCGCACCTGCCGCCCGGCGACTACTACTGGGCGGTGACGGTCGAGGAGTTCGACGGCGGCAAGTTCTATCAGAAGACGAGTCCGGTCAGCGCGTTCACGTTGTCGCGCTGACCCGCGGCGCATGAAAACCGACTCCGTTTCCCCGCGGCGGCGCCTCGGCCGCCGCTTCCTGATCGAGTGGATCGCGATCGGCTGCCTCGGGATCGCGGTGATCCTCGCGTGCGCGTTCGGCCGGTTCTCGTCCAGCGTCGACGGGCTCATCTACGACCGGCTGCTGATGCTGCGCAGCCTGCCGTTGTCGCCCGATGTCGTCGTCGTCGACATCGACAACCAGAGCGTGTCCGCACTCGGTCGCTGGCCGTGGCCGCGCAGCGTGCACGCGCGGCTGCTCGACACGCTGGCGCGTGTGCAGCCGGCTGCCGTCGTCTACGACGTGCTGTTTACCGAGCCGTCGCCGGAAGATCGCGCGTTCGCGGACGCAATGACCCGTGTGCCGACCTTCCTGCCTGTCTTGCTGAGTCCCGAGCAGGCGGACGGCACGCGCACCATCGATCCGCCGGTGGCCGAGCTGTCGGCACGCACGATGGGGCTTGGCCACATCAATCTCGAAGTCGACCCCGACGGTATCGTGCGCAGCGTCGCGCTGTTCGAAAGCGACGGACGCGTGCGCTGGCCGCAACTGATGGTGCCCGTCTATCGTGCGATCCAGGCCGGCCGGCTGCATCCGGTCGGCGGTGTGCCCGGCGCGAATGCGCACGACCTGTCGCGCGACGCGACCGGGGAGGGCCGCTACCTGATCCCGTTCAGCCGCAACACGCCCGCCTATCCGACGCTGTCGTTCGACGACGTGCTCGAAGGACGCGTGAAACCCGACGCGCTGCGCGGCAAGATCGTTGTCGTCGGCGTGACCGCATCGGGCCTCTACGACCGCTTCGCGACCCCGGTGTCGGGTGACTTCGGCCCGCTCGCCGGCGTGTACATTCATGCGAACGTGCTCGACATGCTGGCCACCGGCAGCGCGATCCTGCCCGCGTCTCGTATCTGGCTCTTCGCCGCATCGCTGCTGCCGCTCGCCGTGCTGCTGGGCGGATTCCTGATGCTGTCGCCGTGGCGCGCGCTGCTGCTGACGCTGAGCCTGGCCGCGCTGTCCGTCGTCGCGAGCCTGGCGCTGCTGTTCGAGGCGCGCGTGTGGCTGTCGCCCGCGCCGGCGATCTTCGGGCTGATCGCCGTCTACCCGATCTGGAACTGGCGGCGCCTGGAAATGACGATGTCGTACCTGCGCCGCGAACTGCAGCGGCTGGCCGACGAGCCGCATCTGCTGCCCGAGGCGCCGCGCACGCGCAGCGTCGGCGGCGACGTGCTCGAACGGCAGATGGCGCTGATGGCGCAGGCCGCGCAGCGCGTCCAGGACATGAAGCGCTTCGTGTGGGACAGCCTCGACAGCATGCCGGAGCCGATCTTCGTCACCGACCTGGCCGGGACCGTGCTGATCGCGAACCACGCGGCGAAGCGCTACGGGGAACGCCTCGCGCTGCCGCTGCCGGAAGGGCGGCCGCTGCGCGCCGCGCTCGGCGAGCTGACCTTCGTGAAGACCGTCGACGGCAACGCCGAACACGACGTCACGATCCGCGAACACTGGCCGGCCGCGCTCGACCCGACGCTCGGGGCCGAAGACGAAGCGATGGCGCGCGGCATCGAGGTGCGCGATCGCGACGGGCTCGACCATCTGTTACGCTACGCCCCGTGTACGAATGCGCAGGGCCACGTGACGGGCTGGATCGCCGGCCTCGTCGACGTGACCGAACTGCACGCGGCCGAGCGGCAGCGCGAGGAGGCGCTGCACCTGCTGTCGCACGACATGCGCTCGCCGCAGTCGTCGATCCTCGCGCTCGTCGAGATCGAGCGCGATCGCGTCGAAACCGACGCGATGCGCGGGCTGCTCGCGCGGATCGAGCGGTATGCGCACCGCGCGCTGTCACTCGCCGACGAGTTCGTGCAGCTGGCGCGCGCGGAGTCGCAGGCATATCAGCTCGAACCGACCAGTCTCGTCGACGTGCTGATCGACGCGAGCGACGAAGTCTGGCCGCAGGCGCAGGCGAAGCGCATCCGCATCGAGACCGACGTCGGCACCGACATGTGCTGGGCGCGTGCCGACCGCTCGCTGATCACGCGCGCGTTCGTCAACTTGCTGAACAATGCGGTCAAATACAGTCCGTCCGACACGGTGATCACGTGTACGCTGACGGTCGAGCATGCGTCGAAGCGGATGTTCTGTACGATTCGCGATCAGGGGTACGGCATTGCGCCGGAAGATCAGCGGCATCTGTTCGAGCGTTTCAAGCGATTCCATGCGGGCGAGCGGCCTGAAATCTCGGGCTCGGGGCTCGGCATGGCATTCGTGAAGACGGTCGTCACGCGCCACGGCGGCAGCGTGACGGTCGACAGCGAAGTGGGTGTCGGCACCGCGGTGACGGTGTCGCTGCCCGCGATCGACGAGCCGTCCGCCTGACAGGGCCGGGCACGACGGCAGGCATTTGGGGGAAGTCATGAGAAAGGAATGGGCAGCGACCGCGGTGGCGGTGGCGCTGTTGACCGGTTGCGCCGGCGTCACGACCGGCGTGAGCGCGCTCGGGCAGCCGACCGCGTTCGAATCCGGGGCGCACGACTACGATTTCGTTCGCACGGCCGCGCAGGCGGACGACGCCGAATACCGGCAGATCGAGACGCTCGTGCGCGACGAACTCGCGCACCGCGGCTTCGACGCGCAGCCCGGCCAGGCCGCGCGCTACCGGCTGTCGATCGCGTACGCGACGCAGCCGGCGTCGGTCGCGGCGACGGCCGACCAGTGCGGTGCGGCAAGCAGCGCGTGCGTGACCGTCGACGGGCCGGCACCGTTGGCGCTGCCGTTCGCCGGCAAGGTGTACCGCCACGTGCTGACGCTGCGTTTCGTCGACGCGAAGTCGGGCGCCGACGTCTATCGCGTGTCGGCGTCGATGCGCGATCGCGATGCGGGCACGCAGCGGGCCGCGCCGACGCTCGTGAAGAGCGCGCTCGCGAATCTGCCGTTCGAGCAGGGCGACGGCTGGCTCGTGAAGACGAAAAAAGACGACGCGGGCGCAATGCCAAGCGTCGTCTCTGTGAAGTCGGCCGCCATGCGCTGACGCGCCGGCCGTGAGGTGAGGGCGGGCCCGCCGCGCCAGGCGAGGCCGGCCCGTGCGCCGTTCAGGCAGCCGGTTGCCCGTTGCCGCGCGCGCGCAGGTACGCGTCGAACTCTGCGCCGACTTCCGGGTGGCGCAGTGCGAATTCGACCGTCGCCTTCAGGTAGCCGAGCTTGCTGCCGCAGTCGTAGCGCGTGCCCTGGTACTTGTACGCCAGCACCTGTTCATCGGCGAGCAGCGCCTGGATCGCGTCGGTGAGCTGCAACTCGCCGCCTGCGCCCGGCTTCAGCGCGCGCAGGTGTTGGAAGATCCGCGGCTTCAGGATGTAGCGGCCGACCACGCCGAGGTTCGACGGCGCGACTTCCGGCGCCGGCTTCTCGACGATCGCCGACATCTTCACGATCGACTCTTCCCATTCCTTGCCGTCGACGATGCCGTACGACTTCGTCTCCGACGGCGGGATCTCTTCCACGCCGATCACCGAGCTGTGATAGTGGTCGAACACATCGACCATCTGCTTCATCACGGGCGGGTTGCCGTCGAGCAGGTCGTCGGCGAGGATCACCGCGAACGGATTGTCGGCGACGAGCTTCTCCGCGCACAGCACCGCATGGCCGAGGCCGAGTGCTTCCGGCTGGCGCACGTAGAAGCAGTCGACGTGGCTCGGCTTGATGCTGCGCACGAGTTCGAGCAGTTTCTCCTTGCCGCGCGCCTCGAGTTCGGCCTCGACTTCGTACGACTTGTCGAAGTGATCCTCGATCGCGCGCTTGCTGCGCCCGGTCACGAAGATCATCTCGGTGATGCCCGCGGCGATCGCTTCCTCGACGGCGTACTGGATCAGCGGCTTGTCGACGACGGGCAGCATTTCCTTCGGGCTCGCCTTCGTTGCCGGGAGGAACCGCGTGCCGAGACCGGCAACGGGGAATACCGCCTTGGTGACTTTCAACATGATCGAACCTTTATTCCTGTAATCGACTTGTCAGACAGTCTATGTTCACGTTCCGATTATAGTGAACGCAAACGACCTTACTGTTTGTTACGCAGGCAACCGATCGAGCTGAGCGCGCAGTTTTTCCAGCGTGCTCTGGAATTCCGCGACGCGCTTCTGCTCCTGTTCGACCACGGCCGGCGGCGCTTTCGCGACGAACGCCTCGTTGCCGAGCTTCGCGTTGCACTTCGCGATCTCGCCCGTCAGACGCGCGATTTCCTTCGACAGGCGCTCGCGTTCGGCCGCGACGTCGATTTCCACCTTCAGCACCAGCTTGTTCGGGCCCACGATCGCGATCGGCGCGCCGTGCGCCGCCTGGTCGAGCGTCGCTTCGTCGGCCAGGATCTGCACTTCCGACAGGCGGGCGAGGGCCTGGACGTACGGCGCGAACGAGCGCAGGCGCTCGGCATCGCCGGCCGCGAGCAGCGGCACCTTGGTCGCCGGCGACAGGTTCATCTCGCCGCGCAGGTTGCGGCACGCGTCGACGATCGCCTTCAGGTCGGCCGCCCATTGCTCCGATGCCTCGTCGATCTTCTGCAGGTTCGCAATCGGATACGCCTGCGTCATCAGCGACGCTTCGCCCTCGGCCTTGCCTTGCGGATAACGGCCGGCGAGCGGCGCGACCTTCTGCCAGAGCGCTTCGGTGATGAACGGAATGATCGGGTGCGCGAGGCGCAGCACCGTTTCCAGCACGCGCAGCAGTGTGCGGCGCGTCGCGCGCTGCTGTTCCGGCGTGCCGTTCTGGATCTGCACCTTCGCGAGTTCGAGGTACCAGTCGCAGTACTCGTCCCACACGAACTTGTAGATGCTGGTGGCGATGTTGTCGAAGCGGTAGTCGGCGAAGCCCTTCGCGATGTCGGCCTCGGTGCGCTGCAGGAGCGACACGATCCAGCGGTCGGCCGCCGAGAAGTCGAGGTAGCCGCCGGGGCCGCAGTCGCCCGCGCCGCACACTTCCGGCTTGTCGGCGCCGCAGTCGTGGCCTTCGCAGTTCATCAGCACGAAGCGCGTGGCGTTCCACAGCTTGTTGCAGAAGTTGCGATAGCCTTCGCAGCGCGCGAGGTCGAAATTCACGTTGCGGCCGAGCGTCGCCATCGACGCCATCGTGAAGCGCAGCGCGTCGGTGCCGAACGCGGCGATGCCGTCCGGGAATTCCTTGCGCGTCTTCTTTTCGATGGTGGCGGCCTGTTTCGGGTTCATCAGGCCCGTCGTGCGCTTCGCGACCAGCGTCTCGAGGTCGATGCCGTCGACGATGTCGATCGGGTCGAGCGTGTTGCCCTTGCTCTTCGACATCTTCTGGCCTTCCGCGTCGCGCACGAGGCCGTGCACGTAGACGGTGTGGAACGGCACCTTGCCGGTGAAGTGCGTCGTCATCATCACCATCCGGGCGACCCAGAAGAAGATGATGTCGAAGCCCGTGACGAGTACCGACGACGGCAGGAAGTGCTTCAGTTCAGGCGTTTCGTTCGGCCAGCCGAGCGACGAGAACGGCACGAGCGCCGACGAGAACCACGTGTCGAGCACGTCTTCATCGCGCTTCAGCGCGCCCGTGTAGCCTTGCGCGGCGGCCTTCGCGCGCGCGTCTTCCTCGTTGCGTGCGACGAACACCTCGCCGTTCTCGCCGTACCATGCGGGAATCTGGTGGCCCCACCACAGCTGGCGCGAGATGCACCAGTCCTGGATGTTCTCGAGCCACTGGTAGTAGGTGGTCGTCCAGTTTTCCGGCACGAACTTGATCTGGCCGTTGCGCACGACGTCGAGCGACGTTTCGGTGATCGACTTGCCCGGGTTGAACGTGCCTTCCGGCGCCGGCTTCGTCATCGCGACGAACCACTGGTCGGTCAGCATCGGCTCGATCACGACGCCCGTGCGGTCGCCGCGCGGCACCATCAGCTTGTGCGGCTTCACGGAGTCGAGGAAGCCTTCCGCATCGAGGTCGGCGACGATCGCCTTGCGCGCGTCGAAGCGGTCGAGGCCGCGATACTGCTCGGGGCCGTTGTCGTTGATCTTGGCGTCGAGCGTCAGGATCTCGATCGGCGTGAGGTTGTGGCGCAGGCCGACCTGGTAGTCGTTGAAGTCGTGCGCGGGCGTGACCTTCACGACACCCGTGCCGAACTCGCGGTCGACGTAGTCGTCGGCGATCACCGGGATCTCGCGGCCCGTCAGCGGCAGCGTGACGAGCTTGCCGATCAGGTGCGCGTAGCGTTCGTCTTCCGGATGGACCATCAGCGCGACGTCGCCGAGCATCGTCTCGGGACGCGTCGTCGCGACGGTCAGCGAGCCCGAACCGTCGACGAGCGGGTAGCGGATGTGCCACAGGTGGCCGTTTTCCTCTTCGCTCGCGACCTCGAGATCCGACACCGCGGTGAGCAGCACCGGATCCCAGTTGACGAGGCGCTTGCCGCGGTAGATCAGGCCCTGTTCGTAGAGCGTGACGAACACGTCGCGCACGGCGGCGGACATCTTGTCGTCCATCGTGAAGTATTCGCGCGACCAGTCGGGCGACGCGCCGAGGCGGCGCACCTGGCCGGTGATCGTCGAACCGGACTTTTCCTTCCATTCCCACACGCGCTCGACGAACTTCTCACGGCCGAGGTCGTGTCGCGACACGCCCTGTGCGTCGAGCTGGCGCTCGACGACGATCTGGGTCGCGATCCCCGCGTGGTCGGTGCCGGGCAGCCACAGTGTGTTCTCGCCGAGCATCCGGTGGTAGCGGGTGAGGCCGTCCATGATCGTCTGGTTGAACGCGTGGCCCATGTGCAGCGTGCCCGTCACGTTCGGCGGCGGCAACTGGATCGAGAAATCGGGGCGGGCCGGATCGAAGGCCGGGGCCGCATAGCCGCGCTTTTCCCACTCCGGCCCCCATTGGGACTCGATGGTGCGGGGCTCGAAACTCTTCGCAAGCGTGTTGTCGCTCATGGTGGAAATCTGCCGAAAAATGCGTGAATTGGATGCCGAATCTGACAATTATAAATGGATGCACATCGGCCAGCCATTGCTTGCCCGCGCGGGCAGGTCGCAGGGGCGCCGCAACGCGGGCGACGGCATGCGGCGGAACGGATCGAAAACGGCATCGCGCGGCCGACTTATAATGGCGGGTCCGCACTTTTCTCGCACGTCCGCTGCCGCTCCATGCCCGATCTGCTCGCCAATCTGAACCCTGAACAATACGCCGCCGTCACGCTGCCGAACGAACCGGCGCTGATCCTCGCGGGGGCGGGCAGCGGCAAGACCCGCGTGCTGATCACGCGCATCGCGTGGCTGATTCAGCAGGGCTACGCGTCGCCGGCCACCGTGCTTGCCGTCACCTTCACGAACAAGGCCGCGCGCGAAATGATGGCGCGGCTGTCGGCGATGATGCCGATCGACACGCGCGGCATGTGGATCGGCACGTTCCACGGGCTGTGCAACCGGATGCTGCGCACGCACTGGCGCGACGCCAGCCTGCCGCAGACCTTCCAGATCCTCGATACGGCCGACCAGTTGTCCGCGATCAAGCGGCTGATGAAGGCGGCGAATGTCGACGACGAAAAATATCCGCCGAAGAACGTCCAGTACTTCATCAACAACGCGAAGGAGCAGGGGCTGCGTCCCGACAAGGTCGACGCGTCCGACAACTTCAACCGCAAGTTCGTCGAGCTCTACCAGGCGTACGACCAGCAGTGCCAGCGCGAGGGTGTCGTCGACTTCCCCGAGCTGCTGCTGCGCTGCTACGAGCTGCTCGCGTACAACGCGCCGCTGCGCGCGCACTACCAGGCGCGCTTCAAGCATATTCTCGTCGACGAGTTCCAGGACACCAACAAGCTGCAGTACGCGTGGCTCAAGATGCTCGCGGGCGGCGAGAACGCGATCTTCGCGGTCGGCGACGACGACCAGTCGATCTACGCGTTCCGCGGTGCGAACGTCGGCAACATGCGCGACTTCGAAGACGAATTCCGCGTGCGCAACCTGATCAAGCTCGAGCAGAACTACCGGTCGCACGGCAACATCCTCGACGCGGCGAACCAGCTGATCTCGAACAACTCGCATCGCCTCGGCAAGAACCTGCGCACCGACGCCGGCCATGGCGAGCCCGTGCGCGTGTACGAGGCGAGCACCGATGCGCAGGAAGCCGGCTGGATCGTCGAGGAGATCCGCTCGCTGATCAACACCGGGATGTCGCGCAGCGAGGTTGCCGTCCTGTATCGCAGCAATGCGCAGTCGCGTGCGATCGAGCACACGCTGATGACGTCGGGCATCCCGTATCGCGTGTACGGCGGCCTGCGCTTCTTCGAGCGCCAGGAAGTGAAGCACGCGCTCGCGTACCTGCGCCTGATCGACAACCCGAACGACGACACCGCGTTCGTGCGCGTCGTGAATTTCCCGACGCGCGGGATCGGCGCGCGCTCGATCGAGCAGCTCGCGGACGCCGCGCGCCTGTACGACTGCTCGATGGCCGCGGCGATCCCGTACGTCACCGGCAAGGCTGGCACGAGCCTCGGCGCGTTCGCGAACCTCGTCGCGAAGATGCGCGCCGAGACGCAGCAGATGAGCCTGCCGGAAACGGTCGAATACGTCGTGCGCGCGAGTGGCCTCGCCGATTTCTACCAGGGCGAGCGCGAAGGCCAGGACCGCCTCGAGAACTTGCAGGAACTCGTGAACGCGGCCACCGCGTTCGTCAGCGAGGAAGGCTACGGGCTCGATGCGCCGGCCCGCTCGATTCCGCTGCGCGCGGGCGCGATCGCGGCGCCGGAGCTTGGCGTGGACGTGGACGATCCGACAGTCGACGTGCTCGATCCGGCGCCGCTCGGCGACCCCGCGCAGAACCCCGACACGATGACGCCGCTCGCGGGCTTCCTGTCGCACGCGTCGCTGGAAGCCGGCGACAACCAGGCGCAGGCCGGCCAGGACGCGGTGCAGCTGATGACGGTGCACGCGGCGAAGGGTCTCGAATTCTCGGCCGTGTTCATCACCGGCCTCGAGGAAGGGCTGTTCCCGCACGAGAACAGCGTGCTCGAATCGGATGGTCTCGAGGAAGAGCGGCGGCTGATGTATGTTGCGATCACACGCGCGAAGGAGCGGCTCTACCTGTCGTTCGCGCAGAGCCGGATGCTGCACGGCCAGACGCGATACAACGTGCGCTCGCGCTTTTTCGACGAATTGCCGGAGCACGTGCTGAAGTGGCTCACGCCGAAGGTCGAGGCGGGCTCGCGCTGGGGCGGCCGCTCGGACAACGCCGGCTGGGGGCGCGACTGGTTCGCGCGGCCGGGCGGCGGCAGTCGCGAGCAGGTCGTCGACGCGGCGGTCTCCGCGCCGCTGCCGGCGTTCGCGAACAAGCAGCGCGCGGCCGACACCGGCTTCCGCATCGGCCAGCAGGTATTCCATACCAAGTTCGGCGAGGGGACGGTCACTGCGCTCGAAGGCAACGGCGCCGATGCGAAGGCGCAGGTGAAGTTCAAACGGCACGGCGAGAAGTGGCTCGCGCTGGCGGTCGCGAAACTGCAGGCGGTGGAATGATGACCATCGCCATGACTGAAACGGTTTCGACGCGCCCGCTCGGCATTCTGGCAGCGCTGCCCGAGGAACTCGGCGACCTGATCGCCGCGATGCGTGCCGAAGGCGTGATGAAGACGATCACGCTCGGTCGCCGCGATTATCACGTCGGCACCGTGCACGGCGCGGCCTGCGTCGTCACGCTCGCGCGGGTCGGCAAGGTTGCGGCCGCCGCGACGGTCAGCGCACTGATTCATGTGTTCGGCGTGTCCGGCATCGTATTCACCGGCGTCGCCGGCGGCGTGTCGCGCACGGTACGCGTCGGCGACGTCGTCGTCGCCGATCTGCTGCTGCAGCACGATCTCGACGCGTCGCCGCTGTTTCCGCGCTACGAGGTGCCGCTGCTCGGCATCACGCGGTTCGCGACCGATGCGGCGCTGACGGCTCGTCTGAAGGCCGCGTGCACGCTGTTCGTCGCAGAGGAGGGCGCGCGGTTCGCCGAGCGTTTCGGGCTGGCGGGTGCGACGTTGCACGGCGGGCTGATCATCAGCGGCGACCGCTTCGTGTCGAGCGAGCGGGAAGTCGTCGCGCTGCGCGACGCGCTGCCGGACGCACTCGCGGTCGAGATGGAAGGTGCGGCGATCGCGCAGGTGTGCGCCGAGCACGACGTGCCGTTCGCCATCGTGCGCACGATCTCCGATACGGCCGACGATCACGCGACGCAGTCGTTCTCGCATTTCCTGTCGGCGATCGCGAGCAGCTATTCGTCCGGCATCCTCAAGCGTTTCCTTTCGCTGCATGCGACGACGGCGGCCTGAAGCCGCCGTCGCATTTTCCCTTCGAATCGGTCGGCCGGCCGCGGCACACATGCCGCGGCCGGTTCGTCACGTCTTCTTGCGCCGGCTGCTTTCGAGGTTCGGCAGGAACACCGTCAGCACGCCGATCAGCGGCAGGAACGAGCACACCTTGTAGACGAACGTGATGCTCGTCGCATCCGCGAGCTGGCCGAGCACGGCGGCACCCACGCCGCCCAGGCCGAACGCGAAGCCGAAGAACAGGCCAGCGACCATCCCGACCTTGCCGGGCATCAGCTCCGTCGCATAGACGAGGATCGCGGCGAACGCCGACGCCAGCACGACGCCGATGATCACGCTCAGCACGCTTGTCCAGAACAGGTTCGCGTACGGCAGCAGCAGCGTGAACGGCGCGACACCGAGGATCGACACCCAGATCACGTACTTGCGGCCGATCCGGTCGCCAACCGGGCCGCCGATCAGCGTGCCGGCCGCGACCGCCGCGAGGAACACGAACAGGTGGATCTGCGCGGCCTGCACGGACAGGTGGAACTTGTCGATCAGGTAGAACGTGAAATAGCTGTTGATGCTTGCGAGGTAGAAGTACTTCGAGAAGACCAGCAGCACCAGCACGCCGATCGCGGCGAGCACGCGGCCCTGCGACAGCGTCGGATGGCCGGCCGCCGCGGCCTTCTTCTTCATCGACGGATGCTTCTTGTACCAGTGGCCGATCTGCGTGAGGACGACCATCGCGACGAGCGCGGCCGCCGAGAACCACGCAATGCTGTGCTGGCCGTGCGGAATGATCACCAGCGCGGCGAGCAGCGGCCCGAGTGCCGAACCTGCGTTGCCGCCGACCTGGAACAGCGACTGCGCGAGCCCGTGCTGGCCGCCCGATGCCATCCGCGCGACGCGCGACGATTCCGGATGGAACACCGACGAGCCGCAGCCGACCAGCGCCGCCGCCGCCAGCAGCGTCGGGAAGTTCTGCGCGGCCGACATCAGCAGCAGCCCCGCGAGGGTGAAGCCCATCCCGACCGGCAGCGAATACGGTTTCGGCCGCTTGTCCGTGTACAGGCCGACAAGCGGCTGCAGCAGCGACGCGGTGATCTGGTAGGTCAGCGTGATCAGGCCGATCTGCGCGAACGACAGCGCGAACTGGCTCTTGAGCATCGGATAGATCGCGAGGATCAACGACTGGATCATGTCGTTGAGCATGTGCGAGAAGCTGATCGCGCCGAGCACGGGGTAAACGGTACGCGGAGCGGGTGGGGCAGACGGCTGGGCTGCGGCTGTTGCGCCGGCGCCCGTATCGAGGCTGGTTTCCATGTGAGCTGAGCGAGTTGAGGTGGCGGGACGCGCTCTGATGGGGATCGGCGCGTTCGAATCGTTGTTGCGTCAAAGAAGTCTAATGTGGCGCATCGAGAATGTCAGGACAAGTTTTGTCGCGATTCGGACATTGCTGTGACGATTCGGCCATGACGCGTTTTTTGGCCAGGTATAACGCTGCGACGCTGCGGCGGGTCCGCCTTTCATCGGGCCGCGCGGGACCGGATCGGTGTTTGTCCGGACTCAAGGCGCGCCGATGGCGGCCGTAGAACGACGCAGCGACATCACAAGTGCGCCACGTGCGGCACCGGCCACGAGCCGGGCGAGCGCAGGGCGCGCGGCATGGCGGGCCATCGCGGCAATGCCGGCCGCCGGAACCGACCTTTCCGGCGGCATGATCAATACGGGGAAATATCGATGAAAGCAGCTTCATTGCATCCGAGGCCGGTTGCGGCCGCCGCCGCATCCGACGCAGCCGTCAGGCCCGCCGCATGGCGCGCGCGCTCAGCCGGGCGCGAACGCCGGTCGTGGACGGTCAAGGCGACGTTGCGCGCGGCCTTCGCGATCCTGCTGGCCGGCACGCTCGCGATCGGCGTGTTTTCGTTGTGGCAGATCAGCCGGCTGAACGCGTCGATTGCGTCGGTCTATGAGCAGGGGCACGTCGCGAGCCGGGCGGCGGAGGAGGTGCGCGCCGAGGTGCTACGCGCGAGCCGCGCGCAGAAGATGCTGCTGACCGCGACCACCGCGAAGGAGCGCGACGACCTGGGCGCCGAGGTTGGCGCGGGGCTCGCGTCGATCGGCCAGGCGCTCGCGACGCTGCAGCGATACGCGGATCCGTCCGATGCGGACGATTCCGCGCGACTGCGCGCGTTCTCGATGGCGGTCGGCACGTGGAGCGGCCATCTGCGCGATTTCGTCGCGCTCGTGCAGGCGCAGCCGCTCGACCTGTCGCAGATGAACTGGCAAGTCGGCACGCAGGACGTGTCGCTGCTGGTCGAGACCGGCAAGCTCGAAAAGCTCGTCGCGATGCTGGTGAAGACGCGCGGCGCGAAGTCGAAGGCGACGCTCGATGCGTCCGCAACGATCTTCTCGTCGTCGTTCGCGATGATCGCGGCGATGACGGCCGCGCTGATCGTGCTGGCGATCGCGATTGCCGAAGGGGTCGTGCGCCGCCTCGCGTCGCAGCTCGGCGGCGAGCCCGCGGAGGCGAAGGCGATCGCCGCCGACATCGCGCGCGGCGACCTCACACGGCATATACCGCTCGGCCGGCACGACCGCGACAGCATGGTGCGTGCGCTGTCCGACATGCAGACCGGGCTCGCGTCGACCGTCGGCGAGATCGCCGTCAGCGCCGAGGCGATCGCGGCCGCGTCCGGCGAGATCTCGACCGGCAACCTCGACCTGTCGCGGCGCACCGAGCAGCAGGCCGTCGCGCTGGAGCGCACCGCGGCCAGCATGGAGGAACTCACGTCGACGGTGCGGCAGAATGCCGAGAACGCGCGGCAAGCGAGCACGCTCGCGGCCAATGCGTCGGCCGTCGCGGAGGCGGGCGGCGAAGTCGTCGGGCGTGTGGTCGCGACGATGAGCGAGATCGACGACAGCGCGAAGAACATTCGCGACATCATCGGCACGATCGAGGGGATCGCGTTCCAGACCAACATTCTCGCGTTGAACGCCGCGGTCGAGGCGGCGCGCGCGGGTGAGCAGGGACGCGGTTTTTCGGTGGTCGCGGGCGAGGTGCGGCTGCTCGCGCAGCGCGCGGCGACCGCGGCGAAGGAGATCCGTGCGCTGATCGGCGCGTCGGTCGAGCGCGTCGCGAACGGCGCGGCGCTCGCGCACGACGCGGGCCGCACGATGAACGACGTGGTGCGGGCGGTCAAGCGCGTGACCGACATCATCGGCGAGATCTCCGCGGCGTCGGACGAGCAGAGCGCGGGAATCGACGAGATCGGTCGCGCCGTCACGCAGATGGATGCGGGCACGCAGCAGAACGCGGCGCTCGTCGAACAGGCAGCCGCAGCAGCGAACGCGCTCGACGAGCAGGCGCAGGCCCTCAAGTCGCTGGTCGGACGCTTTCGCATCGCGGCCTGAGCGTCGCTTCGTCCCACGCCGGCGCGAGCCGTCCGTGGGCGACGCGCAGGCTGGCGGGCTGCTGTCGATCGGTGACAGTCCGTGCAGTCGGCCCGCACGCAATCCCTTACAATGCGCCTCCACATAGCTGGGGGCCAGATCCGCGCGGCGCGGTCGCACCGACTCCGGGGCGACCGCACGCCGAGCGGGTCGTAACAACGACGATGACGATTTACCTGACGGGATACGTGTGGATGCTCGCGTCCGCCGCGATCGGAATGCGCACGCGCACGGCCGCGTGGCGATGGCTCGCGGCGGGCATCGCGCCGGCCGCCGCGTTCGCCGTGCTGCGGGGCCGGACGGGCACCGACACGGCGATCTACCACGACATCATTTCCGGCATCTGGAGCGGCAACCTGAAGGTCGTGCCGCGCACGCTCGAACCGGGCTTCGTCTGGCTCGTGCGCGCGCTTGGGTGGCTCGGGCACGATCCGCACATCGCGATGGCGATCCTGTCGCTGCTGGTCGTCGTCGCCTGCGTGGCCGCGTTCGGCCGGAGCGCCGAGGACGCATGTGTGTTCGCCACGCTGATCTTTCCGCTGTTCTTCTACGACATGGCGATGAGCGGCTTGCGCTACGGCGTCGCGTTCTGTGTCGCGAAGCTTGCTTCGGACGCGTGGGCGCGCAGGCGGCACGGCGCGTCGCTCGCGTTCGCTGCCGCGGCGACCAGCATGCACGTGTCGGCGGCGCTGCTTGTCGTGCTGCTGCAGATCCGACGGTTGCGCCTGCTGCGCTATGCGGGGCTGGCGGTCGCGATCGGCGGCGTGCTGTTCGCGATGCATCACGACGCGCTGCTCGCGAAGGTCGGCCTGTATGCGGCGTTCACGCCGCCCGCGCAGACCTCGGGCGGCGCACCGCTCGGCCTTGCGATGCTGACGCTCGCTGCCGGCTGGGTGCTGCTGGCGCGCATGCCGCGCACGCTCGTGTTCCTGTTTGTCTGCGAGATCGCGAGCTTCGCGCTCGCGCGGGTCAGCTATGCGGGGCTGCGCTTCCAGTGGCTCGTGCTGTTCGCGATGGGCTGTCAGTTCGTGCCGATACAGCACGTGCCGGGGATCCGGCGCGGGCACGTCATCGTTGCGCTGGCCCTGATCGGCGCCGTCGGCTTCGCGATGCGAATGCGCAACATGCTCGGCGAATACGGGCTCGGCCCGTCGCCGTTCCTGCCTTACCGGTTCTTCTGGGAATGACGCGGCCGGGTGCGGTGGCGCCCGGCCGGAGTGCCGTCACGACTTCTTCTGCTTGTCCGGATCGATGATGACCGTGCAGGTCGTGCCCGCCGACAGCACCACGTCGGCCGGCACTTCGTCGATGCGGATGCGCACCGGCACGCGCTGCGCGAGGCGCACCCAGTTGAAGGTCGGGTTCACGTCCGCGACGAGGTCGCGGCTTTGCGGGTTGTCGCGATCGTAGATGCCGCGCGAGATGCTCTCGACATGGCCCTTCATCACGCCGCCGCTCATCAGCCGCATCTCGGCCGGTGCGCCGACCTTCACGCGCGGCAGCTTGGTTTCCTCGAAGTAGCCGTAGACCCAGAACGAATGGCTGTCGACGATCGCGAGCTTCGCCTGGCCGGCCACCGCGTAGTTGCCCTTGAACGTCTGCAGGTTCGTGATGTAGCCGTCGACCGGCGCGACCACGCGCGTGCGTTCGAGATTGAGCTTCGCGGCGTCGAGCGCGGCGATTGCCTGCTGGTACTGCGCGTCGGCGCTCGATGCGCTGTGCGCCGCGTTCTCTCGGTTTTCCTTCGACACGACGAGCGCGTCGAGGTCGGCACGACGGGCCGCGTCGTCGCGGCGCATCTGCAGTTCCGCGCGGCGGGCGGCGACGGCCGCCTGCGCCTGCTCGACCGCGATCTGATAGTGCGACGGGTCGATCTGCATGATCAGGTCGCCCTTTTTCACGAGCTGGTTGTCATGCACCGGCAGCTCGACGATCGCGCCCGACACGTCCGGCGCGACGTTGACGATCTCGGCACGGACGCGCCCGTCGCGCGTCCAGGGATCGTCCATGTAGTGCACCCACAGCGAGCGCCCGATCAGGATCGCGACGAGAAGGATGACGGCGGTCGCGACGAAGCCGAAGAGTTTTCTGAGAATCATGATGGTTCGGAATCAACGGTAAACGGCAAGACTCAGTCCGCCGCAAATGCAGACGAGAAGGCACGCACGGAACAGCGACGGGTGCCAGACGAGACGGTAGAGGCCCGTGTAGGCAAGCAGGCGGTCGACGGCCCAGGTCGCCAGCGCGCCCAGGACGAACATCAGGACCACCGTGGGCATGTAGGCATCGAGAATGGCGATTTCACGCGGCATCATGACGAGGCTCCTTGTTGGGGACGCACGGGGCGATTGCGGTTGAGCGGCTCGAGGGGCGATTCCGGATCGAGCAGCGCCGTGCGTACGAAATGCAGATGACTCAGGATGCGCTGCAGCCGATGACGCTCCTCGCGCGACGGCGTGAACGCATCGAGCGTCTGCCGGGTCGCGTCGATCGCGGCGTTGACCGCGTCGAGCGTCGCGTCGAAGCGCGCTGCGTTCGGCTTGCGGAACAGCGCGGACAGCGCGGTGCGCATCGTCTCGATCGCGCGTCGCCACGGCGTCGTCGGCGCATAGCGCGGGTCGGACGGCAGCATCGCCAGTTCGGTGCGCAGGTCGAGCGCCGCATTGCCCGTCTCCAGCACCGCGAACATCCAGCGCAGCGCGTCGCGCTGCACGTCGGGCTGGTCGGCCGATAGCGTGTGCGCCTGGAACATCAGGTCGCGCGCGCCGCTCTCGAAGCGCGTGCGCAGTCCGGCCAGACGTGCGTGGCATGCGGCGACCACCTGGTGGCGCAGGTCGGCGAACAGCCGCTTCTTGAGCCACGGCGCGGTCGGCGGAAACAGCACCGCGAACGCGATCGCCGAGACCAGCATCGACAGCACCAGCGCGAGCGCATCGTTCATGAAGCTCATCGGGTCGTAGTGCGTGATGTTGTCGGGGCCGGCGAGGAAGCTGAAGAAGATCAGGTAGCCCATCCCGTAGCCCGCGAGCTTCGGCTTCAACGTCATGAAGATGCCGATCGCGAGCAGCGGCGCGAGGGCCGCGCACAGCAGCGGGAAGCCGTCGATGTGCGGGTAGATGCCGAATGTCAGCAGGAAGCCCGTGCATACGGCCAGCGCGGTACCCATGCCCATCTGGGCGGACATCGCGGTCGGGCGCGGCGTCGATGACGCGAGCGCGCAGGTGGCCGCGGCCGTCAGCGTCATCGTCACGCCGCTCGGCCACGCGGTTTCGATCCAGAACCAGCCGAGCACCAGGATCACGGTCGCGGTCCGAATCGCCGCGATCACCATCGCCGTCACGTTGGTGCGCGGTTCGTAGCGCTCGATCCAGCGTTCGCGCTCGTGCGTCGGGGTCGACAGCGACGCATAGGTCGCCGCGTATTCGTGCAGGTCCGTGATGAAGCGGTACAGCAGCTCGGTGGCCGTGTCGAAGTCGAGCAGTGGAAAATCCGGTTGCGTCTCGAGCGCGGCGCGCGTCACGCGGATGCGGCGTGGCAGCGCGTCGCGCCACGCGAGCAGCTGTTCAGCCGCGAGCGCGGCGTCGGCCGACGAGCGTACCGGTTCGCCATTGCGCGTCAGAAGTGGCGCGATTTCGCGGAAGTACGGCTCGATCGCATCGATCGCGGCCTGCGCGCCGGCCGCGCGCAGCCGGTTCATCAACTGGTGCAGTGCGTGGAAGCGGCTCGATACGCTCATGAACTCGCTGTTCAGCCGCGCGAGGCGGCCGCTGCGCATCCGCGTGTCCGGATCCTCGAACACGGCCATGCTGCGCGCCGCTTCGAAGCCGACCACATCCGCGACGAAGCGCGCATGGATTGTTTCGATGTGCGCGCGGTCGAGCTGGCCCGACAGCGCCGCCGCGACGTAGTCGACGAAGCTGCTGAAGCGCTTGCGCACGGTCGTGCGCATCTGCTCGCCGGTGTACTGCGGAAACACCAGCGCGCTGACGACGCCTGCGGACACGATCCCGACCATGATCTCGGCGACCCGCGTCATCGCGCTCATGAACGCGCCGTCCGGATGTTGCGATGCCGGCAGCCCGATCAGCGCGGTCGTGTAACCGGCGAGCAGGAAGCCGTAGCTGCGGAAGTTGCGGTTGCGCGCGGCGCCGGCCGTGCACAGGGCGACCCACAGCGCGACGGCCAGCAGGAACAGCTGCGGCTGCTGCGGGAACAACCCGACGAACGTGAGCGTCGCGATCAGCCCGAAGATCGTGCCGGCGACCCGGTAGAAGCTCTTCGCGAGCACCGCGCCGCTTTGCGGCTGCATCACGATGAACACCGTGGTCATCGCCGTCTTCGGCGCCGGCAGGTCGAGCCGCATCGACACGCCGGTCGCGATGAACGCGGCGAGCAGTGCCTTGAACAGATAAAGCCACGCGGCGCCGTCGCTGCGGGCCCAGTCGCCGAACGCGGCGGACCAGGCCGCGAGCGGGCCGGCGGCGTGCGTGGAAGCGGGGGAGGAGGCGGACATGACGGTTGCTCCGCGTTACCGTGCGGCCGACGCGGCACTCGCGGCGGATTCGTCATGCGGCGGATGGCCGCCCTGAACGTCTGTTTCCGTCTCGACGCCGCCGCCGAGCGCGGCCATCAGCTGCGCGTGCGCGGCGAGGCGCTCCGCGTCAATGCGGGCCGCCGTCTCCTGCGCGCGCAGCAGCTGCTGTTGCGCGACCAGCACGTTCACGTAATCGGTTAGCCCGCGGCGGAAGCCTTCGCGCGACAGCTGGTAGCTGCGGTCGTTGGCGGCGACCGAGCGCGCGGCGTCCTTCTTCTGCGTATCGAGCGAGCGGATCCGCACGACCTGGTCGGCGATGTCCTTGAGCGCGCCGACGACCGTCTGGTTGTAGCGCTCGACCGCCTGGTCGTAGCCGGCGTCGGCTGCACCGAGTTGCGCGCGCAGGCGGCCGCCTTCGAAGATCGGCAGCGACAGCGCGGGGCCGGCGGTCCAGCCGCCGTTCATCGCCCGCAGGAAGTCGGCGAACGGCGCGGTCACGCCGAAGCCGCCGACCGTCGCGAGCAGATCGATGTTCGGGTAGAACGCGGCTTTCGCGACATCGATGCCCCGTGCCTGCGCGTCGACCATCCAGCGGGCCGCGACGACGTCCGGGCGACGGCCGAGCAGGTCGGCCGGCATGGCGGACGGCAAGCCGGCCGGCGCGTCGAGCGACAGGCTCGGCCGCTTGATCGCATCGCCGGCGCCCGGGCCCTTGCCCGCGAGCGCGGCGAGCTGGTGGCGCGCGAGCTGGATCGCTTCTTCATAGCTGTCGATCTGGCGCTCGTAGTCGGGCAGCGTCGATTCGGCCTGGCTGACTTCGAGCTGCGTGCCGAGGCCCGCCTGCAGGCGCTTGCGCGCGAGATCGGCCAGTGAGCGCTGGCGTTCGAACGTTTCGTGCGCGAGGTCGAGCAGCGCGTAGTTCATCGACAAGCCGACATACGCGCGTACGACGTTGACCTCGAGCTCGAGCTTCGCCGCCCGTGCGTCGGCTGCGGTCGCATGCGCGGTGTCGAGCGCGCGCTCGGTCGCGTTCTTGTCCTTGCCCCACAGGTCGAGGTGGTACGACAGGCCGAGCGTGCCGGTGTTGTTCCACGTGTCGGTGTTGGCGAGCGGCCCCGGGCCGTAGTAGACGTTATCGGGCCAGTGCTGGCGCATCAGCGACAGGTTGCCGTTGATCTGCGGCAATTCCGCGGAACGGGCCACGCGTGCCATCGCCTGCGCTTCGCGAACGCGGGCCTCGGCGGCCGCGAGGGTCGGGTTGCCGGCCTGCGCGGCGGCGATCCACGCGTCGAGCTGCGGGTCGCGGTAAGCGCGCCACCAGTCGGACGCGGGCCAGCCCGCGTCGCGGTTCGCCGCGCGGATGGCGGCACCGGCATCGAGCGTGTTCGCTTCGATGCGGGCGGACTGCGGCTTGTTGTCGCCCATGCTCGCGCACCCGGCCATTATTAATGAGACTGCAAGAACCGCCAGTGCCAGCGTCCCTTTTGTTGCCGGAGACCGCACGATTTTCTCCCTTTCGGATATAGATGAGTCGGATGCGATTATATTTTTCAGTGATTCCTGAATAAATGGACAAGGATGCAAGTCATTTTTACGAATCCTGAGATAATATTTGTTCGACCCTGTGCAACAATCCATCCGGATTCAAACGGGTAATGGGATGGATACGCTACAAAACATGCGGGTATTCGTCCGCGTGGTCGACGCGGGAAGCTTTACCGCGGCCGCCCAGCAGATGAATTCGACTACTGCCTACGCGTCGCGCGCCGTGTCGGATCTCGAGGCGCACCTGCGCACGCGCCTCCTGAACCGGACGACACGCCGGATCGCGCTGACCGAGGCAGGCGAGCGCTACCTGCAGCGCTGCGAGCAGATCCTCGCGTACGTCGACCAGGCCGAGGCCGAAGCGGGCGACGCGCACGCGCGCCCGTCGGGCAAGCTGAAGGTCCATTGCTTCACGAGCCTCGGGCAGCACTACCTGGTGCCGGCCATCGCGCGCTATCGGCAGCGCTATCCGGACGTGCACGTCGAACTGACGCTCGCGCAGCGGATGCCCGACCTGCTCGACGAGGGGTACGACGTCGCGATCGTCGTCGGCCGCGACCTGCCCGATTCGGGGCTCGTGTCGCAGCGGCTCGGCGAGAGCTACAGCGTCGTGTGCGCGTCGCCCGGCTATGTCGACGCGCACGGCGTGCCGCGGACTCCCGCGGATCTCGAGCATCACGTCTGTCTCGGGATGGTCGCGCCGGGATTTCACTTCGACGAGTGGTCGCTGTCGGGGCCGCGCGGCGACGAGGTGATTCCGATCACGGCGCCGCCGTTCCGCGTGAACGTCGCAGAGGCGCTCGCGGTGGCCGTGCGGGAAGGAATGGGGATCGGCGGGTTGCCGCTCTATTCGGCGATCGGCGGGCTGCGCAGCGGGCACATCGTGCGCGTGATGCCCGAATACCGGTCGCACGTGATGAACATTTACGCGCTGTATCCGTCGCGCCAGTACCTCGACGCGAAAATCCGCACCTGGGTCGATTTTTTGCGCGACGAGTTGCCGGCCACGCTCGAAGCCGACGAAGCCGCGCTCGCGCAGTTCACGGCTGCGACATGAGCGCGCGGTCGACCCCGATCTGACGAGATTTGTCCTTCGCGCAACATTTTTTTACCCTCGGACGGCGGACAGTTTGATACTGTTCAAATCAGAGAGATTTGGATCTGCCCATACCCGGAGTCGCAATGGATACGCAACTGATGATCGGCCTTGGAGTTCTGCTTGGTGCGGCTGCTGCCGCCGCGGCGACGCGCGATCTGCTGCGCGCGATGAAGGCACGGATGAAGCCGGTGCCGGTGCGGGTGCGCCCGTCGTCGAACGGATCGCGCCGCGCCGATCGCTGATCGGGCGGCCTTTCGGATCGGGAAGGGCCGCATCACGCGCCCCGACGGCCGGGCGCTCAGCCGAGTTCGACCACTCTGTCCCACGCAAACGCGGGATTTTCCAGTTCGCCGGTGCGCCGGTGGATATAGCCGCGCGGGTTGCACACCACGCGCGTGCCGCTGTCGGTCACGTAATCGAATGATGTATGCGTGTGGCCGTGGATCCACAGGTCCACGGGCGGCCGCACGAGTTCAGCCATGTCCGTGACGAATCCCGCAGATGCGAGGTCTTCCGCGTAACGCTCGGCCAGCGAGCGCAGGTGCGGCGCATGATGGGTGACGACGATCGTGCGGCCGTCGAACGGCGTCGCGAGCCGTGCTTCCAGCCACGCACGGCCTTGCCGGTGCAGCGCGATCGCGTCGGCCGGCGTGAAATCCCGCTCCGGCGCCACCGCCGCATGCAGTGCCGCATCGTGCGGCCACGTCACCTGGATCAAGCCCTTGAAATCGAGCATCACACGCATGCCGGCATCGATCGCGCGTGCGATGCTCGTCTCGTCGGCGCCGAACAGCGAGAAATCGGACCACAGCGTCGTACCCAGCACGCGGAAGCGCTGCGCCGGATCGACGTACACGCCGTTGTTCAGGTAATGCACGTTGTCGATCGCCTGCGCGGCGTCGCGCATCGCGGTTTCGAGCGCGCCGAATTCCCCGTCGTAGTACTCGTGGTTGCCCGGCACGTAGATCACCGGCACGTCCGTGTCGAACGTTTCGGCGGCCCAGCGCAGGCCTTCCGCGTGATTGTGGATGTCGCCGGCCAGCACGACGAGATCCGCATCGGCATGCGCGATCGTGTCGGGCTGGTTGCTTTCGAGATGCAGGTCGGAAAGGACGCGAACTCTCATGGACATCGCTCCGGGTTGGGGGCTTCAGCGCAGGACCTTGCCGGGATTCATCAGCCCGCGTGGGTCGAGCGCGTTCTTCAGCGTGCGCATGAGTGCCGTTTCGACCGGCGACTTGTAGCGCTGTGCGTCGTCGATCTTCAACTGGCCGATCCCGTGCTCCGCGCTGATCGTGCCGTGGTGGCGGTGCACGTTGTCGTAGACGATGCGATTGATCGGCTTCTGGAATTCCGCGAGGAACGCCTTCGGGTCGCCGCCTTCGGGCGTCTGCACGTTGTAGTGCAGGTTGCCGTCGCCGAGGTGGCCGAACGTGACCATCCGTGCGCCGGGCGCGGCCTGCTGGATTGCCGCGTCGGTTTCGTCGATGAAGCGCGCGATCGACGAGATCGGCACCGCGATGTCGTGCTTGATGTTCAGTCCCTCGTCGGCCTGCGCGAGCGGGATGTGTTCGCGCAGATCCCAGAACGCGCGCGACTGCGCAAGATTTTCCGCGACCACCGCGTCGACCACGAGCCCGGCCTCGAACGCCTCTTCCATCAGCTTTTCGAACAGCGCGCGGGCGTGCGTTTCGCTTTCGTTGTCCGACAGTTCGAGCAGCACCGTCTGCGCATGCGTGCGGTCGAACGGATAGCGCAGTTGCGGATAATGCTTGCCGACGAGCTGCATGCAGAAGTCGGACATCAGCTCGAAGCCGGTCAACAGCGGGCCGGCCGCGCGCTGCGCGAGCGCGAGGAAGTCGAGCGCCGCGTGCGGCGACTCGAGCGCGGCCAGCGCGGTGACCTGCGCGGCCGGCAGCG
The DNA here is from genome assembly GCF_902499115.1 of Burkholderia diffusa. Classification (GTDB taxonomy): domain Bacteria; phylum Pseudomonadota; class Gammaproteobacteria; order Burkholderiales; family Burkholderiaceae; genus Burkholderia; species Burkholderia diffusa. Next base: position 301,265 of record NZ_CABVPN010000003.1, read on the forward strand.
GATGCAGCTTCATCACGGCGGCCGTGATGATCCCGAGCGTGCCCTCCGCACCGATGAACAAATCGCGCAGGTCGTAGCCCGTGTTGTCCTTGCGCAAGCCGCGCAGGCCGTCCCAGGTCTCACCCTGCGGCGTCACGATCTCGAGCCCGAGGCACAGCTCGCGCGCGTTGCCATAGCGCAGCACCGCGGTGCCGCCCGCGTTGGTCGACAGGTTGCCGCCGATCGTGCAGCTGCCTTCGGCGGCGAGGCTCAGCGCGAACAGGCGGCCGCCTTCGCGGGCGCGCGCCTGCACGTCGGCGAGGATCACGCCGGCTTCGACCGTGATCGTGTTGTTGTGCGGATCGAGCGCACGCACGCGGTTCAGGCGCGCGAGGCTCAGCACGGCCTGGCCGCCGCTCGCGTCAGGCGTCGCGCCGCCGGCGAGGCCCGTGTTGCCGCCCTGCGGCACGAGCGCGACGCCATGCGTGTTCGCGAGCCGGACGAGCGCGGCGACTTCGGCCGTATCGGCCGGTTTCAGCACCGCGCACGCGCGGCCTTGGTAGCGGCGGCGCCAGTCGATCAGGAACGGCTCGGTGTCGTGCGGATCGGTCAGAACGTAGGTGGCGCCGATCGCGTCGCGGCAGGCGGAAACGAAGGCTTCGGAAGAATTCATCACGTTCGGTCGCGTAAGGGTCAGGACGCGGCGCGCTGCCGCTTCGCCGCGCGCTTGAACGGCGCGACGTATGCAAGCGCTGCCACGAAGAAGCCGACGGCGAGCGCGGTCTCGCACCAGCCGAGCGTCGCGGACAACCCGCGGTCGGACATGCCGCGCACGATGCCTTCGGCGAAATAGACGAGGATCAGCATGCTCGCCCACTGCATCGTATAGATGTTACGCCGCCAGACGCCGGGCAGCGCGAGCGCGAGCGGCACGGCCTTGAGCATCAGCGCCGAGCCGCCCGGCCGCAGCGGCGCGAGCCACAGTTCCCACGCGAGCGACAGCGCGATCAGTGCGACGAGGCACGCGGCCGCGGCCAGCGCGTAGCGCGGCCGGGCGGCGACGGCGGGGCGGGCGGGCGCATTCATGCGGCTTCGGCCGCCTGGGCGGCGGACAGGGCCGACGCCGCGCGGGCGAGCCGCGCGCCGAGCGCGGCCGCGAGCGCTTTTTCGTCGGCCGACAGTCCTTCGGGCGCGCTGCGATCGTGCTGCGACACGTGCGATGCGCCGTATGGCGTGCCGCCGGTGCGCGTCGTGCTGAGCGCGGCTTCCGTGTACGGGATCCCGACGATCATCATCCCGTGATGCAGCAGCGGCAGCATCATCGACAGCAGCGTCGATTCCTGGCCGCCGTGCAGGCTGCCGGTCGACGTGAACACGCAGGCCGGCTTGCCGGTCAGCGCGCCTGACAGCCATTGCGGGGTCGTGCCGTCGAGGAAATACTTGAGGGAGGCGGCCATGTTGCCGAAGCGGGTCGGCGAGCCGAGCGCGAGGCCCGCGCATTCCTCGAGATCGCGGAGTTCCGCGTAGGGCGGGCCGTCGTCGGGGATGTCGGGGGCGGTGGCTTCGCAGACAGTCGAGACGGGCGGCACGGTGCGGATGCGGGCCTGCATGCCGGGCACGCTGTCGATGCCGTTCGCGATAGCTAGCGCGAGATCGCGCGTGGCGCCGTGGCGGCTGTAATAGAGGACGAGAATGTCTTTCATGGGCGACGGGGCCGCGTGCGGCCGCGCGCATGCCCGGTGCAGTCGGCCCCTGCTGGATCGAGCGGCTATTATAGGGGCTGAAGTCGTCGCGCAGCGCGGCGGCGGCGCGCCGTCGCGCACGCGCCATCGAGAAGGAGAAGCCGTTTGCCGAAGTTGAGCGTCGATCTCGACACCCTCAAGCGCCTCGCGCAGTTCGCGGCCCGGCGTAGCGCCGAGGATCGCATCCCGCAAGTGGCGGGCAGCCTCACGTTCACGACGATGCTGGCACTCGTGCCGCTCGTGACGGTCGCGTTCGCGCTGTTCACCGCGTTCCCGATGTTCGCATCGTTTCAGATCTCGCTGCAGGGGTTCCTCGCGGATCACCTGATGCCCGCGCAGTTCAACGTCCAGATCTTCAAGTACCTGAACCAGTTTGCGTCGAAGGCCAAGGGGCTGACCACGGCCGGCCTGATCGTGCTCGTCGTCACGTCGGTGATGACGATGATGACGATCGAGTCCGCGTTCAACCTGATCTGGCGGGTGCGCAAGCCGCGGCCGTTCGCGCAGCGCGTGCTCGCGTACTGGGCGCTGATCACGCTTGGCCCCTTGCTGTTCGGCGTGAGCCTGTCGATCTCGTCGTACCTATTCACGCAGTCGCTGGCGTTCACCGGCGCCGGGCCGTCGACGTCGATCGTCGAATGGCTGCTCGCGTTCGTGTCGCTGCCGCTGACCGTGCTCGCGTTCACGTTGCTGTACGTGTACCTGCCGAACTGCACGGTCGCATGGCGCGACGCGGTGATCGGCGGGCTGTTCGCGGCTATCGCGTTCGAGCTCGCGAAGCGCGGCTTCGGCTATTACGTGCGGCGCATTCCGACCTATACGGCCGTCTACGGTGCGTTCGCGGCGCTGCCGGTGTTCCTGCTGTGGGTGTACCTGAGCTGGTTCATCGCGCTGCTCGGCGCGATGGTGGCGTCCGCGCTGCCGGCGATTCGCGTCGGCCAGTTCCATCGCATCCACTATCCGGGCAGCGATCTGCTCGACGCGCTCGAATTGCTCGCGCGACTGGCCGAAGCGCGCGCGGTCGGCAAGGCGGGCTATACCGCGATGCGGCTCGCGACCATGTTGCGCTGCGACATGGAAACCGCGCAGCGGCTGCTGCTGACGATGGAGGAGCGGGAATGGATCGCGCGGCTGGAAAGCGGCGAACCCGCGCCGCGCTACATCCTGCTGGCGAATCCGGAGCAACTGACGCTGGCGCAGCTGTTCGACGTGCTGGTGATCGACCGCACGGAACTGACCTACCAGCTGCAGCGACGCCGCAGCCACGTCGAAGGTGCGGCATTGCTGGAGGTGCTGTCGAACGACCGGTTCGACGTATCGCTTGCGTCGCTGATCGCCGAGCACCGGCTCGCCGGCGTGCAGCCGGCGGAGACCGTGCCGGGGTCTGTGCCCGGCGCGGCGCCCGACCCGCACGCGCGGCCGCCGAAAACGGCGTGACGCGCCGCCGGGCGGGCGTTACAGCGGGATCTTCCCGGTGCAGATGTCCTTGAACATCACCCAGTCGCCCATCAGGCTGTAGATCGGGTGCCGGAACGTGGCGGGGCGGTTCTTCTCGAAGAAGAAGTGTCCGACCCACGCGAATCCGTAGCCGCACACGACCGCCGCCGGCAGCCACGGCCAGTGGCCCGTCGCGATCGCCATCGCGACGCAGCCGATCACGCCGAGCGAGCCGATGAAGTGCAGCCGCCGCGACGTGAGGTTCTGGTGCTCGTTCAGATAGTACGGGTAGAAATCAGCGAAGCTGGCGAATTGCTCCGTATGCGTATGCGCCATGGCCGTCTCCTCGGGCCGCTGTCGATGGAGTCATTGTGCGGCGGGCGGCCCGCGTCCGCAAGCGGCGGCGGCCGCGCCGCGCGGGCCCGCGCTTTCCTTTTGACAGGCTTTCCGATAGGATCGAAAGCGGATTTGCATTCAAGCATGAGGGGACTACGATGCGCGTCAGCGATATTCTGAAAGTGAAGGGCAACACGCTGTTTACGGTGACGCCCGATAAGCCGCTGCGCGAAGCGGTCGATACGATGGCCGAACACGATATCGGTTCGCTCGTCGTGATGGAGTACGGCGATCTCGTCGGGATGCTGACGTTCCGCGAGATCATCCTGCGTCTCCACGTGAACGGCGGCGCGATCGGCGACGTGCAGGTGCGCAAGGTGATGGACGAGCCGCTCACGTGCACGCCGGAAACCGATGTCAACGAAGTGCGCCGGATGATGCTCGAGCGCCACGCGCGCTACATGCCGGTGCTCGACAAGAAGGTGCTGATGGGCGTCATCTCGTTCTACGACGTCGCGAAGACGGTCGTCGAGGCGCAAAGCTTCGAGAACCGGATGCTGAAGGCGTACATCCGCGACTGGCCGGAATCGGAAGCCGAAGCGCAGAAGCCGTGAAGCACGTCGCGCCCTGTGCCATGACGCGCGGGCGCTGCCACTCGGCGCACGGCGGCGCAGGTTCAGCCTGCGCCGCCGTTTTTTCGACAACCATACAAGGCCCGCGCAGCTTCGCCTAGACGATGCGCGCGTATTCCGCATGAGCGATCACACGCAAGTCTCTTCCGCGTCGCGCGGCGAACGGCGCGCCCACGCGTCGCAATTCGACCTGTTGCGCCAGCGCCGTTTCGCGCCGTTCTTCACGACCCAGTTCCTCGGGGCGCTGAACGACAACGTGTTCAAGATCGGATTCACATCGCTCGTCACCTATCACACCACGCGGTTCTCGGGCGTCGACGCGAAGACGGCCGCATTCCTGATTTCCGCGATCTTCATTCTGCCGTTCGTGCTGTTTTCGGCCACCTCCGGCCAGATCGCCGACAAATACGACAAGGCGACGCTCACGCGCTTCGTGAAGACTTTCGAGATCGTGCTGATGTTGGTCGGCGCGGCCGGCTTCGTCACGCACAGCGCGACGCTGCTGTACCTGTGCACGTTCATGATGGGGATGCACTCGACGCTGTTCGGCCCCGTCAAGTATTCGTACCTGCCGCAGCATCTCGGCGACCACGAACTGGTCGGCGGCAATGGCCTCGTCGAGATGGGCACGTTCATCGCGATCCTGATCGGGACGATCATCGGCGGTGCGGCCGCGGGCATCGAAGGCAGCGGTGAGCGCGTGCTCGCCGTCAGCGTCGTCGTCATCGCGCTCGCGGGGCGGCTCGTCGCGCAGCGCGTGCCGCCGACGCCGGCGCCGCAGCCCGATCTCGTGATCAACTGGAACCCGTTCAGCGAGACGTGGCGCAACCTCGGGCTCGCGCGACAGAATCGCACCGTGTTTCTGAGCCTGCTCGGCATCTCATGGCTGTGGTTCGTCGGCGCGACGTTCCTGACGTCATTCTTCAATTTTGCGAAGGATGTGCTGTCCGCGAGCCCCGATGTCGTCACGGTCCTGCTCGCGACGTTCTCCGTCGGGATCGGCCTCGGCTCGCTGCTGTGCGAGCGGCTGTCGCAGCGGCGCGTCGAGATCGGCCTCGTGCCGCTCGGTTCGATCGGCATCAGCGTGTTCGCGATCGAGCTGTATTTCGCGAGCCACTCGCTGCCGTCGCCCGGGCATTTGCTGTCGGTCGGGGAATTCCTGGCCGGTGCGCGCCACTGGCGCATCCTGGCCGACCTGTTCCTGCTCGCGATGTTCGGCGGCTTCTACAGCGTGCCGCTGTATGCGTTGATCCAGAGTCGCAGCGCGCCGACCCATCGTGCGCGGATCATCGCCGCGAACAACATCCTGAACGCGCTGTTCATGATCCTGTCGGCCCTGATGGCGATGGGGCTGACCAAGGCCGGCGTCGACATCCCGGGCCTGTTCCTCGTCACCGCGCTGCTGAACGTCGTGGTCGCGACGTACATCTACCTGCTCGTTCCGGAGTTCCTGCTGCGCTTCGTCGCGTGGGTGCTGGTGCACACGTTCTACCGGATTCGCCTCGTGCATGCGGAGCGAATCCCGGAAGAGGGCGCGGCCGTGCTCGTATGCAACCACGTGAGCTACGTCGACGCGCTCGTGCTGGCGGCGGCGAGCCCGCGGCCGATCCGGTTCGTGATGGATCACCGGATATTCAAGACACGCTTCGCGAGCTGGGTGTTCCGGCATGCGAAGGCGATTCCGATCGCGCCGCGCCATGAGGATCCCGACATGCTCGCACGCGCGTACGACGCGTGCGAGGCCGCGCTGAAGGATGGCGAACTCGTGTGCATCTTCCCGGAAGGCAAGCTGACCAAGACGGGGGACATCAACATGTTCCACCACGGCATCACCGAAATCCTGGGCCGTACGCCGGCGCCCGTGATTCCGATGGCGTTGCGCGGGCTGTGGGGCAGCTATTTCTCCCGTCATGCCGATGCGCGCATGCCGCGACCCATCAAGCGCGGCGTGATGAGCCGGCTGACGCTCGCGGTCGGCGAGCCGATCCCGGCCCCGGTCGCGACGCCCGAGGCGCTGCAGGCCGCGGTGACCGAGTTGCGCGGCGCGCGAAAGTGAGCAGGGGCGGGCCCGGCGCGAAGCCGCCGGGCCGTGCCGACGGCGGCGAACCGGCCCGTTTGACCGGAACGGTGCGGGTCGACGGCCCTTGCGCCCGGCCGTCTGCGTGACAGGTCCGTGTGGTCTGAACGGTTCACGCGGCCCGCGGGCACGGGACGGCTGGCATAATAGCGGTTTACTTCTTTTTCTCGACCGGCAAACGATCGGCCTGCCAGCGGTCCCGGCAGCGCATCGGTTTGTCCAATTCTCTTTGGGCGGTTCCATCATGTCCGGCAATACCCTCGGCACGCTTTTCACTGTCACGACCTTCGGCGAATCGCACGGTCCCGCGATCGGCTGCGTGATCGACGGCTGCCCGCCGGGAATGGGGCTGACCGAAGCCGACATCCAGGTCGAACTCGATCGCCGCAAGCCCGGCACGTCGCGGCACGTGACGCAGCGCCAGGAGGCGGACGAGGTCGAGATCCTGTCCGGCGTGTTCGAAGGCGTGACGACCGGCACGCCGATCGCGCTGCTGATCCGCAACACCGACCAGCGCAGCAAGGACTACGGCAACATCGTCGAGACGTTCCGCCCCGGCCATGCCGACTACACCTACTGGCAGAAATATGGCATCCGCGACTACCGCGGCGGCGGCCGCTCGTCCGCGCGCCTGACCGCGCCGATCGTCGGCGCGGGCGCGGTTGCGAAGAAATGGTTGCGCGAGCGTTTCGGCGTCGAGGTGCGCGGCTACATGAGCGGTCTCGGCGAGATCGACGTGCCATTCGTCGACTGGTCGCACGTTCGCGAGAATCCGTTCTTCTCGCCGAACGCGGCGGTCGTTCCGGAGCTGGAAGCCTACATGGACGCGTTGCGCAAGGACGGTGACTCGATCGGCGCGCGCATCGACGTCGTTGCGTCGGGCGTGCCGGTCGGCTGGGGCGAGCCGGTATTCGACCGGCTCGACGCGGACATCGCGAAGGCGATGATGAGCATCAACGCGGTGAAGGGCGTCGAGATCGGCGCGGGCTTCGACAGCGTCGCGCAGCGCGGCTCGGTGCACGGCGACGAACTGACGCCGGCCGGCTTCGTCGGGAACCATGCGGGCGGCGTGCTCGGCGGGATCTCGACGGGGCAGGACATCACCGTGTCGATCGCGATCAAGCCGACATCGAGCATCCGCACGCCGCGCCGTTCGATCACGAAGTCCGGCGAAGAGGCGACGGTCGAAACCTTCGGCCGCCACGATCCGTGCGTCGGCATTCGCGCGACCCCGATCGCCGAGTCGATGCTCGCGCTGGTGCTGATCGACCATGCGCTGCGCCATCGTGCGCAGTGCGGCGACGTCGAGACGCCGACGCCGAAGATCGCGGGCAGCGCGACCTGATGCAGCGGGGCCGGCACGCGCCGGCTCGACCGATTCGATGCGAAACGGGGCGCCTGGGGCGCCCCGTTTTCATTGGGCCGCCGAATTCGGCGGCGCGGCCGATTCGCGCACCCGCAACTCCGGCAGGATCGCGCAACCGGGCCCGGCTTCTCCGTGCTCGAGTGCGTCGAGCAACGCGCGGGCGGCCTTGCGGCCGATCGCATCGGTGTCGACCCACATCGTCGTCAGCGCAGGCCGGATTTCGCGAGCCAGCGCGACATCGTCGAAGCCGGTGATCGACAATTGCGACGGCACCTCGAGGCCGATTGCCTGCGCTTCCAGTAGGGCGCCGAGCGCGAGCGCGTCGTTGCCGCAGATCACGGCCGTTGGGCGCGTCGCCCCGCTGTCGGCGATCGCGCGCAGGCTCGCACGCCCGAACGCGATCGTGGCCGGGCCTTCATGCTGGTGGATCGGCCGGACCGCGAGCCCACGCGCGGCGAGCGTGTCGTGGATGCCGCGCAGGCGGGCCTGCACACGATCGTTGTCCGCCGAAGGCTGCATGATGATCGCGAAATCGCGATGCCCAAGGTCGAGCAGGTGCGTGGTCAGTCGCGCGAATGCCGCGCGGTTGTCGAAACCGATGCAGCAGTGCGGGCTGTCGTCGCGGTAGGCATAGGTGACGACGTACGGCACCCGATGCAGGTCGAGCAGTTCGAATACTTCCGCCGGATAGGCTTCGCCGACCAGCGACACGGCTTCGACGCCGCGCGACAGCATCGCGCGCACCTGCGCGAGCGCCTGTGCCGGGTCGTAATTCGAGCAGCCGAGGAACAGGGTAATGCCGTGCTCGGCCATGACCGCCTGCATGCCCGCTACCTGCGACGCAAACACCTGGTCGTCGAGCGTCGGGATGATCGCACCCGTGATGTGGGTTCGCGTGGATGCGAGTGCTCGGCCGGCCGCGTTGGGAATCCAGTTCAGTGCGCGTGCCGCGTCGCGCACGCGCTGCTGCACGTCGGCCGAGACCTTGCCGGGGTCGTTGTAGACACGCGAAACGGTCGCGGTCGACACGCCGGCGAGTTTCGCGACATCCCCGAGCACCGATCGACCGCTGCCGCGGCGTGCGCGAGCCGCGCCGCCGCTGGATGGGGGCGTACTCATTGGTCATCCCCGGGCGCGGCTGCCCCGCAGGCGCCGCGCGTGGTCAAAAACGCCATCGTTTACCCTCGATTCATCGTGGTCCTGCTTGCATTCCCGGTCGTGCCTGTGCGAATGTAAGCGCTATCTTGATGCTACTCCGTATTATGTCAGACACAGATTGCAGCCGCATTGTGAAATTTTCGTCGACGACGGCCGTTCCGGCTATTTTGTTGGCCGCAAATGTAAGCGGTTACATTGAATGAAGATCCGCGCAAAGCCCCCTCGAATCGCGGTCGTCGGCAGTATCAACGTCGACCTCGTCACGCATGCGCCACGGCTGCCCGTGCCGGGCGAAACGCTGCTCGGCACGACCTTCCAGACCGTTCACGGCGGCAAGGGTGCGAACCAGGCGGTGGCGGCGGCCCGTCTGGGGGCGTCGGTCGCGATGATCGGCTGCGTTGGCGACGACGCGTTCGGGGCGCGCGTGCACGACGCGCTGGCGGCCGAACGTATCGACGTGACGCACCTGCACCGGATCGACGGCGAGGCAACCGGCGTGGCGACGATCACGGTCGATGCGCACGGGGCGAACAGCATCGTGGTCGTGCCCGGTGCAAACGCACGCCTCGATGCCGAATTGATCGACGAGGCGCGCGAGGCGATCGCCGGCGCGGCGCTGATGGTGTGCCAGCTCGAGGTGCCGATCGAGAGCGTCGCGCGCGCAATCGGCAGTGCGATCGCACATCGCACGCCGGTGCTGCTCAATCCGGCGCCTGCACGGCCGCTGTTCGACGCGTTGCTGGCCCAGATCGACTACCTCGTCGTCAACGAAACGGAAGCGGAGTCGCTGACCGGCATCGCCGTCGGCGACGACGCCTCGGCGGTGCGCGCCGCCAAGGCGCTGCGCGCGAAAGGCGTCGGCAACGTGCTGGTCACGCTGGGTGCGCGCGGCGTCTGCTGGCGCGGCAGCGCAGGGAACGGCCGCCATCGGGCAATGGCTGTGGCCGCCGTCGATACCACGGCGGCCGGCGACACCTTCGTCGGCGGATTCGCGGCCGCCCGGACGAGTGGTGCGTCGATGGACGACGCGATCGCGTTCGGCCAGCGTGCGGCCGCAATCAGCGTCACGCGCCACGGCGCGCAGACGTCGATTCCGACACGCGAAGAAGTGGAGAGCATGGCGGTATAGATTCCGCGACGACGGAAAGCGCGGGCAGGCACCCGCCTATGACATGGAGACAATCGAAATGAACGAAGACCAGGCTGTTCCGACTGCGCCGCCACGTATCCGGCGCGGACAACGTATCGCGCTTGCGCTGCTGATGGCGAGCGGAATCGTCAACTATCTCGATCGCGGCACGCTGGCCGTCGCGAGTTCGGCAATCCGGAGCGATCTCGGGCTGTCGCTCTCGCAGATGGGGTTGCTGCTGTCGGCATTCTCGTGGAGCTATGCGCTGTGCCAGTTTCCGGTCGGCGGACTCGTCGATCGCATCGGGCCGCGACGGCTGCTCGGCATCGGGCTGATCGCCTGGTCGTTCGCGCAGGCAGCGGGCGGCCTCGTCTCCACCTTCGGCTGGTTCATCGTCGCGCGCATCGTGCTCGGCATCGGCGAGGCGCCGCAGTTCCCGTCGGCGGCGCGAGTGGTGAGCAACTGGTTTCCGTTGCGTGCACGCGGTACGCCGACCGGGATCTTCAACGCGGCGTCGCCGCTCGGTACCGCGCTCGCGCCGTTGCTGCTGTCGGTGCTCGTCGCCTCGTTCGACTGGCGCTGGGCATTCGTCGTCACAGGGGCACTCGGTCTCGTTGTCGCCGTCGTCTGGTTTGCGTCGTATCGCGATCCGGCGCGTGCGCAATTGACCGCGGCGGAACGAGCGTATCTCGATGCCGATGCGCAGACGGCCGTCGCGGCACCCAAGCTGACCTTCGCCGACTGGCGCAGTCTGTTTTCGCACGGCACGACCTGGGGCATGCTGATCGGATTCTTCGGTTCGGTGTATCTGAACTGGGTCTATCTGACCTGGCTGCCGGGATATCTGACGATGGAGCGTCACATGAGCCTCATTCGCACCGGGTTTGCGGCATCCGTGCCGTTCCTGTGCGGGTTCGTCGGTTCGCTCGTTGCCGGCTGGCTGTCGGATCTGGTGACGCGCCGTAGCCGCTCGCCAGTCGTGAGCCGGCGCAATGCGGTGGTCGTCGCGATGCTCGGGATGGTCGCGTTCACGATTCCGGCCGCGCTCGTGCAGAGCAACACGGTGGCGCTCGCATGCATTTCGGTCGTGATCTTTCTCGCCAATGCGGCATCGGCATGTTCGTGGGCGCTCGCGACGGCGGCCGCACCGCCGAGCCGTGTCGCATCGCTCGGCGCGATCCAGAATTTCGGCGGTTTCATCGGCGGTGCGCTCGCGCCGATCCTGACGGGTGTGATCGCGCAGAAGTGGTCGTTCGTGCCGGCGCTGCTGACGGCGGCGGCAATCGCATTCGCCGGCGCAATGGCTTACCTGCTGCTGGTGCGCAAGCCGATTCCCGAGCAGTCCGCGAGTGCGGCGCCTGGCGCGCTTCCGGCCTGAGGCCGCCGGCTACCCCCTGTATTCATTGAAGGAAGGAGAAACAGATGCAATCACATCAGCAGGCGAGCACGACCATCGAAGGGATCGTGCCGGTGATGCTGACGCCGTTCGACGATACCGGCTCGATCGACTACGCGGGTCTCGAGCGACTCATCGAATGGTATCTGGCGCACGGCTCGGATGCGCTGTTCGCGGTCGCGCAATCGAGCGAGATGCAATTCCTGAGTCTTGCAGAACGGGCGGAGCTTGCGCGTTTCGTGGTTGAGCGGGTGGCCGGGCGCGTGCCTGTCGTCGCGTCCGGGCACGTCAGCGAAGATCTGGACGCGCAGGTCGCCGAGCTGTGTGCCGCGGCGGAATCGGGTGCGCAGGGCGTCGTGCTCGTGACCAACCGCCTCGATCCACAGCGCAAGGGCAGCGCCGCATTTCTCGATCATCTTCACAAGCTGCTCGCCCGATTGCCGGCGGATCTGCCGCTTGGCTTGTATGAATGTCCGGCGCCTTATCGGCGATTGCTGTCCGATGACGAACTGCGCGCGTGCATCGACACCGGCCGCTTCGTGATGCTGAAGGACGTGAGCTGCGACCTGGAGACGGTGAAGCGACGCGTTGCGCTGGCCGCGGGCTCGCCGATGAGGATCCTGAATGCGAACGCCGCGATCGCATGGGATGCGATGAAGGCGGGCTCCGCTGGTTTCAACGGCGTGTTCACCAACTTCCATCCCGATCTGTATCGGTGGCTGCGCACGCAGAGCGACTCGGATCCGGCGCTTGCCGAAGAATTGTCGGCGTTCCTGGTGCTCTCGGCGGTGTCGGAAGCGCTTGGCTACCCGGCGCTCGCGAAGATCTATCATCAACGGATCGGCACGTTCGGATCGATTCGCTGCCGCTCGATCGACTACGACGTGCGGGAGCGGTTCTGGGCGCTCGATGCGGTGCTCGACAAGATCGTGTCCGGTACGGAGCATTTCCGTCGACGGATAGCGGCGCGCTAGCGCAGCCGGTGCAGGGCGCGGTGGATGAATCGCGCGACCGATGTCGGGCAGGGCAGCGTCGAATGCCGATCGGACGAAAAAAAACGCCGCGCAAGGCGTAATGCCGTTCAGTTAAGGTTCTTTCTGAGGAACCGGACAGCGTAACGAGTAGGACGGGACTTGACGGCCCGATCGCATTTGCGATCGGGGCGTTTTACGTTGATGAGCAACTTGAGGTGCTCGCGAA